>NZ_LMUJ01000047.1:77564-92492 GCF_009765975.1 Acidisphaera sp. S103 | reverse complement strand
GCAACCCGATACGACAAACTCGCCAGAAACTTTCGCGCCACCGTCACACTCGCCCTGCTCTTCAGGTGGTGGATTTAATTGAGTCCGGAGCCTAGACCGGGGTTCCAAGGGCGGTCCGCCCTTGGTGGGGTGCGGGGCAAAGCCCCGCCCTTCCTTCCCTCAGAACTTCGAAACGCGGGTTTCCTTCGCGGTGATGAACTCCAGCAGGGCTGGTTTGCCCGCCTGGGTTTGTTCGATGCCGCGTTGGATTGCCGCCTTGATGTCGCTCGGCTGGGTCACGCGTTCGCCGTAGCCGCCGAAGGCGCGGGCCATCGCCGCGTAGTCGCCGGAGATGTCGGTGGAGCGGTATTTCTCGGTTGAGACCGGCATCACCTTCAGTTCGATCGCCATGGAGAAGTTGTTCAGCAGGATCGACAGGATGGGGATGCGCTCGCGGACGCAGGTCTCGAAGTCCATGCCGGTGAAGCCGATCGCGGCGTCGCCCCACAGGTTGATGCACAGCTTGTCGGGTTTCGCCAGCTTGGCGCCCATGGCTAGGCCGAGGCCCATACCCAACTGGGTGGTCTTGCCCCAGCCGATATAGGACATCGGTTCCGTGGACACCCAGAACGGCGAGATCTGGTCGCGCGGGCTGCCGGCATCGTGGGTGATGATGGTGTTCTTCAGGTCCACCGTATTCATCAGTTCCCAGATCACGCGGTAGGGGCTGAGCGGATTTTCGTTGGAGTGCAGGCGCGGGCTCCATTCCGCCATCCATTCCTCGCGGACGGCGGTGATTTCCTTCACCACCGGGGCGGGGTCGCGGTTGGATTTGATGGTCTGGCGAAGTTCACCGATCAGCGCCGACAGGGTCAGCTTGGCATCGCCGACCAGGCCGATCGAGCTGACGACATCCTTGTTCAGATGGTTCGGATCCAGCGTGGCATGGATGAACGTCTTCCCCTTGGGGAACTTGATGCCGAAGTTGGTCTCGGTGAACGAACACCCGATGCCGATGATCAGGTCGGCGTTCTCGATGAAATGATGCACCGGCTTCGGCACGGCGTTGCCGCCGGACCCCAGCGACAGCGGATGGTTCTCCGGGAATGAGCTTTTGCCGCCCAGGCTGGTGGTGACGGGCGCACCCAGCAGTTCCGCGAACTCGCGCAGTTCGGGCCAGGCTTCGGCCCACTGGACGCCGGTGCCGGAATATATCACTGGGCGTTTGGCCTTCAGGATCGCGGCCGCTGCTTTGCGGACATCGACCGGGTCGGGGCCGAATTTGTGGACGCCGACGGGGGTGTAGTCGAGGTCGCCGATCTCCTCATTCCAGATGTCGGTGGGGACTTCGACGATCGCCGGTCCGCTGCGGCCGTTGCGGATGTTGCTGATGGCGCGCCGCATGATGTTCGACACTTCGGCCGGCAGGTTCACCACCTCGGCCGATTTCGACACGCCGCGCATTTCGCGGGCGGAGCCGAAATTAGGGCCGACCTGGGCAATGCGGCGCGGGTAGCCCTGCGGGATCACCAGCATGGGCACGGATTCGGAGTAGGCCTGGGCAACGCCGCCATAGGCGTTCTCGGCGCCGGGACCGTGCTGCATGCAGAACGCGCCGATCTTGCGGCCGGAGGTGACGCGGGAAATCGCGTCGGCCATGTGCAGGCCGATTCGCTCCTGCCGCACGATCACCGGGCGGATATCGGCCGCGGCGGCGAATTCCAGCAGATGATTGACCGGGTAACCGCAGAGGATTTCGATCCCCTCGCGTTTCATGATCTCAGCAACAGCCTGACCGACCTTCATGCGTTCATCCCCTCTGACATGTGGTTCATTGATCCGGGCGCGCGCGTTTGTCCGCCCCTGGTTCGTGACGGTAGGACCGGGGCGGGCGTCTGGCAAATTTGGCGGCGGGCGGTTCCATCCCCATATGAACCATAGACGTGGTACCCGCCCGGCGTGTCGCACTCGCCAACACTATCGGTTGCGCTCCCATGGGCATCTAACCACAATGGGTACGATCGATGGTGCATCGACGATTCGGTGCCGCACGGCCTCTCTGAAAGGGATTGGATAAACATGGACGGGATAACCCGCGCGGCCGACGAGCATCCGATCCGGTTCGACCTGCTCACAGAAAACCCCGTCTATAAGCCGTTCCGCTACCCTTGGGCGTATGAGGCGTGGCTGACGCAGCAGCGCGTCCACTGGCTGCCGGAGGAAGTACCGCTCGCCGACGACGTGAAGGATTGGCACCGCAACCTGACGGACGGCGAGCGCAACCTGCTGACGCAGATTTTCCGGTTTTTCACCCAGGCCGACGTCGAGGTGAACAATTGCTACATGAAACAATACAGCCAAGTGTTCAAACCCACCGAGGTGCTGATGATGCTGTCCGCTTTCTCCAACATCGAGACGGTGCACATCGCGGCCTACAGCCATCTGCTCGACACGATCGGCATGCCGGAGATCGAGTACACCGCCTTCCTTAAATACAAGGAGATGAAGGACAAATACGACTACATGCACGGTTTCCGGGTCGATTCGCGGTTCGAGATCGCCAAGACCCTGGCCGCGTTCGGCGCCTTCACCGAGGGGCTGCAACTGTTCGCGTCGTTCGCGATCCTGCTGAATTTCCCGCGTTTCGGGAAAATGAAGGGCATGGGCCAGATCATCACCTGGTCGGTGCGCGACGAAAGCCTGCACTGCGCCTCCGTCATCAAACTGTTCCGCACTTTTATTCAGGAGAATCCCGATCTCTGGACCGAGGACCTGCGGCGCGAGATATATCTGACCTGCGCCACCATCATCTCGCATGAGGATGCGTTCATCGACCTGGCGTTCGAACAGGGCGCCGTGGAAGGCCTGACACCGCGTGAGGTCAAGCAGTACATCCGCTACATCGCCGACCGCCGCCTGATCGAACTCGGTCTGAGCGAACTCTTCCACGTCGCGAAGAATCCACTGCCGTGGCTGGATGAGATGCTGAACGCGGTCGAACACGCCAATTTCTTCGAGAACCGCGCGACCGAGTACAGCAAGGCGTCCACCGCCGGCACCTGGGAGGAAGCTTTTGGTGATTCGTCCGTGCCGGCCGTCGAGGTGCCGACGCTGTCAGCGGTCGGATAGCGCGACCCTGCCATGTCCTCCTTTGTCGGTGGTCCAATCACGCTGGTCCTCGGCCGGAATTGACGGCAATATGTCGCAGCGGTTGGCTATTGTATCACGGGAGGCGGTTATTTTTACGTCCTCGGCATTTTTGACGAAATTCACGCCAGGGTTAACGCTATTTTCACGTGTGTGATGTTTCGATGTGCATGATTCATCCCGTGGTCTGGGGCAAGCCAGGAGAATATCAAGACGATGATTCTCGTACGAAGGGGGTGCGCCTTTGCACCGATTGGAGGCTTCGATGGTGACTACCATCATGTCAGGGGTGGCTGTGAGCCAAACTGAAGAGGATACGGGCCGGGAAACCGGTTCTGGCGCCGCACCGCGGTACAGTCGGCGCCTTTCGGATAAGATACTGATCGCGTTTCATCACGCCTGCGATCAGGCGGACTTCGAGGTCGCGGAACAGCTTCTCCATATCCTGGAGATGATGCTGACCCGCCGCCCGTTGACCCCGGATGGAACGCGTCGACGAAATATGGAGAGCCTGATCGCGGCGCACGAGCGGTTGTGGCATTTGCGCCACCCGAACGCCGACGAATTATAGGCCGGTCCCCCCGCATCCGATACCAACCGTCATTGATGCGGCCTCTTGCTGCGCAATGGCCCAGCACCCTGCGCCATGGCCCGGCACCGGTTGATTCGTCATGGCCCGGCACCGGTTGATTCGTCATGGCCCGGCACCGGTTGCCTCGTCATGGCCCGGCGAAAGTCCGGGCCATCCGCCCCAGTAAGGTGCTGAACCAGACGGCCCGGACGTCCCTGGCTCAAGACGAGACCAACGTATCAACGTCAACAGCCGTCGATATGACACTCGTAAGAGGCACCCTACGCCGGCCCGTCTCAGCATCCCGCGGCGTGTTGTCTAGACCGCCCGGCCAAACCACTCACGCCCCCGCCGAAACGCCGCTCAACCGGATCGTCGCGTCGTCGCGCCGCTTCACCGCTGGTTGCAGCGACGTGCAGAGCCCCACACCGGTCGGCGCCTGCACCATGCCGTCGCGGATGACCGGCAACTCCGTCACCAGGTCGCGATACCACGTCGCCAGGGTCGCCCGCACCACTTCCTGGAAGATCGCGGCCGGCGCATGCAGTCCCAAATGCAGCCCCGCCCACAACGTGATCGGCCCGGTGCAATCATGCGGTGCCAGCGGCTTGGCATACGCCTCGGCAAGGGCCGCGATCTTGCGCCCCTCGGTCAGCCCGCCGCACCACGCTAGATCAAGCATTACAAAATCCACCGCATCCGCTGCCAGCAGATCGCGGAACGGCACGGTGCCCGCCAACGTTTCGCTGCCGCAGATCGGGGTACGCGTCTGCCGCCGTAGATCGCTCAGCCCGTGCACATCGTCCATCTTCAGAATCGGATCCTCGGCCCAGAGCACGCCGTAATCCTCCAGCGCCCGGCAGATCCGAACAGCGGACGTCGTGTTCCAAAGACTATGCAACTCGGCCATCACTTCGATCTTGTCGCCCACCGCCGCGCGGATTTTCCGAAACGGCTCCAGCCCCGCCTTCAGGTCCGGCAGCGTGATCAACTGTCCGCCGCTGGCATCGGCATAGGCATCGAACGGCCAGATCTTCATCGCCGTGAAGCCTTCGCCCAGCAGACTCTCCGCCAGGGCGCCGGCATCGCGAGTGAAGGCGATCTGATCGTCATACGGCCCGACCGCGCTCTCGCTCGCACCAACCGCCCGACGCGCCACCCCGGCGGTGTTGTAGGCATAGCCGGCGCACGTGTTGTAAGCACGGATTTGGCTGCGCACGGCACCGCCGAGAGCCTCATGCACCGGGATCCCATGCCGTTTCCCGGCCAAATCCCACAGCGCGATGTCGATGGCGCTCGCCGCTCGGATTTCGGCCCCCGCGCCGTGAAATCCAATATAGGGTGTGGTCAAATGCCGGGACACGGCCTCGATCCGCCGAGCATCGCGACCCAGCAGCCAAGGGGCGATCTGCTCGTGGATGACGGCCTCGGTCGATTGCGCGCCGCGGAACGATTCGCCCAGGCCGATCAGCCCATCTTCGGTCTCGATCTCGACCCAGATCAGATTCGGCCGTTCGGCGATGCGGATGGTGCGCAGGCCAGTGATCTTGGACATCGACTCTCTTTCTGGTTTAGGAACGGACGACGTTGATGCAGGCCTCGTCGCACAGCCGGCGGCGAATATTATCCGCCATCACCTGCTGCCGTCGCCGGATCGTGCCATCGGTCCACCCCGACATATGCGGAGTCATGACGACATTCGTCAGTTCATGGAACGGTAGCTTCGATGGCATGCACCCCGCGCCAGCGGGCGAGGGATACTGATACCACGTATCGATCACCGCACCGCCGATACGCCCGTCATGCAAAGCGTCATACAACGCCGCTTCATCCACGACCGGACCACGCGCAACATTGATCAGCACGGCATCGGACCGCATCCTGGCGAAAGCGTCGACACCAACGATGCTGCGAGTCTCCGGCACCAGCGGCAGCGTAACGACAATATTGTCCAGATCGCCCCAGAACCCCGCCAGCTCGTTCAGGCCGAACGACCGGTCGACGAGATCGGAAACCACCGGTCCCCGGTTCGCCACATGCACCCTTACACCAAACGCCGCCGCTCGCGCCGCAACCGCCTTGCCGATATGCCCAAACCCCAAAATACCCAGCGTCGAGCCGGACATTTCCCGATGCACCTGCCCCGGCAGCGACGCCGAATACCGCCAGTCACCCAGTCGCAGTCGCTGGTCCGCATCCGTCAGCGGAACATAACGACGCAGCAACGCCGCCATGACATACTCAGCGATCGCATGCTCATGACCGAAACAATTGCACACCGTCACCCCAGCCGGCAGCGCATCCAGATCGACCGAGTCATAACCCGCCCCCGGCACATGAAACAAACGCAACGCCCGGGGCCGAGGCATCGTCGCATCGAACCGCGTGCCGACGATCACATCGGCATTGGCGAACATCTCCCGGTCGTCGGCGCTCGCCAACACATCCGGCAGGATGACGACCTCCACGTCCTGCCCCACCAGGGCAGCGACCCCCCCGCTGAAAGCAGCGGCGTTCTGGCCATGAAACACGATCCGCATAGACGTCTCCTTCAATCGGCCGCCTGCAGGGCCAGGTTGCAGTCCAGCAGTGCCGGATCGATTTCCCGCTCGATCACACCGAACATGCTGTCGCTGAAAGCAATCAGCCGGTCGGACGCCGCGACCGCTTCTTTCACCCGGCCGGCGACCACGGCGTCGATGATATCCAGATGACACGCCACTGTCCGGCCCAGTCCTTCCCCGGCACGCACCCAGTTATGATAGATCCAGCCGATGCGGCGAAAGATCGTGTGCAGCGGCCGCAGCGTGTGTTCCAGGAACGGCTCGCCCGCGGCCGAGGCCAGCACGTGATCGATTCGCCGGTCCAGCACGTTGAACGCGGCGATCCCCATCTGGCCGGGCCGAACGCGCAGCGCCCTGCTGATGTGGAGAAGCTGGTTGCGATGCGACGGACCAGCGCGTTCCGTCGCCAGCCGGACCACGAACCGCTCGATATCCCGCCGCAACGGCAGCAGCACCCGTTCGCGCGCCAGGTCGATCGGCGCGATTTGCAACCCATGCCGAGGCCGGATCAGGATCAGCGTGTCGGCCGCCAGCCGGCTGACCGCCTGATGCACCGGCGTGCGCCCACCCCCCGTCGCGGTCTGCAAATCCTGGATCGACAGAAACCGCCCAGGCTGCAGCGCGCACGTGACGATCAGCTCCTCCAACTGGTCATAGGCCGCATCGGCCATGTTCACCCGGTTATGCCGTTCGGTCCGGTCTTTCGTCGCTGCCATCGGCCCCCCTTCATGTGCGGCCATAATAGGCGGCAACGGAAAGCAACACAATTATATTGTGATATTTTACCATCTGCGCTAAACTCGTCCGCACATGGGGCAGGGGGAAGCGCCGATGAAGATCACCGCCATCGAGACATTGCGGACAGAGGAGTTCGCCAATGTCATCTGGGTCCGCGTCCACACCGACGCCGGGCTGATCGGTCTGGGTGAAACCTTCTACGGCGCCGGCGCCGTCGAATCCCACATCCACGACACCCTCGCCATCCGTCTGCTCGGGCGAGACCCGCTGCGGATCGAGGCGATCCATCGCGACATGCTCAACCTGCCGATGGCGCAATCCTCCACCGGCGTCGAATACCGCGCCGCGTCGGCCGTCGACATCGCACTGTGGGACCTGTTCGGCAAAGTTTGCGGCCAGCCCGTGCATCAGATGCTCGGCGGCCTCTGCCGAGACAAGCAACGTATCTACAACACGTGCGCCGGCTATCGTTACGTCCGCTCCACCAACATCAAGCCGGTATCGAACTGGAACGCCGGCGACGCGGGCGGCCCCTACGAAGACCTGGACGGCTTCATGAACCGAGCCGACGCGGTCGCCGAAAGCCTGCTGGAATCCGGCATCACCGCGATGAAAATCTGGCCCTTCGACCCACACGCACAGGAAACCGAGGGCACCTACATCACCGCCGCCCAACTCAAAACCGCCACCCAGCCGTTCGAGAAAATCCGCAAAGCGGTGGGCGACAAAATGGAAATCATGGTGGAGTTCCACTCGTTGTGGAACCTGCCCACCGCCAAGAAGATCGCCAAGGCGTTGGAGCCCTACAACCCCACCTGGTACGAAGACCCGATCCGCATGAATTCGCCGCAAGCGCTGGCGGAATACGCGCGATCCACTGACGTCTGGGTCTGCGCCAGCGAAACACTAGGCTCCCGCTACCCCTATAAAGACATGCTGGACCGAGACGCCACCCACGTGGTGATGGTCGACATCTGCTGGACCGGCGGCCTGACCGAGGCCCGCAAGATCGCCAGCATGGCCGAGACCTACCACCGCCCGTTCGCGCCGCACGACTGCATCGGCCCCGTGGGTTTCGCCGCCGCCGTCCATTGCTCCTTCAGCCAGCCCAACACGCTGATCCAGGAATCCGTCAGGGCTTTCTACACCGGCTGGTACAAGGAACTGGTCACCGTCGTGCCGACGATGAAGGACGGCTACGTGCTGCCGATGGAAGGCCCCGGCCTCGGCACCGACCTGCTGCCCGCGGTGTTCGAACGGTCCGATCTGACCGTCCGCAAGTCCGCCCTGTGACCATGTTTGACCTCACCGGCCGCACCGCCCTGATTACCGGTTCCTCACGCGGCCTGGGCTTTTCCATCGCCGAGGGCCTGGCGCAAGCCGGCGCGTCCCTGATCCTGAACGGATCCAACCCGGAACGTCTGACAACAGCGGCGACATCGTTGCGAACGAAAGGACACACCGTCCACGAGGCACCGTTCGACGTCACCGACGAAGCCGCCGTGCAGGCCGCGTTCGACCGCCTGGACACACAGGGCATCGCCGTCGACATCCTGTTCAACAACGCCGGCATCCAGTTGCGCCGCCCCCTCGTGGACCTCAACGCCGCCGACTGGCGTCACGTCATCGAAACCAACCTCACCAGCGCCTTCCTGGTGGGGCGAGAAGCCGCCCGCCGCATGATCACCCGCGGCCGAGGCGGCAAAATCATCAACACCGGCTCGCTGACCAGCGCCGTCGCCCGAGCAACCACCGGCCCCTACACCGCGGCCAAGGGCGGCATCAAAATGCTGACCCAGGCCATGACGGCGGAGTGGGCCGAACACAACATCCAGGTCAACGCCATCGGCCCCGGTTATATGCTGACTGAAATGACCCAGCCGCTGGCCGACGACCCCAAATTCGACGGCTGGGTCAAGGCCCGCACGCCGTCCCGCCGCTGGGGCACGCCCGCCGACCTGATCGGCACCGCCGTCTACCTGTCGTCCTCCGCATCGGACTACGTCAACGGCCAGATCATCTATGTCGATGGCGGAATGCTCGCCGTCCTCTGAACCACAAAAGGGAAACGACCAATGAATAAACTGTCCCGCAGAACGCTGCTGGGTTCCGCCATCGCCATGCCGGCGCTGACCGGATACGCCAAAGCCGCGACCACGCTGAAAATATCGACCTCGTTTCCCAACGATCCGAAATTCTCCACCGGCCGCATCTGGTACGACCTATTCGTGCCCAAACTCGCCGCCGCGACCGACGGCAAGATCACGACCCAGTTCTTCCCGGACAACCAGTTGGGCCAGGAAGCCGATGTCGCCAACCAGGTGAAGTTGGGCGTGGTGGACATCATGCTGTCCGGCACCTCGATCTGGACCAACATGGTCCCCGAACTGGGAGTCTTCGACCTCGGCTACGTCTTCCAGGATTTTGATCATGTGGTGCGCGCCGCCTCGACCCCCGCCGGCATCGCGCTGGAGGCCCTGCTGGTGCAGAAAACCGGCGCCCACCTGCCGGCATTCGGCCGCAACCTGGGCGCCCGCAACTTCTTCACCAAGTTCGCCTTCACCGATCCCGCCGGCCTGGCTGGCCGCAAAGTGCGCTGCCTGCCCAGCCCGGTGGTGACCGAAACCGTCCGCCTGATGGGCGCGGCCGCCACGCCGCTGGCATTCGGCGAGATCTACACCGGCCTGCAAGCCGGCGTGATCGACGGCCTGGAACACGACGCACCCACAATCCTCGCCGCCAAATTCTACGAAACCGCCAAGATCTTCACCCTGACGCGACACATCTACAGTCCGTTCGGCGCCTTCATCAGCGACCACACGCTGCAACGTGTTCCGGCCGCCCAGCGCGACGGTCTGCTGCAAGCCATGCGCGAGGCCACCCAGGAACACTTCAAACGCGCCGCCGCACTGGAAGCCGACGCGATCGAGGTCCTGAAAACCAAAGGCGTCACCGTCGCCCAATGCGATCGTGCCGTATTCCGAGACCGCGTCAGCCCGATGTGGGACCGCTTCGTCGCCCACACACCCGGCGCGAGGGACATGCTGGCCGCGATCCACCAGACCGAAAAGGCCTGATCAAACGGGGTAGCCCAAGGCTGAGGACCGCCGCTCAGCCCCATCCGTCATCCCGATGAAGATCGGCATCCACGCCTTCCTACCCCGATATGGCTCTACACCGTCCGGTAGCGATCCACCCCACCCGCATCCGTCTCCAACCGCAACTCGCCGCGCCCCAGCATGTGGTTCACGTGCGCCAGCACCTCGCCGAACGCGAATCCGGTCTGGTGCGCGTCCAGCGGGCGGGTGAACAGCACCGGCACGATCTCCGCCACCGACAGCGGAGCCTCCCGGCACCCCACCGCGATTTCACCGCAGCGCAGGGCGTGGTGTGTAAGAAGTTCCTCCACCCGGTCGTGCAGCCCGTGGAACGGCAGCCCGTGCCCCGGCAGCACCAGCACATCCGGCGCCACGCTGTCCCGGATCGCCCGCAACGACGCCAGGTAAATTCCCAGCGCATCCAGATCAGGCTCCATCGGATGCACGCTGACATTGGGGGAAATGCGAGCGATCACCTGGTCGGCGGCCAGAAACAGCCGCTCCTCCGGCCGGTACAGCATCGCCTGCTCCAGCGCATGCCCGCCACCGGTCTGCACCTGAAAAGAACGGTCGCCGATCGACACCGTGTCGCCATGCTTGATCCGATGATAAGACGCCGGCACCCCCGTGGTGCGCTTCAGGTATTCGTGCCCACGGCTCAGCACGATCTCGGTAGCCTCGGCGGACAGCCCATGCCGCTGATAGAACGGGCGGAACACGTCTTCCCCATAATCGGCCGGCGCGCATTGCAGCACCAGGCTGTGCAGATACTCAGGCCGAGGCATCGTCAGCTCCAGCCCGTAGCGCTCGCACAGCCAGCCCGCCAGCCCGACATGATCCGGATGAAAGTGCGACACGACCAGAGACTTCAGAGGCTGCCCCTTCAACGGCCCCGCCAGCGCCGCCAGCCAAGCCTCCTTGCACGTATCATTCCCCAGTCCGCTATCCAGCGCCGTCCACCCATCAGCATTTTCAATCAGATAGATGTTCACATGATCCAGCCGGTACGGCAGCGGCAGGCGCAGCCAGCGTATGCCGGGGGCAATATCGGTGATCGAACCGGGGGCCGGCGGGACGGCGAGGGGAAACGTCAGCTTGGACGGAGGATGGGTCTGCATCGCACGTAGCTAGCAAAACCGTCCGCATCCGGATACAGAATAGCGATTCGGCTGGGACCGCCGGTCAAATGCACTATTTTCCGCGGCTGGGAGGGTGCCCATGGATTTCTCCATCACGCTGGTGAACCTCGCCGGTTCCGTCGCCCTGCTGCTGTGGGGCGTCCACATGGTGCAGACCGGCGTGCAACGCGCCCTGGGCGCCCGCCTGCGAGGCCTGCTCGGCATTGCCCTGCGCAACCGGATGCAGGCATTCCTGGCCGGCATCGGCGTCACCGCCCTGCTGCAAAGCAGCACTGCCACCGGCCTGATGGTCACCGGTTTCGCCGCCGGCGGCCTGGTCGACCTCGTCCCTGCTTTGGCCGTCATGCTCGGTGCCAATGTCGGCACCACACTGATCGTCCAGGCGCTGTCGTTCAACGTGGCAGAGGTCGCGCCCGCCCTGATCCTGATCGGCGTGCTGATGTTCCGCCGCACCAGCGCCGCGCCGCGAGACTTCGGCCGCGTGCTGATCGGCCTCGGCCTGCTGCTGATGGCGCTCAGCCAGTTCGTCGCTTTGCTCGACCCGTATGAGGACGTTCCCAGCCTGCGCATGCTGCTGGGCGCGGTGGCGACGCAGCCGGTGTTGGACGTGATCCTGGCCGCCGGCCTGACCTGGGCGGCCCATTCCAGCGTCGCCGTGGTGCTGCTGATCATGTCCTTCGCCACCAAGGGCGTCGTCCCGCCGCACGCTGCCTTCGCGCTGGTGCTGGGCGCCAACTTCGGCACCGCCATCAACCCGGTCCTCGAAGGCGGCGCCGGCGACGACCCCGTCGCCAGGCGTCTGCCCATTGGCAACCTGCTCAACCGAGGCGTCGGTGTTGTGGTAGCCCTGGCGCTGCTGCCCATCATCGGACCGTGGCTGGTCACGGTAGACCCCGACAACACCCGCGTCGTCGCCGACTTCCACACCGGCTTCAACCTGGTCCTGGCGCTCGTGTTCTTCCCGCTGCTGACCCCGTACGCTGCGCTGCTCCGCCGCCTGATGCCGGCTCATATCGACACCGCCGACCCCAGCCGCCCGCTGTATCTCGACGTAGCGGCGATCGAGGTGCCGATGGTCGCCCTGGGCGCCGCAACGCGCGAGGCACTGCGCATGGCCGACACGCTGGAGAGCATGCTGCAAGGCCTGCGCGACGCCCTGCAACGCCCCGACCGCCGGCAACTGAGCGGACTGAAACGCCAGGACGACGTGCTGGACACGCTGAACACCGCGATCAAGGCATACATGGCCTCGCTGCCATCCGAGGCGATGACCGAAACCGACCACCGCCGAGCGGTGGAGATCCTGTCCTTCGCCACCAACCTGGAACACGCCGGCGACGTGGTGGACAAGGGTCTGCTGGGGATCGTCGCCAAGCAAGTGAAGCGCGGCCTGGTGTTCTCGGCGGCGGACTCCGAACCGTTACTGCGGATCATCGACCGGCTGATGGCGAACCTGCGCGCCGCCGCGTCCCTGCTGGTCACCGGTGACGACCGCGCCGCCAGGCTGCTGGCCGAGGAAAAGGAAGCCTTCCGAGGCCTGGAAGCCGAAGCCACCGCCGCACATTTCGAGCGCCTGCGCGAAGGCAACCCGAACACGGTCGAAACCAGCGCCCTGCACCTGGATACGCTACGCGACCTGAAGCGCGTAAACGCCCATCTGGTCGCTGCCGCGGCCTACCCAGTGCTGGAAGGGAAGGGGGAGTTGCTGCCAAGCCGGCTGCGGTAGAAGGCCACCGGCCGCCCGATGATAACGATCTGCCGATAGCGATCTGCTGATAACGATCTGCGTCGAAGCTGTCGCTTCTCCGCAACGATCGCACCCCCCGTCATGGCAGGCGAAGGCCTGCCATCCACGCCTTCGTTTTCGCAAGCAAAAGGCGTGAATGCCGATCCGCATCTGCATGACGGGGGACCATTGCCAAAGAGTCAACGTCAACGGCGTCTGGTATAACTCAGAAAATCCCAATCAATTCCACGATCTTCGCAACAAACTGCTTCCCGTCCGCAATCGCGTCCGCGGCCAGCACTGGCGATACCTCGGACCCAGGGCCGGTCTCATAGTCGGCGATAGCCTTCAGATTATAAGTTCGGCCGAGAAAGGCGCGCAGTTCGAAATCAAGCCGCGGATCGTCCTTCGTCAATCGATGCAGCTCGCTATTGACGCCTCTATGCGTTTTTACCGCCCGGCCGGTCCGCTCCGAAATCAATGCCTGGGCGGCATGAAATCCTGCCAGATAAGCCGCACGTCCCGCCGCGTCATAATACTTCATGGCGAACATGCCCTCCGCCTCACCAAGCAGCTTGCGGGCCTTGTCAAGAAAATATCCCGTCTCGGGTGTCAGAGTTCGATACCTTCTCGACGGATTTCCCGCATCAGCGGCGTACGCTCCTCATACGCGTTGGAACGGTAGGGCATAGCGTGCACAAATTCGCCGGTATCGCCCATGATCACAGTACTGAGGTCGGCCAATCGATACAGTTCCGCGAACCGGTCGGGCATGTTCCGCAGAAACACGGCGATATCATAATCCGAATCCGGACGCGCATCACCGCGCGCACGGGAACCGAACAGTATTACGCGGTCAATCTGCTCGCCGTAGATATCATCCAACGCCGCGCGGAAGCGCGTCAGCACTGGATCGCGAAGTTGAGCGGCCACCATGCGGCATCTCCCAATCCTGGAAGACGATAGCACAACCCTCTCAGAAAAACGACGGGCAACAAGGTCCATCAAGATCGTAAGAGAAAATATTCTTGCAATCTCAGGAAATTCACCCTACATTCCCAACCGAACAAACACTGAACACCAACCCGGACCACCCCATGTCCCAAACCGCAACCCTTCCAGCCGCCATTCTGGAAACCATACTCGTCCGCCTCACCGCGCTCTTCCTGGTCGGCACCGGCGGCGACCTGGTCGCCGCCCGCCAGGCCGCGTTCCTGATGCTCGACGCCTACCACCCGGAAACCGAGGACGAACTATCCCTCGCCGCTGCCATCATCGCCTTCAACTTCCAGGCGCTGGAGGCGCTCAGTCAGTCCGCCGCGCCGGATATCCCGCTGACACGCATTCTCCGTCTCCGGAGCGGCGCCGTCAGTCTCAACCGAGAGGCCGACAAAGCTGGGCAACGTCTCATCAAGCTTCAGCAAGCCCGGCAACAGGGCATCCAGATGGAAACCCAGCCCGAACCCGAACCCGCGCCGAAAATCGAAAAAGCCGTCAACCTGATCCAGGACACCGCCCAGGTCGCCGCCTCCGCCAAGGCCGGCGGCCAGTCCTGGACCCAGGCCTACGAAAATCGCCAGCGGGAACGCCGCATCGCCGCCAGCCTGCAGCGAGCCGAGGCGCGCATCATCGCCCAGGCCCAGGCCAACGCCGCCATGCCCGGCCCTCACAGCCAGGCCACGGCCCCGGCTGGCTGACCCCGAATCAGCCCGGAGGCGCCACCGACAGCCCAACAACCTTGTGCTGCTCGATGAACTTCGCGACCTGCCCCGACGCCTTCGCTTCTTCCACGAACGCGTGCAGCCACTTCGCCACGGCCTCGCCCTTGCTCCGCGGCGTGCCCACGGCCTGCTGCACCGCGGTGAACTGCCCCTCCAGGATCGTCGCACCCGGCATTTGCTTCACATCGGTCAGTAGCCGGGGCCGCAATCCCGCCAGCGCCTCGTATTTGTGCTCTACAAAATCC
>NZ_LMUJ01000047.1:56917-77469 GCF_009765975.1 Acidisphaera sp. S103 | reverse complement strand
CATCCAGGCCGGTCGACCGGATCAGCGTCGCGTGCTTGATATTCGCTTCCAGCCACAAATCGTACGCACTGCGCGCCGACACCGCGATCCGCACGCCCGGTTTGTCCACGTCGGCGATGGACCGCAGCGCCGAACCGGGCGGCACCAAGTAGGTCGCCTCGATCTCGGCATACGCGGCGGTAAATGCGATCTTCTGAGCCCGGGCGGGTTCGGCGCCGATATTGCCGATGTCCCACACATCCCCCTCGGCCGCATCGGCCAGCTCACCCGGCTTGGGAAACGGCACATACTTCACCGGCACACCCAGACGATCCGCGATCGCCGCAGCCATGCTCGGCGACACACCCTCGGGGTCGCCATTACCGGCGCGCCCGGTAACGAGCAAGAAGTTGGACATGTTGATGGCAGCGCGCAGCACCCCGTGCGGCGCGAGTTGAGCTTTGATTTCCGCGGACATTGAGACGGTTCCGTTCCTGGTTTCAGCCCCGATGGTAGGCGCCAAACCGGCATCCCGGCAACCCGGCCGAACCTCAGAAACGCATTGCATCCACTGTGGCGATGTCCAGCAGCCGCTCGATCACCTCAGGCTCCTGCGCGCCGGCGATCGCGTGCATGCCGTCAACGACGAAGCACGGCACGCCGTTGATCCCCAGCCGGTGCGCCCGCAGATTGTCAGCATGCACGCCTTCCGCCTCGGCGTCCGAGGCCAGGAAACGCCGAACCGCCAGCGGGTCCATCCCGCAGGCGGTGGCGACCGCGATCAGCACGCCATGGTTGCCGATATCGTGACCATCGGTGAAATGCGCCGCGAACAACGCCTCCACCATACTGTCCGCCCGCCCATATCCCGCCGCGTAACGGACCAGCCGATGCGCATCGATCGAGGACGGCGTGCGCCGGATGCGGTCGAACCGGAATTCCAGCCCCTCGTGGCGCCCGGTCTCGCTGATCGTCGCATACAGCCGCTGCGCCCGATCCTCGCCACCGAATTTGCGCACCACGTATTCGGGGCGCGTCATCCCCATGCGCGGCATATCGGGATTGAGCAGAAACGGTCGCCAGATCAGCTCGAACGCGATATCGGGGCGGCGACGCAACGTCCGCAGCAGGCGGCGGACCCCCAGGTAGCACCACGGACAGACGAGATCATGCACGATCTCGATGGAAAGCCGAGCTTTCGGGGGCGTCAGGACGTTCACACCCGAAGTGTGGCGCTTTCATGGGGAATTGTCACGCAACTATCAGATGGAACATGTCATCGCGAGTCCATCAGGTCGGGCCAGAACCGCGCCAGCTTGGATGCCGAGACCACCGACCGAACCGCCTCCTGGTCGGCCGGCGCCATGGTGTTCCGCCACGCCTCGGCGGCGGCCACCGCGTTGCGGAAAATCGCATGGTAACCCGCCTTGCCCTCGTGCGAGGTACTGCGGGCGACAAAATCCTCGGTCTGCCGGTCCCAATCCAGCTCGGCGAACTTCAGGATCCGCCGAGCTTGGGCCTGGGGATCGGCGCACAGTGCCTCATACAGCACGACATGGACGTTGGACTGAGCCGCCAGCGCGGCATACGCCGGCTCATTGAGAAACCGCCAGCTCCAGGCGTATTTCGCCGCGTCGGGCAGTGCCTGGAAGTCCGGTTCGGTGACACCGAGAGACGCGGCGAAATGGATCGTGCCCGCTTCATCGAACGGCATGTCGGTGCCATCCGTCTTCAGGTCAAACCGACGCTGGCGGTTGCCCCGCATCACGGAGGCCACCTGGCCACACGGATGGCGCACGATGAAGATCGTGCGGCTGTCCGGCAGGCACTGGGCCAGGATCGCGGCGCCCTCGGCCCAGCGGACCGACTTTATGGCGAGGCGCGGCGCCGGCCTCGCCGCCAGATCGGGAATGCGCAACCCAGCCAGGCCCTTGAACGGCGGCGGCATGCGGGACGCGGCGCCGACGGCGGCCGCCAGCCCCGTCCGTACGCCCAACGCCCATCGCTTCTGCCAGGATTTGCGGAAATACGGCTGCTTGGTAACAGTGCGTGCGCCGGTTTCCACCGCCCACCGGGCCAATAGCGCCGGCAGCGCGTCCGGCATCAGCAGTGCCGGGGCGGGGATCGTCTCATCCGGTTCGTGCCGGTAGAGCACGTCCGGGTGGCTGTCGATGATCTTCGCCAGCCAGGTGGTGCCCGACCGCGGCGCGCCCAGCACCAGGATCGGCTTGGTCAGGGCCTCGGCGCTGATCGCGCTCAGGCAAGCCTGCCGTGGCAGTGCTTGTATTTCTTGCCCGATCCGCAGGGGCACAACGCGTTGCGCGGGGTCGCCGCCCACGTGGTTTCGTCGTTCGGATCGACCTCGGGCGTGCGGGCCGGGGCCATCGTCATCCGCGGTGCGGGTGCCGGCTCAGCCAGAGCCAGTTCCGACATCAGCGCTGATTCCGGTTCGGCGTGGCTCTCCATCATCCGCATCACCGGCGGCGGCGCCAGCGGCCGTTCGGGTGCCAGTTCCACACGCGCCAGCAGGCTGGTGACCCGCTCCTTCAGTTCCACCAGCATGGCGGTGAACAGAGCGAAGGCCTCGGATTTGTATTCGTTCAGCGGGTCGCGCTGGCCGTACGCGCGCAGGCCGATGCCCTGGCGCAGATGGTCCAGCGCATAAAGATGCTCTTTCCACACAGCGTCGAGCGTTTGGATCAGTAGGCTCTTCTCGATGAACCGCATTAGGTCCGGACCCATGTTGGCGGCCTTCGCCGCCATCATTTCATCCACCGCTCGGCCAATCCGCTCCCGCAGGTGGGATTCGTCGACGCCTTCTTCCTGGCCCCACTCCTCGATCGGCAGGGTCATGTTGAAAACCCGGCTGACATCGGCGGTGAGTTCGCCCAACTGCCAATTCTCCGAGAACCCCTTTTCCGGCACCCGGGCGGAGACCATCAGGGCAAGCACGTCTTCCCGCATCTCGGCGACGGTGTCGGCCACGTCGATCAGCTTCATGAACTCCTTGCGCTGGGCATAGACCTCCTTGCGCTGGTCGTTCATGACGTCGTCGTATTTCAGCACATTCTTGCGGGTGTCGAAGTTGCGCGCCTCGACCTTTTTCTGTGCCTTTTCCAGGGCCTTGTTGATCCACGGGTGGATAATCGCCTCACCGTCCTTCAGCCCCAGCCGCTGCAGCATCCCGCCCATCCGGTCGGACCCGAAGATGCGCATCAGGTCGTCTTCCAGCGACAGGAAGAAATGCGAACGCCCAGGATCGCCCTGCCGCCCGGACCGGCCGCGCAACTGGTTGTCGATGCGCCGGCTTTCGTGGCGTTCGGTGCCGATGACGAACAGCCCGCCGGCGTCCTTCACCTTCTGGTGGGCGATCGCCACGTCCTCGCGGACCTTGGCCTCCCGCGCTGCCCGTTCGGCTTCGTCGTGGATGCTCGACAGCTCCTTTTTCAGCCGCACGTCCAGGTTGCCGCCGAGTTTGATGTCGGTGCCGCGGCCAGCCATGTTGGTGGCGATTACCACCGCGCCGGGTGCGCCGGCCTGCGACACGATCTCGGCCTCCTGCTCGTGGAAACGAGCATTCAGCACCGAATGCGGCACTTTCTTCTTTTTCAGCAGGTCGCTGATGGTCTCGCTTTTCTCGATCGAGGTGGTGCCCACAAGCACCGGCTGGCCCTTGGCCCGAGCGTCGGCGATCAGCAGGGCAACGGCCTCATATTTCTCCGCCGCGGTGCGATAGACCTCATCGTCCTCGTCCTTGCGGGTGACCGGGACGTTGGTGGGGATTTCGACCACGTCCAGCTTGTAGATCTCGGCGAATTCATCCGCCTCGGTCATCGCCGTGCCGGTCATGCCGGACAGCTTGGGATACAGCCGGAAGTAGTTCTGGAAGGTGATCGACGCCAGGGTCTGGTTTTCCGCCTGGACGGTGACGTGTTCCTTCGCCTCCAGCGCCTGGTGCAGCCCTTCCGAGTAACGCCGTCCCTGCATCATGCGGCCGGTAAATTCGTCGATGATCACAACCAGGTCGTCGCGGACGATATAATCGACGTCGCGGGCGAACAGCGTGTGAGCCCGCACCGACTGCTGGACGTGATGGATGACCGAGACGTTGAAGATGTCGTACAGGTTGCCCTCGGTCAGCACCCCGGCTTCCTTCAGCATGTCCTCCACCGTTTCGCTGCCCGATTCGGTCAGCGAAACAGTCTTGAACTTTTCATCTTTGTCGTAGGTCGACGGGTCCTTCACCAGCTCCTTCACCACCAGATCGACGGTGCGGTAGAGGTCCGAACTGTCCTCGGCCGGCCCGGAGATGATCAGCGGCGTGCGCGCTTCGTCGATCAGGATCGAGTCCACCTCATCGACGATGGCATAGAAGAAATCGCGCTGGACCATGTCCTCCAGCCGGTACTTCATGTTGTCGCGCAGGTAGTCGAAGCCGAATTCGTTGTTGGTGCCGTAGGTGATGTCGGCGGCGTACTGCACCCGCTTGGTCTCTTCGTCCTGGCCGTGGACGACGACACCGTAGGTCAGGCCGAGGAAGTTATAGATCTGCCCCATCCAGTCGGCGTCGCGGCGGGCGAGGTAGTCGTTCACGGTGACGACATGCACGCCCTTGCCGGCCAGCGCGTTCAGGTAGACGGGCAGGGTGGCGACCAGCGTCTTGCCCTCACCGGTCTTCATCTCGGAAATCTTGCCGTCGTGCAGCACCATCCCGCCGACCATCTGCACGTCGAAGTGACGCTGCCCCAGGACGCGGCGGCCGGCTTCCCGGACGGTGGCGAACGCCTCCGGCAGTAGCTCATCCAACGTGGCCCCATCGGCCAGGCGAGCGCGGAATTCCACGGTTTTCGCCGCCAGCGCCTCATCAGACAGCGCCTTCATGCCGTCCTCCAGCGCGTTGATCGCCGGGACACGCCGCTGGTACCCTTTCAGGGAGCGGTCGTTCGAGGAGCCGAAAATAGCGCGGGCGATAGAGGCGAGCATGCGGACCTTCCAAGAGCGAACGGTCCGGGAAGACCCAGACGCGCCGCGTTCAGATAGGACCCCGGTGCCCCAGGGTCAACGAGAACGAAGTCGCGGCAGTTGCCATCTTGATCCGGGTGACCCCGACAGGGCTTGGGTTTCGACCACGCACGGAGGGGTATAGCCTGCGCCCGATTCGTCCCTCTGACCATCCCGGAACCCATCGCATGCCTGTCCTGACACCACGCCGCCCCGCCAACCCGCAGGCGGCGTCCAGCCCAAGTCGTGAATGGACCCGGCGGGATGTGGAGGAGCTCCTGAACCTGCCGTTCCCGGAACTCGTCTTCCAGGCCCAGACTGTCCACCGGCAGCACTTCGATCCACGCGAGGTCCAGATCTCCACCCTGTTGTCCATCAAGACCGGCGGCTGCCCCGAGGACTGCGCCTATTGTCCGCAAAGTGCCCGCTACGACACCGCGGTCGATGCGTCCCGGCTGATGGCGGTCGACGCGGTGCTGACCGAGGCGCGTGCCGCCCTGGCGCAGGGTGCCAGCCGGTTCTGCATGGGTGCGGCCTGGCGCTCGCCCAAGGATCACGACCTCGACACCGTCTGCGAAATGGTCGAAGGCGTCAGGGCGCTCGGTCTCGAAACCTGCGTGACGCTCGGCATGCTGACCGGCCTCCAGGCGCGGCGGCTCAAGGCGGCCGGGCTAGACTACTACAACCACAACCTCGACACCTCGCCGGAGCATTACGGCGCCGTCATCACCACCCGCACCTACCAGGACCGGCTCGACACTCTGAGCCATGTGCGCGACGCCGGCATCCATGTCTGCTGTGGCGGCATCGTCGGCCTGGGTGAGGACGCCGCGGACCGAGCCGGGCTGATCGCCACCCTGGCCAGCCTGCCGCGCCCGCCGGAGAGCGTCCCCATCAACGCCCTGGTCCGTGTCGAGGGCACGCCGCTGGCCGACGCGCCGCCGGTGGACGCGATCGATTTCGTGCGGGTCATCGCCGCCGCACGGATCACCATGCCGACGTCATTCGTGCGGCTCTCCGCGGGGCGGGAGGCGATGACCGACGAGGCGCAGGCGCTGTGCTTCCTCGCCGGCGCGAATTCGATCTTCTACGGTCCGAAGCTGTTGACCACGCCGAATGCCAAACAGGATCGGGATCGGACGTTGCTAGCCCGGCTCGGCATGCGGGCCATGGCGTAACGCCGTCGCGCGGTCAGGGGCGGCATCGCACCGCCCCTGTAAGCATCAAATAGTGGCTATCTGATCTTTATGCCGTAGCTTCCTCGACTATGCTCGCAGTGACATGTGTCCGATCAGTAAGTTCGGGCGTAGTTTGTGGGCTTGATGCTGTTACCGGCGGCGTGTCTTGAGGAAAGGTCCGATTCAGTGCTCCAGTCACGGTTGTAGAAACGGGCTAAGAATTCGACATATCAAGACCCGCAACTTTGAGAATGTCTGGGAAGCGATTAATGACCTAGGGTAAGCTGCAAATGACTGTAAAAGTACATTGATTATAGGGTCGATATTGACGGACATTTTGTTTTCTTTCGCTCTCGGCGAGAGCATAGTGTCCGCTTGGCTTCAGACCTTACGTAGTGTGGCTACCGAAACATGAGGCCAACTGAGGCCGTTGAAATTCAGTAGAACCGTCTGCGTATATTGAAGTTGAAGAAACTCGAGTCCGCCGTCCTTAGGGGCCACTTTCTCAATCCAGAATATGGCGCTCATCGAAGCTGGTGATGCGTTGGGACCCTCTGTCGCTGAGCCTTGCAAGAACGCCGTACCATCCGTGCCTCCACCGCTTATCGGGGACGGTGCTGTCGTCGAAATAAGTAATGCAATAGTCCTCACGGGAACTTGATTCTGCAACGCGGACGAGAGGACTGAGTTTGGATTGTCCACCATTTCTTGCGTTATTGAATCATTCGACACTTGGCGGAAAGGAGTTGGCTTAGATAAATTGGTCTCGGGAAACAGAACCGTTCGCGAAGGGTTACCGATCGCGAAAGGCGTGATGCTGGCCGGTGATATCAAGGGCGCCCCGTCCTTGGCAACAGCGGTACCTTGAGCCAGGATTGTCGTCCCATGCGGGATTGATGCCAATCGCGCTACCGTGTTTCCCTCAGGTGGGTTTGTCGTCTTTGGAACCACAGCCCAGATACCAGGTTCAATATGGATGCCTCCGCTAACAACATCGGAGACCTTTTGCAGATAAGTTACGCCAAACATCGAGATGTCGCCCTGAAGGAATCCGCGGTTTGGTATTGGCCCGCTGATCTCCTCAAACTCGAGGGTCTCGGTGGTAAGGTTTAGCTCTAGAAAACGATCCTGACCGGCAGGATCAGTTGATGTCGCGTGGTGGGGCCGCCAAATCTGATTGAAGCCCGTTCCCTGCCATTTCCCTGGAAGATCCGCCAGGGGGCCCAAGGTATCGGGAAAGGCGTCACTCTTGTATTGCGGCACATTCACCGGTCTGAAGGTGAAATCTAAAAGGCTCATTTCTCTCTCCCAGACTAGCGCAAACACATGGGAAAACCGTTGAGCGACGTAGGAAACAGAGTATCAACAGGCTTTAGGGGGACGGGCTGGAGCATGAACGAGCGCCCTGATCTGATCAATCTCTTTTTCATACGACGTTAACATGACACAACTTGTCTTAAGCCGTCAATAAAGAATAGCATAAGGCACAAGAAAAAGAACATGCCCCCTCAATAGCCTTCTCCCCCACAGCTGCATATGTGCCGGTACAGCAACGACAATCTTGGCTGCCAGCGGGCTTAATAGATCTTGAAAAAACCCCATGCAATGCGATTTGGGTACCGCATCGGGGTCATGTCACCCGGAAGTACCCTTTATATGGCAGCCTGCTGGATCGTCCAGCCTCTTTCTGTAAGCTGTTAAGCCGTCGATTACGCCGCCTCCAGCGGCACACGGTTCCTCCGGCGCGATCGAAAGCCAGGCGGTGTTGCCCTTTGCCCAGAGGGATCCGCGATCGTTTGTCGGATGACGAGTTCCCGGTCGCACTATTCCACGTGAACCTTGGGGCAGGCCGCCAAGGAGGATGTAACGCCGTATCATGGCGGGCCAGACATTGATCGCGGTATTCAGTCGTTGCGTGCTCAGTCGAAGGTGGGCCCTGTGCACCGACATTGGCGGGTTAGGACCCGACATGCGACCGCGCGAGACGCCAATTTGGCCCGCCATGGCCATCCCTTCGTCCAGGCTGTGAGTCTCGTCGACGGGTGTCGCGCCAAGGCTGTGCTGACGTTCGCGCAGTTCGATCCGCATGTATCCGCATGTCTTATGAAACGGCGCAGAACCTCGCCAGCGCGGCGAACAGCTATTGGCTGCCGGACGTCGCAAGACATAACGGGCGGACATCTGCCCGCCCGTTTACAGACTTGCCTTAGATAAATACGCCGGCCATGCCGCCGGCGGGGTAACGCGTGCCGGCGACCGCACCGACCGGCACGGCGGCGGAAATCTTGGCCACGTCCTCGGCCGACAGCTTCACCTTCAGGGCCCCGATATTCTCGTCCAACCGATCGGCCCTGCGGGTGCCGGGGATCGCAACCACGTCCGGTCCCTGGGCCAGCAGCCAGGCCAGGGTGACCTGGGCGGGGGTGCAGGATTTCTCGGCCGCGATAGCCTCGATCTTCGCCACCAGCGCTCGGTTGTGGTCGAAATTCTGCTCCTGGAACCGAGGATGCGCCGACCGGCGGCCATCGATATCCGCGAAACTCTTGATGGCGCCGGTCAGGAAGCCGCGGCCCAACGGGGAGTAGGCGACGAAGCTGATCCCCAGTTCTTTCGTCAGCTTGCGGGTTTCCTCGGCTTCTTCCCGGTACAGCAGTGAGTATTCGGTCTGCACCGCGGCGATCGGATGCACCGCATGGGCGCGGCGGACACGGTCGGGGGCGGCCTCGGACATGCCGAGGAAGCGGACCTTGCCCTGCTGCACCAGTTTCGCCATGGCGCCGACGGTGTCCTCGACAGGGACAGCGGGGTCGACGCGGTGCTGGTAGAAAAGGTCGATGACGTCGATCCCCAGGCGCTTCAGGCTGGCCTCACAGGCTTCGACGACATACTCGGGGCGGCCGTTGACGCCGTTCGACTGGCCGGGGCGCTGGGTCTGGCCGAACTTGGTCGCGATTATAACACCGTCGCGGCGGCCCTTCAGGGCTCGGCCGAGCACCTCTTCGTTATGGCCCCAGCCGTACATATCGGAGGAGTCGAGGTGGTCCACGCCGGTGTCGATGGCATGGCGGATCAGGTCTTCCGAGACAGCATCGTCGGCGGCGCCGTAGACGCCGGACAGCGACATGCATCCCAGGCCGACGGCGGAGACGGACAGCCCGCCCTTGCCGAGCGGACGATGTTCGAGTTTTGGCTGCGTTGCCATTGGATGATGCCTCCGATGTTGGGTTCCCGGCGATTATGGGCGCGCGTTGCGCCGGGCGCCAGGGTGGGGTCGTTGGGACAGGCAGCGCTGCGATAGCCAGTTGAAGCGCCGAGAGATCACTGTGTTTCTGAAGGCGATTGGGGGGTACGCCATAGACGAGCGAGTAAGAATTAAACACAGATTACGCGGATGAAGGGCACGGATTTCACGAAGAGGCATGCAGTCCGGCTTCTTGGGCCGAAGCATGACAGGACGGCGAAGAGGGCGCCTCGCGCGATAACCATCCCGTCCGTGTAATCTGTGCCCTTCATCCGCGTAATCTGTGTTGAATCGCTTTCTTTTCGCCTGTCGACGCCGCAAGAGCCAGACAGTATGCACCGGGACGGTGCCCATTCCGCACCGTGCCACTAGTTTCTGCTACCCGTAAGTATGCAGGAAAATATTCTGTATATAAATGGCTTCTGTGTCCCCTGTTTTGGAAACCGTTTGCCTTCCAAGCTGGATGGCAGGTTGTCGTTTGATGAACTTTTCGCATAGTGGCGATTGTGGCGGCAAAGGACGCGCAGCATGTCGGAAGCGAACCCACCCTCGGACGCGAATGTCAGGCCACGGATCGGCGAGGGCCGGATTGGCAGCTTCCTGTGCGCGGCGATCGGCATCCTGAGCGTCGCGGCGGTGTTGTGCCTTCGCTTCCCGGCCTTCCTGACGACACCGGAGCTTCGGCCGCATTACGATGTGGAACTGCTGCGGCTGGTCCTGGCGGTGTCGATGGTGATCGGCGCGGGGCTGGGCGTGCTTTCGCTGATGCTGGGCGGGCCTCGGTTGCGGGTGGCGATCGGGCTGAGCGGCCTGTTCCTGGCGATGCTGCTGGGCGGGCCATACGTCCACTATACCGATTTTGCCCAGCCGCGGTTTTATTTCGGCCTCGACTGGCTGGTACTCGACCTGTTCTTCACCGGCGTCGCGTTCGTCTTCCTGGAGTTCGCGTTCCCGAGGGTGCGGCCGGACCAGTTGCCGTTGCGGGAAGGGTGGCGGCTGGACCTCGGTTATTTCGGCGTCAACCACCTGGCAATCGGCGTGTTCCTGGTGGTTTCGACGCATTTCGCGCACGATTATTTCGGCTGGGCGGTCAATCCCTGGGTCCAGGCGCATGTGGTCGCCCTGCCGGGGGTGCTGCGGTTCGTGCTGGTCATCCTCGCCGCCGATGCCGTCGAATACGCGTCCCACCGAGCCTATCATGAGGTGCCGTTTTTGTGGCGTATCCATGCGATTCACCACTCGCCTGAGGCCATGGATTGGCTGTCGGGGTCCCGGCTGCATTTCTTCGAGCCGCTGGTGACCCGAGCCTTCGTGCTGGTCCCGGTGTTTCTGCTGGGCTTTCCCCAGGATACGATCTTCGCCTACTTGATCTTCATCAGTGTCCAGTCGGTGCTGATCCATTCCAATATCAAGATGAACGTGGGGTGGCTGAGGTATGTGGTGGTCACCACGCAGTTCCACCATTGGCACCATGCGTCGGATGCCGAGGCGATCGACAAAAACTACACCGCGCACACGCCGTTGTTCGACCTGCTGTTCGGCACCTGGCATCTGCCGGCCGATCGCTGGCCGGTCCGGTACGGGACGATCAAGCCGGTGCCCGGCGGCATGATCGGGCAGTTCCTGCATCCGTTCGTCGGTCCGGTCACGGACTTCCGGGAGCACCGGAACAAATGACCGGGGGCTGACAGCGCCCTTGCATGTGGACCGCATCTGTGGTCCGAAGCGCCCCTTTTCGCGGACGGGCGGCTTGCATGACGGTCATCGGCGTCGATTTCGGCACAACCAACACCGTCGTCACCTCGCTGCAACCGGATGGATCGGTCACGACCGTCCGGCACACATTCGGTACGGCGGAGATGGACGTGATCCGCTCCGTCCTGTGCTTCTGGAACGACGGCGCGCAGAACAACATCCTGCTGCGCCACGCGGTCGGTCCTGCGGCGATCGAGGCTTACCTCGACGATCCGCTGGAAAGCCGGCTGATGATGTCGCTGAAATCCTACCTGGCGCAGCGCAGCTTCACCGAGACCCGGGTCTTCGGCCGCCCGTTCACGCTGGAGGGGCTGATCGGGCTGTTCCTCGGTGCCATCCTGCCGGCACCGAGCGATGCCGTGCTGGTCGCCGGCCGGCCGGTGCGGTTCGCGGGGGAGACGGCGGACGATGCCCTGGGGGAGGAGCGGCTGATCGGTTCCTATGCCACCGCCGGATGGCGCGGCATCCACACCGCGCTGGAGCCGGAGGCGGCGGGGTATCGCTTTGCGCGTGGCTTGGAGGCGCCGGCTACCGTGCTGATCGGGGATTTCGGCGGCGGCACCAGCGATTTCTCGGTCATGCGGTTCGAGCCGGGCAGCGCGCGGCCGGTGACGGCGTTGGGGCATGCCGGCGTCGGGATCGCCGGCGATTCGTTCGATTTCCGGATCATGGATCACGTGGTGTCGCCTCGGCTGGGGAAGGGTACGACGTATCGGCCGGGCGGCACGGATTTGCCGGTGCCGCCGGAGTATTACTCCAGCTTCGCCCGCTGGCACCGTCTGTCGCTGATGCGCGCGCCCAAGACCATGCGCGATATCGAGGCGGTCGCCAGGACCGCGAAGTATCCCGACCGGCTGCGCGCGTTGCTGCGGCTGATCCGCGACGAGCTTGGGTATGAGCTGTATCGGACCGTATCCGGGGTGAAGGCGGACTTGTCGCGGGCCGAGACCGCGGTGCTGCGGTTCCGCCACGCCGATTTCGCGATCGAGGAGACCATCAGCCGGACAGATTTCGAGCACTGGATCGCGCCCGACATCGCGCGGATCACCGAGACGGTGGATGCGGCGCTGGCGAGGGCCGGTCTGACGGCAGATGCGATCGACCGGGTGTTCCTGACTGGCGGCACATCCCTGGTTCCGGCGGTGCGTGGGTTGTTTACCGCTCGGTTCGGGGCGCCGAAGGTTGTCGGCGGCGGCGAGTTCGTGTCGGTGGCGGAGGGTCTGGCGCTGATCGGGCGAGATCGGCGCGCGGCCGGCCTGACCGGCAATCCTGCGTGATCTGCCATCGGAAAACCTTCATTCCCGGTTATCGGTGACACGCGAGGGGATTGGCTGATGTGACGAGACGTCTTCTGCTGGTGATCGTGCTGCTGATCGGGGCGGGCGCTGGTGCCGGGTGGTGGTGGTCCACCCGCCGGCCGCCACCGGTCATGTGGCAGGGCTATGCGGAGGCTGATTTCGTCAAGGTGGGGCCGACGCAGGCAGGGCTGTTGACCTCGGTTGCCGTGGTTCGGGGCGATGCGGTTCAGACCGGCGCGCTGTTGTTCACCCAGGACGACGTCGACGACCGGGCGGCGCGCGATCAGGCCGCGCAAACGCTGAAACAGGCGCAGGACCAACTGACCAATCTTCAGAACGGCGGCAAACCGACCGAGATCGCGCAGGCCGAGGCCAATCTGGCGGACGCTCAGGCGACGCTGGTCCGGTCGACGACAGACCTGGCCAGGGGTGAGGCGCAGCTTCCGATGGGAGGTGTGTCGAAGCAGAGCGTCGATCAGTTCCGAGCCGATCATTTGTCGGCTCAGGCGAAGGTCGATGCGGCGCGGGCGGCGCTGGCACAGGCGCAGGCGCCAATGGGTCGGGTGGGTGAAATCCAGGCGCAGGTCTCGTCGGTTGCGGCCGCTCGCGCTGCCCTGGCGATGGCCGAGTGGCGGCTGGCGCAGCGCCGTGTCACCGCACCGGTGGCGGCTCGGGTGGCCGACGTGATGGCGCGGTCGGGGGAGACGATGACGGCGGGCGCGCCCGTGGTGTCGCTGCTGCCGCCGGGGAACATTTTCGTGCGGTTCTTCGTTCCGGAGGCGCAGTTCTCGACGATCCATCTCGGTGACCGTGTGGCGCTGGCCTGCGACGGCTGTGCGGCCGCTCTGTCCGCTCGCATATCGTTTATCTCGCCGCAGGCGGAATATACGCCGCCGCTGATCTACAGCGAGTCGAGCAAGGCCAAGCTGGTCTTCCTGGTCGAGGCGCGTCCGTCGCGCGAGCAGGCGGTGTTGCTCAACCCGGGGCAGCCGATCGAGGTGCGGCCGGCTGGTGCGCCATGACCGACGACCTGGTCATCGACGTCCACGACCTGCACAAGAGCTACGGCGCCCGGAAGGTCGTCGATGGCCTGACGATGGCGGTGCGGGCGGGCGAGATCTGCGGCTTCCTGGGCGCCAACGGCAGCGGCAAGACGACCACCATCCGGATGCTGTGCGGGCTGGTGAAACCGAGCGGCGGAGGCGGGACGTGTTTGGGGCTGGACATCATCCGGGATGCACCTCGGATCCGCCTGCAGGTCGGTTATATGACGCAGCGGTTCAGCTTCTATGAGGATCTGACGGTCGGCGAAAACTTGGATTTTGTTGCCGCGGTCTATGAGATCGACAACCGGCACGCGGCGGTGAAGGCGATCATCGACCGGATGGGGTTGGCGGATCGGGCTGATCAGTTGGCTGGTCAGTTGTCTGGCGGCTGGAAGCAGCGACTGGCGCTGGCCGCCTGCGTTCTGCACAAGCCGAAGCTGCTGCTGCTGGACGAACCCACGGCCGGTGTCGATGCCAAGGCTCGGCGGGAGTTCTGGGACCTGATCCACGATATGGCGGCCGACGGGCTGACTGTTCTGGTATCGACACATTATATGGATGAGGCGGAGCGCTGCGGGCGGATCGTCTATCTGTCGGATGGCAAGCTGGTGGTGCAGGGAACGCCGGATGAGGTGGCGAAGGGCAGCGGGCTGGTGACGCTGGCGGCGACGGGTCCGAACCTCGATCATGTGGCGAAGGCGCTGCGCGGGATGGTGGGCGTTGAGTCGGCGGCGGTGTTCGGGTCGGCGCTGCATATCGCCGGGATGGACCGCTCGGCGTTAGAGGCGGCGACGCGGTCGGTCGATCCGGCGCTGGTCTGGCGGGAGGTTCCGCCCGGCCTTGAGGATGTGTTCATTCATATGCTGAGCCAGACATGAACGGGTTTTCGTTCTGGCGGTTCCTTGCCGTGCTGCGTAAGGAATGGATCCAGGTCCGGCGTGACCCGTTCACGCTGCGGATGATCATCGCGCTGCCGGTCATGCAACTGTTCCTGTTCGGCTATGCCATCAACGCCGATCCCAAGCATTTGCCGACTGGTTTGTTGACGGCGGAACATTCGGTGTACGAACGATCTTTGGTCGCGGCGTTGAAGAACACGGGTTATTACGATATCAGGGAATTGTCGTCGGAGGCGGAGGCCGAACGTGAGCTGGCCGATGGCGATCTTCTATTTGTGGTGAATATTCCGCCGAATTTCGATCGTTCGGTTGACCGGGGAGAACAACCTTCGGTGCTGATGGATGCCGATGCGACCGATCCGACGGCGATCGGCAATGCGGCGGCGGCGTTGGGTGCGCTGACGACCGCGCTGGACAGGGATTTGCCGCCGTCGATGCGGTCCACGCCGGGGAAGGCTCCGTTTCAGTTTCAACTGCATGCTCGTTACAATCCCGAGCAGTTGACGGTGTTGAATATTGTTCCGGGACTGATTTGTATTGTGCTGACGATCTCGACGCTGTTCGTTACGACATTGTCCATTACGCGGGAAACCGAACGGGGGACGATGGAGAATTTGCTGGCGATGCCGGTGCGGCCGATCGAGGTGATGCTGGCCAAGGTGGTGCCGTATATCGCGATCGGCTACGTGCAGGTGGTTTTGATCGTGGCGATTGCGGTGGTGGTGTTCGGGCTGCCGGTGCGCGGGTCGGTGCCGTTGCTGGGACTGGCGCTGGGGCTGTTCATCGCCAGCAACCTGGCGCTGGGGATTACGTTCTCGACCGTCGCGCGGAACCAGATGCAGGCGATCCAGATGGCGCAGTTTATGCTGCTGCCGTCGTTCATGCTGTCCGGATTCATGTTTCCGTTCAAGGGGATGCCGATCTGGGCACAGTGGGCGGGGGAGTTGCTGCCGATGACCCATATCCTGCGGATCGTGCGCGGCATCCTGCTGAAGGGCAACGGGTTCGCCGCCATCGCGCCGGATGTGTGGCCGATCGCGCTGTTCACGCTGCTGGTCGCGGTGGTGGCGGTCTGGTCCTATCGGGTAACGCTGGACTGATCGCGGATTTCCGGGCACGGTGCGCAACAAAGCATCAGGGAGGCCGCCATGGATGACGTCATAGCCGGCTCTTACGTCTTCACCGGGGAGCGATCGGCGAAGAGCTACCACATCAACAAGATGGCCAAAACGCTTGGTTCGGCGGTGACTCGCGCCCAGTTCCAGGCGGATGAGGCGGGCTACATGCGGGCCATCGGCTGTTCGGACGAGGAAATCGAGCTTGTCCGGCAGCGCGACTGGAAGGCGCTGATGGAGTACGGCGCCAGCATCTATTTGCTGCTGCGGATCGGCGCGGCGGTGGGTCATACGCTGCCGCAGATCGGTTTGCACACCAGCGGGAAAGGGCACTGACCATGGCGACTCTTGTAGGTGGCATCGGCACATCGCACGCCCCCACGATCGGCGTCGCATGGGACAAAGGGCAGCAGAAGGAGCCGCTGTGGGCTCCGCTGTTCGAGGGTTACGTTCCGGCGCGTCAATGGATGACCGATGTCAAGCCGGACCTGCTGCTGATCGTTTACAACGACCATGTGAACCAGTTCTTCTTTGACGCGTACCCGACCTTTGCGCTGGGTGTCGGCGCGGTGCATGCCCAGGCGGATGAGGGATGGGGCAAGCGGCCGCTGCCCGACCTGCCGGGCGATCCCGATTTCGCGTGGCATCTGGCTCGGTCTTTGATCGAAGACGAGTTCGATCCGACGATCTGCCAGGAAATGTCGGTGGATCATGGCATCCTGTCGTTTCTGCCGCTGCTGACCGATACGAACTGGACGATCCCGGTCGTTCCGCTGGCGGTGAACGTCATCCAGCATCCAATCCCGACCGCCAGGCGTTTGTTCCGGCTGGGTACGGCGTTACGGCGGGCGATCGAGTCCTATCCGAAGGACAAGCGCATCGTCGTGTTCGGCACCGGCGGGCTGACGCATCAACTGCACGGCGCCGGGTTCGGACGGCACAACGAAGCGTGGGACAACGAATTCATGGACCGGCTGGAGACCGATCCCGCCGGCCTGTCGGAATTGTCGATCCAGGAATACATGGAACGCGGCGGCACCGAGGGTGTCGAGATGATCATGTGGCTGGCGATGCGAGGCGCGCTGGGTGGGACAGTGAAGCGGGTGCACCGGAATTACACCGCGCCGCTGACCACCGGATACGGGCTGCTGGTGCTGGAGACGTGACTGGGGTGGCTCAGGATACGAGGAAGGCGTGGATGACCGGCCTTCGCCGACCATGACGGTTGCACGAAGTGCCGAAGGGCCGACGCAACGTGGGTTGGTATGAGAGGCTAGCGGAACCGCGTCGCCGCGTAGGGCGCCAGGTCGAAGGGCGGCGGCCGTCCGGCGACCAGGGCGGCCACGACTTTCCCAGTCGTTGCCGCCGCTGTCAGCCCAACATGGCCATGCCCGAAGGCATGCACGACGTCAGCGCATCCCGAGGCAAGGCCGAGACAGGGCAGGCCATCCGGCGTCGACGGCCGATGGCCCATCCATAGTTTCACCCGTTCCGGCGGCAGATCAGCCGGCAACCCCGGATAGACCTTGCGAGCAAACGCCAGCAGCACCTCGGCCCGCTTCCAGTTCGGGGCGGCGTCCAGTCCCGCCAGTTCCACCTGGCCGGCCAGCCGCAGTCCGGCCGGCGTCATGACGCACGCCATTTTCCCGTCGCTCGGCATCATCGGATAGCGCGGCTCGATCCCCGGATCGGAGATCACCGCGTGGTATCCGCGTTCGGTTTCCAGGACCACCTTGTCGCCCGCCGCGGCGGCCAGCACCTTCGACCAGGCGCCGGCGGCGATCACCGCCTTGTCGCACGCCACCTCACCATCGCGAGTCGTCACTGCGCGGAGTCGTCCAGCCTCGATCCGGAACCCGGTCGCACCCGACCGGACGATTTGCGCGCCCTGCGCAACCGCATGGGCGGCCAGGGCGGCGACATAGGCGCCGGGGTCACGGCACTGGCCGTTTTCCTCGATCAGCACGGCGAACGTGTAATGGCGGTCCAGCGTCGGCTCCCGCTGGCGCAGTTCATCGGCGTCCAGTTCCAGCCATTTCACGCCGTTGTCGCGGCGGGTTTTCCATGACAGTGCCTCAGCCTCGAACGCCGAGCGGTCGGGGAAGGCGAACAATACGCCTTGGCGGGTAATCAGTTCGGCGACGCCGGCTTCCTCGGCCAGGGCGCGGTGCAGCGCCGGGGCGTTCGCCAGCAGCGGCTGCAAGGCGCGTCCGGTGGCGGCGACTTTCGCCGGGGTGGATCCGGCCTGCACGAAGCGCCGCAGCCAGGGCAACAGGCGCGGCAGATAGGACCAGCGGATGGTCAGCGGACCCAGCGGGTCCATCAGATAACCGGGCACCTTCTTCCACAGCCCTGGCGACGACATCGGAACGACCGAACTTGGATTGAGCAGCGTGCCGTTGCCATAACTGGCGGCCTGCTCGCCACCCGGAACACCGGGTTCGACGACCGTGACCGCGTGGCCGTCGCGCAGCAGCTCAATGGCGCAGGCGAGACCAACCACGCCGCCGCCGATTACGACAGTCCGGGTCATCCGGAGGCGGAAACGACGTGCGCGCGCATGGTCGTGGCGATCGGGCCTGTCCCAAACCGCCGTTCCAGCGCCGCCGTGGCGGCTCGTGTTACCCGCTCGGTCTCGCCCGGCGCGCGTGCCTCGATTTCCATGCGGAGGGGCGTGCCGCGACAGTAACCCATCGCGACATCGCGCGCCGAGGCTGCCGCATAGGGCAACGCCACCGTCGTGTAGATCGCATCGGTAAACCCGGCCGCCGTCAGGTCGTCATCGACCGCTTCGTTGTCGGCGTAGCCATGAAAGACATGCGCCACGAACCTAGGCGGATTGATCGGAAACAACGTGTCCATGACGTCTTGCAGGCAGTCGGCGGCGGGATTGTGCCGCAGATGCCCCGGCACGCTGAAAACGAAACGGCCCCCCTGTTTCATGACCCGCCTGGCTTCCAGGAATGCCTGGACGCGGTCGGGCATGCTGGAAACGCTGAAATGCGAGGTCACGATCCCGAATGTCGCATCCGCGAACGGCAACGCATGCGGATCGGCCGTTTGCCAGTTGATCCGCGCCATGCCCGGTTTCGTCGAGGCATGCTCGACCATCTCCATGCATGGATCGGTGGCGATGATGGTCAGGCCAGCCGACATCGCCGATGCGATCGCCTGTGTCAGGACGCCGGTATCGGCTGACGTTTCCAGCAACGGCCCCGTGCTGATGCGGGACAGTCGCCGCGCCATATCGTCCGCGAACGGGGCGAGCAGACTTGGTGCGAGATACTGGTCTCGGATCGCAAGCAGCGAGTCATCAGGGGACGTGCCGGGGTGTGTCATCGGGCGCTAAATGGTCTTCTTCAATCCATAGAACTGTGGCCAGCCGTCCGGGACGTCATGCATGTAACCTTGATAGGCGGTGGGTTGATCATACATGCCAAGTGGAGCGTAGGTTGGGTCCTGCCAGAAGGCGATCTGCATCTGCTCGCAGATTTTTTGCTGCGCCGCCTGATCCGGTGCCTCAAACCACGCGCTGTAGAGTCCCTCCATCTTCGGATTGGTCGGCCAGCCGAACCATGCGGAGGTGCCGTTGCCGCGGATCGCGATATTCGGTGCCGGGGAGATGTTACCGAAGCCGCCCAGGTAGGTGTAGAAGATGTTCCAACCGCCCTTGCTGAGCGGTTCCCGGCTGGCGCGGCGCTGGACCACCGTTCCCCAATCGAGTGCCTGAAGATCGACGTTGAAGCCGGTCTTGGTCAGGATGTCGTTGGCGACCTGCGCCTCCGCCCAGATCGTCGGAAAGTTGGAGGCGGCGAGGACGACGATCTTTTCACCGTTATAGCCGGCCGCTGCGAGGTCCTTCTTCAGCTTGGCATAATCCTTGGGGCCGCGGGTGATTTCGACGCCGACCTTGCTGGCCATCGGCGTTCCTGGCACGAACAGGCCGACATCGGTTTTGTAGAGTGACGGTTCCGCGCCGGAGACACCTTCCATGACCTCTTTCTGGTCCATCGCGGCAATGACCACGCGGCGGATCGCGGCATTGTCGAAGGGCGGGTTCAACTGATTGAACCGCAGGCAGCCGATTTCCCCGGTACGGTCCTTCACCGTCACCACAACGTCTTTGTAGGTCCGTATCTGCGACAGCAGGTCCAGCGAAGGATTTTCCCACCAGTCGATCTCACGCTGCTGCAGCGCGGCGGATGCCGTGGCCGGGTCAGGGATGAAGTTCCACACCACCCGATCGACATTGACGATCTTCGGACCGGCGTTGAAGCTGGCGACGCCGTCCTTGCGTGGCACATAGGCGGTGTTCTTGGCGAAGACAGAGCGGGAACCGGGGATACGTTCATCGGCCACGAACTTGAACGGGCCGCTGCCGACCACTTCCGGCATCTGCTTGAAAGGGTCGGTCTGCGCCAGCCGGTTCGGCACCATGACGCAATAGACCTGGGCCAAGGCATTGCGCAGTAGCGGAAACGGCTTGTCGAGCTTGAAGCGGATCACCGTATCGGATGGGGCGGAAATCTCCTGCACCCGCTTCATCAGCGCCTCGCCGAACGGGTCGCGTTTGCCGAAGCGCTGGATACTGGCGACGCAATCGCTGGCCAGGACCTTCTGCCCGTCATGAAAGCTGAGCCCGTCGCGCAGGGTCAGTTCCCAGGTCTTGCCGTCGTCCTCGACCTTGTGGCCTTCGACCATCTGCGGCTGGATCTGGAACTGGGCGTCGTAGCCGTACAGCGTGTCGTAGACCGCCAGCGAATAGTTGCGGGTGACATCGGCGGTGGTCCACACCGGATCGAGCGACGTCAGGTCGGCCTGCGGGCAGAAGTTCACCGTTTTCGGCCCATCCGCGCGGCTGATCCGTGGCGCGGCGAGCACGGCGGAGACCGCGGCAGCGCCCTTGAGTACCGTCCGTCGCTTCATTCGTTCAGCCCCCGTGTTTTTTTGAGATCGTGAGGTTAGGCCGTAAACGGGTCTCAATCCAAGGGGGGTATCACACGGTTCGGTGAAGTGCCTCGGTGATCAGAGGGACAGCGG
>NZ_LMUJ01000047.1:55946-56670 GCF_009765975.1 Acidisphaera sp. S103 | reverse complement strand
GTCGGGGGTGCCCGCCATGACGGTTAGCGGGAAGGCCAGCAGGGTGCGCAGGTGGTCTTGGGTAACGTCGGTGGCGCCCAGGCCCCAGGGCCAGTCGACCGCCAGGTCCGGCATGGCGTAGGTGCCGGCGTTGGCGCTGACCGCGACGGCGACGTGGTCGCGGTAGCCGAACGACAGCATGCGGTGGACGTATTGGCCGCCGGCGGAATGGCCGAACAGGCCGTAGCGCTGCGCGGTGGTGATCCCCTGGTGGCGCAGCGCTTGGAACAGACGTTCGTCGATGCCGAAGGTCCATTGCTCGCGCGGGTTGGGGGTGCCGCCGGCGGTGTGCAGGTTGCCGAAGTTGTACCAGAGGTATTCGGGGAAGGTTGCCTCGGGGAATTCGATGGCGATGGCGAGGGTGTTGGCCGCATCGACGTGCGGCAGCCAGTAGTCTCGGTAGTCGCGACCGTTGCGGGCGACGCCGTGGTGGATGAACAGGACGGGCAGGCCGGGATGCCAGGCCGTGGGGCGGGCGGCGTGGAGGGTCAGTTGGCGATCGGGGAAGGCGGGATCGAAATAGGGTAGGGAGGATGCGCCGGGAGACGCGACCAGGGGGGACAGTTCGATCATGCGGCATGGTAGGCTTGTTGGGCCTGATCGCAAGCGAGCCGTGAGCCTAGGTTTCAGGGATAAACAAGGCTTCTGTTTTGGCCCGGTCGCTAAGTCCCGTCATGGCAGGCGC
>NZ_LMUJ01000047.1:43208-55839 GCF_009765975.1 Acidisphaera sp. S103 | reverse complement strand
GGGCCTTCGCCCGCCATGACGATGAGAGGCCGGCGGTGCTCGCCGGACGATGCGTTTATTTCCCGGCGAGCCCTTGGGTGGGGAAGGTCAGCCCCTGGTAGAGCGCGGCGAGGGGCAGCTCGATGTCGAGGCCTGGCAGGACCAGGGCGCCGTCGGTGTGTGCGCTGGCGGTCCAGGGGCCGTTCGGTTCGCGGGTCAGCAGCGTGGCACCTACCTGGGTCTGCTCCAGCAGGACGTAGCAGCGCAGGGACGGCAGTTCTGCGTAGTCGATCAGTTTGTCGATGCGGTCGGTGGTGGCGGTGTCGCCCGACAACACCTCGAAGATCGCAACTGCGTCGGTCAGGGTGCGGGTCGTCTGGTCGAGCGGATCGGCGCAGACCAGGACATCCGGGTAGCGGACGCGGGTGCCCGCGCGGAGGCGCATTTCCTGCACGGCCATCAGCGCTCGGCCGCCGAGCAGGGTCGTCAGGGACAGCCATAGATTGGCGATGATGCGCTGGTGCGCGAGGCTGCCGCCGGTCATCGGGATGACCTGCTGTCCGTCGAATTCATGCTTGCCTTCCTGCCTGTCTTCCCAGGCGAGGAAGTGCCCTGTGGTCCATGGCCGGTCCAGCACGGTGTCCATGGTCGATAACCTACCGGAAAGCCACCCGCCGCGTCGACCCCGATCGGGTTTGACGCGGCGGTGGGTGGTTATGTCGCCTTGGCGACGGCCCGCTTGGACACCACGCCGACAAGATGCGCCCGATACTCGGCGCTGGCGTGGATGTCGCTGTTCAGGTCGTCCGGCGGGGTGACGATGCCATTGATGGCGTCGGGGGCGAAGTTGGCCGACAGCGCGTTCTCGATCTCGGTGTGGCGGAACACGCCGCCCTGGCCGGCGCCGGTGATTGCCAGCCGCACGCCGGATGGGAATTTCGCCACGAATACGCCGACGATGGCGTAACGGGACGCCGGGTTGCGGAATTTTTCGTAGGCCGACTTCTCGGGGATCGGCAGTTCGATGGCGGTGATGATCTCACCCTGTTCCAGTGCCGTGGTGAACATCCCTTGGAAGAAATCGTCGGCGGCGATCGACCGGCGGTCGGTCTTGATGGTGCCGCCCAGCGCCAGCAGCGCGGACGGATAGCAGGCCGCGGGGTCGTTGTTGGCCAGCGAGCCGCCCATCGTGCCGCGATGACGCACCGCCTCATCCCCGATCAGCGACGCCTGGTGCGCCAGGCCGGGGATCTTCGCCTTGATATCGGCGTTGGCGGCGATATCGGCATGCCGGGTCATCGCGCCGATGGTGATCTTGTCGCCCGAAACGGTGATGCCGGACAGGCCGAGTTTCGACAGGTCCACCACCGTCGTCGGCTTGTTCAGCCGCTGTTTCAGCACCGGGATGAAGGTCTGGCCGCCGGCCAGGGCCTTGGCCTCCGGATCGCCGGACAGCACCTTCACCGCGTCCGCCAGGCTGCCGGGCTTCTGATACGTAAAATCGTACATCGTAATCTTCCCTTTGCCCTGAGTTATTCCGCCGCCATGCGGGGCGTCGCCGCCTGGATGATCGACCAGAGTTTGGCCCCGGTCGCCGGCATATCCAGATGTCGCACGCCGTAATCTTTCAACGCATCCACCACGGCGTTGATCACCGCCGGCGGGGAGCCGATCGCGCCGACCTCGCCGCAGCCCTTCGACCCCAGAGGGTTGTGCGTGCACATGGTGTTTTCGGTGGCCACCGACATGTTCGGAATGTCGTTCGCCCGCGGCATCGTGTAGTCCATGAACGACCCTGACAGAAGCTGGCCGCTTGGATCGTAGATCGCGGATTCCAGCAATGCCTGGCCGATCCCCTGGGCGACGCCGCCCTGCACCTGGCCCTCGACGATCATCGGGTTCACCACCCGGCCGACATCGTCTACCGCGGTGAAGTTGACCATCTCCACCACGCCGGTGTCGGGATCGATTTCGATCTCGGCGATGTGGCAGCCGCCGGGGAAGGTGAAGTTCTTCGGATCGTAGAAGGCGGTTTCGTCGAGGCCGGGTTCCAGTTCCTCGATGGGATAGTTGTGCGGGACGTAGGCGGCCAGGGAGATGTCGGTCAGGGTCTTCGATTTGTCGGTGCCGGCGACGGAGAAGACGTTGTCCTTGAACTCGATGTCCTCGACCGCGGCTTCCATCAGATGGGCGGCGATCTTCTTGCCTTTGGCGATCACCTTGTCCATCGCCTTGACCATGGCCGAACCGCCGACGGCCAGCGAACGGCTGCCGTAGGTGCCCATGCCGAAGGGGATTTTCGCGGTGTCGCCGTGGACGACCTCGACCTGGTCGAACGGCACGCCCAACTGACTAACAACAAGCTGCGCCAGCGTCGTTTCGTGTCCCTGGCCGTGGCTGTGGGTGCCGGTGAACACCGTTACGCTACCGGTGGGATGGACGCGGATTTCGGCGACTTCATACAGGCCAGCCCGAGCGCCTAGGGAGCCTACGACGGCGGAGGGGGCGATGCCGCAGGCTTCCAGGTAGGTGGAGATGCCGATCCCGCGCAGTTTGCCGCGGTCCTTGGCGGCGGTGCGGCGGGCTTCGAAACCGTTCCAGTCTGCGTTCGCCAGAGCAACGCGCAGAGTCGTCTGGTAGTCGCCGCTGTCGTATTGCAGCGCCACCGGGGTCTGGTACGGGAAAGCATCGGCCGGGATGAAGTTTTTCCGCCGCAGTTCCACCCGGTCGATCCCGGTGTCGTGGGCGATGACGTCGACCAGGCGTTCCAGCAGGAACGTCGCCTCCGGTCGGCCGGCGCCGCGGTAGGCATCCACCGGCACGGTGTTCGTGAACACGGCCTTGACGTTGCAGTAGATCACCGGGGTTTTGTACACGCCGGCGAGCAGCGTCGCGTAAAGATAGGTCGGCACCGCCGGTGCGAAGGTGGACAGGTAGGCGCCCATGTTGGCCAGTGTGGTGATGCGCAGGCCGAGGAAATGCCCCTCGGCATCCAGCGCCATCTCGGCGGTGCTGACGTGGTCGCGACCGTGCGCGTCGCTCATGAAGCTCTCGCTGCGGTCGGCGGTCCATTTCACCGGCCGCCGCACCTTGCCGGCCGCCCAGGTGACGATCGCTTCTTCGGCGTAGTGATAGATTTTCGACCCAAAGCCGCCGCCAACGTCCGGTGCCACCACGCGCAGCTTGTTCTCCGGGATGTGCAGCACGAAGGCGCCCATCAGCAGCCGGATCACGTGTGGGTTCTGGCTGGTGGTGTAGAGGGTGAAGTCGCCCGAGGAGGTATCGAAATCGCCGAGTGCGACCCGGGGTTCCATCGCGTTGGGGATCAGCCGGTTGTTGACCAGATCGAGTTTTACGACGTGCGCGGCATTGGCGAACACGCCGTCCACCACCGCCTTGTCGCCGATCACCCAGTCGTAGCAGAGGTTGCCGGCGACGCCGTCATGCACCTCCACCGCACCGCCGGCGACAGCGTCGGTGAGGTTCGCCACCGCGGGCAGGTCAGTGTAGTCGACGTCGATCAGTTCGGCTGCATTCTTCGCTGCCTGCTTCGATTCCGCGATTACCACCGCCACCGGATCGCCGACATGGCGCACCTTGCCGACGGCCAGCACCGGATGCGGCGGTTCGGCCATGGGGGAGCCGTCCTTGCTGTGAATCTGCCAGCCGCAGGGCAGGCCGCCGATCGACTCGGCTGCCATGTCGGCGCCGACGAACACGCGCACCACGCCGGGGGCCGAACTGGCAGCGGCTACGTCGATGTTGTTGATCGTGGCGTGCGGGCGGTCGGACCGCTTGATCACCGCGTAAAGCTGGCCGGGGCGGTTGATGTCGTCGGTGTAGTTGCCCTTGCCGCTGAGAAAGCGCACGTCCTCTTTCCGACGGACGGATGCGCCGATGCCCTCGAAGCCCATGATTGGAGTACTCCCCGGTAGAGGCGGCGCTTTATTCGGCCGCTTTGGCGTGCATCAACGGATGTGCGGCGGCGATCGCCTTCACAATGTTATGGTAACCGGTGCAACGGCACAGGTTCCCTTCCAGGCCTTCACGGATTTCCTTCTCCGAAAGGCCGCCAGGATGCGATTGCACGAGGTCGATGGCGGTCATCACCATGCCGGGGGTACAGAAGCCGCATTGCAGGGCGTGATGTTCCCGGAACATTTCCTGCATCGGGTGCAGGGTACCGTCCGCCTCGGCGAGGCCCTCGATGGTGATGACATCGGTGCCGTCTGCCTGCAGCGCGAGCTGGGTGCAGGACTTCACCGAGATCCCGTCCACATGCACCACGCAGGCGCCGCATTGGCTGGTGTCGCAGCCGACATGGGTGCCGGTCAGGCCCAGCTTTTCCCGCAGCAATTCGACCAGCAGGGTGCGTCCTTCGACCTCTACCGTGTGCTGCTTGCCGTTGACCGTCAGCGTTACCTGAGGCATCGCACTCCCTTTCATGGTGTCGCTGTTTCTACACGTCGCGGCGCCAAAGGCGGGTAAGCCCTTGGACGGTTCCGTTGCGCACAGTTTGGTCAATCCGGACGTGCGCGGTCAAGCGGGGGTATCACATCCAGTATTCCCAAACCCGAGCCTCAAGCTCCCGCAGCCGCTCCTGGAGCGAGCGGTGGTTCCATCTCGCCAAATTCACCTGACGGGCGGCCTGCATGTAGCGCTGCATGACCGCTTCAACCTGTCCGGCGGTGTCGTGGCCCAGGATGACGGCATCGACTTCGTTGTTGAACACGACGCTGCGGCGATCGAGGTTGGACGAGCCGATCATGGTCCAGGTGTCATCCACCACCGCCAGCTTGGCGTGGACGACGGCGTCCGTCACCTCATAGATCTGAGCGCCGGCGTCCAGCAGATCGCCGTAGGCCGCTCGGGCGGCATAGACCGTGCTCTGGATGTCGCTGAATGCCGGCGCGATAATCCGGACGTCGATGCCGGAGCGGGCGATCCTGGCGAGTTCCCGGCGTTCCTGGTGGGGTGGCAGGAAATAGCCGCTGCACAGCCAGACCCGCCGGCGCGCGCTGCGGGCCGCGGTGAGCAGAGAGGCGTAGTAGAGCGGCTCGTTGCGACCCGGTGAGCTGCCGATGATGCGAACGGTCTGCACACCCTGGCGTGCCAATTGCGGGAAGTAGTCGGCGGCATCGGCGGCGGGCGCCTTCTGGTGCTTCCAGGTCTCGAAAAATAGCTTTTGGAGGTCGGCCACCGCCGGACCTTCGATCCGGACCGCGGTGTCGCGCCAGTAGGCGTGGCTGGTATCGCCGTCAGCCGGGACGCCGGCGGATGGCGGGTTTTCGTAGACTGTGTCCAGATTGACCCCGCCGGTGAAGCCGATCCGCCCGTCCACGACGGTGATCTTGCGGTGATCGCGATCGTTCGGCGACCAGCCGGTTCTTGTCGCGAGCGGGTTGACCGGATTGAACTCGACCACCTTCGCACCGGCCGTCCGCATGGCATCGAAGAATGTTCCCGGCGTGTCCTGTGACCCGTAGGAATCGTAGATCATGTTCACTTTCACACCGGCTCGCAGCCGGTCCCGCAGCACGTCCGAAAGGTGCTTGCCGTCGGATTGGACATCGGCGAGGACGAAGTATTCCAGGTTGATGCTGTCGCGGGCGCCGCCGATGGCTTTGAAGATGGCCTGGAATGCGTCCGTGCCGCTGGGCAACAGGGTGACGGCATTGCCGAAGACGATCGGGCTGTCCGACAGGCCGCGCTGAAGGTCGTACTGCTGTTGCAGGGCATCGGTGTCGTTGATGGTCGGCGCACCGGGCTTGGCCGGATGCCTGGGCAGGGCGACTTCGCGGGGCGTCAGCCCAGCGATATGCGGAACAGCCGCGCATCGTGCCAGCAAGCCCGCCGCGGCGAGCGTCGCCAGTTGACGGCGGCGGAGCCTGTTCGGTCGGGAAAACGCCAACGGGGTGCTCCATCGATTCCTCGGACGTAAGATGTGACGCGCTTGGTGCCGAAATATGCTTGCAGCGAACAAGTTCACGTCAGCCGCGGATCAATTTCCCTTTCGAACAGGGGCATGAAACGGGCCGGACGGTCCCGGCGCCATTGCGCGGGCGATGCCGGGTGCTATGGTTCGCTGCCCGAGCAGAGGCTCGAGGCGGCCGGGAACCGGAGGAAGCAACAATGGAAATCCGTGGGCTGGGCTATATGGGCGTGGGCGCGTCGGACTTGTCCGACTGGACATCCTTCGCCACCGACTGGCTGGGCATGCAGATGATCGAGCGCGGCAACACCGCTCGGGCGTTCCGGATGGATGACCGGTCTCAGCGGCTGGTGGTCGATCGGTCGCTGGGTGAGGGCGAGCGCTATTTCGGTTTCGAGGTCGCCGATGCGGCGGCGTTGCAGGCGCTGGCGGCCCGGCTGGATGCCGCGGGGGTCGCCGTGCGGCATGAGCCGAAATCGCTGGCGGATCAGCGTTTCGTCAAGGAACTGATCAGCTTCCAGGACCCGGGCGGCAACCATCTGGAGGCGTTTCATGGCGCCGCTATTGCCAGCGAGCCGTTCCGGCCAGGGCGGTCGATCTCGGGCTTCCGGACCGGGGCGCTGGGGATGGGACACGTGGTGTTCCACGTCAAGGAGATCGACGATCTTCTGGGGTTCTACAAGGACCTGCTGGGGTTTGGGGTGAGCGACTACATCTCCACGCCGTTCCGAGCGTATTTTTTGCATACGAATGCGCGGCATCACTCGGTGGCGCTGATCGAAACCGGTAAGCAGGATCTGCATCATCTGATGGTGGAGCTGTTCTCCTTGGATGATGTCGGGCAGGGCTATGATATCGCGCTGGGTGAGCCGGAGAAAATCGCGACGACGCTGGGGCGGCATCCGAACGATGCGGTGACGTCGTATTATCTGCGGTCGCCGGGTGGGTTCATGCTGGAATACGGGTGGGGCGGGAAGGAGGTGACTCCGGGCGACTGGACGCCGTCCGAGGTGACCGTCGGTCCCAGCCTGTGGGGGCATGATCGGGCGTGGCTGCCGGCGGATCAGCGGCAGAAGGCGAGGGATATGCGGTTGAAAGCGGCGGCCGATGGCAAGCGAGAGCCGCTGCATGTGATCGACGGTAACTATCAGCGGATGGATGGTGTCTGTCCCTGGTGGGACGCAGCGACGGGAAGGGCGTAGGACGATGGTTGGTTTGCCGCTGAAGGGTCTGTTTGTACTCGATTTGACCGCGCACCGCGCTGGTCCGACCGCGGTTCGCCAGTTGGCGGACTGGGGTGCGGACGTGATCAAGATCGAGCCGCCCGGCGAGGCTAAGGGCGATGTCGTCGGCGGCAACCGCCATGGGTTCGACTTCCAGAACTTGCACCGTAACAAACGCGGCATGACGCTGAACCTGAAGACGCCCGAGGCGCATGCGATCTTCATGCAGTTGGCGTCCAAGGCTGACGTGGTGGTGGAGAATTATCGGTCCGACGTGAAGTATCGGTTGAAGGTGGATTACGATACGATCGCGGCGGTGAATCCTCGGATTGTGTATGGCAGCATCTCGGGGTTCGGGCAGAGCGGGCCGGATGCGACCCGTCCGGGGGTGGATCAGATCGCCCAGGGCATGGGCGGGCTGATGTCGATCACCGGGCTGCCGGGGCAGGGACCGGTGCGGGTGGGGATTCCGATCGCCGACCTGACGGCGGGGATTTTCCTGTCCCAGGCGATCCTGCTGGCGCTGATGCAGCGGGCGCAGACGGGGAAGGGGCAGTGGGTGCATACCTCGCTGCTGGAAGCGCAGATCTTCATGCTGGATTTCCAGGCGTCTCGCTGGTTGATGGCGCATGAGGTGCCGAAACAGGCCGGCAACGATCATCCCACCGGGATTCCGACGGGGGTGTTCCCGACAGCGGACGGGCACATCAATATTGCCGCGTCGGGGCAGGGGCTGTGGGAGCGGTTCTGCAAGGCGATCGGGTGGCAGGAGGCGTTGTCCGATCCGGATTTCGCCAATGGCGCGCTGCGGTCGAAGAACCGCAAGATGGTGAATGAGCGGATTGGTGCCATTACGCGGACGAAACCGAGCGCGCACTGGCTGGAAGTGATCAACAAGGCTGGGGTGCCGTGTGGGCCGATCAACGATATCGCCGGGGTATTCGCGGAGCCCCAGACGCAGCATCTGGGGATTGCTCGAGCGGTGCAGCATCCGAAGCTGGGGGATATCCGGGTGGTGGGGCAGCCGATCAACCTGACGGATAATCCTCAGCCGGAGGTGCTGGGGGCGACGCCTGATCTGGGGCAGCACACGGATGCGATCCTGGGGGAACTGGGGTACGATGCGGCGGCGATCGCGGATTTCCGGGCGCGGGGGATTGTTTGAGGGGGGTTTTGACCATCGAGTGATGGACCGGATGTGATGCCGTCTGTGGCGGTGGTCTGATGCCGATCGTCGCTATCGTCGCTGGGGTGATGATCCGGTTGTATTACTCTGATCACGAACCAGCCGCATTTCCATGCGGTCGCTGGAGACGACGAGATGCTGGTTCGGATCGCGGACCTTGAAGTGATGGCGGGATCGCTTTCACCGGCCCTTCGCCGCACAATATTAGCCTGGGCCGCGGACCATCAGGATAGTCTCGCCTTGGCGTGGGTTCGGTGCCGTCAGGGTGAAAAACCGGGAAAGATCGGATGATGGACATGCACACGATCAAGGCCGCGGCGATTTTACCCGGCCATCGTCTGAAGCTGACGTTCGAGGATGGTTTTCAGGGTGTGGTCGATCTGGCCGCCATAGCCGCTCGCGGTGGTGTCCTGTCGGTATTGGGGACCGATCCAGATGGATTTGCGGTGGCGGAACGTGGCCGTGCGCTGGTGTGGATCGATGAGGACGGGGATGAGGTCGATATGTGCGCCGACGCGTTGCGGCAGATGGCTGAGGAGCAACGCCAAGCGGCGGAGTGACCGTTATCAACCATCAGAAGCCAGACTCGTTGGTTCGCGGCCTTCCCTCATAGCGGCCAGATCACCCTCCCAGCCGAGGCCTGCCATGTCGGCAAAAGCTGCTTGCCGGCGGCGGCTGTGGACGAGGCGGCGCAACGCTTCCTCGATCGTTGCTTGCTTCGTCGGTAAACCGGTCGCCGCCATCGCTTCGGTCAGGAGGGCGTCGTCGATATTGATGTTGATGCGCATGATACCAGCCTGTGTGACATCCGACTTTCTGCCGGTCGCTATCTCGTACGTTGGCGAATGCCAGTATACGCGCCTTTTAGGCCAGGTGCCGTTGCGTTGACCCTTCCGCTGACGTCATGGCCGGGAGCCTGCTTTCGGCGTCTCCCGGCCATCCGCGCACCAGCCGATGAAGCGCGGATGGCCGGGACACGCACAGCGCGCGCCCGGCCATGACGGCATCCAACAGTCGGTGTCAACAGCGCTCGGTATTGCCTCTCATCCGAAGGCGTGGATGGTGAGCCTGCGCTCACCATGACGGGCGGGGAGAGGTCGGTGTGGCGTTACCGCCCGACGAACACCGGCTTCCGTTTCTCCATGAACGAACGGGTGGCTTCCTTAAAGTCTTCGCTGGCCTCGGCCTCGCGCTGCATGGCGTCCATGCGCGCGTCGTCGCGCTGGGCGCGCTCCAGACCTAGCTGGTTGATGAAGTATTTTGACGCTTTGATTGACAAAGGCGCGTTGGCGGCCAGGGTATCGGCGTAGGCGATGGTCTCGGCTTCCAGGGTTTCGGCGTCTACCACGCGGTTGATCAAGCCGATGCGCAGGGCTTCCTCGGTCTTCAGGCGGCGGCCGGAGAACATGATGTCCTTGGCGATGCTGGGGCCGACCAGGTCGACCAGGGATTTCAGGCCCTCGGGCGCGTAGGCGATGCCGCGCAACGCCGCGGGCACGCTGAACTGGGCGTCGGAGGAGGCGAACCGCAGGTCGGCGTTCAGCGCCATGCCCAGGCCGCCGCCGAGGCAGTAGCCGTAGATCATCGCGATCAGCGGCTTCTCCAGGTTCAGCATTTTCAGGCGCAGCTTGCCGGGGGCCTCGCGCGCGATGCGGGCGGCTTCGGGATCGGCTCGGGTCGTCTCGAAGCTCTTAATGTCGCCGCCGGAGATGAAGGCCTTGCGGCCGGCGCCGCGCATGATCACGACCTTGATGGCGGGGTCGGCTTCGTAGGCCTCGATGACGGTCAGCGCGTCCTCCGACATGCCGGGAGACAGGGCATTCAGCTTGCTGGGGTTGTCCCAGATCAGCCAGCCGATGGCGCCGGTTTTCTCGGCGCCGACAAGTCCGGATGTCAGGTTCATGGCTTCGACCTTCTGTGTGTTGCCTCGTGGATACGGTGGGCGCGCCGGATGTCAATGCCCGCGAACGTGGGGACGCACCGCATCGAGCAATTGGGGCGTGGGGGCGAGACGTGGGCCGTCGCCTGCGTCGGCCATAGGCACGATCGTGACGCCCCAGCCGGTCAGGGTCGCCAGCGATGTTCGGGTGATCGGGTGGTCCAGTAACGGCTGGTTCAATGACGGGCCGACGATCACCGGGGTGCGGCGGCCGATCGCCTCGGCGGCGACGGACAATGCCAGGGTGTCGGCGATGCCGTGCGCCAGTTTGTTGAGCGAGTTGAAGCCGCAGGGGGCGAACAGCACCACGCCGCGGGGTGGCCTCGGGCGGATGGCGGCGTCGAAATACGACTCGACCAGGCGTGCGCCGGTGACGTCGGCCAGTTCGCGCGGGGCGATCACGCGGGATGCGTTGGGTGTGGGAATCGCGATGACTGTCGAAAAACCCAATCCGAGGAGGCCGTGCAGCAGGTCCGGACAACGAGCGGCTGTGGTGGTACCGCTGAGGATCAGGTAGGCGACGTCGAATGTTTCGGTTTCAGCCTGTGCCATCGTGCCTGCCTCCCGTGGCCGATCTTGGCACGATCCGGCGGCGACCGTTAGATGGTCGCGACAAACGGGGAAACGCGAATGCAAGCTGATTACGTCATCGTCGGGGCCGGATCGGCCGGCTGCGTGCTGGCCAACCGGCTGACCGAGAACCCGAACACGCGGGTCATCCTGATCGAGGCCGGCGGGCGCGACTGGCATCCGATGCTGCATATTCCCGCCGGTTATATGAAGATGCTGGACCATCCGTCCGTGACATGGGGCTTCAAGGCGGATCCGGAATCCGGGCTGAACGGCCGGGCGATCTCGTATCCGCGCGGCAAGGTGCTGGGCGGCTCAAGTGCCATCAACGGCATGATCTATATCCGCGGCCAACCCGAGGATTACGACCACTGGGGGCAGTTGGGTAATCGCGGCTGGTCCTGGGACGATGTGCTGCCGTTCTTCAGGAAGGCTGAGAACTGGGAGGGCCAGGCCGACGATGTCCATGGCAAGGGCGGGCCGCTGTTTACCTCGCCGACGCGGGACCGGCCGGAATTGTGCCGAGCGGCGGTGGAGGCCGGGAAGCAGATGGGGTGGGAATACCGGGAGGACGTGAACGCCCTGACCCCGGGGTTGGGCGATCATGTCGGCTGGATCCAGCAGACTCGGGGTGGGCGGTTTCGGGCCAGCGCCGCGCGGTCATATCTGAATCCGGTGAAGAAGCGGCCGAATCTTCAGATCGTGACCAACGCCCTGGTGCATCGGGTGCTGTTCGACGGGCAGCGTGCGGTGGGCGTCGCGTTTGCGCGTGATGGCAAGATGGAGCGGGTCGGTGCCGCCGGCGAAGTGATCCTGTCCGCCGGTGCGATCGGATCGCCTCATATCCTGCAACTGTCCGGTGTCGGCGATCCTGAGCATCTCGGGCGCGTCGGGATTTCGGTGCAGCATGGGCTGCCGGGTGTGGGGCGGAATTTCCAGGACCATTTCATGGCCCGGGTGTCGGCCGAGGTGAAGGACGTGGCGACGCTGAACGAGAAATCGCGCGGACTGGGACTGGTTGGCGAGGTGATGCGCTATGTGCTGACCGGGCGCGGGCTGCTGACCTATGGGGCGTCGCTGCTGACGGCGTCGATCAAGATCCTGCCGGAATCGGCGACGCCGGATGTGCAGGCGCTGTTCGCCTCCGCCAGCTATGCGCCCGGGCCGAAGCGCCGGCTGGCGGACGAACCGGGCATGACCAGTGGGGTGTGGCAGATGCGGCCGTTAAGTCGGGGGCATGTCGAGGCTCGTTCGCCGCGGCCGGAGGATCAGCCGTCGATCAATCCGCGCTATCTGGATGACGAACGCGACCGGCGGGCGATGATCGGCGGGCTGCGGCGGGTGCGGGCGTGGTTCCAGGCGCCGGCGCTGGCGCGGTATCTGGTGGCGGAGACGCTGCCTGGACCCGATGTGCAGACCGATGATGAGTTCCTCGGGTATGTCCGGCAGAACGGGTCGACGGTGTTCCATGCCAGTTGTTCTTGCCGGATGGGGCCGGATGCGATGTCGGTGGTGGATGACCAGTTGCGGGTGCACGGGTTGCAGGGGCTGCGGGTGATCGATGCCTCGGTGATGCCGGCGGTGACGTCGACGAACACGAATGCGCCGACGATCATGATCGCGGAGAAGGGGGCGGCGATGGTGCGGGCTTCGGTGTGAGGCCCGTCAGCGTTTTTTGCCTGTCGAAGGCGTGGATGCCGACCGCCGTCGGCATGACGGAGGGGGGCGACCCATGGGCGTGGGTTGGGGTTAGCCGGCGCCGTGTTTCAGCAAGCCCCAGATTTCGCGGCGGATGGCCAGGA
>NZ_LMUJ01000047.1:35248-43080 GCF_009765975.1 Acidisphaera sp. S103 | reverse complement strand
GTTTCGGGGGCGAGCGAACGGGACCTGGATGTCGCGCTGGATGCGGGCGGGGCGGGGGGAGAAGACCAGGATGCGGTCGGCGAGATAGATCGCTTCCTCGATGCTGTGGGTGACGAACAGCACTGTTTTGCGGTCGTTCTGCCAGATCCGCAGCAGTTCATCCTGCAACAGGTCGCGGGTTTGCAGGTCCAGCGCGCCGAATGGTTCGTCCATAAGCAAGATATCGGGGCGCACCGCCAGAGCGCGGGCGATGCCGACACGCTGCTGCATGCCGCCGGACAGTTGGTGCGGGTAGGACTGGGCGAAGCCGGTCAGGCCGACGAGGTCGATGTACTGGCGGGCGATTTCGAGACGCTCGCGTTTCGGACGTCCTTGCATTTCCAGGCCGAACGCCACGTTCTCCAGCGCCGTTCGCCATGGGAACAGATCGAAGCTTTGGAACACCATGGCTCGTCCGGCGCCGGGGCCGGTGACGCGGTTTCCGTCGATCTCGATGCTGCCGCTATCGGCCTGGTCGAGCCCGTTCAGGATACGCAGGAAAGTGGATTTGCCGCAGCCGCTGGGGCCGATGATCGCAACGAATTGCAGGTTGGCGACGTCGAGGGACAGGTTCTCGAATACTGTCAGCCCGCCTTGGGCGAAGCGGCGGGTCAGTTGGGTGGTGCGCAGCTTGGGCGCCGTCACCGCCGGCTGGACCGGCGGGCGCTGTTCCAGGACCTGGGTCACCCGATCCGGCTCTGTGCTTCGGCCAGGTACTTGGGTTCGATGATCTTGTCGAAGCTGGCGCCTTCGGAAACGATTCCGGCCTTCTGGTAGATCGGGATCATTTTGTTGAAGGACGCGAGATCGAGCGGCATCGGCTCCGGCCAGGCTTTGATTTCCTGTGCCAGCAACGTCCATTCGTTACGGATACGATCGTCCGGCCAGTGCGCGGCGTCACGGTCGTTGCTGTATTTGCGGAACATGCCGGCGAACCAGGAAAAATCTGTGGTCGCCGAACGATTGGCGCGTAGTTGCGCTTCCATGACGTCGACGACGACTTTCTGATTGAGCGGGTCCTGTAACCATTTGCCGTTCACCGCCCAGACTTCGTTCGACCAGAAATCGTATTCTTTCCAGGGTTTGATCAGCACCTGGTAGTTGCCTTGTTTGGCGATATCGCCCGCCTGGTCGGCGTGGATCGGCACCAGGTGGACGCGATGCGCCAGCAAGGCCCGCATGCGCGCGCTCGACCCGCCGAGTGCGACGATGTTGACCTTGCTGATGTCGATGCCGTGCTTCATCAGCACACCCAGCAGCACGGCGTGCACTGTATCGCCAGGTGTATTGATGCCGCAGACCACGTCCGGCTTCGTCAGGTCCTCCAGCTTGGTGACCTTGTCGACGTCGGCGGCGAAGACCAGGTCGACACTGGCGTAGAACTGGCCGACGATTTTCAGATCGGCGCCGGCGTTAACCGCGGCGGCCACCGAGGGTGTGTCGGCATCGACGATGTCCGGGCCGCCGCCGACCAGAACCTGGGTGATGTTGGCCTGTTTCTCCATCCGGGTCAGGTCGATCGGAGCGTAATCGCCGATCTGCTGCAAGATCTCCCGGCACGCCACGTTGCCGGGCACGTGGATGCCGGCGACGTTGGCGTTGGACATCACCTTCAGCGTGCGTTTGGTACTGCCGAACGTGACACGGGTGCCGAACGGGGTGGAGAACGCTGCCAGCCCCGTGGCCGCCAGCGCTTTGCGTCGGGTGAGCATCGCGGTGTCCTCAGACCGGGATCCGGTGCTCCGGCGGATACTTGAAGCTGACCCGCTTCAGCAGCCGGGAATACTGGCCGGGGAATGGGTCGCGGCGGTGCATGGTCGAAGAGTTGTCCCACATGACGACGTCGCCGACCGACCAGTGGTGCTTGTAGACCAAGTCCGATTCAGTCATGTGCGGCAGCAGTTCGGCGAACAGGGCCTGGCTGTCGGATTCCGACTGCCCTTCTACCTCCGCGGTGTGGCTGGGGCTGTAGTAGATCGCCTGGGTCCCGAGCAGCGGGTGGGTGCGCACCAGCGGATGCGGTGAATCCGGGGCGCGCTTCAACTGTTCGGTTGTCATCTGCAAGTCCGGACGTTTTGCGGCGTCGCGGCGGTTGTGCCGGTCCACGGAGTTTACGCCGCGTTTTCCCGCGATCTTGGCTTTCAGGTCCTGCGGCAGCCGTTCATAGGCGGTGGCGAGGTCGGCGAACCAGGTGTCGCCGCCCTCCGCTGGGATTTCTTCGCCGAACAGGATGGTGCCGAAGGTCGGTTGGGGCATGTAGGATTGGTCGATGTGCCATACCGCCTCGCCATCGCCGAGTACGCCGATCGAGCGGCCTTCCTCCTTCTTGTTGGAGACGATCATTACCTCGGAATTGTGGCGGGAATGGTAGGTGGAGCGGACATGGATCTCCAGTTCACCGAACCGTTTGCCGAAGCGCATCAATGCTTCCTCGGTCAGGTTCTGGCCGGGGAAGACGGCGACTTTGTTGTGCAGCCAGGCTTCCTTGATCGCGCCGAATGTCGCGTCGTCGAGCGGGCCGGACAGGTCGACATCGGTGATTTCAACGCCAATGGTGGGGTTGAGGCGGCGGGTCTTCATGGGTCGTTCCTCCTCTGCGGGGATGTTGTCGCAAAGAGAGCATGGGCGGCCTGGGGACGCCAGAGCGACAGGGGTTACCGCCGCGGTTCCAGGCCTCGCTGCCAGGGGGCCAACCAGTCAGCGAGGCGCCCCAACCCGTGGCTGGCCAGCAATCCGATGCCCATGATCACAACCAGGAGCGCGAGCAAACGCGCGGTCGAGACGTCCATGCCGGCCTCGTTCAGCATGCCGCCGATGCCGGTGACGATGAACAACTGCGCCAGGACCATGGACCGGATCGCGTGGGTCAGGCCGATGCGGGCGCCGGCAAGCAGGTAGGGGAACAGCGCCGGCAGCATGATGGTGCGGAACGATCGGATGCGCGACGCGCCGAAGGACCGGCCGACATCCAGCCAGCGCCGCTCGATACGGACGGCACCCTGGTAGGTGGTCAGGGTGATGTACCAGACCGAGGACAGCACCACGACGGCGACGACGAACCACCATCCGGTGCCGATCAGCAGGATCAGGATCGGCACGATCGCCGCCACCGAGGTCACCACGAAGGTGCTGACCCAGGGCTGCAACAGGGCGTTCCAGACCGGTGAGCGGCCCATCACGACACCCATCGGCATGCCCACCACACAGGCGATGGCGAACCCAACCAGGGCCGGGGCGATCGATTGCCAGATGGTCTCGCGTGCGCCGGCATCCTGGGCCAACGCGACCAGTTCCCGGGCCACCGCGGATGGCGGGGCCATCAGGGCGTCGCCCAGGTATCGGCCGGTCCCTTCCCAGATGATCAGGAACAGGGCCAGTCCGGTCAGGCGTAGGGACAGGCGGGTGGCGTTGGTCATGATCGTTCCTGTCGCTCCGCTCAGGGTCGTTCCCAGCGCAGCACGTGGCGTTCCAGCCAGCGCAGGATCTGTTGCGCCGCCAGGCCGATCACGGCGACGGTGGCGATCACCGCCAGCATGCCGGCGGTGTTGAACCGGCCGGCGCTGTCGAGCAGCAGCTTGCCCAAATTCGCTGGTGACAACAGCAACTCCGCCGTGATCATGCCGGCGACCGCGCGCACCAGGCCGATGCGCAGGGCGGTGAACAGGAACGGCAGGCTGGCCGGGATCAGCACCGCTCGGATCACCCGCCGCCGGGGAGCCGTGAAGCTGCGCGCCACGTCCAGCAGACGTTGGTCGATCGCTCGGGCGCCGGTGGCGGTGATCACCAGCATTTCGAAGAAGCACATGATGACCACGATGGCGATGCGGGATTGGGTGAACAGGCCGAACCAGACGATCAGGAACGGAATGAACGCGGCCGGCGGGATGGCGTAGATGCCGGTCAGCACCGGATGCAGCAGTTCGTGCACCCAGGCCACTCGGCCCATGGCGAAGCCCAGCGGCAGCGCGACGATGGCGGCCAGGGCGTATCCGGTGACCAGGGTCAGCAGTGAGTGTGCGATCGCTACCGGCAGCACGCCGGATTCCGTCTGGTGTACCAGGAACAGGAACGCGGCAGAGGCTGGGGCGAACAGCACCGGCGGGGTCAGGCGGCCGATCAGTTCCCATAGCCCCAGGCCGGCGGCGATGGAAACGATGGGCAGCCAGGTCGTGAAACGCGTCATCATGCCGGCAGACTGCGACAGAGCGGTTCGGGAGACAATTCGGTGGGTGAACGCACCAGGGAAATGGAGCGCGCGCGTGAGCCGGTCGTTCCCGTCAGACCGCCACTCGGCCGCCGCGCCTGGAGGATCATCCCGGATTCACGTCACCCCCCGGCAACCACCTTCTTGTCGAATAACGTTTCGATCTCCCCTGTCGAATATCCGTGTTCGGCGAGCACATCCCGCGTGTGTTCCCCCAAAATGGGGGCATGCGCCCGCTTTGTCCCACTCTCCAACGCAGGCAATCCCGGAATGTTCGGCATCGGCACCAGTTCCGGGACGCCCGGCTGTGCCAGCCACGACATGATCCCCGTGGCCGCCACCTGTTCCTCCATCAGGAACTCCTGATAGCTGTTGACGCGCCCGTTCATGATCCCTTTTGCGGTTAGTCGCTCCGACAGCCATCCTGTGGTCCTGGCGGCAAGGATTGGCCGGAGGACGACGTAAAGTTCGTCCAGGTTGGTGGCTCGGGCTGGGTGGGTCGAGAAGCGCGGATCGTCCAGCAACTGGGCTTGTTCGATTGCCTCACAGAACGGCCGCCAGTCCGTCGGGCGTACCATGGTGATGTTGATCTGGCCGTCGGCGGTGTTGAATACCCCGTTCGGCATGCTGGTGCGCTGGGTCGTGCCGCGTTCCAGATAGTTGGCAATCATGCGGATCGACGACAGCATCGCCCCGCCGTGCATCAGGCTGAGTTCGATGAACCGGCCTTGCTTCACCTTCTGCTCCCGCCGCACATACAGCGAGGTCGCGATCGCCTGAAAACCGAGCAGGCCGGAGAACATGTCGATCAGCGAAATTGCGATCCGGTGGGGGTGCTGGTCGTGCTCACCCTTGTTCTCGGTCACGATGCCGATGAACGCCTGCAGCACCGGGTCCATCGCCGGGCGAGCGGCCAGGGGTCCGGTCTGGCCGAAGCCGGAGATGGAGTAGTAGATGATCCCCGGTTCCTTGGCGCTGACGGCGTCGTAGCCGAAGCCGTAGCGCTGGATGGTGCCGGGGCGGAAACCCTCGATGAATACGTCGGCGCCGCGCACCAGGCGCCACAGGATTTCCTTGCCCTCCGGCGTCTTCAGGTCCAGCGCCACGCTGCGCTTTCCTAGCGTGCCATACAGGGAGAACGCCGAATGCTCCTGGTAGGTACGACCCAGGATGCGCGACCAGTCGCCGCCGTTATGCGGGGTTTCCACCTTGATCACGTCGGCGCCGTGCTGAGCCAGCATCATGGCGCAGGACGGACCGGCCACCCCGCCGCTGAGATCGATCACCTTCATCCCGGCGAACGCCGCGTTATAGTCCATGGTTTCCCCCGTTGTTGTTAGCGTGATCGCCCCAGGCCAAAGGCCAGAGGGCGTGAATCACGCGAGACCATATTGTCGGGGAATGATAGGGGGACATCCGCGGAAATGGCCAGACCCGCGCGGTGGTCAGTGCTCCGCCGCGCCCGCCAGCACGTAGCGGGCAAGTGCCTGTCCCAGGCAATCGTTCAGCAAGGCGATGGTTTTGTCGCGCTGTTCGCGGTCGACCCGCTCCAGATCCACCTGACCGCTGTTCACCCATCCCTGCGTCAGGTCGAAGCGGTGGAACAGGGTCACCGCCTGCGTATCGGCCATCTGCTCCAGCACCGTCTCATAGGGGTTGAGGTCGGCGTTCGCGCGCAGGAAGCGGCTGAACTGGGGATCGATCAGCACAAGATCGGCGTGGGCGCTTTCCGCCGCATCGGCGCCATCCTGCAGGACGCCGCGCAGGATGTCAGGCCTGAGGCCATGCACGGCCTCCACGGTGCCGGTCTGCCACAGCACCAGGTCAAAACGATGCGGCGCCAGTTGCTCCCGCAGGATCGGCAGCATCATGTCGGCGGTCATGTTGCGACCGCCCTGCACCGTCAGGTTGAAGTGAAAACCGGGCCGCATCGCCCGCAGGGCCGCCGTCATCTGGTAGGGAAACGAACGTTCGGGGGCATGAAAGTTCAGGGCAGGACCGCCGGAGCCGCCACTCTCACCCACCGTCGATCCCGACCCCAGCGCCAGGATGTTCAGACCGCCCCTTTTGGCCAGCGCGGCGGCGACCCGCGGCAGCGGTGCCGACGGGGTGATAAGGTCAGACGGCATGTCGCACGCGCTTCTGTCATCTGCCTGCGAGCAGGCGGGCATGACCATTGTCAAAATAAGCAAGACACAGGCAAAAAATGGTCGACTCATAAACTCACCCGGTATCAGTCTGGGCGTCCACCGGCAATAGTGCCGCCGATGGTGTAGCGGATTTCCGCGGCGTTTTCGTTCCACCTTTCGTTCGATACCAGGCCGCCAATGCCCCCACGCCCACCATGCCGAGCGCACCGAACAGGTTGATCCCAACCTGCATGAATGCGTGGTCGTCATATTCCAACCCCAGCCGTGCAAGGAACCCAAACACGATACCGGAACAGAACACCGGCAGAGAATTTTGTCCTATCAGTACGAACGGCCCGGCCCAGCGTGTTCGCAGCCAGGGCTGGTCGAAGCGGATCAGGCGAACGCACAACCAAGTCAGTGCCAGGACCGAGATCAGCCGGAATGGGTACAGTCCGGTCTTGTCCTCGATCACCAGGTAGCGCAGCACCGCTGATCCGGATACCCAGTCCAGTACGTGGGGACGCGGTTCGATGACCACCGTCACGACGGTGCCCAGCACCACCACCCCGGTGGCGAGCACGTCGAACGGCCATCGGTGTCGCGGCGGCCGCAGGGGTGCGCACGCCAGGAGAACGCCGATGATGAACAGAAACTGCCAGGCGTACGGATCGAAGAACCAGCCCTCGCCGGTCCAGGCGTTCAGATTCAAGCCGGTGAACCGCACCACCATGTAGATCGCGAACGACAGGCCGAACAGCACCCTGGGCCATCGCAACAGCCAGACCGTCACCGCGAAAAACACCAGCAGTACGACGTAAAGCGGCAGGATGTTCAGGAGGCTTGGCTGGAAACGCAGCAGGACGGCTTGCAGGATGCTGCGATACGGATCGTCCCCCAGCACGTCCAACCGGCTCTCGGACAGATAGTTCAGCCGGTTCAGCGCGGTGGCCGAATACGTCACCTGAGCGGTGAACAGGACGAACAGGAAGATATGCGCCACATACAGCGTCCACGCGCGCCGCAGGATGTCCGCGGCGGTGGAGACAAAGCCGTTTTTGCGGAGCCCCGAACCATAGGCCAGGCCGGCCCCGTAGCCGGCGAGGAGGACGAACACCTCGGTGGCGTCGCAGACAGCGAATTTCTGCAGGCTGTAATCGCCCAGGACATTGCCGGGGATATGGTCCGTGTAGATCCACCACAGCGCCAGGCCGCGGAAGAAATCGACGCGCAAATCCCGTACCGCGGATCGCCTGATCAGGGTCATGGCGCGTATGTGGGGCGGACACCCCGGTTCGAGATTATGGCGATACGAAACGTCACATCACTTTTTCTGTGTTCGGGTTTATAGCCCTTGTCCCGCGCGGTGGAACGCCTCCGCCGTGGCGAGGTAGGTGTCGATGTCACGGTCCTCCGGCGCCGCCAGGACGTGCTGGATGCCGGCGTCGGCATAGGCGCGC
>NZ_LMUJ01000047.1:6419-35025 GCF_009765975.1 Acidisphaera sp. S103 | reverse complement strand
CCCGGCTGCCGTGCCATCCGTCCAGCCGGAGCGCCCGCTTGATCGCCGCGTCGGACGACCCGCCGATCCAGATCGGGATCGGCGCGATGGGCTGGGGTTGGGCGCGCATGTTGTCGATCTTCGCCGGGATCCATTTGCTGTCGAAGCTGACCGGGTCCTGGGACCACACCGCGCGCATCATGGCGATGCCTTCGTCCATGCGCCGGCCGCGTTCCTTGAAGGGTACGCCGAGGGCATCGAACTCGGCTTCCAGCCAGCCGACGCCGGCGCCGAGGATGAGGCGGCCGCCGGAGAGGTTCTGCAGGGTGGCAAGTTCCTTGGCCAGCGGCAGGGGGTGGCGCATTGGCAGCACCAGGACCGAGGTGCCCAGGCGGACTTTGGTGGTCGCGGCGGCGGCCCAGGTGAGGGTCAGGACCGGGTCCCAGAAGTTGGGGGAGGGCGGGTAGCCGCCGTCTTTCGGCACGATGATGTGCTCGCTGACCCAGACGTCGTCGAAGCCGAGTTCCTCGGCCTGGATGGCGGTGCGGCGGATGCTGTCGGGGCCGGCCTTGCGGCCGATATGGGGCAGGTGGATGCCAAGTTTCATGGGTGCCTCCTCTGGGGGGTTATCAGGCACGGAATTGGGGGTGGCTGTCTATGGTGGGGTGGGGGGACGGACGTAACGAATGGTGTACGGAACCGGGGTGATTTGGTTGTCGTGGGCGGGCTGGGGAACTTGGACCATCGTTTGCTGCTAGCATCGCAAAAGTAAGAATCCTAACGCAAATGAAGGCGGATGGACGCTAATGCACACAGATACTATTCGGCGTTATCGACTTTATCCATCAAAACGCCACCAAGCCGAGTCCGTGTTCCACCCACACGCGCGACCTAATAGTGCAAGGTGGGAAGTAATGCAGGGTACGAATCGCGTGACGTAAGGCGGGCCAGGCCGCGTTATGTGTAATAATTGTATGTGCCCCTGGCGTAGTGGATATGCAGGGCCCCACCGGGGGCTAGTAAAAAGGCGAAGCCGCTTCGATGCTCTTTCCCACTCATTTCCGCGTAGGTCAGCCGACCGAAGCATACATATTCAATCGGCTGCTCACTGCTAATGGCGGTGCGCGGAGTATAAATCGGCTGAGTGCAGAATTCTTTTCCAACCGGTAATGTGGGATCTATGCTAAATTGGCGCATATCACAGTAATCTGGTTCGTTAGGAAGTTGATTTTCTGCGATGAATTTATATTCGAAGCTTCGCAGAAGCCCTGGGCTTCGTCCGACGTTCTTCCATTTTAGCCGGGTTGCGTGATTGTTGAACCAACGGCCGGGGTCTTGCCTCAGGTCAACCTTAATTTCCTCAAGAAACACCCAAGGCCTCTCGTGTTCAGACAGGGCACGTTCTGCCATGGCCGCTGCTTTTTGAGCGGCTTTTGTGCTACGGCGAATATGCTCCGTCTGGCGGCGGTTGATACAAACGAGGGCAACAGTCAACATAGCTACTACCGCGGCCGAAATGGCCTGAATAATGTCAGTCCATTTTGGACCATCATCGAGACCTTGGGTCTCTTTGAATGGGCGGCCGCTGACGTCAGGCTGACTTTTGGCGACGGCAGTATTGGTGGCACTCGGGATATTGGGATGTCCCAGACTGGTAAGCTGGCTGTCTTGATGGGATATTTCCTTATCAAACGGCCTTAATGGTACGGGATTGCGTTCTAGAAAGGCTACCGATACTGCAACCGCTAGGATAACGAAAAGCGCCCAGAGCTGTCGCATTCATTGTGTCTCCCTACGCGCACGATTTTGGCTTACAGGTTTGTAGAGAGTCACGCCCTCAATCCTCTTTCTTCTCTCGGCCAAGGTCAGAACGTTCTTCTTGACGATCACCGCGCGAGTGATCCGCCAACGATGCGGACGAGCTCATTTGGAAAGGTCTGCTCTTGATCTTTCGGGTGATGGCGGGGATCGTTGGACATCGTCTGTCCAATCAAGTCCCGACGTTTGCCGCCCACCTACGCCGCAGCCTGCGTCCAATCCTCATTCTTTCTCAGCCGAAGCGCACGCAAGCCACGAACCTCGTGTTCCAGCTCATCAACCTCCTGAAGCAAATCCACCAGCTTCTCGGCGATCTCATGACCGCCAGCCTTCAGCGCATAGAACATCCGCAGAGCACTATCGGCAGCCCCTGGTATTTTCTTGTCCGGCTCCGCCTCCCACCGGGCAACCGACCCACGCCGTTGCCGCAGGACCCGCGCCAACCCCTCCTGCGACAGCTTCAACATCCCACGCAGAAACCGCACTTCCTGCCCGCGCAACGAATGCGGCCCGCCGATGATGTCCAACGCAATCCGCTCATGGAGCTGTCGCGCATCCTTGATAGACACACCCCTCCCGTGCTCGGTTTCATGCATCGTATATCCGTTGAGAAGGTACACGTAATCCAGGCCGCAACCCGTATAGTGATACCCCTCGTTCATGTCAGCCAATCCATCCATTCCACGGTCTTTACGAACAAAGTATCATCGGTCCTCGCGATCAGCGTTACGACACCCGCCTCCCGAGTGCCCGGCAACCGCCTGACGACGATGACCTTCCATTCTCCGGTCGCCTCCCGTATCGGGGCCTCTCTGATCCGCCCCGTCTCCAGAATGTGGTACACGTCCACCGTCGTGAAAGCCGGACCCGAAAACCGCTCGTCGATACGTTCAAACGCATGCTCACTGATGATGACATTGCCGGTGTCCTGGACGCGCTTACGGATAATGCGTTCCGCTTCATCCGTCCGCAGCCTATCCCAGCGTATCGGACGCACGAACGGTGTCGGATCTGCCATCCCCATCAACTCTCATGTACCAATATGGTACAAATCCGAGCTCAAATCAACACCGCAGGCGATCGGTCGCAAACGAAGTCCGCACCGGCCGCAAGACAATAGCGGAATAAAGTTAACCGGGTACTAAACCGCCATCTCCGAAGCCGTCGGGCCGAGCACGATCGGCCGCGATCCCGCCATCCGCGTGCATCAGCGTCCATCCACCTTCATCTGCGTTAGGCCTCTTTCTTCCCAACCCCACAGACCCCAAAACCCCTTGTCCCCCCACCACCCAGTCCACTACGCTCTCCGCCAAAGCCCAAACAACAAAGCCGCTCCAGCGGCATGACCGGAGGGAAACCGCCATGACCATCATCAAAGTTAGGGACCTCGCCTACGGCCGCCTCCGCTCGCCGGACCTCGATCAGCAGGAAGAATTCCTCACCGCCTTCGGCATGGTCCGCGCCGCCCGCACGCCGGACGCGCTCTACATGCGCGGCACCGACCCGGTGCACCACATCCACATCACCGAACGCGGCGACCCCGCCTTCCTCGGCTTCGCCTGGTTTGCCGAATCCGAGGACGACCTGCACACCCTCAGCAAACACCCCGGCGCCTCCGGCATCGAGCATCTGGACGAACCCGGCGGCGGCAAGCGCGTCCGCATCCAGGAACCCAACGGCTATACCATCGAGGTCGTGCACGGCATCGAAGCTGTCTGGCCGATCCAAGTGAAGCGCCAGGCCATCAACTCCGGTCCAGAGCCGCTGAACCGTGCCGGCGAATTGATCCGGTTCCGGCAGGGGCCGTCCAGTGTGAAACGGATCGCCCACGCCGTCATGGGCACGCCGAAGAACACCGAAACCGTCGCGTGGTTTCGCGAGACCCTGGGCCTGATCTGCTCCGACGACGTCTATGCCGGCAGCCAGGACAATATTATCGGCCAGTTCAGCCGGATCGACCGCGGCGATGAGTTCGTCGACCATCATGCGTTCTTCTGCATGAAAGCCGAACGCACCGGCCTCAATCATTTCTCGTTCGAGGTGCAGGACATCGACGACGTGTTCATCGGCCACGAACACCTGACCGCCCAGAACAAGTTCGAGCACATGTGGGGTATCGGCCGGCATCTGCTCGGCAGCCAAGTTTATGACTACTGGGCCGATCCCTGGCGCCGCGTCCACGAACACTGGGCCGACAGCGACCGCCTGAACGTCCACAATGGCGGCCATCTGGTCTCGGCCGAGGAGGGCCTGCGCTCGCAATGGGGTGACCGCCCGCCGCCTAAATTCATCGGTCACGTCAGCGCCTGATCGGTTGGCTGTCCTCTGGGCAGGCCGGGTGCCGGCTTTGTTGGAGCGGTCCGGATTTTAGAGCGCTTACAAGCTGACTGTGAACAGTCAGCGCGCTCTAACTCTTTGTTTGATCGCGTGATTCACGCCCTGTTGGCGTTCCGCCCAGGGCGACCACGCTTTAGCGACGGATAAGTCCGATCATGCGGTCGTGACGCTGCCGGGTTACCCGCGGATTGCCTCGACCAGCAGGCGCTGCGCTGGCTCGAGCCGATGCGCAAGCGGATCGGGTACACCCGCTTGTTGCAGGATCGGCGTGATCGGATGAAATGAGACGACAGCCCGTCCTGTCGGGTCCTCTCGCACCAGCACACGCAACGGCAGGTCCAATGCCACGGCTGGCGCGGCGAGCATAATCGGTGTGCCGCCCTTGGGGTTGCCGTAACTCAGCACGACGGTGGGCGGCATTTCCATGCCCGCTTCCCGAGCGCCTGCCGCGTGGTCAATTCGTGCGAATACGGTCATCCCCGCATCCTCGATCGCCTTCACGATGCGTTCGAGTGTCGGCTGAAATGGCAGAGCGCTGATGAATTCGCTCAGGCCAGCTCCTGCCGCATCAGGCATGATGGTCCCCCACTGTGACCGCGGCCACGCATTGTCCGAACCGTCCTTCGACAATACACGACGACTGTAAGGACATGGGCAATTTTCCGGATCGGATGTGGTGGGACCCGGCCGCTATTCCCCCGCCATTACCTTGCGGGGCGGTGTTTGGACCACCGGCGCCAGTTCCGCGGCGTTGAAGGATACGACGCGGCGTTCGTTGCCGACGGGGCGGTACAGGGTGTCTCGTTGGATCGGTGTGCGGACGAGGGAGCCGATCAGTTGCTCCATCGCCTCGGGGGGGAATTCCTGGCCGTGCTGGGTGCCGGCGGCGCGGGAGATGCTTTCGTTCATCAGCGTGCCGCCCATGTCGTTGGCGCCAGCGTTCAGGCACATGGCGGCGCCCTCCGGCCCCATCTTTACCCAGGAGGTTTGGATGTTGGTGATCAGCGGATGCAGCACCAGACGGGACACGGCGTGCATCAGGATGGCCTCGCGTAACGTCGGGCCTTTGCGGGCCATGCCGCGTAGATACATGGGGGCTTCCATGTGAACGAACGGCAGTGGAACGAATTCGGTGAAGCCGCCGGTTTCGGCTTGCAGATCACGTAGCACAAGCAAATGCCGAGCCCAGTTGAGGGGGCCTTCGACGTGTCCATACATGATGGTAGACGTCGTCCGCAGGCCCAGTGCGTGGGCAGCTCGGGCGACATCGACCCATTGCTGGGTGTTGATCTTGTCGGGGCAGATGATGGCGCGGATTTCGTCGTCGAGGATCTCGGCGGCGGTGCCGGGCAGGGTGCCGAGGCCGGCGTCTTTCAGGCGGGTGAGGAATTCGGTCAGCGACAGGCCCAGGGTGGCGGCGCCTTGGGTGACTTCCAGCGGCGAGAAGGCGTGGATGTGCATCCCGGGGATCGCGGCTTTGATCGCCTTGCAGATGTTGACGTAGGTGTCGCCGGTGTAGTCGGGGTGGATGCCGCCTTGCAGGCAGACCTCGGTGGCGCCGCGATCCCACGCTTCTTGTGACCGGCGAACGATTTCGCTCATGTCCAGGTCGTAGGGTGTGCCGCGCAGGGCCTCGTGCGTTTTGCCCTTGGAGAAGGCGCAGAACTTGCACTTATAGTAGCAGATGTTGGTGTAGTTGATGTTGCGGTTGACGACGTAACGAATTGTGTTGCCGCTGACCGCCTTGCGCAGTTCGTCGGCGACCGTCAGGACGCGTTCATAGTCGGCGTCGCGGGCGGCGAACAGGCGGATGATTTCGGGTTCGTCCAGGCGCTTGCCGGCAGCCGCTCGGTCGATGATCCGTTCCAGGGCGGGATCGACCTTGTTCAGCAGGATGGGGCGGGGTTTGGGCGCGAAGGTCAGGCCGGGTGCCCAGTCATCGTCGCGCGCCCAGCCCTCGGCATCGGCCGATTGCAGGACCCGGGTGGCGACCTTGGAGTGCAGCCACCGGCTGGTGTCGGCGATCCAGGCGGGATAGATCGGCAGGCGCGGCACCAGGATCTTGCCCATCTCCGCCGTGCGCAGGCCGAGGGCTTCCAGTTCGGGCCACGGAGCTTCCGGGTTGACGTGATCCGGGGTGACGGGGGACACACCGCCCCAGTCGTCGATGCCGGCGCCGATCAGTTTTTGATACACGCCGGGTGACAGGTTGGGCGGCGCCTGGACGTGGACGTCGGCGGGCAGGATCAGGCGGGCGGCGGCGATGGTCCATAGCAGGTCGAGCAGATCGGGTTCGTCGGCGCCGGCCAGCTTGGTGTCCGGCTTGGCTCGGAAGTTCTGCACGATGACTTCCTGGATGTGGCCGTGTTGTTCGTGCAGGTCGCGGATGGCAACGAGGGCTTCCAGCCGTTCGGTTCGGGTTTCGCCGATGCCGATCAGGATGCCGGTGGTGAACGGCACCGCCAGTTCGCCGGCCACGCGGATCATGTCCAGACGCACCTCGGGCAGCTTGTCGGGGGAGCCGTAGTGGACTCCGCCCTGGTGGCACAGGCGCTCACTGGTGGATTCCAGCATAATGCCTTGGCTGGCCGATACTTCGCGGAGGCTGGCGATTTCCTCGCGGGTCATGATGCCGGGGTTCACGTGCGGCAGCAGGGTGGTTTCCTTCAGGACCAGCGCGCACATCTCGCGCAGGTAGCTGATGGTCGTTTCGTGGCCGAGTTCGGCCAGGGCTTCGCGGGCGGCGCGGTAACGCAGTTCGGGTTTGTCGCCGAGGGTGAACAGCGCCTCGGTGCAGCCGGCGGCCTGGCCGGCCTTGGCGATGGCCAGCACTTCATCGGCCGACAGGTAGGCAGCGTGGCCGGCGCGCGGGCGTTCGGCGAAGGTGCAGTAGTGGCAAACGTCGCGGCACAGTTTTGTCAGCGGAATGAATACTTTCCGGGAGTAGGAGATCGTGCGTCCGAACGCGTCGTCACGCTTCGCCGCCGCCTGCGCCATCAGGTCTTCCAGCGGCGTGGATTCCAGCCAGGTCATGTCTTCTTCCATCATGACCGGACTTGCCCCAGTGATCTGCGCACGATTGATGTGCCCTGGCCGGTCGCGCTTCGTCTGCCGGTGCGAAGATGGCCGGGACACGCCCGGCCATGACGGATAGGCCGCAGCCAATCCGTCCCAACAATTCCCCACCCATCGCATGTCCCGATGCCTGCGGGGACAGGCCCTGCCAGGGCGAGGGAGTGCGGCAACATCGATGCGGTCATGATGACCTCCGTACTACGTCCTCGGCAAAGCGCTGCTGGACGTCCAGTGTTGCCTCAATGGTGGGCTGCTGGGCGTAGACGATCAAGTGGTTGACACCGACGGCCGCGAAAGCGGCGGCGTCCTCCAACATATCGTCGGCGGTGCCGGTGAACATCTGCCGCTGGCCGTCGGCCTCGGTTTTCGCGGTCCACTGCGGCGGTTTGAACCAGACATAGGCGATATCGATGCTGGTGGGGTCGCGTCCGGCTTTCTCGGCGGCACGGTGCAGGCGGTCGATCCCCGCTTTCAGCAGGGCAGGCGTGTTCATCAGGATGTGGGCGTTGTTCGACACCGGATACCAGCCATCGCCCACCTGCGCCGCTCGTCTTAGCGCAGGGGCGCTCTCGCCGCCGACCCAGATGGGGGGGTGCGGTTTTGACGTGGGTTTTGGCTTGAACACGACGTTGTCGAACTTGGCGAACCGACCATCCATCGATGGCCGGTCCTCGGTCCACAGCGATTTCCAGGCGCGGATATACTCGTCGGTGACGGCGCCGCGATCCTCGAACGGCGGGGTGTCGAGGGCGGCGAATTCCTCCTTCATCCAGCCGGACCCGACGCCGGCGATGACCCGGCCGCCGGACAGGACATCGGCGGTGGTGAACAGCTTGGCGGTCAGCACGGCGGGGCGATGCGGCACGACCAGCACGGACGTCAGCAGGCGAATGCGCTGGGTGAAGCCGGCGAGGAAGGTCAGCGTGGCGATGGCGTCGAAGCACTCGCCGGTGGGGGCGCCGGGCCAGATGCCGTCGGCGGTGTAGGGATAGCGGACGTCGGTGTGGACCGGCACGATCAGATGGTCGGCGACGCCGATGATCGCGTAGCCTGACGCCTCGGCGCTGGACGCCATCGCCATGATAGCCTCACGCGTGGTCAGACAGCCGCGCGTGCCGATATGGATACCGAAGTCCATCCTGGGACCACTCCCCGTTGCCTCTTTACCGCGTATCGTGTGCTATCGGGTTTCATAACGCAATCCAGACAGGAGGAACCCATGCAGATCGGTTGCAGCGCCCCAACCAGTGGCCCATTGATCGGTCCGGACAACCTGTTGCGCATCGCGACGGAAGCCGAGGCACTGGGCTTCGACTACGTCACCGTCAGTGACCACCTGATGATCCCCACGAGCATCGCGTCTCGGTACCCGTATTCGGATTCGGGGGAGTTTCCGTCGGGCGCGGCGGCGGATCGTCTGGAGCAATTGACGGCAGCCACGTTCATCGCCGCGGCGACGAAGACGCTGCGGATCGTGACCTCGGTGATGGTGGTGCCGCATCGGCCGGCGGTGCTGACGGCGAAGATCCTGGCGACCATCGATTTCCTGTCCAAGGGACGCCTGACGCTGGGGATCGGCGCCGGCTGGTGTGAGGAGGAATTCATCGCCGTCGGCACGCCGCCGTTCGCGGAGCGTGGCGCGGTGACCGATGAATTCATGGCGGCCTGCCGGGAATTGTGGACGTCCGATACACCGTCGTTCGACGGCAAATACGTGAAGTTCAAGGACGTGCTGTTCCCGCCGAAGCCGCCTCAGGGTGCGATCCCGATCTGGGTGGGCGGAGAAAGCGGACCGGCGATGCGGCGGACGGCGAAATACGGCGATGCGTGGTATCCGATCGGGACGAATCCTCAGTTCCCGATGGACACGTTGGACCGGTTTAAGGCCGGTGTGGCGAAGCTGCGCGGCCTGACGGAAAAAGCGGGGCGAGACCCGGCGGCTGTAGGCCTGGCGTACCGGGTGTCGTCCAACCCCGAGGCGCAGCCGAAAGGCACGGTCGATGGCCAACGCAAGCTGTTTACCGGCGGGGCGGCGGACTATGTGGGCGACATCAAGGCGCTGCGGGACGTTGGCGTGACCGCGTTCGACTTCGGCCTGTTCGGCGCCGATGCGGAGGCGACGGTCGGCAATATGCGCCGGTTCCGCGACGACGTCATGGCGAAGGTACGTTAGTCATGCAACTCGGTATTACGGTTGGCATGTCGGGGCCGCACCCGCGGCTCGACATGGAGATGGTGCTGGAAGCGGAACAGCTTGGTTTTTCCCAGGTGTGGACTGGGGAGGCCTACAGCACGGACGCGGTGTCGCCCGCGGCATGGATTCTGGCGCGGACGACAAAGATCAAGGCTGGGACCGGGATCATGCAGATGCCGGCACGCACCCCGGCCTGTGCGGCGATGACGGTGCTGTCGCTGCAAGCACTGTCGGGCAACCGGTTTCTGTGTGGGATCGGGCCATCGGGGCCTCAGGTGATCGAGGGCTGGCACGGTGTGCCGTTCGGCAAGCCGATGCAGCGGACCAAGGAATACATCGCCATCATCAAGCAGATCCTGGCGCGGGAGAAGCCGCTGGAATTCCACGGCGACCAATATTCCATTCCGTACGATGGGCCGAACGCGTCGGGACTGGGCCGGCCGCTGCGCAGCATCGCGCACGGCGACCCGAATGTGCTGTTTTATACCGCGTCGATCACGCCGGCAGGGCTGCGGATGGCGGGCGAGGTGGCGGACGGAAACCTGCCGATCTTCTTCTCGCCGGATGCGCCGGAAGTGGTGACGGGGCCGACGCTGGAGGGCCGTCGGAAAGTGGGCAAGACGATGGAAGGGTTCGACTCAGCGCCGTTCGTGCGGGCGAAAATGGGTCCAGATGTGGCGGCGTGCCGCGACGCGATCCGCCCGGAACTCGCGCTGTATATCGGCGGGATGGGCGCTCGAACGAAGAATTTCTACAACGATATGGTCTCGAAAATGGGCTTCGAGGGCCAGGCTCGGACGATCCAGGACCTGTATCTGGATGGGAAGAAAAATGAAGCGGCGGCGGCCGTGCCGGATGCGCTGATCGATGCGATTTCGCTGTGTGGGCCGGCGGAGCGGATCAGGGATCGGTTGGCGGCCTGGAAGGATGTCGCGAAGGCCGGGCACGTGGGGACGATGGTGCTGAAGGGTTCCAGCGTCGATGTGTTGCGGGTGGTGGCGGAGGCGGTGTTGTAGGCAGCCTTGCGGCGGCAGGAGCGGGATTATCCGCGGATGAACGATCTGATCCGCCCGCTCCGTCCTGACGAAGCCGAACTGTATCGCGACATACGGCTGGAGGCGCTGCGTTTGCATCCGGAGGCGTTCGGCGCCGACTTTGAGAGTGAGGCGAACGACCTCACGTTCTTCAGACAGCGGCTCACCAGCAACGTTGTCTTCGGCGGATTTCGCGGCAATGCGGTGCTCGGCGTTGTTGGCTTCATGCCGCAGGGTGGGGCCAAGCGTGCGCACAAAGGCACGCTTTGGGGCATGTATGTCCGAGCGGAGGCGCGTGGGTCGGGGTTGTCCCGTTTGCTTGCCGAGGCTGTGCTGGCGCATGGGCAAGATTATGTGGAACTGATCCAGTTGAGCGTGGCGGCTGAGAATGTTCCGGCGCGCCGGCTGTACGCGGCCCTTGGATTTGAACCCTACGGCGTGGAAGCCCGAGCGCTGAAGGTCGATGGGCGTTATGTGGACGAGGTCCTGATGGTGAAGATGTTGCGCTGACTGATTTGTCCGGCGGTGGTGCCGTCCGCGCGGTGATCCCGACCGATTACCTGGGACGTAATTGAAGGCATTACGACGGCTGACCATTGTCATTCCACGAACGAGAAAGCGAGCGGAATTGGTCTGCTTGCGGTTTCGATGATGACAAAGGGTAAGACGATGCAAAAATTTCCAGTTCACACAATCGCGTCGGCTCCGGAACAGTCGAGGCCCGCGCTGGAGGCGCTACAGGGCGCGTTCGGGATGATCCCGAACATCGCGGGCGCCATGGCGACGTCTCCGGTTTTGATTGACGGTCTCGTCGGCCTTTTCCAGAAGGTCCATGGTGGCAGCTTTACGGAGGCCCAGGTTCAGGTCCTGCTGCTGACCAATGCGGTCACCAATGCTTGCTCCTGGGCGGTCGCGTTCCACACTGCGCTCGCCCTTGAGGCAGGCCTGGATGCGGCGGATGTGCAATCTATTCGGTCGGGGGGTGCTCCGGCGGGAAGCAGGGACGCCGCGCTTTCGGGCCTGGCGAAAGCCTTGATCGAGAAACGTGGGCGCCTCGACGATCTGGACATCGATCGTTTCCTCGCCGCCGGGTTCGGCAAGGACCACCTGCTTGAGGTCATTGCGGCCGTCGCGGCGTCGACCATCACGAATTATACCGGCAGTGTGACGAACCCGGTGGTTGAGGCGCCGTTTCAGGCGCATGTTTGGGTCGCCTCGTAGAGATCGATCCGAACTGTTGGGGCCTGGCGCGGGTACGGTTGCTCCAAGGGCGATCGTACCTGTGAACCTGCGGATCGTGATATTGATTGGTGCGGTTCTATTGCTTGCAAGCCGTCATGAGGCGTTTGAAAGGAGCCCGGTATCGAATGCGCTCATCAAGTCTCGCGATGAAATCGCCGCCGAATGAATTGCGGATGCTGCTGCGTCACTGGCGCGATTTGCGTGGGAGAAGTCAGCTCGACCTGTCCATGGACACCGGTGTGTCGCAGCGGCATATCAGCTTCATCGAGAGCGGACGTAGCATCCCGAGCCGCGGGAAACTGATGGATATTGCGGAGGCTCTCGATATTCCGCTGCGCGAGCGTAACACATTGCTGCTGGCGGCCGGGTATGCGCCGATCTACCCGGACAGCGCTTGGAACGCGCCGGACATGCAGAGCGTCGCGGGTGCTTTGAGACGGATGTTGCGCCAGCACGAACCTTTCCCCGCCCTGGTGATGGATCGCTACTGGAATGTGCTGATGACCAACGACGCGGCGCCTCGCTTCTTTAATTGCTTCATCGATCTGGCGGTGCACCCGATGCCGCGCAATTTGCTGCACCTTATGTTCGATCCCGCGGGGATGCGGCCGTTTATTGCCAACTGGAACGATGCCGCCAAGGGTTTGCTGGCGCGTGTTCATCGGGAATCGGTCGGGCGTGTTGTGGACGAAAAGACCAAGGCGTTGCTCGCCGCGTTGCTTGCCTATCCGGGGGTGAGGGCCGAGTGGCAGGTGCCGGAGGCTGCGGGCGCCATGCCGGTCATTCCGCTTGGTTTTATCAGGGATGACGTGGTGCTGAATTATTTTTCGCTGGTTACGACTGTGGGAACGCCACAGACGATCGCCGCGCAGGAGCTGCGGGTCGAGTGTATGTTCCCGGCGGATGACGCTACCGAACGTCATCATACCGTGTTGATGGAGCGTGGTTCTGGGAGGAATGCCGCCGTGCGCCATTGAGGACTTGGTTTGCCGAGACGTTGACTGTGCTTGCCCCTTATCGTTGCTCCTGTGCCTCTACCGGAACGGCAGAACGGGCATGACCCGCAAATCCGAAATCATCTGGCGGCCATAAGTGGCCCGACTTAATTGTTACAGGACGCCGACATCAATGTGCGTCACCACCATCTGAGATCCCGCGGTCGTTCGGCATGGACGCGGCCGGACAGCGCGCTTATCCTACTGCTCAGTAGCGAGAGGAATGTGCCCCATGTCCGAGTCCCCCGTCGTCCGCCTGGAAAAAGATGGCGATGTTGGCGTCATCATCGTCAACTATCCACCGGTCAACGCGCTCGGGCCGGGGGTGTCGGAGGGGATTATCGAGTCCCTGAACAAGGCCAATGCAGACCCGTCGATCAAGGCGATGGTGCTGATGGGGGATGGGCGCAGCTTCATCGCCGGGGCGGATATCCGGGGGTTCGGCACGGGTCGCAAGCGGCTGGCGATCGGGGAACGCACGTATGATGTGATGGATGCCAGTCCGAAGCCGGTGGTGGCGGCGATCCATGGCTATGCGTTGGGCGGCGGGCTGGAGAATGCCATGGGCTGTCATTACCGGATCGCGGTGCCGTCGGCGAAGGTGGGGTTGCCGGAGGTGCTGATCGGGATTTTGCCGGGTGGCGGCGGGACACAGCGGCTGCCTCGGCTGGCTGGGGTGAAGACGGCGTTGGAGATGATCACGTCGGGGCGGCATGTGCCGGCGCCGGAGGCCGCGAAGCTGGGTATCCTGGATGAGGTGCTGCCGGAGGGTGCCAATCTGCGGGAGGCGGCGGTCGCCTATGCGCGCAAGATCGCAGATGTCAGGCCGCTGCCGCGGGTGCGCGACAAGACGGCGACGGCGGAGCCGGGCGTGTTCGATGCGATTCGGAAATCGATCGCTCGCAAGGCGCGTAACCAGAAGGCGCCCTATAATTGTATCGCCGCGGTCGAGGCTTCCTGCACGCTGCCATTCGACGAGGGCATCCGGCGGGAAGCTGAGCTGTTTGCGGAACTGGAAACCGCCGATGAGGCGAAGGCGCTGCGCTATGCGTTCTTCGCGGAACGAGAGGTGGCGAAGTTGCCCGATCTGCCCTCGGTGGTGGCGCCGGCCGACTTTACCGATCCGGCAGTGATTGGCGCTGGGACGATGGGTGGCGGGATTGCGATGTCGTTCGCCGATTTCGGTTACGACGTGAAGATCATGGATGCGACGCAGGAAGCGCTGGATCGCGGGATGGAGCGGATCCGCAACAACTACGCGACCTCGGTCAAGCGTGGAAGTCTGGCACAGGACGAGATGGAGCGGCGACTGGCTCGTATCCATCCGGTGGCCGGGTATGAGGATATCGCCGACTGCGATGTGATCGTCGAGGCGGTGTTCGAACGGATGGACGTGAAGAAGCCGATTTTCGCCAAGCTGGATGAGGTGATGAAGCCGGGGGCGTTTTTGTTCTCCAATACCTCGGCGCTGGACATGGATGAACTGGCTTCGGTGACGAAGCGGCCGGAATACGTGGCGGGGACGCATTTCTTCTCGCCGGCCAACGTAATGAAGCTGCTGGAGGTGGTGCGGCCGTCGAAGGCGTCGCCGGAGACGCTGCTGACGGCGATGGCGATGGGGCGGCGGATTGGCAAAATCTCGGCGATGGCGGGCAATACGGATGGTTTCGTCGCCAACCGGTCTCGGGCGCCGTTCAACAGCGAGATGGTGATCCTGCTGGAGGAAGGCTGTCTGCCGGAGCAGGTGGACAAGGTGATGGTCGATTTCGGCTACCCGATGGGCCCGTTCGCGGTGGGTGACCTGGCGGGGTTGGATATCGGCGCGGAAGGGCGGAAGCGGCGGGCGGCGGCCAACCCGAATTACCGGAAGCTACCGATCGCCGACAAGCTGGTGGAGATGGGCCGTTACGGGCAGAAGACCAGTGCCGGCTGGTACCGCTATGAGAAGGGCGACCGCACGCCGCATCCCGATCCCGAGGTTGCCGCCATCATCAAGTCGGTCGCGGCGGAGATGGGGGTGCCGCAGAAGACTTTCACCGATGCGGAGATTTTGCAGCGGCTGTTGTTCAGTTCGGTGAACGAGGCTTGCCGTATTCTGGAGGAAGGCAAGGCGTATCGGGCGAGCGATGTGGACGTGATGTGGCTGCACGGGTTCGGTTTCCCGCGCTATCGCGGTGGGCTGATGTACTGGGCGGATGGGATCGGCGTGAAGAACGTCTATGCCCAGATCGCGTCGTGGCATCAGCAGTACGGCGAACGCTGGGCGCCGTCGAAGCTGCTGCGCGAACTGGCGGAATCCGGCACGCCGTTCCGTGAGGCCAAGCCGGCTCCGTTTGTGTAGATTGGTGGGCGCCTGGGCCGATATCCTACGTCGCCGGGTTCATCGACAGGGCGCTTACTTGTGCAGTGACATTGGGCAGGTAAGCAGCTCTGAACGGAATCGGGGGGCGGCACCGTGGATTCTCATGGTCGTGTGGCCCATTTCGGTTCTGCGTTTGAATCGATGAAGGTCAACGTTTGGATTGTTTAACAGTCGTTGCTGTGCTTTGATATGGGTTCATTTTGCATGGATTTTTGATGAGTTCCTTCTGGTCGGGCACAACCGACGAATTTGTGGAGGCACCGGCCGCCGCCATAGTAGGCGCGCTTGCGGTCGCCCAGATACGACATTTTCGTCTGAACGAGGTCCAACAGCTTCGGGCGTGGGAAGCAACGATTATAATGCTCCGGTCAGCGCTTGTGGCGTTACCAGAGGCAGCTAAATGGCGTGTATTGTTGGAATACCCAATGCTGCGTCTGGGGCGGCGGCCGGATGTGATCTTGTTGACTGAGAATGCCATTTTCGTTTTGGAAATCAAGGCTAATAGGACCAAGCATACGTTGGCCGATCGTCGCCAGGTCGACGACTATGCGATAGATCTGCGTGATTTTCATGAAGGTTCACGTGAGAACCCGATTATACCAATCCTGATTGCCGAGCAGGCGCCACAGAGGTTTACGCATCAGCAATTTATTTTTGACCGTAATGTCGCCTTACCATTAGATGCAAACCCCCAGACTTTGCCTTTGCTTTTGCGAGACTTGAACAAGCAGGCCGCACACGTCGCATGCCGGCTCGACGCTGATGCGTGGCTGGCTGCTCGTTATCAGCCAGTACCGACGATTGTCGACGCCGCTTGTATGCTGTACGCGAAGCACAATGTGGCGGACATCCACTCGGCGCGCAGTGACACAGTGAATTTGCGCGCTACAACCGAAGCGATCCTCTCGGAGATCGAGCAGGCACGCGTGGACGGGAAGCACTTGATCCTGTTCGTCACCGGTATCCCCGGTGCCGGCAAAACCCTATGCGGCCTCGATACGATTTTTGGAACTGAAGATGGTGGGCGCGGCACTTACCTGACAGGTAATCCGACGCTGATACATGTCTTGCGCGAAGCGTTGACGCGGGATGCCGTGGAGTTTGGCGCGAACCGCGGGGATGCCAGTAGAAAAATGCTGGCCGCGATCCAGGCCCTCCCAAAATTTCGCGATCACTACGTAGCGAATCCGACCCACGCGCCAGCGGAGCAGATCGTTGTCGTTGACGAGGCGCAGCGCTGTTGGTCGGCGGCCTGGGCGGTGGCGAAAACGCGAGACAAGGCGGTGCCCCTGACGCGATCCGAGCCGGCGCATCTGTTAGAAGCAATGGCGCGGCACGACGGATTTTCTGCCGTTGTTTGCCTTGTTGGTGGAGGCCAGGAAATCCATTCGGGTGAGGGTGGTCTCGCCGAATGGGGCGACGCCCTGCGCCAGGCCGAGGCCGAAGGGATCGTCTGGCGTAAACGGGCGCCCCCCGACCTTTTGGGGACTATCGATCCGCGCCAGCGCCTGGGTGCGTTAGCAGATTTACAGAGCATCGCAGCCCTCCACCTGAATGTTTCAGTGCGCCAGATCCGCAGCCACGCGGCAGCGGAGTGGGTGGACCTGGTGCTCATAGGTGATGCCGAGGCAGCCAGGGCGGTCGTGGAGGAGACCGGCGAGGTACCTTTTCTGCTCACACGCGATCTAGCTGCCATGCGCGGGCGGCTGCGCGCAAATGCGAGGGGATTGCGACGTGCCGGCTTGCTTGCCAGTTCGGGCGCGGCGCGTTTGCGCGCCGAAGGATTGGGCGTTGAACTGCCCCATATGGACGCGTCCGCTGTCGCCCATTGGTTCTTGGACCGATTTCCAGAAGACGTTCGCGCTTCCGACGCGCTGGAGGTGGTGGCGACTGAATTTAGCTGCCAGGGTCTGGAACTGGACTTCGTGGGCCTGTGCTGGGACGCGGATCTCATCCGAGAGGCGGGCCGGACGAGCTGGCGCGTCCGCACTTTCCGGGGGACAGATTGGCAAATGCCTCGCCAGCCTGAGGCGATCGCTAACCAGATCAACACCTATCGTGTGCTTCTGACTCGGGCGCGGTATGAGACGGTAATATTCTTGCCTCCTGGTGACGATGGCGATCGCACACGCAAGTGCTCGATCTATGACGGAATCGCGGATTTTCTGGTTGCCTGCGGCGTTCGCCACCTTGAGGCTTGCCCTGTCCAGCAGTGTGAGCCGGAAACTGAGGCGCTGCTGATCTGATCCGGCTCAGTTGCGTTCGTAGCGCGAGGGTATAGTTGTCGACGGCTGACCGTGCTTGGCTGTATCACCTTGCAAACCACAGACGACCCGAGGGGACCCCGCGGATGGCTGCCATGGCCACTAACCAAGCTGATCTCGACTCCCTTTCCGACGAACAGTTCCGCGCGCATGTGCGGGGCTGGATCGAGGCGAATTATCCAGCGGACATCCGCAACCCGCCGTCGCGGCTGCACTTCAAGGACAACAAGCCTTGGTACATGAAGCTGGCGCAGCAGGGCTGGCTGGCGCCAAACTGGCCGAAGGAATTCGGCGGCATGGGGATCTCGGCCAGCAAGCAGTTGATCTTCCTGGAGGAAAAGGAACGCTACGGCTGTGCCAGGCTGAACGACATGGGGATGACCATGATCGGGCCGCTGCTGATCAAATTCGGACGGCCAGAGCAGCAGCAGTATTTCCTGCCGAAGATCCTGGCCGGGGAGCACATCTGGTGCCAGGGCTACAGTGAGCCGAACGCCGGGTCGGACCTGGCATCGCTGCGCACCGAGGCGGTGCTGGACGGCGACCATTGGGTGGTGAACGGGCAGAAGATCTGGACCTCGCTGGCGATGGACGCCAACTGGATTTTCCTGCTCGTGCGCACCGACAAGCAGGCGAAGAAGCAGGACGGGATCAGCTTCCTGCTGGTGCCGATGGACACGCCCGGCATCACCGTCCGGCCGATCACCAACATCGATATGGCGGATGAGTTCTGTGAGACGTTCTTCGACAATGTCCGCGTGCCGAAGGACAACCTCGTCGGCCAGATCAACAAGGGCTGGACGATGGCCAAGGCGCTGCTGGGCTTTGAACGGATCGGGTCCGGGTCGCCCCGCCAGTCCGCCTATGCGTTGAAGAGGCTGAAGCTGCTGGCCGAACGGATGGCGGTGTGGGAGGACGACCAGTTCCAGGATCGCTACACGCGGCTGCGGCTCGACCTGGAGGACCACAAGGACCTGTATGAGACCTTCGTCGAGAAGGTGCGGCGGGGCGAGAGCATCGGTCCGGACGTGTCGATGCTGAAGATCAATCAAACCGAGCTTTTTCAGCGGATTACGGAGACGATGCTGGAGGTGGCGGGGGAGTATGGCGGTGGGCTCGGGCCGATGGAGGGCAACCGCGACCTGAACCCCGCCGGGCTGTTCCTGCAATCGCGGCCGTCCTCGATCTATGCGGGATCGAACGAGATCCAGCGCAACATCCTGGCCAAGAACGTCCTGGAACTGCCCGGCTGAGCCGGACGCATTCGTCCTTGACGGCCTCGGTTCGCGGGGTCACGCTCCGTTCCAAGCAGCATCAGCCTGCGATGGGATGGCGCGTCAACGCCGCTGGGGGACTGTAACGGATGAAACGTGGATTTCTGGCCCCTCTGGGGTTGCTTGTTTCCGCCGGTCTTTCCGTCGCGGCCGCGCAGGCTGCTCCGTTCAAATGTCCGCATGTCGGCGGGGATTTCGTCTTCGGCCAGGAAGCCAACATCAACACCCTGGACCAGATGACGTCGTCGACGATCTCGACGCGCAACATCGCGATGAACATCTATGAATCGCTGATGACGCGGGATGAGAACAACCATCCGATCCTGGAACTCGCCGCGTCGATGGACGAAGCAGCTGATCATCTGACCTACACGTTCAAGCTGCGGCAGGGGGTGCATTTCCATAACGGCAAGCTGATGACCTCGGCCGACGTGGTCGCGTCATTCGACCGGTATGCGAAGGTCGGCAACCAGCGCAGCACGCTGGACAACGTGGATCGGTGGGACGCGCCGGATGCGTCCACGTTCGTGATCCACATGAAGAAAATCCAGCCGACGTTCATCGAGGCGTTGTCGTCGTTCAGCGTGCCGATCGTCATCATCCCGTCGGAAAACCGCGATGTGCCGGCTCAGCAACTGACGCAGCCGATCGGCACCGGGCCGTATCAGCTTGTCGAATCCGTCCCGGGCAGCGCGGTGAAGCTGAAGCGCTTCGACGGCTACCAGCCGAACACCAGCTTCCAGGACCGCACCGGTTTCGGCGGGTACAAGCAGGCCTGCTTCGACACGGTGACCTTCCGTATCGTCACCGAACCCGGCGCGCGCGTCGCCGGCCTGCGCACCGGAGAGCTTCAGGGGGTGGAGGACGTGCCCGCCAAGTCCGTGCCCGACCTGAAGACCGACAAGAACATCACCATCCTGCCGCTGAAGAACTGGTGGATCCAGATCGCCAACCCAAACATCTCCAACCCGCCCACCGATAAGCTGCTGGTGCGCAAGGCGATCCAGGCGGCGTTGGACATGGATGAGGTCATGGATGCGGCGTCGGATGGCAATTATCAGTTGAACGTCGGGTTCCAGTATCCCAACCAGCCCGACTACACCGATGCCGGCAAGGACACCTACAACCTGCACAACGCGGCGTTGGCGAAGAAATACCTGGCGGAGGCCGATTATAAAGGCGAGCCGGTGGTCCTACTGACCAACAAGGACTACCCGTCGATGTACAACGCCGCGCTGGTGATGCAGCAGCAGTTGCAGGCGGTCGGTATCAACGCGCAGATGAAGGTGGTGGACTGGCCGACCTCGGTGCAGATGTCGCTGAACACGACGAAGGGCTGGAACTTCCACTTCACCGGCTGGGGGACACAGCCGGCGCTGGGTGCCCTGGCGACGATGCAGTTCCTGGTGCAACCGAACGCCACCTACAAGCCGGTGGACGGCAAGGACGATCCCGATGTCCTGGCTGCCTGGAGCGACATGAACACGCTGCCGACGGCCGAAGGCCGGCACCAGGCGTTCGCCCGAATGCAGAAGCTGGTGCTGGACCGGGTGTACGCGGTCCCGTTCGGCGCTTACACCAAGGTCCAGGCGGTACGGTCCAACGTCAACGGTTTCGTCCCGTTCCGGATCCCGCGGATGTCCAACGTCTGGTTCACGCCTTGACCGTCGGCTGATGGGCGGCATCCTGGTTCGCAGGCTTCTCGGTGCGTTGCCGATCCTGTTGATCGTCAGTCTGATCACCTTTGCCATGATCCACCTGATCCCCGGCGACCCGGCCGCGGCGATCGCCGGGATGTCGGCCACGCCCGAACAGATCATCAACATCCGCCGCGACCTGGGCCTGGATCAGCCGCTGCTGACGCAGCTTGCGGACTGGTATCTCAATCTGCTGCACGGCGATCTCGGGCGGTCGCTGCTGCTGGGCCAGCCGGTGGTGCAGGCGACGATGCTGCGGTTGCCGGTGACGCTGGCGCTGTCGGCCTATGCGCTGGTGCTGACGCTGCTGATCGGCCTGGTCAGCGGCATCCTGGCGGCGCTGCGGCAGAATACCTGGGTCGATCAGGCGGCGATGGTGTTCGCTATGCTGGGAATTTCGCTGCCCAGTTTCTACCTCGGGCTGCTGATGATCATCGTGCTCGGGGTCGATCTGCGCTGGCTGCCGACGGGTGGCTATGTGGCGTTCACCGACGATCCGTTGGGCTGGCTGGCAACATCGACCATGCCGGCGATCTCGCTGGCGCTGCTGCTGGCCGGATTGCTGGCCCGCATCACTCGCTCCACGATGCTGGAGGTGCTGCGCCAGGACTACATCCGCACCGCTCGGGCCAAGGGGCTGCCGAACCGGACGGTGGTGATGAAGCATGCGCTGGCCAATGCGCTGATCCCGATCACCACGGTGCTGGGGATCATCGTCAGCCTGCTGATCTCCGGTTCGGTGGTGGTGGAGACGTTGTTTTCCATTCCGGGCATCGGCCAGTTGCTGACCCAGGCGGTGCTGAACCGGGATTATCCGATGGTGCAGGGCGGGCTGCTGATCACGACGGCGCTGCTGGTGCTGATCAATATCGGTGTCGATTGCTGCTATGCGCTGCTCGATCCGAGGGTGCGCTATGACGGAGGCTAGGCGCGTATCGCCTGTGCGGGCCACGCTGCGGCGTCTGCTGCATCACCGGTTGTTCGTGCTGGGCTGTGTGCTGTTCGGGATCGTGCTGCTGGTGGCGATCCTGGCGCCGGTGATCGCGCCGTTGGACCCGAACAAGCTGTCGATGCGCAACAAATTCCTGCCACCGAGCCGGGATTTCATTTTCGGGACGGATAATTTCGGGCGGTCGTTGTGGTCTCGGGTGGTTTGGGGTGCGCAGTTGTCGATGTTCATCGGCGCGGCGGTGGTGGCGATCAATGCCGTGCTGGGGACGCTGATCGGCGCGGCCGCCGGCTATTTCAAGCGGCTGGACAATGGGCTGATGCGGATCAATGACGCGCTGATGGCGTTTCCGGCAGTGCTGCTGGCGATCGGCGTGACGTCGGTGCTGGGGCCGTCGGTGAACGATGTCATTATCGCCTTGGCGATTGTCTATACACCGCGCACGGCGCGGATCGTCCGGTCCTCGGTGATCGTGCTGCGGGAGATGGAGTATGTGCAGGCGGCGCTGGCCGCCGGGGCAGGGCACTGGCGCATCCTGCGTCACCACATCCTGCCGAATGCGATGGCGCCGCTGATCGTGCAGCTTTCGTTTCTGTTCGCATACGCTGTGCTGACCGAGGCGACGTTGTCGTTCCTGGGTGTCGGCGCGGTGCCGCCGACTCCGACCTGGGGGAACATCATGGCGGAGGGACGGCAATACATGATCGATGCGCCCTGGATCATCACCATCCCGGGTGCGGCGCTGATGATCACCGTGCTGGGGTTGAACCTGTTGGGGGACGGTTTGCGCGACGTACTCGATCCGCGGTTGAGGATTCAGCAATGAGTTTGCTGGAAGTCCGCGACCTGACCACGTCGTTCCAGACCGGCGGCGGCGAGGTGACGGCGGTCGAGAACATCTCCTTCAGCCTGGAGAAGGGGGAAATTCTGGGGATCGTCGGGGAATCCGGCAGCGGCAAGAGCGTGACGGCGCTCGCGATCATGGGGCTGCTGCCGCGGCCGCCGGCGCGGATTCTGGGCGGCAGCATCATGTTCGAGGGGCAGGATTTGCTGCGGTTGTCCGATCGGTCGATGCAGCGTTTGCGCGGGCCGGGCATCGCCATGGTGTTCCAGGAGCCGATGACCTCGCTGAACCCGGTCTTCACCATCGGCGAGCAGATTATGGAGACGATCGGTGCGCACGAAAGCCTGTCCCAGAAGGACCGTTTTGCTCGTGCGGTGGAGATGCTGGAGAAAGTCGGTATTCCGTCGGCGACGTCTCGCATGACGGATTATCCGCATCAGTTGTCGGGTGGGCAGCGGCAGCGGGTGATGCTGGCGATCGCGCTGGTATGCCGGCCGAAGCTGCTGATCGCCGATGAGCCGACGACGGCGCTGGATGTAACGATCCAGGCGCAGATCCTGTCGCTGCTGATGGATTTGCGGGACGAATTCGGCATGGCGATCATGATGATTACCCACAACATGGGGGTGATCGCGGAGACCGCCGATCGCGTGCTGGTAATGTATGCCGGGCGCACGGTCGAGCAGGCTCCCGTGGGGCGGCTGTTCGATCATCCGTTGCATCCGTATACGCGCGGGTTGCTGTCCTGTGTGCCGACGCTGGATCAGGACCAGGACCGGTTGGTGGCCATTCCGGGTAGTTTGCCGGAGCCGTCTCGGCGGCCGCCCGGATGCCGGTTCTCGGCGCGGTGTTCGTACGCGGTGCCGGCGTGTGGGGAGTCGATCCCGCCGTTGGCGATGTTCGAGCCGGGGCATGCCGCCGCCTGTATTCGCGTCAGGGATATCGGCTGATGGCGGCGCTGCTGGAAGCTATTGGCCTGGTGAAACACTACGACGTGGAGGCGGGCGGGTTTTTCCGTCGCACCCGGACGGCGCTGCGGGCGGTCGATGGCGTCGATCTGACGATCCGATCCGGCGAGACACTGGGGCTGGTGGGGGAGTCGGGCTGCGGCAAATCGACGCTGGGGCGGCTGTTGATTCGGTTGATCCCGGCCACCGCGGGGCAGGTGGTGTTCGATGGGCAGGAGATCACCGGCCTGAGTCCCAAGGCACTGCGGGCCGCAAGGCGGGCGATGCAGATCGTGTTCCAGGACCCGTTCGGGGCGCTGAATCCTCGGATGTCCGTTGAAGAAACGATCATGGAGCCGTTGCTGATCCATGGCGCTCGCCGCAGTGCGGAGACGCGGCAGGCGGTGACGCGGATGCTGGACATGGTGGGGTTGCCGGACAGCACCCGCTACCGGTTTCCGCACGAGTTTTCCGGTGGACAACGGCAACGCATAGGCATCGCTCGGGCGTTGATCCTGCGGCCGAAACTGGTGGTATGCGATGAACCGGTGTCGGCGCTGGACGTTTCGGTGCAGGCACAGATCGTCAACCTGCTGTCCGATCTGCAGGGCGAGCTTGGGCTGACGTATTTGTTCATCGCCCATGATCTTGGCGTGGTGAAGCATATCTCGACGCGCGTGGCGGTGATGTACTTGGGGAAGGTGGTGGAGGTCGCGGACAAGCGGTCGCTGTACGCGCGCCCGTCGCATCCCTATACGCAGGCGCTGCTGGCGTCTGTTCCGGTGACGCATCCGTCGCAGCGCAAGCGAGGTGTGGGTGCGCAGCCGGTTATTGCGGGCGATATTCCCACCGCGTTGGCGCCGCCCTCGGGATGCCGGTTTCATACGCGCTGCCCGCATGTGATGCCGGTCTGCCGGACAGACGAACCGGCGATGCGTCCGGTCGGGACCGGGCATGATGTCGCCTGTCATCTGGTGGCGCCTGGCCCGCCGATGTGACAACCCGGGTGCATCCCGTTATCGTCCGCGCATCCAGTGGGAGAAGCACCAATGATCATCGAAGTTCGGACGTATCAGCTAAAGCCAGGTTCGGTTGCCGAAGTCGAGAAGCGGTTCGGCGAGAAACTGCCGGTGCGGGAGAAACTCTCGAAGCTGACGGCGCTGTGGCACACCGAGGTGGGGGCGCTGAACGAGATCACCCATATCTGGACCTACGACAGTTTCGGGCATCGGGCGGCGATCCGGGAAGAGGCGGTGAAGACCAAAGTTTGGCCGCCGGCGATCGGCGAGTTCATCGTGTCGATGCAGAGCGAGATCTTTATTCCGGCGCCTTTCTCGCCGTCGCTGGCGCCCAGGGAAGTCGGGCCGCTGTTCGAGATCCGGTCCTATACGCTGGCGCCCGGTGCGCTGCCGGGGATGATCGAGCGCTGGGCAGCGAAGATCGACGAACGGGTGAAGCTGTCGCCGCTGGTTGGGGCCTGGTACTCGGAACTCGGTGGCCTGAACAAATGGGTTCATATCTGGGCGTATAAGGACGCCGCGGAACGCCAGCGCATTCGCGCCGAGGCGGTGGCGAAGGGCGTGTGGCCGCCGGGCGGTGCTGCCTCCGGCCTGGTGGTGAAGCAGGAAAACAAGCTGGTGATGCCGGCGGCGTGCTCTCCGTTGAGGTAGGGTGTCATGAAGGTTGGAACCGCGCTGAGCGTACTGGCCCAACCCGAACGGCCGGATGTGGCGCTGTATAACGAACATATGGCGCTGGGGGACCTGGCGGAGCCGCTGGGTTTCGATTCGCTGTTCGCGCTGGAGCATCACTTCACCGGCTACTCCATGTCGCCGTCGCCGTTGCAACTGCTGAGCTATTACGCGGGACGTACGAAACGGATCACGCTGGGGACGTGCGTCATCGTGCTGCCCTGGCATGATCCGATCCGGGTGGCGGAGCAGATCGCGCTGCTGGACGTGATCAGTGGCGGGCGCACGCTGATGGGGTTCGGGCGTGGGGCCGCCAGCGTCGAATACGCCGGCTTCCGCATTCCGATGGAGGAGGCTCGGCCTCGGTTCGTCGAATCAGCGCAATTGATCATCAAGGCGTTGAGCGAGGATTCGTTTGAGTGGGACGGGGAGTTTTATAAGATCCCCCGCGTATCGATCCGGCCTCGGCCTATTTCCCACCCGGAACAGCGGTTCTATGCGTCGTCGGTCAGTCCGGAGTCAGCCGAAGTGATGGCGAAGCTGGGATTCGGGATGCTGATCGTGATGCAGAACGAATGGCCGAAGGCGGCGGAGGACGTGTACCGGTATCGCGAGATGGTTGCGAGTGTGGGGCATGAACCTCGGCCGCCGATCATCCTGACCAATGTCGCCTGTGCGCCGACGCGGGAGGAAGCGCGTGAATGGGCGTTGCGCTATCTGAGCGAGAAGTGGGATTCGATTGATAACCACTACCATTTCTCGGACGGGCATCTGGGGTCGGTGAAGGGGTACGAGTCTTACGGGAAGCTCGCGAAGACCTATACGAAGATGAAGGACGCGAGTTACCGGTCGAAGGCGACGGATTTTTATCTGAGTATCCAGATCGTCGGGACGCCGGATGACTGCGTGCAGCAGATCGCGGAACTGCGCCGGCTGACGGGGATGGATCACCTGGTGACGGAGTTCTCGTTCGGCAGCATGCCGCATCACCTGGCGGAGTTGAACATGCGGCTGTTCGCGGAGCGTGTGCTGCCGGCGTTGCAGCGGGACGCGGCGTTTCAGGGGGTGATCGACCCGACAGCGGAGAAGACGCAGGCGGGCGACGATCGGCTGTTCGCGCCGGCTTAACGCCACATGGCGGCCTCGTTGACCTGTTCAACCGTCATGGCGAGCGAAGGCTCGCCATCCACGCCTTTGTTTCGCTTGTAGAAAGGCGTGGATGGCATGCCTCCGCATGCCATGACGATGGTAATGCACTGCTGATCGACCGACGATGGCGCCGGTCGGTACAGATTCAGACCGCTTCCGCCATCCGGTTGGCCTCGATCTTCCGGCGAGCGGCCTCGCGGCGTTCGTCGAACTTCGCAAGGCGGCGGTGGGGGTTGGGGTGGACTTCGTTCTCCGACTCACCGGGGCGCTTCTGGGCGCCGGCCCAGCCGTGGGCGGCGATGTCGAAGATGATGCCGGATAGGTCGGTGTGCTTGACCTCGTAGCCGTCGGGGTTGTTGGGGTCGCCCATGATCCATTTGCCGCCGGCAGCCCGAGCCTGTTGGCCGGATGTGATGACGTCGTCGACCCAGAAGCCGATGTGGTGGATGCCGACGAAATCGACGCCTTTGCCTTGGGCGGCTTCCTCATCCTTGAAGTGCAGGATGGCGAGGTTGACCACGCCGTCGGTCAGGAACACGCCCTCGGCGAGGGGGCCGTCGAGTTCGGTGACTTCCTGCAGGCCCACCGTGGCCTTGTAGTATTCCGCCGTTTCCCAGGGATCGGCGACGCTGAGCGCGACGTGGCGGAGAAATCCTTTGCTTTTGGTTGTCATGGCTTGGCCTCCTCGGATTATTGTCGTGGGGGAAGTGTGACTCGGTAACCTGCGGGAGGGCAAGTTTTCCGGTTGTGTTCCTGTCCCGGTAAACGGCGGCTTCCCGTGGACTCGGTCATGGTTTAAGTCGGCGCGATAGATTAGCATCGGCCCGGCATGCTCACCGACCTTCCCAACGTCCTGACGCTTTCGCGCATTGCGGCGATACCGTTGCTGGTCATCTGTGTGGCGATCGAGACGCCGCTGGCGGACATGGCGGCCTGCATTGTCTTCGCCGCCGCCGCCATCACGGACTATTTCGACGGGAAGCTTGCCCGCTCGCGGCTACAGCAATCCGATCTGGGGCGGATGTTGGACCCGATTGCCGACAAATTGCTGGTCGGCGCGGTGCTGTTGCTGCTGGTCGGTCATCACCGCTTGTCCTCATGGGGACTTTATCCCGCGATCATCATCGTGCTGCGGGAGATATTGGTCAGCGGTCTGCGCGAGTATCTTGCCGGTATCCGCGTGGGGTTGCCGGTAACCAAGCTGGCGAAGTGGAAGACCGGTTTTCAGATGGGTGCCCTGGGGACGCTGCTCGCCGGGGATGGCACGGCTGCCATTCTGCATCTGAACCTTTTGCCGGTTTCTTTGATCGGCGAGGCGATGCTGTGGGTTGCCGCGGCGCTGACCCTGATCACCGGCTGGGATTACCTGACAGCCGGATGGCGTCATGCGGCGACGTCCAAGCGACGCGGGCCGTCTGTCGCCGAGTGATCGTTTTGGCCGAACGGGACATCGCCCGGCTGCTCACGCCCGGCTGAACCGGCGGGCACTGCTGATCAGGGCGGCGAAGGCTGAGAAACCGGCGGCGACCTCCAGGCACAGAATGGTCGGCCTGACCGTCGTCGTCGCGAAGATCAGCGCCACCAACGCGGAACCGAGGGACCAGCCGATGGTGCGGGCGACCGCCATCATGCCGCCCGCCGCGCCGGTGCGGGCCAGCGGGCCAGACGTCATGACGGTGATGTTGTTGGGGGTTTGGAAGAAGCCGAAGCCGAGGCCGCACACGCCCATCCGCCAGCCGATGTCCCAATCCGATGGCGCGGCGGGCAGCAGCGCCAGCAAGACCAGGCCGGCGGTCAGCACCGCCAAGCCGACACTGCCCAGGATCGCCGCGGGATAGCGTGACGACAATCGCCCCGCGACCGGCGCCGCGATCGCGACCAGTGCCGGCCAGGGCGTCACCAGCAACCCGGTTGCCACCGGCGAACGGTGCATCACCGTCTGCAGCATGAACGGAATGGAGACGTACGCCAGGATCTGCGCGCTGTAGGAACAGATCGACGTGCCGATCGACAGGGAAAACAGCGGAATGCGCAACAGGTCGAGCGGCAGCAATGGGGCCGTCCGGCGTAACTGCTGCCAGTACAGCAGGGGGAAGCAGGCGAGGCCGGCAACGATCTCGGCGATCGCGATGCCGCTTCGGCTGTCACCCAGCGCGTCGACGCCGATCACTACCAGGCCCAGGGCCAGGGCGGTCAGCAGGGCACCCGGCAGGTCGAAGCCTCGGGGCGTGCCGTGGCTGGCCGGTGCCACGATCACAAACAACGGTATGGCGACCAGGCAGACCGGCAGATTGACCAGAAACAGCCAGCGCCATGACGCAACCGACAGGATCAGGGCGGCGATGGTCGGCCCCAGCGCGCTGGAAACGGCGACGGCGAGTGCGATCAGGGCGAAGCCGCTGCCGAGCATGCGGCGCGGATAGATGGATCGGATCAAGGCGGGGCCGAGGGCCGACGTGCAGGCGCCACCCAACCCCTGCACCAAGCGGGCAATGACCAGCGTGTCCAGGGTCGGCGCGATCGCGCAGGCCAGGGAGGCGATGGTGAAGACGATCAGGCCGGTGGCGTAGACCCGCTTGTGGCCGATGATCTCGCCAAGTGCCGCGGCGGGCAGCAGGCAAACGGCGGTGGCAAGCTGATAGCCGTTCACCACCCAGATGATGCCGGCGTCGCTGGCGCCGATTTCCTGTGCGATGGTCGGCAACGCAATATTGGCGATGGCGCTGTCCAGGCTGCCCAGCACGACACCCAGCAG
>NZ_LMUJ01000047.1:0-6240 GCF_009765975.1 Acidisphaera sp. S103 | reverse complement strand
GGGGGGGGTGCGGTGCCCCGCCGATGGATGGGGATTGCCGCGTCGCTTCGCTCCTCGCAATGATACAAGGTTGAGGGCTTGCGGGCCGTTTGTGGCAAAATGGGAACCGCGGTGCGGGCCGGATCGGGCCTACGCCTGCTTGCGCTCGATCAGGCTGCGGCGGATTTTGCGGCCGCGTTCCACCTTGTCCTCGATATACGCCGTATCGCCCCAACGCACCGCTCGGGCCATCGCCTGGGCGTCCTCCATGAAGCGTTGCAGCATTTCCAGCAGCGCTTCGCGGTTGTTTAGGAAGATGTCCCGCCACATCACCGGGTCCGACGCGGCGATACGGGTGAAATCGCGGAAGCCGGAGGCAGCGAAATTGACGACCTCCTGCCGGCTTTCGTCCGCCAGGTCGTCGGCGGTGCCGCAGATGGTGAAGGCGATCAGGTGCGGTAGATGCGACACGATCGCCAGGACGCGGTCGTGGTGGCTGGGCTCCATGCGTTCGGTCTGGGCGCCGCAGCGCTGCCACAGGGCCTCGACCTTGGCGATGGCCGCTTCATCGGTGCCGGGCACCGGCGTGAGAAGGGTCCAGCGGCCCTGGAACAGCTCGACGAAGCCTGAATCGGGACCGGAATGTTCGGTGCCGGCGATGGGATGCGCCGGGACGAAATGCACGCCGGCGGGCACCAGCGGGCCGACGTCGCGGATCACCGATTGCTTGGTCGATCCGACATCGGTCAGCACCGCTCCGGGGGCCAGATGCGGGGCGATGCGCGCGGCCAGGGCGGCGAAAGCACCGACAGGAGCGCACAGCATGACGCAGTCGGCGCCCTCCACGGCCTTGCCGGGGTCGAGTTCGACCCGATCGGCGAAACCAAGTTCCATGACCCGGTCCAGCGTTGCCTGGGTGCGGGCGTTGACGACGATTTCGGCCGCGATGTCGCCGCGTTGGCGCGCGATGCGCGCGACCGAGGAACCGATTAGCCCGACGCCGAGAAGCGCGAGCCGCTTGAAAACAGGATCAGCCACGTGATTGCCGCATGAATTCCGTGAAAGCGTCGACGGCCAGACCGACTTCCTCGGCGGTGCCGACAGTGACCCGCAGGCAGTGCGGCAGGCCGTAGCCTCCGACCTTGCGGACGATGATGCCGTTGGTGCGCAGGAACGCATCGGCGGCGTTGGCGTTTTCGGTCGTTTCCAGATCGACCAGGACGAAGTTGCCCTCGCTGGGCCAGACTTTCAGGCCGGCGGCCTGGATGCCCGCCGTCAGTTTGGGGCGGTATTCGGTGTTGTGTGTTCGGCTTTTTTCCACCCAGCCGGGTTCGGCCAGGGCGGCGATGGCGGCGGCCTGCGCGGGGACGGAGACGTTGAACGTCCCGCGCACCCGGTTCAGCACGTCGATGACGCCGGGTGGCGCGTAGCACCAGCCGATCCGCATGCCGCCGAGGCCGAAAACCTTCGAGAATGTCCGTGTCATCACCGTGTTGTCGGTGGCGTCCACCAGCTTGATGCCGGCGTCGTAGGCCGGGTCGGTGACGTATTCGGCGTAGGCGGAATCCAGGACCAGCAGCACTTCGGGCGGCAGCGCCGCGCGGAACCGAGCAACATCGTCGGCGGGCACCATCGATCCGGTCGGGTTGTTCGGGTTGGCCAGGAAGACCAGGCGCGTGGCCGGGGAGACCGCCGCCAGCATCGCGTCCAGATCGGCGGTCAGGTTGCGTTCGGGCACCTTGATCACCCGGCTGCCGGCATAGGTGCCGGCAATGTGGAAGATGGCGAAGCCGTGCGCCGACATGATGATGTCCCGGCCGGGACCGCCATAGGCCAGGCAGAATTGGTATAGCAGGTCATCCGACCCGGCACCGCAGACGATGCGGTCGGGGTTCAGGCCCCAGCGCCGGCCGATCGCCTCCCGCAGCCGTTCGGCGCCGCCATCGGGGTAGCGATAGGCCGACTCGGCCGCTTGGATGATGGCGGCCCGAGCGGACGGGGGCACGCCGAAAGCGCCTTCGTTGGAGGACAGCTTGATGGTGCGGTTGGCGCCCGGCAGTTCCGATTCGCCGGCGACATAGGCGGTGATGGTCAGGATTTCCGGGCGGGGGGACGGCGTGGTCATCGTGCCGGCCCCGCGACGGGGACCGCGTAGCTGCCCAGCACGACCGGGCGGCGCAGTACCACGCCCAGGCGGCCGAGCCTGGCGTCGTCGTCGGACAGGTGGCCCTCGATTTCGACCAGGACGTTGGCGACCGGCGAGCCTTGCTGGCGCACCAGCACCATGGTTTCCGGTTTCAGTCCGGCCCCGGACAATTCACTGGACAGGCGCGCTCGGCTGACGTCGCTGTCGCATTCCATGCCCAGGAAGGACTGGTCTTCTCCGCTGGCATCCGGCGGCGTGGACGCCACGACCACCGCCTGTGCGGTGGGGGCGCCGTCCGGCCTGGGTTTCCAGAACGGCAGGCGGCCGATGATATGCAGGCGGGGTTCGTGGTGCAGCAGTGCGACCCACCAGTTGTCGATGTCGGACGGGTAGGGCAGCACCGCGACCGAGGCGACGCCCTGGCTGACATCGGCCAGCGCCTGGCCGGCGCTGCCGTATGAGCGCAGTGGGGTCAGCGCACCGAAATGCTCGCGCGCCAATTGGGTCAGCGGCGCACCGTGGTCGGGGTCGCAGACGGACAGGGAAAATCCGCCCTGCATTGTCGTCGTCCCGGCCAGCAATTCGCGCCAGATGCGGACCAGGGCCACCGGCGGCAGCGCGCCGCGGTGCCGGCCCAGCAGGCGGCGGATGATCGACGCCTCCCGCCCCGGACGGAACGCCGCGGGTTTGCCGGAGCGTGCCACGTACTCGACGATCTCGGCACGCTGCATCAGCAGGTCGTGGACCGTGTTGTCGATCCGGTCGAGTTCGGCCCGCAGGGCGGGTAGTCCGCCGCTACGCCAACCATCGTTGGATGTGGAGTCCTCCCCGCCGGCATCGGTCGGACCGAATGCGGCAGGTGTGCTGTTATTGGTCGAAGCGGAGCTGGACATCATTCTCGCCGTCTGGGTGGGGGAGACTTAGCGGATGCGCATCGGTCTGCAAACCGCCTTTGGCGATAAGGTTCCACGCCGTCCGGCGATGGGAGCCTATACCGGTGGTTGCGACCGGCCTCGGCAGGTCCTATGCAGGCGCCGCGATGGACCAGCCAGCCACCCGTATGGACCCGGTCGGGTCCGCCAGTCATACCCATGTCACGTTCGATGACGGGATCACGCTGGAATGCGGCACGACGTTGCGGCGGCACACGGTCGCCTATCGCACCTATGGCACACTGAACGCCGACCGTTCCAATGCGATCCTGGTCTGTCATGCGCTGACCGGCGACCAGTATGTGGCGGAGCCGCACCCAGTCACCGGAAAGCCCGGCTGGTGGGACAGCGTGGTCGGTCCCGGCCGGCCGGTGGACACGAATCGGTTCTTCGTCATCTGCCCGAACGTGCTCGGCGGTTGCATGGGCAGCACCGGTCCGCTCAGTAATCGCGAGTTGCCGGATGGAACCGTGGTCGACGAACCCTGGGGCACCGATTTCCCACCGATCACGATCCGCGACATGGTGCGCGCGCAGAAGCGCCTGATCGAGCATCTGGGGATCGAGCGTCTGTTCGCGGTGATCGGCGGGTCGATGGGCGGTATGCAGGTGCTGCAATGGGCGGCGCTGTATCCGGATGCGGTGTTCGCGGCGTTGCCGATCGCCAGCGCGTCGTATCACTCGGCGCAGAACATCGCGTTCCATGAGGTCGGGCGGCAGGCGATCTTCGCCGATCCGGATTGGCAGAACGGGCAGTACTGGCGTGGCGGGCGCATTCCCGCCCGCGGCCTGGCCGTCGCTCGCATGTGCGCGCACATCACCTATTTGTCCGAGGAAGCGCTGACCCGCAAATTCGGCCGCCGGTTGCAGAACGCGCCGAAGGACAGCACCGAAGCGATCAGCCTGTTCGGCGAGATGTTCGAGGTCGAGAGCTATCTGCGGCACCAGGGCAGCACCTTCGTGCAGCGCTTCGACGCCAACAGCTATCTGACCATCACCCGGGCGATGGATTATTTCGACCTGGCCGCCGATTATGGTGGTGACCTGGCGGATGCGTTCCGGGGCTCGCGGACGCGGTTTCTGCTGGCGTCATTCACCTCCGACTGGCTGTTTCCCACCACCGAAAGCCGGGAGGTGGCTCGGGCGTTGAACCGGGCGGGTGCCAACGTGTCGTTCGTGGAGTTCCCGACCGACAAGGGCCATGACGCGTTCCTGCTGGACGAGCCGGATTTTCACCGCGCGCTCGCCGGGTTCCTGCGCGGTTGTGCCCTGCATGCCAGGCTGGATGCATGAGCACGCTCGATCCGGTTCGCTTCCTGGCCAAGAATATGCGGGTCGACCTGGCGCTGATCGCCGGGATGATCGAACCGAACACGCGGGTGCTGGATATCGGCTGTGGCGATGGGATGCTGATCGACCACCTGTTCCAGACCAAGGGATGCGATGCGCGTGGTATCGAGATCGACATGGCCGAGGTGACGCGGGCCGTCGTGCACGGGCTGCCGGTGATGCACGGCGATGCCGATATCGATCTGGAGCATTATCCCGACGGCGCGTTCGACTACGTGGTGTTGTCTCGGGCCTTGCAGGCGGTGGAGAAGCCGCGGGCGGTGCTGCAACAGATGCTGCGGATCGGCACGCGGGCGGTGGTCAGTTTTCCGAATTTCGGCCATTGGCTGGTGCGCTGGCAGTTGCTGTCCACCGGGCGGATGCCGATGACCGCGACGTGGGACCGGCCGTGGCACGAAACCCCCAATATCCATCCCTGCACGATCCGCGATTTCTTCGTTCTGTGCGAGGAGGAAGGTTACGTGGTGGAACGGTGGCTGGCGACCGACGATGGCGGGCGGCGTGCGCCGTGGCGGCGTGCCTCCCGGTTGGCCAACATGTTCGGGGAGCAAGGCTTGTTCCTGCTGCGGCACCGATAGGGACCCGGCGATGCCGCTGACGGGATCGCAGCGGAGGGAGGCGCTGGCGGGCTATCCGCCGCCCCGGCGGCCCTGGCGGATTCGGCTCGCGGTGCTGGTTTCGCTGCTGGTCCATGTCGCGATTGGTCTGTTGTTGCTGGTGACGATCCGGCGTGAACCCATGTCGGAGCAGTTGCCGCCGCCGTCCGAGGTGACGATGCTGTTCGACACTGGGCGGAAGAGCGGGCCGACGCTGCCAAATCCGAGCTTGCAGGCGACGCCGCCGGCGCCCCCGGCGACGGAAGCGCCGGCCCCGGTGGTGCCTCCGACGGAAGCGCCGCCGCTTCCGGTCGAGCCTACGCCGCCGCCGGCCGCGGCACCCCCGCCATCGCCTCCGGCACCGCCAACGCCCAAGCCGGCTCAGTCGCCGGCCGAGGCGCCTCCGGTGCCGTCCTCGCCGCCGCCCGCGCCGGCGGAAGCGCCGCCGGTTGAAGTGCCGCCACCTCCGGCGGAACAGGCACCCCTGCCGCTGCCACCTCCGCTGCCGCCGGTGATCAAACCGTCACCAGCGCCGCCGCGGCGGGTGCCGCCTCCGGCCAGACGGGCCGCTCCGCCGAAGCCGTCGGAGTTTTCCGCACCGATGGATTTCAGCTTCGGGACGCCGAAACTGACGCCGCGATCGGCTGCTCGGCCGCGATCCACGGTGCATATCCCCGGAACGATCGACATGTCGCTAGGACCGGCATCGCGGGGTAAGCCGGATGTGACGCCACTGTCGCAGCACGATGCGGATGCAGCGGGTGCCGATTGGGCCAATGCGCTGAGCCGATGGGTATCCGAACACGCATTCTATCCAGACGAGGCCCGCCGCAATGCCGAGGAGGGCGATGTGACGGTGCGTGTCCGCGCCGATCCGGATGGACGGGTCAGGGAGGTCGAACTGGTTGGTAAATCAGGGTCGATGTGGCTGGATTTGGCGTTGCTGTCGCTATTCCGCGATCAGCATATTCCTGCCCTGCCGTCAGGGGATCATGACCCGATCGATTTCAATTTCCTGATGCACTACATACTGATCAGGCGGCCCTAGTCTTACTGTGTTATAAAGTGCTTGCCCGATTCGACGTGGATTTGTCAGTGATGGAGATTCTCACTCGTGGAGGCGGGTTGTGGGTCTCGAATGCAAGTCACGTGGCAGCGAATCACGCTTCGGCGCCTATGTCGAGGCGATCACGTCTGTGCTTGGCCATGCCGATCGCGCCGCACCGTTCCGATCGTAT
>NZ_LMUJ01000046.1 GCF_009765975.1 Acidisphaera sp. S103 | reverse complement strand
TGCCCCCGAGGTTCAGCGTGGAATCCGTCTCGCTGATGTGGCCCGCATTGGTCCAGTCTGTGTTCAGCGTGACCGTGGAGCCACCGGTCTCCGTCAGTGTGCCGGTGTTGGTGAATGTCGTGTTGTTTATGATAAAGCTGTCGCCGTCGGATACGGCGATGCTGCCGGCGTTGCTGAAGTTGCCGGAGACGGTGAACTGGCCACCGTTGACGCTCGCGTCGATGGTGCCATCGTTGACGATACCATCTCCAGGACTGTTGTCGCCATTCAGGCTGGCATAGGCCCCTACCTGCGAGAGCGTGAGGTTGCTTCCCAGCGTCAACTGGTTCCCGGTGGCGCTGGGGTCATTCACGGAAATCGAGGAGGTGCCACCATAACTGTTTTCGCCGAAGTAGATCGTTGCGTTGTTGAGCGTGGTCGTGTTGTCAATATAAAGCGCCGAATCATATCCAGTCAGATTGATCGTGCCCTGGCCGGTGCCGTTCGTCCCGGTCAGAGTGATGCCATCGCCAATATGCAGATCAGAGTAGATGGCGCTCAGATCGAGCGTGCCCTCATACGTCACGCCCTCCAGCGTGCCACCGTTGCTGTATACCAAGTTGCTGAATACCAACCCGCTGCCGGCATCGTGGATGACGCCGCCGACGACCGTGCCGCTCAGCGTCACGGTACCAAGCGCGCTGCCGGGGCCGACGTCCAGCGTCGCGCCGGTGTTGATCAGCGTGCCGGTGATGTCGATCTCGCCG
>NZ_LMUJ01000045.1 GCF_009765975.1 Acidisphaera sp. S103 | reverse complement strand
CGATGTTCGATCGGCTGCGGGCCTGATCGACAAGCTGCCGAAAGCCGCGCAAGTGCTGGCCGACACCGCCTACGACAGTGATAAGTTTCGCGAATTTCTGATTGCACGGGGCAGCACCCCGGTCATCAAGCCCAATCCGACCCGCAAGAACATCCCACCGTTCGACAAGGTTGCCTACAAGGGCCGCAACGTGATCGAGCGCGCCTTCTCGCACTTGAAAGATTGGCGCCGCGTCGCAACCCGATACGATAAACTCGCCAGAAACTTTCGCGCCACCGTCACACTCGCCCTGCTCTTCAGGTGGTGGATTTAATTGAGTCCGGAGCCTAGGGGTAGATTCGACCATTCGGCACGATTCGCCTGCAACCTGCTTTTTCAGGACGCTATCGGTCGCGCTGTCCCGACGGTGGCGATCTGGGCGCATTTTCTTGATTCTGACGGCTCACTTGGATGGAAGCGGTACGCATGGAGGCTCGCCCACGACTGTCATGTCAGGGGCCATGGCCAACGCGCGCCAATGGTCTCTTTTCCAGGCCAGATTGAATGCAATGAAGCGCCAGTACGGTTTCCGCGTCTTCCATGGCAAAGATTTCAAGAGCCAAATCGGAGAGTTCCGAGGCTGGTCCGAGCAGAAATGTCGGGCCTTCCTCCATGATTTTGGGGTTGCTGGCGGCGATCTGACCGAGATCGTTAATTGCCTTCTGCCCAATGCCGACTACGAGCAGAATTACAGACGAGCGTCCGGCGATCCCAAGCGGCTGCGGCTTGATACGGCTTACGCACTCTGTTCCGCTACTGCTTGACGCACCTGGTTGCGGAGGTTCTTCGTCGATACGGGCATCGTAAGAAGTTCCCTGAGACGACTCTGCATGTGATCGCCGAAAGTGGTCACAAACACGCGGGCGATACGGCGCGCGTGTTCGACGAGATGAGGAAAGAGTTAAGGACGTTAGGCAGCCACGTTCTTGGGACTCTTACCTTCGCCGGCAAAGATGAGTGCGACCCGCTAATGCTGGCTGACATCCTCGCTCATGGCACCTTTGCGATGGAAGTAGAGGGAGATAATGGCCCAACTGAAGGTGATAGTTACCGGCGGCCGAGGAGGACCGGATGGACCCAGCTCAAATTCACGGGCGACGGCCTTGCGACGCTCAAAACTAAGCTGATCGATGGGCTATCGAGAGGGGGGGGGGATGGGCAGCTACTTTTCTCGACCCACCTTCGACCGCTGGGAGCCGGGCCGAATGATCTTCTCAAACGCTCGATCGATCGCGCCCGGATCTTCGTCCGCCTCAACCTCGCGCGCCATGTCGAGGAAGCGTTGGTATTCGGCTGGGTCGTCGGGGGTTATGGGTGATTCGGGTTTGGGTGTTGGCATCATCTATACCTTGATTGTGCGACCCAACATTTGGGTCAGAGAACGCATATTTCGGTGGTTAGAGCCAAGAATCCAAGCGGCGGCGACAGAACGCATCCTGCTTTATCACCACCGCCTCATTCGCGACGGCTTTATTCCTGACCCTCCTCATCCCTATAAATCGCATTCATCGGGGGTGATAACTCTCCACCAGATCATCGTATTCCGTTTCCCGAATCTCGCGACTCGGCTGTGCGTGCGCGTAAAGGCAGTTAACGCCATGATCGCGGACAGCAATCTCTCACGCTTTTGTACCGCACACCGCGCGGCGGAGGCTTTTTGCCGACCCGATATAAAGCGGCTTTGGCCCACCGGCTCCGTTTCGTGCCAAGATCAAGATATAGATGCCGCCTTGCATCAGCATGGATTGGCGATTGTCCGGATCGAAGAGAGAAAAGTCGTACGAGTTGCCGCTAGCGCCTTGGAATCGAAATCCAGGCATCGGATTGTTCCCTGGTTGGTAATATCGCCCCAGGATAGCAGCGCAGGGAAGCGGAGTCATTCCGCTTCCTCGTCGAAACTAAGTTCCCTCTGTCGGGAATCGCGGATGGTCGATCCCCGTCGTCACGCATGGTCTCTGGTTGGCCTAGAACGGGGCAGAGTGCGCTGTCCCGCCACCACCAACTGTTCGGTACGTCAGGCGTTTGTCAACAACACCCATCAATGCCCGGTCAAAGCGGGCCATATCATCGTATCCGGCCTTGATCCGATAGCTGTATCTGAAATCAAACTCGGCCAGATACCGATGCAAGTGGGCCTCGCTCACGTGCTGGTAAATCCCGCGCTTCAGAATCGAAAAATACCCCTCGGCCGTGTTCGTGTAGGCATCGTCCCGGACGTATTCCTTAGCGGAATGGTTAACCGTCTCGTAGCCGCCCTTGAACGTGCGCCCGATCGCGGAATAGACACTGGTATCGTCCGTCATGAACCGGCTGTCGGAATGCGTGTGCCGGGCCACGATCGGATAGAGGTTGTTCGCGGTCACGTTCGGGACGTGAAAGCTGCGGACGCGTCCACCCCGCTCAAACAAAGACGCAACCGCGCGCTTCGGCGGGATCGGGCCATAGGCTCGGTTGGCAGACTTCCCGCCGATGTAGGTTTTGTCAGCCTCGATAGTCATGCCGGAACCCCCCAGTTTCGGACCACCAGGAGTGTAGCCTTCCGCCATCGCTTCGCGGATGCGGTGACCAAGGAACCAAGCGGTCTTCATGCTGCCGCCGATAGTTCGTTGGATTTGGCGTGTGCTGAATCCCTTCTTGGACGAGTTCATGAGGTAGATCACCTGAAGCCAGATGTGCAGCGGCACGTGGCTGGACTCAAAGACGGTTCCCATTCGCACGGTGAATTGCTTGCGGCACGCGTAACACTTCCACAGACCGGGGCGGACACTCTTGCCCTGCAAGCGGCCAGATTGCCCGATCGTGCCGCACTTCGGACAGACTGGCCCGTTCGCCCAAAGCTTGGCTTCGACGTAGGCAAAAGCGGCTTCCTCGTTCTGAAGGTGCGGGGCGGACAGGGCGGTGGTTTTCATAGCGGTTCTCTTGACCGCTTTTTTACATACAGGAGGTGGGTTTGTCAAGTGTAACATCGCCCCACAAGCCCCCGAAGGTGAAGGCCTGGCTGGCGCGGCACCCTCGCTGGACCTTCCATTTCACGCCGACATCGGCGTCCTGGCTCAACGCAGTCGAGGGTTTCTTCGCCAAACTGACCAAGCGCCGGCTCAAACGAGGCGTGTTTTGTTCGGTCGTCGAACTTCAGGCGGCGATCAATCGCTTCCTGGCTGAGACCAACCTCGACCCAAGCCAGGGGAATCGGGTGAAGTCGTTTACCGCGCGATGAGGCCTGCGAGGAAGTCGTCGTCCCAAGCGGCGACCTTGCGGCGCAGGCGGAGTGAGTC
>NZ_LMUJ01000044.1 GCF_009765975.1 Acidisphaera sp. S103 | reverse complement strand
AATCAGACCGAACATCATGAACTCGTTGCGGTCATCAATTCTCATCCTGATTGACGCATTTTCTCACCCAGATTGTCGCGCTACACCAGGCGCCGCTCTCACCGATGGTTGTCCGGGACTGCGCACTGTTTTGACCGAGGCGGGAGTAATGAAACCGCCGATTTTGGATTGGTTCCACATCGCAATGCGTCTGCAACACACGAGGCTGACCGCGGCAAATCTGTCGACGGACGACCCTGGCCGGGTTACGGCGAAGGCGACGATCATCGCCGAAGTCGAACGTCTGCACTGGCGGATTTGGAACGGCAAGGCGCAGAATACCTAGCGCAGCATCGATCGGATCCGCAAGGTGATGCATGTCTTCAAAGGAGAGCGCAGCCAGGGCGTGAAGGGCGTGGCGTCGCGAAAGCTGTGGCACGCGTTGCATGCGATCGATAAATATCTCAGAGACCAAGCGGCATGGTTGGTCAACTACGCCAAGCGATTCCGAGCCGGTGAGCGGGTCGGTAGGTCGATCACCGAAGGCACAGCGAATTTCCTGGTCAACCGGCGCATGAACAGGTCCCAGCAGATGCGATGGTCGCAGAGCGGCGCCGATCTGCTGCTCCAGGTCCGCTGCGCAGTTTACAACGGTACGCCTGGTGCCGGATTTGGCCGCCGATTTGACCGGGTCGGCAATGCAGACCCGGCCGTTGTCAAAGCAGCATGATCCTCCTATGTCTGGACAGTCCCGGGTCATGCTCTCCAAGTATGCTATGCGCTTGGCTTTTCTTGCTTTCGAGGCGCCAAGCAAGGACGTCGTGCTCTTCGCCAGCGACATCGCGCACGGTCTCTATCGCCTTGGTTACGATGCGCCCTTCCGCCCGCAGGATCAGCTTCACTTTGGCGACGATCTGGATGGGACGGTCGACACCGCCCAACCACAGCAAGATCTCGTGGATGCGGCCCCTTTTTTTAGATGCTCCACGGCCCAAGCGGCTTGCTCGCTCTCCGACGTACAGTTGAAGAGTTTCACAGCCATCCTACCTCGCGATGATCTCGTCCTCGGCCGGTCTGCATGCGCAGAACGGAGCTACCCGAGCGCTCCTCTCCGAAAAAATCTGCACGACGCTGCTTGAGCAGGGTGGACGGCCAAGTCAAGCCCAGATCGGCCACGGGGCTGACCGTTCGCTTACGACTAAATAACAGACTGGGTTGCGGTATTGCGTCCGTCTCCCTTCGCATCCGGCCTCCATGCAACACCGCGCTCTCGCTCGTCTGGCTGACCGAGCTTTGACATGCCCTGTCACTGATCTGTCTCAATGAAAACCAGGCATCAGGCCCAATGGTATACGCCGCCTGAAAGCGAGTTGTTCACAGACGACGAATTGCCGGGAACATCATGCGCACGGTCGTGCCCTTCCCGGAGGCGCTGGTCATCTCAAGTGCGCCCCCCATCAAGACCATCAACTTGCGGCTGATGGCTAACCCAAGACCGGTACCGCCAAACCTACGACCGATCGAGGCATCCGCTTGGCGAAAGGGCTCAAACAGAGAATTCACCACCCCAGGTTCTATTCCAATGCCATTGTCACTGACCCGTACGACCACACCGTCAGTCGCTGTCGGTTCGACTTGGATGACTACGGATCCTCCTGCCGGACTGAACTTGACTGCATTGTCCAGCAGATTCAGCAAAACCTGCTTCACTGCCCGCTGATCGATTCGGAGCGACACGTCCGCACAATCGGAGTCACAGATGATCCGCACATTCGCGGATTGCGCCCGCTGAGCCATCATGCGCTGACAGATACTCAGCAAATGACCTAGGTCTACGCGCTCTTCCACGAGGTCATAACGGCCTGCCTCGATCTTCGATAAGTCCAACAGATCATTGATCAACTCAAGCAAATGCTGGCCGCCGGAATAGATGTCCTCGGCGTAAGAGGCATAGGTCGCGTTGATAGGACCCGCCGCCTGGTCGCGTATCAACTCTGAAAACCCAATGATTGCGTTGAGCGGTGTGCGCAGTTCATGGCTCATGTTCGCCAGAAATTCCGACTTCGCCCGGTTCGCCTCCTCGGCCTGTCCCCTGGCCTGGGCCATCGTTTCGAGTGCTTTATAGCGTCCGGTCACGTCAGAGAATGTGCGCACCGCCTCGCCTTCCGGTAACACCTTCGTACGAACCTCCAACACGCACCCGTTGGGACGTTGCCGCTCATAGTTACGTGGCCCATCCAGCAATAGCGCACGCTGCACGAATGAGCGGAATTCCTCATTACTCTTTACGAATTCGGCCTGCTTCCACTGGAAAGCGAGCACCTCTTCGAACTTGGGGCGCCGGGCCATCAGTTCCGCCGGCAATTCGAGAAGCTCAATGGCACGTCGGTTGCAAATCGAAACCGTTCGATGGCTGTCGATGACGATCAGCCCCTGATCCATGTTCTCCAGAGTAGCCTCCAGCATTCGCGTCTTCTCTGCAAGATCATGCTCGCTCAGTCGAAGTGCTGCCGCGATCTGCTGCAAAAGTGTATTCTGCTCAGCCAGAGACGCTCTAGACTGCTCCAGCCCCGTTATCTGGACACGGAATATGCGCAGCAGGAAAATTGCGCACGCCGCCGCGAACAAGGCTCCAGTCACGAGCCAGAGCGTCTGTCGGTGCCAAGCGGACAAGACGGTTGCCTCGGACATGCTCAGATTGATGACCATGGCAAAATCACGCAACGGGCGGACCGAGACGAGGCGCGCGACATCGTTCCGGTATCCTGGCGAATGGTAGGAACCCCCGACCTCTCCAAGACATTGGTACCATGGTGAAGCCGACGGCAGCTTCCAACCGATCTCACCTTGGTCGTGCGGATAGTGCACCAGCACAACACCGTCGCGTCGAACGAGAGAGACAGTGTCAGTCGCTGGCGTCACGGCTCGATAGAAGTCTTCAAGGTAGGACAGCTTCACTGCGGCCGTAACGACACCAGCGAATTTGCCATGAGCGGTGTTGATGCGGCGCGCCAGGAAAACGACCCATTGACCATCCAGAAAGGTCTGCGCGGGAACACTGACAAAAAGGGTGTGGTCATCATGCGTTTTTAAATACTGGTAGTAATCGCGACGAGACGCATCCAGCGGAACAGCCGGAAAGGAACGGGAATAATTCCCGACCCGTCCTTCCGCACCGACCAGGATGAGGGCATCAACCTGCGGCAGACCTTTGTGGCGTTCGACCAACAGATCGAACATGGCCTTCGCCTGCGACTCGTTAGTGCCTGTTTCCACTTGCTGAGCTGTGAACTGACCCGCTATCTCCCGGAGTGTTAGATCTACCGGTTGGATCGTGCGGGATGTCTGCTCCGCTATCACCTGCGCAAGCTCAGCACTGGCTTGCCTGCTTGCGGCAAGATCGGCAGTGTATTGCGTCTGAATCAACCAAGCCGTCGCCAAGGCGAGCGCCGCCACCACGAAAGTGCCCGCGATGACCAGACAGCGGCCCGTTTTGGACGGACTCATTAGCAAGAACACCAAGGATGGACGGCGAGGCTGAGTCCCGGACGCCGAGAACTGGAGTCAGGCGATGCAGCTAGTACCTCTGCACAGTGATTTCGACTCTTTGAAATCGATCCTTGCAAAGATTCGAACCAGTCCGTCGGGATATGTGCCCCGGCCATTGGCAGATTTGTTCCGCCTTCGTTCAACCGGTCAAAATCACTGTGCCGAGGTACTAGGTGGTTCAAACAATCTCCTTCCCTGTCAACTGTATGCTATTGGATCAGTGGCGATCAGAATGTGAGACAGACACACCCGGGCTTAACCCACTGGATTTAACCTTGACAACAAGCCGCCTATTTTATGGTTCATCGTCAGCCGTCGGCAATGTTTACGGTATCGTCAGCGACGTGGTGCGAGACCGTCCAGAAAGTGGGGGTGCTATGGGACCGCCCGGTGGTTGTAGCCGGGAGTTCGGGATGAAGTGGCGGGTCATGTTGGAGTTGGTCGGAGCGGATGGGGCCATTGGTGTTCATGAGGTCGGCGGTCGTGCGGCTGTGGTCGAATATGCGCCGCAAATGATCGGGCCGACGCTGGCGGAGGGGAAGCATCTGCTTGCTGCGTTGCAGGTCCATCTCGTTCAAGCTCAGGCGGAGGATCATAGCGGCCGCCAGCGATGGTGCCAGCGCTGCGGCACGCAGCGGCCCCTCAAAGATCAGCGCTCCAGGCGGTTGGTGTCGTTGTTCGGCACGGTGGAGGTCCGCGCGCCGCGCTTTACCCCGTGTCGGTGTGCGGTGACCTGCCGCCGGACGCTCAACCCGGTTGCCGAGATCATACCCGACCGATGCACGCCGGAGTACGAGCGGACCATCGCAAAGATGGGTTCGCTGTTACCCTACCGCCGGGCGCGAACGCTGCTGGCGGAGTTTCT
>NZ_LMUJ01000043.1:18956-43703 GCF_009765975.1 Acidisphaera sp. S103 | reverse complement strand
ACGACTCACTCCGCCTGCGCCGCAAGGTCGCCGCTTGGGACGACGACTTCCTCGCAGGCCTCATCGCGCGGTAAACGACTTCACCCGATTCCCCTGAACGCATCTGCCTTCCAAAACATCGGTCGGCGTATCCTGGATCACCCACCCGGGCACGGCGTTCCACGGCGTAACGACACCAAACCGTCAAGCGGCCAGCTCAAGCCCGCCCACCCTCGATGGCGAAATCCCGTAGCCCAGACTACATTTTATACCAACGTCTACAACGCATTGGAATGAAAAGATATTTTGACTCACCGCCGCGATTTGGCTAACGCCGGGACATCCCCGGAGGCCTACGATGCACCAACAATCAGGGCTACGCCGGTTCGCGAGCCGGACCAGTCTCGCCGTCGCGGTGACCCTGGTCGCGGTAAAGCTGACCGCATGGGTGTTGACCGGTTCGGTCGCGTTGCTGGCTTCGGCGATCGACGCCCTCGTGGACACCGGAGCCAGCCTGGCCACCTATTATGGCGTGCGCTACGCCGAACGGCCGCCGGACGAGGACCATCGCTTCGGCCATGGCAAAGGCGAAGCGATCGCGGGCTTCACCCAGGCGACGTTTCTCGCCGGTGCCGCCGTGGTGCTGGCCTTTCAGTCCCTGCAACGGCTGTTCTTTCCACGCCCGACAGAATCGCTGCAGGTCGGTGCCTGGGTCATCGCCGGCAGCCTTGTGGCCGCCACCGCGCTTGTCACGATGCAGACATGGGTGGTGAAAAAGACCGGCTCAACAGCGATCGCCGCGGACCGAGCGCACTACATGACTGACATCGCGCTGAATGCCGGCGTGCTCCTGGCCCTCGGCGTGACCCGCTTCACCGGCTGGCAGCGTGCCGATCCGTCGTTCGCCCTGGCGATCTCCGGTTACATGCTGTGGAACGCCTATCACATCGCGACGCAGGCCCTGACCCAACTGCTGGACCGCGAACTTCCAACCGCCGACCGGCAGAAAATCACCAATGCCGTGCGTGCCTGCGCCGGTGTCCGGGATATCCACGACCTGCGGACGCGCTACGCCGGGGACCGTATTTTCGTCGAATTCCATCTGGAGGTCGATGAGCAACTGACCGTCAAGCAAGGCCACGCGATCGGCGACGTCGCCGAAACCGCTGTCGTCAATCTGCTGCCAGGCGTCGTGGAGGTAACTGCGCACCTCGAACCGTTCGGGATCGACGACGACCGCCTCGACGATCGCGTGATGGAGATAACGTAGAAAATCGCATCGCGGCCAGGAACCGAAGACGAGGCGGTTCGCCTCGCGCGGTCCCTCGACGCGCCCGCATGGCGGAACGGCGCGCCGGCTGGTAAACGCCCCGGCCATGACGACCAAGCGATCCGACCGCACCTCCCAGCTCCTCGGCCGCCTGTGGCGCGAGCACCTGATCCACCACAAGCCCCGCCTGGCCTTGGTTCTGGCGCTGACCCTGCTGATGGCCGGTGCCACGGCGCTGTACCCGGTCGTCATCAACCATGCCTTCGACATGTTCACCGACCACGACCGCCGGATCCTGTATCAAATCCCCGCCCTGGTCGTGCTGGTAACCGGCATCAAATCCGTGGCCCAATATTTCCAGAGCGTGCAGGTCCAGCAGGTCGTGCTGATGGTGATCCGGGAACTGCAAGGCCGCATGTTCACCCACCTGACCAGGGCCGACCTGGCCCGCCTGGAACGCGAGGCCCCCGCCCAGCTCGCCGCCCACTTCACCACCGATGCCGCGACGATCCGCGAGGCGCTGACCCGTTCGGTCAACGGCATAGCCGACGTGGTCACCGTGGTCGGCCTTGTCGGCAGCATGATCTATCTCAACTGGCTGCTGTCGCTGATCGCCGCGGCGATGTATCCGCTGGCGATCCTGCCGATCGAGCGCATCGGCCGGCGCGTCCGCAAGGCCTCTGGCGGGATGCAGGAACGTGTCGGCGAAACCGCCGCCCTGCTGAACGAAAGCTTCGCCCAGGCCCGCACCGTGCGCGCCTACCGCCTGGAAGCCAGCGAATCCAGACGAGCCGAGGCGGCCTTCCAATCCCTCTACAAGTCCCTGCTGCGGATGACCAAAAGCCGCTCCCGCGTCGAACCGGTGCTGGAGGTCCTGGGTGGTGCCGCCGTCGCCGCCGTCATCGGCTTCGAGGGCTGGCGCGCCGCCGTCAGCGACCACGCACTCGGCGATTTCACCGGCTTCGTCGCCGCCCTGCTGATCGCCGCCCGCCCGCTGCGCGCCCTGGGCTCGCTGAACGCTGCCCTGCAGGAGGGCCTGGCCGGGATGGTGCGCGTCTTCACCGTCATCGACGAACAGGCGACCATCGAGGACTCACCGAACGCCGTCCCACTGCCCGCCGGCCACGGCCACGTCATCTTCGACACGGTCGGCTTCGTCTATCCCGACGGCCGCACCGGCCTCGCTGGCCTGAGTTTCGAGGCCCAGCCCGGCACCACGGTCGCCCTCGTCGGCCCGTCCGGCGGCGGCAAATCCACCGCCCTGGCGCTGATCCCCCGTCTGCACGACGCCACCACCGGTGCGGTGCGCATCGATGACGCCGACGTGCGCACGGTCACTTTGGCCAGCTTGCGCGACAGCATCGCCTATGTCGGCCAGGACGCGCTGCTGTTCGACGACACGGTCGCCGCCAACATCGCCATGGGCCGTCCCGATGCCCCCCAAGCGGAAATCGAGGCCGCCGCCGAGGCCGCCGCCGCCGCCGGCTTCATCGCCGCGCTGCCGCTGGGTTACGACACGATCGTCGGTCCCGGCGGCCAGCGCCTGTCCGGCGGCCAACGCCAGCGTGTCGCCCTGGCCCGAGCCCTGCTGCGCAACCCACGCATCCTGCTGCTGGACGAAGCCACCAGTGCCCTCGACACCGAGAGCGAATCCGCCGTGCAGACCGCTTTGGCCACGCTGCGGAAAGGCCGCACCACCATCGTCATCGCCCACCGCCTGTCCACCGTGCGCGACGCCGACCTCGTCGTGGCAATGGCCGAGGGCCGCGCCCAGGAAAGCGGCACACACACGGACCTGATGGCTCGCAACGGCCTATACGCCCGCCTGGTCCGCAGCCAGAGCCTACTCGGCACCTGACCCCAGCCCCGCCATGCCCCGACCTGTTGCCCCGCCCCCCCGGCCTGAAGCCTCGTCATGGCCCCGGCCCGTTGATTCGTCACGGCCCGGCGAAGTCCGGGCCATCCGCCCCAGTAAGGCGCTGGATCAGATAGCCCGGACTTCGGCGGCCCAAGACAAGGCTGATGTGTCAACGGCCGCCGACATTAATGCGTTCCCGATCGAGTCATCGAATGAAGTATCGGCATGGTAAAAATCCCGCACATCACGGCCGCCTGCAAGAACAACCGATCGGCCGGTGCCGTTCCCGAAGTTGAAGATGACAACACCGACGACGATCCCCGAGGCTCGTTTGCCTTGCGGTCCACAACAGAAACCGCATCCAGCAACGATCCACCACAGTAGCCCCCAGGGGGCGAAACCCCTTCAGTAACATATAAAACAACCACCATAAACGATACCGAAACGGTCCGGAAAACCAGATCCACCCGAACCCCAGAGCAACCCCGGATGCAACCGCGTCCCTTGCACGATCCTCCCGGCAGCCTACCCTTCCGTCCAACAAAGCCAGGGGAATCGTATGCCGACCAGTCTTTCCGCACAGGCGGCCTCAACCGCCGCCACCCTTCGGCCGACCAACCGCCGCTTCCGCATCATGGGCCTGCTGTTCATCACCATCGTCATCAACTACCTCGACCGCAGCAACATCTCCATCGCCGCACCCAGCCTCACCGCCGAGTTCCACCTCGATCCCGTCCAACTCGGCCTCGTGTTCTCTGCCTTCAGTTGGACCTACACCACGTTCCAGCTTCCCGGCGGATGGCTGGTGGACCGCGTGCATCCCCGCGTCCTGTATCCGGTCGTCATCATGCTGTGGTCCCTGGCCACCCTGTCCCTGGGCCTCGCCAACGGCCTGGTGGCCCTGATCGCCCTCCGTATGGCGGTCGGCTTTTTCGAGGTCCCGACCTTCCTCATCAACAACCGCATCGCCACCACCTGGTTCGGCGAGAAAGAACGCGCCACCTGCATCGCCGTCTACACCGCCGCCGAATCCGTCGGCCTCGCCTTCCTCACCCCCATTCTGTTCTGGATCAAAACCGAATTCGGCTGGCCATCGATCTTCCTCGTTACCGGCATGCTCGGCCTGGGCTGGTCGTTCGCCTTCTCCCGAGTCTACCGCGACCCCGCCGACACCAAAGGCATCAACGCCGCCGAGATCCACCAGATCGCCGAAAGCGGAGGCATTCCGGATCTGTCCCAGCGCGTCGCCGACCGCCGCAAAGCCACCACGACAACCCCATGGCGAGACCTCAGGATCGTCCTCGGCCGCCGCAAACTATGGGGCATCTACTTCGGTCATTTCGTCTGGGGCACGGTCGGCACGTTCTTCTATTCCTGGTTCCCCACCTACCTGGTCACCTATCGCCACTTCACCTTCATTAAGGCCGGCTTCTACGTCTCCCTGCCATTCCTGGCGGTCTTCCTGGGGGTCCTCTGCTCCGGCGCCCTCTCCGACCTGCTGGTGCGCAAAGGCTTCAGCCTGACCTTCGCCCGCAAAGCCCCAATCATCGGCGGCCTTGTCTGCGCCACCAGCATTGTCGGCGCCAATTACGTCGACAGTGAACCCCTGATCATGCTGTTCCTGACCTTCGCGTTCTTTTGCAACGGCGTGGCCTCGATCCACTGGTCCCTGGTCTCCGCCACCGCCCCCGAACGCCTGATCGGCCTCACCAGCTCGGTTTTCAACTGCATGGGCGGCGTCGCCGGCATCATGTCGCCGATCGTCATCGGCTTCCTGCTGCGATCCGGCGACTTCCGCCTGCCCCTCATCTTCATCGCCGTGATCGAGGCGCTCGGCGTCTGCTCCTATATCTTCGTCGTCGGAAAACTGGAGCGCGTACGGGAATAGTCTCCGAACACCGGACGGCCAGCCGCTATTGTCACCCCATCGGTTCAATCCCATATTGGTTTTATATCAGATGCATGGAGGCGACGATGATTGGCTTGGCGTCTTACCTCGGATTTCTCGCGCTGCTGGCCGCGATCATGAGCGTAGCCCAGAACAGCGGTAAAGACCGCGCAACCGCGAACGTAACCGCTGCAATGCTGTCCGCACGGCTTCACTGACCGCTCGGGCTGCCGGCCGGTCACACCCTCAGCCATGACCGCTGCGATCAAGCGTCACTGAGTGCGGACCTCCGCAAACGCTGATTTATACCTAATTCGGGTATTCACCAACGGCCCGTAGCAAAGTCTGCGGCACCGCCGGCCGGTGCCCAAAAGCCGCGGAGAAAACAGGCATAGCCGACGTCTCAGGCGGCCCCCCAAAAGGAGTCGCTGCCCCAACACGGCAAAAATCCTTCCCTGTGCGCTCTGTGCCCGGATCGATATTTTCTGCGTTTAATCAAGAGAAAATCCCAGCGCGGGCGGTGCCCAATTCAGCCGCGATTCCAGTGTTCCTAAGATGACCTGGACTACAGGACCGCGACCGGGACAGGCGCGCCAATGCCAACCCCACCTTGGCATCAGAATATCTTCCCAAACCGGCATCCCGCCGAATTGCCATAAAATCTTCACATACCCGATACTGGCGCCGTCAAGCCCCACATGGCAGTTTCCGTATCGAAATTGGTGGTACTCTCCTACCGCCAAGACGACGCGCGTACGTTTCGAAACAAGCGATGAAAGACCCAAGAATATGAGCCTTCTCGCGGACACCGCCATGCCCGATACGACAGGGCATAAATCGGTTCAGGACTATATAGACGAACTGCCCGTTTGGTCCGACGGCACCACCCTCAAATCGTCGCCGATGACCGACATGCAGTGGCGTATCTGGTCGCTCGCCGCCGCGGGAAAATTCTTCGAGGGCTTCGTCGTCTTCATGACCGGCGTGGCGCTGCCGCTGATCGTCCGTGAATTCCACATCGGCGCGGCCGAGAAAGGCATCGTCAGCGCCGCCAGCCTCGCCGGTATCCTGTTCGGCGCCGTCCTCCTCGGTGGACTGTCCGACTACTTCGGCCGCAAGCGCATGTTCATCGCCGAGATGATCATCTTCTGTGCCTTTCTGGCACTTTTGCTTGTCTGCCAGAATTTCCTTTCCCTCGCCATCTGCCTCTTCGGTCTCGGTATGGCGCTCGGGTGCGACTATCCCACCGCCCATATGATCATCTCGGAGAGCATCCCCAGCCTGGCGCGCGGCAAGCTCGTCCTGGGTGCCTTCGCCTTCCAGGCGATCGGCGCCCTGTTCGGCACCGGCGTAGGCTGCCTGGTCCTGGTCCTGGTTCCCGACCTCAGCGCCTGGCGCTGGATGTTCGCCACCGCGCTGATCCCCGCCATCCTGGTGACCCTGGGACGGTTCTTCATCGTCGAGAGCCCCAACTGGCTGTCCGCCCGGGGTCAGCACGACAAAGCCGAGGCCGCCGTCACCAAGCTGCTGGTCCGCACACCGCAATACCCGTCGAACATCAGTCTGAAGCGCCACATCACCAACGCGGAGCAGGCTAAGCCGTCCTTCTGGGCCCTGTTCAACAGCCGCAACCTGCGTGCCACCATCTTCGCCTCGGTTCCCTGGTTCATCCAGGATCTCGGCACCTACGGCATCGGCATCTTCACCCCGACCATCCTGGCCGCGGCCCTGGGCGGCGGTTCGGATCACGTCCGCAGCGTCAGCGACCTGATCTCCGACGGCATCCTGGCCGCCAAGGGCGCCGCCCTGATCACCTTCCTGCTGATCGTCGGCATCGCCTTCGCGGTGGTGCTCGCCGACAAGCTGGGACGCATCAAGCTGCAGATCGGCGGCTTCATCGGCTGTGCCCTGGGGCTGCTGATCGCCTCCTTCTCGATCGACTTTGAAGGCAGCACCAAGATCGCCCTGATCTTCGCCGGCTTCATGATGTTCAACTTCATGACCAATATCGGACCGAACGCGCAGACCTACCTGCTGGCCGGTGAGGTGTTCCCGACCTCCGTTCGCGGCATGGGCGCCGGTTTCGCCGCCGCCTTCGCCAAGATCGGCGCGGTGGCGACGGCCTTCCTGTTCCCGATCCTGCTGGTCGCGATCGGCACGCGGGCGCTGCTCTACGGCCTGGTCGTGACCTCGGTCCTCGGCGCCATCGTGACCTGGATGTACCGGATCGAGACCACCGGTGTGAACCTCGATGAGATCGGCCGCTGATCAGGCGACGGATGCCGCCGGACCACCCGATCAATCCATGAATTAGGGAATGCACCCCATGATTCGTTATTCGCACCAACGCCGCCTGCGGGCAGGCCTGTTCGGCATGGCCGTTCTGGCCGCCGGCCTTCCGGCCATGCCGGCATCCGCCGCCGACACCGTGCTGAACGAAACCGGCTCGACACTGTTGTATCCGCTGTTCCAGCGTTGGGTTCCCGCCTACGCCGCCGTCAGGCCGGAGGTGAAGATCACGACCGCCGCCACCGGCTCCGGCGTGGGAATCCAGGCGGCCATCGCCGGCACCGCCCAGATCGGCACCTCCGACGCCTACATGTCGGATGAGGAAGCTGAACATAACCGCCAGATCATCAGTGTCCCGCTGGCGATCTCGGCACAGACGATCAACTACAACATCCCCGGCGCCGGCAGTACCGCGCTGAAGCTCGACGGGACGATCCTCGCCGGCATCTATTCGGGCCGGATCACGCAATGGGACGACGCGGCGATCGTGGCGCTGAACCCGAACGTGAAGCTGCCGCACCAGCAGATCGTGCCCATCCGTCGCGACGATGCCTCCGGCGACACCTTCGTGTTCACCCAGTTCCTCGATTTCGCCAACCAGAAATGGGAGGACAGCATCGGCTACGGCACCGCCGTCACCTGGCCCACGGTATCGGGCGAACGCGGCGCCAAAGGCAACGACGGCATGGTCAAGACCATCGCCGCCACGCCCTATTCGATCGGCTATGTCGGGATCAGCTTCCACGACGACGCCACCAAGGCTGGCCTCGGCACCGTGCTGCTGAAGAACCAAAGCGGCAAATTCGTCCTGCCATCGGCGGAAACGGTCAGCGCCGCGGCCGCGACGCTCGACCCCCGCACCCCCCCGGACGAGCGGCTGAGCCTGGTATATGCGCCCGGCGATCAGTCCTATCCGCTGGTCAATTACGAGTATGCGATGGTGTCGATCGATCAGCCCAACGCAGGCACCGCCGATGCCATCCGGAATTTCCTGCTGTGGTCGATCGCGGCTGACGGCGGCAACGCAGCGACCCATCTAGACGCCGTAGGCTTCATTCCGCTGCCGGATTTCATTCGCGCCCTGAGCGAGAAACAGATCAACCGGATCAAGTAGAGCCACCGGTAAACTCCGGCGCTTCCAGGCCAATTGGAAGCGCCGAGCAGACCAGTTTCTTCCTGCGGCTTATCCTGTGTTTAAACAAAACAATCAAGCGCACACAAAGTTCGCACAGAGTTTCACAGAGTATAATTCAGTCAATGAAAAACAAAATAGAGCCCGCCCAGCCAAATACGCGCTCTGTGTGACTCTGTGCAAACTCAGTGCAACTCTGTGTGCGCTTGATTACTTTGCGGTATTATGAACAAAGCGCCCCGCCCCATTTAACCCCGGGGACCTCGAATCACCACACAGAGCCAACGGCGCGGCATACCGAAAGAAGCCGCCCGCAAGGTCGGCTGGTCCACCGCCGATGCAACGACCTCTCGCGGACAAGACAATCAGCCACCGGCCTCCCGCTCACCCGCACGCCGAACCGCGCTGACGATCAGTAAAACGGCCAAGCCCACCGCAAACAAGACGCAGGCCACGACCGGCGGCAAATCAACCCGAGGCAATATCCAGCCCACTGCAAGCCAAATCACGATCGACAGCGCGAACAGCCCGTCATCGACGAACAACCCCCACACCTCTCGCACGACGGCACGCAACCCGTTCATCCGGCCATCCCTCCATGCGCCCGCCGTCCAACACACAAGCGTACGCCGATCATCGCAACCGCGAGATACAGCACGATCAGCCCGCCCAGCGACCAATCCGCCCCGAACCAGGCCAGCCCGGCACCCTCCCCGAACCAGAACGTGCCGAAAGCGGACAGCAGCACGCCGACCAGGAACTTCAACGTATTCTCAGGGACCCGAGACAGCGGGCGATGCACCACCGCACCGGCAATGATGACCAGCAACAGCGACGCCAGCGCACCAAGGCTGGCCGAACGGAGCAGCATCGCGTTTCCCGCACCAAGCCCCAGCACGATGAAGACCACCTCCGTGCCTTCCAGCATGGTGATCTGGAAACTCGTGGCAAACGCAACCGCGTCCCAGGCCACCGCCCGCGAGACCCCCGCCAATCGCCGCTGTTCCTTCTGAAACGCAAAGGCTTCATCGTGCAGCGGCAGCACGCCGGCCGCCCGCAGCATCGCCTTCCGCAACCAACGCAGTCCGAACAACAGCAAAAGCCCGCCCACGACAACCTGCAGCACCCCAAGCGGGATCGAGGCCAATGCCGGTCCCAGCGTCGCGACCAGACCCCCCAGCACCAGAACGGCCGCGCCGCCGCCCAGCAGTGCGTCGCGCCACCCTCGCATCGTCCCAACCGCGAGGATAACCGTCAAAGCCTCAACCGCTTCAACCAGGCAGGCCAGAAAGGCGGCAAGCGACGTTGGCCCCGCATGCATCCATGAACCCGGCAATGTCCCTCCTTGCCAACCGGCACTTGCCAATCAACGGTCGTAGCATATACTACATAATATAAATTATGGTAGCATACACTACACAATCAACGGTCACCCGCATGCGACGCCCGCATACCAGCAAACCCACCCGGCTCGACGACCGGCTTCACACCCCCGCAAGGCGCCTCGGCGGTGCCGGAGATCGCGTCGTCAGCTTCGTCCGGGAAAACCGCGAGATCGTCCTCGCCAGCTCCGCCGCCGAACTCGGCGCCCGCATCGGCACCTCCGACGCGACCGTCGTTCGCACCATCCAGGCCATGGGCTTTACCGGCCTCGCCGACCTGAAGGACGCCATCCTCGACTCGCTCGCTGCCTCGACCCCCGCGGACAACATGCGCCGCTCGCTGGCCGACCTGGCGCACAGTACCGGCCAGGCCCTGGACGATGTCCTGGAAATCCACGCCGAGGGCCTGGAGGTCATCAAATCGCCAACCTGCCGCACCCAGATCGCCGCATCCGTCCACGCGCTGGACGCAGCCGAACGGGTCGTCATCTTCGGCATCGGCCCCTCGGCGTCGCTTGCGGCCTACACCGCCACCATGCTGGCCCGCGGCGGCCGAACCACCCTGGCGCTCAACGCCACCGGTTCCATGCTCGCCGACCAGCTTCTCGGCCTGCGCAAAGGCGACGTGCTGCTGATCCTGGCCTACACAACCCTCTACGCCGAGGTGAAAGCCGTCTTCGCGCAGGCCAAAAGCCTGGCCCTGCCCACCGTCCTGCTGACCGAGGCCCCGGACACGCCGCTCGCGAAATACGCCAACCTGATCGTCGTCGTGCCAAGAGGCCGCCCCGGCGGCGTTGCCCTGCACGGCGCCACCCTGATGGCCCTGGAGGCGATCATCTTCTCGCTCGCCGCCGCCAGACCCGAAGCAGCGCTGACCTCGCTCGACCGCCTGGCCGCTCTGCGCCGAACCATCGCCGGCGGCCGCAATCCAGGAACCCCGGAGACACGCCGATGAGCACCCCACCGAACATCACCCTCGGCAAGGTTCCCGAGGTCACGTTCGGCTTCTGGTGCATCAAGATCCTCGCCACCACCCTGGGCGAAACCGGTGGAGACTCCGTCTCCATGTCCCTCAACCTCGGCTACGCGATCAGCAGCGCGATTTTCATCGCCATCGTCGTCGCCGCCGTCTTCGCCCAGGTCAGGGCGCGCGCATTCCACCGCTTCCTCTACTGGTTCGTCATCGTCGCCACCACGACCGCCGGCACCACCATGGCCGACTTCGCCGACCGCTCACTGGGGTTTGGCTACCCTGGCGGCGCATCGACGCTGTTCGTGCTGCTGATCGCCGCCCTTGGCACCTGGTACTGGGCCGAGGGCTCGATATCGGTGAACACCATCAACACCCCTCGCACCGAGATCTTCTACTGGGTCGCCATCCTGTTCTCCCAGACCCTGGGCACCGCCCTGGGCGACTGGATGGCCGACACCAACGGGCTGGGCTACGAAAACGGCGCCCTGGTCTTTGCCGCCGGCCTCGCTTTGGTCGCCGCCGCCTACTTCTTCACGACAATCTCACGCACAGCGCTGTTCTGGATCGCCTTCATTCTGACCCGTCCGCTGGGCGCTACATTGGGCGACCTGTTCGACAAACCCGTCGCCGACGGCGGCTTCGCCATAAACCGCTTCTACGCTTCGGCGATCCTCGCCGTGATCATCATCGCCTGCGTCCTGGTCATCCCACAACGAGCCGGCCGCCACCCCGGCGAGGCAACGTCCTAAGCCGGGCAAAAGAACGATTGAGGTTCAGGCCATTTCGGCCTGAGGGAGTTCATCTTTCGTTAACGCGCGTGGGGTAGGACATTGCGGCCCGTCAGGTATCGTTACGGATACCAAAGTAGGTTTTAAGCCGGATTAGCCGGATGAAGGTGGATACAAGGGGATGCGCGGTTGTGGGCGCCGGTCGACGAACGGATCATTGGGTGTGCTTTCGAGTTGCCAACGCGCTCGGTCGGCCCCTGCATCTGTTGATCAACTTCGGCCGGTCCAAAGTCGAAATCCGCCGCATTGCCGCCGGGCCTGATCACGAAAGCGATCCCCTTCATCCCCCCTTATCCGCTCATCCGCCTGAAAAACCTGCCTCGGCGTCCGTGATGACACCCGACGGGGCGCGAATGCCCTACCCCACGCGTGTTAACGAAAGATAACCCCCTCCGGCGGTCATGGCCTGAACCAGAATTGTTCTTTCGCTTTGCACCCGCTGATCCCACGAATGGTCGGGTGGATGTGAATCGACGGATCATCCAAAATCGCCCGCACAGCCGAAAGGGGGTCACTTTTCCCCTTGGTTCCGGCTCGTCCGGCTTAGGCTCCCCGGATAAATAAACGCTTCGGCGTTGGCACCCTCGCTCAATCCCGTCATGGCGGGTGAAGACCCGCCATCCACACCTTTCCCTGGATCAGCGTCGTGACCGGTGGCTGACGGCACGCGCCAACCGAACCGGTTATCTCGCCGCCAGCCCTTACGATAGCGGATGGTCCGGACTGACGCCGAGCCGTGACGAACCAAAAGCCTGTGTCAACGACAGCTCCCCTCATCTTAACGCATGACAATTCCACAGTATCGGCCTATAGACTACAATCACAGCCCATACGCGGGTTGAATAACCGGAAGGACGGGCAGCAACCGTCCCGGCTTCACTGGGTCGTCAAACGTCAGTACAGCGGCACTTTATGGTGCGGCCACGGCGGAACCGCGCATTATATAATTCGATAAAATAACGAAATCGACCAGGCGACAACCGTGCCTTCGCTGGTTCCGTGCTTTCGCACCGCCGCCCTGACTGCTTTCAGTCCGGGAGGACACCATCATGGCATCGACGGAAACCGCCGGTTATGAACTCGGGCGGAAGCTCGACAGCATCCCCTTCTCCGCCTACCACCTTTTACTGATCGTGGTGCTCGGCACCGTCGGCTTCGTCGAGGGCTACGATCTTGCACTCGGCGGCTCACTGATCGTACTGGCCAAGGACCCGCTGCATCTCACCCAAACCGACATACGGTGGCTCGTTGCCGCGCCAACCTTCCTGGTCGTCATCGGTGGCTTCACCGCCTCGGCGCTGTCCGACCGGCTCAGCCGCAAGACCGTCATGCAGATCGGCGTGATCGTCAGCACCTTGTTCACGCTGCTGATCCCGCTGGCGCAAACCCCCGCGCAACTGATCGCGCTGCGCCTTCTTACCGGCATCGGGCTGGGTTTCGCCATCCCGGCGCCCTTCCCCATCGCCGCCGAATTGATGCCGGCCCAGCACCGCCGCACCTATGGCGCGATTTATGAGGTCATGCTGGCCAGCGCCTTCACCCTGTTGCCATTCGTCGCCTTCCTGCTCGCCGGCAATCCGCAAGGCTTCCGGCTGATCGCCCTGCCGGGCGGCCTGGCCCTGGGGGTCGTACCCCTGCTCGTGCATTTCGCCATTCCGGAAAGCCCACGCTGGTACCTGCGAAAAGGCCAGCCGCAGGCCGCCGTCGATACGGTGAACCTGATGATCAAACGATGCGGCAGCCGCGTGCCGGCACTGACGGTCGGCGCCCTTGGCTCCCATCTCGCCTTGGGGCGTCAGGCATTGCCGCCGTTCATGGCATTATTCCGAGCCGGCCAACTCCGGTGGACCGTCGTCGGCATCCTCACCGGCGTCAGCGCCAGCACCGCCTATTACACCTGCGCGATCCTGCTTCCCAAGGCATTGGTCGACCAGGGCGGTGCCGTCGCCCTCAGCTTCGGCCTCAGTTCGGTGCTTTTCCTGGCGAGCATCCCCGGCAAGCTGTTCACCGGCTACCTGATGGAAATTATCGGCCGCCGCTGGACGATGACGTATTCGCTGGCCGGCTCGCTGCCCGGAATCGGCCTGATGGCGGCAGCCCATTGGGCCGGCTCGCTGGCCCCCGTCGTGTTCATCGCCGGCGGCTTGATCACCGGCTTTACAGTCCTGTCGGCGTTTCCATGCACGCGGGTCTATCTCTCCGAACAATTTCCCACCGCCCTGCGCGGACGAGGCCATTTCTTCGGGGAATCATCCGCCCGGCTGTTTGCGGGCGTGATGTTCCCGCTGTTCCTGGAACGCTACACCGCCTCGCCCGCGGTATTCTTCGGCACCCTGCTGGTCGTTGTCGCGATCGGCGCCTTCGTGCCTCTGCTGTTCGGTCGGGAAACGGTCGGTCAACTGGAGACCGTCACCAGCGACAGCGTTCATCTGGCGGCCTGACAGGCGGTCGCCGGATCGCGCGGTCGTCCGTAGCTCTCTTCTGGTCAACGCCGGATTCGCTGACGACATCGTTCTCCTTTGCGGATATCCTCTGCTGGCGGGTGGTCGTCCCAATCCTGGCCGCCAAACGGGCGGTTTAGACGCCTCCTGGAAGGGAGAGAGAAACGCGATGCCGAACGTAACCGAACTGGATCATCCGCTGCTGCGCCACAAGCTGGCCCTGCTGCGCGACAAGACCACCACCACCGGAATGTTCCGTCAGGTCGCGCGAGAGGTCAGCCTGCTGATGGCCTACGAAGTCACCCGCGACCTGAAGCTGGAACCGATCCAGATCGAAACCCCGCTGGAAACGATGCAGGCAGAGCATCTGGCCGGCAAGAAGCTCTGCATCGTCTCCATCCTCCGCGCCGGCAACGGCATCCTCGACGGCATGCTCGACCTCATCCCGTCTGCTCGAGTTGGCCATATCGGCCTGTATCGGGACCCGACGACGCTGCGACCAGTGGAGTACTACCTGAAGCTGCCAAACGATATAGCGGACCGGTTGGTGATCTTGGTCGATCCAATGCTGGCGACCGGCCACTCCGCGATGGCCGCTGCGTCCCGTCTGAAGCAGGCCGGGGTCAAGGCGATGAAATTCGTCTGCCTGCTGGCCGCACCCGAGGGCGTGGCGGCATTCACCGAGGCCCATCCCGACGTCCCGGTTTTCACCGGCGCGATCGACCGCCAACTGGACAGCCACGGCTATATCCGGCCCGGTCTGGGGGATGCGGGCGACCGGTTTTACGGCACGCGGTGACCCATCCAAAGCACCGCATAGCCCTTCAAAGAATCAAACACGAGGTCGATCGCGCCCCGCCAGAGCCCCGTAGAGGAAATTTCCACGCGAAAATTCCCCCAAACACCGCAAAATCCTTCTCTGCGCGCTCTGCGCTCCGCTCCGCGTGCTCTGCGTCAAAAAACAATCCCGAAACAAATACCACCCTATCCGTCAACTCACCATTAACCAGGCCCCCAGCCTGAAAACGCGATCCCCCGAACCCGGCGCAGACCACGCCCCTTATCTCAGCGCCCACAGGGACCAACCCAATGGGCAACGTCCGCATGATGCCGCATAAGGGGACGACAGGAGGAAACGAAATGCTCGAAGTGGACCGTCCGGCAGACATGAAGGCCTATATCGGCAAGGTCGTCGGCATCAGCGAATGGTTGCTGGTCAACCAGGCAACCATCGATACCTTCGCGGATGCGACCGGCGACCACCAATGGATCCATGTTGACGTGGAGCGTGCGAAGAAAGACATGCCGAACGGCAAGACGATCGCACACGGCTACCTAACTCTATCGCTGCTGCCCCGGTTGTCGTCCGGCATCTACCGTATTCGCCGCACGTCGCGAGGAATCAACTACGGGTCCAACAAGGTGCGCTTCACCGCGCCCGTTCCGTCGGGGTCACGGGTGCGGCTGCATCAGGTCCTGAAGGCGGTGGAGGACATCGCCGGCGGCGTGCGAATGACCTTCGACAGCACGGTGGAACTGGAAGGCAGCGACAAACCCGCTCTGGTCGCCGAAACGCTTGTCCTGGCGTTCGACTGAACGGATTCTGCCGGTTCACCGTCTTGAATCGGCCGCCAACACCAAGAACGGGGTAACCCCCAGCGTGTCTAATGCCGGAAGTGCCGCATCCCGGTGAACACCATCGCCAATCCCGCCGCATCCGCCGCCGCGATCACTTCCGCATCCCGGATTGACCCGCCCGGCTGGATCACCGCCGTCGCGCCCGCCGCGATCGCCGCTTCCAGCCCATCGGCGAACGGAAAGAACGCGTCCGACGCCACCACGCTGCCCTGGGTCAGCCGCTCCGGCAGCCCTGCCGCCTTCGCCGCCTCCTCGGCCTTCCAGGCCGCGATACGCGCCGAGTCCACCCGGTTCGGCTGGCCGCCGCCAACCCCCACCGTGGCGCCGTCCTTGACATAAACGATGGCGTTCGACTTCACATGCTTGCAGACCCGGAACGCGAACAGCAGATCCGCCAACTCCGCGTCCGTCGGCGCCCGCCGCGTCACCACCCGCACATCGCCCGCCCCAATCCGCCCGGCATCGCGAGTCTGTGCCAAAAACCCACCTGCCAGGCTGCGAAACGTCAATCCGCCGGAGGCCGGATCGGGCATTCCGCCGGTCAGCAGCACCCGCAGGTTCTTCTTCCGCCCCAACACGGCCTTCGCCGCGTCGTCGGCATCGGGAGCGATGATGACTTCGGTGAAAATCGCCGCGATCTTCTCGGCCGCCGCCGCGTCCAGCGTCCGGTTGACCGCGACGATCCCGCCGTACGGCGACACCGGATCGCACCGGAACGCCGCATCCCACGCATCCGCCAACCGAACCGCGGACGCCACGCCGCAGGGGTTGGCATGCTTGATGATCGCGATCGTCGGCGCATCGAATTCGGCCACGCATTCGAACGCCGCATCGGTGTCGTTCAAATTGTTGTAAGACAGTTCCTTGCCCTGCACCTGAACCGCCGTGGCCACGCCGAATCGCCCGCCGCACCCATAGAACGCCGCCGCCTGGTGCGGATTCTCGCCATAGCGCAGCGTTTGCCGCAGCTCTCCCGACAACGTCAGCCGCTTCGGAAACACCTCCCCGCGCTGCTGGGCGAACCACGCCCCGATCGCCGCGTCATACGCCGCCGTACGAGCATAAGCCTGCCCCGCCAGCCGCCGCCGCAACAGCAATGACGTGCCGCCGGACGCAGCCAGCGCCTCCAATACTTCATCGTATTGATCCGGATCGGTCAGCACGGTGACGAAATCGTGGTTTTTCGCCGCCGCTCGGATCAGCGCCGGGCCGCCGATGTCGATGTTCTCGACGCAGTCGTCATACGCGGCACCTTTCGCGACAGTCGCCTCGAACGGGTACAGATTGACGGCCACCAGGTCGATCGGCGCGATCCCATGCGTCCGCATCTGCTCCATGTGTTCCGGCACGTCCCGCCGTCCCAGGATGCCGCCATGGATTTGCGGCACCAGCGTCTTCACCCGCCCATCCATGATCTCGGGGAATCCGGTGTGATCGGAAACCTCCTTCACCGGCACGCCCGCATCACGCAGCGCCTTCGCCGACCCGCCGGTGGACAGGATTTCCACCCCACGCGCTGCCAGCGCTCGGGCAAACGGCACCAGCCCGGCCTTGTCGGAGACGGAGATCAGCGCCCGTCGGATAGGAACGATGTCGGTCATGGCGGCGGAATCCCGTTATGCTGCAAGTGCGGCGGATAAACCTACAGCCCAAGCAGGTCCAGCGTCCGAACCAGGACTTTCGCCTCGTCATAGCAGTCCAGCGCCCGCTGCCGCCCTGCCTGCCCCATGCGGACCCGCAGATCGGGATCACGCACCAGCCGGCCCAACGCCGAACCCAACGCCGCCGCGTCCCCCGCCGGCACCGACAACCCGGTCACCCCGTCCACCACCTGCTCCGCCGGACCGCGCACGTCGGTGGCCACGACGGGCAGGCCGGTCAGCATCGCTTCGATCACCGACATCGGCAGCCCCTCGAACCGGCTGGGCAAGGTGAAGATGTCGGCAGCAGCCAGCAGCGCCGGAATATCGGTGCGATACCCCAGCATGCGCAGGCGGTAGCCGAGGCCGGCAGATCGCAACACGGCGGCCATGTCCGCGCCGCGGTCGCTCTCCAGCCTGTCCCCGACCACCCACAAATCCGCCCCCGGCACCGCCCGCATCGCGGCCGCCAACTCGGGGTAACCCTTGTGCCAGACCAGCCGGGACACCGCGATGACCACCACCCGGTCGTTCGGCACGCCCAACTCGTCCCTGATCTGCGCCCGCGCGACAAGGTCCGGCCGAAACACCGCCGGATCGCGCCCGTTGCGAACCGCCTCGGCGTGGGGCGCGATGTGCAGCCGGCGCGCGTCCCGGGCCTCGGCTTCCGAGACGGTCAGGAACACGTCGGTCACCCGGGCGGCGATCCACTCCATGACGAACGACAGGCCACGCCGGGGCAAAGAGGACGACGCATGGTTGAACAGGAAGCCATGGCACGTATAGGCGACCTTCGGCACGCCGGCGACATGGGCGGCCAGGCGCGCCAGGAAGCCGCTGATCGGCATGTGCGCATGCACCAGGTCGGGTTTTTCGGCACGCAGGATCGCCACCAGCGACCGGAACGCCCTGAGATGCGCCAACGGCGACATCCGCCGGACGAACGGAATAGCGATGACGCGGAACCCGTCATCCCGGACGTCCGCCAATAGAGGCCCCTCGGCACAGGCACCCACGACCTCGTGCCCGCGCGACCGCATGGCGCGCATCAGCGGCAGCAGAAAATGCCGCAGGGAGAAATCGACGTTGGTGATTTCGATGATTTTCATCGGTGCATGACGGGCGGAAGATCGAAACAGGCCAGGGCTCTGCCCTGGACCCGCCAAGGGACGACGTCCCTTGGAACCCACTCATTAAGGGTTGGGGGGAGGCCTCCCTCTTCCCCCAACGCAAAATAAATGGATTTCAAAGGCCCCGCCTTTGATGGGCTTGGGCCGCGAAGCGGACCAAGGGGGCAAAGCCCCCGCCTTGCTTCCACCGCCATCACCCGGCGCGTTCGACCTTGCTCAGCGCCCATTTGATGTGCTGCGGCCCGTCCGCAAACCCCGTCAGCACGATCTGCTCGCCGCGCCGCGGTTCGGCGCCCCCCAGGTAGATCGTCTCTTCCAGGTTCAACCGCGCCCCATCCGCGCGCAACCGCCAGAACATGCCGGATTTCAGCCGCAGAAGCACCGCCGCGCCATCCTGCTGAGCGCTCGCCTGCACATCCGGATGTAGATGGAAGCGCAACGTGAACGGCTGCGGTTCCCGGGCCTCGATCATGTCTTCGCCGCGCACGTCCTCGCCGCTCTCGGCCATATACAACCGCCGACGATGCACCGCGCCGAACGTCTTCTGCCAGCCGTCATGCGACACATCCAGCCAATGCGCACCGGCGGCCTCCTGCCGGTTCACCTCAACCGTCGTGGGACGCCGGCCCAACCCCTCCGGCTTCAGCTCACTGCTGTTCAGGTCGCCAATCACAAGCGTCGAGTGCGCGGCGGTCGCCCGCGCCGCATCATGCCACTCCGGCGGCCCGGCCAGGAACGCGCCGCAATTGACGATCAGCCGGTCGCGCCCGACCGACAGCTCCATCGACAACGTCCCGGCATGCGCCAGCCGATCCAACCCCGGAGGCGCCGGCACGCCGCAATCGACGATCAGCACGCTGCGCCCGGCCTGCATCCGGTGAAACCCGCCATCGGTCAGCGCCGAGGGACCACGTCCCCCCCGCCCCGCCTGCGTCAGCACCAGATCGACCAGCGTGCTGGTTTCTTCCCGGCTGCCGTTGAACAGCGCCAGTCCACCGTCGCCGTGCCGCATCATGCGCAACGCCGGCGCCATGCGCTCGATCGCGTGCCCCAGCACCGGCGGCGGCTGCGTCTGCGAGGTTTGCAACAGCGCCCTGATCTCCGTCAGGTCCTGCAACGCGGACAATTGCGCCGCCGGGCTGCGTTCGGCGTGGCACCCATCCGGCAGGATCTGCCGGCTGATCTCCTGCGGCAAAAACCGCAGCGCTCGGGTCAGAAACCCGGCATGTTCCCGCAGCGCGACGGCGGCGGCGACCAGCCCCTTCATCGCCGTCAACGCGCGGGCGTCGAGTTCCTCGGCCGGCAAGGCAGCGGACAGCCCGCGAGCGTCGGACACCAGCCGGCTCATCAACCGCTGGCGGAACGCGTCGTCGGCGGTGGCGGCGAAGAAATCGTAATGCCCGAGCCAGGCAGTAATCCGGGCACCGACGACGTCCGGGCGATGCGCGACGGCGTCGGAGGGCGGACTGGCGATCCATTCGGAGACCAGCGCCCGCGCCCGCAGCCGCGCCGCATCGGTACCCAGGGCACGCAGGTCGCGCAACCAGGAGAAACCATGCGCGCCGGACCGCATGACGGCGGAGCCGCCAATCTGGTGCCAGCCGCCCTGCTTCAGCGGCTGCACCGCGCCGCCGATTTCCAACTCGCCCTTGATCAGTTGCGCCCCGCGCGTGGGGTCGCCCGGCCAGGGATCGCGAACCGACAAGGCCGGCGCATCCGGCACCCGCCCCATCCGCAAACTGGGCAGCCGAGCGATGGCCCGTCTGGCGTCGCGCAGCCAGCGGCGCGGGGTGGGGGCGTTCACGGCCCGGCCCGCAATGCGGCGATGGCCTGCGCATAGTCGGGCGCATGGAAAACGGCGGTACCGGCGATCAGCGTGTCGGCCCCGGCGGCGATCACACCGGGCGCGGTCGTAGTGGTGATGCCGCCGTCGACCGCCAGCGCGATCGGATGGTCCGCGGCGTCGATCAGCCGCCGCAATTGCGCGATCTTGGGCAACTGGCTGGGCAGGAAGGACTGGCCGCCGAATCCAGGGTTCACCGACATAACCAGTATGATGTCTATTAAATCGAGCGCCCACGCAACGGCATCCGGCGACGTGGCCGGATTCAGCACGACTCCCGCCTTTTTCCCGGCCTTGCGGATGTGCTGGAGCGACCGGTGCAAATGCGGACCCGCCTCCGGATGCAGGCTGATGTGATCGGCACCGGCGTCGATGAACGCGTCCAGGTAGGGGTCCACCGGAGCGATCATCAAATGAACGTCGAACGGCAGCTTGGTGTGCTTGCGCAGCGCGGCAAGCACGGTCGGCCCGAAACTGATGTTGGGCACGAAATGCCCGTCCATGATATCGAGATGCAGCCAGTCGGCGCCGGCCGCCTCGATCGCGGCGACTTCCTCCTTCAACCGGCCGAAATCGGCGGCGAGCAGGCTTGGGGCGATGGTGATGTGCCGAGACTCAGGTACTGCCATGAGATGTTTCTAGCCACCGGGGGCGATTTCATACAAGGCGGCAATGTAGTTTTGGCGCACGCCCCACTTTTTGTGCCAACCGCCTAATGATGCTTCTGCAGCGTTCGGGCATAGCTTTCCAGCACGGCGTTCATCCGCGTCTGGTAGCCCTTGCCTTGCGCCTTATAGGCTTCCAACACCGATTTCTTGACCCGCAGTGTGACCGACTGCGTGCGGTCCGGTTCCACCAACCTTGCGTTCTGCCAGAAGGCGTCATCCAACTCCGGCATATCGCTGAAATCGATGTCCCGATCGGTTGTGGCCGCGATCTCCGCGGCAGTCATTGGCTTACCGTATGGCTTCTTCATAGCGTCTCCTTTCGCGTTCCGAGGCAGGCCGCGCCGAGATAATTCTTACATTTCTCCCCCGGCCGGTGTGAACGACGGTCAGAACAGCGATGCCATCGATCATGCCGATGCTGACCTCCCGTGTTTCACCGTAATCCTTGCGCTGGTCCCGTACGGTCAGAACGGGTCCATCGAAAATCCGCTGCGCCAACGAGAAGCTGACGCCGTGTTTGGCGATGTTGATTGCGTTCTTGGTTTCGTCCCATTCGTACATGGAAGCTTAGGTTACTACAATTTGTATGAACATACAAGTTTCCCCCCGACGACTTTTCCTCCGCCTCGATATCACGGGGCGGGTGTCAGCATGATCCCGTTCCGCCTCCAACAATTCGAGGGCCTCGCGAAACCGGTCTTCAGTAACGACCCGAACGAATTTTCGGCCCCGACAGAACCTGGGCGATACAGCCCCCGCCACCAAACCCCCTTGACGCTGCCCCTCCGGTACGCCATCTCCCGTCCAATCAGGACTGTGGTAGTCCGGATAACCGTAACACTCAGAAACCAAGGGTTCGCACGCCATGCTCAGGCTGTCGAAGCTGACAGACTATGCCGTCGTGGTGCTGGTCCGCCTCTCCGGGATGGAGGGTGTGCAGACCTCACCCGGCATCGCCGCCGCGACTGGCATTCCCGAACCAACCGTCGCCAAGGTGCTGAAAACACTCGCCGCTGGAGACCTCGTGTGCTCACAGCGCGGCGCCAAGGGCGGCTACCGGCTGAACCGCGACCTGTCCGCCATCCCGATCGCCGACGTCATCGCCGCCATCGACGGCCCCATCGCCCTGACCGCCTGCGTCGAGGGCTCCTCGACCGGCTGTGAATCCCAGGGTCTCTGCCCGATGCGCGGCCGCTGGGACCCGGTGAACGATGCTATCCACAAGGCGTTGTCGGGGATCACCCTCGCCGACATGCAACGGGGGCTGCTACCGGCATTCCGAGTGCCGGTGCATCAGGCCGCCCTCCAGCCCGCCGCCCAATAGGATTATTCATGGCCGCTGTTACCGAAACGCTCGATACCGTCCAGTCCGTCACGCAGTCCGGCTACAAATGGGGCTTCGAGACATCGATCGAGATGGATTTCGCCCCCAAGGGCCTGAACGAGGACATCATCCGCCTGATCTCCGCCCGCAAGGAGGAGCCCGAGTGGATGCTGGAATGGCGCCTGAAAGCCTATGCCGCCTGGCTGAAGATGGAAGAACCCCAGTGGGCGCGCGTCGACCACCCGCCGATCGACTACCAGGACCTGCACTATTACGCCGCCCCGAAAAAGAAAGCCGGCCCAAAGAGCCTTGATGAAGTCGATCCCGAACTCCTGAAAATGTACGAGAAACTCGGCATTCCCCTGAAGGAGCGTGCGATCCTCGCCGGCGTCGACCCCGATACCGTGGAAAACACCCAGATCGCCGTGGATGCTGTTTTCGACAGCGTGTCCGTCGCCACCACCTTCCAGACGACCCTGCGCAAGGCCGGCGTGATCTTCTGCCCGATCAGCGAAGCCGTGCGCGAGCACCCCGATCTGGTGAAACAATACCTCGGCACCGTCGTGCCCACCGGCGACAATTTCTTCGCCGCCCTGAACAGTGCCGTCTTCACCGATGGCAGCTTCGTCTTCATTCCCAAGGGCGTTCGCTGCCCGATGGAGCTATCCACCTATTTTCGCATCAACGCCCGCAACACCGGCCAGTTCGAGCGCACCCTCATCATCGCCGAGGCCGGCAGCCACGTCAGCTACCTGGAGGGCTGCACCGCCCCACAGCGTGACGAGAACCAACTGCACGCCGCCGTCGTCGAACTCGTTGCCATGGACGACGCCCAGATCAAATATTCCACCGTGCAGAACTGGTATCCCGGCGATTCCAACGGCAAGGGCGGCATCTACAACTTCGTCACCAAGCGCGGCGCTTGCCGAGGCGCCCGCTCGAAAATCTCCTGGACCCAGGTCGAAACCGGCTCCGCCATTACCTGGAAGTATCCCTCCTGCGTGCTGCACGGCGAGGACAGTGTCGGTGAATTCTACTCCGTCGCCGTCACCAACAATCACCAGCAAGCCGATACCGGCACGAAGATGATCCATATCGGCAAGGGATCGAGCAGCACCATCATCTCCAAGGGCATCAGCGCCGGGCATTCGAACAACACCTATCGCGGCCTCGTCCGCATGCTGCCGAGCGCATCCAACGCCCGCAACTTCACCCAGTGCGACAGCCTGCTGATCGGCGACCAGTGCGGCGCCCACACAGTGCCTTATATCGAAAGCCGCAACCTGACGGCCAAAGTGGAACACGAGGCAACCACCTCGAAAATCGCCGACGACCAGTTGTTCTATTGCCGTCAGCGCGGGCTGTCGGAGGAAGACGCCGTCAGCCTGATCGTCAACGGCTTCTGCAAGGACGTCTTGAAGCAACTGCCAATGGAGTTCGCCGTGGAGGCGCAAAAACTCCTGGCGGTATCACTCGAAGGATCAGTGGGATAATTTGATGCTGGATATTCGCGGCCTCGCCGCCTCCATTTACGACAAGCCCATCCTGAACGGGATCGACCTGACCGTGCCGCCAGGCGAGGTTCACGCCGTCATGGGCCCGAACGGCGCCGGCAAATCGACTCTGGGCTACGTGCTGTCCGGCCGCGAGGACTACGAAGTCACCGCTGGAACCGTCACCTTCAACGGCACCGACCTGCTGGCGATGGAACCCGAACAGCGCGCCGCCGCCGGCGTGTTCCTCGCCTTCCAGGCGCCGATCGAGCTGCCCGGCGTCAACAACGCGAACTTCCTGCGCACCGCCCTGAACGCGATCCGCCGCGCCCACAGCGAACCCGAACTGGATGCGGTGCAGTTCCTGAAACTCGCGCGTGCCGAAACAAAACGCCTTGCGATGCCCGACGACATGCTGAAGCGCAACGTCAATGTCGGCTTCTCCGGCGGCGAGAAAAAACGCAACGAAGTGCTGCAGATGGCCATCCTGCGCCCCAAGCTGGCAATCCTGGATGAAACCGACAGCGGCCTCGACATCGACGCCTTGAAGATCGTCGCCGAAGGCGTCAACGCCCAGCGCCGGCCCGACTTCTCCGCCCTGGTCATCACCCACCACCAGCGGCTGCTGGACTACCTGGTCCCCAATCGCGTCCACGTGCTGCTGAACGGCCGCATCGTCCGCTCCGGCGGCCCGGAACTCGCCAAGGAACTGGAAAAGAGCGGCTATGCCAACCTGATCGCGGAGGCCGCGTGACCACCGGCGCCCCCGCCTTCCTCGCCCGCTACGAAGCAGCGCTCGGGCGTCTCCCCGGCGACTCCGCCCTGCGAGCCGCCGCCGCCGCCGCCTTCCGCACAGCCGGCCTGCCCGGCGGCACCCAACAACGCCGCACCGAGGCCTGGAAATTCACCAGTCTCCGCCCCGTCGCCGAAACCCCATTCCGCCAGGAAGCCGCGCCAAGGCATGAAGCCGAAACCATCCTGGCCAGCCTCCCCCTGCTAGACGCCCCCCGC
>NZ_LMUJ01000043.1:14295-18679 GCF_009765975.1 Acidisphaera sp. S103 | reverse complement strand
CGATTTCGGCACCCTGTCCTGGCCAGACCGCGAACCAATGGTCGCCCTCAACACCATGCTCGCCGCCGACGGCGCCGCCCTGCACGTCCCCGCCAAACACGACGCCGGCACAGTGCAGCTGATCAGCATCGCCACCACCGACGCAGACAACCATCCACGCCACCACATCCGCCTCGACGCAAACGCCAAACTGACACTGGTAGAAATCTCAGCCGGGCAGGGGACCTACCTTCTGAATACCGTCGCCGAAATCCACGTCGCCCAAGGCGCCCGCCTAACCCATATCCGCCTCCAGGACGAAGCCCAAACCGCCTTCCACGTCTCCACCACCTACGCGGACGTGGAAACCGACGCGACCTACGACAGCTTCACCCTAAACCTCGGCGCCCGCCTCTCCCGCACCGAAGTCCACACCCAACTCACCGGCCCCGGCGCCGTCGCGCACCTCAACGCCGCGCAGATCCTGGCCGGCACGCAGCATGCCGACTTCACCACCGTGGTCGGTCACACCGCCCCCAAATGCACCTCCCGCCAGACCGTGAAAAACGTCCTGGCCGGCCGCTCCCGCGGCGTCTTCCAAGGAAAGATCGAGGTCGCCCGGGACGCCCAGAAAACCGACGGCTATCAAATGAATCAGGCGCTGCTGCTGTCACCCGACGCCGAAATCGACTCCAAGCCGGAACTTGAAATCTTCGCCGACGACGTAAAATGCAGCCACGGCGCCACCGTAGGCGAACTGGACTCGGAACAGCTCTTCTACCTCCGCAGCCGCGGCATCCCGGACGCCGAGGCCCGCTCCATCCTGGTCAGGGCCTTCCTCGCCGAAGCCCTCGACGCGGTAACCGACGACTCCATCCGCGCCATACTGGAAACCGCCGTCGAACGCTGGTGGGAAAGACAAGCAGCATGAACGTCATGACCAACCCCGCCGTGTTCGACGTCGAGCGCATCCGCCAGGACTTTCCCATCCTGACGCAGACCATCCGCGGCAAACCCTTCGTGTTCCTTGACAGCGCCGCCTCCGCCCAAAAACCGCGCGTCGTGATCGACGCCATGGTCCACGCCATGGAAACCCAATACGCCAACGTCCACCGCGGCCTGCACTGGATGAGCGAGCGCACCACCGAGGCCTACGAAGCCGCCCGAGACGCCGTCGCCGCCCTCATGAACGCCAACGACCGTTCGGAGATCGTCTTCACCGGCAACAGCACCGGCGCGATCAACCTCCTCGCCCACAGCTACGGAAGAGGCATCCTGAAACCCGGCCAGGCCGTGTTGATCTCCGGCATGGAGCATCATTCCAACATCGTCCCCTGGCAGTTGCTGCGCGACAGCCACGGCATCGAACTCCGCGTCGCCCCCATCACCGATGCCGGCGAACTCGACATGGCGGCCTACGAGGCCCTGCTAAGCGACGGAAAAGTCGGCCTGGTGGCGATGACCCACATGTCCAACGTCCTCGGCACCGTCACGCCAGCCGACAGGATCGTCCGCCTCGCCCACGCAAACGGCGCCAAAGTGATGTTCGACGGCTCCCAGGCCATCGTCCACCGCAAGGTCGATGTCCAAGCGCTCGATTGCGACTTCTATGCCTGGACCGGCCACAAGCTCTACGGCCCCACCGGCATCGGCGTCCTCTGGGGCAAGCGCGACCTGCTGGAGCGCATGCCCCCGTTCATGGGCGGCGGCGACATGATTTCGTCGGTGACCTACGAACAGTCCACCTGGGCGGCCGTCCCGCATAAATTCGAGGCCGGCACCCCCGCCATCCTGGAAGGCATCGGCCTGAAAGCCGCCATCGATTACGTCCAGGCGATCGGCTACGACGCCATGACCGCACACGAAGCCGCCTTGACCGAACACGCGCTGTCTCGCCTCGCCCCCATCGAGGGTGTCCGCATCATCGGCCAGGCCCAGGACCGCGGCGGCGTTATATCCTTCGTGCTGGACAAGGCACACGCCCACGACGTGGCCACCCTGCTGGACCGCCAGGGCATCGCCGTGCGTGCCGGCCATCATTGCGCCGAACCCCTGATGCACCGCTTCAACCTGGACAGCACGGCACGCGCCAGCTTCGGCATCTACACGACCCTGGCCGAGGTCGACGCACTGGCCGACGGCCTGATCCGCGTGCGAGAATTCTTCCAATGAGCCAAACCGACAATTTCGAGGACCTGCGCGACCTGTACCAGGAAGTCATCCTGGATCACGGCCGCAAGCCACGTCACGCCAAGCGCCTGGAAACCTTCGACGCCACTGCCAAGGGCGACAACCCGATGTGCGGCGACCGCGTGCAGGTCTGGCTGAAATTGGACGCCGATTCCATCGGCCAGGTCGGCTTCGAGGCCCGAGGCTGCGCCATCAGCGTCGCCTCCGCCGACCTCATGGCCGAAACCGTCCAAGGTCGCGCCACAACCGACACCAGGGCGCTGTTCGAGGCCTTCCGCACCATGGCCCGCACCGGCGCCTGTCCGGATTGCGCCCCCGCACTGGCAGACCCGATGGAACGCCTCGCCCCACTGGCCGGCGTGCACGAATATCCGTCCCGGGTGAAGTGCGCGACACTTCCCTGGCACGCCCTGATCGCTGCGCTTGACGGCGCGCAGGAGGCAAGCAGTGAATGACACGACGCCCCCAACCGCCTGGACCCCCGACGGCGAAATCCCCATGACCGAAACACCCGCGCTACCCGGCGAGGACACGCTGATCGAGGCGATCGCCACGGTCTACGACCCGGAAATCCCGGTGAATATCTACGAACTCGGCCTGATCTACGCCGTGGAGATCAACGACGACGGCGGCGTGAAGGTCGAGATGACCCTCACCGCCCCCGCCTGCCCCAGCGCCCAGGAACTGCCGGAGCAAGTGCAGAACGCCGTGCTGATGGTCCCCGGTGTCACCTCCTGTCACGTCGAAACCGTATGGGACCCACCCTGGGACCCCTCCCGCATGTCCGAGGAAGCTCGGCTTCAGTTGAATATGTTCTGATCGATCACGACATAGGTCACACCATGAGCACCACGACCACCGCCCCCCGCAAGACCCGCGCCCTGCCGCCGCTGATGACCCTGACGGATGCCGCCGCCGAACGCCTCCAGCGGCTCTACGCCAAGGGCGAGCAAGGCAAGCTGCTGCGCATCGGCGTGAAGGCCAAAGGCTGCTCCGGAATGTCCTACGACATGTCCTGGACCGACGAACCGGCCCCCACGGATGAGGTTGTGAAGGACAAGGACCTCACCGTCCTGGTGGACCGCAAGGCAACGCTGTTCCTGATCGGCACGGTGATGGACTACGAGGTGAAAAGCATGACCTCCGGCTTCACCTTCACCAATCCCAACGAAAAAGGCCGCTGCGGCTGCGGCGAAAGCTTCCACGTCTGACGCCGGACCGGCTTCACCCACGACGGCGTGAAGCCATCCGCTCGATATCGAGCATGACACCGGTTGTTGAAGCAACGTTACGCCCGCCCGCGGGGTTTTATCTCTGTCTGACTGGCATCGTGCCACACAACAGGGAGACTTCCCGTGAACAGCATCATCTACATTATCGGTCTCGTCGTCGTCGTTGTCGCCGTCCTGAGCTTTCTGGGGCTTCGTTGATACGGCTTGATAAAATATGCTTGTATCGACACAGGACAATACAAGCATAACATCACCGGCCGTTAGGATCGCCTCTTCGATCGGCCCCATCCGTCATGCCTATGCAGATCGGCATCCAAACCTTTGATCCGCAAAAACAAAGGCGCGGATAGCAGGTCTTCGCCCACCATGACGGTTATGCGGCGATCCCGAAGGTCAATGACGACGCCGGTATAAATCCTGGCGATCACCGCGCATCCTCCAAACACCAATCGTCCGAGGCCCCGCGGGACCTCGGACGACGAAGCCTCTATCACGACGGCTGTAACGTGCCGCCTCGGTCCTCAGCCATTATTGGCGAAGTGATAATCCGGCATCGACGTCAGTTGCTCCTTCGTCGTGCCAGGCAGAACCACCTTGTTATCGCTGCTGCCCTTGGTATTGCCGAACTGCAGCTTGTCGAACGGAACCGCCACCAGCTTGGCGTTCATCCCCAGGAAACCGCCGACCGACAGCACCGCGTGAATGGAATGATCGCTGCCGATCACCAGATCGTCGACACTGCCGATCTTCTCATTCTGGTCGTTGTAAACGGAAGACCCGACGATCTTGCTGGTCCGCATCCCGCCATTGTCGGTCATGACGGTGTTGCGCGCGGACGGGGTATTATAGCCGCCGCCGGTTGGGCTGCCCGCCGTATCATGCGTCGCCGGCGCGCTCGTCGCGGCCATGGAATGGTTTTGCGACGGCGGGGCAGGGGTCTGTGCCATCGCCGGCAGGACGAAGGCCGCAGCCATCAGCGAAGC
>NZ_LMUJ01000043.1:0-14219 GCF_009765975.1 Acidisphaera sp. S103 | reverse complement strand
CTTTCATAAGGCGTCTCCTTCAGGTCGGTTCTCCGGCTGTCACGCCGGACGTATGGACAACGACCGCCGCGGCCATCGGTTTGGCTCGGTCATTGCCCGTCCCGAACTGTTGATTGGGGCCTTTGCCGAACGGCCCCCCGAGAACGCCTACGTCGGCAGGCGCCCCATCATCACCGCGATATCCCGAGCCATCTCCAGCCCCTGTTCCGGCGCCATCGACACAGCTCTGTGAAAGATGCGCTTGGTCTGCGACAGAAACGCCGGGTTCCAACCTGCGAGTTTCTCCGCCATCGCCATCGCTTCCGCCATCAGCCTGTCATCCGGCACGACGCGGTTGACCATGCCCAGTTCATAGGCCCGCTGCGGCAGCATGTTCTCGCACAGGGTCAGCAACTCGAACGCGATCTTGCGGCCCATCAGATGCACCGCCTGCGCGGTCACGGTCGACGCCGTCAGCCCCGCCTTCAGCTCCGGATAACCGAACCGAGCGCTCTCGGCCGCCACGCACAGATCGCTGCCCAGCGCCAGCCCACAGCCGGCCCCCAGCGCATAGCCGTGCACCGCCGCGATGATCGGCTTGTCCACCCTGGCCAGCAGCTTGGTCAGCGCGATGTTCTTGTCGCCGTGCTTCAACAGGGCAGGGCGCGTCGCCGCCGTCAGCGGCCGCGGCGTCGAGGTATCGGCGCCGGCGCAGAACGCCCGTCCCGCTCCGGCCAGGATCACCACCGACACCGCATCGTCGTCCTGCGCGGCCAGCAGCGCGTCGGTCAGCGCATGCACCAGGTCGGCGTTCAGCGCATTCAGTTTGGTCGGCCGGTTCAGCGTCAGCACGCGCACCGCGCCCCGTTGTTCCGTCAGCAGCACTTCATCCATGGCGCGTTTCCCCCTCGCTTGCCGCCACAGGACACCGTGCCCTCCCGTCCGGCGTCAAGCCCGAGGCCGCCGGCCCGATCGAACCCGCCCGATCGAACCCGCCCGATCGAACCCGATTGCCGCCAACACGGATTGGACCTAGTGTCACCTTGACGAATAGCCTACCTGGGCGGCAGAAGCCCCGGCAGGTTCGGTCAAGGGTCACGGCAAGTGACTCGGCCGAACTGGAGGAACAGGAGTCCGACTTGCAGGCGACCGATATCAAGGATCCCGACTACTTCCACAAAGTGGTCGACTGCCAATGGGCCTGTCCGGCCCATACCCCCGTCCCCGAATATATCCGCCTGATTGCCGCCGGGCGCTACGCCGACGCTTTCATGATCAACTGGAAATCGAACGTTTTCCCGGGGATTTTGGGACGCACCTGCGACCGTCCGTGTGAGCCGGCGTGCCGCCGCGGCCGCGTCGAGGAAGAACCCGTCGCCATCTGCCGCCTGAAGCGCGTCGCCGCCGACTACAAGGGCGACGTCAGCGACCGGATGCCGCCAACGCCGACCACCCGCAACGGCAAGAAAATCGCGCTCGTCGGCGCCGGTCCCGCCTCCCTGACCGTCGCGCGTGATCTCGCCCCCCTCGGCTATCACCTGGTGATCTACGACGGCGACACCCGGGCCGGCGGCATGATCCGCAGCCAGATCCCGAAATTCCGCCTGCCCGAGGAAGTCATCGACGAAGAAGTCGGCTACATCACCGACATGGGCCCCGAAATGCGCCTCGGCCAGCGCGTCGACAGCCTCAAATCCCTGCTGAACGAGGATTATGACGCTGTCTTTATCGGTTCCGGCGCACCGCGCGGCCGCGACCTCGACCTGCCGGGCCGGCAGGAAGCCGCGGCCAACATCCATATCGGTATCGACTGGCTGTCCTCGGTCTCCTTCGGCCATATCACCAAGATCGGTCGTCGCGTCATCGTGCTGGGTGGCGGCAACACCGCCATGGATTGCTGCCGGTCCTCCCGCCGCCTCGGCGGCGACGACGTGAAGGTCATCGTCCGCTCCGGGTTCGAGGAAATGAAGGCCTCGCCCTGGGAAAAGGAAGACGCGATCGGTGAGGACATCCCCATCCTGAACTTCCTGGTGCCCAAGGAATTCAAACACCACGACGGCAAGCTCTACGGCATGACGTTCGAGAAAGTGCAGGCGGAATATGACGCCAGGGGCCGCCGCAAGCTGGTCCCAACGGGCGAACCCGACCACTTTTTCGAATGCGACGACGTGCTGGTCGCCGTGGGACAGGAAAACGCCTTCCCGTGGATCGAGCGCGACATCGGCATCGACTTCAATGAATGGGACATGCCGGTGGTGAACGAAACCACCTTTCAATCAACCGAACCGCGGGTCTTCCTCGGCGGTGACGCGGCATTCGGCCCGAAGAACATCATCTGGGCGGTCGCCCACGGGCATCAGGCCGCGATCTCCATACACCAGTTCTGCCAAGGCACTGACGTCAACGACCGCCCGCCGCCGATGGTGACCCTGGTCAGCCAGAAGATGGGCATCCACGAGTGGAGCTATGACAACCCTGTTTCACCAGACCTGCGCTTCAAGGTGCCGCACCGGAACAAGACCATCGCGCTGAAGGACATCAAGGCGGAGGTGGAACTCGGCTTCGACGACAAGCTTGCCTTCGCCGAGGCGCAACGCTGCCTGAACTGCGACGTGCAGACGATCTTCACCGACAATTTGTGTATCGAGTGTGACGCCTGCGTCGATATCTGCCCGGTCGACTGCATCACCTTCACCGAAGATGGTGAGGAAGCCGAGTTGCGCACAAGGCTGATGGCCCCGGCGCACAACCTGGAACAGGCGCTGTACGTGTCCGGCCATCTGAAGACCGGCCGGATCATGGCGAAGGATGAGGACGTCTGCCTGCATTGCGGGCTGTGCGCCGAACGTTGCCCGACCGGCGCGTGGGATATGGACCGTTTCTTAATTAATGTGGCCCAGGCGGAGAACGCATGCTGCAGCAAATAGACCGCGTCGCCCAAGGGGGCGCCAACGGCAACACGAGCCTTCAACGCGTCAACGACTTCGTCGTCAAATTCGCCAACGTCAACGGCTCCGGATCGGCCAGCGCCAACGCGCTGTTCGCCAAGGCCGTCTTGCGCATGGGCATCGCGGCGACGCCACGCAACATTTTCCCCTCCAACATCCAGGGCCTGCCCACCTGGTATGAGGTGCGGATTTCCGACGCCGGCCACCTGGCCGCGCGCGGCGGCGGTCCCGACCTGATGATCGCGATGAACCCGCAAACCTGGGATCAGGACGTCAAGTCCATCGAACCCGGCGGCTACCTGTTCTACGACAACACCAAGCCGATGCCGCCGGAGAAATTCCGCAACGACATCACCGTCATCGGCGTCCCGCTGACCGAGATCACCAACAAGGCCTACACCGATTCTCGGCAACGCCAGTTGTTCAAGAACATCGTCGGCCTGGGCGCCCTGTCGGCCCTGATCGAGATGGACCCGGCGGTCATCGAGAAACTGCTGAGCGAGCAGTTCAAAGGCCGCGACAAACTGATCGCCGCCAACGTCCAGGCCCTGAACATGGGCCGCGACTGGGTGAAGCAGAACCTGGACTGGCCGATCGGCCTGACCCTGAAGCACGCCAACACCGTCGGCGATCGCATCTTCATCGACGGCAACAGCGCCGCCGCCCTCGGTGCCGTCTATGGCGGTGCCACCGTCTGCGCCTGGTATCCGATCACCCCGTCTTCGTCTCTGGCCGAAGCCTTCATCCGCTACTGCGGCCAGATGCGCACCGACAAGGCCACCGGCAAGAAGAACTACGCCATCGTCCAGGCCGAAGATGAACTCGCCTCCATCGGCATGGTCATCGGCGCCGCCTGGAACGGGTCGCGCGCCTTCACCGCGACGTCCGGCCCGGGCATCTCGCTGATGCAGGAATTCATCGGCCTGGCCTACTTCGCCGAAATCCCCGCCGTGATCTTCGACGTGCAGCGCGCCGGCCCGTCCACCGGCATGCCCACCCGCACCCAGCAGACCGACATCACTGCCTGCGCCTACGCCTCCCACGGCGACACCAAGCACGTGCTGCTGATCCCCGAAGACCCCTATGAGTGCTTCGAATTCGGCGCCCTGGCCTTCGATCTGGCCGACCGCCTGCAAACCCCGATCTTCGTCATGCTCGACCTCGAAATCGGCATGAACGACCGCCTGACCAAACCGTTCGAGTGGGACGACGCCCGCCGCCTGGACCGCGGCAAGGTCATGACCGCCGAAGACCTGGAGTCAGGAAAGCTGTTCGGCCGCTATCTCGACGTCGACAACGACGGCATCGCCTATCGCACCCTGCCCGGCACCCACCCGACCAAAGGCGCGTTCTTCACCCGCGGCACGTCCAAGAACAGCATGGCCCGCTATTCTGAGGAAGGTGCCGACTACCAGGAGAACATGGAGCGGTTGCTGAAAAAGCACCACACCGCCCGCTTCCTGGTGCCGCCGGCCATTGAGCGGAAAGCCGACGCCCCGACCAAACTGGGCGCGATCTACTACGGCTCCACCAGCCCAGCGATCGCCGAGGCCGACGCGCTGCTGGCGGAACAAGGCATCCACCTGGACCTGCTACGGGTCCGCGGCTTCCCGTTCGGTCCGGAAGTCGAGGCCTTCATCGAAGCGCATGACCACGTCTTCGTGGTCGAGCAGAACCGCGACGGCCAGTTGCGCTCGCTGCTGATCAACGAACTGGAAATCAACCCCAAGAAACTGGGCAAGGTGGTGCACTACGACGGCACCCCGATCAGTGCCCGTTTCATCGCCGGCGCCATCGCCGCCAATATCGAAAAGGCCGCACAATGACCTTTCTCGCCAAGCCGAAGCTGCACCATCCGGAGCTGCACAAGAACAGCTTGGGCTACACCCGCCGAGACTACGAAGGCGCCATCTCCACCCTGTGCGCCGGCTGCGGCCACGATTCGATCAGCGCCGCCATCGTCCGCGCCTGCTTCGAGCTGGAACTGCCGCCGCATCGCATCGCCAAACTGTCCGGGATCGGCTGCTCATCGAAGACACCGACCTATTTCCTCGGCGCGTCGCACGGCTTCAACTCCGTGCATGGCCGCATGCCGTCGGTGCTGACCGGCGCCAACCTCGCCAACAAGGACCTGATCTACCTTGGCGTCTCCGGCGACGGCGACAGCGCCTCGATCGGTCTCGGCCAATTCGCCCACGCGATGCGCCGCGGCGTCAACATGGTCTACATCGTCGAGAACAACGGCGTGTATGGGCTGACCAAGGGCCAGTTCTCCGCCACCTCCGACAAAGGCGCGAAATCCAAGCGCGGCGTGGTCAACAGCGACGAAGCCATCGACCTCGTCGGCATGGCGCTGCAACTCGGCGCTACCTTCGTCGCCCGCAGCTTCTCCGGCGACAAGGCCCAACTCGTCCCGCTGATCGAGGCCGCCCTGAAACACGAAGGTGCCGCCTTCATCGACTGCCTGTCCCCTTGCGTGGCCTTCAACAACCACGAAGGCTCGACCAAAAGCTTCGACTACGTGCGCGAGCACAACGCGGCGATGAACTACCTCGACGTCATCACCGGCCGCGAGGAAATCACCGTCGATTACGCCCCCGGTTCGGTGGAGATGGTGACCCAGCACGACGGGTCCACGCTGCGGCTGCGGAAACTGCACACCGATTACGACCTCCACGACCGCGTGTCCGCACTGACGTATATGCAGGAGCGCCACGCGGTGGGTGAGATCGTGACCGGCCTGCTCTACGTCGATCCCAACCCCCGCGACCTGCACGGACATCTGAAAACCTCGGACACCCCCCTGAACGCCTTACAGGAAGATGCCCTGGTCCCCGGATCGTCAGCACTGGCGAAGATCAACGCCGGACTGCGATAACACCGCCCTCGCATTGCACCGAACGCAACCAGGCGCCCATTTGATGCCGCCTCGCCGTTCGGTGCAGGCGATACCGGTTCCATCGCCCCGTCACTGACTGCCACCCGTCGCTGGCTTCCGGTGAACCCCGATGGCCAACCTCGTCTTACCGGCGAATGCCGGTAACCACGCCTTTTTCCGGCACAAACAGGCGTGCCCCCACTAAAAATTGCCCAAACGCGAGACCCGGAACCGCCAGGTATCAGTTGAACGCCATGCCACCGGACAGCGCGACCGTCTGCCCGGTCATGTAACCATTACCGATCAGCATCAGCACGACCTGCGCCACTTCCTCACTGGTGCCGAAACGACCAAGCGGAATGCGGGCCGGACTGGAGGCGACACCCGATCGGACCATGTCCGTCTCGATCAACGACGGCGCCACCGCATTGACGGTAATACCCTGCTTGACCAGGCGCGCCGCATAGCCCCGCGTCAGCCCCTCCATCCCGGCCTTGGAGGCGTTGTAATGCGGTCCCACCCCGCCGGCCCCCCGAGCCGCGCCGGAGGATATGTTGACAATCCGCCCCCACGCCTGTCCCCGCATGTGCGGCAGAACCGCCTGGGTACACAGGAACACCGACTTCAGGTTGACCGCGATCGTCCGGTCGAAATCCGCCTCGGTCAGGTCGTCGATCCCCCGCACCAGCCCGATCCCGGCGTTGTTGACCAGGATGTCGATCCCGCCAAGCCGCTCCGCCACAGTCCCGGCCATCGCCGCCACCGCGGCGCCATCCGAGACATCCGCCGCCACGCTGATCGCCCGCCGGCCCATCGCAACCACCGCGGCGGCCACGCTGTCCGCCTCCGCCGCCCGCTCGCGGTAATTCACGGCGACATCCGCCCCGGCATCCGCCAAGGCCAGCGCCACGGCAGCGCCGATCCCGCGGGACGCACCGGTCACAAGGGCAACACGCCCAGTCAGGTCGAGCGTCACGGCTTGCAATCCTCCCAACAAATCAGGCCACCGGCCCAGCCGGGACGGCACCAGCCATCTTCCGGCGGCCTCGGCCATGGATGCCATTCCGAATCAGGTTCATGAGCGGATGTTCCACCAGCCGCGACGTCAGGATGCCCCCGCCGATCGTCACCAGGATGAACACGACGCAGCCAATCCCCGGTGAAACCGTCGTTTCGAACCCCGCCGCCAGCCAGAGCTGCCAGGCAACCCCGATAAAGACGAACTGGAACAGGTAAATCGAATAGGACGCGGCCCCCAGCACCTGCAGTACGGACGGCACGCGGACCACACTCTGGCGGCTCGCCTCCACCGCACCCAGGATCACCAGCGTCGAGGCAAGGCCATAGGCGATACGGGCAAACGAACCGTAGCCATTCAGCCACCCCAGGTCCTCGACGACAGCGAAGCAGGCAAACAGCGCGATACCGGCAGCGAGAGCGGCTCTGTATCCAGGCATCGCACCCTGGCGCAACCGATAGGCCACGGCCATGCCGGCAAAGAATTCCGCGCTGAACAGGCCATACAACGCTCCCGGCATATGAAACGCCGGCCCGCGCACCGCGCTGACGACGATGACGGTCAACCAAACCAGCATCGCCAGGATGCCGGCCCTACGATGCAGGATCAGCACGGCAAACAACACGTAGAACACGAATTCGAATTGCAGCGTCCAGGCGACATCGACGATAGGCTCGCCGAAGATCGGCACCGGCAGGATCGCCCAAATAACATCCCGCAGCGGCAAATCATGGCCGCCCGCAACGATCATCGCCGCACTCAACGCGACCGCGACCCAGTAGGCCGGCAGAATCCGCGTCAGGCGCCGCTCGACATAGCGCCCGATGCGCGCCGGTTGGCCGATATCGCCAAAATGCACGAAAAGGATAATAAAGCCGCTGATAACGAAGAACAGATCGACGCCGGCATGGCCGAACTGCACCATGCTCGCCAGATGCGACAACCCGCCGTTCTTATTGAAGTGCCGCACGACATGATAAATCACCACCGCGGTCGCAGCGACACCGCGGCATGCCTCTATCCAGCCCAGTCGCACCGAACCCGTGGTGGCCATCCGAAACTCCCGATGCGCCGTCACACGGCGAACGCTCGGCCCAAACTACGCGGAAAATCCAATTTTAGCGATCGGAATGATCCAAGCCGCGTCCCGCCGGCCCATACGTCTTGAACCGCTCCCGGGCATCCGCCATCTCCCGCGCCGTCAGCAACCGAGGCGTCCCCGCCGACAACGCCAGCAAATACTGCCGGCACAACGTCTCCAGCAGCACCGCCGCCGACAGCGCTTTCGCCGCCGTCGCTCCGCAAACGATCATCCCGTGATTGCCCAGCAGGCACGCCGACCGCCCGCGGATCGCCACCGCCGCATGATCCGCCAGCGCCTGAGTCCCGAACGTCACATACGGCGCACACCGCACGTCGTCGCCACCAAACTGCACGACCATGTAATGAAACGCCGGCAGCCCCGACCCCAGGCAGGCCAGCGCCGTGCAAGCATCCGCATGCGCATGCAACACGAACCCCGCCTCCGGACATTCGCGATAGACCGCCGCATGCATCGCCCACTCGCTGGACGGCACACCGCCCGCCAGCACCGTCCCGTCCAGCGCCGCATGCACCAGATCGACCACCGTCTCCGGATCGCCGCCGGAGGGCGTGATCAGCATCCCCTCCGGCGTCCGCCCACTGACATTGCCCGAACTGCCCACGATCAGCCCGCGCGCACCGGCGGCCTTGTACAGCCAGGCTACGTCGTCACGCATCAGATCAGGAACACGCCCTTGCCGTCCGATTGCTTGTCGAACAGCTTGTACGCCTCATCCGCCTGGTCCAGCGTCCACCGGTTGGTGAACAGCGCGTCCACGTCCACTTTCCGTTCGACGCAGAAATCGGCGCACTCCGCCTGGATGATGTTGGAGAACGTCCACGACGCCACCAGCGTCATCTGCCGGCGCAACAGGTGCGGGCTGACATCGATATGCACGTCGCCGCCCTCACCCACGAAGCACATCGTGCCCCACACCTTGGTGCTGCGGATTGCGTTCAACCGAGCCTCCGCGTTCGACGACGTATCCAGCGTCAAATCGGCATACCGCCCGCCCGTCAGGTCCTTGATCGCCGCCACCGGATCGTTCGATCCCGGATTGACCACCTCATCCGCGCCGAATTCCTTCGCCCGAGCCAGCCGCTGCCCATTGATGTCCAGCGCGATCACCTTCGCACCCATCGCCTTGGCGAACTGAGTCGCCGCCAGCCCGACCGGCCCCTGCCCGAAGATCGCGATGGTGTCGCGGCCCGAGATGTTCATCCGCCGCAGCGCCCCATACGCGGTGCCGGACCCGCAGGCGATCGCCGCCCCCGCGGTGAACGTCAGCTCATCCCGCAGCGGCACCAGCGTATTGGCCGGAACCAGCAGATACTTCGCGTGCCCGCCATGCGCGTTGTTGCCATACACCTTCACCGGCACTTCCTGGCAAAGCTGCTGCCAGCCGGACCGGCAATGCCCACACTGCGTGCAGCCCTGGTAGTGATGCACCATCACCCGCTGGCCGACCTTCGCCTCGGTCGGCAGCACATCCGGCCCGACCGCCGCGACCACGCCACACGGCTCATGCCCGCCGATCACCGGATTCGGATTGGCCGGCAACCCGGTCCCGGCTCGAGCCTCGCCCTTCGGCCGGCGATACTGGTGCAGGTCCGACCCGCACATGCCGGACGCCTTCATCTCCACCACCACCTCGCCGGGACCCGGCGTGGGATCGGGGAAATTCATCAGTTCCAGGCCCCGTTCGCCGGTAAACACAACGCCTTGCATGGGCTTCCTCCGTTTTTCCGCGTTCCCGGCAGTCTATCCCGATTTTCCGGCAGGGGAACCCGGGCGAATCCCACGGCCGCATCCGCGGCAAACCCTGTCAGTCCGTCAACGTAACTACCAGCAGCGCCTCGATCGCGGCCGCCAGTTGCAGCCCGGTCACCGGCTTGCGTATCAGTGTGTAGGAACCGCTTGCCGTCCCCTCAGCCGCGGACTCCGCATGACCGGTCAGCAGCACCGCGGGCAAGCCCGGACGCTGACACCGAGCCTTCTGGATCACCGCCAATCCGTCGATCCCCGGCATCGACAAATCCGTAACCAGGATATCGACCGCCGTCGAGGACAGCAGCACGTCCAACGCCTGCGAACCATCCGCCGCGGTCGATACGATGTAGCCGGCATCCTCCAACGACGCCGCCAGCGTTTCCCGCACCATCGCCTCATCGTCCACCAGCAGGACGCGCCTGCTGGCCTCGTCCCGCGCGCCCTTGGACGGTTCGGCCGGTTTGTCCGCCACATCCGTCCGGGTTGCCTCGGGAAACCACAGGCAGATCGTCGTGCCCCGCCCTGGCGCGCTGTCGATCGTCAGTCCGCCGCCGCTCTGTTCGGCGAATCCCTTGGCCATGGACAGTCCCAAGCCGGTGCCCTGACCCGCCGGCTTGGTCGAAAAAAACGGCTCCAGCACCCGCGCCAGCAGCGGCTCGGGAATGCCCGAACCGGTATCGGCGACCGACAGCCGGACATACCGCCCCGCGTCCAGGTCGGCCGGATGACGCACGTTCTCCGCCACCACATCGACCGAGGCGGCGAACGTCAGCGTGCCGCCGTCCGGCATGGCATCCCGCGCGTTGGTCGCGAGGTTGACCAGCGTGGTCTCCAACTGCCCCTTGTCGGCCAGCAGCCGCGGCAGGCCGGCCGCCACAAGCACATCCACCGCGATCCCACTGCCCAGTGTGTGGCTCAGGACGTCGCGCAGTCCCGTCAGCAGATCCGCCGAGTCCAGCGGTTCGGCCCGCAGTTCCCCCCGGCGGGCGAACGCCAACAGCCGGCGGGTGATGGAGATTCCCCGTTCGGTCGCCCCCAGGATCATACCGGCAAACCGCCGGACGCTGACGGGGTCGCCGGCGCGCTTTTCGATCAGCGTGGCGCCCCCTTGCACCGCTTGCAGGATGTTGTTGAAGTCGTGCGCGATCCCACCCGCCAATTGCCCCAGCGCCTGCACCCGTTCGGCATGGGCTGCCCGAGCCTGCGCCGCGACCAGCGCCGCTTCATTGCGCTTGCGGTCGCTTACGTCGGTGAACGTGCGAACCATGGCGCCATCGGGCAGCGATTGGGTCCGAACTTCCAGGACCGTCCCGTTGGGCCGCGTCCGCTCATACGTATAGTCGCTGAACGGCCCGCCGGTGTGCTGCACCACGCGCTCCAACGGCGCCGCCCGGGTCTCCGGTTCACCGAATTCGCGATTGGCATGCTGCCAGTCGATAATCTGTTGCAACGTCGGCCGCCGGGCCAGCAGATCCGGCGGCAGATCAAGCAGTTGGATCGCCTGCCGGTTCAGCACCGGAATGCTGCCATCCGCCCGCACCATCGTGATGCCCTGGGAGATGTTGTCCAACGTCGCGGACAGCGCCTGGCGGGAATGGAGCAGCGACTGCCGTTGCCGGATCACGACAATCCCCACCGCGATGCAGACGATGGAAAGCACCGCCCCGACGCCGATATACAGGCGCTGGCTCCGGTCATACGCGGCGAACACGTCCTTGGTAGCCAGGCCGACGGCCACCACCAGGGGATAGCGGTCCAGCCGGCGGGAACTGAAGATCCGCTCGACATGGTCGATGCTGCTGACCGTCCGGTAGGCGTCGATGGTCGTGCCGTGCATCAGCCTGATCTTGGTGTCGGGCGGCAGGGTATCGTCGTTGGGGGACAAATGCCCCGGCGCGCGAACCAGGATGGTGCCGTCAGTGGTGGCGAGAAGAATCGCCCCGTCGCCGATGGATATCGATTGGTAAAAGCGGGACAGATACGACGGATCGAGCGAAACCACGGCCATTCCGCCAAACGACCCGTCCGGCGTCAGCAGCTTGCGGCTGAATTGGATCGACCATTTCTTCGACACCCGGCCCAGTACCGGCGCGCTGATCGAAAGCTCGTCCCCGCGACTCGCCTTCATGGCCAGAAAATGCGGCCGATCGGCGATATTGATCCCGGCCGGAACCGGACCGAGGTTGGACCACTCCACGTCCCCATCGCGGTTCACCAGCGAGATCTGCACGTGCAGGTCGTCCCGGAAGGCATGCACGTTGGCCCATGATCCCGCCAGGAAGCCGGTAGGGTCATGCCGATAGGCCTCGCGGGTGAACAGCAGGGTCTGATCGACCGCCTCGACCGAACGCGTGATGTCCTCGTCGAACGTACGCGCCAAATTCGCGGTATCGTTCGCCGCCTCCCGCTCCGCTGCCCGATGATCGTGCCAGAGACTGAATCCGATGCCAGCCCACAGCAGGCCGACGAACAGTCCAATCAACGACAGATGCCACCCGTACGCCTTGGCACGCTGACCGAGTCGGTGAATCAAAGCCTCCCCCAGCCCGTGTTGACCAGCCGGTCAAGGGGCGACCGGCTTGTCATAGGTTAAGCACAACCAAAGGTTCCCGTGATAGCGCGAAGCTGGGTGCCCCCGGACGATTCGCATCGAAAACACTACGCCGGCGGGCGGCGTCAGCCCGCCCCGCGACCCGCAGGCCGCACGTTCCCGCCGGACCGCCTCGACGGTGAACCGGTACCCCGCCTCAGACCCCGTAAGCAACCCGGGCCGCCGTCAAAGTGATGCCCAAAAACGATCGATCACCTTGACGGACACACAACGAAATAAAACGAAACAAATCGCCCGCATGACGATCCGGCGCGGGCCGATCCGCATCACCAATCCTCGGTGTGCAAAATCGTTCCTCCGGAGGTCAGCGCTTATTTGCGTGCATTCCTTCTTATTCGCGTTCATTTGCGTTTAGAATCTTGTGCTCTCCCCGCATCGGCCGCCCTGTTCAACACCGGCAGGCCAGCCAAAAACCTGAAGCTGTTATTGCCGAACACCGCCATCGGCCACAGTCGCCCCGCCACACGGTTGCCCATCAACCACCAGTTGTGAAACACTCCCGACACCCACGATTCAGTGGGTCAAGCCACGGCAATACGCCGGACATCCCCGGGAGGAAACACAGAGTGAATTCACGCAGGCATTTCCTGACACAGGCAGCCGCGACCGCCGGCATGGTCTTCTGCGGCTGCGGCCTGCCCGGGGCCGCACACGCCCAGCAGCCCAAGCTCGCCCGCCTGCCCGTCACCATCGACGGGAAACGCGTCAAAACCATCGACGTCCACTCGCATTGCCTGTTCCACGACGCCACCATCCTGATGGGTGAGGCCGGCGCCAAGGCGCTCACGCCCCCCATCAAGAACAGCGCCGAGGCCTACGTCGTCATCCAGGACCGCCTGAAGGCGATGGACAGCCAGGCCATCGACATGGAGGTGCTGTCGATCAACCCGTTCTGGTACGGATCGGACCGCGACCTGGCCGAGAAAATCGTCACCATCCAGAACGACAAGCTGGCCGAACTGGTCGCTTCGAAGCCGGACCGTTTCGCCGCCTTCGCGTCACTGACGATGCAGGACCCGGCACTCGCCGCGCAACAACTCGAAACCGCGATGAAGAAGCAGGGCCTGAAAGGTGCGGCGATCGGCGACCGTGTCGGCGCCGACGAATTCTCGAACCCCAAATTCGACCCCGTCTGGGCCAAGGCCGAGGAACTCGGCGCCGTGCTGTTCATCCACCCCCAGGGCCTGCCGGAGCTGAACGATCGCTGGAAAGGCAACGGCTGGCTGGGCAACACCATCGGCAACCCGCTGGGCACCACGATCGCCCTGCAGCACCTGATCTTCGACGGGTCATTCGACAAGTTCCCCGGCCTGAAGGTGCTGGCGGCGCATGGCGGCGGCTACCTGGGGTCGTACGCGCCACGATCCGACCACGCCTGCCTGGTCGCCCCCACCTTGTGCGATCCGAATGTCCACTTGAAGAAACAACCCACCGAATACCTGAAACAGATTTACTTCGATTCCCTTGTGTTCACACCCGAAGCCCTGCGCCACCTCGCCGCCCAGGTTGGCACCAGCCAGATCATGCTCGGCAGTGACTATCCATACATCTGGGAACTGCATCCGGTCGACCCGGTGATGGCCACCCCGTCCTTCAGCAACCGCGAAAAAGCCGCCATCCTTCACGACAACGCCGCGAAGCTCCTTGGCATGAAGGTGTAGTTTCGTTTCGATCAAACCAGCGCCTGGCGGATGTAACCGGCAGCTTTATCCGATGGTTATGTCTGCCGCGCCAAAGGGCGGTTGTCATCGCTTCTACGGCACACTCGTGCAATCCGTCATGGCGTGCGAAGGCACGCCATCCACGCCTTCATTCGCCCAGGCACAAGGCATGAATGCCGATCTTCATCGGCATGAGTGCGTCCGTGAGGGCGCTTTGTCAGCACGGTGCGAGTCCGTGCCTGGGATGGTCGCAATCCCAGAAATCAAAGG
>NZ_LMUJ01000042.1:285598-332646 GCF_009765975.1 Acidisphaera sp. S103 | reverse complement strand
GCCAATCTCATGCATCTGCGCGGCTTCTGCCAACTTCTCAAACCGCCGCAAAGCGTCAAGGGCGTGCCCGGACAGGGTGTCCTGATATGAGACAGTTTGATACCGTATCATATCAAGAAACGTGCCAGACAACCGTGGGCGTGTCCCGGCCATCCGCGCTTCGCCAGTCGGTGCGAAGATGGCCGGGACGCGCCCGGACATGACGAAGAAAGCGTGCCGGCCGGCCAAGCCATCGCTATCTCGACGTCTATGGGGCTGCCTCGGCGACCCAATCCCCTCCCCACCACACCCTTGCCACCGCGCCCGAACCACGCCACCACGCCGCCATGAACGAAGCGATCGCCGCCCTGGTGCGCCGCCACGACCCCGACCGGTTCCTGACCGCGCTGTTCGCCCCATCCCAGCGGCGAGACGCCCTGCTGACCCTCTACGCCTTCAACCACGAACTGGCACGAGCACGCGAAGTCGCCAGCGAACCGACACTCGCCCTGATCCGCCTGCAATGGTGGCGCGAAGTCGTAGAAGGCGAAGCCAAGCGCCACGAAATCGCCTCTCCCCTGTCCGAGGCCATCGCCACAGGCGCCCTGGACGCAACCCGCCTGCTGACCATTATCGAAGCCCGCGAAACCGAGGCCTACGCCGACTTCGAGACCCTCGCCGACTGGCGCGCCTGGCTGCTGGCCGGGGCAGGGGGCCTCGCCGCCGCCGCCGCCGCTGCGCTGGGTGCCGCCAACCCGGACATCTTCCGCCCGTTCGGTGCCGCCTACGGGATCGCCGGTCTGACCCGAACGACCGGGACGCTGGCGGCGCAAGGCACCTGCCTGCTGCCCCGAGACCTGCTGGCCACCCACGACCTGTCTCCCGAGGCCTTCATCGACAACCCCGGCTCCCCCGCCGCACGCGCCGTCCAGCAAGACATGATCCGCGAAGGCCAAAACCTGCTGGCCAACGCCGCCAAGACCCCCATCCCCCGCACCGCCCTCGCCGCCGCCCTTCCAGCCGTCCTCGCCCGGCGAGACCTGGCGCGCTGGCCGTCGATCGTAACCCCCAGGCGCCTGGGTGACCGCCTGGCGGTCACGGCCGCCGCTCTGTCGGGGCGAATTTTACCTCGCGCTTAATCGCTTCCATGCCGCGCGATCCGCATCCTTGCCCCACACCGGCAATCATGCCGGTGGCTCGCAAGGAAAACGCAATGACCGACGCCCAAACCCTAGCCCAACGTTACATCGCCACCTGGAACGAAACCGACCCTGCCGCTCGGCGTCGCCTGATCGACACCCTGTGGACCGAGGATGCCTGTTACGCCGACCCAATGATGAAAGCCGAGGGCCAGGCCGGAATCTCCGCCCTGATCGGCGGTGTCCACGGCAAGTTCCCCGGCTACCGCTTCGCTCTGACCGGCCAGCCGGACGGCCACGGCCCCTATGCCCGCTTCTCCTGGACTCTGGCCCCCGCCGACGGCCAGGTCATCGCCCGAGGCACCGACTTCGCGGCGGTCGCCCCGGACGGGCGCCTGGCGCAGGTCACCGGGTTCCTGGATCAGATGCCAGGGGCCGCGTAACCGGACAGATCCCTTCCTTCGGCACCCGATGGAAGGGATCGATTCCGATCCATAACGGCCCCTCGCGGGCTTACGCCCCGGTGCGCGCGCCAGGGACGAGCGCCCCCCCCAGGAACCGGTTCGCTGCCCCAAACACGGGGTCAGGAACCGCGACATCAAAAGTTAATTGCCCACGGGGACCAGGCCAAAATGACCGTGCCGCATCCCGTTATCGGCCTGCGTCCGCGGTCCCTGAAAGTCTGGTCGGAATCGTTGCGAAACAGGGCGGCTGGCCATCCTTGAGGCCCCCCTTGCAAAGAGACGCTCAATGGAACACTCCAATAAAATCGATTGGGCCGGCAGGTGCCGAAATGCTACCGTCGACTGCGTACATCGCTAACTGAGGCAATGAGGAAACATGTCAACAGAAAACAAGTGCCCGGTGTCGGGCGGGGCTAGCGGACATCAGACGGTTCTGGCCAGGGTGAACCGTGACTGGTGGCCGCATAAGCTGAATCTTCATGTTCTCCACCAGAATTCGCCTTTGTGCGATCCGATGGGCCAGGCATTCGACTACGCCAAGGAATTCAAGAGCCTCGACCTGAACGCCGTGGTCAAGGACCTGCATGCGTTGATGACGGACTCGCAGGATTGGTGGCCCGCCGACTATGGCCACTACGGCGCGTTTTTCATCCGCATGGCATGGCACAGCGCGGGCACCTACCGCATCGGCGATGGCCGCGGCGGTGCCGGCTCCGGCACGCAACGTTTCGCCCCCCTCAACAGTTGGCCGGACAACGTCAGCCTCGACAAGGCGCGCCGGCTACTCTGGCCGATCAAGCAGAAATACGGCCGGAAAATCTCCTGGGCCGACCTGATGGTTCTCACCGGCAACGTTGCCCTTGAGTCGATGGGCTTCAAGACCTTCGGTTTCGCCGGCGGACGCGAGGACATCTGGGAGCCGGAGGAAGACATCAACTGGGGTCCCGAACACAAGTGGCTCGGCGACGAGCGCTACAGCGGCGACCGTGAGCTGCAGGGTCCCCTCGGCGCCGTTCAGATGGGTCTGATCTACGTCAATCCGGAAGGTCCGAACGGCAAGCCCGATCCGCTCGCCTCGGCACGGGACATTCGCGAAACATTCGCGCGCATGGCGATGAATGATGAGGAAACCGTCGCGCTGATCGCCGGCGGCCACACATTCGGCAAAGCCCACGGCGCCGCCGACCCCGGCCAGTATGTCGGTCCCGAACCCGAGGGCGCGCCGATCGAGCAGCAAGGCCTCGGCTGGAAAAGCACGTTTGGCAGCGGCAGCGGCGTCCACACCATCAGCAGCGGGTTGGAAGGCGCCTGGACCGCCACCCCGACGCAGTGGGACAACAAGTTCTTCGACACCCTGTTTGGTTACGAGTGGGAACTGACGAAGAGCCCGGCCGGTGCGTTCCAGTGGACCCCCAAGGACGCCTCCGCGAAGGGTACCGTGCCCGACGCCCACGATCCGGCGAAGCGGCATGCCCCGATGATGCTGACGTCGGACCTCGCGCTGCGGTTGGACCCGATCTACGCGCCGATTTCAAAGCGCTTCCACGAAAACCCGCAGGCGTTTGCCGACGCCTTCGCCCGGGCCTGGTACAAGCTGACCCATCGCGACATGGGGCCGCGCGCTCGTTACCTCGGCGCATTGGTGCCGTCCGAGACGCTGCTGTGGCAGGATCCCATCCCCGAGGTGCGGCATGAACCGATCGGCGCGCAGGATATTGCGTCGCTGAAAGCAAAAATCCTCGCATCCGGCCTGTCCATTTCCCAACTGGTCTCCACCGCCTGGGCGTCGGCCTCGACCTTCCGTGGCTCCGACAAGCGCGGCGGAGCGAACGGCGCGCGCATTCGATTGGCACCGCAGAAGGATTGGGAGGTCAACCAGCCGGCGCAACTGGCAACTGTCCTCGGCAAGCTGGAGGAGGTCCAGAAGGCGTTCCAGGCCGGCGGCAAGCAGGTTTCGCTCGCCGATCTGATCGTCCTGGGCGGTTGCGCGGCCGTCGAGGCAGCGGCGAAGAAGGCCGGCCACGACGTGACGGTGCCGTTCACGCCCGGTCGGGCGGACGCGTCGCAGGACCAGACCGACGTGGAATCGTTCGCCGTGCTGGAACCCACCGCGGACGGCTTCCGCAACTATCTCCAAAGCGGACATCGCCGGTCGGCCGAGGAACTGCTGGTGGATCGGGCGAATTTGCTGACGCTGACCGCGCCTGAGATGACGGTCCTCGTCGGTGGCCTGCGCGTGCTGGGTGCCAATACCGGGGCGTCCGAACGCGGCGCGTTCACCAGCCAATCCGGCGCGTTGACCAACGACTTCTTCGTCAACCTGCTGGACATGGGCACGGAATGGCAGCCCGCCGCCGCGGCCGAGGGCGTGTTCGAAGGCCACGACCGAGCAACGAAAGCCCACAAATGGACCGGCACCCGTGTCGATCTGATTTTCGGTTCGGACTCGCAACTGCGGGCGGTGGCAGAAGTCTATGCCTCCAATGACGCGAAGGCGGCATTCGTGAAGGACTTCGTGGCTGCCTGGACCAAGGTGATGAACCTCGACCGTTACGACGTAGCCTAAACCCGGCGGAACCGATGTCCGGACGCGGCTGACCCACAGCCGCGCCCGGACACCGTGTCGGGTTCGATACCATGCCCGCCCGCGATCACCCGGAACACCGGGGAGGGAGGATTGCATGCCACAGGCTGTGGAGGCTGCCTGTCGGGAGGAACTGCGCCGCGCTGGCCTGTCAGGGCAGGGGGGCTTACTGCGCCTGCTGACCCTGCTGCGCACCGCACCCGAGACACATCTCGGCCTGGCCGAGGTTCTGCGCATGGCCGCCGAGGCCGGCTTCAACACGACGCACGCCGACCTCGCCCGCCAGCTGGAAACGCTCGCCGACCACGGGTTGCTGGTCCGGCTGTTCAGCACCGCCGCCGAACCCGTCTTCGATACGGTGACAGAACCGCATTCCCATCTGGTCTATGACGAAACCGCGCAGATCGTCGATCTTCACGTCTCCTCCGGCACGCTGCTGGAAATCCTGCGCCAGGCCCTGGCCGATCGGCCGGATGAGGTGGAGATTTTGGTTCGGTTTCGCCGAACGGCGGGCCGGTCCGGCCGAGGACCATTCCGGGCGGTCATTCAGTGCCTCCACACGGCGAAGGCGGCGCCGATGCCAGTGCCCGCCGGGGTGCGCCGAAGCGGTTCGTAGGCGGCGTAGCGAAGCGGCAAGTGTGAGACGGCCCCCACGGCGAGGACCCAATTGAGGATTTCCGATGAACCCTCCAGCAAGGCCGCTCGGGGGATCGAACCGAGGGCCCTGCCTTCATCCTGACCGAGATTGTCGATCACCATGCGGTCGAGCACTTCCTCGACGACGAAGTGGCTCAATCCGCCGGACGCCAGGATCGCCACTTTCAGGTCGTCCGGTGCGGCTTCGATCGCGATGCGAAGCGCCCGCCCGATTTCCAGGCATCGCGCCGAGGTCGGAACGTTGGGCGGGAAGTAGGTGTTGAGCATGACGGGAAGCGTGGGGATCGGCCGCCCGCCGAAGAGCCGTTTGATCGGGAAGCCAAAAGCATGCCCGAATCCTAGTTTCTCAGGTTCTGGTACGTCACTGGCGATCGCCACGTCGATCGATTGCTCGATGAGGCCCTCGACAATCCTGCGCGCGAAATCCGCCGCGCCCAGGAACCGGTGGACCTTATCCATCGCATAGCCCTCGGCCACCGGCTTGCGCCAATCGGGCAGCGAGCCGCCATAAGCATGGGTAACGATCTCATCCCCGCAGTAGACGGCGAACGCGGGCATGTTGCCGCGGCGATAGAATTCCGCGTGGTCGTCCCCGACGATCATCACGAGATCAGGCTTGGCCTGTGCGATTTCAGCGGCCAGATGGTCCAGATGGCCCTGGCAACGGGTCGCCAGGGTCGCGAACATGTCAGGGGTCGTAACGTCGGCGTAAGGCTCGCCGCGCAATGCAACGAGTTGTTGGTAGGACACGGAGCGGCCGTCCGAAAGCGTCAGGGCAGGGTTCGCGTAATCCGCCTTCGCCCGGTTGTGCCACTCCGAGGGATGCAACGTCAGAAGCGGTGAATGAGAGGTGCCGATCCCGAGTATTATTCGCGCCATAAGCTTTCTCCACCAGTTCGCAACACGGTGTCGCCTTGGACTCTACGTGCGGATCCACGATCAGCCCAGAGTCCAATCAGCGGTCTACCTACGTTTTCGGCGCGATAGAGTGATCCGATTACGCCAGGACAGGCTTCGACGCCATCGCGGATGTCTTCCCGGTATCGCAACGGGCTCGCCACACGCCGGAGACGCACTCGTAACCGAACACAGCATTCCGAATTTACAACCCCCCACCCACCCCCTACCATCCCCCCGGGCTGGCGGTGCTTCCAAGCAATCCCTGACACCGAATCAGGGATCTTCGGGGCAACCCCGGGGTTAGTCGCGTTTCCAAGGCAGAACGTTGCATGGACGTGGGTAGGCTTCCGCCTACGGTCGGCCATGCCGGACGGGTTGGGTTGGAAGAATCGTCACGCCCGTCCTGCTGCCGGATCGGACCTGTATGCCAACGAGACACTGGGCGGCCAACAACCTCGCCGCGCGCCTGCTGGCCGGACCGTGGACACAAGAGGCCATCGCGATCGTCATCGACGCCGTACTGGGACCCGTCGACCTACGGGCACGCGCCGATCTGATCACAGACGTGGCCGCACTGGCCGAGGCTACCTATCCCCCCACACCCCAAGCCCTGACCACCTATCTGGTCAGATCGAGATCGTTCAAACCCCACCCCGAACGCCCGATCCCCGCCGTCCTCGCCCCGCCGCGCTTCGCCCCAACGCCACCCTTCGCCGGCCTCCCCATTCCCGCACTGGCAACCCAGGGAGACCTGGCCGCGTGGCTAGGCCAATCCCCCGAACAACTCGACTGGCTGGCCGACGAACGCCGGCGCCACAGCCGTGTAACCCGCCCCCCACTTCGGCACTACCACTACACGTTCGCCAGCAAACGCACCGGCGCACCCCGCCTGATCGAAGCCCCCAAACCGCGCCTGAAAGCCATCCAGCGCCGCATCCTGCGCGAAATCCTCTCCCCCGTCCCAACGCACCCCCGAATCCACGGCTTCGTCGCCGGCCGCTCCTGCCTCACCGGCGCCCAGATCCACGCCGGCGAGGCCATCGTCGCCACCTTCGACCTGACACAGTTCTTCCCCTCGATCGGCCTGCCCCGCATCCACGGCCTGTTCCGCTCCCTCGGCTATCCATGGGCCGTCGCTCGGCGTTTGACCGGCCTCTGCACGACAACCACGCCCTCCGGCGTGTTCCCCGACCCCCAGCACCCCGACCACGCCCTGTACCGCGTGCCGCATCTGCCGCAGGGCGCACCGACCTCACCCGCGCTCGCCAACCTCCTGGCCTGGACGCTCGACCGCCGCCTGGACGGACTGGCCCGATCCGCCGAGGCCAACTACACCCGCTATGCCGACGACCTCGCCTTCTCCGGCGACGAAGCATTCGTAGCCCGTATCGATCGCTTCCGCCGGACGGTCGAAACGATCCTGGAAGAGGAAGGATTCGCCCTCAACACGGCAAAGACACGAATCATGCCACGCAGTACCCGCCAGCGCGTCACCGGCATCGTGGTCAACGAACATTGCAATATCGGACGCGCCGAGTTCGATACGCTGAAGGCAATCCTGCACAACTGCACCCGCACCGGCCCCGCCGCCCAGAACCGCGAGGCGATCCCCGACTTCCGAACCCATCTCGACGGCCGCATCGCCTGGGTCGAGCAGGTCAATTTCCCCCGCGGCCTGAAACTGCGCCGCCTGTTCGACCAGATCGACTGGACCCCGCCGCCGTAGCGACTCCGATCCCGCCGAACCGTCCCTTCCCACACCCAACCCGGAGCGGCACACTCCCCCGCCGCAACGGGAGGCAGCACCCATGATTCCGGCCGACGAGACCTTCGACAACACCTGGCCCTTCGCCCCGCATTTCACCGAAGCCGCCGGCTTCCGCCAGCACTACGCCGACGAAGGCAAAGGCCGTCCCATCATCCTGCTGCACGGCCAGCCCACCTGGGGCTACATCTACCGTAAATTCATCCCGCCCCTCGCGGTCACGCACCGGGTGATCGTCCCCGACCACATGGGTTTCGGCAAAAGCCAGACCCCGCCCGACCGCGCTTACACCCTCCGCACCCACGTCGAGAACCTCACTGCGCTGATCGACGCCCTCGACCTGCGCGACATCACCCTGGTAATGCAGGATTGGGGCGGCCCGATCGGCGTCGGCTACGCCGTCCGCCATCCCGAACGCATCCACAGCCTGGTGCTGATGAACACCGTCGTCGGCTATGGCACCGCCGGCCGCCGAGACCTGCCCAACCCGGTGGAAACCCCCTGGTTCCGCTGGATACGCGACGGTCTGCCCACCGGCCGCACCGAGGCCGTCCTCTCTCAGCTCGGTTCCACTATCCTGTCGGTCCTGCAGATCGTCGGCCTGCAACGCCTGGACCGCGTCGACCCCACCTTCATAAAAGCCTACGGAGCCCCATTCCCCACCCCAGCCGACTGCAAAGGCGCGATCGAATTCCCCCTGGACCTCGCTTTGGGCCGCATCCGAGATTTCGTGAAAGAAGGCGCCCCCGGCGTCGCATCCCTGCGCGACAAACCCGCCCTGATGATCGAGGGCATGCTGGACCGAGCCATCCCCCCGGCACTCGCCATCGCCGACTTCGCCGGCCTATGGCCAAACGCCCCCATTATCCGGGTGCCCGACGCCGGCCACTACATCCAGGAAGACGCCCCGGAAATCGTCATCCCCGCCCTGCAAACCTTCCTGGGGATGCTGCACTAACGGCACTGACATCTCCCCCCTCGTGTCATCACCGGCCCCTCGTGTCATCACCGGGCTTGGCCCGGTGACCCACGACTTTCCGTCCGAAATACAGCGCCCCTACAGCACCAGCTCGAACCGCGTCGTCTTCTCCAACGAGTCCTCGAACCACGACTCGATCGCCGCCTGCCGCTTGCCGACAAACACCGGCTGTCCGTCCTCCAGCAGCATCGGCAGATCGTGCCCCGGCACCAGCAGCGTGCCCGGACGCTGCCGCCACAAAACCCACATGCTCTCGATCGACGCCGCGGTGACCGACGGATCGTACGTCATATCCGCTGCCCGCGTCAGCAGCTCGATCCGGTTCTTCGCCGCATCGCCGGTGAACAGCACGTCGCGTTCGTTGCCGGACAGGTAGAAAATCAGGTGCCCCGGCGTATGCCCGGGCGCGTCATAGGCGACCATGCCCGGCAGCACCGTCCCGCCATGCCCGATCCGCTTCAACTGAGGCGACCCCGCCAGCTCCCGCACGTAAAGCTCCGGCACCGGCGTGCTGCCCCAGGGCTCTTTCACCGACCAGTCCAGCTCCTCCGACCCGATCCAGATCGTCGCCTTCGGAAACAGCACCCAGTTGATCGCATGATCATGATGCGAGTGCGTCAGCACCACATCCGTCACATCCGCCGGCGTCAGCCCATGCCGCGCCAACCCGTTGATCAGGTTGGAACGATGGCTGAACGTCCCGCAATCGACCAGCGCCACCCGGCCGTTGCCGCGCAGCAGCACGATCGTGCTCCACCCCAGCCCGCCATGGCACACCGATTTGCCCGGATAGCCCTGCACCAGGATATCCAACTGGTAGTCCTGAATCGCCATGCCCGTTCTCTCCACCGCGTTGTTTCCAGCCGATAGAACGGATGCACCAAGCCGGCAATATCCCCAGCCGCCTGACCTGTTCGGCTGGCAACCCGATGGCGCGCCACCATATTCCAAACAAGGAATGAAACTATAAGTGTAATTGTCTATGCAATACGGTACGCTGGAACGCCACCAGCCGGAATTCCCATGTCCGATCACGCTCCCGTAACCGCATTGCGTGTCGCCAACGAAGCGTTCCTTGTGTCCAGCACGATAGACCGTTTCCCGAAGACAACGATGATCCACGAGCTTCTGGTCAACGCCATAGAGGCCGCCGGCCACGCCGTGACCGACAAACGTGTAGACATAACAGCCGTCACGATCGATGGCATCCCGAAACCGTGCATCCGCAACCCCGGCCAGGGCATGTCGGCCGTCGAACCCGACCGGATCTGCGACCTGGCGCCCTCGTTGTACAAACAGAACAGCCTCGACACCAATTTCGGCATGGGCGCCAAGGTGGCCTCGCTGCCGTCGAACAAGCACGGGTTGTGCTACCGGTCCTGCAAGGACGGAACGGTCAGCCAGGTGATCCTCTGCCAGCGCGACGGTATCTACGGCCGCCTTCGTGTGCCTGTTGCCAATGGCCAGTCCGCCGAACTGATCGACGCCACCGAGGCCTGCCGCACCGAGGGCGGCTACGACCTGACCCACGACTGGACCGAGGTGGTGCTGTTCGGCAATGCCGCGTCGCAGAACACCGTGACCGACCCCTACGCCGGCAGTCCGCGCATGGAGCCGGATTGGCTGGTGCAAAACCTGCTGCTGCGGTTCTTCCGCATCCCACCTTGTGGCGGACGACTGGTCGTCGATCGTGGACCTGGCGTGCAAGCGCATTGAGGAGGAACTCGGCACCGACTGGCAGCCATCCGGCGAGCTGGCACACCTCGTGAACGCGGCCTGAACCGGCGGTCCGGGCTGGCCGCGGGCGAGGGGCGCGCGGCATCACCCCGTATGGCGGACAGGCTTCATCCCTATCCGTCAACGATACCATCCATGAAGACTTGCAAGTGACGCTGCCGCGCCCGATACATTCCCCCATGAGCGACACAAGCCTAACCCAACCCCGGCAGGAGCAAGTGGCCCCGGACGCCGGCCCGCGCTACGACTTCGCCGCCGCCGAACCCAAATGGCAGCAGGCCTGGGCGGATCGCGCCTGCTTCCGCGTTGCCGATGTCCCGACCGACGGCAAGCCGAAATACTACGTGCTGGAGATGTTTCCCTACCCGTCGGGGAAAATCCATATGGGCCACGTCCGCAATTATACGCTCGGCGACGTCGTCGCCCGCTACAAGCGCGCCCGCGGCCACTCGGTCATGCACCCGATGGGTTGGGACGCCTTCGGCCTGCCCGCCGAGAACGCCGCCCGCGAACGCGGCATCCACCCCGCCAAATGGACCTATGAAAACATCGCCAACATGCGCGCCGAACTGCAGCGCATGGGGTTGTCGCTGGAGTGGGAACGGGAATTCGCCACCTGCCAGCCGGAATACTACAGCCACCAGCAGAAGCTGTTCCTCGATTTCCTCAAGGCCGGCCTGGTCGAGCGCAAGGAGAGCTGGGTCAACTGGGACCCCGTCGACGGCACCGTGCTGGCCAATGAGCAGGTGATCGACGGCAAGGGCTGGCGCTCCGGCGCGCCGGTGGAGAAGAAGCAGCTCAACCAGTGGTTTTTCAGCATCACCAAGTATGCGCCGCAGTTGCTCGACGCGCTGGACGGCATGGACCGTTGGCCGGAGCGGGTGCGGCTGATGCAGGCGAACTGGATCGGCCGCAGCGAGGGCGCCCGTCTGTCGTTCAGCCTGGACGAATCCGCGGACACGGTGGAGGTCTACACCACCCGGCCGGACACGCTGTTCGGCATGTCGTTCCTCGCGGTCGCGCCGGAGCATCCTTTGGCCGCCGCTTCGGCCACCCGTGATCCGAAGGCCGCGGCGTTCGTGGCGGAATGCCGCAGCCGGGGCACCTCCGAAGTCTCGATCGAGACCGGGGAGAAGCTGGGCTACGACACCGGCCTGCGGGTCAGGCATCCCTTCATCGAGGGCGCCACCTATCCGGTCTGGATCGCCAACTTCGTGCTGATGGAATACGGCACCGGCGCGATCTTCGGCTGCCCGGCGCACGATCAGCGCGACCTGGATTTCGCCCGCAAATACGGGCTGGACGTCACCCCTGTCGTGCTGCCGCCGGCCGCCGATCCGGCCAGCTTCGCCGTCGGCAAGGAGGCCTATGTCGGTCCCGGGACGGCGTTCAACTCGGGGTTCCTGGACGGGCTGGATGTCGATGCCGCCAAGCGCGGTGCGATCGAGGCGCTGGAAAAGCAGGGCGTGGGCAAGGGGGTCACGAACTGGCGGCTGCGCGACTGGGGGATGTCGCGGCAGCGCTATTGGGGCTGTCCGATCCCGGTCATCCATTGCGGAACCTGCGGTATCGTGCCGGTGCCGGACGACCAGTTGCCGGTTCGCCTGCCGGATGACGTCACGTTCGACCGGCCCGGCAACCCGCTGGACCATCATCCGACCTGGAAGCATGTCGATTGCCCGCAATGCGGCAAGCCGGCTCGGCGGGAAACCGATACCTGCGACACCTTTGTCGACAGTTCCTGGTACTTCGCCCGTTTCTGCAGTCCCGCCGCCGCCGAACCGGTGACCAAGGCGGCAGTCGATCACTGGATGCCGGTCGACCAGTATATCGGCGGCATCGAACATGCGATCCTGCACCTGCTCTACGCGCGCTTCTTCACCCGGGGCATGCAGGACACCGGCCATGTCTCGGTGAATGAGCCGTTCACCGGGTTGTTCACCCAGGGCATGGTGAACCACGAATCCTACCGCTCCGCCGACAACCGCTGGCTATACCCGGAGGAGATCGAGAAGCGACCCGACGGCACCGCGGTCCTGCGCGAAACCGGCGAACCGGTCACCGTCGGCCGCGTCGAGGCGATGAGCAAGTCCAAGCGCAACACCATCGATCCGGGTGCCATCATCGCCCGCTACGGCGCCGATACCGCCCGCTGGTTCATCCTGTCCGACAACCCACCCGAACGCGACATGGAGTGGACCGAATCCGGTGCCGCCGGCGCGTTCCGCTTCACCCAGCGCATCTTCCGCCTCGCCGAGGCGCTGGACGGACTGCGCGCCGAGATAATGCCGGATGCGTTCGGTCCTGCCGGCCGCACGCTGCGCCGGACGACGCATCGCTGCATCGCGGCGGTGACCGACGCACTGGAAACCTTCGCGTTCAACGTCGCCGTCGCTCGTCTGTACGAACTGGCCAACGCCGTCACCGACGCGGAACGGGCCGCCCCTGAAGCCGGCCTGGCTTGGGCGCGCCGGGAAGCCATGGAGACGCTGGCACGTCTTAGCAGCCCGATGATGCCACATCTGGCCGAGGAGATTTACGCCCGCCTGTTTCCCGGCAACGGTCATCTGGTGGCGGAACTGAGCTGGCCGGAGGCCGATCCGGCGCTGTTGGTGGCCGAAAGCGTCACCATCGCCGTGCAGGTGATGGGCAAGCTGCGCGGCACGATCGAGGTCGCGCCGAACGCGGCCGCCGACATCGTGCTGGCGGCGGCGGAAGCCGATCCGAACGTGGCCAAGGCGCTGGAGGGCAAGCGGATCGTCAAGCGAGTGCATGTCCCCAACCGCATCGTCAACTTCGTGGTCGCCGGATGACCGCCGGGATCGGCCGCCGCTGGGTCTGCCTGGGTTCGCTGACGGCCTTGGCCGGTTGCGGGTTTCAGCCGGTCTACATGCCCACGGCCTCCGACAACGCCGGCCCGGCGGCGCGGGGGTTGTCCAGCGTCTATGTCGAACTGATTCCGGACCGGCCAGGGCAGCTTCTCCGCCAGGCGCTGCAGGAGCGGTTCGGCGACGATTCCGGCACGCCGTCCAGCTATGACCTGCACGTCACGTTCGGGATTTCCGGCGAAGGCATCGCGATCGAGACGAACGACATCGCCACCCGGGTGCGCCTGACTGGTTCCGCGACCTGGACGCTGACTGGTCATGACGAAAAGCACACGAAACTGATGACCGGCAGTGCCCGGGCGCTGGACGCTGTGAATGTCTTCGACTCGCAGTATTTTGCCGCCGACCTGGAGACCGAGGCGGAGGCGAAGCGCATCGCCGACAATATCGCCACGCAGATCGCGACCCAGCTTGCCGTCTGGTTCCGCCAACAGGCGGCGAAAGAGGCCAAAGCGGGCTGATGAAGCTTCTCCCGGCTCGCATCCAGGCGTTCCTGCGCGATCCGGGCGACTGCCGGGTGGTGCTGTTGTTCGGCGAGGACGCCGGCATGATCCGCGATCGGGCGGAGACGCTGGTACGCTCGGTTGCCGGTTCGTTGGACGATCCGTTCCTGGTGACGGACCTGGCGCGTGAGGACATCCGCCAGTTGGCCGGCGAGGCGGCGGGGCTGTCGCTGATCGGCGGAAGGCGGGTGATCCGGGTACGGGACGTGACCGACGCGGCGACCGAACCGGTACTGGCGGTGCTGAAAAGCCGAGCACCGGCGCTGGTGGTGCTGGAGGGGCCGGCATTGGCGTCTCGGACGAAGCTGCGGACGGCGTTGGAGGCCGCGCCCGAGGGGGCCGCGATCGCCTGCTACCCCGAGGAAGGGCGTGCGCTGGAAGAAACGATCCGGGAAACCCTGCGTGCCAACGGTGCCGGTGTCGAGCCGGATGCGTTGTCGTGGTTGTCGCAGCAACTCGGGGCGGACCGGGCGTCCACGCGGTCGGAGTTGGAGAAGCTGGCGCTGTTTGCCGGGCCGGGGAACCGGGTCGATCTGGATGCGGCGATGACCTGCGTGGGCGATCTGGCGGGTCTGTCGCTGGACGACGCGCTGTTTGCCGCGACTACCGGCGACGTCGCGACCGCCGATCGGGCGTTGGAGGCCGCGGTCGCGGAAGGGGCGGGACCGGTCCAGGTCCTGCGCGCCGCGCTGGGGCATTTGCAGAAGCTGCACCGCGCTCGGCTGGCGATGGATGAGCAGGGACTGACGGCCTCCGATGCGGTGAAGGGTATTCGGCCGCCGGTGTTCTACCAGAAGGTCGGTGCATTTACCCGCTCGCTGGGGTTGTGGCCGGCGGCGACGTTGAGCGCGGCGCTGGTGGCGCTGGCGGAGGCCGAACGGGGCTGCAAGCGGACGGGCTGGCCGGACCAGGCGCTGTGCCGGAACGCGGTTTTGACGCTGGCACGCCGATCGGCGGCGGCGTCCCGGTCGGCGCGACGGTAGTGGTTGGTTGAGAATGACTGTATTATTTTTGGACAATTTTACGTAAAAAGATACTTTATTTTACCTTTCCAGTGTGTCAGAAGGCGGAGGTTCTCGTTGCTGTGGAGTCAATGCGGCGCGCGGCACATCTGGAGATTGCAATGTCCATCAAGCGGCTCGGCCATCTTCCCAGCCTTGGTTCGACGTTTTCGGTACCGGTCCGGCCGCTTGGCAATGCCGATCTGATGCTGGTGCAGAACGCGATGGAGGACATCGCGCCCGAATGGTCGGTGGAATTGCACGGCATCTGCGTGGACGAAGCCACGCTGGTTCTGCTGCCGGAAGGCGGCGACGACGCGATGGGCCCCAGCTTCATGATCAGCCGGGAAACCTATGGTTTTCGCCTCGACCAGGTGCATTGGGATGTGCTGACGGAGTTTGGCGTGTTCGCGTCACTGGACGACGTCGTGACCGCGCTGGGCGCGCGGCTGGCGTTTTTCCCCGGCATGGCGATACCGGCGTCGATGACGGTTCACTAAATCCGCCCGCTGGGCCGCGCATCGCTGACCCAGGCGCCCGCGTCATGGCCGTGTTCGCACCGCTGCCCGATTCCGTCATGGCAGGCGCAGGCCTGCCATCCATGCCTTTTCCGAGACCTGCACAGCGACGCGTCGATGGCGGGCCTACGCCCACCATGCCATACGGTGCCGACGGCGCCCGCCAAATGATCCGGTTTATTCGCTGCGAGCCCTTAGAGCATGATCGCGCTGGGCGGAACGTCCAGAGCGCGTGAATCATGCGATCAAACAAAGCGCTAGAGCGTTTTCTCCCTGCACAGTCAGGGTGAGAACGCTCTAGATGGGGCCGGGTGACAGCGGGCGTTTATCCGCCATTGCCGCGGGACCTCGCCCTTCAGGGCGTCTCTGCAACTGCCGCCAGATCTCGGCGTCACGATTGTAGAAATCCGCGCAAAATCGCAACGTCCCGTCGGTGTCGACAAACGCGGTCTGGTAGACCACGAAGACCGGCACGGGCGTGGGCAGGTCGTTTCGGGTCGTGCCGCCCATCGCGATCCCCTGATCGATCGCGTCGATCGGCTGGCGCATCAGCAGGGCGGCAAATTCGCGCGGGTTCTGCACCCGGATGCATCCATGGCTGATGCGGCGGTCATCGCGGTTGAAGATATATTGATCCGGGGTGTCGTGCAGATAGACGTCGAACCGGTTCGGCATATCGAACATGATCAGTCCAAGCCCTGCGTCGGGCCCCGGCAGTTGCTCTACCTCGCCATTTGCCAGCAGGATCATCTTGTTCCGCGTCAAATAACTGGGGTCATGACTGACCCTCGGCAGGATCTCCCGCGCGGCGATATCGCTGGGAACGACCCAGGGGGGGTTGTAGAAACTCGCGTCGATTACGGCGCGGAACTCTGGGCTCTGATTCCGCTCGATATCCTCGCCGACAACCACCCGCGTCGAGAAAACCGGCCGATCGGCGCGATAAAGCACCAGCCGCTCGTCGGCAACATTGACCCAGGCGCGGTCCGCCGGCAGCGGCCGCGGCAGCCAGCGCTGGCGTTCAAGGTTAACCGCAATCGTGCGCAAGCGGTTCGTCGCGCCCTTGCCGCCCGCCGGGGCGCCCGAGCGATACTTGTGCAAGGCCTCGCGCAGTGCCCGGTAGGTTGGCGTCGTCGGCGCCAGCGCCTCGATGACCGCCGCCGGATTGGGGCTGTCGATAGCGGCATCGAGCGCGGCAGCCACATTGATCGGCTTGGGTGCCAGGGTCTCGTCATCTCTTCGGCGTTCGACCGGCACGGCGCCGCGGGCCAGCGCATCGGCATACGAAAGGAAGGCGTCCGACAACAACAATTCGCGATCAAGCGGCTGCAATGCCGCTTCGTGCCGCAGCAGGTCAGTGTGGAACAGGGCAGGGTCGAGACCTTGGTCGCCGGCATGCAGCACGCCATTCAGCAGTGAATTCGCCTGATCTTGCCGGGTCGTCCATACCGGCTCGAAGTCATGTCGCGCGTAGAAGCGCCGTAGCAACGCGACATTCAGGTGTTGACCGGCGATCGCCAGATTCGGCGCGCCGCCGATCAGATTTCCGATGTCGGTATCAGCATGCGGCGCATCCACTGACGCCGCATCCGGCTCCGGATCGGCAGCGCATCCGGCAAGCGCGCATGCCGCGGCGAGAGCGATCGTGCCGCCGGTTAGTGTGGCCCGCCGGGACACATGACCCCGAACGGACGTCAATGGCTTTTGACGGCCAAAGTCGATTTTGTGCCATGGCGCACGCACTATGCCACTCCTCGACCTCTGCCGGCCTACGCAACTGGTGGTTTGACTCTCTGCAAAGAGTTGCCCTTAAATTCAACCTTGTCCACGAGCAAATCAATGAGGGAGGCACGGATGTTCGCCGTTTCCGAGACAGTGGCACGCCACTGGTTGTTTCGCAGTGCGGTCGCGGCCGCCGTCGTCGTTCCCGTGGCACTCCTAGCGGCGTGCTCTCAGCCGCAGCCCGCACCCGCGCCGGCGCCGGTCGAAGCAGCCCCGCCGCCCGCGGCCCCGCCGCCGGCTCCGGTTCCGCCGGCACGGGGATAGTCGGCAGGGGCGGTAACCCGTCCATGTGATTGTTGAATCACCGATCCAATAGCTGGCCGCTATTGGGTCGGTGTCCCACGTCCTAAAGCGAGAAGCCGTGCCGGTGCGCATGGGCGGAGATCTTTGGGCCGCGGGATAGGCCTCGATTGCGGGATCGAGGATCCGTACGCCGGCTTCAGCCGAGGGCACACCGGTTGGAAGCGGATACTCAAACCGTCCCGCCACCCATGATCGCCCGGTATCCGATAGCAGGGAAGCCTGGGTCGCGACACGACCACGATTCGCCACGTGAATCGGATAAGTCCGGCCAAGGTCGCGCTCTTGACGCATCTGGCGACCCCTCGTCCCAACCCGAGTTGCCCCCCGCCCATCCCCCGGGCAAGCTGGCCTCGGACATCGGGACAGACCATGCGCTTTCTGACCAACCCGCCGCTTCGCGGTCGCGCGCGGGCACCTTTTCTTCTGCTGGTCGCGATGACCGCCTGCGGCACGCTGGGGATGCATGTCATCATACCCGCACTGCCAGCCACGGCGCGTGCGCTGGGCATGTCGATCGGCACCGCGCAGTTGACCATCACGCTGTATCTGATCGGGCTGGCGATCGGGCAGTTGCTGTATGGCCCGGTCTCCGACCGGTTCGGGCGCCGGCCGGTGCTGCTGGTGGGGTTGTCGCTGTTCACCGCCGCCAGCATCGTGACGGCCGTGGCACCGAACGCCGCGGTGCTGATCGGGGCGCGCATCCTGCAATCGCTCGGCGGGTGCGCCGGGTTGGTGCTCGGGCGGGCGGCGGTGCGCGACGGGGCGACGGCGGACAGGGCGGCGGGGCAACTCGCGCTGCTGACGCTGGTGATGGCGATGGTTCCCGCCATCGCGCCGGCAATCGGCGGGTTTCTGACAGCGTATATCGACTGGCGGGCGAGTTACGTGCTGCTCGCGGTATTCGGTGGCGTGACATTGGTCGCCTGCGGCCTGCTGATGCCGGAGACGGCTTCGCCGCAGGGGGCGTCGCGGCGGTCGATGGCTTATGCACGGTTGCTGCGTTCGCCGCGCTTCCTCGGCTACGCGGTTGGCGGTGCGTGCTCGACCACGTCGTTCTATGGGTTCATGTCAGCCTCGCCGTTCATTTTCGAGGGCCTGCTGCATCAGCCGACCCAGCGGGTGGGGTTGTATTACCTGCTGCTGATGGGGGGCGTGGCGGCCGGTAGTTTCGGTGCCAATCGGCTGGCCGGGCGGTTGCCGGTGCAGACGGCGCTGCGGATCGCCAACGGGGTGGGGATCGCCGGCGCGGCACTTTTCGCGCTGGCGGATATGGGTGGGATCCTGTCGGTGGCGACAGTGGTGGCTCCGGTTTGCCTGTTCATGGTGGGGGCGGGGATGGCGAGCCCGTTCGCGCTGGCGGGGTCGGTCAGCGTCAATCCTCAGGCGATCGGGGCTGCTTCGGGGATGTACGGGTTCATCCAGATGGGCTACGGGATGCTGTGCACCGTGGTGGCGGAGACCTGGCATCCGGGTGCGGTTTATCCGGTGGTGACCGTGTTGCTGGGATCGGCGCTGTTGGGGCAGGCGGCGATGTCGATGGCGGTTCGGGCCGAGCGGCGGCGGTCCTAGCGCTGGGAGGGGGCGGAGCTTACGGTCAGGGGTTTGGAATGTATTTTTAGCGTTATGATTTTGTTTGCGGGTTGGGCCGATGGTTTGGCGTTATTCTGGGTTGCGGCGCCATTTGCGCGTTTCGCCTTTGTGGACCACGAACGATCGTTGGGTGCCGTCATCAGGAAAGTCATCAAGCGCACACCGAGTTGCACTGAGTTTGCACGGAGTTACACTGAGAAGAGACTGACTCGGTGCTGCCCGATGTTTTGATTTGTTGCCGGGTGGGCGCGCGGAATGTCGGCCATCGACGGCGGTTCTGTCATCCTCACAGGTGGAAGCGGAGAGACAAGCCCCCTGGGCAGCGACGATGATGACGCCGCTTTAGTCAGTCATGCCGCAATCAGCGCCGGACTAGGCTTACCTACATCTGTGCAATCCTTCGCTGAAACCACAACACCCGCACCGGCAGGAACGTCCACGTTTTTGGTAAGCGTTCTCGCCAACAACAACGTGACTCATCACGCATTTGGCGTGCTGGGGCTTTCCGATGTGATGACCCACGGCCGATCGACTCCGGAGCCAACGACATTCAGGGGAACGTTCTCCCAAATGGGGTCAGACGTGCACCATTCTATGGTAATCGACACGCCCCACTCTGCGGTGTTCGCCGCGCATTCGCAGGTAGGATTTGGCATGAATGGCCATTCGTGAGATTGCCGTGTCGATTTATGGACTGTGCTCACCTCCTCCAATCCGGGCAAAGCTAATTTTAACACTGACGGAGCGGGGGCAGGGCGAGGTGACGCGTGAGGAGGCTGCCGAAATCCTCGGCTCGACGCTCTACAGCGTCAAAAGCGTGCTAAGCCTTTGCCGGCGAAGGGTGGCTTGAGCACCTGGGGGACGACCAGCTTCCGGCCGTCCCCCAGGCGCTTGGAGCCGAGTTCACCGGGGATACGACGTGCTGGCCCTGGCATTCGCACACATCACCGAGCCAGGCCGATGGCGTGCTGGCGCGATGGGAACCGGAGCAAATCAACGAACAACGCTATCAGAGCCACTTCGGTAGAAATGGTGCGTCGCGGTGCGCCATTCCGCATATGCATTTTTATGCAAAAAAGTAAGCTGTGGACGTCGGTTAAAAGGACGTCGGCGCGCAACTTCAACCGATTCGACTCTAACCCTTATGGTCGCCTTGCATCCAGACCTCAAGACCATTATGCCCATGTCTGTTCGGCATTGGGTAGCAAAGGCTGCTTTCATGCTTCAATTGCAAACAAAAGCACATCGTTTTGCGGTGTTGGATGGCCTTCGTGGTGTCGCAGCATTGGTCGTGTTGATGTTGCATCTAGTACAACAACATGACCTGACAGCCCTTCCGTTTGCCGGTTTAGCCGTCGATTTCTTCTACCTGCTCAGTGGGTTCGTCGTTTCTTTCGCCTACGAGCGACGGCTACAGACCGGAGCAATGGATCTGGCGTCCTTCGCTCGGATACGGATTGCACGCTTATATCCCTTGATCCTGTTAGGCACGACGATGGGTATCGCCCTCGCGTTCCTGGATGCAACATTCAAACTCGACGTCACCTATCGGCAGATCGCACTCAGCGGAACCTTGGCGCTCTTGCTTTTGCCCTCCTACGTGTTTCCGCAATGGGAAACAGCTTACCCATTCAACATGGCAAGTTGGTCTCTCACGTTCGAGCTGTTCGTAAACGCCGTGTACGCTGCGATCGTGCCACATCTGACATCGCGGCGGCTAGTGATATTGACCGCCTGCAGCGCCGTCGTGCTGGCGTGGGTGGCATTCATGAACTATGGTATTTACGGCGGCAATAACCAGGGAAATTTCGCCTACGGATTCGGTCGAGTGATGTTTCCATTTTTTGCGGGAGTTTTACTCTACAGATTCAGATTATCCCAACATTTTGCCTCCTGGATTGGCCTCAGCCTGATCTTGGGTTTTGCAGCGCTCTTGTTAGTGCCGTTGCAAATGTCAGGCCTTTTCGGCCTCCTCTATGTCATTCTGCTTTTTCCGGCGATCATTGCGATCGGAGCGGCGGTTGAGCCAGGACCAAGGCTCGTCCGGGGTTGCCGCTTCGCTGGTGAACTTTCATATCCCCTCTACATCTTGCAGGGGCCGGTGCTTCGGATCGGAGAAGAACTGCTGAAGCATTGGCATTTCGGCCAGATCGGCTGTTGGCTGTTTGGCATCACCGAGGCAGGCATTGTTGCCGAGATCGCCTACTTAGCCCTCAAATTTTATGATAAACCACTACAGGATTATTTTAAGGTCAGAGGCCGATCTGCCCCTGCGTTGCAGGATTTCTGATTTACGTGGTGACATCTGCGCTAGAGCGGAGTCCGATCAGTCTGGATCATAGCCGGCTGATGCGAACATGTTGACGCACTCTGCGGGTGTGATGAGGTCGATGATACGTCCGACGGCGGACCCAAGCGCCTCGACCGTGCGTGCGGCCTCCTTGCGTAGAAGGGCCTTGAGCTTGGCAAAGGCCTTCTCGGTTGGGGTGAAGTCGGGACTGTAGGGCGGGAGGTATCGCAACGTCGCGCCAGCAGCCTCGATCAGGGCCCGCACGCGTGGGCCTTTGTGGCTGGACAGATTGTCCATGATCACGATGTCACCTCGACGAAGGTTGGGGACAAGAACGCGCTGCACCCAGGTTTCAAAGATCGTTCGGTTGACCGGGCGGTCGATGACAAACGGGGCGACGATGCCGCTGTTGCGAAGGCCGGCGATGAAGGTGGTCGTCTTCCAGTGTCCGTGCGGCACGCTCATCCGTAGTCGCTCGCCACGCCGGCAGCGACCGTAGCGTCGTGCCTCGAACATTCGCAGGATCAGGCTCGCATGCGCTTCGATCGCAGCACTGCGCCGATCACCGCCCAACGGCCCAGGCCGCAGGTGACCCGACTGCCGCTCCAGCGCCCGCCAGTGGCTGATACTGGCAGCGCTGACCTGGAAGCGCGCCGCCGCGGCGCGATGGCTTAATCTCTCGTCCCGCACAGCAGCAACAACGCGTTGCCGTAAATCAAGCGAAAGTGCTTTCGACATCGCTGCCGGCTTCCGCTCCGGCAGGAAGCTTGAATCCGATTACAGCCGATTCGGGAATCCCCCCCGATTCGATCAGCTCGGATCACGCTAAGGGCTCGCAGCGAATAAACCGAATCATTTGGCGGGTGCCGTCGGCACCGCATGGCATGGTGGGCGTAGGCCCGCCATCCTCGCCTCGCTGTGTGGGTCTTGGGAAAAGGCGCGGATGGCAGGCCGTCGCCCGCCGTCACGGGACTGGGCGACGGGACGCGGTTCCGGGTGGTCCGGGGGGACGATGCGCTGTTGACGGCAGGGTTCCATGCGTTCGAGCCGGAGACCGGGTTGCGCTGGACGGATGGGGACGCGATGCTGCCTGCGACGATGTTCGATGGCTTCCAAGGACCATCTGAACTGGTCATCCATCTGGGCGGCACCGCGCGCTAGGTCGATGATGGGGAACTGACGGCTGTGGCGTGAGAGGGGCAGCGGCGGCCTCGGCCTTGGCCATCGTTCGACGCCTTCGTGAGAGGCAATCACTGGCTGCCCAGAGCTGACTCAAGCGCCATTATTCAAGATTTTGCGAAATCGCTCGATCGCCCGCCGCACGAGAGAGCGACTGACAGGTGTTTAATTTTTAGCAACCATTCGGCTGATCTGACGGCTGACGAGGCCAATCCGGGTCTCGTTGTGAGCGAGGATCCGTTCGAGGATCCGTTCAAGATAAAACGCGCGGGACGCGCTCGGGGGGGCCTGTCTTGGCCGCGGCATCGGCTGTGAACCTGACAGTAGATTTTTCGTTTGCATCCCGCTGTGCGGCGGTTCCGCATGGCTGGCGGGCGTGTCAGGATGCCCGCGGCTCAGCCATCCGGACAGTTCGAGCAGAGTCTTGGGTCTCTGGTGTAAGGGATGCTATCTTGATGGGGTGCCGCACCCGCGTGCGTCGATGCCGCGTTAACGAACTGCGACGGGGCAGGGGGGCGGGTAGCCGGCAGGTGAGGCCGGGAATGGCAGTGGACAATAGAGGTTAAAATGCGCGTCGCCCGCTTTGGCTCCATGGACATCCCGACCGCGGTCTCCTTTCTCGTGCCGGCTGCGTTGGCATATTCGGCATGGCTTACATCGATCGTCTTTTGCGCCGCGAACGATCGCTGGTCGCTTTTGGTCGCGGCCGCATCATTTTTCCCGATCGGCATTGTACACGGTGTGGGTATCTGGTTCGGCGGCTGGTGACAGCGGAGCGGCGGTCCTGAAGGCGCCTCTCGATCGGCTCACGGTGCGATAACGCCTCGGCCGGCACCTTGTCTCCATTGAGACAGGAGACGGTACGATGCGCCTGTATATCACTGTCGTCGGGATGGCTTTCAGTTTGCTGGTCGTGTGGATGGCTCTGGTGCAATGATCGGGCGTTGTGTGGTGGACTCCAACGATTTGCCGCTGCCGCCCACGCCGGCGGCGAGGATCGTTTCGCTCGAGTAGCGGGAGACGCTGAAGCAGCGGCCGCTTCCGGCCGGCGGAGTGGGCGGGAACGGTTCGTGCACGTCCGTCAGGGCTGTATCGACAGGCAACATGTGTCGCCATGCAGCCAGCAGGTGGCGTCAGGGGTGTGCGGATCCCGTCGCAGCGAACGCACGAAGTTCTGTCCGCCCTCACCGAGTGCCCGGGTCAGCGATCGCGCGGCTTGCGGCGTCCGTGCGCCGGCGCACGGATAGATGGAAACGCCGGACACGGCAGCGGCGGCGTAGGCCCCCGGTTTCGCCAGGCGCTCGATCCGGAACACGGTGCCGAGCAGGGTGTCGGCGGTCAGCGGCAGCAGCATCCGTCCTCCGGGCATCAACGCGTCGAGCCACGCCGGCATTGGATGGGTCGCGCCGGCGTTCACCACGATCACATCGACTTGGCCGGGATCGTACGACGTGCCGTCGCCGGCGACGACATGGACGTTCGCCGCCGGCGCCAGGTTGGTGCGTGCCCGTTCGGCGAGGCCGGGGTCGATCTCGGCGGCGATGACGGTGCCTTCGGGGCCGGTCAGTTCCGCCATGATGGCGGTGTAATAGCCGGTGCCGGCGCCGATATGGTACACCGTGTCGCCGGGGCGGATGTCCAGTTTGTCGAGCAAACGAGCCCAGAACTCGGGATGACCGTTGTTGAGGTTGCGGGCGGCGTCGATGGCAAACACCACGTTGTGGCAGGCCGCGCCGGGATCGTCGTCGGGGGCGGTCCAGTGGCCCTCGGCGAAGTCGGCGACCAGCCACGGCCGCGGTCCGAGGAAACGTTCGCGCGGGACCGTCGCGAAGGCCTGGACGATCCGGCCGGACCGGATATGGGCCACGTAGCGTAGTTCCTGGGCAAAGGCGGCGCGTATCGTGTCGATGTCCATGCGGCTTCTCCCGCGGTTGATGTGGGGAAAGGCGCGTGGGTGCGGCAGGTCCGGACAGGCGATATTTTTGGGGAGCAGTGTCCGCGCGCGGGGCGGGGACGCGCATAGTCTCCGTGATGGAGATGCCGGAGTTCAACCCATGCGCCGCGATCGACGCAACGGATTCGGCGGCGGCCGTCTCGCGTGCGCTGGCGGGGCTGTCCGACACCGACCTGCTGCGCCTGCAAGCCCTGGCTCGGCTGCGGGCACGCGGCCTGCCGCAGGGCGTCGCCTGGTCCGATCTGTTGCATGAGGCTCTGGCGCGCGCGCTGGACGGCTCGCGGCAATGGCCGCCCGGTGTGCCGCTGCTGGTGTTCCTGGCCGGCGTGATGCGCAGCATCTGCGACGAGATCTGGCGCAAGCGGCGGCGCGAAGCCGACCTGATCCTGTCCGCGCATGACCCCGGTTCGGTATCCCGGACGATCGCCTGCCCGGCACCGGACCAGGAGCGGGTTTTGGCCGCCGGAGAAGCGATCGCCGCGATCTATCGCCTGTTCGCCGGCGATCAGACCGCCTTGCAGATTGTCTCGGGACTGGCGGATGGACTGTCGGCCGAGGACATCCGCGGCAAGCACGGCCTGTCGTCGCTGGCCTATGACAGCGCGCGCCGGCGCATGCGGCGGGCGCTTCTGCGGGCTGGCTTGTGCGGAGGCACACCATGACGGACTGGAATCCGGAACACGATCTGGCGGCGTTGCTGGACGCGCTGACGGCGGAACTTCTGACCGCCGCCGATCACGAGGTCACGCCCTATCTGCGCGAACCAGGTGACGATGACGGGGCGCAACTGGTGCGCCGTTTGATCGCTGCGGCCGATGCGGACTTCGCTGTTCTGCCGGTCTCGCGCTTTACCGCCCCCGGGCTGCGGGCCTACGTGACGCGCAACCAATGATGCGGTGAAACGTTCCGCAACGGTTGATCCCGCGCTGGCCCAACATGCGCCGGCGAAGTCTGATCCGTTACTTTATCGTGGCAGACAGCCCAGGCTGGCTGATGCCGGGCCATGACGAGTCAAGAGGTGGCCAAATCAGCGTCGTTTTGTCCCCGTCAGCCCTATCAGGCCAACGCCGAGCAACGCCATGCTCGCCCCCTTCAGGCGTCGGCACGGACGCCAAGGCAGGTTTTATAAGACGGATTAGCGGGATAAGGAGGGGATGAAGGGGATGCGCGGTTGTGGGCGTCGGTCACCGAACGGATCGTTGGGTGTGCTTTTCGGGTTGCCGATCCGCTCGGTCATGGGTTCGTTGAGTCTACGAGAATGCCCTTGCGCATGAGATGCGAAAGTCCAGGCTGCAGCAGCGAGGAATCGTGGTCTTTTGCGACGACGTGATTGTTGGCAAATATGCAGCCGACCTGCTTGTCGAGGATCAGGTCATCGTCGAACTCAAAGTGGTCGGCGCGTTGAGCAACACGCATATCTCGCGATGCCGAAATTACTTGCTGGCGACCGGCAAGTCCCTGTGGCTACTGATTAACGTCGGCCAACCCAAAGTCGAAATCCGCCGCATCACCGCCCAGGCCTGATTGCGAGCGCCATCCCCCTCATCCCCCCTTATCCCGCTTAATCTGCCTTAAAAGAGCGATGCCATGGCCGTGACTCCCACGGGCCGAATTTTAGAAGGGCCTGAGTCTTAAGACTCAGCCGCCCACCTCAAGTTCGTCGATAAACCCGGAGATCACGTCCAGCCCCTTGTTCCAGAACGCTGGATCGGACGCGTCCAGGCCGAACGGCGCCAGCAGCTCCTTGTGCCGCTTCGTCCCGCCGGCCCGCAGCATGTCCAGATACTTCGCCTGGAACCCCGGATGGCCGCCCTGGAACACCGAATACAGCGCGTTCACCAGGCAATCCCCGAACGCATACGCATACACATAGAACGGCGAGTGAATGAAGTGCGGCACATACGACCAGAACACGCTGTATTCCGGGGTGAACTCGAATGCTGGCCCCAGGCTTTCGGTCTGCACCTGCATCCACAGCTCACCGATCCGTTCCGGCAGCAGTTCTCCCGAGCGGCGTTCGTCGTGCAACAGGGTTTCGAACTGATAGAACGCGACCTGGCGGACGACGGTGTTCAGCATGTCCTCGGTCTTCGCCGCCAGCATCAGCCGGCGCTGTGCCGGCTTGGCCGAATCCAGCAATGAACGAAATGTCAGCATCTCGCCGAACACGCTCGCGGTTTCCGCCAGGGTCAGCGGGGTTCCGGACATCAGCGCGCCCTGCGGGCCGGCCAGCACCTGGTGCACGCCGTGCCCGAGCTCGTGGGCCAACGTCATCACGTCGCGCGTCTTGCCGTGATAGTTCAGCAGCAAATAGGGATGCACGCTGGGTACGGTCGGATGGGCGAAGGCACCACCGGACTTCCCCGGGGTCAGCCTTGCATCGATCCAGGCATTGTCGAAGAACCGCCGCCCCACGGAGGCCAGTTCCGGACTGAACGCGCCATACGCATCCAGCACCTGCCGCGTGGCGTCCGGCCATTCGATCAGCCGGTCATCGTCGTTCGGCAGCGGCGCGTTGCGGTCCCAGTGCTGCAGCTTCGGTAGGCCCAGCCACTTGGCCTTCATCTGGTAGTAGCGGTGCGACAACCGGGGGTACGACTGGCGCACCGCGGTGGCCAGGGCGTCGACGACTCCATCCTCCACCATGTTGGCACGATTGCGGTAGCTGCCGGGGCGAGGGTAGCGGCGCCACGTGTCCTCGATCTCCTTGTCCTTCGCCAGGGTGTTGGTGATCAGCGAGAACAGCCTGATATTGTCGCCAAACGCGGAGCCGATGGCCTTGCCGGCGGCCTCCCGCACGGAACGGTCACGGTCGGACAGTTTGTTCAGCGTGGCGCTGACGGTCAGATCCTCGCCATCGAACTTGATCCGCATGGCGGCGATGGTTTCGTCGAACAGCCGCGACCAGGCGGCGCTGGCGGTCAGGTCGCGCTCATGCGTCAGCTTTTCCAGGTCGTCGCTGAGTTGGTGCGGCCGGAACACCCGCAGGTCGCGCAGCCACGGCCGGTAGCGGGCCAGCGCCGGATCGGCCAGCTTGTTTTCCAGCACCGTGTCGTCGATGCGGTTCATCTCCAGCGCGAAGAAGATCAGGTCGCTGCCGATCGCGGTCACCCGTTCGTTCACCGTCTGGTAGAAGCGGCCGATCGCGGCGTCGTTGGAATCACCTGCGAACAGCAGTTGCGCATAGGACGCGACGCGGCCCAGCCGTTCCTGGATGCGTTCATACTCGGCGATCACCGTGGCGAGCGCGGCGCCGGACAGGCTGGCCAGCGTCCCCGCATGCGCCTGGGCGAAGGCCTTCGCCTGCCGTTCCGCCCAGGTCAGGTCGGCGGCGACCTCCTTGCTGTCGGGGGACGGGTAAAGATCGGTCAGGTCCCAGGCCGGGAGGGATTCGGTTTGGGCGGCAGTTGCATCGTTCATGGCGGATTTCGTGTCCCTGGCCTGCTGCATCGTTCGGACATGTAAGCTAGGAGAGGCGAACGTCAAAGGGCTGGCCGCATGACCCGCCCGCCGGCAGCGGAGGATGCGTGCAGACCTACCCGACATGGCCGAACCTGGCCTCCATGATGTTTGCCCTGGCGCGCGGCTGGCCCGGCAAGCCAATGCTGCGGGCGTGGCGCGATGGGCGCTGGCAGTCCACCACCTGGGGCGAGTTCGGCCGCATGGCAGCCTCGGTTGCCCGTGGTTTGCGTGCGGCGGGCGTGTCGGCGGGGGACCGCGTCGTCCTGTGCATGGAGAACCGGCCGGAATTCCCGATCGCGGAGACGGCGCTGATGGCCACAAGGGTGGTTCCGGTGCCGGCCTACACGACGAACACGGTCGACGATCACGCGCATCTGCTGCGCGACTCGGGCGCCCGCGTGGCGATCGTCTCCTCGGCGGCGCTCGCCGAACGGCTGCTGGCGGCGGCGGCCAAGGTCGACGGTCTGGATTTGCTGGTGGTGATGGACGCGCCGCCAGCCGATGGCGCCACACGGATCATCGCGTGGGACAGCCTGGTCCAGGACCAGAGCCCACTGGACGACATCGCGCTGGAAGCTGCCGGCATCCCGGCGACGGCGCTGGCGTGCCTGATCTATACCTCCGGCACCGGCGGGTCGCCGCGCGGGGTGATGCTGCCGCACCGCTGCATCCTGTCCAACTGCGCCGGCGCGTTCGAGCTGGTACGGCCGCTGCGGCTGAAGGACGAGACATACCTGTCTTACCTGCCGGTCTCGCACAGCTACGAACATACGGTGGGGCAATTCTTCTTTCTGAGCCTGGGAACGGAAATCGTCTACGCCCGCGGCGTCGAGCATCTTGCCGCCGACATGCTGACCGTCCGCCCGACCATCCTGACCGCCGTGCCGCGCGTGCTGGAGGTGATCCGCGCCCGCGTGCTGACCCAGGTGGCCCGCGAAAAGCCATTCCGCCGCAGGCTGTTCCAGATGGCGGTGACGGCTGGCCTGAAGCGGCTGGACGGCGTTCGGCTGACGCTGGCGGAACAGGCGCTCGATCCGCTGCTGGACCGGCTGGTGCGCGCCAAGGTCCGCGCCCGCTTCGGCGGACGGCTGGTCGCCGCCATGTCCGGCGGGGCGCGCCTGGAACCGGAGGTCGGCCGTTTCTTCCAGGCGCTCGGGCTGCGGATCATGCAGGGCTACGGCCAGACCGAGGCCGGCCCCGTCATCAGCGCCAACCCGCCGGACGCCATCCGGATAGACACCGTCGGCAAGCCGCTGGACGGGGTCGAACTGCGCCTCGCCGACGATGGAGAGATTCTGGTGCGCGGCGGCCTGGTCATGGACGGCTACTGGAACCGGCCGGCGGACACCGCCGCAGCGATCCAGGACGGCTGGCTGCACACCGGCGATATCGGCGAACTGGATCGGGGTTATCTGCGGATCACCGACCGGAAGAAGGACATGATCGTCCTGTCCGGCGGCGAAAACGTCTCACCGGCCAAGATCGAGGGCATGCTGATGGCCGAAACCGAGATCGCCCAGGCCGTGGTGACCGGGGAAGGGCGCAGCGGCGTCAGCGCCCTGGTCGTCCCGGCGGAGGGCTACGACGACGTGGCGGTGGCCCTGGCGGTCAACCGGACCAACCTGCGGCTGTCGGTGACAGAACGCATCCGCAGGCACGCGGTGGTGGCGCCCTTCACCATCGAGAACGGCCTGCTGACACCGTCGCACAAGATCCGCCGCGTCCTGGTGATGCGCGCCAACGCTGAGGTCGTGGCACGGTTGCACTGAGAATGCCCCGGCTCCCGGGGGGCCTGGCTCCGCCGGGTCAGGGCTTGGGTGCGACCGCCGCGAAACGTTGCAGCGTCGCCGGGTCCTGTGCCGCAGCGAGCAAACCCGGCCAGGTATCGGGTGGATTGCCATGGGCGAGCATGCGGGCAAACACTGCATAAGGATCGCTCGCGGCACTGGCCTTGCGCAGTGTGTCGCGGTCGTTGACCCAGGCGTAGACGATGATCCGTGATGCGGAATCAGCTCGGAGGAACAGCCGAAACCGATTGGCGCCGAACTTGGCGCGAAACCAGTGCCGGTGCGCCGGACCCAGCGTGTTACCCTGACGGAACTCAGTGGCGAGCGGGTCGCGCGGCACACGGTCGAGCATAAGGTCGCGTAGCGTGGCCAGCAGTTTCACGTTGGCGTTGCCCTGCCAGCCAGCCGCGTCGGATATGCGGGCGCGTTCGGCCGCGGTGATCAGTCTGTCGAGCTGATCCAGCAGCAGCGGATGGCCGGCCAGCCGCCAGCCGTGGCATTGCAGCATGGTCGGACTACAGGGCCACGTCGCCCTCGATCGGTGCGTCGGGATCGGCTGCCACGCCCTGCGTCGCGGCCGTCATGCGGGCCGCCAGTTCCGGCGTGAGCGGGACGAGTGCCTCCGGCCGGGCTGCGATGTCACGCTCCAGCAAGGCCAGGAATGGGTCTTCGTCAGCTTCGGCGGCGGCGTGAACGCTGACAGTGCCGTCCTCCACCCGGAAGGTAACGCGTCCGCCGTAGCTGACCCCGAGCGCCTGGCGGACCGCCTTGGGCACGGTTGTTTGTCCCTTGGCGGTAATGGTACAGACTGCTTCGATCACGGACATAGCGGGCCTCCTCAGTCCGAACGTAAGGTTATATCCTTACTTTTACCACATCTTCTGCTGCAACTGATTTGGCCCGGGCGATCAGCGTCAGTGGCAGTTGGCAGCGTCTCGGGATCGCAGGGATGCAACCCGGTCGCCTGTGTGCTATTCTACTGGCATGACAACGCCAGCCCCCCTGATCGAAGATGACGAAGCGGAGGCCCGCGTTCTCGCGGCGGCGATAGCCGAGTCGGACGCTGATCCACGAACGGTGCAGCATGAGGAGGTCCGAATCTGGCTTCTGCGGCTCGCCCAGGGCGAGTTCGACGTCCCGCCTCCCCAACCGCACTGACCATTGCCTGTCGTCTGGCGTGCCAGGGCGCTGACCGATGTCGGCCGAATCATTCGCCACATCGCGGCCGACAATCCGGTTGCAGCCAAGCGCGTGGGTCGCGAACTTCTGCTCGCTGGTGACAGTCTGACGATATTTCCCCACCGTGGCCGGCCCGGGCGCCAGGCCGGTACGCGTGAGTTGGTGGTCATGCCTCCCTATCTTATCGTCTATCGGGTCTCCGGTTCGGACCTGGTGACGATCCTGCGCGTCTGGCATGCGGCCCAGGACCGCCCCTGAAGCCGCATCGGCGCACACAAACACGCAGTCGATTGCATAACCCATTGCGACAGTGCGGCCCCTCTGCTAGACGGCGCCGCTCGCGTTTACGTCCAATCGTGGATTCTGGAATGCCTCGCAGAACTCGCGGGGCAAGCGTCGTTAGAGAAGGGGCATCGTCCCATGGCTGTACCGAAGAGAAAGACGTCCCCCTCCCGTGCCGGCATGCGCCGCAGCCACCAGGCGCTGCCGCATGAAGCGCACGCGGAGTGCAAGAACTGTGGTGAACTGAAGCGGCCCCATCATGTGTGCAGCCATTGCGGCCACTACGACGGACGCGAAGTGATCGCAGCAGGGAAGCCGCTGCGGGGCGCTGTCCGGGTCTGAGGCCGGGTCGCGGCGTGCCCCTGGTTCGCCCGTGACCGGTCTGTTTACCCTGGCCGTGGATGCCATGGGGGGCGACAAAGCCCCCGACATGGTTGTGCAGGGCCTGGAGATTGCCGCCGAACGTCATCCGTCGGCGCGGTTCCTGCTGATCGGTGATGAGCCCGCGCTGACGGCGCTGCTCAGCCGCAACAAGCGTGCTCGGACCGCCTGCACCGTGCGGCATGCGCCCGACGTTATCAGCAGTGACATGAAGCCGACCGCAGCATTGCGCAGCCGGCAGTCCTCCATGCGCCTCGCGGTCGACGCGGTCGCCCAGCGGGAGGCGTCGGGCCTGATATCTGCCGGCAACACCGGCGCGCTGCTGGCATTATCAAAAGTCTACATCAAATCCCTGCCGGGGATCGATCGCCCGGCCATGGCCGGAATCGCGCCATCCGCCCGAGGCGACGTCGTCATGCTCGACCTCGGCGCCAACGTGCAGTGCGACGTGCGCAATCTGGTGGAATTCGCCGTGATGGGCGATGTGTTCGCCCGCACCGTGCTGGGCCTGACGGCGCCCACAATCGGTCTGCTGAACGTCGGGTCGGAGGAGCTGAAAGGCGACGACACGGTGCGTGAGGCGGCGGAGATCCTGCGTGCCAGCCATATCGGCCCGCAGTTCCATGGCTTCGTCGAGGGCCACGATATTGCCGCCGGCACCACCGATGTGATCGTGACCGACGGGTTCACCGGCAACGTCGCCCTGAAGACAGGGGAAGGGGCGCTGAAACTGATCGGCGAGTTCCTCCGGCAGGTGTTCACCAGCGGTATCGCCGGCAAGCTGGCCTATCTGATGGTTCGTCCCGGCCTGGACCGGCTGCGGGAATGGCTCGATCCGCGGCGCTACAACGGGGCGGTGATGGTCGGCCTGAACGGCGTGGTGGTGAAGTCGCATGGTGGGACCGACGCGCAAGGCTTTGCTCACGCTGTCGACGTCGCCATGGACATGGTCACCCATCGGTTCAACGACCGCATTCGCGAGGACCTCGCGCGTATTGCCCTGGACAAAACCGCCACGGCGGAGAAAAACGAGCGTGATCGCAAGACCGACATGCCCGCCGGCGATTCGCCGTCCAATGTTTCAAAGCCGGGTTCGGGCGACGGTCCCCATCTCGCCACCGCCTGACCAGGATCAGTGATGCCGCCTCGTTCCATCCTCGCCGGCTGTGGGGGCTACCTGCCCGAACGGATCGTCACCAACGACGAATTGTCGCGTACCATCGATACGTCGGATGAATGGATCCGGGAGCGCACGGGAATCCGCCAGCGGCATTTCGCCGCCGCGCATGAGACGACCGCGTTCATGGGCACCGCCGCCGCCGCCGCCGCTTTGGCCGATGCCGGGGCCCACGCGGCGGATGTCGATGCGATCATCCTGGCCACCAGCACCCCGGACCAGGCGTTTCCCGCGTCCGCGTTGCGGGTGCAGGCGGCGCTGGGGGTGACGCGGGGCTTCGGCTTCGACCTATCGGCCGCCTGTGCCGGCTTCATCTACGCCCTGTCCGTCGCCGACGGGATGATCCGGGCAGGGCAGGTACGTGGCGTGCTGGTGATCGGCAGTGAGGTCTACTCGCGCATTCTCAATTGGCAGGACCGCGGCACCTGCGTGTTGTTCGGTGACGGTGCCGGCGCCGTCTTCCTGCGTGCCAGCACCGGCGTCGACGACGACCGGCGCGGCGTCCTGTCCACCCATATCCACGCGCAGGGCACCCTCGGCGACATCCTGTATGTCGACGGCGCGGTCGGCCAGCCCGACAAGCCCGGCCATCTGGTGATGCATGGGCGGGAGGTGTTCCGCCACGCGGTCACCCGGCTGGCCGAGGCGGTGGACGAAGCGCTGGCCGCCAACGGCCTGGGCCACGCCGACATCGACTGGCTGGTGCCGCACCAGGCAAACAGCCGCATTATCAATGCGATGGGGAAGAAACTGGGATTGCCGCCGGAACGCGTGGTGGTGACGGTGGACCGCCATGCCAACACGTCCGCCGCGTCCGTTCCCCTGGCCCTGGCCGAGGCGCGTGCCGACGGACGCATCAAGTCCGGCGATCTGGTGGTGCTGGAGGCACTGGGCGGCGGCCTGACCTGGGGGTCGGCCCTTGTCCGGCTGTGACATTGTCGCCAAGACCCGCTGCAAACCCCTGATCCGGTAAGATTTTTTCATTTCGAACCTTGACGTAGCGGGACGATCTGCATAGCGTCCGGCCATGCTGACGATCACCCGTGCTCACATCGCTGAAATGATCTACACGCAGGTCGGGCTGTCTCGGAATGAGTCAGCCGATCTGCTGGAAGATGTGCTGGAGCGTGTTGCCACGCATCTGGAAAAAGGTGAATCCGTTAAAATCAGTGGGTTCGGGACTTTTTCTGTCAGACAAAAGGGGCGCCGCATCGGCCGGAACCCGAAGACTGGCGAAGAAGTGCCCATCCTGCCGCGCCGCGTTCTCGTGTTCAGGCCGAGCCATGTGTTGAAGGCTCATGTCAACGGCACGACACCTGGTACGGAAGATGATGAATGACGCAACCCGCATAGAGATTGAGCGGGAGGCCGGCCCATGGACTCCCAGATGAGCGACGATCCGAACGACGATGGGATGCGGCAGCGGCCGAAGAAAGCGCCGAATGCTTTTCGTACAATCAGTGAGGTAGCGGACGATCTTCACATCCCGCAGCATGTCCTGCGGTTCTGGGAGACGAAGTTTCCGCAGGTCAGGCCGCTGAAGCGTGGCGGTGGGCGGCGGTATTACCGGCCGGACGACATCGTGCTGCTGCGGCGGATCGCCGACCTGCTGTACACCCAGGGTTATACGATCAAGGGTGTGCAGCGCCTGCTGCGGGAAGGCGGCGGGCAGTTGTCCGACGATATCCCGCCGCCGACGGCCGACGAACGCGCTGCCGCCGAGGCGGAACGGGCGGCTCGGGCGCCGGAGGAATTACCGCTGATCCCGGGCCTGGAACTGGTCGCGCCGCCGCCGTCGGTCACGCATATGGCCCGCACCGCGCCGCGTCCGAAGCCGGACCTGGAACACGAACGGCTGCGGACGCTGTTGGTGGAGGCGCTTGAGGAACTCGAAGCGTTGCGCGCTCGGTTGGGCTGATCGTTTGGGTGGCCGTGACGCCGCCGGACAGTGTCGATCAGTCGCGGATTCGTGATCGCCGACCGCCTCGAAACGTGCCCATCATTCCATTGCGCGATGGCTGCGACCAGGTTCGTCAGGCGATCGGACAAGCAGCGCGTGACGGACTCGCGACCTCGCGAATGAGCGTTCGGAGGAGAGTCCACCATGATCAAGACGCCGCCAGGCTGGGGCTACGACGTGTTGGCCCATGCCTACCATTCCATCACCACGGTTCACCCCGATGAAACGGTCCGCATGTCGACGCCGCCCGTCGTGCGGCGGATCCACATCGTCGACCTGCGATGGGCACTGGCCCGCGGCATGGAGGATTTCCGCGAATCCCGCACCGACGTGATTTTCCTCTGCGTGATCTATCCGCTGATCGGCTTGTTGATGGCCCGCGTGGCGGCGGGATACGACATGCTACCGCTGGTGTTCCCGTTGGCCTCCGGTTTTGCCCTGGTCGGGCCGTTCGCCGCCGTCGGCCTGAACGAAATGAGCCGCCGGCGCGAACTGGGGCTCAGCGCCGGTTTGACCGATGCGTTCAGCGTGTTCCGCTCACCCGCGATCGGCGGCATCCTGTTGCTGGGCGCGACGCTGATCGTGATGTTCCTGTTCTGGCTGGTGCTGTCGAACTCCGTTTACAACCTGACCCTGGGGCCGAAACCCCCGGTGTCGCTGGCGGCCTTCGCGCACAGCGTGCTCTATACCCGAGCGGGCTGGGTAATGGCGATTGTCGGTATCGGCGTGGGATTCGTGCTGGCCGTGATTGCAGGGACGATCAGCGTGGTGTCGTTCCCCATCCTGCTGGACCGGAATGTTTCGCTGGAAACCGCGATCCGTACGTCGATCGGGGTCGTCATGCGTAACCCGCTGACGATGATGGCCTGGGGACTGATTATCGTCGCCAGCCTGGTGGTCGGCTCGATCCCGCTGTTGCTTGGCCTGATCCTGGTCATGCCGGTGCTGGGGCATGCCACGTGGCATCTGTACAGGCGGGCCGTGGGCTGATCAGCCGGCCAGCCCGATCGCCCCCGCGACCGCGGCGGCGGCCAGGATCAGCATCGGGTGCAGCTTGGTGAAAATGAACAGGCAGGCGGTTACCACGGTGACCGCCGCCGCTGTCCAATCCACGGTGGTGCTTTCGATCAGCAGCCCGGCGCTGGCCATGATCAGCCCGGCCGTCACCGGTTGCAGCCCCGCCTGCATGGCTTTGCGCCACGGCGCGTCCTTGAACCGGAACCACACGCCGCTGACCACCAGCGTCAGTGTGGAGGACGGCACTGCGACCGATAAGGTCGTCACCAAGGCACCCAAGATGCCGCCGACCTGCCATCCCACCAGGCTGACGACCATCATGTTCGGGCCCGGTGCGGCCTGCGCCAGGGCGTACAGCGCCGCGAACTCGTGCCCCGTCATCCAGTGATGCACATCGACGACCTGCCGCTGCATCTCCGGGATCACCGCGTTCGCACCGCCGAACGCCAGCAGAGACAACTGTCCATAGACCGCTGCCAGTTGCGCCAGGGTGCTCATGCCCGGAACCGCCGCAGCAGCAGGGTGGACCCGATCGCCAGCAGCGGCATCGCCGCCAACATCGGCAACCGCAGCACGGCGATGACCACGAAGGTCAAGGCGGCGACACCGATGGCCAGCGGGCGTCCGCGCAACGGCGAGGCGATTTTCCAGGCGGTCGCCAGCAGATAGGCCGCGGCGGCGGCCGACAGTGCGACGAACGCCCGATGCACCGGCGGGAAATCGGCATACCGGTCATACACCACGCCCAGTCCGATCACGATCGCCACCGGCGCGGTCATCAGCCCGAGGAAACAGGCCGCCGCGCCGGCGACGCCGCGGAATCGCGATCCCAGGGCGATGGTCACGTTCATGATGTTGCCGCCCGGCAGGAACTGACACAGACCCAGCATGTCGGTGAATTCGGGCTGGGTCAGCCACTTGCGCTGCTCCACGATCATGCGCCGAGCCCAGGGCAGGACTCCGCCGAAGCCGCAGATGCCCACCATGAAAAACCCGGCAAACAGATCGAACACGGTCGGGTTGGGCCGTGCCGGCACATCGGAGGACGTTTCAGACATGCGACGATGGATAGCGATACCGTGAGGATTCGACAATTCCCGCGATGGCGTTGGCCGATTGGCCGCCACCGTCATATGGTCCGGCAGACCCCGGGGGAGATCGGCGTGAAAACAGGCATTCTTCTGCTGCTGGCCAGCCTGCTGCTGCCTGTTGCCGCTCGGCCCGCCTGTGTGGTGGACAACAAGGCCACGGTCGCGTTGGACGTTGTCGGCGGAACGATCACCGTGCCGGTGGCGGTCAACGGCACCATCGCGACCATGATCCTGGACACCGGTGCCCAACGGTCGATCATCACCGCGGCCGCGGCTCTCCGCCTGAACGTGGCACGTGACGAATGGGTGGGTACCACCATGCGCGGCATCGGCGGGATCGAGAGCCGCCCGAACGCCGATCCTCGTACCCTGACATTGGGCGGTGTCCCCCTGGTCCGCCGGACGTTGAACCACGACACCAGCCTGACGGTCGGCATTATCCCGCAGACGCGCATCGGCGACCTTGTGATCGATGGCGCGTTGGGGCGCGATTTTCTGGCGTCGTTCGACCTGGACCTGGATTTGCCCGACCGGCAGGTGACGCTTTATCGGGTGCAGGACTGCGCCGGGCGCTTCCTGCCGTGGCAGGGTGGCTATAGCGCCGTGCCGGTCAGTCTGCTGGACCAGGATGCGCTGATCGTGCCGGTGAGGCTGGATGCCGTGCCGTTGCGTGCCCTGCTGGATACCGGCGCCAGTGCGAGTCTCGTCGCCGCGCCCGGTATCTTCCGGCTTGGGTTGCAGCCGGGCGGCTTCGCGCATGATCCGGCAGACCAGGTCAGTGGTATTGGGTCCCATGTGGTGACGATGCACCGCCATACGTTCCGCTCACTTCAGGTGGGCGGCCAGGCGACCAGCGCGCCGGTGATCTGGGCCGGCCCAGGGGTCCACCTGACACCGATCGTCGACATGCTGCTGGGCGCCGATTGGCTGGCACAGCGGCGGGTCTGGATTTCCTACGCGACGCGGCAGTTGTTCGTGGCGGTGCCGTAGCGCCGAGGCGCTTGGTTTCAAGACAGCGCACGCCTCATCCCACGCCGGGCCCTCGGGTTGGCGGATAAACTTGCCTGCCCGCCCGACGCAGTGTAACATACACATTCGGCGTCGCCCTTTAAAGTAAGAAGATCGGTTTGACTTGTTGACCGACTGCTCCCCTTTATGGATGAAGAAGGTTGGACAATCCACGCCAAATCGTTTCCCAATTGGGTACCGTGAAAAATCCGGTGTTGCTGACTTCGACTTCATTTTCAACGGTAATGTTATATTATTCACATGACCTGTTAACCAGCAGCGTCTTACTCGCGGCTGTCATCGGTGCCATCGTGTATCTATCATCGGTCGCTGTATTCCTTTTCGGAATTGCATTTTATGTCTACGCGTTTCTTCGATTGCCATCCTCGACACAGGAAGCCGTTTTCCTGCAGGAAGCCAAGGGTGCGATCGATCATCATCGCAAAGCGTCGAAACGGCCGAGGCTCAAGAACAATAAAGCCGAGGCCGACGAAGGATGACAAAGCCTCTCATCATTGCCGTGGTCAGCGGCAAGGGCGGGGTCGGCAAGACCATGCTCTCGGTCGCAATCGCCAACGAACTGGCACAGGGTCGGAAAACGCTGCTGCTCGACCTGGATTTTTTCAACCGTGGCCTGACCGGCCTGTTTGCTTCGGCGGCGGCCAAGGTGCGGCGTGAACAGGTGCGGCCACCCGAACTTTTCACGGGCTGTCAGCCCGCTGGCGACTGGTACCTCGTCGCGGTCGGTGCAAACCTGTTCACTGTCGAGTATGGCGACATCGAAAAATCTTCTGCCGCCGCGCTCGAAGCCATGGACGTACAGGCCCTGTCAAACGCCCTTGGCACATTCATAATGTGTCTCTGCGAACAAAGCGGCTGTGAAATCGCCGTCCTGGATTGTCATGGGGGACCCGACAACACATCCTTCGCCGCCTGTGCGATCGCCACCCACAGTATTCTTGTATCCGAACCCGATAAGATAACGCTGTACGGCACACTGAATTTCGTCCGCCAGATGGCAGCCGAACTGCCCGATAAAAAGCCCGACATCCGGCTGGTGTTCAATAAGGTCATTCCGGCATTCAGTGCGCGATTTCTGCAGAAATTCTACGACGACCTGCTGCGTGATCAGTTTGGCGGCAACGACCTGCTGGCGATCTACCCGTTCGAACCGCACCTGACCAAAGGTTTCGAGAAAACACCATTCCTGACCACGGTCTACCCCACGTCCCAGTTGGCGATCAAAACCAACTTCCTGCTACACGATCTGTTGGCGGCGAGGGACGCATCGTACCTTCCGCCAAAGGCTATGCGTGTTGGTCGTGTTGGCAGCCTGATCAGTCGATACTACATGGGACGCTGGCCGCGCATCCTCGATCAGAATTTCATTTTCCGGCTGATCGGCTTTGCGGCGATCGGTCTTGTCGCGCGAACGTACCGCGAACAAAACCTGCTGTCGGGAATGTTGGACTCTGCACAGTTCTTCTTCATTACGGCAATTCTCGTACTCTGGCTCTTCGTTGCGGCGATCCTTAACTGGTTAAAGGACCTTGACATCTTTCTGACCTACAGTCTGCGCAGCGGTTCGTACTGGGTCGCGGCGGTTGGCTGTGTTACCTTAGCCATGCTGTGCCTTGGCGGTACCGCTATCGCAGGATCTTCTGGATATTTATCCAACCTTTATGGCGTGCTGTTGATCTTGCCGCTCTACCTTTACGCCCGGCGAGGCTGGTTGAATATCAAAGATGATCGACGCTATCTGGAAGGCGGCTTTCGTATGGCATTGACCGCGGCCGCAACCGCGACATTCGGTATCACGGCGTTCTCTACCTGACCTCCGCCCACGTATCATCCATCGCCCGGGTAATCCGTGTCACCGCCTCATCGATTTCCGCCTCGGTGATGATCAGCGGCGGAGAAAATGCCACCCGATCGCCGACGAACCGCGTGATCAGCCCATGCTTACGAGCATGCTTGTCCACCGTCGCCCCAACCTGGCGCCCCGGATCGAACTGCGCCCGCGTCGCTTTGTCGGCCACCATCTCGATCCCCGTCAGCAGCCCGACACCGCGAACCTCGCCCACCAGCGGATGATCGGCCAGTGTCCCCAGCTTCTCCTGCAGATACGGCCCGACCCGCTGGACGTGCCCCAGCATATCCATATCCTCGTAGATACGCAGCGTCTCCATCGCCACCGCCGTCGTTACCGGGTGCCCGGCGTAGGTGAAGCCGTGCGCGAAATTCCCCAGCTTCCGGCTCTCATCCAGCATCGCCTCGAACACACGCTCATTGATCATCAGCGCCGAGATCGGCTGCATCCCCGCCGACAGCGCTTTGGCGCAGGAGATCATGTCGGGCTGCAAATCATAAGTCTGGCTGCCCCACATATTGCCGGTCCGGCCAAACCCGCAGATCACCTCATCGGCAATGAACAGCATGTCGTACCGCCGAATGACCGCCTGGATCTTCTCCCAATACGTCGCGGGCGGCGTCAGCCCGCCACCCGCCCCCATCACCGGCTCGCCAATAAACGCCGCGCACGTCTCCGGACCCTCGCGCAGGATCAGTTGCTCCAGCGCATCGGCCATGCGCGTCGCGAACTGCTCCTCCGACTCGCCCTCATTGTGGTGACGGTAGTAGTGCGGATATTCGGTATGCAGGAAACCCGGAAACGGCAGCCCGAAATCCGCATGCATATCGGGCTTGCCCGACGCGCTGATCGAGGCCGACGTGCTGCCATGATACGCCATCCGCCGCCCGATGATCTTCCGCTTCTCCGGTTTCCCAATGGCGTGATGGTAATACCACACCAGTTTCAGCGCCGTATCGTTCGCCTCCGACCCCGAACACTGGAACAGCACCTTGCTCATCGGCACCGGGGCGATGGACAGCAGTTTCTCCGCCAGGTCGACGGCCACATCGTGTGTCGTGCCGCGATACAGATGGTAGTAGCCCAGCTTGCGCATCTGCTCATACGCGACCTTGGCCAGCCGCTCCGACGCATAGCCCAGGGATGCGCACCACAACCCCGCCGCCGTATCCAGATACTGCGTGCCGTTGTCGTCGTAGACGTAGCAGCCGTGGCCCGATCCGATGACCATCGGCCCCTCCGCGATATGGCGAACCAGGTTCGTCTGCGGATGGACGATGGTCGCGATGTCACGCGCCTGGACGGAATTGGGGGCGAGGTAGGTCATGCTGCGACTCTCCCGGTCGGGTGAGCCGCCATGCTGATATAACTACCAGGCGGCGTCCAGCAGTGCCCGCACCGCCGGCGGTCCGTCGATCTTTCTGGGGTTGGTATGCACCCAGCGGTCATGCATCGATCCAACCGCGATCCCGTCCAACTGCTCCGGATTCACCCCGACATCACGCAGAGTCCCCGGCAATCCCAGCCCGGCGATCAGCGCCGCCACCGCATCGCCGGCACTGTCCCCCGGCCGCCCCAACGCCTCACTGACCCATTTCTGCCGGTCCGCATTCGCGGTCACATTGAACCGCAGCACATGCGGCAGCATCACGCACGACGTATACCCATGCGGCACATTGGCCGTGCCACCCAGCACGTGCCCGATGCCGTGGCTCGCTCCCATCGGCACGCCGTTATGCGACCCCATGATCGACATCCACGCACCCATCTGGCAGTTCAACCGAGCCTCCAGGTCCTGCGGGTTGGCCTTTACCGCGGACAGCCCGGCGGACAGCAATCGTAACGCCTGCAACGAAGTCCCATCGGAGAACGGCGTCGGCGCGATCGAGCACAAACTCTCCACCGCATGATCCACCGCGCGTATTCCTGTCGACAGGAACAGCCATTCCGGCGTGTGGACCGTCACCGCCGGATCGAGGATCACCGCCTGCGGCATCATCAGCGCATGCCCGAAACTTTCCTTCACATGCCGTACGGTATCGGTGCAGCCGGCGAACGGTGTGAACTCGCCCGCCGACAGCGTCGTCGGCACATCCACCGACCGCACCGCCGGCGCCTTGATCGGCGGCCGCTCGGTTTTTCCATCCGCCGTAATGATCGCGCGGAACCGGTCGAGCTGCTCCGGCGCGCTGACGTCGTTGCCCAGGCACAACCCCACCATCTTCGCCGCATCGGTCACCGACCCGCCGCCCACGGTCACGATCAGGTCGGCGCGCGCGGCCCGAGCTTCATTCGCCGCCGCCACCACATCGACGCGCGGCGTGTGGGCGCCAATTTTCGCGCACACCCCGGCCAGCCGGTTGCCCAGCACCCGGCGCACGCCGTCGATCACATCCGTCTCGCGATTGAGCGTGCCGCTCGCCATGACATAGACCGCACGGGCGTCAAGACGGGCGACCTCCTCGGCCAACGCCTCGGCCAGCGGGATGCCATAGATCACCCGGTCCATGGGCGGATAGCGATGGGTGCCGCGGATCATCGGTGTTCCCTCCTTCAACGTTGGCCGGCAGTCCAGCAGAAACCACGCCGCCGAACAACATCGTCCCGCGCCGGATCGGCGACGTTATCCCACGCCGATCGGCGATAGATAGTGACTCGGGGCGGCACCGAGAATGCGCTTGAACATGGCGGTGAACGTCGCCGGACTGCCGTAGTCCAGGTCCAACGCCACGGTCGTCACCGATTCATCCGCCAGCCTGCTGACGGTTGTCATTTCCTCGGGCACGGCGGTGTCCATTTTTGCCACCGGACGCAATCCATTGTGGATGCTGGGCTCGGGGATGGTCGCCAGCATTCTGGGGCGTCATGCGGGTCTGATCCCGTGATCGCCGCACGGCGGGTTTTGAGGTGTTGCCTGATTTTCTTGCCAGATCGCGCGAATCGGGCGCACACTACCGGGGTCGTAGCAACAACTGAAAGGAGGTGATCCTGTGTCTCATTGTTTGGTGGCAACCCTTGCCATGACCTGGATCGCCGGCGCGAAGACGTCGGCTTAGAATACTCCGGTCCGGCAACGGACAGTCACAACAATGTGGAGGCCCCGGGCTTATGTCCGGGGCCTTCAGCTTTTCTGGGCCATGATACCAGCCGCCGTGCAACCGTCATGGTGGGCGAAGGCCCACCATCCACGCCTTTGATTTTAGCGGCCGCTGGTATGCGATGCGGCAGGACGGCGGCACAGACAATTCCCCGCCGACAATGGCCGATTTAATGAGGCTGGCCGCGGCCTTTTACCGGTCCGTCAGCCGCAGCTCGATACGCCGGTCCTTGGCATAGGCGTCCGGCGTATCCCCCGTCCCGAACGGTTGGTATTCACCGAACGCCGTCGCTGCCAGGTGCTCCGCCGGCACGCCATCGGCGATCAGCAGCTTCACCACTGTGATCGCACGTTCGGCCGATAGTTCCCAGTTGGAGGCAAATTGTCCCCCCTTCACCGGTTGTGGATCGGTGTGCCCGTCCACCCGCAGCACCCAGTGCAAATCGGGTGGAATCTCCGTCGCGATGTCCTTGATCGTCACGGCCAGTGTCGTCATCTGCGCCACGCCGGCCTGGCTCAGGTCGGCGCTGCCCACGGGGAACAGCACCTCGCTCTGGAACACGAAGCGATCGCCGACGATGGTGATGCCGGAGCGGTTGGCCAGAAGCGTCCGCAGCTTGCCGAAGAACTCGCTGCGGTATTGCTGCAATTCCTCCACCTTCGCCGCCAGCGCGACGTTCAGTTTCTGGCCCAGGTTGGCGATCTGAACGTCCTTGTCCTTGCTCTGCTTCTGCGTCACATCCAGGGTGGCCGCAATCGACGAAAGCTGGTTCTTCAACTGCTCGATCTGCTGGTTCAGCAGCGCGATCTGCGCGCGGGCGCTGTCACCGAACTTCTTTTCATCGCCCAGTTGCAACTCGACCGCCTGCCGCCGTTGCTGCTCGGTCATTGCATTGGCGGCGGCATCCTGGGCCTGCTTCTCCAGTTCGTCCCGCAGGGCCGCCAGCGCCTTGGCCTCGTTCGTCAGCGTTGCCAGATCCGACAGTTTCGCTTGCAACGTGTCCTTGTCGACCGAGACCGTCCGATCGAGGTCGGCAATCTGTTTTTTCATCTCGGCGAGCTGGTTTTGCGCATCGGCCAGTTGCGCCTGGGCAGCGTTGGCCTGGCCATTGGCCGTGGTCACCTGCGATTGCAGCCGCGTGTTGGCCACGGTCGCAGCCTGCACCCGCAGGTTCGCGTCCGCGACTTGCGATGTCAGCTTGTCACGCGCCGCCGCGCTCGCCGCCAATTGCTGGCTGAGTTGCGATACGGAAACCTGCAATTCCGACGATTTTCCACGTTCCAGCGACAACTCGTCGGCAAGCGCGGAGAGTTGCTGGTTGGCCTTGTCCAGTTCGTGGCTGCGGCCGGACAGCGCCACGGTCAGGAAGGCCTGTGCCAGCACGAAGACCAGCAGGACGAAGATGATGACCATCAGCAGCGTGGACAGCGCGTCCACATAGCCGGGCCATGCATCCAGTCCGTTGCCGCCGTGCCTGCGGATGCGCGCTGGCATGTCCGGCTACCGCGGCGGTTCGGCCAGGGCGGCGACCGTGCGGGTCAACAGCCGCAAATCGTTGCGCAAATCCGTGGTGGCCCGCGACCGCCCTTGCTCGCTCTCCGCCAGCAGCCGCTGCAAAGCCATCTCGATATTGCGCAGATGGCCGCGGCTGACCTCGTCACCGCCTTGCAGATCCCCCAGCCGTTGCAACGCCGGTCCCAGCACGGTTTGCGTCTCGGCGATCCGCAGCATCAGGTGCTGATTGGCGCGCATGGTGTCGGCCAACGCCCCCAGCCGTTCGTTCAACGTGTTGACGGCCTGGTTGGCCTGGGATCGGTTTTCCCCGTCCTGCACCAGTACGCGCTGCATGCTCTCCATGTTCTCGGCGGTCTGCTCCAGCAGGGCCTGGACATAGACCGGGACGGACCCTTCGCCTTCCGACAGGATGCCGGACGACAGCCGCGTCAGGCCGGCGAGCCATTCCTCCAGTTCATTGAAGAATCGGTTCTGTGCCTGGCCGGCGGTCAGATCCAGGAAGCCCAGCACCAGCGCGCCGGACAGGCCATACATGCTGGCCGAAAACGCCGTTCCCATGCCGGCGAGCGGCCGGGCAAGGCCAGTCTTCAACTGGTCGAACATCAGGTTCATGTCGCCGTTGCCCAGCGTCATGCCGCCGATGACGTCCGACACCGAGGTCACCGTGTTCAGCAGTCCCCAGAACGTCCCGAGCAGACCGAGGAAGATCAGCAGACCGGTCATGTAGCGCGACAACTCGCGGCTTTCGTCGAGGCGGGAGGCGATGCTGTCCAGCAGGCTGCGCATGGCGGTCGCGGACAGGGTGAAGTGCCGCGTTTCGTTGCTGGTTCGGCCTTCGCGCATCGCCAGCATGCTGGCCATCGGTGCCAGCAGCTTGGGTGAGGGCAGGGCGGCCAGCCGGCTGCGCGCGGTCTGGTAGGTTTCCAGCCAGGTCACTTCCGGCCGCAAGCGCAGCACCTGACGCAGGTTCCAGCAGATCCCCAGCAACAGGACCAGCAGGATGAAGCTGTTCAGCTCGGGATTATGGTAGAACGCGGTGATCAGCACGGGCGACAACAGCCCGGCGACGGTGCCGACCGCCAAAAGGAAAACCAGCATCCGGATCAGGTAGCCGGACGGGCGGGTCATCGCGCAGCCGCCGTGGGGGTGCTGGCCGAACTGGTGCTGGCCGAACTGGTGCTGGTGGGCGCGTTGGCGCCCATCACGCTGATGTCCACCCGGTCGGGCGGGCCGCTTCCAAATTGCTCACCCAGCGCGCGAACGAAGATGCGGGCGGATGGCACGCCATCGGCGACCAGCGCGCTGCGCACCGCCATCGCCCGGGACAGTGAAACCCGGCGCGCGGTGGACGGATCGTCCGCCTTGCCGGGCGCGTAGGCCAGGACGTTGAACGTTGTCATATCTCCCAGTGGACCGCCCGCGGTCAGTTGCTTGATCGACGCGCTGCTCTCGGGGCTGAGGTCGGATTCGCCCGGCGCGAACGTCAGGCGCAGACCGGTGGTGGTCGGCGCGGCCTCGGTCGCGGCTTTGGCGGAAACCGGCGGTGGGGTCGGCGGTTTCGCGCCGGCGACCGGCGGTGGCGGTGCGATCGGTGCGATGGAGGCGGTATTGGGGACGTTTTCCGGCATCGTGGGCTGCGGTGCCGGGGCGGCCGGTGCGACGGAAGCCGTTTTCGGGGCGCTTTCCGGCTTTGCGGGCTGCGGCGCCGGTGTCGCGGGTGCCTGCCGGGTCGCGACGGTGGGGTGTTTCGGGACAACCGGTGCGGGCATGGGTCGGGCTGGACGGCTGGCCGCCGGATGGTCCGGCAGCGCCTGCAGGGCATGCAGATCGACCGTGACCTGGGCGAATACGGGGGTTGCCGCGGTCAGCAAAATGGCACTTAGGATCGGCAATGGGCGCATGGAAACGATTGGTAGCGGAACCCGCTGTTCCGTTCAATGAACCATCCTGTAAGCAATCGGATGAAGCGGCCGCCGCGCGCTGACCCGCCAGACTGTGTGGCTTTGCCAGCCAGGAATGGCACCCGGAGCGGATGAAGGCGGATGGACGGCAGTCCGGGCCACCTGCCACGGCAATTGCTGGAACGGTTGGCCTGGAGACACCAGCCCGATGGCGATCGGCCGGAGTCTGCGACAAGGGCCGCTGGCAGGGGCTCGGGTTCACCCGATTACCCCGAACCATGGCAATATTGCTTGCCCGAAGCGATGAAGCACGATAAGAACGTATGAGGAACATCCAAACGTAGCGTCATGAGCGATAACCCATTGGACAAAATACCGGCGCACAATCGGATATCGATCCGAGCGGTGCTGGTGCATGAAGGTGAGGACGCCGCTGCGAATGGGATACCCAAAGAGGAAATTCTAGAGACTGAAAACCTGGTGGCGATGACCAGTAATTTCAAAGACAGCGGGCGGATGGACAATGTATACACCCATCTTCCAGTAAGCAACGTTCAGAACATCGACCTTGGTTATCAACTCCATCAGTCCGGCGAGTTCATCGCGAAATCGAAGCCCTGAAATGAAATCGCCGCCGCGCTTCTACCGTCGCCCGGGCTGCCTGGTGGCCCTCGGACTACTCACGGCGGTCGCTTATGGTCTGTCGATGTTGTGGGATGCGGTGAAACCGGGTTGCACGACTGTTGTGCTCAATCGATTGCCCTCTCCAGGTGGCGCGTGGCTCGCGGTCAACGAGGAGTCCACGTGCGACGTGGGGTTTTTAGCGGGATCCGACGTCGTGGTTGGCGTTCGGCTTATTGCAACAAAACCCCCACTTCGAGACATCCAGGTGGTCGGCGTCGACACTGGAGGCTATGTGGACGAGCGTCCCCTCGTCGCGTGGTCGGCGTCAAACGTGCTGCACGTCACCGTGCCGCTGTACTCGTACCTGAACATACTCACCAGGAAGGTCGATGGGGTCCGGGTGGACATCCACTTCGATCCGGATGACCCCGCGGCCAGGGCGGCGTGGCTCAAGCAGACCGATCAGTCGCCCGACCTTCCGGAT
>NZ_LMUJ01000042.1:242242-285429 GCF_009765975.1 Acidisphaera sp. S103 | reverse complement strand
CATTGACAATCCCCCCCCGCCGCGCCGCAATCGGGTCAACCACGACGCAAAGGGCGTCTCATGAACCATGTCAGCCTAAACGCCACCGACATCGATCCCGTCGCCCGCGCGCGCGACCTCGGCCCGGCGATCGCCGCCGCCGCCGATGAGATCGAGCGCAGCCAAAGCATCCCCGAACCGCTGCTGACCCAACTTCACGAATCCCGGTTGGCCCGCATGCTGCTGCCGCGATCCGTCGGCGGCGACCAGGTCGAACCCTGGACCTACCTCTACGCGATTGAGGAACTCAGCCGCCACGACGGTTCGCTCGGATGGAACCTGTTCGTCGCCAACAGCTCCGCCATCATCGCCCCCTTCATCCCGCTGGAAACCGCGCGCGAGATCTACGCCGACCCGCGGTCGATCATCTCCTGGGGACCACCCAACCAGCACAAGGCGACCGCTGTTCCGAACGGCTATCGCGTCACCGGCGAATGGCATTTCGCCAGCGGCAGCCGCCAGGCCAACTGGATGGGCGCGCATTGCCAGGTCGTCGAACCGGACGGCTCCCTGCGCCTGAATCGCTTCGGCCGCCCCACCACCCGCACCCTGCTGTTCCGCAAGGAACACGCCCAGCCGATCCACGACTGGAACACCATCGGCATGCGCGGCACCGCCTCCGAGGGCTATCGCGTCAAAGACCTGTTCGTCCCCGAGGCCTACAGCGGCACCCGCGAAGACCCCTCGCTGCGCCGCGACCAAGGCCCGCTCTACGCCTTCACCACCCCCGGCCTCTACGCCGTCGGTGTCGCCGGCGTCGCCCTCGGAATCGCCCGAGCCATGCTGGACGCCTTCATCGCCCTGGCCCTGGACAAGACGCCACGCAACATGCTGCGCCTCGCCGACAGCCCGGTCATCCAATCCGACGTCGCTCGGCGGGAAGCGCAACTCGGCGCCGCCCGAGCCTGGCTCGTCGAGATCCTGAAGGACGTCTGGTCGACCGCCGATGACATCGCCCCGGTCGAACTCAACGCCCGCCTGCGCGTGCGCCTGGGCTGCGCCCATGCGATCACCTCGGCGGTCGAGGTCGCCGATTACGTCTACAAGGCCGCCGGCACCTCGGCGATCTTCCCCGGCACCCCGTTCGAGCGCCGCTTCCGCGACATCCACACCCTGTCGCAGCAGATCCAATCCCGAGAAGCCCATTTCGAGGCCGTGGGAAAGGTCATGTTCAACGGCGATCCGGACGGGCTATTCCTGTAGTCGTTCGATTTTTGGGGGAACAGGATGACTCAACTGACACTGGCGAAGGCGCAGACCATCATCTCCGTCGGATTGGCGCATGCGCGGGAGAAATCATTCGCGCCGATGGCCATCGCGGTGCTGGATGCGCGCGGTGTGCTGAAAGCCTTTGCCGCCGAGGAAGGCACCGCGCTGCGGCGCGCGGATATCGCCATCGGCAAGGCGTATGGTGCGCTGTCGATGGGCGTCGGTTCGCGGACCCTGGGCAAGCGGGCGGCGGAGCGGCCGCATTTCATCTCCGCCGTCAACAACGCGATCGGCGGCTCGATGATCCCGGTTGCCGGCGGAGTGCTGATCAGGGGCGACGACAACAGCATCATCGGCGCCGTCGGTGTCACCGGCGACACGTCGGACAACGATGAGGCCGCCGCGCTGGCCGGTTTGGCCGCCGCCGGATTGACCGCCGACCCAAGCTGACGCGGGGGTGGCAGGGTTTCGTTAACCTTTCGCTGGGTATGATCCGCGCGTCCGGTGGAGGCGCGGATCGTGGGCGATGTATTTCGGTGGGACGATGACGCCTCGGGCGTAGGCGGACGAGAAAATGGGTGCTGGAATGCGATAGTATGTGCGTCTGCTGGCGTGCGTGTTGTAGGTGCGGAAAGCGGCGCTCGTGGCTGATAATTATGTTGAAACATCGCTGAGCGAACCATACGTTCCGGCGATGGAAGAGCGTGTTGCCAGACTCGAATTGGACATGCGGGACGTCAAGTCGGTGCTGTCCCGGCTGGAACCGATGATTATCCGGATTGACGCGACGTTGAGCTCGACGCTGCCGCATCTGGCGACCCGGGCGGAGGTTAGTCAGGAGATCTCCGGTTTGCGCGTCGAGATGAACCAGAAGCTGTCCGAAATGAACGAAAAGCTGTCCGGGACGAACCTGAAGCTGTCCGGATTGCCCACCAAGACTTACATGTGGGGCGTCCTGTGCGCGTTGATCGCGGCCTACGGTGCCGGGTTGGCGGCCTTGGCGGTCCTGAAGTAGGTGCGGGTTCAGCGCATGCGGGGCGGAGGTTGTTAAACCTCGGTTAACCTTCGGCGCGCACTGTGTGCTGATGCAAAAGCAGATATTTGAGTTCATGGGCCGGCGGATCGAGCTGTGGGCGCATCCCGATCCGGATCACATGGGCCGGATGATCCGCGGCAATCGTTCGTTCTACGAACTGGACGTGCTCATGAAGTGCCGGGAGGTGTATCTGCCCGGCACCGCGATCATCGACGTAGGGGCCAATATCGGCAATCACGCGGTGTTCTTCGGGGCCGTTCTCGACGCGCCCGTCCATGCGTTCGAGCCGCACCGGCCGAACCATGATCTGCTGGAAATGAATATCGCCGCCAATGGGCTGGAGGGTCGGGTGATCGCCGCGTGTTGCGCCGTCGGCGATACCGACGGAGTCGGATCGCTGCATCCCGGGCCGGCCACCAACCTGGGTACCACGCGGGTGTCGTTCGGCGCGGGCGAAACACCGGTCAGAACCCTCGACGGTCTGTCCATAGGCGGGCGAATCGGCTTGCTGAAGGTGGATGTGGAGGGCGCCGAAGTCGCCGTTCTGCGGGGTGCGTCGGCATTGATCCGGCACTGGCTGCCGGACATCGTGGTCGAGGCCGGAACCACGCAGGCCTTTGTGGCCGTGGCCGAGGTATTGCTGGGATTTGGTTACCGCCCGCGCGGACGTTACGCAGCGACACCGACCTATTTGTTCAGCGCAACCGACCAGGAGCGCCGCATGCGGACCCTCCTGGCCGGTGCCGATCCGGTCGTTACGCCTTGAACGAGGCTACCGCCTTCTCGTCGAACTTCAGCCCAAGCCCGGGCTTGGTCGGAAGCACGAGCTGGCCGTTCTCGATCGCGGGTGTTTCCTCGTAAAGCGCCAGCATCCACGGCATGTATTCCACCGTCAGGCCGTTGGGGCAGGCGGCAACCATATGGCACAGGATTTCAGGCATCACGTGGCTGACCACCGGCAGGTTGAACGCCTCCGCCATCCCCGCGATCTTCATCCACTGCGTCACCCCGCCCGCTCGGCAGATATCGATCATCGGAATGTCGACGGAACGGGCTTCGATCATCTGCCGGAACGGAGCGATCCCGTAAAGATACTCCCCGCCCGCGATCGGCGTCTTCAGCGCCGCGGTCACCCTGGCCAGCCCCTGATAATCATCGGCTGTCGTAACGTCTTCCAGCCAGAACAGTCCGGCATCCTCGATCCGGCTGCCGATATCGATCGCCTGCTCCGGACGCCAGCGCTGGTTGATGTCGCACATCAGCTTGATGTCGGGTCCGATCGCTTCCCGCACCACGCGGATGCGGCGGACTTCCTCGGCTGGGGTCGGGTTGCCGGGCAGGGCCATCTGGGTCTTCATCTCGACGAAGCCTTTTTGGACGAGGATTTGCGCCGCCCGCTGTGCCTGACTGTCGGTCAACCCGCGCCGCAGCGACCCGGAGGCATAAGTCGCCACTCGATCCCGATGCCCGCCCAGCAGCTTCCACAGCGGCTGCTCCAGCGCCTTGCCCTTGATGTCCCACAGCGCGATGTCGATCGCCGACAGCGCCAGCGTGAAGATGCCGCCGGGGCCACACGAATCGCCGGTGCCGGCGCGCAGTTTGGCGACGATCTTCTCGATGCGCAGGGGGTCCTCACCCACGGTCAGGGCGGCGAGTTCCTCGACCGCGACGCGCAGGCTGCCGGTCATCTTGCCGCCATAGAAGGTGACGCCGATGCCCTCGATGCCGTTGTCGGTGCGCAGGCGCAGGATGATGACGGGGCGCTTGCGGCCGGCTTCCTCCGGCATGTTCGCCAGCGGATCGTCTTCCGGGATCAGCAGCGCGGTGGCTTCGTAACTGGTGATTTTCATGATCTTTTCCCCAACGGCAGGTTGACCGAACTCTACGGGGAGACCGCCGGACATGCAATTGACCTTGCTCCCACAACGGGAGCGGACTATGATCATGCGTGATGCGAATCATATCCATTGAGCCTTTGAAGGCGTTCTGGGAAACTCCGGAACATCGTGATGCGGAACAGCCATTGCGAACCTGGGTTCGGGTGGTGCGCGCCGCGACCTGGGCCGGTCCGCCGGCGATCAAATCGATGTTCAACAGCGCCGACATGCTTGGGGACGGCCGCGTCGTGTTCGATATTGGCGGCAACAAATATCGTCTGATCACCTGGATCAATTTTCATTATGGAGTGGTGTATGTGTGCTTCATCGGTACCCACCGCGACTACGACCGGGTCGATGCAAAAACAATCTAAGCGAGGCGGCGTCCTGGTGCGCCCGCTGCGAACCGCCGGCGATCATCGCGCCGCACTGGCGGAAATCGCGGCGTTGATGGCGGCGGCGCCCGACACGCCGGAGGGCGACCGGCTGGACGTGCTGGTCAGCCTGGTTGAAGCCTGGGAGGCGAAGCACATACCGATCGACGCGCCCGACCCGATCGCCGCCGTCGTATTCATGATGGAGCAGAAGGGACTGACCCGGCGAGACCTGGAGCCGGCGATTGGCAGCCGGGCTCGGGTGGCGGAGATACTGAACCGCCGCCGGGCGCTGACGCTGCCGATGATCCGGGCGCTCAGTCGGTTGCTTGACCTGCCGGCGGATGTGCTGGTGACGGGGTATGAGCTGCGGCGGGTCGCGTAGCGAGGGTCGGCGCGATTCGTCCCGCGGTCAGAACGTCAGTTGAAGCGCCAGAAAATACGAAAACTGATTGGTTCCGAAGGCGTTTTGGATGCCGCTGCCGGCCGAGGACAGAAGATGCCAATTGGTGGAAAAATCGTACGTGGTGCCGACGTTGAATCCGGTGCTTTCCTTCACGTTGTCGGCCGATGACGTCTGATGGAACACCTCGATGCCGACATTGAATGTCCCCGTTATCTTGCGCCACAACGCAATCCGGCCAACGGTCCATCAGCGTAACGTCGTCAGCCCTGCGCCCACGGCGGCGGACAGCGCCACGACAAGCAGGGGCGGCGCGCGCCAGACGACCAGCAGGACAAAGCCGGCGACGGCGATCGCGAAATCATCAGCGTCCAGTACGGCACTTGTCCATACGGGATTGTAGAGCGCGGTTCCGAGCAAGCCGACCACGGCGGCGTTGACGCCTCGCATGGCGGCTTGGGCGCCTGGCCGGGCGCGCAATGCGTGCCAAAACGGCAGCGTGCCCATCAGTGCGAGGAGTCCCGGCAGGAAGATCGCCACAAGTGCGATCATGGCACCCACGATGCGGCCTGGCGCCGCATTCGCCTCGGCCCCAAGGTAGGCGGCAAAGGTGAACAGCGGGCCGGGCACGGCCTGTGCGGCACCATAGCCTGCCAGGAATGTGTTGTCGGACACCCATCCGGGTGCGACGACCGCATCGCGCAGCAGCGGCAGCACCACATGACCGCCGCCGAACACCAGCGCGCCCGAACGGTAGAACGCGCCGAACAGCGCAAAGGTGCTGTCCCGCACCGGGACAAAGGACGCAGCCAACAGCAGGAACAGCAGAACGAGGCACCCGATGCCCACCGGACGCGATACGGGCATCGCGAGCGCGTCGGCCCGAACCTCGGCTTCGTCGCGGCAGATCATCAGCCCGGCGATGCCGCCGAGGACAATCGCGCCGACCTGGCCGAGCGAACCCGGAACCAGCAGCATGAGGATGATGGCGAGGGTGGCGATCGAGGCACGCGGTTTGTCGGGGCACAAACTGCGCGCCATGCCCAGCACGGCCTGGGCGACGATGGCGACGGCCACCAGTTTCAGCCCATGCAGCATCCCGGCGCCCAGCGGCGAGTCGGCAATGCCGCCGGCACCATAGGCGAACAGCAGCAGCAGGACCGCGGACGGCAGGGTGAACCCGACCCAGGCCGCCAGACCGCCCAGGTACCCGCCCCGCATCAACCCGATCGCGAAACCCGTCTGGCTCGACGCCGGTCCCGGCAGGAACTGGGACAACGCCACCACATCGCTGAAAGCGCGCTCCGTCAGCCATCGCCGCCGTTCGACAAACTCCGCCCTGAAATACCCCAGATGGGCGATCGGGCCGCCGAACGAGGTCAGGCCCAGTTTAAGGAACGCCGCGAAGACCTCGCCCGGGGCGGCTTCATTCATTGTTCCTCCGACGGCTGGGTTGATGCAATTGTAGAGGCAGACGGCTGGACGTGCAATTTGCCGAACTTCGTGTGGAGCGAACGTGATCGATTCCCATTACTTAAAAGTAGATGCCCGCTTCATCGGCACACAACGTGCTCACGACTGGACCAAATCGTCCCGCGTCTGGGAACTCGACGTTGGGATATTGGGCCACAGATGGATCGCCAGGCTCCTAATACTGACTCTGTTCGATATTCGTTGCAAGTGGTCCGAATTTAGTTTAATTTACTGGCATCGGTTTTCGAAGATCGAATAAAGCGTTCAAAATCTGCTGCCTCTGCAGGCTAACTGTCGGCTGTGACCGGCGCAAGGGGGGAAGATGGCTCGCACACGCACCGAAATTCGCGCGCTCGGCGACGTTTGGAACCCGACCACGCTTTGGTACGCGAAAGCGGTTCAGGCACTCAATACGCGGGCGCTGACCGACAAGACCGGCTGGCTCTATCTCGCGGCAATTCACGGATTTGATACCGCGCTCTGGCAAGGTTTCAACCTCATCAACGGCGGAACGGCGCTGCCGCAGCAGGCGGAACAGGATGCCTACTGGAACCAGTGCCAGCATCAAAGCTGGTACTTCCTACCCTGGCATCGGGCCTATCTCCTGACGTTTGAGGATATCTTGCGCGCCTGGATCACCGCGCAGCCGGGTGCCCCGCAGGATTGGGCGCTACCCTATTGGAATTACAGCGCGCCCGTAAGCGCAGCCAACCCGAATCCGTTGGCGATCCCCGATGCCTTTACCGCGCAGACCCTGCCGGACGGAACGCCCAACCCGCTGCTCGTCCCGGCGCGATTTGGGGCCGCGGTTGCCGCGCAGGATGCGGATCTCTCCAATACCCTGCCGCACCAAACCTTCATCGGGGAACAGGAAGGAACGAACTCCGGTTTCGGCGGCCCGCAAACACCGTTCTCGCATGCCGGCGAGGACGGCGGCTGGCTGGAAGATCAGCCCCACAATCCGGTCCATGTCGATGTCGGCGGGCAGGATCAGAACGGCAATGGCGGCTTGATGACCGATCCCAGATCGGCCGCGGCTGACCCCATTTTTTGGGTGCATCACGGCAATATCGACCGGCTGTGGGAAGTTTGGTTGCGGCGCAACACGGCCGACGCCAATCCGACCGATCCGGCTTGGCTGAGTGGGCCGACGGACCAACCGTTCAGGCTTTATGACGCGACCGGTGCGGACCGGCCGTCAAACCCCCAGGATGTGATTGGCCTGATCGGGACAACCTATACCTACGATGATCTATCCGACCCGCTGGAAGGCATGACCCGGCGGGGAAACCGCCTGGACCGGCTCGCCCCGCAAGCGGCGCGCATCCTCGCATAGGACGGAGATGAGCCATGGCCAGAGCGCCAAAGAGTGAATTGCTCGGTTCGAACGATGCAGCGGTCACGCTCGGACCCGGGCCGGTTGAAAGCCATGTGAAGCTCGCCAAGGCGCCGCTTGAGGCGGTCGCGGCGAGCTATACGCGGGACGCGATGGCACCGGACAAGCCGGGCGAGCCGGATCGGATATTCCTCAAACTGCACAATATCCGAGGTAATCAGGGGGCTTGCATGTTCGATGTCTCGATCAGCGTGCCGGGTGGTGCGGGGCAGGGATTTCCGGTCGGCTCTCTCGCCTTGTTTGGGCTCGAACACGCCTCGAAAAGAGGTAGCGCGCATGGCGGCAGCGGGCTCACCAAGACGATCGAGATCACCCAGGCCGCCGATCAGCATCTGCCGGAACTGGCGAAAGCCCGTGATCTTGTCGTCACCATCACACCGCGCGGGATTCTCCGGCCCGGCGACAAGATTACTGTCGATCAGATCAGCCTCTACCGGCTATCGGGACAGTGAAGCCGGGTATGGCGGGCTAAATGGACCGCTCGCTCGCGGCAATCCGTTCCATGGCCGGCGGGCCGCTCTGGCCATTATTGGCGGCGAGCGGCGTTTGCTGGGCTCTCATGCTCGCGCTGGTCTCGGACCAGCCGATTGCGCAATTCTGCGGCCTGCATCGTGCGGGGGACATCTTCGAAGGGCGGCTGGATGGTCAGGCCGCACTGTTTTCAGCCGCGATGCTGGGCGGGATGATGGCGCCCCTGCTTGCCCAGAATTTGACCTGGGTCAGAGGGTTGACCTTCGCATCGCGACGCTGGCGCGCGATCGCTTTGTTTGTCGCCGGCTATGCCTGTGTCTGGATGGGCGCGCTATCAGGGCTGTGGGCGCTCTCCGATGCGCTCCGCGCTGTACTCGGCACAGAGACAGCGGCACTCCTCGCCGCCCTCGGGCTCTGCTTGCTCTGGCAGGGCTCACCCGCGAAACCGGCCGTGCTGCGGCTTTGTCATCGCGCGCCTGTCCTGCCGGCGTTTGGGATGCGAGCGGAAATCGCGAGCCTCTGGTACGGGATCACCTCGGCCGGATGGTGCATCGCCGCCTGCTGGGCCATCATGCTCATGCCGCTCGTTGGGCAATCGGCCCATCTCTGGCTGATGGCTGCGGTCTTCCCCATCATGCTACACGAACGCTACGCCCGTCCGCCGGCCATCCGCCTGCGGCCCGGTTTGGTCGCCGCCGGTCTGGCGGTGATGGCTGTGGGACTCGTCGTCGCCATCGCCCCGCAGACGGGATAGGCTGGGGGAAGCGCGTGGCGGACTGTTACGGGCGTCAACAGGTTGCACGCTGATCGCCGAAACCGCGTTTGGCATCAAACGATCAGCGTCTCGACTTCAACAATGTCAGCCGCCCGCCCCGCTACACAAAGCCTCTCGCGCCGCCACCCAACTCCGGTAGCTGACCACGTGGGCGTCGCCCCGCAGCACCTCCCACACCGTCTTGTCACCGTCCCGCCGGAAGCGGATATCCAAATGCCGGCGGCCAAGACGCATATCCGTTAGTGTAACGTCCGGCAGCCACGCCGGCAGGTCCGGATCGACGTACAACTTGTCGTTCGGTGCGTCCGGCTGGATGCCCAGCATCGCCTGCAGCAGTGCAAAACACGATCCGGCCGCCCAGGCCTGCGGCACGTTCGCCCCGAGATACTGCACCGGGAAACTGCCCACACCGCGCGCGACCCCGGCATACAGTTCCGGCAACTGGTTCAGCAGGAAGTGGCTGGCGGCCTCGCTGATGTCGCGCGCGATATGCCCGGCCTCGGCACTGAACCCGTAACGCTTGAAACCAAGTGCGATCAGGCTGTTGTCATGCGGCCACACCGACCCGTTCTGATACGAATACGGATTATACGCCGGATGCTTGCTGGACAGCGTCCGGATCCCCCAGCCCGAGTTCATGTCCGGCGCCATCAGACGCGCCACCACCCGCGCTGCCCGATCCGGCGGCACGATCCCCGACCACAACAAGTGCCCGGGATTGGAGGCAACCGTCAGGACCTGCTGCTTCTCGCCATCCAGCATATACGCGTAGTAACCGCCTTCCTCGTCCCAGAACGTTTCGTTGAACTTTTTGAACAAAGCTGCCGCCTTGCCGCGCAGCTCCGTTGCCCGCTCCGGCTTGCCTAGGGCCTCGAACACCTCGGCCATGCGGACCCAGGCGTCGTAGACATAGCCTTGCAGTTCGCACAGCGCCTTGGGACCGCGCACCGGTGATCCATCGGTGTAGCTCATGGAATCGCCGGCATCTTTCCATGCCATGTTCTCATACCCGACCGGCGACCGGGTCTGATACTCCTGCAACAAATCGCCGTCCCGGTCGCCGTAATTGTCGATCCAGTTCAACGCGGCCTCGGCGTTGGGAAGATGCTTTTCCAGTAACGTGTGATCGCCGGTCGCCCGCCATGCGGCGTGCAATGTCACCAGATACAGCGGAGTCGCATCGGCGGTGCCGTAATACGGCGTGTGCGGAATCAGCTTGAAATGCGCCAGTTCCCCATATCGCAACTCGTGCATGATCTTGCCGGGTTCGGCGTCGCGGAAATCATCCCGCTCCTTCGCCTGCCAACGCCCGAGGATATCCAGCGCGCCACGGGCGAATTCGGGATAGATCATGATATTCTGTAACGAAACGATCAGGCTGTCGCGGCCGAACGGCGCCATGAACCACGGCAGCCCGGCGGCGGGCAGGAACACCATATGGTCGGTGCCCTCGAGCGGCAGCCGCAACGCCGCCATGTCGTCGATGGCCTGGTGATAGAAGCGGTAGAACTCCTCGTTGCTGGTCTGCATTTTCAGCACCGTCTGCCGCCAGTCCCGGTGCGCCTTGGCCTGCGTCGACGACCCGGCGTCGACCGCACACCCTTTCGGCGCGTGGTAGCGCTTGACGCCATCCGAGAACTCATACAGCAGGCAGCAATGCCAGCGCCCGGCCGGCGGCAGGCTGATCTCGAAGCTCAACCGTCCATTGGCGAATACCGCCCGCGAGTCGCTTAGGCCCACCGCGACCGCGACCGACCGGGAAAAGTCAGCGTTCTTGTATGTCGTACGCAAGGTTTGCCGGGCTTCCGCCCACTCGGAGTCGATATGGCCGCGGCGAATATCGCGTTTGGACTTCACATCGAACACGTCGGCGAAATCCGAACGGATCGCGATTTCCAGGTTGAACCGGACCGGCTTCTGGCCGTGATTGGTGATATCCAGGTCCTCGTGCAGCCCCTGGTCCAGCACGCGCGACATTTCGAACGCCAGGGTTTGCGGCAAAATCGGCCCATCCTCGGTCACGAAGGCTCGGTTGGTCAGGAAGATGCGCGCGGCGTCGAAGTTCACCGCGCCGCCGTTCAGCAGGTCCCACGGCACACCGTTGGCATACACCGCCCAGGCGCTGATCAGGCGCGTGTCGAAGAAATACAGCCCCTTGTCGCTGGGCCATTCGATCTGCCCGTCGGGTTCGGTCACCAGGACCGTCATGGCCTGGTGAATGGCGATCTGCGGCGGGCCGACCTGGACTTTGAATGGCATGGGCGGAACTCTCCATGATGTGAAACGCGCCATGGTCCGTATAGCGCGCCGCCGCCGGTTTGGACACGGCGGGAGCCCCAGGCTCTGGCAAAATCCCGGCCCTGGCAAAATCAGCGCCCAAGGTGCAGTCTGCCTCATCCAGTACGAGGAACCGCCACCATGACCGACCTGCCCAGCCACGTCGAAATCCACGAAGAAGGCCCCCGCGAGGGCTTCCAGATCGAACCCGGCCCGATCCCCACCGCCAACAAGATCCGCCTGATCGAGGCGCTGGCCGACACCGGCCTGCACCACATCCAGGCCTGTTCCTTCGTGAACACCCGCTTGGTGCCCGGCTGGGCCGATGCCGAAGCCGTGGTTGAAGGGTTCAAGGCGAAACCCGGCGTCCACTACACCGGCCTGTTTTTCAACGGCAACGGCCTCGACCGAGCGCTGGCATTCAAGGACAAGCTGACCATCAACGGGTCGATCTCGCTGACCGCGTCGGAAGGGTTCACCCGCAAGAACCTGAACCGAGCGCCGCAGGAAAACATCGACGCGATGAAGAAGCACAGCGCCCTGCAGGAATCGAAGGGCGTGGCAGTCACCCGCATCGGCGTCATGGCCGCGTTCGGCTGCAACTACCAGGGCGACATCGCCCCCGCCCAGGTCATCAGCACGCTGGAAGACGGCCTCGCCATTGCCGCTGAAGCCGGCGCGACGATCAAGCTGTTCTCGCTGGCCGACACCATGGGCTGGGCCACGCCGATGCGGATCGAGCGCGTCATCAACGAAGTCCGCAACCGCTGGCCGGACATGACCATCGCCCTGCACCTGCACGACACCCGCGGCCTGGCCGTCGCCAACGCCCACGCCGCGCTGAAACTCGGTGTCACCCAGTTCGACTCCACGGTCGGCGGCCTCGGCGGCTGCCCGTTCGCCGGCCAGCCGAAGGCCGCGGGCAACATCTGCACCGAGGAACTGGTGATGCTGTGCGAGGAAATGGGCATCGACACCGGCATCGACCTCGACGCCCTGATCGAGGTCGGCCGCCTGGCGGAAGAAATCGTCGGCCACCAACTGCCCAGCGAACTGATCCACGCCGGCAGCCTGGACGCCTTCCGCCGCAAGGCCGCGTAACGGCCGGCGCCAGCCCGAGGCTACAGCGCCCCGGGGCTGGCGCCGCTACACCAGCGCGTATTGCACGCGATCCCGCTGATCCAGCAACGGCAGCGCCTGCTCCAGGATCATGGTCTTGAAATGCGGCGTCTCTTGATGCACCGCGAACGCTGCCGCATCCTTGAAGATCTCGAAAAACAAAAACCGGGACGGATCGGTTGTGCATCGGCCAATGCTCAGGTGTTCCAACCCCGGTTCGGCCCGCGCAAGCGGCGCGAAACGTGCGACGATTTCCGCCGCCGCTTCGATCTGGCCCTCGCGCACCTGCCACGTCACAGTGAAAGCCAACCGGCTGTCCCGTTGTTCCATAACACGCTCCCATCGGTATAAACCCGAGGGAGAATTTACGGCCGTCCACCATCCCGCGCATCACGAGACGCTTCGGTCCCGGCCGAAGGAACGGCGGCGGAGTCTGCGCCCCGCCGCCTGGTTACCCAGATCGTCGCCCTCCCTAAACGCCGACGATCTTACTCCGCGGCCGCAGCCCTTTCGTGGTCATGCATCAGCCCATCATCATGCTGGTCTTCCACCCGCACTACGTCATGGTCATGGAACTGATCCGCCTCGGTCGACCCCGCCAGAGCCGTCGTCGATGACCGCCCACCCGAGATCGCCATCGCCAACGCATCGAAGTAACCGACCCCGACCTCCCGTTGATGCCGAGTCGCCGTATACCCGTCCGTCTCCGCCGCGAACTCCGCCTGCTGCAGCTCGCTGTAGGCCGCCATCCCGCGGTCCCGATACCCACGAGCCAAGTTGAACATCGACAGGTTCAGACTGTGGAATCCCGCCAGCGTCACGAACTGGAACCGGTATCCCATCCGCCCGATCTCCCGCTGGAACGCCGCGATCTTGTCTGCCGGCAGCTTCTTCTTCCAATTGAAGCTGGGCGAGCAGTTATACGCCAGCATCTTCCCTGGAAACTGCCGATGGATCTCATTGGCGAACCGCTCCGCCTCCTTCAGATCCGGCTCCGAAGTCTCCCACCACAACAGATCCGAATACGGCGCATACGCCAGCCCGCGAGCAATCGCGTAGTCATTCCCACACCCCGGCCTGATCCGGAAAAACCCCTCCGCCGTCCGGTCATTCCCAATAAACGGCCGATCCCGCTCATCCACATCGCTGGTCAGCAACTGCGCCGACTGAGCATCCGTCCGGCACAGCAGCACCGTATTCACCCCCTCGACATCCGCCGCCAGCCGAGCCGCATTCAGCGTCCGGATATGCTGGCTGATGGGCACCAAAACCTTCCCACCCAAATGCCCGCACTTCTTCTCCGACGCCAACTGATCCTCGAAATGCACCCCCGCCGCCCCGGCCGAGATCATGTTGCGCATCAGCTCATACGCATTCAGCGGCCCGCCAAACCCCGCCTCCGCATCGGCGATGATCGGCGCCATCCAATACGTCCCATCCCCGCCGCCCTCGGACCGAGCAATCTGGTCGCACCGCCGCAGCGCGTTGTTGATCGCCCGCACCACCTTCGGCACCGAATCCACCGGATACAGCGACTGATCCGGATACATCTCCCCACCCGAGTTCGCATCGCCCGCCACCTGCCACCCGGACAGATAGATCGCCTTCAACCCCGCCTTCACCTGCTGCACCGCCTGGTTCCCGGTCAGCGCCCCCAGCGTGTTCACGAACGGCTCGGTCTTCAGAAGATGCCACAGCCGGGCCGCCCCCATCTCCGCCAGCGTGTGCCGAATCCGGAACGACCCTGCCAGCCGCTCCACATCCGCCGGCGTGTAATCCCGCCTGATCCCGGCAAACCGCTCCGGATCGCCCCCACCGCCGGCCATCCCATCAGGCGCATACAAATTGATCGAACGCATCGTCATCGCTCCTTCATCACGCTAATCGATGAGTGAATAATTGACATTGCACCCGCGAATGCGAACCCCTAAACGCCAAGAACGCCAGCAATCCCGTAACCACCTTCACAAACACCACGCCCAATTTGTAAAGGATGTAAAGAATGCCCCGCACGCTGATCGGCCGCACCGTCCGCCGGCTGCGCGCCGAACGCGGCCTGTCCCAGCAGTCCCTCGCCACCCGTCTGGGCATCTCCGCCAGCTACCTCAACCTGATCGAGCACGACCAGCGCGCCGTCACCGCCTCCCTGCTGATCAAGCTGGCCGAGACCCTCCGCGTCGACCTCGGCGAACTGTCCGGCACCCAGGAACGCCAACTCCAGGTCGGCCTGCGCGAAGCCTTCGCCGACCCGCTTCTGGGCAGCGACACCGTCGCCGACACCGAAATCGAGGCGCTGGCCGCCGGCAGCCCCAACGCCGCCCGAGCCGTCCTCGCCCTCTACCGCGCCTGGCGCGTCGCTCGGGAGGACGCCAACGGCATCGCCCTGCCATCCGGCCGCCGCATCCTGCTGCCCAACGAAGAAGTCCGCGACTTTTTCGACGACCACGCCAACCATTTTCCGACATTGGAGGACGCCGCCGAAGCCCTCGCCGCCGCACTCGCCCCGTCCGCGCCGGCCGAAATGAACCACGCCATCGCCGAACGCCTCCGCACCGTCCACGGCGTCCGCGTCACGGTCCAACCGCTGGATAGGACGCTGCGCCGTTACGATCCCGCTACCCACAGCCTGGCCCTGTCGGAATCCCTGCCGCGCGAAAGCCGCGGCTTCCACATGGCCTTCCAACTCGCGCTGCTGGAGGCACGCGACGCCGTCGAATCCGTTCTGAAAGACGCCGCGCCTTCGACGCAGGAGGCCGCGATGCTTCTGCGCATCGGCCTGCTGAACTACGTCGCCGGCGCCCTGGTCATGCCCTACGCCGCCTTCCACGCCGCCGCATCCAGCCTGCGCCACGATATGGAGGCGATCGCCGCCCGCTTCGGCGTGTCCTATGAGCAAGCCTGCCACCGCCTGTCCACCCTGCAACGCCAAGGCGCCCGCGGCGTGCCGTTCTTCTTCCTGCGAGTCGATCCGGCCGGCAACGTCTCCAAACGTTTCTCCGCCGCCGGCTTCCCGTTCGCCCGCTTCGGCGGATCATGCCCCCGCTGGGTGGTCCACACCGCGTTCGCCCAACCCGGAACGGTGCAGGTACAGGTCGCCGAACTGCCCGACGGCGCCGCCTATCTGTGTTTTGCGTCGGCGCTGGTTCAGCCGGCGGTGCGCTGGGGCCAGCCGAGGCCGATCCACGTCGTCGCCATGGGCTGCGCGCTGACCAACGCGGCGGAGGTCGTCTACGCCGACGGCCTGGACCTGGACGCGGCCCGAGTCGGCATCGGCCTGTCCTGCCGCCTGTGCGACCGCCCCGACTGCGGCAGCCGAGCGTTTCCGCCGCTGGAGCACCGGCTGTCCCTGGACCCGCTGACGGCGGGGGCGAGTCCGTATCGGTTTGAGGCGAAGGTGAGGTGAGGGGGCACTCAGCAGCCATCCTGGAATCGTTGCAGTCCCTAATGTGAGCTTGGCATGTAGGAAAAGCCGACCTTTGCAATCCTAAAGAGCGATCGAAATCTGGACATATGCATCAAACCCACCCGCACAATTCGATTGTGCTTTTCCGATACGAATTTCTAGGGCACAATTTAGCATGATTTACGGCTACGCCCGCGTTTCGACCGACGTTCAAGGTCTCTTCAACCAAGTGGCTCAGTTCCAGGCCGCAGGGTGTAAGGCTCCTTTTTGCCAAAAGATCAGCGTCGCGATGGCCGATCAGCCCCGGCGTAAGACACAGGTGGCGAAGCTTGCCGCCGGCGACGTGGTGGCGGTCCCCGAAGTTGACAGCGTGTCGTGTGACACGATTGACCATCTGGTCAACGCTCTCGATATGCAACGCGTCGGAGCCAGATTGCGGCTACTGTCGGCGAGGTTATTCCAATGAAATGGAAAGAAACCCTTTTAACGGCTTTGATCAGCTTATTGGTCGCGATTATTGCTGGAATATTCGTATTCTATTTCACACGCGATAAAAGAGTCGAGGCTGAGAAAATTATATATTATGTAGAGAACTCGGCTACATTTGCGTCAAGCCAAGGCGACCTCAGATTTGTAACGCTAGTCGTTAAAAATATCGGGACTAAATCCGCTCATAACCTGAGAGTCGCGGCTGATTTTGGGCAGATAGCTTCAGTGCAAGATAAAAGAATTATCCTTTCGTCGGGGCCAGCAGCAACATTTAAGGACGCTTCGTCTGGCGGACATCTAGATGTCACCATAGATGACTTCTCCGCGACCGAGTCCGCGACGATTTCGATGCTCGTTAAAGAATCCGGCGAACATCGATATAGCGACTTATTACCAACAATCGGAGTCCAGAGCAATGATTCGCTAGGTGAATTGGTTGCTTTGTCGTCTCTGCATCCGGATGACGACAACAAATTTTCAAAAACGTCGCGGGTCATCTTGACTGGGATAATGGCAATCGTCGCTTTTTTTCCACTTTTCGGTATGAGGTTCATACTGCCGATACTGACAACGTTTGTCGGCAGGCGCTTGCCTACAAGGCCGAATCTAAACAACACTGCTTTCCTCTATCTCCAGCAGGGTCTGATCGAGGACGCTGGAAAGCTTCTCGAAACGGCGATAGCCACCCGTGGTGCTGACGCAGTAACTCTCGCTAACTATGGACTCACGCTCGGACTTCAGGGCAACGTAGAGGCAGCATTGAAGCGCTTTGAAGCCGCTGAATGGTGGGCTGGTTTAGCCGGGGAGCGGGCAGTGGTCGAGTATGACCGGGCGACGTTATATTTGTCGCAGCGGCAATTCGCTGAAGCAAAGGTACATTTAAAGAAGGCGTTCTCGCTTAGCCGATCGGAGATTGGCCGCTACTGTGAATTGAGCGTCTTCATCCGCTCTGCCGGCGAGACGGATCCTGAGATTAGCCGGCTTGTTGCGGCGAAAGGGCGCTAAAGTACGCAGCCACTTGTTTTCCTTCTTCGAACATCCCGACGCACTGCCTGACAACGACAGCAGCGAACGGGCATTGCGCTCGACAGCTACCTACCGCAAGCTCACGGGCAGCCTCCGCCCCCAGCGGGGCGCCGATCTGGTCGCCATCGTACGAGTGGTCGTCGGCACTGCCGCACGACCGGGGCACAGATGCATATCAGGCAATTCTGGACGTCCTAGACGGGGGGTCGTAATTCAGCCCGGTTGAGAAGTTACCTTTCTCTCGTGAAAATGTCTTTCACCCGAACGTCGTGATCAGATAATGGCCCTGGACTGTCTCCCAATTCTGATCCAACCAGGCTTTTTGGCTTGCACTTAGCGAGTCACCTTGCGCCTTAACCTCCGAAAAGAACCAAAACCCTCGCTCTGGATCCGGTGACCACACCAGCAGATCGGGTGATCCTGCAGCTACAATTATGTCTTCATAAATTTCCTCGACTTCGTCGAACACAGCCTCGTACAATGTGGAGGACCTATCCGGTCCGAGAATTTTACCCAAAGCAATAAGATTATAGAACTCCTGACGATCGCGTTCCATCGCACTCGTAATGAAACTTGAGTCGACATTCTTCAGTATTTCCGCCGTCGTAGCCCATTTTTGCTTCTGATGTTCGTCAAACCTCGCTAATATTGCTCCGTCATCGACGTCTGTTATTTGTTGTGATAACGGGCTAAGTTGTAAGGCTCTCGCCGGCGAAAGTGTTCCTATACTATCCTCCATTTCAACAGTTACCCACGGTGGAGGTGTTTGAAGATCCCGAAGTATTTTGGCATAACCATGCACATTCATACGACTGCGATCGCCTGCAAAGCCATGAGCCAAATAATAGCGAAGCGCCACGTCAGCAGCTGGCTCTTTGCCTCTCCGTATTGAGATGCCCGACGGCTCAATCGAGATCGTAGGGAAGCATTTAACACCGTCTGCGCGACAAGAAGCAGACAAAGATTGCCGGATGGCCTCGCGAACCTTCATGGAAAGATCTCCGACCACTGTGTTTGTAGAACCTGTCACCAGACCCTAGGGGCGTCAATCCTGCGCTTCCATATGTTCGGCTTGATCCACCGCCCACGTTGACGCGATATGAGCGAATGATTCGAGCGCGGTAGGACCCAACATGTATATTCGTTCGCTTTGGATCGAAGCCGGCTGAACGGCGTCAAGGCAGAGCGAATGGCGGGCTTCGGTTCAGTTCACTCCGGAGCCGCCATTCCGTTTCTGGGCCGAACCTCGGTAGTTGGGGCTGAATACTCGAAACGAGAATAATCTCATTTCCTGCGTGGCTGCGTCATCCCTACCGCCAGCCACAGCGCCCCGGCCCAGAAACGTCCCATCAGTGACTGCGCCTCTTTTTTGTCACCCTCCCGAAAACCCGCGTCGGGATCACCGGCAGCCTGGGGTATAACTTCACCGAGGGCACCGCATCCCGCGCATTCGCATGACAAAGAATCTCTCGAATTTTGGATGCGCGATCGACTCCTCCGACGCCGCGAACCTGGTGGTCAAAATCTGACACCTGGTACCGGGCGCGGCCGAGCTACGACGGCAAAGGTGGTGGGAAACCAACCCGCGGCTACCGGCACGACAGCTCTCCTGATATGATACGGGGATGGTGAAGCTCTCGTGCCTCTGCGGCCAGGTCCGCTTAGAAATCCCAAGGCGACCGGACTTCATCAATGAGTGCAATTGCACCCTCTGCAGCAAATCGGGCGCGCGCTGGGCCTATTTCCATCCCTCGGACGTCAGCATCGACGGACCAACGAACGGATATCGCCGGACAGACAAAGCAGACCCGGCCGCGGAAATCCGGTTCTGCGCCAATTGCGGCTCGACGACGCACTTCATCCTGACCGACAGCGCCGTGTCGAGGTTCGGAAACACCCATATGGGCGTCAACGCCCGCCTGGCGGATGACAAGGACCTCGCCGGAACAGAACTGCGCTATCCCGACGGCCGAGCCTGGCCGGGCGAGGGCGGTTTCACCTATGTGCAGGCGGCCCGCATCATCGGCCAATAAGCGGCTTCGGGGCGACGGCGCGTTAATCCTTTGGCAAGTCTTTGCTGGCAGCATCGCGTAGAAAGAACCTAACGCAGATGGAAGCCGATGCACGCGGAACACGCAGATGAAAATAGGCTGAATGACCTATCGAGACGAGTCATTGGTTGTGCCCTTATTGTCCTCAATGCCCTCGGCGCCGGTTTTCTGGAAAAGGTGTATGAAAACGCCTTGGCGCATGAATTGCGGAAAGCCGGCCTGGCTGTCGTGCAGCAGCACGGCGTCTCGGTTCTGTATGATGGCATGGTGGTTGGTGAGTACGTCATCGACCTGATGATCGAGCAGGCGCTTCTGGTCGAATTGAAGGCCACGAAAGCATTGGACGAGGCGCATCACGCCCAATGCCTCAATTACCTCAAAGCATCCGGGATGCGGCTTGGCCTGCTGCTCAACTTCGGCAAACCACGCATGGAGATCAAACGCGTGGCCAACGGCCTATAATCCTCTCCATTTGCGTGTTCGGCGTGCATTTGCCCAAATCTGCGTTAGGTTCTTGCTTTCTTCCTTGCCGGCACATCCAGCGGCACTGCCAGGCTCGACCGGCCCACGTTCGCCCGATGAACCGAACCAGAAGCAGCAACAAACCTTGACTTATTTCCTATATTAGCCTACCACTAAGGAATGGAAACCTCCGCCCAACCACCCCAAACCACCGATCTCGCCACGCACCTATATTACCAGCTCGTCCACACCCTCACCGCCCTGTCGCCGCCGCCGCTTGACGACACGCCGGAGGCGTTGCGAACCCGAGACCATGCCGCCATCGCCAAGGTGGCCGCGCTGCTCCCGGTCAACGCGAACGAAGCCGATCTCGCCGCCCAGTGTATCGCCGCTCGGGCCCAGGCCGAGGAGATGTTGCGCCTGACCCGTCAGAACGCCGACGACATCCAACTGATGATGCGCCTGAACGCCCAATACGTATCGATGGTGCGCACCTCGCTGTCCGCCCACGCCCGCCTGATGCGGGTGCAAGCCCTACGCCAGAAGCGAGAGGCAACGCAGGGCGCAGCCAACCAAGACGCCTGGACCCTGCACATCGCCGAACGCTCAATGCTGGGCGCAGTCGATCCGGAGGCCACCCCCCACCAAGCCGCCTGGCCCGAGCCGGCACCAACAGCGAACTCAGCCCCCAGGATCGAACACCAAGTCTCAGAAGACGACCTAAATTCTCAGGACGCGGCTTTTGAGACATGGTTGAGCACCCAACCCTGGAAGCAGCACTCCGATGAAACCGGCCTGCGCCAAGCCATCCACGAAGCCATAGCCAGATCCAGTTTAGCCAACCACGAATTGCCCACGAACAGCCGCGCAAGCCCCGCCAGACCGGGCTACCACCAAGCGCCGTGACACCGCCCTTCGGATACCGTCAAGACCGGGACGCCCGAAGCCGTGTGCCCGGCCATAGCACCCCTCTTTTAAGGCGGATTAGGCGGGATAAGAGGGGGATGAAAGGGATGGCGCTCGCGATCAGGCCGCAGCGGTGATGCGGCGAATTTCGACTTTGGGCTGGCCAAAATTGATCAGCAGACACAACGACTTACCGGTCGCCCGCAAGTAATTCCGGCATTGCGGGACATGCACATCACTCAGCGCGCCCACAACCTTGAGTTCAACGATAACCTGATCCTCGACCAGCAGATCGGCGGTATATTCGCCAACAATCACGCCGTCATAAAAGACCACGATCCCCCGCTGCTGCACGACCCCAAGCCCACACTTTCGCATCTCATGCGCCAGGGCATTCTCATAAACCTTCTCAACAAACCCATGCCCGAGCAAATTGGCAACCCGAAAAGCACACCCAATAACCCGTTCGGTCACCGGCGCCAAAAACCGCAAATCCCCTTCATCCACCTTCATCCCGCTAATCCGCCTTATAAGACTTGCCTAGGCGTTCGTGCCGACGCCGAAAGGTCTTACGCCGCGGATATTAACGAACCATGAATCCTTCCGATAAGAAACAAATCTGCCTACCGCCCCGCCAAAGCCCCAACCGCCTGACCAATCAGCTCCTGAATGATCTCCGCCACCGGCTGCACCGAAGTAACCATCCCCACAGACTGCCCCGCCATGACAGATCCAGTCTCGATATCCCCCTCGATCACTGCCCGCCGCAGCGCCCCGGCCCAGAAACGTTCCACCAGCAACTGAGCCTCTTCCTTCGTCACCGCCCCAGCCACCAGCTTGTCCCGAGTCTCCGCCTGGTGCTCCAGGAACTTCCGGGTCCCATCATTCACCAACCCCCGCACCGGGATCACCGGCAACCGAGGGTCCAACTCCACCGAAGGCATCGCATCCCTGGCGTTCGCATGCACAAAGAACTTCTTGAATTTCGGATGCGCGATCGACTCCTCCGAAGCCGCGAACCGCGTCCCCAACTGAGCCCCCGAAGCTCCCATCTCCAAATACCCCAGGATCGCCTCACCCCGTCCCAGTCCACCGGCCACGAACACCGGCACATCCTTCAAATGCGGCAGAATCTCCTGCGCCAGCACGGTCAGCGACACCGGCCCGATATGCCCCCCGGCTTCCGACCCCTCGATCACGATCGCATCCGCCCCCGACCGGACCAGCCGCTTGGCCAACGACAGGGCAGGGGAGAACGCGATCAGCTTCGCCCCCCCATCCTTCACCGCCCGCACCGCCGGCCCCGGAGGCACCCCGCCCGCCAGCACGATGTGCCCGACGCCAGCCTCCAGCGTCACCCGGATCAGGTCATTCAGCTCCGGATGCATGGTGATCAGGTTCACCCCGAACGGCCGATCCGTCAGCGCCTGAGTCCCCACGATCTGTTCCGCCAACTGCGCCGGCGACATCGCCCCGCATGCAATCACCCCGAACCCGCCGGCGTTGGAAATGGCGCTGACAAGGGTCTTCTCGCTGACCCAACTCATCGCCCCGCCCATAATCGCATACGGGCAGCCCAAGAACGCCGCCCCCCGAGCCCAAAGCCGGTCCAGCCGCTCCCGCGCCGCTTCTAAATCAGGCATCGAGGCCATACGCCGTATGCAGCGCCCGCACCGCCAGCTCGGTATATTCCGCGGCGATCAGCACGCTGACTTTGATCTCACTGGTGGAGATCACCTGGATATTGATCGCCTTGTCCGCCAGCGCACTGAACATCGTATTGGCAACCCCCGAGTGGCTTCGCATGCCCACCCCCACGACGCTGATCTTCGCGACATTCGGGTCTTCCAGCAGCTCGGTGTAGTTGATCTGCCCCTTGATCTCGCCCAGCGCCGCCCGCGCCCGAGGCAGATCGGCCTTGCCCACCGTGAACGTCATATCCGTGGTCCCATCGGCGGAAACATTCTGCACGATCATGTCGACGTTGACGTTCTGCTCCGCCAACTGCCCGAAAATGGCGGCGGCAATGCCCGGCCGGTCCGGCACCCGCGTCACCGTGATTTTCGCCTCATCCCGAGAATACGCGATCCCGGCCACATTCTCTTTTTCCACGATCTCGTCCTCATCCACCACCAGGGTGCCTTCGGTGTCATTCGCCAGCGCGTCCGAAAAGCTGGACAGCACCCGCACCCGCACCCGTTCGTTCATCGCCAACTCGACGCTGCGGGTCTGCAAGACCTTCGCGCCCACCGATGCCAGCTCCAGCATCTCCTCATACGCTATTTTCGCCAGCTTGCGCGCATTCGGCACGATCCGAGGGTCGGTCGTATAAACCCCATCCACGTCGGTATAGATGTCGCAGCGATCCGCCTTCAAAGCCGCCGCCAGCGCCACCGCGGAGGTATCCGACCCGCCGCGCCCCAGCGTCGCGATTCGATTATCCGGCGCAACACCCTGGAACCCCGCGACCACCGCCACCTGCCCGGTGCCCATCCTCCGCACCAATTCGGCCCCTTCAATGGACTGAATCCGCGCCGTCCCATGCGCCGAGTCGGTCCGCAACGGGATCTGCCACCCCTGCCAGGAACGCGCGTCGATGCCCATCGACTGCAAACAAATTGCCAGCAGCCCCGACGTCACCTGCTCGCCCGTCGCCACCACCGCGTCATACTCCCGAGCATCGTGCAGCGGCGACAGCTCGGTGCACCATTTGACCAGTTGGTTGGTAACGCCGGACATGGCGGAGACGACCACGGCAACCTCGTTGCCATGCTCCACTTCGCGTTTCACGCGCTGGGCGACGTTGCGGATACGGTCGAGGTCGGCGACGGACGTGCCGCCGAATTTCATCACGATACGGGCCATGAACAGTTGCCAAGTTGATGTGCGGGCGCACACATACTGATGACAGGCAAGAGGAGCAACCATGACCAGCGGTACCGTCTCGGCCGAGGAAGTCGGGAAATTCGACCGCCTGGCGTCGCGCTGGTGGGATCCGAACGGCCCGATGAAGCCGCTGCACCGGATGAACCCGGCCCGAATCGGCTGGATCGAGGCCCTGCTGCACGGGCCGACCCGGATCCTGGATGTCGGCTGCGGCGCGGGCCTGGCGGCCGAGGCCCTGGCCAGGAAAGGTCACGCCGTCCTGGGAATCGATGCCGCCGGCGAGGCGATCCAGGCCGCCCGGGCGCATGCCGAGGGGCAGGGGATGGACCTGACCTATCGCGCCTGCCTGGCGGAAGACCTTCTGTCCGAGGGCCGGAGTTTCCCCGTCATCACCGCGTTGGAGGTGATCGAGCATGTCCCCGACCCCGCGGCCTTTGTCCGCGTTCTGGCCGCGTTGCTGGAACCCGGTGGCGTGCTGGTGCTGTCCACCCTGAACCGGACCAGGCGGTCATGGGTCGTCGGTAAACTTGGGGCGGAGTACGTGCTGCGGATGCTGCCGGTGGGGACGCATGACTGGAAAGCGTTCATCACGCCGGCGGAACTGGCCGGGATGCTGCGTTCGGCTGGGTTGCGGGTCGGCCTGAGCACCGGTCTGCTGGCCGACCCGCTGACCGGTCAGTGGCGGACCGGACGCGACATGGCAGTCAATTATATGATCGCGGCGGTTCGATAGCCGGATCGGCCGGCCGTTCCGTCTTCCCGCACAGATAGGCATCGATCGCCTCGATCGTGTCCTGGTCATATCCGCCTCGGTCCGCCGCCTCTCGATGGGCGGACATCAGCGCGACAAGGATGGTGACGCCAAGGGAGCGGACGATCGTCATGGGCACCTCCTCGAACGGGTTCAATGCAGCATACGCGGCGGGGACCATGCCTCCCGCTCGCCGCATGGGGCCGTGGTGGGCAGTCGGCGGCGGGGCAGGAACAGTTTGGCGTCCGCGAACAGCGCGCCGAGGTCTTCCAGCGGGCCGATGGCGGAGTCGGCCCCCTGACCTGACAGCAGCGTCGTCCGCAGCACCTTTTCCGCCAGGTGGCGGTTGCCTGCCTGCGCCAGGCTGGCCGCCAGCAGGAGGTTCTTTTCGTCGAGCGATAGCTGCGGACAGTGCGGACAATGGATTTCGACCTGACGGGCAACGGTGCGCGCCACCACCGTCATCAGCCCGTCGACCGAGAAGGCGGCATCTGGTGCACCTGTGCTTTCAAGACCCAGGCACAGGCGGGGGATAGGGTCCTCGTCCTGCCGGTGACATTCGACCCAGGACCGGATGGCGATCAGCAGGACGCACTCGGCCGGGTCCAGATCGGCGGCGAGATCGGGGTAGGGCGTTGGCGGAATGGGGAAGGCGACGATCTGGCCCACGGGCGGACCTCCAGGTTGCGGAGGGAAGTGTGATAGTAATGAGAATGCGTCGCAATAGCGAATTTAGTCATGGGCCGAGGCGGGAGGGAACGGGAGGCGAAGCGTGTCATCACAAAGTCGTGGCAGGTCTCGCTCCACGGGCGGTCCCCGGTGGTCCGATTTTATGTTGGCGGCCGTTGACGTTGACCCATCGGCCTTGTTTTGGGTCAGTGAAGTGCGGGTCATCTGGTCCGGCATCTTACTGGGGCGGATGGCCCGGACTGACCGCCGGGCCATGACGAATCGACAGATGCCGAGCCATGACGAATCAACTGATGCCGGACCGTGTCGTGATATGCCGCGACGCCAGGGCGATGGCGGTTTCGTTGGAAACCATCACATGTAGAAGGACATCCATCCGCCATTCGGATCGTAAAGCCACAGAATCCAGATCGACAGGCTCAGGCTCGGGCCGAATGGGATCATCGCGGCGCCACTCAGCCGGCCGTGCCGGACGATGGTGGAGGCCAGGGCGGCGGCGATGCCGCTGATCGCGGCAATCAGGATGACCTGCGGCAACACCATCCATCCCAACCAGGCGCCGCCCGCCGCGAGCAGCTTTGCGTCGCCCTGGCCCAATCCGTCCCGCCCGCGAACCGCGCGGTATATCAAGGCAATTGTGCGGAAACCCAGATAGCCGGCGATTGCCCCGATGGCGTGGTCCGTCACGTCCTCTGGCGCTTCCAGCCAGGTGACTGCCAGGCCGGCCAACAACAATGGCAGCGTCAGCACGTCCGGCAGCCGGAAGTGCCGCCAATCGATCCATGCCAACGCCAGCAGCACCCAGCCCAATCCGCAATCGATCCACAGTCGGATCGGTTCCGCATCCACCGTCAACGCCCACAGCGCCACGCCAAGGGCCGCAAGCTCGATCGCGAGGTGCTGTCCGTCGATCGGCGCGCGGCAGGTCCGGCAGCGGCCTCGCAATGCGGCGTAGCTGAGAAGCGGCACCAGATCGAACGGCGCCAGCGTCCGTCGGCATGTCTCACAGTGCGATCGTGCCATGGCGATGGGCAGCCCAGCCGGCAGGCGAGCGATCAGCACGCCGAGAAAGCTGCCGACAAACGGCGCTGCAAGGACCGGCAGGAACAAGGAGGTCAAGCAAGCACTTCCTTTCGCGATCGCTGGCAGGGACACGCGACTGCAACATGCCTGTCACTTGCCATGGCACCCGCTTTCGGACAATTCGCCCGCTGGTCAACGGGCTGGCGAAGGTTACGCAAATGTGACGGGTATCAGCGTAGATACGATTGTGGACGCAGGCGACGACGCCATCAATCGCGTTATCGACCATCTGATCGCCGGTGGCCATTGCGACCAGAAGGCGATCGAGCGCGCGGGCCGCGTGGCGGCCGAAACCGGGCAGCGGCTGGACATCGTGGTGATCCGCCTGGGTATCGTGGCGGAACGCGCATTGGCGGAAGCCTATGCGATCTCGCTGGGCGTTCCGTTGGTCGCCGCGGATCAGTACCCCGCCGGCGAACCGTTGTTTCCCGAACGCCTCGGCGCCAGGTTCCTGCGCAACGTCCGCGCCCTGCCGTTGAGAATCGACAACGGCACACTGGCCCTGGCGGTGGCCGATCCGCTCGATAGTTTCGTTCCGGCATCCGTTGCCGCCGCCGCCGGCTTGCCGGTCGCCATCCGGATCGCGACCCCGATCGAGCTGGAGGCCGCGTTCGAGCGTCTGTATCCCGAAGGCGATTCCGCCACCGGGGACGAACCCGAAAGCGTCGACGCCGAACCGATGGAAGAGGATGCGGAGCGGCTCAAGGACCTCGCCAGTGAGGCCCCGGTGATCAGGCTGGTCAACCAGATCATCGCCCGAGCGGTGGAAACCCAGGCATCCGATATTCATATCGAGCCGTTCGAGGACCGCCTGCGTGTGCGGTATCGTTATGACGGCGTCCTGTCGGAGGCGGAGTCGCCCCCCGGCCGCCTGACCGCCGCGATCACATCGCGGATCAAGATCATGGCCAGGCTGGATATCGCGGAACGCCGCCTGCCGCAGGATGGCCGCATCAAGCTGGCGGTGCGCGGCCACGAGATCGATTTCCGCGTGTCCACCATCCCCTCGCTGTACGGGGAAACCGTGGTCCTGCGTATCCTGGACCGCAGCACCGTCACCTTCGACTATGCCAGGCTCGGTTTGCCGCAAAACGTGGTGGGGCGGCTGAACGAAGCCCTGGATCTGCCGAACGGCATCGTGCTGGTCACCGGCCCGACCGGCAGCGGCAAGACCACCACGTTGTACACCGGCTTGCTGTCACTGAATTCCGCGGCGCGCAAGATCGTCACCGTGGAGGACCCGATCGAATACCAGTTGCGCGGCGTCAACCAGATCCAGGTGAAGCCGCAGATCGGCCTGACCTTCGCCAGCCTGCTGCGCTCCATCCTGCGGCAGGACCCCGATGTGATCATGGTCGGCGAAATCCGCGACCTGGAAACCGCGCAGATCGCCGTGCAGGCCGCGTTGACCGGACATCTGGTGCTTTCGACCCTGCACACCAACTCCGCCGCCGCCACCATCACCCGGCTGCGCGACATGGGCGTGGAGGACTATCTGCTGACGGCGGTGCTGCGTGGCGTCCTGGCCCAGCGCCTGGTGCGCCGGCTGTGCACGCACTGCCGGCGGCAGCAAGACGCGTCCCCCGAACTGATCCGCCGCTTCGGGCTGGAACGGCGCTGCGACGGCGGTCCGGTGCGGCTGTGGCACGCCACGGGGTGTCCGCAATGCCGTGGGACAGGCTATCGGGGCCGCCTGGCGATCGCGGAATTCCTGCGCCCTGACGTCGCATTGGAACGGGCGATCTTCGCCGGCGCCGGCCACGCGGACGTCGAGCGGATCGCGGTCGAGGCCGGCATGGTCACGCTGTTCGATGCCGGTCTGGATGCGGTGCTGGCCGGCACAACGACGCTGGAAGAACTGACCCGCAGCATCCGTTCGGAGGCGTGATGCCAGCGTTCCGCTACAGCGCCATAACCGCAACCGGGGAACTGGTCCGAGGCACCACTGACGCTGCGGACGAAGCCGCCGTCATCCTGCAACTGCGGCGGCAAGGCCAGGTTCCGGCCCGGGTGGAGCCGGCCGCCCCGGGGTTCTCGATCCGCGACCTGCTGACCATGGAATTCGGCCGCCGTCGAGGCCTCAGCCGCCAGGAGGTCACGAATATCACCCGCGAGTTGGCGATCATGCTGGACGCTGGCCAGGACATGGACCGGGCGCTGCGTTTCCTGGTGGAAACTGCTCCTAATCCGCGCGTTGCACGGGTATTGGACGAGATCAGGCAGGCAGTGCGCGACGGCAGTTCCCTTGCCGCCGCGCTGACCCGGCATACCGGCAGTTTTTCCCGGCTTTATGTCGGCCTCGTCCGAGCCGGGGAGGCCGGCGGCACGCTGGCGGCGATTCTCGAACGGCTCGCCACGCTGCTGGAGCGTGAGCGCGCCCTGACCGCCACGGTGCAGTCCGCGATGATCTACCCGACGTTGCTGATGGTCGCGGCGATCGGGTCGATCACCCTGCTGCTGACCGAGGTGTTGCCCCAGTTCGTACCGCTGTTCGAGCAGAACGGCGTGGCATTGCCCCGTCCGACGCAGATCCTGATCGCCGTCGGCGCTTTTGTTTCACAGGACGGGATCTACATCCTGTTGCTGCTGGCCGCGCTGTGTGTGGCCGCGCGGCAGGCGCTGCGCATGCCGGCGCCAAGGCTGCTGGTGGACCGGTGGCTGCTGCGGCTGCCGGTCATCGGCACGCTGTCCCGCGACATCGTCGCCGCCCGGTTCAGCCGGACCCTGGGAACGCTGGTGTTGAACGGCGTTCCACTGATCGGCGCCCTGGCCATCGTCCGCGACACTGTCGGCAACAGCGCGGGGGTGCAGGCGATCGATCGCGCCACGGCGTCCGCCAAGGGGGGAGCCGGACTCGCCGGCCCGCTGGGCGAGTCCGGCGTGTTTCCACGCCGCACGATCTACCTGCTGCGGCTGGGCGAGGAGACCGCTCAACTCGGAAAAATGGCCCTGCGTGCCGCGGAAATCCACGAGGAAAAGACCCGGATCGGCGTGCAGCGGCTGGTTTCGCTGCTGGTGCCGGCGATCACCATCGTGATGGGCGCCGCTGTTGCGGCCATCGTCTCATCGCTGCTGCTGGCGATGTTGAGCCTCAATGACCTCGCGAACTGACCTCGGCGTTGCCGTGAAAGGCCACCCCACGGCGGGCTTCACGCTGATCGAGATGATCGTGGTGCTGGTCGTGCTGGGCCTGACGCTTGGCCTGGTGATGGCGCGCGGTCCGATGCACAGCGCGGCGCTGGATGCGCGGGTGGCGGCGCGGCAGGTGGCACAGGCGATGCGCCTGGCACGGTCGCGGGCCATTGCGCTGGATCAGCCGGTTTCCGTCTCGCTCGACATCGCCGCGCATGCCCTGCGGATCGACGGTTCACCCGTCGAGACCTTGCCGCGCGGCGTCGGCGTCGCCGCGGCATCGTTCACCGGCCAGCCTGCCACCGGCCGCATCGTCGCCATCCGGTTCGCGCCGGACGGCAGTTCCAACGGTGGGCGAATCGCGCTGGGGCAGGGGGGATTTGTGCGGCTGGTCCTGGTCGACTGGCTGACCGGGCGGGTGAGCCTCGATGGCGCGGGCTGAGCGCGGGTTCACCTTGCTGGAAGTGCTGGTTGCGTTCGTGATCGCCGCGCTCGCGCTGGGTGTGTTGTTCCATGGCACGCTGGAGGGACTGCGTTCGGCGCAGATCGCCGGCCGGTACGAGGAAGCAGTGACCAGAGCACAGTCGCGCCTGGCAGCGCTGACGGCGGGCAGCCTGACGGCAGGCGACCGCCAGGGTGATGATGGGCAGGGCTTCCATTGGCGGGAGCGAATCACCCCGCTCGGGACGACCGCATTGACCGCGCTGTATGCCGTCAGCGTCGCCGTGTCGTGGGTGGACGGCAGCCGGCGGTCTGTGGAACTCGATAGCGAGCGCCTCGGCGCCGCGACGCGGCCGGGTCCATGACGCGAGCTGAGCGCGGGTTCACGCTGCTGGAAATCCTGGTCGCCCTGGTGGTGTTCGGGTTCGTGATGATCGGCCTGAGCCAGGGCGTGCGGTTCGGCCTGCACGCCCGAGCCATGCAGACCCGCACGATCGATGCACGCGACGGGCTGGAAACCACCGACCGTGTCCTGCGCAATCTGATCGAACAGATGGACCCCGGCAGCAGCGATCAGCCGACGATGGTGGCGGGCGCCGAACACAGCCTGGGTTTCGCGACGATCCTGCCGAACGGCGCGACCGGGCTGGATGCGCAGCCGATCGATGCCGTCCTGCTGGTGGACGGCGCGCATCGGCTGGTGCTGCGATGGACGCCCAGGCTGCATGCGGTGCGGTTTGGACCACCGCCCCGGGCGACCGACAGCGCGATTCTCGGCGGTGTCGACCCTATCGAATTCGCCTATTGGGAACCGTCATCAAATGGCGGCGGCCAGTGGGTGGCGCACTGGAGCAATTCATCGCTGCCGGCGCTGGTGCGCATACGAATCGCGTTTGCCAAGGGCGACCCGCGCCACTGGCCGGAGATCATCGTGGCCCCGATGCGTCAGCCATACGGAACATGACAATGCCGCCTTCATGCTGAACGACCTTCCGAGCTGGTGGATCAGGCAGATGCTGGACCTGATCCCACCGGCCATGCGCAATCGAACCGACGGTGCGCCGGATGCCTGCGTCGTTTCGATGGATGGGCATCCGCAAGCGGCGCCACCGACGATCCGCCTGAGCACACGGCGCGCGGGGACGGAGTCGGTGCTCGGCCATTTCGCGCTGGATGCGGCAGGGACGGACCAGGCGCGATCCATCCTGCGGAAACTCGACCGGCGGTATCCGATCGCCGTGCAGGTTCCCGGCGATGTGCTGCTCGAACGGACCTTCGCATTGCCGCTCGCGGCGGAAGCCGACCTGGCGAGCGTGCTGCGCTACGAGATGGACAGCATCACGCCGTTCGCTGCCGAGGAACTGTTCTGGGTCGCGTCGGTCATACGGCGCGATCGGGACCGACGGCGCCTGCATGTCCGTCTTTCCTTCGTGCCGAAAGCCGCCGTGCCGTCCTTGACCGCGGCGATTGAGGCGTTCGGCATCGCCGCGTCCTGGCTGGAGGCTGCGACACCATCGGGTGCGGCGCGCATCATCCCGTTCGGACACATGGCGGCATCCAGGCAACGACGGCAGCGCAATCTGCGGATCGGGCTTGGCGGAATCGCGGTCCTGGCCGCTGCTGCCATTGTGCTGCCCTGTGCCCTGCAATCCATCGCCCGAGCGGACGTTGAAAGCCGGATCAGTGCGCTGGAGCCGAATGTGCGATTGGCGGAGACGCTGCGGGCGCGGATCGCACGTGCGTCCTCGGCCGCCACCCTGGTTGCCGCGGAGCACGGCCGTGTCGGCGATCCGCTGGCCGTGTTGTCCGCCGTCACCGCCGCGCTGCCCGACGACACGTTCCTGACAGGTCTAACCATACGCGCGGGCAGGCTGGAGATCACCGGCGAGTCGAGGGCGGCGGCGAGGTTGATCGGCGTACTGGCCGCCAGCCCGGTCATCAAGGATCCCGCCTTCGTCGCATCGGTGACCCGCGCCGAAAACGGGTCAGATGCGTTTTCGATCCGCGCCGGCATCGCGCGGTGAGTCCGGCACTGTTGGACCGAGGGGGACGGCTGAGGCACCGAGAACGGGGGTTTGCCCTGCTGATCGTGCTCTGGACGATGGTCCTGCTGGCCTTGCTGGTCTTCGGCATCGCCGGAACCGGACGTACCGAGGCGCAACTGGCCGGCAATCTGCGGGAAAACGCCCGGCTTCAGGCGGAAGCGGACGGTGCGATCTACGACGTCGTTTTTCATGCGCTGGCCACGTCCGGCCAGCCGTTGGCATTCGGTGACATGGTCCGTGGCCGGGTGCGGATCCGGGTGGAGAATGAGGCGGGGAAGGTCAACCCGAATACCGCGCCGCCATCCCTGTTGCAGGCGCTGCTGCGGCACGTGGGCGTCGCCGAGGGGACGTCCGAGACACTCGCGGCGGCCATCGTGGACTGGCGGAGCGACAACGCGACCGCCTTACCCGGGGGCGCCAAGGCCTCGCAATACAGCGCGGCCGGGAAGCCTTACGGACCGCCGGGGCAGCCGTTCCAAAGCATCGCCGAACTGGGGGATGTGTTGGGAATGACGCCGGACATGCTGGTTCGGCTGGCGCCGCATCTGTCGATCTACAACATGGGTGCTCCGGAGCCGGGTGCGGCCGACCCGGCCGTCGCGGCGGCGCTGGCTGATGTCGCCGGAAGCCAGATCGTGGGCACGCCCGCATCGTCCTCCGGCACGATCGCGATCACGGCGACGGCCGGTGGGCCCAATGGAGCCCGGTTCACTCGCCATGCGGATGTTCGGATCGGCGTGACGGATGGTGGGCCGAGCTATCGGATACTGACGTGGTCACGATGAGAGTTGCGGGTGGACGGGGTTTGTAAGAGAGGCTGGGAGGCAAGAATCCGGACGCAACGGCGGTTGGCATTACGGGTTGCAGATCATGTCCTGCCCCGCGTCACCGCCTGACGGTCCGTGCGAGCACAGGTCGTAATCGTGGCCGCTTCGGGTTGACGGGCTGCTGTAAACATACGGGTGATTCCAGGGGTCGGCCGGGGCCTTGCCGCCCTTCAGATAGGGGCCATTCCACGCCTCGACATCCGCCGGACGCTCGACCAGCGCCTCTAGGCCCTGTTCGGTCGTCGGATAGAGTCCGACGTCCAGCTTGTAGAGATCAAGCACCGATGAAAGGCGTTCGATCGACTGGTGGGCGACCGACACGCGGGCGCCGCCAAGCTGGCGCAATGCCGCCGGCGCGACCAGGCCGATCAGCAACCCGAGAATCACGATGACGACAAGAAGTTCCAGAAGGGTAAATCCCTGGTCGCGGGATTCGGTTGCTTTTCGAAATAACACCGGACTGTCACGCATAGTAAACCGGAATGACCCCCTATTGGCGGCGTCCCTGTAGGCGTGGCAAGCGCAGCGCGGCAAGTGTCAGTCTGGTGACAAGTTGTCTTCACTACAGAACGAGCGGTTTTCCCCGGACATCGGCTGCGATATACGGCCTGAATGGAATGCACCTGGCACCGCCGCCCCGCGAGACGATGGGTCTTCGTGGATGATCTTCGCGCCGGACAGAGGACGTAGAGCCATTGTGATCCCGTTTGTGACCTGCATGGTTCTCGTCGCCTCAGCGTATCATCTTCCGCCACGCGTGCTGCCCTCGATCCAGGCCGTGGAAGGGGGCGGCGTCGGGGTCGTGCATCGGAATACCGATGGGTCCGAGGATCTCGGCGTGATGCAGGTCAACACGCTTTGGATATCGCCGCTGTCCCATCTGACCCACCTGAGCGAGGCGGATGTACGCGGCCGCCTGCTTGACCAGCCGTGTTTCAACATCGCGGCCGCCGGCCTTATTCTCCATTCCTATCTGGTGGAGACGCGGGGCGATCTGCTGCGTGCGATCGGCGACTACCATTCCCACACACCCGTCCTCAACCAGGCATATCAGGCCCAGGTTATTCGTTCGGCAACCATGATGTTCGTCCATTCCGGACATCGCCCGCCATGACGTGGCCTGACCTGAGCGCCGACTGTCCGTTCGACCTGGGTTAGAGGGGTCCGCACGGGTTTGAGCTTGGTGGCGGCGTCCGGCAGCCGATTCTGGCCGTTTTCATGGATTTCTACCCCGCCGGAGCATCCGGCTTACCCGTCCCGAGGACCGATATCGGGCCGATCGCGTAGGATAATGCAACGTGAACCGATGTTTCCCGGCGACGCTGGCGGCTTTGACGGCACTCGCGGGCTGCGCCCCGGCGGTGAACCCTGCGTTGGAGCCACTGCCGCCGGTTTCGAGTTCGGCCGGCGCGGCGTCCCCGCGGATCGACGGCAGCGTCGGCGTCCCGGACGCGATGCTGCCGGCACAGGTTTCATATGGAACGAAACCGGGAACGGCCGTGAGTGTGCCGAACGGGGGCGGGACGGGGAACGTCGTGCTCAATTTCGCCGACACTGACATACGGGAGGTGGTGGCGCAGATCCTTGGCACCATGCTGAAGGTCAATTACGCGATCGATCCAACCGTGCATGGCACCGCGACGTTCCGCACGGTCCGGCCGCTCGACCAGACGGAGCTGCTTGCTGCGTTGCAGACGATGCTGGCGCAGAGCGGGGCGGCGTTGCTGCAATCGGGTTCGCTGTATCGCGTCGTGCCGGCCGGGGCCGCGGCCGCACCCGCGCTGGCCGGTAGCAGCGCGGCCGCGGGAAGCGTTGTCGTGCGATTGCGCTACGCGTCGGCCGAGGATCTCGCCAAGCTGCTGCAACCGTACGCCGGAAACAACGCCAAGATCATTGCCGGCGGCGGCAGCAACACCCTGATCGTCGGTGGCGAGCCCGGTGCCCGGGAGGCGCTTGTCAGCCTGGTGCAGGCGTTCGACGTCGATGCCCTGGCGGGACAGTCCTATGCGTTGCTGCCGGTCCCCGCGGGCAGCGCGAAGGATTTCGCCTCCGCCCTGATGGACGCGTTCGGCAGCCAGCGTGGCGAGCCGTTGGCGGGGGTCGTGCGCGCCATGCCGATGGAGCGGATGAACAGTGTGCTGCTGGTGTCGAGCCAGCAGCGCTACATCGACGACTCGCGCCGGATCTACGCGATGGTCGCGCGGACCTGGCAGGAAACGGTGCGCAACTGGCACGTTTACTATCTGCAGAACAGTCATAGCGACGATGTCGCGTACCTGCTGCAGCAGGCCTACACGCCGAACAATGTCACGGCGCGGCCCAGCAGCCATAAGGCGGCAGCGATGAACAGCCTGATGTCCGGCCAGACGGGCGGCGGCGGCGGTGCGTCGTCATCGTTGAGCGGCCTGTCCGGCGGGATCGGCGGCGGCGCGGCGCCAGGCACCGGCTCGGGTGTCGGTGGTGCGCAGGGGGTGGGGACGCAGAACAACGCGCCGGCCGCGGGCTCGGGCGGCACACAGCAGGCAGCGGCGGATGCAAGCCCGCTGTTGGGTGGATTGAACGGCGGCAACAATGCTGACGTTTCGGATGGGATACGGATTATTCCAGACGAGCAGAACAATGCCGTGATGATCTATGCGACGCCGCGGGAGCAGGAGGCGGTCGTAACGATGCTGCACAAGGTCGATATCCTGCCGCTGGAGGTCCGCATCGACGCCACCATCGCCGAGGTGACGTTGAACGACGCGCTGCAATACGGCACGCAATGGTTTTTCCGCTCCGGCGGGGTGAACGGCGTGCTGAGCGGGGCGTCGCAGTCGCTGGGGCCGGCGGGGCTGGTTGCCTCCCAGCTCAACACGAATTTTCCGGGTTTCGTCGTGGGCGGCACCGGGTCGGGCGGGGCGCCGTTCGTGCTGTCCGCGCTACAGGCGGTGACCACCGTGCATGTGCTGTCGTCGCCCGAAATCATGGTGCTGGATAACCAGCAGGCATCGTTGATGGTCGGCAGCCTGGTGCCTTATCTGACCGGCACCACGACCAGTACGCTGACCGCGGACTCGGCCGTCACCAACTCGATCAACTATCAGCCGACCGGGGTCATCATGCAGGTGACGCCGCGCGTGAACAGCGGTGGCCTGGTCACGCTGGATGTGCAGCAGCAGGTCAGCAGTGTCGCGACATCGACCACCGCCGTGTCGGGCACGTCGGGGATCAACTCACCGACGTTCAACGAACGGCAGGTCGTTTCCCGCGTGGTTGTGCAGGATGGGCAGACAGTGGGGTTGGCCGGGCTGATCACCGATAACGTCAGCCGCAGCAACCAGGGCATTCCGTGGCTGAAGGACATCCCGGTGCTGGGTTTCCTGGCCGGCCAGCAGTCCAACCAGCGTACCCGGACCGAGCTGCTGGTGTTGATCACGCCGCATGTCATCCACGACCAGCAGGATGCAAGGGCGCTGACACAGGACCTGCGCGACCAGATGAGCAACGCGGCCAGTGTGCCCCAGGAAATGCAGCATCTGCCCGCGTCGGGGTCCGCCGATCCGGGTCAGGCTCTGCGCCGGAAGCTGCACCTTGAATGAGGCTTGGTGACCCGTGCCGCCTAGTGTGCCGCGGGTTGGGGCGAAGCCCCGGGTGGCGTCTGGGGGTCGGATCGATGCGCGGACAGTGCGTCCAGGGCGGAACGCAGCATGCGCGCGTCGTCACTGCCGGGCGGCACCAGGGTCAGCAGTTTGGTCCAGTAGCGCCGAGCGTCATCGAGGTGAGCGTCCTGGGCGGCCGCGATGCCCAGATACCACAGCACCAGCGGTTGGTCCGGATCGGTCGTCTGGACATGATTGAGCAGGTCGATCACCCGAGGCGGCAGTTTGTCCGTGGGCGCGTGGTCTTGCAGCAGCGCTCGCACTTCCTGCAGGCGGATCGAGGTATCGCCCGGTTTCAATGCCGCCGCCTTGTCGTAGGCGTCGGCGGCTTTGTCGGCCTGATGCAGCACGGCATAGGCTCGGCCGAGGCGCAGCCAGCCATCCAGATTGGCCGGATCGGCGGCCTGTTTCGCGGCCAGGCCGGCGACCATGCTGTCGATCATCGCTCGCCGCTGTGCGTCGGGCATGTTCGCCGCGTCGGCCATCGTCTTGGCGTCGGGGCCGGGTGCCGGTGGCGGGGTTCCTTTCGCCAGTTCGGGCACGGGGATGCCGGCGGCCTGCGCGGCCTGGGCCACTTTCTGGCCGAGTTGCGGGCGCAGCGATGAATCTTCGGGTAGTTGGGCCAGCAGCGTCTGGAAGCCCTCGATGGCCTTGCGTGGCTCGCCGGCCTGCATGGCGGCGACCGCGAGGTAGTAGTGGGCGCTGCCGCTGCTGGGATCGGTTTTCAGGACCTGCTGGAAGGCGGCTTCCGCCGCCGGAGTGACGGTGCCGCCGGCTTGCATCACCATGATTTCGGCGTGGTCGCCGAGGACGTCGGGGCTGTTTTGGCCCAGGGCGATGGCTTTGCTGTAGGCGGCCTCGGCCTGGTCCCATTCGCGCAGCATCGCCAGGCTGTGGCCGTACAGCAGCCAGCCGTTTGCGTCCGATGGGTTCTGTTTCAGCTTCTCCGCCAGGGTTTCGGTGGCGCGTTCCAGTGGCGATGGCGTGTTGGCCTTTGCCAGTTCGACTTGGCGCGCTGAAAATGGCTCGTCCGGGATGCCGGGGGCACCGAGCCATAGGTAGCTGGCGAGGGATCCGGCGGCGACGAACATGAAGACGATGATGGCGAGGATCGGGCTGCGGGTCAGGCGCTGCGGGGCGGTCGGTTGCCTGTCTGCGGCGAGCAGGCGGCGTTGGACCTCAAGCCGAGCGGCGTCGGCTTCGGTGAGGGTGAGGACGCCTCGGGCGATGTCGCGGTCGAGTTCGCGCAACTGGTCGCGGTAGACCGCCTGGTCGAAGGTGGCGCGCGCGGCTGTGGGCCGGCTGCCTCGGAGGAGCGGGGCGAGGATGGGCAGCAGCGCCAGGAACGCGAGCAGCGCCAGCAGGAACGGTAGGATCAACCGTCGTGCTCCTGCATCAGTCCGTCGAGGCGGGTGGTTTCCTCGGGGCTTAGGGGGGCGGTGTCGGCTGGAATGGGCTGGCGGCGGCGGAGCCACAGCAGGCTGCCGGCCAGGCCGATGACGACCAGGGCTGGGGGGCCGTACCAGAGGATGTAGGTGGCGGGTTCGACGGGGGGCTTCAGCAGGACGAACTGGCCGTAGCGGTTGACGACGGCCTGGATGGCCTGGGCGTCGGTGTCGCCGGCGGTCAGGCGTTGGCGCAGGAAGATGCGGATGTCGTGGGCGAGGTCGGCGCCGGATTCGTCGATCGACTCGTTCTGGCAGACGAGGCAGCGGAGGCCCTCGCTGATGGTGCGGGCGCGGGCTTCCAGGACGGGGTTGGCCAGGCGTTCGCTGGGTTCGACTGCGTGGGTGGGGGTGGCGGCTAGGAGGAGGGTGGTGGCGAGGGCGATGGGGAGGAGTGGGATGCGCCGGTGGCCGTGGGGGTGGGCTTGCCGCGGTTTGCCCGTCATGATCGGGCGTGTCCCGGCCATCTTCGCACCGGCCGATGAAGCGCGGATGGCCGGGACGCGCCCGGCCATGACGGTGAGAGCGTGCCGGACTGCGGCGGTACCAGCCGATGAAGCGCGGATGGCCGGGACACGCCCGGCCATGACGGGGAGGGGACGGTGCCGGATCATGACGGCGAGAGGGTGCTCGGCCATGACGAGGAGGGAGTGTCGGGCCATGGCGGAGAGAGCGTGTCGGGCGGACAGGATCCTCATGTCTGACCCAACTGCTTCAGCAGGGGTAGCAGTTCCTTGTCCACCTGCTCGGCGGTCAGGGGGCCGACGAAGCGTTTGCGGATGATGCCGGTGCTGTCGATGACGTAGGTCTCGGGGACGCCGTAAACGCCGAAGTTCAGGCCGACGCTGCCGTCTCGGTCCATGCCGACCAGGCGGTACGGGTCGCCGAAGGTGGCCAGCAGGTGGGCGCCGTCTGCCGGTTTGTCTTTGTAGTCGATGCCGTAGATCGGCAGGTGATTCTCGGTCGCCAGGCGCATCAGCAGGGGGTGTTCGATGCGGCACGGCACGCACCAGGAGGCGAAGAAATTCACCACGAACGGGTGGCCCTTGAGCGCGTCCAGCGCCAGGGGCTTGCCATCCGCCAGGCCGGCGAGGTCGAAGGCAGGGGCCGGTTTCGCGATCATGGCCGAGGGTATTTCGTGGATATCGTAGTTCGGCCGCAGCGTCAGTTGCAGCATCCGGCCGAGATAGGCGGCCAGCACCAGGAACACCACCAGCGGCAGCAGATAGATCAGGCGTTTCATGCTCTACTCGCCTGCGGCGGGAACCGGTTGCGGGCCGCGTCTGGTGGCTCGGGCTGCCGCGCCCACGCGCCAGCGCCGGTCGCTGAGGCTGACCACGCCGCCGAACGCCATGATGATGGCGCCCATCCAGATCCACGGCACCAGTGGCTTCCAGTACACTCGCACGGTCCAGTCGCCGGCGGTGTCGGAGTCTCCGAGCGCGACGTAGAGGTCGGCGAGCAGGTTGGTGCGGATCGCGGTTTCACCCGTGGTCTGCTGCTGCAGCGGGAAGAAGCGCCGTTCCGGGTGCATCTCGGCGATGAATTCTCCGGCCTTGGTGACCCGAATGAAGGCCTCGTCTGCCGAGAAATTCGGGCCGGGGACGTGGTCGACGTGCTCCAAAGTCAGGTGGTAGCCGGCGAGGTCGATGCTGCCGCCGGGTTGGAGGATCTGGATCGCCTCCTGCGCCCAGGCCGACGCGGCGAAGCCGGCGACCGACACTGCCAGGCCGAAATGCGCGATCGACATGCCGTATGTGGCGCGGGGCAGATGGATGGCGCGGCGCAGGCTATCGCCAAACGGGGTTCGGAACAGGCGGATGCGTTCGGCGAACTCGGTCAGCACGGCGGTGGCCAGCCAAGCGGACAGACCCAGGCCGAGGACCGCCAGCACCGGCCCGCCATAGGTGACGTAGAACGCAACCAGCACTACCAGGGCGGTGGCGATGTAGGCGACCCAGAGGCGTTGCAGCGCGCCCAGGATGTCGCCGCGCTTCCAGGCCAGCATCGGGCCGATCCCGACCGCGATCACCATCGGCACCATCATCGGGGCGAAGGTGCGGTTGAAGAATGGGAACCCGACCGACAGTTTCGGGCCGCCCACGGCGTCCAGGAACAGCGGATACAGCGTGCCTAGGAATACCGTCGCGCAACCGCAGGACAGCAGCACGTTGTTCAGGACAAGGGCACCCTCACGCGAGATCGGCGCGAACAGGCCGCCGCCCTTCAGCGCCGGTGCTCGTATGGCATACAGCGTCAGCGATCCGCCGATGGCGACGACCAGCAGCAGCAAGATGAACATGCCCCGCTGCGGATCGGTGGCGAAGGCGTGCACCGAGGTCAGCACGCCCGATCGCACCAGGAACGTGCCGACCAGCGACAGCGAGAAGGTGATGATCGCCAGCAGGATGGTCCAGGATTTCAGCGTGTCGCGCTTTTCCACCACGATGGACGAATGGATCAGCGCGGTGCCGACGAGCCACGGCATGAAGGATGCGTTCTCGACCGGGTCCCAAAACCACCAGCCGCCCCAGCCCAGCGTGTAATACGCCCACCAGGACCCCATCGCGATGCCGACTGTCAGCGCACACCACGACGCCAGCGTCCACGGCCGCACCCAGCGGGCCCAGGCGGCATCGACCCGGCCCTCGATCAGCGCGGCGACGGCGAAGGAAAACGCCACCGAAAACCCAACATAACCCAGGTAGAGAAACGGCGGGTGGAACGCCAGGCCAGGGTCCTGCAGCACCGGATTGAGGCCCTGACCGTTCGGCGGCGGCGGAAACGTGCGCAGGAACGGGTTGGATGTCAGCAGGATGAACAGCAGAAATCCAACCGCGATCATGCCCTGGACCGCCAGCACGCGGGCACGCAAGGCCGGAGGCAAATTGTTGCTGAACAGCGCCACTGCGGCCGCGCACAGCGACAGCATGAACACCCACAGCAGCATGGAACCCTCGTGGTTCCCCCAGACTCCGGTGATCTGATACAGCAGCGGCTTGTCGGTGTGGCTGTTCTCCACGACGTTGATCACCGTGAAGTCCGACGTGACATAGGCGTGCATCAACGCCAGCATCGACAGCGCCGTCAGCGCGAACCCGATCAGGGCACACGACCGGCCAACCGCCATCCACCCCAGATGGCGACGCGCGGCGCCAATCAACGGCACCGTCGACTGAATGACCGCGACAAACAGCGCCAGGATCAGCGCGAAGTGGCCGAGTTCGGTGATCATAGGAAGGCGGGGGCTCCGCCCCTCGACCCCGCCAAGGGCGGACCGCCCTTGGAACTCCGTACTGGGTGGGTGGTCAGGAGGGGGCTAGGTGCGGGTTGCAACGTCTCAGTCGCCCCCTCCTGACCACACACCCAATTAATGGGATCAAAGGGGCCGTCGGCCCCTTTGCGGGTCCAGGGCAGAGCCCTGGCCTTCCTACGACAACCGATCACGCCGCTCGGCGCCGTTCCAGGGGGATGATTTTGGTCAGGGCGGTGACCAGTTCGTCCATCATGGCGTCGGTGTGCAGGGGGCCGGGGGTGAAGCGCAGGCGTTCTTCGCCGCGTGGTACCGTGGGGTAATTGATGGGGGTGGCGTACATGCTGAATTCCTTCAGCAGGCGCTGGCTGACATCCATGCAAAGCGAGGCCTCCCCGATATGCAGCGGCACGATGTGGCTGACGGAGTCGATGCGCGGCAGGCCGGCGGCGTCGAAGCGGGCCTTCAGGGCGTCGGCGCGTTCGAACAGTTTGGTGCGGCGGGCGTGGTCGGTGCGCACGTGGCGCACGCTGGCCAGGGCGGCGGCGGCGGTCATCGGCGGCAGTGAGGTGGTGAAGATGAAGCCGGGGGCGGTGGAGCGGATGAAGTCGATGACGTCCGCGTCGCCGGTGATGTAGCCGCCGTGGCAGCCGAAGGCTTTGGCCAGTGTGCCCTCGATGATGTCGACCCGGTGGGCGGCGCCGTCGCGTTCGGACACGCCGCCGCCATTGGGGCCGTACATGCCGACGGCGTGGACCTCATCGAGGTAGGTCATGGCGCCGTATGTGTCGGCCAGGTCGCAGATCGCGTTGATGGGAGAGATGTCGGCGTCCATCGAATAGACTGACTCGAAAGCGATCAGCTTGGGTGACCCGTCCGGGGCGGCACGCAGCAGGGCTTCAAGGTGCGCCATGTCGTTGTGGCGGAAGATGTTGACGACGCCGCGGGAGCCTTTGATGCCGGCGATCATGGAGGCGTGGTTCTTGGCGTCGGAGTAGACCTGCCAGGGATGGGTGGGGCCGTTGGGGAAGCTGTTCAGGATGGTCGACAGCGCCGCCTGGTTGGACACGAAACCGGAGGTGAACAGCAGGCCGGCTTGCTTGCCGTGCAGGTTGGCGAGTTCGGCCTCTAGCGCGTCGTGCACCGGGCTGGTGCCGCTGATGTTGCGGGTGCCGCCGGCGCCGGCGCCCATGGTCTGGGCGGCCTCGCACGCCGCGTTGACCGGGACGGGGTGGCCGCCCATGGCGAGGTAGTCGTTGGACGACCACACGAGGACTCGGGAGCCGTCGGGTCTCAGGTAGTAGGGGAAGCCGTCGGCGCGCTTCTGCAGCGGGGTGAAAATGCGGTAGCGGCCCTGATCGCGGATCGAATCGAGGGAGCGGCGGCAGTGGTCCTTGAACGCATTCATCCTACGTGAGCCCTCAGTTCGCCAAACCCGGGGAAAAGCCGATCGGCGCGTCTGACGTAGACGCATACCGGGAACCATTGATCCGGATCAACACACGTTCTTCCAGCGTGCGGGCGGGAACATGCGCCGATTGCATTTCGCGTCAACTGGCTATTGGCCGCCGCCAGCAGGAATTTGGGATCGTAAATGAACACGAATTAAGAAATCTGTGCTGAACGGCGGGTCGCTTGTCGGAAACGATCCATTTCTTGAAAAATCAAATGCTGGGCGGTGGATTTGGGCGCGTGGCTGTCATGCCGTCAACGGGCTTTGCAATGCCGTGGCTGGGATGTCATAGAGGCATGTTGCATCGCAATATCTGTCCACGACCGTCCCATTTACGACCGTTTAGGAGTCAGGCATGCCGTTGAGCCAGCCCGTCGAACGCGAGCGTCTGCATACGCGTGCCATCGAGATCAACGGGTATCGCCGAGCCGACGGATGCTTCGACATCGAGGCGCATTTGACCGATGTGAAGAGCTTTGGGCAGACCAATTTCGACCGTGGCTATATCGATATTGGCGACCCGGTCCACGACATGTGGCTGCGCCTGACGGTGGATGAAAAAATGATCATCCAGGGGGTGGAGGCGGTCAGCGATAAGACCCCGTATGCGGCGTGTCCGGCCGCGGCGCCCAACTTTGTCCGGCTGAAGGGCATGCAGATCAAGGCTGGGTTCCTGCGGGAGGCGACCCATGCGGTCGGCGGCACCGTGGGGTGCACGCATCTGCGGGAGTTGCTGCAGCAGATGGCGACGACG
>NZ_LMUJ01000042.1:232912-242108 GCF_009765975.1 Acidisphaera sp. S103 | reverse complement strand
GGGGGGAATAAGATGCTCAACACCTGCCTGGCCTATGATGAGAAGGGACCGCTGGTGAAACGCCGTTGGCCGGCGCTGTATACCGGGCCTGAGGCGTTGACCGGGGAAGCGGCCGGGTAGGGCGGGGTTTATCGCTCGCTGGCGGCGCGTGTCCGGTAGGTGCTGGGGCTGACGCCCATGAAGCGGCGGAAGCGGCGGTTGAACGTCGATAGGTCGTTGAAGCCGGATGCGAAGGCGATGGTGGAGATGCTGTCGTCCGAACGGCGCAGGCTGACCGCGGCCTCATGCAGGCGGGTGCGCAGGACGAACTGGTGCGGCGTCAGGCCGACCACTGATCGGAACGTTCTCAGGAAGTGATAGGGGCTCATGGCGACCTGAGTGGCCAGGTCGGTGAGCGGGATCGGGTCGTGCAAGGACTGCTCGATCAGGCGGATGGCGTCGGTGATGCGGCGTTCGTCGCGCCTGGTTGGCGTGGGGCGTGTGGTTCCGGTCAGCGTAGTGGCGACGGCGCCGGCGAGGCGGACGGCGATTTCGGCTAGTTCGGTGGGGTCGGCGTCGTCTCGGGCGGCTTCTGCGGCGGCGATGATGGGGATCAGGGTTGGTAGCGGCGGCAGGTTGGGGGTGGTGATTGGGCGCGTTCCCGCGACTGTGTGGAAGAAGGCCGGGGTGAAGTGGAAGGACAGGCAGCGGTCGCCGGTGCCGTGATCGTGGCCGCACTCGAAGCAGTGGCGGTCCTGGCCGAGGAGTAGCGCGCCGGGGGTCAGCAGGGCTGAGCCTTGGGTTGAGCGGTATTGGAATGTGCCTTGGGTGACCGCGGCGATGCAGATGCCGTTGTGCTGTTCCTCGAACGGTCGGTCGTGGGGGCCGGACGTGCAGATAACGTCGTCGGCTTGCCAGCCGGGACCCGAGGCCAGGAAACGCGTCGTCGCGGTCATGCCGTGTAGTTTAGCAATTTTTCCCAAGTCGAGGCCAGGGGAGGCGGTTTATCCGTCGGTCATCACGGCGGAGGTTTGGGAATGCCATCTTTTATCGATGTCCTGCATGCCGGCGGGCCTGCTCCGGATCGGGCGGAGAAGCTGGGACTGTATGGATGGCTGATCGGGGATTGGACGATGGAGGCTGTCATCGATCTCGACGACGGCACCCGGTTTCGCGGGTCTGGGACGATCCATTTCGGGTGGGTGCTGGAGGGGCGGGCGATCCAGGATGTGTGGATCCTGCCTGGGGTTTTCCATGGCTCGACGCTGCGGGTGTACGACCCGGGGTTGGATGCCTGGCACATCCTTTGGAGCGATCCGCTGCGGCAGTTTTATTCTTCTCAGATCGGCCGAGCGGTGGGGGCGGAGATTGTGCAGGAGGGGACGGATAGGGCGGGGATGCCGATCCGGTGGCGGTTTACTGAGATTGCGCCGGATTCGTTTCTTTGGATTGGGGAACGTTCGTTTGATGGCGGGGTGGCTTGGGAACGCCAGACGGAGTTCCGGGCGCGTCGAGTTTAGTGTGAGGGAGGGGGTTCGATGATCAATCATATCTCGATCGGTGTGCGTGATATCGTGGGGGCGAAACGTTTCTATGATGCGGTGCTGGGGGCGATTGGGTATTCGTGCCTGAGTGAGGGGGAAGGGGCGCTGGGTTATGGTGGGCAGGATGCCGTTTTCTGGGTCTATGCCACGGAGCATCCGGTGCCGGCTGATGACCGGTCGGGGCTGCACATCTGCTTTGATGCGCCGACGCGGGCGGGGGTGGATGGGTTTCATGCGGCGGCGTTGGCGGCCGGTGGGCGGGATAATGGGGCGCCTGGGGTGCGGGTGGATTATGGGCCGGATTACTATGCGGCGTTTGTGGTCGATCCGGATGGGTATCGGATTGAGGCTTATTGTGGGGTGTAGGGGGTTCTCTTGCGATCTCTGCGTTGAAAGCGGTGTTGGTTCGGGTGGTTTGCGTTGAGGGGTTGGGGTTGAACGGATGGGCCGGGACTTGCTTTTGACTTGGGCTTTTAACGCAGAGATCGCAGAGCGGGGCGCAGAGGTCGCAAGAGGAAATTTGTTGTGGTATTACAATGTGTATCCAACGATAAACTGGCTGGACTGATGGTCTTGACTCAAGCTTCTTTGAATAGAAACCCTCCATAGGGTGTCTGTGTTTGGGAGGATGTATGGTTCGTGCATACAAGCAACGTTAGGACCTTCGCGCTCCTTCGGGCGCCGGCACGAATGCTAAGGCCGATTTTTTAAGGCAGATTAGCGGGATGTAGATGGATGTAGATGGATGAAGGGGATGCACGGTTTTGGGTGGCGGTGACCGAACGGATCATCAGGTGTGCTTTTCGGGTTGCCAATGCGCTCGGTCATAGGTTCATTGAGTAGGTCTACGAGAATGCACTTGCGCATGAGATGCGGAAGTCTGGGTGCAGCAGCGAGGGGCGTGGGTTTACGGCGACGTCGTCATCGTCGGCGAATATACCGCCGACCCGTCGCAGACCAGATCATCGTTGAACTCAAAGTTGTCGGCGAGAGAGCGACGCGCATGTCCTGCAATGCCGAAACGACGTGCGTGCGACCGGCAAGCCGTTGTGCCTGCTGATCAACTTCGGCGGACCCCAAGTCGAAATCCGCCGCGTCACCGCTCAAGCCTGATTGCGAGCGCCATCCCCTTCATCTCCCCTTATCCCGCTTAATCCGCCTTAAAAAAGACAAGCCGCCGCCGTGGCTTCCGCGGGCCGGCTTCATTCATGGCGGGGCGGGCTGCCGGTGGAAGCTTATACTTCCTCTACCTGGTCTACGCCCGGCAGTGACTTCAGGGCCTGGGCCAGGCGGGGGGTCACGTTGTAGCCGCCGGGTAGGGCGATTTCGACGTCTTGTTCGCTGCCGATGCTGGGCACCAGGGTTACGCGGCCGCGGCCGCCGGTTTCACGGCCCAGGATGTCTCGGATGTGGGGCACGGCGGCGGTTTCGCGTAACCAGATGCGGATCGACGCGCCGGCCGAGGCAGCGGCCTGGTCCAGTGGCGTCACATCCATGGCGGTGACGCGGACGGCCTCGCCTTCTGTCTTCAGTTCGGCGGAGACGAGGACGTTGCTGCCGGAGGCGAGGGCTTCGCGGGACCGGTTCAGGACCTCGCTGAAACAGGTGACCTCGACCGATCCGGCGGCGTCGGAAATGCGGACCCAGGCCATGCGACTGCCGGTGCGGGTGATGCGTTCCTTGGTGGCGACGACGGTGCCGGCGATCTTGACCCGGGTGACACCGTTGGCGGCACGGGATTCGACGTGGATGGACGGGGTTACGCCGAGGCGTTTCAGGGCCTGGGCGTAGGTGTCGAGCGGATGGGCGGTCAGGTGGAAGCCGATTGCCTCGGCTTCGAACGCCAGGCGTTCCAGGGGTGGCCAATCGGGCACATTGGTCAGGCGCAACGGTTCCGGCGCGCTGGCCGTCCCGCCGAACAGCCCGATCTGACCGCTTGCCTTCTCTTCATGATCGGCCTGCGCCCGCCGCAGAATCGTTTCGGCGGCGGCGAACAGGCAGGCGCGGTTGTTGTCCAGCCGGTCGAAGGTTCCGGCCCGCACCAGGTTCTCGATCTGCATGCGGTTGATCTGCCGCGGATCGACCCGTGTGGCGAAATCCGTTACGTCGGTGAAATCCCGGCCGCCGCGCGCCGCTACCACTGATTCCATCGCGGCGAACCCGACTTTTTTCACCGCGGCCAGGGCATAGCGGATCGCCAGGCGGCCGTCGTCCATCCGCTCCACCGAGAAATCGGCAGCGGAACGGTTGATATCCGGCGGCAGGATCTTGATCCCACCGCGTTCCGCATCCTGTTTCAATGCGGCCAGGCGGTCGGTGTTGTTGATCGCCAGGCTCATGCACGCGGCGATGAACACTTCGGGATGGTTGGCCTTCAGCCAGGCGGTCTGGTAGGCGACCAGGCCGTAAGCGGCGGCGTGCGATTTGTTGAAGCCGTAATCGGCGAATTTCGCCATCAGGTCGAAGACCTCGGTGGCTTTCTTCGGGTCGATGCCGTTCTTGATGGCGCCTTGGGTGAAGATGGTCCGTTGCGCCTCCATCTCCGACGCGATCTTTTTGCCCATGGCGCGTCGCAGCAGGTCGGCGCTGCCCAGGCTGTAGCCGGCCATGGTTTGGGCGATCTGCATCACCTGTTCCTGGTAGACCATGATGCCGTAGGTCTCGGCCAGGATGTCGTGGATCACCGGGTGCGGCGCTTCCCATTTCTCGCCGTGCTTGCGGCGACAGTAATCGGGGATGTTGGCCATCGGGCCGGGGCGGTAGAGGGCGACGGCGGCGATCAGGTCCTCGAACCGGTCGGGACGCATCTGGCGCAGCGTGTCGCGCATGCCCTGGCCTTCCATCTGGAACACCCCGCCGGCATCGCCTTTCTGCAGCATCTCAAACGTTTTGGGGTCGTCCAGCGGCAGACGGTCCAGGTCGACCGTTATTCCAAGGCCTTTCAGGAAGTTTTCCGCGCGGCGCAGGATGGTCAGGGTGGTCAGGCCGAGGAAGTCGAATTTTACCAATCCGGCCTGCTCGACATACTTCATGGAGTATTGCGTCACCAGGAAGTCGGATTTCGGATCTTTGTACAGCGGTACCAGTTCCATCAGCGGTCGGTCGCCGATCACCACGCCTGCGGCATGAGTCGACGCGTGGCGGTACAGGCCCTCCACCCGCAGGGCGATTTCCAGCAGACGGCCGATGGCTTCGTCCTCAACGCGCATGGCTTGCAGCTTGGGTTCCCCGTCCACCGCCTGCTGCAACGTCACCGGTTTGGCGGGGTTGTTGGGGATCAGTTCGGCGACGCGGTTGACGTGGCCGAATGACATACCGAGCACGCGGCCGACGTCGCGGACGGCAGCGCGGGCTTGTAGTTTTCCGAAGGTGATGATCTGGGCGACGCGGTCGCCGCCGTATTCGTTGCGGACGTAATCGATGACCTTGTCGCGGCCTTCCTGGCAGAAGTCGATGTCGAAGTCGGGCATCGATACGCGTTCTGGGTTCAGGAAGCGCTCGAACAGCAGGTTGAACCGTAGGGGGTCGAGGTCGGTGATGGTCAGCGCCCAGGCGGCCACCGATCCGGCGCCGGAGCCGCGGCCTGGGCCCACCGGAATGCCCTGTGCCTTGGACCACTGGATGAAGTCGGCGACGATCAGGAAGTAGCCGGAAAAGCCCATGCTGGCGATGACGGACAGCTCATATTCCAGGCGGGTGTGGTAGATTTCGCGGGTCGCGGCGTCGGCGGCCATAGCGTCCATGCGGCGGGCCAGGCCTTCGGCCGCCATGGCGCGGACGGTTTCTTCCTCGGACTGACCGGGGCGCACTTTGGGGCAGACCGGCAGCAGGGGTTTGCGGGATTCGGCCATCACGGCGCACTGCATGGCGATGGCCAGGGTGTTGTCGCAGGCCTCCGGCAGGTCGGCGAACAGTGCGCGCATGTCGGCGGCGGGCTTGAACCAATGCTCCGGCGTGACGCGGCGGCGGTCGCGTTCGGACAGCGTGCGGCCCTCGGCGATGCACAGCAGGGCGTCGTGGGCCTCATGCATGTCGGGCTTGGCGAAATAGCAGTCGTTGGTGGCGACCAGGGGGATACCGCGCGCGTCGGCCAGGGTGATCAGGGCCGGCTCGATGGCGGCCTCCACCGGCAGGCCGTGGCGGTGCAGTTCCTGGATGGTGCGGCCGGCGAACGCCTCACCCAGCGCGTCCAGCAGGCGTTCGGCTTCCGGCTTCTGGCCCTCGGCCAGCAGGCGGCCGATCGGGCCGGTGGTGCCGCCGGTGAGCAGGATCAGGCCGGCGGCGTGTTCGGCGATGCGCTCGAACGGCAGTTGCGGCTTCAGGGTCGGGTCGGTGTCTAGGAAGCCCTGCGACGACAGGCGTTGCAGGTTGGCCATGCCGGTGGCGTTCTGGGCCAGCAGGACGAGCGGGTCGGGGGGCAGGCGAGCGTTGTCGGTGCGGGCCAGGGCGACCTGGCAGCCGATGACGGGTTGGATGCCCTTGCCGGCGCAGTACTGCGAGAATTCCAGCGCGCCGAACAGGTTGCCGGTGTCGGTGATCGCCGCGGCCGGCATCCCCGCGTCCTTCGCCAGCGCGGCGATCTTGTCGGGCCGGATCGCGCCTTCACTGAGCGAGTAGGCGGAATGGATGCGGAGATGGACGAAATCGGCATGGGGCATCTGGACAGGATATCAGATGCCCCCGAGTCTGGGCAGGCCAGCTTCGACTCGTGCGCTTCGAAGGCAAGACGTGGATGGGATTGGGGCCTATGCTGTGCAGCCGCTAAACCATCCCGCGGGAGGAAACCATGTCGCTCGAACTCCGTCCCCTGCATAACCTGTTTGCCGCCGAGGCCAGCGGCATCGATTTGCGGGAGCCGCTCGATCCGCCGCTGGTCCAAGCGGTCGAGGATGCGATGGATCGGTATGCCGTGCTGGTGTTCCGTGACCAGCCGTTGAGCCAGGCACAGCAGATCCGCTTCGCCGAATCATTTGGCCCGCTGGATCTGGGCCTGCGCAAGCTGCATCCCGGCGCCGCGCATCGTTTCGATTATGAGGCGCTGATCGATATCTCCAACGTCGCCGCCGACGGTTCGCTGGCTCGGCGCGATTCGCGGAAAGTGGTGAGCAACATCGCCAACCAGTTGTGGCACAGCGACAGTTCCTTCCAGCAGCCCAAGGCGCAATATTCGATGCTGTCGGCGGTGGTTTTACCGCCCAAGGGCGGCGAGACCGAATTCGCCGATCTGCGCGCCGCGTACGATGCCCTGCCGGCAGACCTTCAGCATGAGATCAACGGCTTGGAGGCGGAACATTACGCCCTGCATTCGCGCATACTGCTGGGCGATACCGGCTACACCGAGGCCCAAATGGCGATGATTCCGCCGGTGCGGTGGCCGCTGGCGCAAATCCATCCTGGCTCCGGCCGGAAGTTGCTGTTCGTGGGCGTGCATGCTCGGGAGATTGTCGGTTATTCGCTGGCGGAAGGCCGGATGCTGCTGTCCGACCTGCTGGAACACGCCACCCAGCGAGCTTTCGTCTATCGCCACGAATGGCGGGTCGGCGACCTGGTGATGTGGGACAATCGCTGCACCATCCATCGTGGCCGCCGCTACGACCTGAACGAACGGCGGGAACTTCGCCGGTCCACAACCGAGGATCTGTTACCGGCGCGGATGGTTGCGTAGGGCGGACGTCTGTCGCCCCGAACCGATCCGTGTTCCGACAGCCAGGCCTGGATGCCGGCCTTCCTTCGGCAAGGCGGGGGTTATGACGTCCGCAGCAATCGCAGCACCGTCCCTTCGGTCAGGATCTGCGGCAGTACCTCCGGTTGTCCCCCGTCCGCGGGGAAGAATACGTATAGCGGCACGCCGTCCCGCCCGTTCTGCCGCAGGAATGCGGTGATCGCCGGGTCCTGCCGGGTCCAATCCCCCTTCAGATAGGTTACGTCGTCCGCCGCGAACGCCTTGCGTACCTGGTCCGTCCCGATCGCCACACGTTCATTCACCAGGCACGTCACGCACCATGCCGCGGTCATGTTCACGAACACCGGTTTGCCGGCCGAACGCAGGTCCGCCAGCCGCTGCGGCGTGAACGCCTCGGCATTGGAACCGAGTGCCTCGGCTGCCCCCCCGACCGGTACTGTCGCGATCCCGCTTAGCACCGCCAGCGCCACCAGCACCGAAACCGCGGCGACCGTCTGTCCGAACCGCCGTGGTTGCAAAGACGACGCCTGGGTCGTGCCGAAGACCCAGCCGGCGAATCCCACCAGCACCAGCCCGGCCGCCGTCGCCAGAACGCCGTTCGGCCCTGCTTCCTGGCTGACCACCCAAACCAGCCACGCCGCCGCGCCATACATCGGGAAGGCGAGCGCCTGCTTCAGCACTTCCATCCAGCGGCCCGGCCGCGGCATCAGCCGAGCCAGTCCGGGCATCGAGGCCAGGGCGACGTAGGGGGCGGCCAATCCCAGGCCCATCACCGCGAACACCAGCATGGTCACCGCCGGTGGGGCCGCGAGGCCGGCGGCCACCGCCACGCCCATGAAGGGGGCGGTGCATGGCGTCGCCACCAGCACCGCCAGCAGCCCGGTGAAGAAACTGCCCGCCATGCCGTGCCTGTCGGCCAGCCCGCTGCCGGCGCCGGCGAGACTCGCACCGACCTGAAACACGCCGGACAGGTTCAGCCCGACCGCGAACAGCAGCCATGTCATCCCGGCCACGAACACCGGGGAAGAAAACTGGAACCCCCAGCCCGCCGCCGTTCCGGCAGTTCGAGCGGCGAGCAGTGCCGCGGCGAGGGCGACGAATGTGACGAGGACGCCGACGGTGTAGGCGATCGCATGGCGGCGTCCCTGGCCGGCATGCCGAGCCAGTCCAACGGCTTTCATGGCGAGGATGGGGAAGACGCAGGGCATCAGGTTCAGGATCAGGCCGCCGAGGAACGCGAACACCAGGATTTGTCCCAGCGGCGGCATGGCGGGGGCCGGCGGAGGGCCGGGAACCGCGTTCACCACGACATCGGTCTGCATGCCGGCGCGGTCTCGCACCGACAATACGCCGGACAAGCCGTCCGCCGCCTGAAATCCTTTCGCCGGCTTCAGCGACAGGGTGAATCCGCCCGTCCGCACCGACAGCGGTTGTGCGGCGTCGTCCTGGATGCGGTCCGGCTGATCGGGGATGAACCAGGCATCGGTGACCGTGGCGGGCGTCAACTCCGGCCCCTGGACGAACAGCGTGCCATCCGGCGAAATCCGAGCGGTCCAGGGCGAAGCGCGCGGTATGCTTCGGTCATGGGCTGCGAATAAGCCCGCCTGGGCCGAGGGGCCTGGTGTGCCCACGGGCAGGGTCAGCGAAAAATCGCCCTCCTCCGGCACGCAGATGTCTTTGCATACCAGCCAGTCCGCGTGTGCCTTGAGCGTCCCGGTTTTGGCGGTGACGGTGACCGGCAGCAGCACCTCACCGGTGTATGCGTAGGTCATCACCGGCCCCTCGGCGACGCGGCCTGGTGTCGGCCAGTCGATCGCCGACTGGGTGACGCCGGCGATCGTCAGGTCGGGTGGCACGCCGGCATCGCCCGGATTCTTCCAATAGGTATGCCAGCCATCCGCCAGGCGCAGGCGCAACGCCACGCGGAACGATTGTCCCGGCTGCATCGCGTCGGTCTCGGTGACCAGCGTGGCGACGGCGCGTTTGCTGC
>NZ_LMUJ01000042.1:231955-232766 GCF_009765975.1 Acidisphaera sp. S103 | reverse complement strand
CCAACGGGTTTGGCGGCGACTGCCTGGCCGGCGTGCGTGTGCTGGACATGACCCAGTTTGAGGCCGGCCCATCCTGCACCGAAACCCTCGCCTGGCTGGGTGCCGAGGTGGTGAAGGTCGAAAACCCCAAAGGTGGCGATCCCGGCCGCTCGCTGAGCGGCAAGCCGGGTGTCGACGATCCGTATTTCCTGCATTTCAACGCCAACAAGAAATCAATTACCGTCAACCTGAAGGACCCGCGCGGCCTGCAACTGCTGAAGGACCTTGCGGCGAAGGCCGACGTGCTGGTGGAAAATTTCGCACCCGGTGCGATCGAGCGCCTGGGTTTGGGCGCGGATGTGATTCGCGCGTTGAACCCGTCGATCATCTACTGTCAGGTGAAGGGATTCGGCGAGGGCAGCCCGTACGAGAAAAATCTCGCCTTCGATATGATCGCACAGGCGTGCAGCGGCATCATGAGCACCACTGGCGAGTTGGACGGCCGTCCGCTGAAGCCAGGCCCGTCGCTGGGCGATACCGGCACAGGCATGCTGCTGTCGATTTCCATCCTGGGCGCGCTTTATCGTCGCAAGGCGACAGGGCAGGGGGATCACCTGCAAGTCGCGATGCAGGACGCGATGCTGCACTACATGCGTATCGCATTTTCCCAGCAGGCCCGCACCGGCAAGCCGGCGCCGCGCGCCGCCGACAAGTCGGTCACCGGGGGCAACCCGCCGATGGGGACGTTCCCCAGCAAGGGCGGTGGTCCGAACGACTATGTGTATGTCTATACGTCGCGCGCCAACCCCGAACACTGGCGCCGGTTATTGGC
>NZ_LMUJ01000042.1:90267-231850 GCF_009765975.1 Acidisphaera sp. S103 | reverse complement strand
ATCGGCCGCGAAGATCTGATCGGCGATCCCCGCTACGACAGCCCCGCCGCGCGCGCCGAACGCGCCGCGGAAGTGGACGAAATGGTCGCCACCTGGACCCGCCGGCACACCAAGCACGAGGCGATGGAGATTATCGGTGCCGCGGGTATTCCGGCTGGTGCGGTGCTCGATACGATGGAATTGCAGAACGATCCGACGTTCGAACAACGCGGCATCATGCAGACCATCGACCATCCTGTGGTCGGGCCGTTCAAGATGATCGCCTGGCCCGTTCGCTTCTCCGGCAGCCCGCCGCCGGTCAAGCCTGCCCCGTTACTGGGGGCGAACAACGACGACGTGCTGACCACCTGGCTTGGTTTCGGGGCCGACCAGGTCGGCCATTTGCGTTCGGACAACATCATCGGCTAATCGACACCTAGAGGGAGACAACGAATATGGCAGAAATCACCGGCTCGGAAATCATTGCCCGATGCCTGCAAAAAGAGGGTGTTAAGGACCTTTTCTATATCATGGGCGGCCCGATGCTGCTGGCGGAAGCCACCTGCATCAAGGAAGGCATCCGCATGATCGACGTCCGGCATGAGCAGGCGGCGGCGTTTGCTTGCCAGGCCTACAGCCGGTTGAAGCAGGTCCCGTCAGTGTGCATGGCCGCGTCCGGCCCCGGCGTGACCAACCTGATTACCGGCATGGCCAACGCGCTGGTGGATTGCTGCCCCGTCGTCGCGCTGGGTGGTTCCAGCCCGCTGTCGCAGTTCGGTCGCCAGGTGTTCCAGGAAATCGACCAGGTCGAGTTGATGCGCGGCTGCTGCAAGCATGTCGACCGGCTGATCAACCTGAAGCGTATTCCGCAACAGATCAATTTCGCCCTGCAAAAGGCGATCACCGGCAAGCCCGGCCCGGTCTACCTCGATTGCCCGGGCGACATGCTCTACCAGAAGATCGACGAAAACCTGGTGGATTGGAGCTTCGCTGGCCGCCCTATCCTGGACAGCCGCCCGCTGGGCGACCCGCGTCAGATCGACGCGCTGCTGGGTGCCCTGGCCGAGGCGAAGAATCCGGTGATCGTATCAGGGTCCGGCGTGATCTGGTCGCGTGCCTGGGAAGAGATGCAGGCATTCGTGGAAGCCGCCGGCATCCCGTTCTACACCACCCCGCAAGGCCGTGGCGTCGTGCCGGACGATCATCAATACGCTTATCCGTCCATGCGTTCCGGCGCGTTCCGTGATGCGGACCTGATCATCGTCCTCGGCACCCGCATGAACTACATCATCGGTCATGCCAGCCCGCCGCGCTTTGGGCCTACCGCCAAGATCGCCCGTATCGACATCGATCCGGCCGAAATCGCTACCGCCGCCCGCTATGTCGACATCCCCATCGTCGGCGATTGCAAGGCGGTGCTGGGTCAGTTGCTGCAAGGCATCAAGGGCCGCATCAGCCCCGACAAATATGCCGGCTGGCGCAAGCAACTGGCCGATGGCGAGCAAGCGAAACGGTCGTCCGCCGGCGCCAACAAACTGCAGGAGGATGGCGACATCCATCCCGTTCGCATGCTGGAAGCCGTCCGCGACTTCATGAACCGCGACGCCATCCTGTGCGTCGATGGGCAGGAGACGCTGAACTTCGGCCGCCTGACCATGCCGACCTTCGCGCCGGGTCACCGCCTGAACTCCGGTCCGTTCGGCACCATGGGCGTCGGCATGCCGTTCGGTGTCGGTGCGAAAGTCGCTTGCCCCGACAAGCAGGTGATCGTGGTTCATGGCGACGGGTCGATGGGCCTGAACGCCATGGAGTTGGACACGGCCATCCGTCACAAGATCCCGCTTCTGGTGGTGATCAGCCTGAACGGCGGCTGGACCGGCGATCCGAAGCGCGAGAAGCCCGGCCGCGATCTTGGTTACACGCGTTACGACAAAATCTGCGAGGCGCTCGGCGGCTACGGCGAATACATCACGAAAGTGGAAGATATCCGCCCGGCCCTGGAACGCGCGCAGAAGAAAGTCGACGAAGGCATGGTGGCGTTGGTGAATGTGCGCACGGATTACCGGGCTCGGTTTGCTGGCGTAGCGTTCTCGGATTACTCGACCTAGCGTGAAGGGCATCATGGCCGGGCGGGTTCCGGCCATGATGCCCCTGCTATCCATCTGGAGGACCGGAGCATGGATGCTGCCACCATGGAATATGCGCTGCATGACACGGCGGCGGAAATCCTCGATCGCTGCACCACCTGCGGTGCCTGTGCCGAAGTTTGCCCGATGCCCGAGCCTGCCGGATTGGACACATCCGATCCCAAGGCGTTGACCGCCGGTATTTTGACTGTGTTGCGCGGTGGGGTGCATGCCGAGGCGAGCCGCTGGGCCGCGGTTTGTTCGGGCAGCGGGCACTGTATTCCGGCCTGTCAGCATGGGGTGAACCCGCGGCTGATGCTGGCGCTGGCCCGTGTTGCGACCTTGAACCATGACGCCCCGGTCGCTCGGCGGCAGACCGCGTTTGCCCGGTTTGGTGCCATGACCAAGGGGGTTCGCGTGCTGTCGCGGTTGCAGTTGCCGCCGGATACGCTGGCTCGCTTCCGTCCCGATTCTGATGAGGAAGAGCAGCCGGAGATCGTCTTCTACACCGGCTGCAACGTCATGAAGACGCCGCATATCGTGTTGCTGGCGCTGGACATCATGGACGCGATGGGGATTCGGTATCGCGTGATGGGCGGGCCGTCGGCCTGCTGCGGGGTGTTGCAGTTTGGGGCCGGGGATTTGGCGACGTCGGGACGCATCGCTTATCGGACAGTCGATCGGCTGGCGGCTGCCGCGCCTCGGGCGCTGTCGTGGTGCCCAACCTGCCAGATCCAGTTGATGGAGATTGCCGCGCCGGCTGCGAAGTCGGATTTAGATATGGCGCCGTTCGTGCGGTTCCTGGCGGAACGGCTGGACACGTTGCGGCCGTTGTTGAAGCACCGTGTGGAGAAGCGCGTTGGGCTGCATGAGCATCCCGGGACGCCTGGGGTGCCCGAGGCGGCGCGGGCGATTGTGTGTGCCATTCCCGGGGTGGATTTTGTGGATCTGGAGCAGCCTCGGGTTGGCTATATGTGCAACAAGCTGACTCCGTTGCCGGGGTTCAAGCAGGACCTGCACCGCGGGCAGCTACAGGCGGCGGCCGATGCGGGGGTGACGACGTTGGCGGGGGTTTACCATGCGTGCCATCGGGAGTTGTGCAGCCATGAACGGGATTGGCCGTTCGAGGTCGTCAACTTCCTGGAACTGGTGGGGGAGAGCATGGGGTTGCAGCGTCCCGACCTGTTCAAACGCCTGAAGATCATGCAGGACGTCGATGCGATTTTGCAGGATTCGGCGGCGTTGATCGAAACGAACGGGCTGGATCTGGACGAGGCGCGCGATGTGATCCTGCGGGATATGTTGGGGGAGCAGCCTCTGCCTTTGGCTATGTTGTGAGGGAGAGATTGGGAACCGCGGATGAACGCAAATAAGTGGGTGCGGGGGTATTCTGCCGGTCTTGTGCATATGCAACCAAAGGCGTGGATGGTGAGCCTGCGCTCACCATGACGGGGAGAGGCTGGTGCGTCTGCCCGTGTGACGGACCAGGGCCGTACGTCTGCCCGTGTGACGGCCAAGGGCCGTACGTCTGCCCGTGTGACGGCCAAGGGTCGTACGTCTGCTGGCGGGGCGGTAAGGGGCGTGCGTCTGTCTTTCGGCGGGGTGGCGTAACATAAACTTTCTATTTGCGTTCATTTGCGTTCATCTGCGGTTCCAATTCTTTTTCAGAACGAGAGCCCAGTTCAGTCGAATGAATCCCGCCCCGAATGTCGCGTACGGATCCGTCCGGCTGACGGTAGTCCGGGCCGATTGGGACCTTGCCGAAGCCACCCGGGATGTCCAGGACGTAGGTGGGCCAGGCCAGGCCTGTTACGCGGCCTCGTAATGACTCCAGCAGGGTTCGGCCTTCCTCGATGGGGACGTAAAACCGAGCGGTTCCGGGGGCAGGGTCGAGTTGGTGGAGGTAATATGGTTTCATTCGGAATGAGACCATTGACCGGAATAGTGCTTCGAGCGCCTCTGGGCTGTCGTTAACTCCTCGTAACAGGACCGACTGGCCGAGTAACGGGATGCCTAGTGCCCGGATACGGCGTAACGCCTGGGCGGCGGCTGGGGTGAATTCTCGCGCGTGGTTGGCGTGGACGACCAGCCATAGGGATTGGTCGGTGTCCATGGCGGCGGCCAGTTCGTCGGTCAGCCGGTCGGGATCGGCGACGGGGACGCGCGAGTGGATGCGGATGGTTTGGATGTGCGGCATCGCCGACAGGCGCGCGATGATGGCGCGCAGGCGCCTCGGCGACAGCATCAGGGGGTCGCCGCCGGTCAGGATGACCTCGGTCACCGTCGGATGGGCGGCGAACCAGGCGAATGCGGTTTCCAGTTCGGCCTCGGTCAGCACGCCGCCGTCGGGGCCGACGTGTTCGCGCCGGAAACAGAAGCGGCAATACACCGGGCAGATCAGCAACGGTTTTAGCAGCGCCCGGTCTGGATAGCGGTGGACTACGCCTTTGACCGGGGAGAGCGCGTCGTCGCCGATCGGGTCGGTGCGTTCGAAGGCCGCCGTAGTCAGTTCGGAGACGTCGGGAATGAACTGCCGTCCGATCGGATCGTCTGGGGTTTCGATCAGAGCCCGCATCGCCGGGGGGATGGCGACGGCGTAGCGCGCCTCGGTTGCCTCGATGCCGGCGATCGAGGCTTCCGTGATCAGCCCTGCCGCCAGCAGCGCCCTGGCATCCCGCAGCGTCAGGCTTTGACCAGCGGGCAGCCCAGCGCTTCCATCGATTGGAATGACTGGTCCCGCGGGATTGTCGCCAACGGTTTGTACTGGTCCCATTCGCCCTTCGATTCAGCCGGAGTTTTCGTCTGCCATACATGGTTGGCATGAACGAATTTGCCGTCCTGCCGCACCACGCCGGTTCCATACAACGGATCGGCGACAGGGATAGCCTTCATCTGCGCGATGGCTGCCTTGCCGCTGGCTTTTGCCTTGTCCGGCCCCATCGCCGCGACCGCCTTCAGGTAGTGCCAGACCGCCGAGTAGCTGCCGGCGTGAAAATAGTTGGGGCGGGCATTGTGGTAGCGCGGGGTGAAGCGGGCCGAGAAAGCGCGCGTCTCGTCGTTCATGTCCCAATAGAACGGCATCGCGCCGACGATCCCTTGTGCCAGTTCCAGGCCGACGGAGCGTGAGATGTAGTCCTGATACACCAGTGCCGCGATCTTGATGCCGCTTTGCGGCAAGCCGAACTCATGCGCCTGCTTGATGCAGTTGGCGGTGTCGTCGCCCGCGTTGGCGAGGCACAGCACCTTCGCCTTGCTGGCCTGTGCCTGCACCAGATACGCCGAGAAGTCGCTGGTGCCGGGGAACGGGTAGAGTGCCGATCCGGCGGCCTTGCCGCCCAGTTGCTCGACGATCTTGCTGGTATCCCTCACCATGACCTGGCCGGAGATGTAGTCCGGCGCGATGAAGAACCAACTGTCGCCGCCGGCTTCCACCAGGCCGCGGGCGATGGCGTTGGAATTGCTCCACAGGTCGTAGGTCCACTGGATCTGGTTCGGCGTGCAGTATTTCCCGGTCAGGTCGGGCGTACCGGCGGCGGTGAAAATCACCGCCTTGTCCTTTTCCTTTGCCACCTGGCCGACGGCGATCGCGACGGCAGATTGCGGGATGTCGAAAATGGCATCGACGCCGTCCTGATCATACCATTGACGCGCGATCGCGGCACCGACATCGGGCTTCAGCAGCATGTCGCCTTGGATCACCCCCACGTTTATTTCGGGGTACGATTTCATGAAATCTTCAGCCGCCATCTGCGCTGCCAGGAAATCGCCGGGACCCGATGCCTCGGCGTAGGGCCCGCTCATGTCCGACAACACGCCGATCTTGATGGTGGATGCGGCGTTGCCTCGGCGGATCGCGGGCATCGACAGGGCGGCGGCCCCGGTCAGCAGGGTTCGGCGGCGGATCGGCATGGACGTCTCCAACTTGATTTTGGTTTGTCATTCGCTTTGGCGGGCGGCGCCGGGGCTGTCAACGGTGGCGGCCCGGCTTGCCCGAGCGGCACACCGCGCCTAGGTTCCCGCCCGTCCAAACCAACCAGGAGACAAGCCATGGTCGACGTTCCCAACCGCCCCGAATACCAGAGCGAGCTGTTCAAGAAGGGTCTCGCCGTTCGCCGCGAGGTGCTGGGCGGCGATTATGTCGATGGCTCGCTGGCCCGGGCGGACGATTTCAACGCGGTGTTCCAGCAGATGACGACGGAGATGGCGTGGGGCATGTGCTGGACCCGGCCGGGCCTGGATCGCAAAACCCGCAGCATCATCAACCTGGGCATGCTGTCCGCGCTGAACCGCGGTTCGGAACTGCGCCTGCATCTGAAGGCGGCGGTGACCAATGGCGTTACTCGCGACGAGATCAAGGAAGTCCTGATCCAGGTCGGCGGCTATTGCGGCATCCCGGCGGCACTGGAGGCGTTCAAGATCGCCACCGAGGTGTTCAAGGAAATTGATTCGGCGAAAGGGTAACGTTCCATGACCAAGACAGTCGGATTCGTCGGCGTCGGCAATATGGGTTGGCCGATGGCCGCCTGTCTTGTGAAGGCCGGTTTCACCGTCAACGTGAACGATTCACGCCGCGAAATGGCGGATAATTTCGTGCAGCAGGTTGGCGGGTTCGCACCCGACAGCCTGCGGCAGTTGGCCGAGACGTCGGAGGTGATCGTCACGATGCTGCCCACAAGCGTCATCGTGGAGCGGGTGCTGTCCGGCGGCGACGACAACCTGTTCGCCGGCATGAAGCCCGGGACCGTCATCATCGAAATGAGTTCCGGCGTGCCGTCGGTCACGCAGCGCCTGGCTGAGCAGGTCGCGGCGCTGGGCGGCACGTTGATCGACGGTCCGGTTTCAGGCGGCGTACCGCGGGCGAAGACCGGGCAACTGGCGATCATGGTCGGTGGCGATGAAGCAACGATCGACCGGGCGATGCCGGTGCTGTCGGCCATGGGGTCGGTGCTGAAGACCGGTGGGGTCGGGTCCGGTCAGGCGATGAAGGCGCTGAACAACATGGTCAGCACCGGCGGGTTCCTGATCGGGATCGAGGCGCTGCTGATCGGCCAGCGTTTCGGACTCGATCCGGCTGTGATGACGGATGTGTTGAACGCGGCGACGGGGATGAACAACTCGACGCAGAAGAAATTCAAGCAGTTCGTGCTGTCGCGGAAGTTCGATGCGGGGTTTGCCATGGGGCTGCTGGCGAAGGATTTGTCCATCGCCATGCAGGTGGGGCGTGAAACCGCCACCTCGGCGCCGCTGTCGGCGCTGGTGAATGAGATGATCGTTTCGGCACAGGCGAAGTTTGGTCCAAATGCGGATCATACCGAGATGGCGAAACTGTGTGAACTATTGGCCGGGTCGGAGCTGGGGGAGGGCTGATGCGCCTTTTCCTCGCGCTGCTGGCGGGTGTGCTGCTTGCGCCCGCCGGCGCTCGGGCCGATCCGTCCGCGCTGTGGAAGATCGTCAACGGCCAATGCGTGCCGCATGAACAGGCGGAGCGTGACCCGGCCCCCTGTACGTCGGTCAATGTGTCGGAAGGCGTGGACAAGGGTTTCGCCTTATTGAAGGACCGGGACGGTGCCACCCAGTTCCTGCTGATCCCGACCGCTCGGGTCAGCGGGATCGAGGACCCGAAGATACTGGAGCAAAGCGCCCCCAACTACTGGGATGCGGCGTGGCAGGCCCGGTATTTCGTCGAGGATCGCGCGCAAACGCCGTTGGCGCGTGATGGTATCGCTCTGGCGATTAATTCGCCGTACGGACGCACGCAGGATCAGTTGCACATCCATATCGACTGCATCGACCTCGAGGTGCGCAAGGCACTGGCGGCGAATCTCGACAAGATCGGTGGGGTGTGGGCGCCGTTTCCGGTTCCCCTGGCTGGTCATTCCTATCGGGCGATCCGGATCGACCATGAGACGTTGGATGGGGTCAATCCGTTCCGGATTTTGGCGGAGGGCGATCCCACGACCGGTGGCGATATCAGCAAGCACACGCTGGCTCTGGTGGGGGAGACTTTCGCTGACGGCAGCAATGGGTTTGTGCTGCTCGATGACAAGGCTGACCTCGCGGCCGGCGATCGGGCGTCGGGGGAACAGTTGGAAGATCATGCCTGCGCGATAGCGGGGAAGTAGGACCAAGCGGCTCGCGTGCGAAACCCAAGGCGTGGATGGCGAGCCTTCGTCCGCCATGACGGGTGCGCGAATGGTATCGACGGATCAACGATAAAGCCGGCTGGTGTGAGGGCGAACGTCCGGCCAGAGGACCGGACGTTCGGGTGACGCTCAGGCGGCGATGCGGACCGGCAGGTTGCGGATCGCGTGCAGGAAGTTGGAGTAGGCGTAGACGGGCTTGTCCAGTACCTCGATCTTGATGTCGCGGCGCAGGACTTCGTCCCACAGGATTTTCAGTTGCATCTCCGCCAGGCGGTTGCCCAGGCAGCGATGAATGCCGAATCCGAACGACATGTGCTCGCGCGGGCGGGCGCGATCGATGATGAACTTGTTCGGCTGGTCGATGTGGTCTTCATCGCGGTTGCCCGAGATGTACCAGATCACCACTTTGTCGCCCGCCTTGATCTGCTGGCCGCGCAGTTCGAAATCCTCGCTCGCGGTGCGCCGCATATGGATCACCGGTGTCTGCCAGCGGACGATTTCCGGGATCAGGCTGGTGGTCAGTTCGGGATTGTCCCGTAGTTTCTGGAACTGGTCGGGGAACTGCGACAGACCCCACAGCCCGCCGGTCATGGAATTGCGGGTGGTGTCGTTGCCGCCCACCAGGAACAGGATCAGCACGCCCATTTTCTCGCGCAGCGTCATGTCCTTGGTCGCGTCGCCGTGCGCAAGGATCGAGATCACGTCGAAGCTTTTCGGCTTCTTCGCGCGATCCTCCCAGTATTCGTTCATGTGTTCGGCGAATTCCATCTGCTTGGCGAAGCGTTCTTCTTCCGACTTCACCGGCGCGTCGGGCGCATTGATGTCGCAGATGAACGTGTCGGACCAGCGGATCAGGCGCTGTTTGTCCTCGATCGGATAGTCGAACAGCGTGGCGAGCATCATCGATGTCAGCTCGATCGACACGTGTTCCACCCAGTTGAACGGCTCATTCCTGGGCAGCCGGTCCAACACCATGTTGGTGCGGGCGCGGATCAGGTCCTCCATCTTGGCCAGGGTGACGGGATTGACGGTTGAGCTGACCCCACGCCGCTGGTCATCGTGGTCGGGCGGGTCCATGCGGATGAAACTGGTGCGTTCCATGCCCTTGGGCGCATCGTTGATCATGATGCCGCCGACTTCGTCGGAGGAGGAGAACACCTTGTGGTTCACCTCGACCTGGATGATGTCCTTGTACTTGGACACCGACCAATAGGGGCCGTACGGGCTGTCCTTGACGCGATGCACCGGGGCTTCGCGGCGGAAGCGCTCGAAATACGGCTGCCAGGCGTCCTCGTAGAAAATCCTGGGGTCGCTGGGATCTAGGTCTTCCAGGGGGGTGGAATAGGCGCGCGTCTTCAGATCGACATCGATTGGTGCGTTCATAGCCGTCCTCTTGCCTTGTTTATCGGTCATTCGGGTCGGCGGACGTGGGTCCCAATGGGACGCTAGCCTGTCTGGAAAGAGAAAGCCAAGGACATTGCTGCGTCGGGCGGCGTCGCGGACGATGCACCAGCTTTTTTTGAGGCAGATTAGCGGGATGTAGAGGGATGAAGGGGATTCGGGGTTGTTGGCGCTTGAGCACGAAAAACTGAAATCCCCTTCATCCGCGCCTTATCCCGCTAATCCGCCTTAAAAATTTGCTTAGCTTCCGGCCAAGCCCTCGCCGACCATGGTGGCGGGATCGACGATGCGGTCGAAGTCTTCGGCGGTGACCGCGCCTGACTGGATTGCTGCTTCCTTCAAGGTCAGGTCCTCCGCCATCGCGGTGTGAGCGATTTCGGATGCCTTGTCGTAGCCGATCACCGGGGACAGGGCGGTTACCAGCATGACCGATTCGTTGACGTATTGGCTGATGCGCTTTTCGTTCAGTTTTGTGCCTTCGACTGAGTGCAGGCGGAATTTTTCTGAGCCGTCGGCCAGGATGCGGGCGCAGTGCAGGACGTTGTTGATGATGATCGGGCGCATGGTGTTCAGCTCGAAATTGCCCTGGCTGCCGGCGAAGGCGACGGCGGTGTCCTCGCCGATGACCTGGATGCAGATCATCACGATGGCCTCGCACTGGGTGGGATTTACCTTGCCGGGCATGATCGATGACCCGGGTTCGTTGTCCGGCAGCAGCAGTTCGCCCAGGCCGCAGCGTGGGCCGGACGCCAGCCAGCGCATGTCGTTGGCGATTTTCATCAGCGCCACCGCCAGCCCGCGCAACGCGGCGGAGGTTCGGGTCATCGCGTCCAGCGATCCCTGGGCGGCGAACTTGTTGGGCGCGGTGATGAACGGTTTGCCGGTCAATGCGGCGATGCGGGCGGCGATTTTCTCGCTGAAGCCGCGTGGTGCGGTGATGCCGGTGCCGACGGCGGTGCCGCCGGCGGCAATTTCGAAAAGGCCACGCTTGCTGGCCTCGATGTCGCGGATCGCGTCACGTAGTTGGTGCGCATAGCCGGACCATTCCTGGCCGACGGTCAGCGGCACCGCGTCTTCCAGATGGGTGCGGCCGATTTTCACCACGCCCATCCATGCCTCGGCCTTTTCCTCGATGGCCAAGGCCAGCTCCTCGATTTGCGGCAGCAACAGATCGTCGAGCATCAACACCGTCGCGACATGCATCGCTGACGGGAAGGTGTCGTTGCTGGATTGGCACATGTTGACATCGTCGTTGGGGTGCACCGGCGTTTTGCTGCCGATCTTCCCGCCGAGGAGCTGGATCGCTCGGTTTGATATGACCTCGTTCAAGTTCATGTTGGACTGGGTGCCGGAGCCGGTCTGCCAGACGTACAGCGGGAAATGAGCGTCCAGCGCGCCGGAAATGACTTCGTCGGTGGCTTGGATGATGGCTTCGGCCTTGTCGGCCGGAAGGCGGCCGTCCGTGCGGTTCACCTCGGCCGCGGCTTTCTTGACGATGCCGTAGGCGCGCGACAGTTCCTTCGGCATCCGGTCGTCGCCGATGGAAAAATGATGCAGGCTGCGCTGGGTTTGCGCGCCCCAGTAGCGATCGGCGGGGACTTGCACGGCGCCCATCGAGTCGGTCTCGGTGCGGGTGCCGGTGGCGTCGATTCCGATGGGGATGGTAGGCATGGTCTGGCTCCAGTGTGGGAAAGGTCGATGGCGGGGATTGTCGAGGCGGTCAGTCAGCGCGGTACCCACCGGTTCAGCAAGCAACCCAGGATGTGGATACGGTTGCTGGCCGGTCTAGGGGTGGAGGGCGACGCGCATCTCGGCACCACGGTGCAGCACCGGTCCCGGGTGGCGCGCGATCCGATGCAGCCGAATTTGCGCCAGGTGCATCTGCTGCACCGGGAACTGCTGGAGACGCTGCGCGATCAAGGATTCGTGATCGGGCCGGGCGATATTGGTGAGAACATCCTGACCGGTGATGTCGATCTGTTGGGCCTGCCGACGGGTGCGGTGCTGCGGATCGGCGAGACAGCGGAAATCCGGGTCACTGGGCTGCGGAATCCGTGTGTTCAGCTTGATCGGTTCAAGCCGGGGCTGATGAAGGCCACGTTGGACCGGGATGCGGAGGGAAATCTGATCCGCAAGGCGGGTGTCATGGCGGTGGTCCTGACAGGCGGCGAGGTGCGGCCCGGTGACGCGATCAAGATCATCCTGCCGCCGGGACCGCATGGGCGCCTGCTGCCCGTGTGAATCACGCGACCCGGTCGGGTCGATCACAGATCAATCACGTTCCGTCTGATAGCAGTTTCCGTCAGAGGGAGAGTTGTGTGATGGACATGGAAATCGTGAGGCTAACCAACACATCCTGGCTGCATATGTCGGACTGGCAGGGATTCCTGGCCCGCACGTTGCGTCTGCCGCAGGATGACGCTCCGGATCGGCCCGGTGCCCCTGATGGCATCATGCCGCGGCAGTTGCCGCCGCTGGACTGGCCGCCGGGTCTGTTCGAAGACGCACAGATCTGCCACGAGACCGGCGATCGGGTTTTGCAACGCCGGCCACATGGTGATCCACTGCCGCCAACGAAAAGCGGTGGAGGAAAGCAGTCATGTCATCGGAAGCTTCATTCTTTGGACTGGCCGGTCAGAAAGCCCTGATCATCGGCGGCGGCCAGGGTATGGGCGAGAGTTCGGCTCTGTTCCTGGCCCGAGCGGGGTGTGATGTGGCGCTGGTGGATGTGGTGCCGGAGCGTGCCGATGCCGTCGGGAAGAAGGTCGAGGCGCTGGACAGGCGGGCGTTCACCATCGCGGGCAACGTGTTGGACGATGCCCAGATCCCGATGATCGTCGCCGAGGCGGAGGCGAAGCTGGGCGGCCTGGATCTGATGGTGTCGATCGTGGGGGCCGCGGCGTGGGGGTCTCTGCTGGACACCACGGCGGAGGTTTGGGACCAGCAGATGCATTTGAATCTGCGCTATTTTTTCCTTGTGGCCAGGCAGGTGGCGGAATCGCTGATCAAGCGCGGGCAGCCGGGGGCGATCGTCGGTATTGCCTCGGTGGATGGGCAGCGGGCGGCGCCGATGCGCGGCGTGTACGGCGCGGCGAAGGCTGGGCTGATCAGCCTGGTGCAGACGATGGCGGTGGAATGGGCGCCGCACCACATTCGGGTGAATGCCATCGCGCCGGGGCATATCGTGACGCCTCGGATGTTCGATACGCCGCAGCGGGCGGAGTTGTATGCCGGCAGCCTGCTGCCGATGCGCCAGCGTGGCACGCCCGATGATATCGGCCGAGCGGCGCTGTTTTTGGCGTCGGATATGGCGCGGTACGTCACGGGGACGACGCTGGATGTGGATGGTGGGCTGCTTGCCGCCAACCTGTTTCCGCGCGGGTTGCCGGGCAACAACCAGGGATAACGCTTCCCTTCGCTCCGTCCGGTGGGCAAAGTTTCCGCAGGGGAGGCGTATCATGAACTTCGACTTTTCCGACGATCTGAAGCAGTTGCGCGATCAGTCCCGGCGGTTCCTGACGGAACGCTGCACGCCGGCCGTTGTGCGTCGCTCGCTGGACGGGGAGGAAGCCTACGCCGCCGGGCTGTGGCGAGAGATCGCGGACATGGGCTGGATTGGCGCGGCGATCCCCGAAGAATTCGGCGGGGCGGGCCTGGGGTACGAAGGCCTGTGCGTGCTGGCCGAGGAGATGGGGCGAGCGGTGGCGCCGGTGCCGTTCGCGTCCTCGGCGTATCTGGCGGCGGAGGCGATCCTGACCGCCGGATCGGACGCTCAGCGCCGCGAATACCTGCCGAAGTTGGCGGACGGATCGGCGATTGGGTGTTTCGCGCTGTCGGAGGGTAACGGCAACCCGGAACCGGGGACGATCCATGCTCGTGTGGTGGGCGGCCGGCTGAGCGGTGTGAAATGGCCGGTGGCGGATGGTGGGATCGCCGATATCGCGGTGGTGGTGGCGTGCGATGAACATCGGCAGCCGGGGCTGTTCGTCGCCGATCTGGCGGGGGTGCGGCGGCGGGACCTTCGCACCCTGGATCCGACGCGCAACCAGGCTCGGTTGGATTTCGACGGGCTGCCGGTGCAGGCGCTTGGGTCTGGCGGCTGGGGTTCGGTGCAGCGGGTGCTGGATCGGGCGGCGATCTTGTTCGCGTTCGAGCAGGTGGGTGGGGCGGACGCCTGCCTGCAGATGGCGCGCGAGTACGCGCAGGAGCGGTTCGCGTTCGGGCGGCCGATCGGGTCGTTCCAGGCGATCAAGCACAAGCTGGCGGATATGTACGTGGCGTTGGAATTGGCTCGGTCCAACGCCTATTACGGCGCCTGGGCGCTGGGGGCAGATGCGACGGACCTGCCGTTGGCCGCGGCGACGGCTCGGGTGTCGGCGACCGAGGCGTTCCATCTGGCGTCGAAGGAAAACATCCAGACGCATGGCGGCATCGGGTTTACCTGGGCGGTGGATTGTCATCTGTTCTATCGGCGGTCCAAGCAGTTGGGGCTGGCGATCGGATCGGCACCGTTCTGGAAGGACCGGCTGGTCGATCTGCTGGAAACGCGTAACGCGGCTTAGGGGAGGCACGTCATGGACTTCAACGATACGTCTGAAGAAGCCGTATTTCGCGCCGAGGCTCGGGCATTTCTGGCCGCCAATGCGGAACTGAAAGCGGGGGCTCGGCCGGTGCTGCGGCAGAGCGGCGTGGATGCCGAGGCGGTGAAGCGCTGTCGGGCGTGGCAGGCGAAAAAGGACGATGCGGGGTTCGCCGGGTTGACGTGGCCGAAACGGTTTGGCGGGCGGGAGGCGTCGCCCATTCTGCAGGTGATCTACAATCAGGAGGAGGACGATTTCGTTGTTCCTCGTGGTCTGTATGAGATCGGGCTGGGGATGTGCATCCCGACTATGATGACCTATGCGACACCGGAACAGTTGGATCGCTATGTTCGGCCGGCGCTGCGCGGTGAGGAAGTGTGGTGCCAGTTGTTCAGCGAGCCGGCCGGTGGATCGGACCTGGCGGCGCTGCGCACGCGGGCGGAGCGTGATGGTGACGATTGGGTCATCAATGGGCAGAAGATCTGGACGTCCGGCGCGCATCTGTCGGATTTCGGGATCATCGTGGTGCGCACTGATCCGAATGTGCCGAAGCATGAGGGGCTGACGTTCTTTTTCCTCGATATGAAGTCGCCGGGGATCGAGATACGGCCGATCCACCAGATGTCCGGTGCTCGGCATTTCAATGAGGTGTTCTTTACCGATGTGCGTGTGCCTGACAGCCAGCGGCTGGGGGCGGTGGGGCAGGGATGGAAGGTCTCGCTGACCACGCTGATGAATGAACGGCTGGCGGTGGGGGATGTGCAGCGGCCGGAGGTCGATGATCTGGTGGAACTCAGCCGCAAGGTGCGGATCAATGGCAAGCCGGCGATCCGGAACGGCGCGGTAAGGGAAAAGATCGCCGAGTGGCATGCGCGTTCGCAGGGGCTGAAGTTCACCCGGTTCCGCACGATGACGGCGTTGTCGAAAGGCGAGACGCCGGGGCCGGAAAATTCCATCCATAAGCTGGTGAATGCCTCGAAATTGCAGGATATCGCCAGTTATGGGCTGGATCTGATGGGCGCGGGCGGGCTGGTGGTGGATGACGATCTGGCCGAGGCTTATGCGATGTTCCAGGCCGCACTGCTGTCGTCGCCGAGTTCGCGTATTGCCGGCGGGTCGGATGAGATTCTGCGGAATATCATTGCCGAACGGGTGCTGGGGTTGCCGTCCGATATTCGGGCGGATAAGGGCAAGCCGTTCAACCAGGTGCCGACGGGGCGGCGATGAGTCGGCTGAGTACATCCATCGGGGGTTTTCCGCTTCTTAACCCGGTTATCTGCGCGTCCGGTGAGCCGGTGATGACCGAGGCGGGTATCCGTGCCGCCTTGCGCGCCGGGGTGGCGGGTGTGATCGCCAAGTCGGTGAACGAGAACCCGGCCGGCGGGCGGCAGTTGGATCGGGCCGATTATGTTCGGCTGGATGCTCAGGGGGTGCCGACGGCGGGGCGAGGGGTGTCGCTGTTCAACCGCTCCGGCCTGACGCAGCGCGGGACGGAGGAGTGGTTCGCTGCTATTGCCGCGATTGATCGTGAGGTGGGGCGGGAGGGCCGGTTCGTCGCGGCGAGTATCGTCTACGCCGGTGCCGAGGGCGCCGTGTCGATCGCTGGTATGGCGCGTCGGGCGGGGTTGCGGGTGTTCGAGCTGAATGTCGGTGCGCCGCATGCGTCGGAGGCGGCGGCGGGTGCCATCGTGCAGGAGACCGATCCGGGGCGGCTGACCGATCTGGTGCGTCAGGTTCGCGCGGTGACGGAGGGGATGCAGTTGTGGGTCAAGCTGACCGGGCTGTCGTCCAACCTGCCGGCTCTGGCGGTGGCGGCTCGTGCCGGTGGTGCGGACGCGGTGTGCATGATGGGGCGGTTCATGGCTCTGGTGCCTGATCTGGAGACGTTCGCGCCGGTGTTGGGGACCTCGGCGGCTTATGGCGGTGGCTGGGCGCTGCCGATCGTCTGCCGGTTCCTGGCGCTGACCCGGAAGGCGACAGGTGGTGACTTGCCGTTGATGGGGACGAACGGCGTGCGGTCCGGCGGCGATGTGCTGCGGATGGCGCTGTGCGGCGCCAGCGCGACCGAACTACTGTCGATTGTGATGCATGAGGGGTTTGGCGGACTGACCCGGGTGATCGATGAGGTGGATTCGTTTCTTGCCGAACGGGGCCTGACGTTTCGGGAATTGATTGGTCGTTCGGCGGATGCGCTGACCAGCTATGGCGAGCAGCCTGAGACCCCTGACCGTTGGAAGGATTTCGTACCGAAGGAGACGTTGGCATGAATCCGCATCTGTCCGCCTTGTGGTCCGACGCCCAACTGCCGCCGGAGGCGTTGGACGATGTGCGGTTGACCGGCGCTGATCCGGTCCTGCCATCCAGCTTCGCCGTCGGCACCGCGGCGCAGGTTTCCATCGCCGCCGCCGGGTTGGCTGCCGCGACGGTGTGGCGGCAGCGGGGGGGCCGACGGCAGACGGTCTCGGTGGACATGCGGCACGCCGCGATCGAGTTCCTGTCGGAGCATTTCGCTCGCCTGGAAGGTGAGGTGCCGGAGGATCCGTGGGATCGTATCGCTGGAAATTATCAGTGTGGCGATGGCCGCTGGGTGCGCCTGCACACCAACTTTCCGCATCATCGCGCCGGTATCCTGCGCATCCTGGGATGCGAGTATGACAAGCAGGCGGTCGCCACGGCGTTGCGGTCATGGACCGGCTACGATCTGGAGGACGCGGCCGCCGCCAACAATATGTGCGCCACCGCGATGCGCAGTTTCGCCGAATGGGACGTGCATCCGCACGGCCAGGCGGTCGTTACGCAGCCAGTGGTCAAGATCACCCGCATCGGCGATGCCCCGGCTCGCGATTTGCCGCCGGCGGATCGGCCGCTGTCGGGGGTTCGGGTGCTGGACCTGACTCGCGTGATAGCCGGTCCGGTCTGTGGGCGGACGCTGGCGGCGCATGGCGCCGAGGTGATGAACATCGCCAGTGCGAACATTCCGAACCTGCCACGTCTGGTGATCGATACCGGGCGCGGCAAGCTGTCGGCGCATCTGGAGTTGCGGGACAAGGACGACAATCAGCGTTTGAAGGACTTGCTGTCGGAAGCCGATATTTTCGTCCAAGGGTACCGTCCCGGCGGGCTGGCCGAACTCGGGTTCGGTCCGGAAGATGCGGCACGCTTGCGGCCCGGCATCGTGTATGTATCGTTGTCGGCTTATGGCCATGTCGGGCCGTGGTCGGGGCGGCGCGGCTTCGACAGCATCACGCAGACCGCCAGCGGTATCAACCACGCGGAGGCCGAGGCGGCGGGGCAGACGGCGCCGAAACCGTTGCCGTGCCAGGCGTTGGATCACGGGTCGGGCTACCTGCTGGCGTTCGGCGCGCTGGTCGCGCTGATGCGGCGCATGCAGGAAGGTGGAAGCTGGCACGTGCAGGTGTCCCTGGCACGCACCGGACGCTGGATCCGCGATCTGGGCCGGGTGCCGAATGGGCTGGCCGGTTCGGTGCCGGATGCCGACGCCGTCGCCGATCTGATGGAGGTTGGGGAATCGAGCTTGGGACGTCTGCATGCCGTGCGACATGCGGCTGTGCTATCGGAAACGCCGGCGCGCTGGGACCGGCCGCCGGTGCCGTTGGGGACTCACCCGGCGGCGTGGACCTGACAGGAGAACGGAACGGATGAAACTGATCGACCTGAGCCGCGAAATCCATCACAAAATGGCTCGTTTGCCGAACCATCCGATGGTGATCATCGCGCCGTTCTCGACGCATGAGGAGAAACGGGTCGCGGATGGTTATGAATTTTCCTCGGCGGTGATGTCGCTGAACATGGGGGATCATTCCGGAACCCATGTCGATGCGCCGGTTCATTTCGATGAACGGCCGGGTGCGAAGGGCATCGACGAGATGCCGCTGGAGAATTTCTTCACCGAGGCGGTGTGCCTGGACCTGTCGCACAAGCCGCTGAAAAGCGACATCAGCATCGCCGATTTGCAGGCGGCGGAAAGCGCTGCCGGGATCGAGATCAGGCCGCGGGATACCGTGTTGCTGCACATGGATTTTTATCGCCGTACGCATGGCACCGAGGCTTTCATCACCGATTTTCCCGGATTGACCAAGGAATCCGCCACGTGGCTGGGCAATAAGGGGATCACCATGTTCGGCGTCGAGGCGGTCAGTCCCGGGCGGCCCGGCCGCACGAATTTCGAGGTACACCACGTTTGTCGGGACATGGGGTTCACGCATATGGAGGGGCTGGTGAACCTCGATCAGTTGGTGGGGAAGGGGCGGTTCCGGTTCATCGGGTTTCCGCTGAAGATCAGGGGTGGCAGCGGCAGCCCGATCCGAGCGGTGGCTTGGTTGGAGTGAGGGTTTGGCGCGAGGGCAAGGCGTGGATGGCGTGCCTGCGCACGCCATGACGGGGCGGGGCAGCAGCAGTCCGATCCGAGCGGTAGCCTGGTTGGAGTGAGGGTTTGGCGCGAGGGCAAGGCGTGGATGGCGTGCCTGTCAGGCTGTGACGGGTGGCGATGGCTTGGCTGGACTGACCTTGACTCCCGGGCTTTCAGCGGTCATTGCCCCGGCCTAATCCAATCACAACTCCGGGGCGTCCAAGGTCATGACAAATGTCAGGTGGCGGATCATCAGCATGCTGCTGATCGCGGCCACGATCAATTATATCGATCGAGTCAATCTCTCCTATGCGGCGCCGATGCTGATGAAGGAGTTCGGTATTGGTCCGGCGCAAATGGGGATCGTCTTGTCGGCGTTCCTGTGGACCTACTTCGTGTTGCAGGTGCCGATGGGCCTGGCGCTGGACAAGTTCGGCGTGCGTTTCGTTTATGGTGGGGCGGCGCTGTTGTGGGGATTCGCAACGATCTTCACGGCCACAGCCGGCGGCATCGTTTCGCTGACCGCATGGCGGACCCTGCTGGGGGCGGGTGAGGCACCACTCGCGCCGGCGGGCACCAAGGTCATCGGGTATTGGGCGGCGGATCATGAGCGTGGGTTTGCCTCGGCGATGACGGTGGCGGGCGTGCCGCTTGGAGTGTTCATCGGGTCCCCCTTCATCGGCTGGCTGCTGGCGGATTTCGGGTGGCAGGCGGTGTTCGTGGGCACCGGCGTGATCGCGCTGCTGTGGGCCATCGGCTGGATCGCCTATTACCGCCAGCCGGAGCAGCATCGGGGCGCCAACGAGGCGGAACGGGCCTATCTGCGCAACAACAGCAAACGCGAGACCATGGTGACGCGGGCGGGGTGGCGTGAATTGCTGACGAATCGCAATATTCTGGGGCTGTCGATCGGTCATGCGGCGCTGCTGTTCAACCTGTATTTTTTGCTGACCTGGCTGCCGACGTACCTGATCGAGCAGCATCATCTGACGACCTTGCATACCGGGATATTTGGCTCGATTCCGTGGTTTTTTGGCCTGATTGGCGCTCTGTTGGGCGGGCGGCTGTCCGATGGGCTGGTGCGGCGGGGCTGGCCGATGATGCGCGCGAGGAAAGCGTTCCTTGGTTTGGGGATGATCCTCAGCATGGCGTCGTTTCTGTCGCTGTTCACTGTGACGGTGACCGCGACCGTGGCGTGCCTTTCGGTCGCGGTGTTCGGGATCCTGATCACCAACAGCGTGGTCTGGGCGGCGAATGCCGAGATCGCACCGAAGCAGCAGGGTGCCCAGGTCAGCGCCATCCAGAACTGCGTTGGCAACGCCGCCGGGCTGATCGCGCCCATTATGGTGGGGGTGTTGCTGCAGTGGACCGGGTCTTGGATGGCACCGATGGTCGCCGCCGCGGTCATCGCCCTGGCAGGGGCGGTGGTCTACACGGTGATGCTGTCGGATGATGCCATGTTGAAGCAGCCGGATGCGGTTGTGGGGGTTGCTGAGTGAGGGGTTGGGGAGGCGTATCGCCGTATTGGCACTGCCGTCCAATCCGTCATGGTGGGCGTAGGCCCACCATCCATGCCTTTTCCGAGGCCGGCGCAGCAAGGCGTGGATGGCGGGCCTGCGCCCGCCATGACGATGAGGGACCGGCGGCGTCCGTCAAACGACCAGTTGTCAAACGACCAGTTGTCAAACGACCGGCTGCTTTGGCCTGAGCCCTAACCGTTCGCCTTGTGCATGAATTCGCCGATCTCTTCGATCACCGGCATCACTTTGTCTTCGCCTTCGGATTCCAGGTTGAACACCACGCGTTCGACGCCCAGGTCGGCGTAGCGTTTCATCATGTCCAGGTCGCGGCGGGGGAACCAGACGGTGATGGCGATCTCGTCGGGGTTGCGGCCGGCCTCGGTGGCCATTTTGCGGAATTCCGGGATCAGGTCGGCGATTTCCTTGTAGCTGCCGCGGGCCGCCTGGGGAATCCAGCCTTCACCGTAACGGATCGCTCGTCTGGCGGAGTAGGGAAAGGCGCCACCGACGATCACCGGAGGATGCGGCTTCTGCACCGGCTTCGGCCAGGTCATCATCGGATCGAAATTGACGAACTCGCCGTGATATTCCGGCTTCGACTTGGTCCAGATCGCCTTCATCGCCTCGACGCGCTCCCGAGCTACCTTGTGCCGGTCGGCAAACTTCACGCCGTGGTCTTCCAGTTCGTCCTGGTTCCAGCCGTTGCCGATGCCGAACAGGAAACGGCCGCCGGACACCTGGTCGATGGACGCCACCAGCTTCGCCGTCTGGATCGGATCGCGCTGCGCCACCAGGCAGACGCCGGTGCCGACCATCAGCGTCTTGGTCGCCGCCGCCGCCGCCGTCAAAGTCACGAACGGGTCCATGGCGTCGTAGTAGCGCTTGGGCAGGTCGCCGCCGCCGGGAAATGGCGATTTGCGGCTGAGCGGGATGTGGGAGTGTTCGGGGGCCCAGAGTGATTCGAAACCGCGCTGCTCGAGCGCCTGGCCCAGCGCGGCGGGCGGCATGGAGTAGTCGGTGAAGAACATGGAGACGCCGGATTTCAACATATTGATTTCCTCCTGCATTGGAACCTGGGCATGGTGCGCCTTTCTATGGGCTTGCTCCAGACCTCGGTGGCCTGGCGGCGAGGAGAAGGGGATATTCGGTTGAACCTGACGCGAAACGGTGCTGCACTGCCGGCTGACCGTGGATCGGGGGACGGATCGTGTCGACGATTGTTGACGATGTGAACCGCCCCAGGACGTTTCCGGCCAGCGATGCGTATGAACTGCTCGTCCAGGGGGTGGTTGATTACGCGGTCTATATGCTGGACCCCGAGGGGCGGATCGTAAGCTGGAATCCCGGTGCCGAACGGATCAAGGGCTACACGGCGGACGAAATCATCGGCGAGCATTTTTCTCGGTTCTACACTGAGGAAGACCGAGCGGCCGGCGTGCCTGAGCGGGCGCTGCGGATCGCCGCCACGACCGGTCGTTTCGCGACGGAGGCGTGGCGATGCCGGAAGGATGGCAGCCATTTCTGGGCCATGGTCGTCATCGATCCCATTCGCCGGGACGGCGCCCTGATCGGCTTCGCCAAAATCACCCGCGACATGACGGAACAGCGCGAGGCTCGGCTCGCCGCACAGGAAAGTGAACGCCAGTTCAGCCTGCTGGTGCAGAGCGTGACCGACTATGCCATCTACATGCTGGACCTGAATGGGCGCGTCACAAGCTGGAACGCGGGTGCCGAACGCATCAAGGGCTACGCCGCGGCCGAGATCATCGGCGAACATTTCTCCCGTTTCTACACGCCGGAGGATGCCGAGGCGGGGGTGCCGGCAAAGGCACTCGAGACGGCGAGGCGGGAGGGGCGTTACGAAGCGGAGGCCTGGCGGCGGCGGAAGGACGGCACCCTGTTCTGGGCCAGCGTGGTGGTGGATGCCATCTATGACAAAGGCGTCCTGGTCGGTTTCGCGAAGATCACCCGCGACCTGTCCGAACGGCGGGAGGCGCAGTTGAAGTTGGACCAGTCGCGTGAGCTGCTGTTCCAGTCGCAGAAGATGGAAGCCGTCGGACAACTGACCGGTGGCTTGGCGCACGACTTCAACAACTTGCTCACCGGGATCAGCGGCAGCCTGGACCTGTTGAAATTACGGCTGTCGCAGGGCCGGGGCAGCGAGGTCGATCGCTATGTGACGATGGCGCAGGATGCGGCGGGTCGCGCGGCGGCGTTGACGCATCGGCTGCTGGCCTTCGCGCGCCGTCAGACGCTGGATGCAAAGCGGGTTAGCGCCAATACGCTGATCGCCGAGATGACGGAACTGCTGCGGCGGACGGTCGGGCCGGAGATCGCGGTTGAGACGGCGTTCGCCGACGATCCGAAGCCGATATTGTGCGATCCCAACCAGTTGGAGAACGCGATTCTCAATTTGTGCATCAATGCGCGCGATGCCATGCCGGATGGCGGACGCCTGCGTATCGAGACCGTCAATATCCAGGTGAGCGGACAGGATGCCCGGGATGGCGCGATGGAGCCGGGTGCGTACGTTTCGATCCGCGTCAGCGACACCGGAAGCGGCATGCCGGACGATGTGATCCAGCACGCTTTCGAGCCGTTTTTCACCACCAAACCGATCGGGCAAGGCACCGGCCTCGGGCTGTCGATGATCTACGGCTTTGCCCGGCAGTCCGGCGGCAATGTGCGGATTTCCTCGGTGGTGGGCGCGGGCACGACGGTCAGCATCGACCTGCCGCAGGATCGCGGCGCGGCCGAGGGGGACACGCCGGCGGTGCCCAGGTCGCCCGAGATGCCGCGGGCGAGGGCCGGCGAGACGGTGCTGATCGTGGATGACGAGCCGACCGTGCGCATGCTGGTGGCGGATGTGCTGGAAGGGTTGGGCTACGCGGCCATCGAGGCGGCGGATGGCGTGTCGGGGCTGAAGGTGCTGCAATCGGACGTGCATATCGACCTGCTGATCACCGATGTCGGCCTGCCGGGCGGGGTGAACGGCCGGCAGATGGCCGATGCCGCGCGTTTGCATCGGCCTGACCTGCGGGTGCTGTTCATCACCGGGTATGCCGAGGGCGCGGGGATCGGCGAGGGGGCCTTGGGCCGAGGGATGCATTTGCTGACCAAGCCGTTCTCGATGCAGTCCCTGGCCAACCAGATCAAGGCCATCATCGCGCGGCGCTGAGCGGGTGAGCCGGCGTGTCACTGCTTCGGCGGATGAAACGACCTGGAATAGTTGATTGGCGGCGGTCACCCGGTTCCAGTACACTACAAACACTATTGCGTCGTCAGCCCGTCGCCGCAGCCGTGACGGCAGGGCTGGTGGCGCGCGATCTTGCGACAGCTAAGGAAAAAGACGTGTCCGAACCGGTGCGCGACCTATCTATCCGTTCCGCGTCCGGGAAGAATACGCCGGTGAAAATCACCGATGTCGCGGCGGCGGCCGGTGTCGCGCCGATGACCGTCTCTCGCGTCATCAACACGCCCGACCGGGTCTCGCCGGAGACCACCGCCCGGGTGCGGGAGGCGATCGACCGGCTGGGCTATGTGCCCAACCTGATCGCCGGCGGGCTGTCGTCTCGTAAGTCGCGTATGGTCGCCGCCATCGTGCCGACGATCGCGCATCCGATGTTCGCCAGCGTCGTGCAGTCGTTTTCGGATTCCATGCGGCATGCGGGTTACCAGGTAACGCTGTCGATCTGCGGCTATGAGGATGCTGATGATGAGGCGTTGTTCCGCGGCCTGCTGGGGCGGCGTCCGGACGCGCTGTTGATCACCGGATCGGGCTACAGTCCCGCCGCCTGGCAGATGCTGATCGAAGCCCGCATTCCCGTCGTTGAAATCTGGGACATGTCCAGCCGGCCGATCGACATGATGATCGGGTTCGACCATGCTCGGGTCGGTGCCGAGGTTGCTGCGTTCCTGCTGGGCAAGGGTCACGACCGCTTTGCGGTGCTGACCGCTCGGGACGCCCGAGCGCTGACCCGTGCGCGTGGGTTTGTCGAGACGGTGACCAAGGCCGGGGGCACTGTCGTGCTCGACCAGCAAATTCCGGCGCCCAGCACCATTGCCGCCGGGCGTGAGGGCTTGCGGGCGCTGCTGCCGTCGCTCGACCGGCGTTGCGCGCTGTTCTGCAGTTCGGACCTGATGGCGTTCGGCGCGGTGGTCGAGGCGAGGGTGCAGGGCGTTCGGGTGCCGGAGCATCTGGCGGTGTGCGGTTTCGGCAATTTCGAGCTGAGCGCGATGAATGAGCCGCCGATCACCACCGTCAACCTGGAGGGTGCCAGCACCGGCCGGTCGGCGGCGGCGTTCCTGTTGCGGCGCCTTGCCGGGGAGGGGCCGCGTGAGGATGACCGCATGCAGGTGCCGTTCAGGATCATCGAGCGGGCGACGACCTGAGGGCGGCGTTCCCGGAAGGCGAACGCAAATATATTCTCTGTCGTCCACATTTTGTTAACCTTTCGCTGTTTTGATCCGGGCGGAAAATTCCGCGTGGGTGTCAGCGTCATGGTCGAACGTCTTTCCGTCGCACAGCTTTTGAAGTCGATCCTGACCGTGTTCGCGGTCGCGGTGATCGCGCTGCTGGGGTCGCAGGTCTGGAACGCCTGGTCGCTGCTGGCCGAGAACCAGCGGGCGGAACAGGTTGTCGCCGCGTCCCGGCAGATCTTCACGGCGATGATCGCGCAGCGGACGGATCGCAGCACGACCCAGCGGTTCTGGGAGGCCGAGGGTTCGCCGGACGAGAAGAACCGGGCGTATCTGAAGAATTTGCGCGATCAGGAGATGCCGGCCCTGGCCGCCGGCACCGCGTTGCTGGCGTCGGTGCCGTTCGCCGGCAAGGAAACCCTGCTGCCCGCCCTGCGCCAGTCGACCGATGATCTTGTCGCCTTGCAGGCCGAGTTCGCTGCTCATATCGATCAGCCGAAAGCGCAGCGGCGGCCGGCGCTGGGGACCGAGTATGTCACCGCGGGGCTGGCTCTGCAGGACTCGCTAGAGCGGATCGCCACCAATCTGTTCGCCAGCATCAAGACCAGCGATGCGTTCATCACCCAGATGATGGAGGTCAAGCAGCTCGCCTGGCTGGCGCGCCAGGACGCGGGTGAGGGGTCATTGCTGATCTCGATGGGCCTGGCAAAGGGGTCCGTGGCGCCGGATGTGATGGTGAAGCACGCCGGGTTCATGGGCGGGGCACGTATCCTGTGGACCGCGATCGACGATGCGGTGACGGGTATCGACGTGCCGCCGGCGTTCCTGACGACGCTGTCGGAGGCCAAGGGAACGCTGTTCTCGCCGGATTATGTGGCCACCCAGGGGCGGCTGCTGGATGCGCTGGTGAACAAGAAGACGCCGGAGATGACGGCCGATGCCTGGTCGCCGTACACCGTTCCCAGGCTGGGGGTGATGCTGGATGTGGCGAATGCCGCGCTGGCGCAAGCGGCGGACCGGGCGGCGGCGTTGCGCGGCCGGGCTGCATCCGGCCTGATCTGGCGCCTGGTGGCTCTGGTTGCCGCCATCGCGGCATCGGCGTTCGGCTTGTGGGTCGTCAGCCGCCGTGTCACCGGGCCGTTGCTGGCGCTGCGGGAGACGACCGAACGGCTGGCGCGTGGCGATCTTTCGGCGGCGTCGCTGTTTGCCGGCCGGCATGATGAGATCGGCGCTCTGGCGCACGCCCTGGACACCTTCCGCGAGCAGGCGGTCGCCAAGGGCCGGATCGAGGCGGACCAGCAGGCGCAGCGCGAGACGGCGGAACAGCGGCGTGTGACCGTCGAGGGCTACATCGGCAAGTTTGAGAAACACGTGTCCACCGCGCTGGCGGAATTGGATCAGGCCTCCACTCAGATGGACCGGACGGCGGTGACGATGCTGGATATCGCCGAACGTGGTGCGGCCGACGTCCGGAGCGCCGAACAGGCTTCGGCCGAGGCGTCTAACAACGTCTCCAGCATCGCCGCGGCGACGGAGGAACTGAGCGCGTCGATCGCCGAAATCAGCCGCCAGGTGGCGCAATCGGCGCAAATCAGCCTGCGTGCGGTGGAGGAAACGCAGCAGACCGACGAAACCGTGCGCGGGCTGGCGGAGAGTGCCGGGCGGATCGGCGACGTCGTCAGTCTGATCAGCAACATCGCCGCGCAGACCAATTTGCTGGCGCTGAACGCCACGATCGAGGCGGCGCGGGCGGGTGAGGCCGGCAAAGGGTTTGCGGTGGTGGCGAGCGAGGTGAAGTCGCTGGCCACGCAGACGGCGAAGGCGACGCAGGACATTGACGCGCAGATCAACCAGGTGCGCGGGGTGACTCAGCAGGCGGTCAGTGCGATCCGGCGCATCCAGGTGACGATCGATGAGGTGAACAAGGTGGCGACGACGATCTCGGCCAGTGTCGAGGAGCAGGGGGCGGCGATGCGGGAGATCGCGCGCAACACCCAGCTTGCGGCGGATCGCACGCGGGATGCCTCGCAGAGCGTGACGGCGGTCAGTGAAGGCACGGCGGCCACCACGCAATCGGCGGAAGCGGTGAAGACGGCGGCGGGGTCGCTGGGCGTCCAGGCGGGGCGGTTGCGGGAGCATGTCGATGGGTTCATGACGCGTATCCGAGCGGCGTAAGCGTCCGTGGTGTGGCGCGGGGTGTGGCACGACTTGAGGCGCGCGCCGGCATCGCTCACATTGCGTCCGACCCAGCCAGCCGGAGCGCAGCATGATCAGTGTCGACGAAGCCCGCGGGCGCATATTGGACGCCCTGCGTCCCACTCCAGCCGAGATCGTGGCCCTGGCCGACGCCTGGAACCGCGTGACCGCGCAAGATGTGGTGGCGCGGTTGACGCAGCCGCCGGCCGATGTGTCGGCGATGGACGGATATGCGCTGAGGGCCGCGGACGGGGGGCTGGACGCCAGCCTGCGTGTGGTGGGGGCGGCGCCGGCCGGTCATCCGTTCGATGGTCGTGTGGGGGCGGGTGAGGCGGTTCGGCTGTTCACCGGCAGTGTTGTGCCGTCTGGTGCCGACGCCATCCTGTTGCAGGAGGACGCGACGCGTGACGGCGACGTCGTGCGGGTGAACGAGGCGGTCGTCGCCGGCCGGCATATCCGCCGAGCGGGACAGGATTTCTCGGTTGGGGATCTGGTGGTGGCGGCGGGGCGGCGGATTACCGCTCGGGACGTGGGGCTGGCGGCGGCTGCGAACCATCCGTGGCTGGCGGTGCATCGACGGCCTCGGGTCGCCATCCTGGCCACTGGGGACGAGATCGCCATGCCAGGAGAGCCTATCCCGACGGGTGGGATCGTCAGTTCCAATTCGCACGCGCTGGCGGCGCTGGTTCGCGCGGCGGGTGGCGAGCCGGTGGTGCTGCCGGTTGCCCCGGACGATCGTTCGGCGATCGGCGCTGTGGCTGACTCAGTGGTGGGCATGGACATGTTGGTGACCACGGGCGGGGCGTCGGTGGGGGACCACGACCTGGTGATCGAGTCGTTGAAGGCGCGCGGCATGACGCTGGATTTCTGGCAGATCGCCATGCGGCCGGGGAAGCCGCTGCTGTTCGGCCAGCTTGGCGGGACGCCGGTGCTGGGGCTGCCGGGCAATCCGGTGTCGGCGATCGTGTGCGGGACACTGTTTTTGCTGCCGGCGCTGGCCCGAATGTCCGGCTTGCCGGCCGCGCCGCCGCCGGTGTCAACCGCGGTGCTTGGTTCGGGCGTGAAACAGAATGATCATCGGGCCGATCATTTGCGGGCGATCGTCAGCACGGATTCCGCAGGCCGGATCGTGGTGGATCCATTTCCGGTGCAGGATTCGGCGATGCTGCGCCGGTTGGCCAACGCCGATGCGCTGGTGCTGCGCGCGCCGCACGCGCCGGCGCTGCCGAAGGGAGCCGAGGTCGGCATCATCCGACTCGATTCGCTTGGGTTGTGACCGCCCGGTATGCAGGAAAATCCGCGGAATTCCTGGGATATCCAGATTTATCCACAGTTTCGCTTGACGACGTGAACGGAACCAACATAGAACGCAATGACGGTTGCCGGTTTGTTCCGACGATCTTTCGGGGAAGTCTGCCATGTTGACTCGCAAGCAATACGAACTGTTGGTGTATATCGATCGCCACCTGAAGCAGACTGGCTTTTCTCCGAGCTTCGAGGAGATGAAGGACGCACTGAGCCTGAAGTCGAAATCCGGCATCCACCGGTTGATTTCGGCGTTGGAGGAGCGTGGTTACTTGGCGCGCCGGCACCATCGGGCGCGGGCGCTGGATGTCCTGCGGCTGCCCGACAACATGCTGGCGCGGGACCTGCCGGAAGACCCGCCGGAAGCCGAGGTGGCGCATGGCTTTGCTCCCAACGTCATCCGGGGCGATTTCACCCAGCGGCTGCCGGGTGTGCGGTCTGCCGGCGATGCGGGTGCGGTCGAACTACCGATGTATGGACGCATCGCCGCCGGGCTGCCGATCGAGGCGCTGCGCGACACCAGCAACCAGATCGAAGTGCCGCTGGCGTTGCTGGGCGCGGGGGAACATTACGGGTTGGAGGTCGCTGGTGACTCGATGGTCGAGGCGGGCATCCTGGATGGCGACACGGTGATCATCCTGAAGGGTGACTCGGCGGAGAATGGACAGATCGTGGTGGCGCTGGTCGATGAGAACGAGGTGACGCTGAAGCGCTTGCGCCGGCGTGGGGCTTCGATCGCGCTGGAGCCGTGCAACGTTCGGCATGAGACACGGATTTTTCCCGCTGACCGGGTGAAGGTGCAGGGGCGGATTGTTGCGCTGATGCGGAAGTATTGAAGGGGGACAGTCAGTCGCGCTTCGGTGCCGATCCGGTTCGAACGCCAACAGCGTGCTCTAGGCTTTGATCGGATTGGATAACCGCGCTGCCGCTGTCGTGGCAACCAGCAGGCCATCCCATCAAGGCGCGTTCGGCTAATTCCCTCAGTTCTGCCTTGGACATTCCTTCCGCCGCTTGTACGGCCAAGCCGTTGAATACCATTTTCAGATACTTTGCCAGGGCGGCGGGATCGGCGGACGGGGGCAGGTCTCCTTCCGCGTGCGCGCGCGCAAGCCGGTTCGTCACCAATTCGGTGGTCAGGTTGCGCTGATTGATGATTGCACGCGGAACATCTTCGTTGTTCACCCCGGTCGAGATCCCGGCCTGGATGAGCAGACAACCGCGAGGCTCCCTGGGGTCAACGAGCCATTCGATTCCGCCGAAGAGAAATCGTTCCGCGACCTCGCGGGCGGTAGCGCCGGCCAGGACGTACTGCTTGTGCACGGCGCGGCGCTCGCGGTACCGATCGAGAACCGCATCGAACAGGCCGCGCTTGCTGCCAAAGGCCACATAGATGCTGGGCGAGTTCAGGCCCATCGCCTTCGTCAGTTCAGCCATGGAGGCGCCTTCGTAGCCATGGCGCCAGAATACGTCCATCGCCCGGTCCAGCACGTTTGCTTCTTCGAAAACGCGAGGTCGCGCCATTTCAAACAACCCCGATCAATTTTAATGATCATCACATAATTCGCTTGCCTCGTCTACCCGGCGCGGTTATGTGATGATCATCACATAATGGAAAGCAGTCGATGGGTACGTCTCTGCGGGGCAAGGTGGCTGTCGTTACGGGCGGCAGCGAAGGCATTGGATTGGCCGCGGCAAAGCGGCTCGCTGCTGACGGTGCGGCGGTCTTTATCACTGGCCGCCGCCAGACGGTGTTGGATGACGCAGTTGCCGCGATCGGCGGCGATGTCGTGGCCGTGCAGGCGGACGTGTCCAAGCCGGCGGACCTGGACCGGCTTTACGGGGCGGTTCGTGTTGCGAAGGGCAAGTTGGACATCCTGGTCGCGAACGCCGGCGTTCAGGCGAGGGAAACGCTTGGGTCCATCACGGAAGAGGCGCTCGATTACCAGCTCGCGGTCAATTTCAAAGGCACCATCTTTACTGTTCAACAGGCACTGCCGCTGCTGACCCGGGGCGCATCGATCATTCTGATGTCGTCGACGACAGCCATGAAAGGTCTGAGCACGCGCACGGTCTATTCGGCGACCAAAGCCGCCATAAGGAGCTTTGCCCGGAGTTGGGTTACGGAACTCAAGGAGCGCGGCATCCGCATCAACGTTCTCAGCCCGGGGCCGATCGAAACGCCCGCCGTCAAGGCTTCCTTGGCCGATGAGAAGGCTGTCCAGGCATACAAGGCGAATGTGATCGGTGCAGTACCGTTGGGGCGTGTGGGTCAGCCGGAGGAGATGGGCGAGATCGTGGCCTTTCTGGCCTCCGATGCGTCCAGTTTTATCAACGGGGCCGACATCCAGGCGGATGGCGGCTGGGCGCAGGTCTAGGCATGATCCTCCAATCCGGGACAACCCCATGACCAGTCCGACGATCGATGTGACGGCGAAACGCAGGACGGCGGCAAAGCCCCATGCAGCATTAACGCCCTTGTGGGTCGTGGTTGGCCTTGCGATGGGGCCGGCGGTGGCGCTGGGTTTATCGCGCTTCGCTTATGCGCTGCTGCTTCCTCCGATGCGTGCGGACCTCGGGTGGAGTTTCGCGGATGCGGGGGCGATGAACACCGCCAACGCAGCCGGTTACCTGGCCGGGGCGCTGCTGGCGGCACCCTTCGGGCAGCGAATGGGCGATAAGCCGGTGTTCGCGGTCGGCCTGCTGCTGACGGCGCTAACCGTTGGCGCATCGGGTCTCACCGCTGATTTCCGCGTGCTTCTGGCGTTGCGCGCTGCTGCGGGCCTCACTGGCGCGCTGGCCTTTGTGGCCGGAGCGGGGTTGACGTCCGCGGCCGCGATGGGCGGGTCCAGAAGCCGAGCGCCGACGCTGTTGGGGGTCTATTTCGGAGGGGCCGGGATGGGCATCACGGCGTCTGCCCTGGCGGTTCCCCCTTTGCTCGGGACGATTGGGTGGCGAGGCGGCTGGCTTGTCCTGGGCGCCCTCGCGCTGGCGGCCACCGTATTCGGTGCGTTGGTGCTGCGGCGCACGCCCGACACCGCCTATGCCTCGGCCGGCACGGCGCGCGGGGGTTGGTCGGCGCGGTTCATGACCTGCAAGCTGCTGGCCTATGGTCTCTTCGGTGCCGGCTACATCGCCTATACGACCTTCATCATCGCCTATCTGCGCAGCGAGGAAGGATTCTCCAGTGCGGGCATCACGCGCTTCTGGGCGGTCTTCGGATTGGTTGCCGTTGCTGCCGCGTTCGGTTGGGGACACATCCTCGGCCGGCTGAAAGGCGGTTGGGGAACGGCGGCCACACTCAGCGCCGTCACGATCGGGACCGCGGTGCCGCTCGTATGGACCGCACCGGCAGGCGCTTATCTGTCTGCCGTTTTCTTTGGAGGCTCTGTTCTCGCCGTCGTTGCCGCGGTGACATCGTTCGCGCGCCGTGCGGCCAAGCCGCATGCCTGGACGGCCGCGATCGCCGCCCTGACCGTCGCGTTCGGTGTGGGCCAGTGCATTGGTCCGGTGTTGAGCGGTGCGCTGTCCGATGGACCCGATGGCCTGCGAGCCGGGCTGTGGCTTTCGGTGGGCATCCTGGCGGTCGCCACCGTCGTTGCGGCGCTGCAACGCGAACCGTCGGACGCTTTCTGAAGCCTACCGCGCGACGACGATCAGCGCATCCACCGCCGTGATACGGTCGCCCGAACAGATCAGTGGGTTTACGTCCAGTTCGGCGACTGAGTCACGGTGATCGGCGGCGAAGCGCGACACGTCGCTGATCACGCCGGCGAGGTGCTTGATGTCCACCGCCGGCATGCCGCGGAAGCCTTGCAGCAGTTTGATGCCTTTCAATTGCCGCAGCAGTGCCTCGGCTTCGAACGGGGTGACCGGGGCGGGGGACAGGGCGGTGTCGTTCAGGACCTCCACCAGGATGCCGCCCAGGCCGACGACGATCAGCGGGCCGAACAGCGGGTCGTTCCGAGCGCCGACGACCAGCTCGATTCCTTGCGGCACCATGGGCTGGATCAGGACGCCGTTGATCCTTGGGGGCGGCGTCACCTTGCCGGCGTTCGCCATCACGGCGGCGTAACCTTCCCGTACTTCATCGGCGGTGCGCAGGTTCAGGCGGATGACCCCGGCCTCGGTCTTGTGCGGCAGGTCGGGGGATTCGACTTTCAGCACCACGGGGTATCCCAGAGCCGCGGCCGCGTTCACCGCTTCGTCGTCGGACTGGACCAGTTGCTCGCCCACAACGGGTACGCCGTAGAGGGCCAGCACCGTCTTGGCTTCGCGTTCGGTCAGGGTCGGACCGCTTGCCTCGGCGATCAAGCCTCGAGCCTTTGCGATCGTTGCCGCCGCGGTTGCCGAAACGATCTGGGCGCCGGCGGTGCGCTTGTCCGCTCGCCACTGCCAGGCCGCGAGTGCTGAGAAGCAGGCGTTCATCGAGCGGAACAGGGCCACGCGGTCGCATTGGTTCGCTTCGACAACGCCTGGTCCGTCCTGCCATTCGGTCTGCCAGACGACGCAGGCCATTTTGCCGTGTTCCTCGGCCAACGCGCTGTAGACCTGCGGCCGTTTCGCCGATGGGGCGTAGCCGTAGGTCAGCGGCGACACCAGGACGCCGTACTGGGGGTCGCTCAGCAGCGCGCCGGCGCAGATGCCGAGGGATTCGGGGTCGCTGAGAATTTGTGCGGTGACGTCACAGGGATTGCGCGACGATCCGAACTCCGGGATCCGGGATTCCAGGATGGTTCGGACTGCTTCGGTGGGCTGCGGCATCGGCACGTTGTGCTGTTCGGCGCGATCGGCGGCCATGATCGCGGCGCCGCCGGAGGCCGCGACGACCGCCGCGCCGGGGGCTTTCGGCGGCGGGGCCTTGGCGAAGAATGCGGCTGTTTCCATCAGCGCTTCGAAATCGTCGACCACGATGGCGCCGGCGCGGCGGAACATCGCGCGATAGGATGCGTGCGAGCCGGCCAGCGAGCCGGTGTGGGACATCGCGGCCTGGGCGCCTTGTTCGCCTGTGGCCATCTTGAAGATCACCAGCGGCTTATCGGCCTTCCATGCGTTTTCCGCCGCCAGCAGCAGGCGATCGGGAGTCGCCATGCCTTCAAACACGCAGGCGATGGACCCGCAGGACGGGTCGGTCGCCAGGTAGTTGACGTAATCGGCCATGTCCACGTCGCAGGAGTTGCCCGATGTCAGCACGTGGCTGACCGACAGGCCGCGCACCACGCCTTGCGCGAGTGCCATCCCCAGCGCGCCCGACTGGCTGATGACGCCGACGGCGTTTCGTTCCGGTCTCGGGATTGGGGTGATGTCCATGAACGTGGATCGGCAGTCCAGCTGGGCGTTCACCACGCCGATGCAGTTGGGGCCGACGATGCGAAGGCCGGTTTCCCTGGCGATTGCTGCCAGGCGTTGCTGTTGGGCGGTGCGGTCTTCCTTTCCGGTCTCGGAATAGCCCGAGGCGAAGATGATGGCGCCGCCGATCCCGGCTTTGGCGCAGTCCAGCACGATTTCTTCCACGGACTCGCGCGGGGCGGTGATCACGGCGCAGTCCGGTACCTCCGGCAGGGCGGCGACGGAGGGGTAGCAGGTGTGCTCGCCGATCGTCTGATAGCGCGCGTTCACCGGGTACGCTCGGCCGGCATAGTGCTTCATGTTGAAAAGCGTGCGTTCGCCGAACGAACCGGCGCGTGTCGAGGCGCCGATGATCGCGATGCTGGCCGGATGGAGCAGCCGGGTGAGTTGTTCGCGGCTGTAAACGCCGGTGCGCCTGTTCTGCATTGTTCTCGCCTGATTGACGTTCCCTGGACAGGCAGCATACTCACCGGTAGCTATCCGGCAAGCGCAGGGGGAAAACGGGATGTCGTCACTGTTCGATCTGACCGGCAAAGTCGCCATCGTGACCGGGTCCACCAAGGGGATCGGTTTGGCTATCGCCACGCGGATGGCGGAGCACGGGGCGACGGTGGTGGTGTCCAGCCGCAAGGCGGACGCGTGTGAGAAGGTGGCCGCGGGCATTCGCGGGGCGGGCGGCAAGGCGGAGGTCATTCCGTGCCATGTCGGGCGCAAGGAGGAGCTTCAGGCGCTGGTGGACCAGACCGTGGCGCGCTGCGGTGGGATCGACATCCTGGTGGAGAATGCCGGGGTGAATCCCTATCTCGGGCCGGCCGCCGGCATGCCCGACGATGCGTTCGACCGGGTGATGAACACCAATGTCCGCAGCAACTGGTGGCTGGCGAATATGGCGATCCCGCACATGGTCCCTCGTGGGGGTGGCGCGGTGATCATTATTTCATCGATCGGCGGACTGCGGGGATCGGCGCAACTGGGGACGTATGGGCTGTCCAAGGCGGCCGACATTCAGTTGGCGCGGAATATCGCGGTGGAGTGGGGGCCGAAAAACATTCGGGCCAACGCCATTGCGCCGGGTTTGGTGCGGACGGACTTTGCCCGGGCGTTGTGGGAAGATCCGGTGCTGTATCGCAAGCGGACCCGGGATACGCCGCTGCAACGGATCGGCGAGCCGGATGAGATCGCCGGCGCTGCGGTGTTCCTGGCATCGGCGGCGGGTAGTTTCACCACTGGCCAGGCGATCGTGATCGATGGTGGCACAACCGCGGGGTCGGTTGTTTCGGCCGACGATTGAGGACCTGCGAAGGCGCCGGCGCGACCCTTGCCATGGGGTCACCTGGCGGTAGTTTGCGCATCCTCGGCCGGCAACCGCGTTATTGCGGAAGCGGCCGTCACCGGCGGGGCATCCATGAACTCACTCTTCGATCCAGCCGATTTCCGCCTGCCCCCCGGCATTGCCCATGTCTGCGCCGGGGGTGAAACGGCGGCCCTGCGCAGGCATGACGAAGCCGTGCTGCGCTACCTGGCGGACAAAAGCAGCGGCCTGCCCGGGCGCACCGAACAGGAGCGGGAGATCGAGGACGCGCGCGCCGGCATGGCTCGGCTGTGGGGCGTGAACCAGGGCGACATTGGGTTCGTCAGCAACGTCGCCGAGGGGGTGTCGATTGTCGCCGAATCGATCGACTGGCGTGACGGCGATTCCATCGCCATTGACGCCAACGAATACCCGTCCGTCGTCGGCCCCATTGTCATGCGCCGCGATCCGGTCATTCAGGTGCGCCAGGCCCGAGGCACCGAACGGGATCGCCTGGCATCCTGCGTCGATGGCAGCACGCGGGTCATTGCCGCCAGCTATGTCTCCTACCTGACGGGTGAGCGGGTGGACCTGGCGGCGCTGCGGGCGTTGGCGGATCGGGTCGGGGCGCTGCTGATCGTCGATTTCACCCAGGCGTCCGGGTATTTGCCGATTGAGGCCTCGGTTGCCGATTTCGCTTTTTCGGCCTGCTACAAATGGATGCTGGGTATCACCGGGGTGGCGGTGGCGTACTGGAACCGGGTCCGACAGCCGGATTGGAGTCCTGCGTCGGCGGGGTGGCATTCGTTTGCCCCGGGGTCGCGTGGTTATGACACGATTCCGGCGCTGAAAGCCGATGCGATGCGGTTTACCCGGGGCAATCCGGCGCACTGCCCGCTCTATGTGCTGAACAGCGCGTTGTCGTATCTGTCACGGTACGACATGCGGGATGTCCAGCGTCATGTGCAGACGTTGACGGTGGCGTTGATCGAGGCGCTGGCGGCCTCTCAGGTTCCGGTCATGACGCCGAACGATCCGGCGCGGCATGGGGCCAGCGTGTGCGTCGCCTCACCGCGGGCGGCGGCGATTGTCGATGCGTTGCACGAATGTGGCGTGTACGCGTGGAACGGGCAGGGACGGGTGCGGTTCAGTTTCCATGGTTATAACACAATGGCCGATGTGGATCGGGTGGTGGAGGCTTTGTCCGGGTGTTGGTGATGGAGGTGAAGTCGAAGCGGATGCATGATGCGGGTCGGGTGGTTTCGCGTCGTCCCGATTGCGTTGTTCCGGTTGGGGCGAGATTTCCGGGTTGATTCGGTTTCGTGTGGGCGTCGACAGGGGATTTCGTGTACGTTGTGCTGGCGCGCGCCGGTGTGGGTGCTTATTCCGCATTTAACACGGAGGTCGCTGAGAGCACTGAGGACGCAGAGAAGAATTTCAGTACGACTGGAAAACGTATAACGCGTACCCCGGCATGTATCAGGGGGTAAAAGCAGCAAATAATACCGACGGCCCTGATTGCCGACTCTTCCGGCAATCAGGGCCGTCGGTATCGCGCGCGGGGTTAGCGGGGCGGTCGAACGCAAAACGATACTAAATAGACACGAATAATGGGCTGTCCGCGTTCGGAGGGATTTATGGTTCGCTAATACAAGCAGCGTAAGACCTTCGCGCCCCCTTCAGGCTCGGCACGGACGCCAAGGCAGGTTTGTTAAGGCGGATTAGCGGGATGCAGATGGATGAAGGAGATTTGCGGTTTTGGGGGCCGGTCACCGAACGGATCGTTGGGTGTGCTTTTCGGGTTGCCGATCCGCTCGGTCATGGGTTCGTTGAGTCTACGAGAATGCCCTTGCGCATGAGATGCGAAAGTCCAGACTCAGCGTCGTGCAGCAGCGGGGAATGGTGGTCTTTTGCGACGACGTGATTGTTGGTGAATATGCAGCCGACCTGCTTGTCGAGGATTAGGTCATCGTCGAACTCAAAGTGGTCGGCGGGCTAAGCGGCGTGCATGTCCCGCAATGCCGAAATTACTTGCGGGCAACCGGCAAGCCCCTGTGGCTACTGATTAACGTCGGCCAACGCAAAGTCGAAATCCGCCGCATCACCGCCCAAGCCTGATTGCGGAACCAATCTCCTTCATCTCTTCTTATCCCGCTTCATCCGCCTTATAAAAAGAAAAGCCATGACCGTGGCTCCCACGGGCCGAGTTTCATTCATGGCGGGTCGGGCTGCCAGTGGAAACTCATACCGGCGACCGTTGATGTTGACACATCAGGCTCGTCTTAGGCCAGCAGCGTCCGGGGCATCCGATCCAGCACCTTACTGGGGCGGATGCCCCGGACGCCGCTGGGCATGACGAATTAAGGGTTGGCCTCAACGGCAGCTGGTATGAAACCTGGGCCGAAGGCCCAAAAATTCTTCTCTGCGGCCTCGGTGTTCTTCGTGACCTCTGTGTTAAATGCGGTATTGGCAACCGCACCGGCAGTGCCCGGCTGGCACGTCATCAATCGAACCGGAATGGCCATGAGCCCCTCCAACCCCACGGCGGAGGTTGTGTGGAGAATTCGCGGCAATGCGATTATCCTGTGAATTCCGCGCGGATCGCGGCGCTGTTTTGGCCGACCGACGGGACGGAGCCTAGATCTAAGGTCTCACCGACGCGGATGACGGCTGGGGCGACGATCTTGGCAACCCCGCCGCTGGGCAGTTCCACTTGCGTGCGCCGCAGGGCGGGGTGGTGGCTCAGGGCCGCGAGATCGTTGACGAACCCATAGGCGGTGTTGGACGCTCGCAGTTTCACCGCCGCCTGGTCCCGTGTCAGCGTGGCGAACATCTGGCCGACGCGTTCGTCCACCATGGTTCGGTTGGCGACCCGGATCGTGTTGGTCTCGAAACCGGGTTGTCGGGGCAGGTCCGGCGCATCCAGGAATTTTGCACAGAACATGGCCCATTCGCGTTCGTTCTGGATCGAGATCAGCACCAGTGCGCCATCTTTGGTGGCGAACGCGCCGTAGGGACAGATCGACGGATGCGCCAGGCCCATGCGCTGGGGCGACTTTCCGGTGCCCTCGAAATACAGCAGCGGGACGTTCATCCAGTCGGCGACGGCGTCGAACAGGCTGACCTTCAGGCCCTTGCCGCAGCCGGTCACGCCGCGCTCGATCAATGCTTCCAGGACACCTGTATAGGCATTCATCCCGCAGCCGACATCGGCGATCGACACGCCGACGCGGCCCGGTCCGGCGGGATGGCCGGTGACCATCGCCAGGCCTGACTCCGCCTGCACCAGCAAGTCGTAGGCCTTCATCGAGGCGTATTCGCCGGTTTCGCCATAGCCGGAGATATCGACGGTGATCAACCTTGGATAGCGGACGCGCAGGTCGTTCGATCCGAACCCGGAACGGGCCGCTGCCCCCGGCGCCAGATTCTGGATGAACACATCGGCCTTGGCGATCAGGCGGTGCAACAAGGCCGCGTCCGCCGGGTCCTTGATGTCGGCGACCAGGCTTTCCTTGCCGCGGTTCAGCCAGACGAAATAGCTGGACAGGCCCTGTACCGCGCTGTCGTAGCCGCGGGCGAAATCGCCTTCCGGGCGCTCGATCTTGATCACGCGGGCGCCGGCGTCGGCGAGCCTGGCGGCGCAGTAGGGGGCGGCGACGGCTTGCTCCAGCGAGACAACGAGCAGGCCTTGCAGCGGTTTGGTCATGGTGCGGTCCTTGTCAGCCGGGGACAGGAACCACGGCCGGGGCAGCGGGCGCAAGGTTGCCGGCCGGTCGCGGATGGGTAAACTCGCTGGCAGGAAAAAGAACAGGGGAAACGGCATGAGCCGCCAGGTCACTGTCTCCGGCGTCAGCCTGGAGATCGAGGAGAAAGGGCAGGGGCGTCCGATCCTGTTCCTGCACCCGGGCGAGGGCTTGCAGCCCAACCGGCCATGGCTGGACAGGCTGGCGGAAAACCATCGCGTGATCGCGCCGCATCATCCCGGGTTTGGCGGGTCGGTGCTGCCGGACTGGGTGGGTTCGGTGGATGACCTGGCCTATTTGTATCTTGATCTGGCGGCGGCGCTGAAGCTGGAAAACGCCGTGCTGGTGGGCAATTGCTTTGGCGGCTGGGTGGCGGCGGAGATGGCGGTGCGCAACACCGCCCGCTTTGCCGGCTTGCTGCTGGCAGCGCCGCTGGGGATCAAGGTCGGCGGGGTGCTGGATCGCGACATCACCGACATGCACGCCATTTCCCGAACCGAGTTCATGCGCCGAGCGTGGGCGGATCCGGAGAAGGGGGCGATCGATTATACCAAGCTGGCGGATGCGGAACTGGCGGGTATCGCGCGCGGGCGGGAAACGCTGGCGGTGTTCGGCTGGAAGCCGTACATGCACAATCCTCGGCTGAAACGCTGGCTGCATCGTATCGACATTCCGACGCACCTGGTCTGGGGAGAAGAGGATGGTATCGTTTCGATTGCTTATGGCGAGGCATGGAAAGCCGAAATCCGAGGCGCCACGATCGAAACGATGCCGGCCACCGGCCACTACCCGCACTGGGAACACCCCAACAGCTTCGCGGCACGCGTAAAAACCTTCACCAATCGCCTGTAGGAAAAACCGCCATGCGCACCTGGTATTTCTCCGAAATGGCTTATCACCCGGCCTGGGACAAGGGCCTTGCCCGCGGGTCGTTGCGGGTCAATTTTCCCAGTGAAAACCTCGATCCGGTGGAAGCGGGCACGTTGCTGAACCGTTATCTGGACGAATTCGCGCTGTGCGATGAGGTCGGGCTCGACATCATGGTGAACGAGCATCACAGCACGGCGACGTGCATGACCATTTCGGTGCCGATGGCGCTGTCGGTGATTGCGCGTGAAACCAAGAAGGCGCGTCTGCTGAGTCTCGGCAACCCGATCGCCAACCGGCCCGATCCGGTGCGGGTGGCGGAGGAGATGGCGTGGCTCGACTGCCTGTCGGGCGGGCGGATCGAGATGGGGCTGGTGAAGGGGGCGCCGTATGAGATCGCGCCGGCGAACAGCAATCCGGGGCGGCTGATGCGGCGCTACTGGGAAGCGCACGACCTGATTATCAAGGCGCTGTCGACCACGACCGGCCCGTTCTCCTGGGAAGGCGAGTTCTACCAGTATCGCGCGGTGAATATCTGGCCGCGGCCGATCCAGCAGCCGACGCCGCCGATCTGGATGACCGGGATGAGTGTCGACACCGGCATCGCGGCGGCCGAACGCGGCCATGTGGTGGGCACGCTGCTGTCGGGCGGGTTGGCCAAGCCGATGTATGAGGCGTACCGCAAGCGCGCCCGCGAACTGGGGTGGCAGGCCGGGCCGGACCGCATGGCCTATGCGGCGATCATCGGTGTCGGGGATACGCGGGCGGAAGGGCTGCGGCGGGCGAATATCATCGCCGATTACGTGCGTACGGCGCCGGTGGTGTTCGAGCCCTTCACGAATCCGCCAGGTTACAATTCCGTCGGCGCCAACATCGCGATGTTGAAGGCCGGGCCGCGTGCGCACCGGATGGTGACGGACCGCAACGGCGTGCCGATCGACCATCGGACGGCGACAGTCGAACAGTTCATGGACACTGAAACCGTGTTCGCCGGCACGCCGGACGACGTGTTCAACCAGTTGAAAGCGTTCAACCAGCGTATGGGCGGCGTCGGCCATCTGCTGTTCTTCGGGCAGGGCGGCCAACTGAACCACCAGGATGCGAAGGCGAATATCGCGCTGTTCGGCAAGGAAGTCGCGCCGCGCCTGCTGGAGCTTGGCGCCCCCGAACAGGCCGAAGCCGCCGAATAAGGTGATACAACAAGACATACCATTGTAACAAAGAGATGTTATATCTACAGTCATCCGGACGACAGGAGGTTGCGATGCTTGGAATGAAACGGGTGGCTTCGGTGGCCGCGGTGCTTGGGCTCGCGACGGTCGGCGTCATGGCGATGCCGCACAATGCGAACGCCTGGTGGCGCGGTGGCGTGTGGATCCCCGGCCCCGCCGTCGTGGTGGCGCCTCCGCCGGTGTATTACGCGCCGCCGGTCGTTTATGCGCCGCCGGTGGTTTATGCTCCGCCAGTGGTCGGCTACTATGGGCCGAGGGTGTGGATCCGGCCGGGTTGGTATGGCGGCGGCTGGCACCGCGGCTATTGGCGCCGCTGAGGGGTTCGATGGTGCGCCGCGGCAACGGCGCCCACGATTGACGTAGCGGCCAACTGGGTCCACCGCTGATCCCATGTTGCGCCGCTTCGAAGCCCTGCTCGATCCTACCGCCGGTACGCCAGCCGCGCCGCCGAACGCCGGGTTGCCGCGGTTCTACTGGTTTTATATCGGGCAGGTGCGCGCGCTGACGGTCGCGCTGTTCGTCTGCGGCGGGCTGATCGCGATCCTCGATACGCTGATCCCGGTGTTCATCGGCCGAGTCGTCAGTTTGGTATCCTCCCAGACTCCGGAGACGCTGTTTCGCGACCACGGTGCGGTGCTGCTGGGCATGGCGGGTGTGCTGCTGTTCGTGCGGCCGGCAAGTTTCATCGCGCACAACGTGCTGGTGAACCAGATCGTCAATCCCGGGTTCTCCAACATGATCCGGTGGCAGAACCATTGGCATGTGGTGCGGCAGAGCTGGACGTTCTTCCAGAACGATTTCGCCGGGCGCATCGCCAACCGGGTGCAGCAGACCGGGCCGGCGCTGCGGGAAAGCCTGGTGATGGCGTTTGACGCGGCGTGGTACATCCTGGTCTACGGCAGCAGCGCGGTGCTGCTGCTGGCGCGCCTGGACTGGCGGCTGACCTTGCCGATGTTGCTGTGGTTCGCGTTCTATGCCGTCATGCTGCGCTTCTTCGTGCCTCGGCTGCGCGACCGGTCGCGGCGGATGTCGGAGATGCGGTCGATGCTGACCGGGCGGATCGTCGACAGCTACACCAACATCCTGACCGTCAAGCTGTTCGCACGCGCCGCCGATGAGGATGCGTTCGTGCGGGATGCGATCGATGAGCATACCGAGGCGTTCCGCGACCAGACACGGATGACGACGGCGTATACCTCGACCCTAGTGAGCATGAATGCCTGCCTGGTGGTGTCGATGGCGAGCGTGGCGCTGTGGCAGTGGTCGGTTGGGCATATCTCGATCGGTGCGGTGGCGACCGCCATCCCGCTGGCCTGGCAGTTGAACAACATCGCAGGGTGGGTGGCACGCAGTATTACCTCGATCTTCGAGAATATCGGCACGGTGCAGGATGGGATGCGCTCGATCGATGTGCCGCGGCAGATGCCGGATTCGCCGGATGCGGCCGAACTGGTGGTGACCGGCGGTGGGATCCGGATCGAGAACCTGCATTTCGATTATGGGCGGGTGCGCGGGGCGGATGCGGGCGGGCGGTATCCGGCGGTGCTGCATGGGATCGACCTGACGATCGCGCCGGGGGAGCGGGTGGGGCTGATCGGGCCGTCCGGCGCCGGCAAATCGACGTTGGTCAACTTGCTGCTGCACTTCTTCGATCCGGAATCCGGGCGCATCCTGATCGACGGGCAGGATATCGCAGGCGTGACTCAGGAGAGTTTGCGCCGGCATATCGCGATGGTGACGCAGGATACGTCGCTGCTGCACCGCTCGATTCGGGAGAATATCGGCTATGGCCAGCCGCAGGCCTCCGAGGCGCAGATCGTCGCGGCGGCGAAACAGGCGCAGGCGCACGACTTCATCCTGGGGCTGGAGGACTGGCATGGCCGGACCGGCTACGACGCGCATGTGGGGGAGCGCGGGGTGAAGCTGTCGGGCGGGCAGCGCCAGCGCGTGGCCCTGGCGCGTGTGATCCTGAAGGACGCGCCGATCCTGGTGTTGGACGAGGCGACGTCGGCGCTGGATTCGGAGGTCGAGGCGGCGATCCAGGAACAGTTGGACGGGCTGATGGAGGGGCGTACGGTGATCGCCATCGCCCACCGGCTGTCCACCATCGCGCGGATGGACCGGCTGATCGTGCTGGACGAAGGGCGCATCGTCGAATCCGGCTCTCACGCCGAACTGTTGCGGCGGGACGGGGTCTATGCCCGCTTGTGGCGGCGCCAGTCGGGGGCGTTCGGTGACCAGCGCGTCAGCGACGGTCTGGCGGCGAAGTAGGGGCGATACGTTGCCGGCCGATATGGAGTGGGCTTCGATACTTGGAAATTCTGACTACGATGTGCCGGGTAGACACGATCGAAGCCGCTGGATTGGATTGACGTCCTATTGGGACCGAACTCCACCGTGATATCAGTCTGACCTTCCGTGATCGATGAATGGAGCGGTTCGCGTCGCAGTCAGCTTCTACAGAAACCCGGTACTGAACCATGGCACCGCCGCCACGGCAATCAGGCCGGCGAGCACCGCCAGCAGATAGGGCCAGATCCGCCGCATCGCCGCGTCCGGGGACACGCGGCCGATGGCGCAAGCGGCGTAGTAGCCGACGCCGAACGGCGGTGCGAACAGGCCGATCCCCATCGCCAGGATGACCACCATCGCGTAGTGGACCTCATTGATGCCGACCAGGCGGGCAGAGGGGAACAGCAGGGGGCCGAACAGCACGATGGCGGGGATGCCCTCCAGCACGCTGCCGAGGACGATGAAGGCGACGATGGAAACGGCCATGAAGCCTGTCGCTCCGCCGGGCATGGACGTCATCGCGGCGGCCAGTTGGTGGGAGAAGCCGGATTGCGTCAGCGCCCAGGCCATCCCGGTGGCGGTGCCGATGATCAGCAGGATAGCGCCGGACAGTGACGCGGTTTCCACCAGCATGGGATACAGCCGGCGCAGCGGGAACTGACGGTAGACCAGGATGCCGACGATGATCGCGTAGACGATGCCGATGGTGGAGACCTCGGTGGCGGTGGCAATGCCCTCGATGACGGCGAAGCGGATCACGAACGGCAGGACCAGGGCGGGCAGGGAGATGACGAATGCTTTGCCGATCACCGCCCAGGGGGGACGCGTCACGCCTTCCATGTTTTCGTTGCGGCCGCGCCAACGGGCGATGAAGGCCAGGGCGGCGGCCAACACGGCGGCGGGCACCAGGCCGCCGGTGAACAGGGCGGCGATCGATACGCCGGTGACCGATCCGATGGTGATCAGCACCAGGGATGGGGGGATCGTCTCGCTCATGGCGCCGGAGGCGGCGAGCAGGGAGACCAGTTCGCCTTCGTTGAAGCCGCGCCGTTTCATGTCGGGGAACAGGATCGGCGCAACCGCGGCCATGTCGGCGGCTTTCGAGCCGGAAATGCCGGAGACCAGGTACATCGCGCCCAGCAGCACGTAGGACAGGCCTCCCCGCACGTGACCCAGAAGGGCGGACAGGAAGTTGACCATGGCGCGCGCCATGCCGGTCATCTCGATCAGCAGGCCGAGGAACACGAACAGCGGTACCGCCAGCAGGATCAGCGAGGACATGCCCTCATCCATGCGGGAGACGACGACTGTCAGCGGTGTGCGGGTGAGGGTGGCCAGATACGCCAGTGTGGCCAGGCCGAAGGCGAAGCCGATCGGCACCGACAGCAGCACGGCGGCGCCCAAGAGCAGGACGAAGAACAGCACCAGGTTCCAGTTGCCAAAACCTAGCAGCCAGGGCGCGGCGAAGTGCAGCACCGCCGCCAGCGCACCCACCACGACGATGCCGAACGCCGCGTCCTTCCAGGATAGCGCCAGCAGCCGGGTCAGCGCGGTAATCAGCATCAGCACGCCGCCCACCAGGATGGCGACCGCTCGGTAGGTGTCGTGGATGCTCAGGGCCGGGGTCTGGATGTACCACTGGTCGGACGCGTAGTCCCAGGCTGGGGGCACGATCATCAGCAGGAACGTCGCCACCGCGGCGGCGGCCAGCGCATCGGTGCGCGCGCGTCCGGTGGATGACAGGCCGCCGGCGACCGCTGTCAGGCGCATGTGTTCGGACCGTTGCAGCGCGATGACGGCGCCCAGCATCGCCAGCCAGAGAAACAGGATGGAAGCGAGTTCGTCCGTCCAGATCAGCGGCGTGTGGAGCGCGTAGCGGGCGACGACGCCGGCGAACAGCACCACCACCTCGGCGACCACCAGGATCGCGGCGGGGATTTCCGCCACCAGCCGCAGCAGCAGGTCGATGCGGGCGGCGGCGGTCAGGCGGGGTGGTGTGCCGGCGTGCGTCTGCGTCAAGACAGCGTGCCGACTTCCGCTTCCAGGATTCCCCAGGCCTCGTCGCCGTATTTCTTCTTCCAGTCGGCGTAGAAACCGGCCGACTTCAGCGCCTGGCGGAAGGCGGGCTTGTCGACCTCCACGAAGGTCAGGCCCTTGGCCTTCAGGTCGTCGGCGACCGATCCGTTCAGCTTGGCGATGTCGGCGCGTTCATCCAGCGCGGACTTGTTGAGTTCGCGGGCCACGATCGCCTGGGCGTCGGCGGGCAACGTCGCGAAAGTGCGCTTGTTGGCGAGCATCCAGAACCCGTCCCACATGTGGCTGGTCATGGAGACGTATTTCTGCACCTCATACAGCTTGGCGATCTGGATCAGGGACAGCGGGTTTTCCTGGCCCTCGGCGATCTTCGTTTGTAGCGCGGAATAGACTTCCGCGAAGTTGATGCTGATGGGCGATGCACCGAGCGCCTGGAACATGCTGGTCCACAGGGGGGAGACGGGGACGCGGATCTTGAAGCCCTTCAGGTCGGCGGGCACCTTGATCGGATGGGTGGAGCTGGTGATCTGGCGGAACCCGTTGTCCCACATCTTGTCCATGGCGGTCAGGCCGCGCTTGTCGATCTCGGAACGGACATAGGTGCCCAGTTTGCCGTCCATCGCCTTCCAGACGGTGTCGTAGTCCTTGAAGGCGAAGCCGATGCCGTTGATCGACGCGGCGGGCACCAGGGTGGACAGGATCAGGCCGGACAGTGTGAAAAAATCGATCGCGCCGGAGCGGAGCTGCGACAGCATGTCGGTGTCGGAGCCAAGCTGGTTGTTGGGGAACACCTGGATGTCGACGGCGCCGTTGGTGGCCTTCTTGATGCGGTCGGCGGCTTCCTGCTGGCGGACGCTCTGCGGATGGGTAACAGGCGAGTTGTTCGCCAGCTTCAGGCTGAAGTCCGCCGCTCGGGCGGGACGGGTGTTGATGGCGAACAACGGCAGCGCGGCCCCGGTCAGCAGGGTGCGGCGGTAGAGGCGGGTCATGCAGGGGTCCTTGGGCGTTTCTGTTTAATGGCGTGTGGGGCGGGCAAAATACCCGGTGACGGTGATGTGGCAAGGGGTTCGGAAGGGGTCTGTTGGTTTGTGCTCCATTTTGTTGACCCGTGGCTAAAGGGCGCGACAAGGCAACAAAGTATAGATGCCCCATTTCGAAAAGACAGTGATGACGGCTTACCTGCTTGTCGGCGGCGCGCGCATTGAGGGGCGCCCGAAGCAAAGGTTGTATCATAGAATAAGATGTTTCTATTCAATATCTTGCTGGCTGGTTCAGATTCACGGACTGCATGCCCGCAAAATATTCCGACAGCGTTCCCGCGGCTGGCCCGTATTTGTCATACCGACGGTCGAAGCCCAGCTATGCCATATCGGGTTTTACGATTACGGTGGGGCCATGACCGACAGCCCATACCTATTCCCAGCCGCGGATCATCCGCTGCTCGACGCGACCGATCGGCTCAAGGTGCGTGAGGCCGTTTCCGGCTTCGGCATCGCACTGCGTTACCAGGAGCGTGCGCCGGACCCCGTCCCGGCGCCTGAAAGCAATTGGTGTGAGACCGGCCATTCGATCTTCATCCTGGCCGGCCGTATCCGCTATCGCTTCGACACCCACAGCGTCGAGGCAGGACCCGGCGACATGCTGCATATCCCGGCCGGGCCGCAGCATCGCCACAAACCGAGCGTGCCTGGTCCCGATACGGTGCGGTATGTACTGACGGAATTCGAATAAACCTCGCGTCTGTAAACTTTTTGGTAGGGATTGCAGCCTAGTTTCGGTCGATGGAGACCGAATAATGTTGGCGTCCACGATGCGTGGCCTGTTTCGACGACCGCCGTTGGGGACGGTGCAGGCCGTCGCTGTGCCTATTGAGAGCGGGCCTGCGCCGACGACCGAAGCGGCTTTGCCTGAGGCCCGAATCCAAACTGCGTGGCCGGTTGGCCGGCTGACCCTCACCGACCAGCTCTGGGGTCCGGGGTTCATCTTCCCCGGTGGCGAAATCGAAACCCTGCGGCTGACCCGTCCGCTGGGCCTGTCCGCGGCGGCCAGCCTGCTGATCGTTGGAGTCGGCAATGGCGGGCCGGCGGCGGCGGCGGCTCGCAACCTGGGTGCCTGGGTCACCGGGATGGATACCGATCCGTCGCTGCTGACGGCTGCCCGGGTGCTGATACAACGGGCGCAAATGACCAAGAAGGTCAGCATCAAGGCGTGGGACCCGGCCAATCCGGCGTTCGAAGCCAAAACCCACCATCATTGCCTGGCGTTGGAACCGTTTCAGCGCGCGCGCCCCGAACCCATCCTGGATGGGTTGGCCCGGGTGCTGAAGCCAGGCGGCCAGATGGTGATCACCGGATTGACGGCCCCGGTGCCGCTGGACCCGGCCGATCCGACCGTGCGCCGGTGGGCCGACCTGGATCATCGCGATCCGACCCTGATGGTGGCGCCGATCTCGGTGACTCGCATGCTGGGGCGTGTTGGCCTGGATGTCCGAGTCGCCGAGGACATGTCGCAACGCCACCTGGACCACGCGATGTTGGGTTGGCGGGTGCTGCTGCGCGACCTGGATCGCAAGCCCAGCCGGCAGGAGGCCGTGCAGTTGGTGCGGGAGGCGGAATTGTGGCTGCTGCTGCGCCGGCTGATCAAGGACGGACGGCTACGGATGATGCGTTGGCACGCGATCAGCCATGTGCCGATTGTCTGATCGGGTTCGCAAGGGCCTTACGATGTGCCCGAGGCGCGGTCTTGGACCGAGTGCCTCTTGACCAGGTGTTCGGCGCCGGACGGCCTCGATCGAATGGACGGCGGGGGAATTGATGGCCGGCGGCGTCAACCTGGCAGTCGTTGCCGCGGCGCTAGTTCCATGCGGCTAAATGGGTCCGTAACGTAACGATCCAGGGCCTGCAGCAACAGATTCATATCAACCAGGTATCGCATGGGATGGAGAACGATCTGCGCGCCAAACGTCGTTTCGTTCTTTGCCCACTGCCGGAAGACGCGGACTGCGCGGTCGGGTGGATGCACGTCGATGATGGTTAGTTCTCGGAGCTTGATGAGCACGACAGGGGCGGAATTGAATGTCCCGGTTCCGATCCCTTGGATGTTGTCCCATGCAACCGTGTGGACGGAACCATGCCCGCTGAAAGTGAGGCCCGAAACATCGAACTGGAAGTATCCAGTCGGAATCCGGCCTGTCACAAGCCCGATTGCCAGGCAGAACCCAGGGCCGGCGAGGAGAAGGCCACTGACGAGGTAGCCTGGTATTCCGCTGTACCATCCGACCCAAAGCGTGATCACGCCGAGTGTCGACATCCATGTGGCGAGGGCGGCAAGGAGGAACCTTGAGGGTCTGATCGGTACGCCGCCGACTACCCCGACCCGAACTAGCGCATGCGCGTGACGACGTAATTTCTGGTAGATCAGGACGGCGGTAAAAAGTGCGCAAGATCCGAAAAATCCGACCGTGACGATGGCCGTGCCGGGATCGGATGTGAACAGCAACAGGCCGATGACGGCGAAGCCCAGACTAGTCGCCAGGACCGCCCAGTCCCGCAATTGCGGCCGTGGATAGGCAGAGGTCGGGAAGGTCATTGTCACACCTTGCGGCTCTGCCGGGGAGTCTCGCGTTTTCACGAACCACAAGAAGGGTGAGCAGCCCCTCTGCACGTCTGTATAGGAGCGTATGCCGCGGCGTCGCAGGCACGTGGAATGAAGAATATGCGAAGACAGCCAAGCGTCGCCTGACAATTGCTGTCAGACGACGAAGACCGGAATGGGTGCCTGCCGTGGATTGGGTTGTGCGGTATACGCCATCAAGTCCCCGGCTTGCCGTCCACGAAGGGTTTCAGCACGGCGTAGAGAACCTCATGCACCGGGGTGGGAACGCCGAGTTCGCGGCCGAGGGCAACCACCTTGCCGGACAGCCAGGGCAGTTCGATGCGGTTGCCGCGGATCAGGTCGTGCGCCATCGACGCCATCATCGTCGGCGGTGCGGCGTTGGTGAAGCCGACGGTTCTTTCCGTGGCGTCGTCCGGCAGTTTCACGCCTCGTGCTCGGCCGACGGCGGCGACCTCGGCGGCGGCGCGGGCGAACAGCGGGGCGATGTCGGGGTCGTCGCGCAGGATGCCCAAAGGCGTGCGGGTGGCGGCGGTGAGCGCGGCGTTGGTGGCGAGCAGGATGAACTTCATCCACAGCTCCGTCATGATCTGGTCGCTGTGGGTGGCGTCGAAGCCGGCTTTTTGGCAGAGGCCGAGGAAGGCCTCGCCACGGGCGGATTTGCCGCCTTCCAGTTCGCCGAAGATCAGCCGCATGAAGGTGCCGACCTGGCGGACGACGCCGGGGGCGGCGATGGTCGCGCTGATCTGGGCGACGCCGCCCATGACGGCCTGCTTGCCGAGGATGGGGATCAGGCGTTCGGCCGAGTCGATGCCGTTCTGGAAGGGAATCACCGCCGTGGTGGGGCCGACCAGCGGCTTGATCGCGGCACCGGCGGATTCGACGTCCCACAGCTTGACGCAGAACAGCACGTAATCGACCGGGCCGATGCTGGCGGGGTCGTCGGTGGCCTGGGTGGGGTTGATGTGGGTCTCGCCGCGGCCGCCCTCGACGCGCAGGCCGTGTTCGCGCATGGCTTTCAGGTGGGCGCCGCGGGCGACGAAAGTAACGTCCGCGCCGGCTTTCGCCAGGGCGGCTCCGAAAGCTCCGCCGACGCCGCCGGCTCCGATGACTGCTATGCGCATGGATCGAACTCTTTATCTTTGGAGGGTATCAGGTCGTAGGGCAGGGCGAAGCCGGGCTGGTCCTTCAGCCGTTTCGACCAGGCGTACACATTGGGCCAGGTGGTGATGTCGAGGCCGCCCTCGGCCATGAACACCATGCGGCCCCAGCAGCCGATATCGGCGATGGTCAGGGTGTTGCCGACCAGCCAGTCTTTATTTTCAAGGGCTTTGTCGACGAGGGTGACGGCGGCCAGCGCGAGGGGACGGAAATAGTCCATCACCGCGTCGTCGACTTTGCGGAAGCGGCTGTAGTGGCGGACCTTGGCGACGTTGGTGATGTTGTCGGCTTCCCAGGACAGCCACTCGCGCGCGGTCCATTTGTCCTGTTCGGTTTCGCCGGCGAAGTGGCCGGTGGTCCGGGCCAGGTAGTCCAGGATGATGTTGGACTGGACGATGGTCAGGCCGTTATGGCGGAGCGTAGGGACCTGGCCGTAGCGGTTGATGGCGAGATACTCGGGTTGCTTCTGGACGCCGTTCTTCAGGTTCACGGTGCGGAAGCTGAACGGCAGGCGGGACAGCGCGAGATACAGCATCGGCTTGTAGGACGAGCTGGAGGTGAAGCTGCCGTAGAGGGTCAGGCGGGAGGGGTCTTGGGTCATGGCGCGGGAGAGTGCTTGGGATTCGGGGGGAAGGCAAATGGGCCCGGTTTGTTGGCGACTGAGCAGCCTTGGCACTTTCACGATGAGAACCGACGAGATAAGCCGCCTTTTGTTTCCTTGCCTGTCGATGCCCGCGTCCGAGGCCAGTGCGCTCCCCGCCCGGTACAGCAAAAAGGCCGGGTTTGCCCCGGCCTTTGCTATCATTGACCCTTCAGGCCCTGGCTTATTGCCCGCCGATCACGTTGCGGTTCAGGCTGTTCGCCGTGTTGTCATACGGACCCGTATGGTGGGAATAGATCTCCGCATTGGCCAGAGGGGCGATCGCGGCCGAGAGGCTCAGGGCGGCGAAAGCAGCAAGGATCAGCTTCTTCATCGGATTTCTCCATCTATCGTCGGGCGAGGTGTCCGGCTTCAATGAAGCAGTAGATGGAACTCCGTATCGCGAATGATAATGCCGCATTGCAGCATCAGACTTATGCGCTGAGCGATGAAGATGCCAACGAGCCATGCATTACAGCTTGGCCACGTCATTGATCCGGATTGGTACTGATACCACATGGGGTTTTGCCATCCTGGTGATGCGCTCTCGGTATCTCCATCCCGGTGAAGCGCCCGGATGAGCTAACGGCCCCGACAGGATCCCCAACCTGCCGGGGCCTGAAGCTGCTGAGTGAGTCCCTGCACTGACCAACCTGGGGTCACGCCATGGGACGGGTAGAGTCCACCATCAGGCGACGCGTAAACGCTAAGCGGCATGAAGCTACCCACCGAACCGCGGTGGCCGCTTTTCCTGGAACGCACGCACGCCCTCGGCGAAGTCGGCGGATCGGCCGGCCTGGCCTTGCAGCCGGGCTTCCAGGTCGAGCTGCTGGTGCAGCGTGTTCCCCGGCGCGGCGGCGAACATCGTCTTGATCGCGGCCAACGCCTCGGCCGGGGCCTTCGACAGACGAACCGCCAGGGTCTCGGATTCGGAACCCAGTGATGCGTCGTCCACCGCCTTCCAGATCATCCCCCAGCGTTCGGCGGTCTCCGCGTCGATCGCATCGCCCAGCATGGCCAGGGCTCGGGCGCGGGCATCGCCAACCAGATGGGTCAGGAAGAAGCTGGCGCCGGTGTCCGGCACCAGGCCGATGCGGATGAACGCCTGAACGAACGTCGCCGACCTTGCGGCCAGGACGATATCGCCGGCCAGGGCGAAACTGGCACCGGCGCCGGCCGCGACCCCGTTCACCGCGCAGATGAACGGCAAGCGGGACGCGCGCATGCGGCGCACGACCTCATGGTGGTGGGTGTCCGCCAGCTTCTCCAGGTCGGGCGGCCCGTCTGCACCGGGCGTCACGTCGGGCCCGAGTTCCTGGCCGGCACAGAAACCGCGGCCCGCCCCGGTCAGGATCACCGCTCGGCACCCTGGATCAGCCTCGGCCGCATCGATCGCGGCCAGCAGGCGGGTCAGCATCTCGGCGTTGACAGCGTTCAACCTGGCCTGCCGGTTCAGGATCAGCCGTCGCCAGCCGTCTCGCGACTCGACCAGGATGTCGTCCATCAGTTGCCGTCCCCCTGGGCAAGGCGGAACGATGCCATCGGGTAGACGCCGAGGACACGCACCTCGGTGGAGAAGAACGACAGTTCATCCAGCGCATTGCGCAGGCCGGTGTGTTCGGGGTGACCCTCGACGTCGCACAGGAACTGAGTGGCGGCGAACTGGCCGTTGATCATGTAGCTTTCCAGCTTGGTCATGTTGACGCCGTTGGTCGCGAACCCGCCCAGCGCCTTGTAGAGCGCCGCAGGGACGTTGCGGACGCGGAAGACGAAGGTGGTCATCAGATTGGGCGTCGCCGGATCGACCTCGGCGGCCCGCGGCGCGACGACGTAAAACCGCGTGGTGTTGTGGGCGGCGTCCTCCACGTTGGCGCGCAGGATCTGCAGGCCGTAGATCTCGGCGGCCAGGGAGGACGCGATGGCGGCGTCCTCCTTGCGGCCCCACTCGGCGACCAACTGCGCGGCGCCGGCGGTGTCGGCTTCGACCACCGGGGTCAGGTTCAGGTCGGCGAGGATGCGGCGCACCTGACCCAGCGCGACCGTATGGGAATGCGCCTTGCGGAGGTCGGCGATGGTGGCGCCCTTGACGCCCAGCAGGCAGTGCTCGACGCGCTGGAAGTGCTCGCCGACGATGAACAGGCCGGACTCGGGCAGCAGATGATGGATGTCGGGGACCCGGCCGGCCAGGCTGTTTTCACACGGCAGCATGCCCAGCGACGCGCCGCCTTCCCGCACCGCGTCGATCGCGGCCTGGAACGACAGGCAGGGCAGGGTGGTGATGCCGGGATAGGCATCGCGGCAGGCGAGGTCGGAATAGGCGCCCGGCATGCCCTGAAAGGCGATCTTTCCGGTCATGAATGTGGCACCATTGCGCGGGCGCGTTCCAGGTCCTCGGCGGTGTCGACCCCGAACGGGCCGTGTTCCATCCGTACGCAGGCAATCCGCATTCCATTCTCCAGTGCCCGCAGTTGTTCCAGTTGTTCACGCCGCTCCAGCGGGCTTGGCGGCAGCGAGACGTAGCGGTCCAGCACCGGCCGCCGATAGGCGTAGATGCCGACATGGTGCCAGCGCGGGCCGAGACCCCAGGGGATCGGTTGGCGTGAGAAATACAGCGCCGGGGCGATGGTCTGGCCGTCCTCGAACGCGCAGGCGGCTTTGACGAAGGACACCGTCGTGGCCTCGATCTCGTCGCGAATCGGCACCACCAGGGTGCCGATATCGATGTTCGGGTCGGCCAGCGGCGTGACGACCAGGCGCAGGCCCTCCGGATCGAGAGTCGGAAAATCGCCTTGCAGGTTGACCACGACGTCATGCTCGCGATTCGGGTCGAGTTCGGCGAGCGCGGCATGCACCCGGTCCGACCCCGACGGCAGATCAGGGTCGGTCAGCACCGCTCGGCCGCCTGCCTTGCGTACGGCGTCAGCGATCTCGGGGTCGCCGCAGGCCACGGCAACTGGGCCGATTCCGGCTTCCCGGCCGCGGTCCAGCATGTGCACGATCATCGGCTTGCCGTTGATGTCGGCCAGCGGTTTGCCGGGCAGGCGGGTGGAGGCCATGCGGGCGGGGATGACGACGATGGGGTTCAACGGCCTGGATTTCCTGGAAATGTCTCGCCGGTTTCGCGTCCGTCCCGGCATCGATCCGGCTGGCGCGTGCGGCGGGTGGGGTTGAAGAGGCGTATTCGTTTCCCTATGGTGCGGCCAGCTTACGGATGCGCTCGTCGCCATGCAACGGCGGGTGGGCGGGTCCGCTTGCGTCCATTCAACCGGGGCTGTCTGCCCTTATCTGATCGGGAAGCTTCGCTGCATGGACAGCATGGAAATCAACAAGGGCGTGGCCGCGGTCCTGGTGGCGGGCATTGCGTTCTTTCTGACCGGCACGGTTGGCATGAACCTGGTGGTCGAGCACCGGTTGGAGAAGCCGGCGATCGTGACTCCGGCGGCACCGGGCGCCGAAGCCGCGGCGGCCCCAGCGAAACCCGCGCCGCTGCCGCCGATCGCACCGCTGCTGGCCAAGGCCGATGTGGCGACCGGTGAAGCGTCGGTGAAGAAACTGTGCTCGTCCTGCCACTCCTTCAACGAAGGCGGCAAGGCGATCGTCGGACCGAACCTGTACAATGTCGTCGGCGGACCGCACGCGCATATGGAAGGCTTTAACTACTCGGCCGGGATGAAGGCGAAGACCGGGCCGTGGACGTTCGACGAGTTGAACGAGTGGTTGCATCAGCCCTCGGCTTACGTGCCGGGCACACGGATGGCCTTCGCGGGCATCAAGAACGACCAGGAGCGGGCGGACGTGATCGACTATCTGCACACGCTGTCGCACAGCCCCGTGCCGCTGCCGACGCCCTGAGTATCGACCTCAAACGCTATGTGGCGGCGGCGCAGGCTGCCGCCGATGCGGCCGGAGCGGTAATCCGGCCGCATTTTCGTGGTGCGGTGGCGGCGGACCTGAAGGCCGACCAGTCACCGGTGACGATCGCCGATCGTGACGCCGAACTGGCGATGCGGGCGGTGCTGGAGCAACTGTGCCCGGAATGCGGGATCCTGGGCGAGGAATTTGGCCTGGTGAGGCCCGAGGCGCGGTTGCGCTGGGTGCTGGATCCCATCGACGGGACCAGGGCGTTCATCACCGGGCGGCCGACATTCGGTACGCTGGTGGGATTGCTGGATGGCGACGCACCACTGGTGGGGATCATCGACCAGCCGGTGACCGGGGAGCGTTGGATCGGCGCGACGGGACGGCCGACGTCGTTCTCCGGGCCGCTGGGCGGACGCGTCGGGACCAGGGCCTGTGCGGATCTTGCGTTGGCGGAACTGTCCTGCACGAGTCCGGAGATGCTGGGGCCGTCGCTGCCGGCGTTTCAGCGCCTGGCGGGTCGGGTGCGGCGGAATTACTGGGGCGGCGATTGTTACGCCTACGGGCTGCTGGCGCTGGGGCAGATCGACGTGATCGTGGAATGCGACCTGAAGCCGTGGGACTGGGCGGCACTGCTGCCGGTGATCGCCGGCGCCGGCGGCATCGTGACGGATTGGCGCGGGCAGGCGTTGCGGGTTGATGGCGACGGGCGGGTGATCGCGGTGGGCGATCCAGGGTTGCTGGCCGGCGTGGTGGCGGCGTTACAGGACGGCTGATGGTTCGGTGAGGCTCAGGCCATGGGATCGGCGTCGAAAATGCCATTGATGCGTTGCAGCAACACCGAAGTGGTATAAGGTTTTTGCAGCATCGGTTCGAGCAGGCTGCTTGTATCGCAGGGGTTTTGCGGGAAGCCGGAGGTTAGCAGCACCTTGGTCCGCGGGTATTGGCGACGGACCCATTTTTCCAGTGCGAAGCCGGTTTCGGATCCGGGCATGTTGATATCGCTGAAGACCAGATCGACGGAATTCTCGATCAGGAGACGCTTGGCCTCGGCCACGGTGCCGGCTTCAAGCACCGTGTGTCCGCTGTCCTGGAGGACATCGGCCACGAACAGGCGGATCAATTCCTCATCCTCGACGACAAGAATGGTGAGACGGCCGCGCGCCGAACGAAGGTCATTACAAGAGCCGGCCCAGTCATCATGGGGCGGCATTTGGGGCCATTGATAGGACGGCATAAGAGGCACGTGACAGACCCTCGGATCAGGTTTGTCGTTTGTAGCTTGGACTTATTGCAAAAAAGTTAACGAGCGCTGATTTGTATGCAGCGACGATCCAAGTCTCTCAATATTGTGATTTCATGATGGTTTTCCGACGCATTTCGCCGCGTCATTGCGCGGCGATCGGCCTCGGTTTCGGGGATAGCGACTGGGTGCCGGATTAGCGGCCGCCCTGCCGCAACGGCAGATTGGTCCGGTAGACGACCCGCTTCAGCGCCAGGGCTGATTCGAACGACTGCACCCCCGGGATGTGTGTCAGCCGGCCGCGCAGGAATGCCTCATACGACGCGACGTCGGCGGCGACGACGCGCAGCAGGTAGTCGGTGGCACCGGTCATCTCGTACATTTCCATCACCTCGGGACAGGCTTCGATGGCGCGTTCGAAACCGATCAGGGTTTCGTCCTTGTGGTTGGCGAGCTTGACGGTGACGAAGACATTCACCGGCAGCCCGACCTTGTCCTGGTCCAGCAGCGCGACATAGCGGGTGATGACCCCGGCTTCCTCCAGCAGCTTCTGCCGCCGATGGGACGGAGACGCCGACAGATGCGCCGCGTCGCCCAAATCCTGCGCCGTGGCTCGGCCGTTGGCCTGCAGGTGATCCAGTATGGCCAGATCGAGGCGATCTAGTTCCATGTGGCCAGACCCATTTAGGCGAACTCCATGACGGCATCCTGGGTTGCGAGCGCATTCTTGGTGGTTCCTGCCAAAAATGGCCAGCCGCCGCCCCCACTATGGCAAGCTTTTTTGCAGTGCCATACCTACTATCTAGTAGTCAGAATCCTCGAAGGGACGAACGCCCATGGATATCGGTCTCGGACACGGCGGCATTACCCTGGAGTCGCGGTTTGCCGACCTCGATCAGCCGGTTTTGCTGACGGGCATCCAGGCGTTGCTGCGGCTGCTGCTGGAACAGCGGCGACTCGACATGGCAGCCGGGTTGAAGACCGCGGCGCTGGTATCGGGCTATCGGGGATCGCCGCTGGGCGGGTTGGACCGGGAGCTATGGGTCCAGAAGAAGCTGATGGCGGCGCATGACATCCGGTTCGAGCCGGGGGTGAACGAGGACCTGGCGGCCACGATGCTGTATGGCACGCAGGAGATCGACGCCTTCCCCGGCAAACGGGTCGATGGCGTCTACGGCATGTGGTACGGCAAGGGTCCGGGCGTGGACCGCAGCGGTGACGCATTCCACTGCGCCAACATGAGCGGCACGCACAAATTCGGCGGCGTTCTGGCGATCTCCGGCGACGATCATGGGGCGCATTCGTCCACCTATCCGCACCAGACCGAATATGTGTTCCAGAACTGCTTCATCCCGGTGCTCAACCCGGCATCGGTGCAGGATGTGATCGACCTGGGGCTGGCAGGCTGGGCGCTGTCCCGCTTCGCCGGCGTCTGGGTGGCGATGAAGACGACGGCGGAGACGATGGAGCAGGCGTCGACGGCGATCGTGCCGTCGGAGCGACGGTTCGTGACCCCGGACATCGCGCTGCCGCCGCACGGGCTGAATTACGACCACACGCTGCATTTCCCCGGCGACAGAGCCGAACTGGAACGGCGGATGATCGAGGAACGGATGCCGGCGGTGCTGGCCTGGGCGCGTGCCAACCGGATCGACCGGCTGATCAGCGGCTCGCCTGACGCGACCATCGGGCTAGTGACCGTGGGTAAGGCGCATGAGGACACCATGCATGCGCTGCGGCGGCTTGGTTTGGATCGGCATCCTCAGATCGCAGTCTACAAAGTCGGCATGACCTGGCCGCTGGAGACCGAGGGGCTGCGAGACTTCGCTCGCAGCAAGCGGCAGTTGCTGGTGATCGAGGAGAAACGCAGCTTCGTCGAAAGCCAGATCCGCGACGCGCTGTACAACCTGCCGGCGGACGAACGGCCGGAGGTTAGCGGCAAGACCGACGGGCGTGGTGCGCCGTTGCTGTCGCCGCTGATGGAGTTGTCTCCGGAGAGCGTCGCCGGCGGGCTGACCTCGTTCCTGGGGCAGGCCGGGCTGAATTTGCCGGCGGCGCCGATGCCGGTGGCGGCGGAACGCCCGGATGGGCTGTTGCGGCGAATTCCGGCGTTCTGCGCGGGCTGTCCGCATGCCACCTCCACCAAACTGCCGGACGGCAGCTTCTCGAGCGCCGGCATCGGCTGCCATTTCATGGCCATGGATGATGGGCCGAATACGCGGACGTTTACGCACATGGGCGGCGAGGGCGCGCCGTTCGTCGGGCTGTCCAGCTTTACCGAGATGAAGCATATGTTCGCCAACCTCGGCGACGGAACGTACCAGCACTCGGGTAGCATGGCGATCCGCCAGGCGGTCGCGGCGAAGACCCGGATTACCTACAAGCTGTTGTTCAATGATGCGGTCGCCATGACAGGCGGGCAACCGACGGAGGGCGCGCCGACGGTGCCGTCGATCGCGGCGCAGTTGGCGGCGGAAGGCGTCAAGCGGATTGTGATTGTAGCTGATGAGGCGGAGCGGTTGCCGCCGGCCTCGGCGTTGCCGGCGGGGGTGACGCGGCATACGCGGGAGGAGTTGGAGGCGGTGCAGACGGCACTGCGCGACTTCGAAGGGCCGTCGGTGCTGATCTACGACCAGGTGTGCGCGACGGAGAAGCGGCGGCGGCGGAAGCGTGGCTCGATGGTGCAGCCGGCGCGGCATGTCGTGATCAACGAATCGGTATGTGAGAACTGCGGCGACTGTTCGGTGCAGTCGGCTTGCATCGCGATCGAGCCGGTGGAGACGGAGCTTGGGCGGAAACGGCGGATCAATCCGACCAGTTGCAACGTCGATCTGTCGTGCCTGAAAGGGTTCTGCCCGAGCTTCGTGACCGTGGCGGGGCCGCCGGCGGCGCCGGATGCGGATACGCATTGGCAGGATCGGGAGGCCGAATTGGCGGCCGGGTTGCCGATGCCGGTCGTGCCGGCGCTGGGCGTGTGGCGCGGGTTGTTCGCGGGGATCGGCGGGGGCGGGATCGTGACCTCCGGCGCGATCCTGGCGATGGCGGCGCATCTGGAAGGCCGAGCGGTCAAGACGTTGGATTTCACTGGGCTGGCGCAGAAGAACGGCGCGGTGGTGGCGCATGTGCAGATCGCGGCGGATGAGGCGGCGTTGGATGTGGTGCGCATTCCGCTGGGCAGCGCCGATGTGATGCTGGCGGCGGATTTGGCTGTTGGCTGCGCCGCGGGGGTGCTGGAGCGGAATGCGCGGTCCTCGGTGGTGATCGGCAACCTGGATCTGGCGGCGACGGCGGACTTCAAGCGCAATGCGGCGCTGTCGATCGACGCGGCGTTGCATAGGCGGACGATCGAGAAGGCTACGAACAAGGGCCGCTCGATTTGGCTGCACGGGGTGCGGCTGGCGGAACGGCTGTTCGGCAACGCCCAGGCGATGAACACGATGCTGCTGGGGATGGCGTGGCAGCGCGGGCTGGTGCCGGTGGGCGAGGCTTCGATCCTGCGGGCGATCGAGTTGAACGGCGCGGCGGTCAAACTGAACAAGCGGGCGTTCCTGTGGGGGCGGATCCTGGCGGAGCAGCCGGGGTTGATGAAGGACGTGCTGGAAGGCGTGGTCGAGGGGCCTCCGGCCGATCTGGACGGGCTGATCGCGCATCGGACGGCGGCGCTGACGGCGTATCAGTCGAAGCGTTACGCTCGGCGGTTCCAGGTGCTGATGAAGGATGTGGTTGCGCGTGAAACCGCCGTGGCTGGGGCGCCGGGACGGTTGTCTCGCGCGGCGGCCGAGGGGCTGTATCGCGTCATGGCCTACAAGGATGAATACGAGGTCGCCAGGCTGCACGCGAGCGCGACGTATGGTGAGAAGCCGGCGTTCCATATGTCTCCGCCGTTGTGGCAGGGCATCGACAAGGCGACGGGACGGCGGCGGAAGATTGTTATTCCAGGCTGGCTGGGATTGCCGCTGTTCAAGGTATTGCGGCATGGCAGGCTGGTGCGGGGGTCGGTGATGGATCCGTTCGGGTACCAGGTGGAGCGGCGGCAGGAGCGGGCATTGATTGCACAGTATACCGCGGATTTGCGCGGCGTGCTGGACCGGCTGACGGCAGCGAATTTCGACACGGCGGTGGCGTTGGCGGAATTGCCTGACCAGATCAGGGGATTTGGGCCGGTGAAGGACGCAAACCGAGCGAAGGCAGAGGTTCGGCGGGCGGAGTTACTGGCGGCGTTCGCGCAGCCAGCGCCGGTGATGATGGCGGCGGAGTAATACTGGCCGGCGCTATTGTGGTGTTGGCCCCGTCATGCTGACGTAGGTCAGCATCCACGCCTTCTTCGTGCGAAACGAAGGCGTGGATGGTGTGCCTTCGCACACCATGACGGTAGACGGTGATGCGCGCCGAACGATGGGGTTGTTCGCTGCGAACCGTAAGCTTCATGTCTTGATGTCTGCGGCGACCAGAACGTCGTGGCCGTTCAGGGCTTCCTGCAGCGCCGCCAGCGCGGCAACGCCGCACAGCGTATCTTGTTCGCCGTTGCCGCCGCTGAGGCCGACTCCGCCGACCACCTGGCCATCCACCACGATCGGGAATCCGCCGACGAAGACAGCGAATTTTCCGTCGAAGCTGAACTGGATGCCGTAGGCCTCGTTGCCGGGCAGGGCAGGGCCGTTGGGGGGGCGGTTGAACAGGTGGGTGGACCGTTTGTGGCCAGCGGCGGTAAAGGCCTTGTTCCAGGCGATTTGCGGGCCGGTGATGCGGGCACCGTCCATGCGCTCCATGATGATGGGGAAGCCACCTTCATCGGTGATGCAGACGGTTTCGGGCACGCCGAGTTCCGCCGCCTTGGCGACGGCGGCGGCGACCATCAGGCGGGCCTCGCTGGTTTCCAGTTTCAGGGCGGTTTTCATGCTTGTGTTTTCCAGGAGATGCTGACGTCACCGTTGACGAAGGTCTGGCAGGCCATGCGGTAACCGTTGGCGAAATCGGCATCTGTGAGATGCCTTCGTTCCTTCGGCTTGATGGCGTCGGCGTGTTCCAGTCCGGCGTCGAAATGGCACTTGCAGGTGCCGCACAGGCCGGCACCGCACTTGAACGGGATGCCGCCTTTTTCGCGCAAGGATATACGCAGCAGGTTGCTGTTTTCCGGCGCGGTGACCGACTTCATGTCGTTGGTTACGAAGGTGATCGTGATCATGCGGTTATGGCAGTCTTTCCAATACCATGTCGCGGCCGGAGAGTTGCTGGAGTTCGCGGCGGGCAGCTTCGATGGTGGAGAAGCCCGGCAGAAACTTGGAAGGAACGAGCGTGGTGACCTCGGGCGGGGTTTCGTCGACGATGCGCAGTTTGGTCGGCCGCAGCAATTCGGCAATGATGAAGCGGGCTTTTCGCTGGCCATGGAAAACATAGTCATAGGTTTCGCAGGGGCGGACCGCATCGTCCGGTTCCGTATGGAAAACTCCCGGTTTGCTGGTCAGGATCACGTAGGTCATGGCCGAACGGGAGCGTCCTGGGCGAGTTCGATGTCGTGCTTGAGCCAGAGCTGGCAAACCAGCCGGTAGCCTTGTTCCAGGCGTGGACCCAGTCGTTGTTGTTCTTTCCAGTTGGGTTCGGGCAGATGTTCGGCGCCGCTGAGAACCCGGCAGGCGCATCGCGCGCATTTGCCCATGCCGCAGCCGAAGGTCAGGTGTGGGAACGGGAATCGTTTGATGGCCGTGTTGACCACAAGGTTGGTGTCTTCCGGAACGTCTTCGGCATAGGTGACACCAAGCTTGTGGAAAACAACGTTGGGCATTGCGCTGTCAGGCGGCGAGGGGCAGGGCGCTGAGCGGCAGTTCCGCCTCGACATAGTCGTGATACAGCGCCGTGGTGTACAACAGCCGCATCTGGGCGCCGACTTCGCAGATTTTCAGGCAGCGCTGTTGCAGTTCGACGGTCTTGGCGTGTTCAAGGACGATCTGGAAGCCACGTTCGCCATGGATTTCATCGGAAACGATGTGCAGGTCGAAGAATTCGACTTCTTCATCGGTGAAGCCATATTTTTCCCGTAACGTCGGGGTCTGGCGGCGATAGATGGAGGGCACCTGCGATTCCAGGCCGACGACAAGACCGGCGACGGCGACGATCGGGTCTTCGCGCATGGCGACGGCATAGCACCAGCTTTGCAGGCCGCGGGTGGTGGGGGACATGTTGTCGGGGTCTTTGACCCGGTCGGCGGTGGTTCCACAGGATTCGGCAAAGCGGATCAGCAGGTCGGTGTGGCGGTCGCCGCCGATCTCTTCCTCATACATGTTGGCGAGCAGGAAGTCCTTGGCGTCCGTCAGTTGGTCCGGCATGCGGGCGTAGACGTAGGCCAGGTAATCCGCGAACGGGCCGACATAATGGTAATGATTTTCCGCCCAGCGGCACAGGTGGGTGCGGGACAGCTTGCCTTCGGCCCAGGCGATGCTGAAGGGCGATTTATTGGCGCTTTTGCCTTTGATGGCGGTTTCGAGAGCGCCGCGGAATTCCACGGGATCCATCAATGCGGGCATGCGAGCCTCCTGTTCGGTCGGGTTTGATGAACGGATACTGTATACAATGTCCATGAACGTCAAGCCTTATTCCTGCGGGGAGGTGGCGTCCTCGGCTGCCGCGGGCGGACGGCGGGCGCCGGCGTTCAGGACGTGCCGGTAGGCGAGCATCGAGGCCAGTTCCGGATCGCCGGCGATCACCGCGCGCAGGATGCTGGCGTGTTCGGCCCAGGATTCCCGAGCGAATTCGATGCCGACGCCCTGGAACAGCGGGCCGGATCGGTCGCGCAGGGTCTTCATCAGATCCACCAGGACCCGGTTGCGGCCCGCCCGCGCCAGATGGTCGTGGAAGGCGATGTTGAGGTCGGAGAGTTCGGCGAGACGTGCCGCCTCGATCGCCGCGTTGCCTCTGATCAGAACGCTTTTTAACTGTTCCAGCACCTCGGGGTCGTGGCGGCGGGCGGCGAGGCGGGCGTTGGCGCCTTCCAGGGTGGCGCGCACTTCCAGCAATTCCTCGGCTTCTTGCGGCGACAGCGACGCAACCACCGCACCGCGCCGAGCGGTGACTTCGATCAACCCCTCGGAGGCGAGCGTCCGCATCGCTTCCCGCACCGGATTGCGGGAGACGCCGAATTCCTCGGCGAGGCGATCCTCGACCAGGCGTTCGCCGGGCTTGAACTGGCCGGAGAGGATGGCGGCGCGTATTTCCTCGGCGACCTTGTCGCGCAACGGGGCATGATCGGCGCCGATGCGGCGCGGCCGGACTTGGGTGAGGGAGTCGGAATCAGCCACGGGCGTCGGTCTCCAGTGTCAGCGTTGCCCAGCATATAGGCAGTTTTGGATACAAAAAACAGAACTTTGCTGTCCGTCAGGCACTGTCGGTCTTATCATATCGCAATCTCGGGTTGAATTCACGATGCCATGCAGAAAAAGATTGGCGGCTCCGTGATTTTGTATACAGTAGCCGAAATCAGGCCCGACGGGCCAGCATCAGGAGATCGGCCTTCATGTCCTCCCTCCGCCTCGGACGCCGTGCTGTCGGCTTCGGTTTGCTCGCTGCCCCTTTGGCCGCCCCGTTCGTCGCCACGCGAACACGTGCCGGTTCGGGCGAACCATTGCGGATTCGATTGGATTGGACGCCTTGGGGCGCACATGCCGCCATCCATCTGGCCTCGGTCAAGGGGTGGTATCGCGACGCCGGCCTGGATGTCACGGTGGATGACGGCAACGGCACCAACCAGACGGTGCAGATCGTCGGCGGCGGTGACGACGTGGATGTGGGACATGCGGCGCTGTCGTCGATGATCATCGCGCGCGGCAAGGGGCTGAACCTGAAGGCCATCGCGTCCTACGTGCGCACCAGCGACATCGGCGTGATGATACCGGTCGATTCCCCCATCCGTGCGATCAAGGATCTGCGCGGCAAGCGTGTCGGCTACACCGCGAGTTCGCTGGAGACGCCGTTCCTGGGACTGTTCCTGAAGGCCGGCGGGCTGACCCGTGACGATGTCGAACTGGTCAACCTGGATGGCGCGACGAAGCTGGCGGCGTATCTGACCGGCAAGCTGGATGGGGCGTTTTCATCCATTCCGTTTTTCGTTCCCGTGGTGGAAACGCAGCGCAAGTCGAGGGCGATCATGCTGGCGGATGCCGGGCTGCGCATGCCAAGTTACGGCTTGTTCGCACGGGATTCCGACATCAAGGCGAAACAGGCGGCGCTGACCCGTTTTGCCAGCGTCACCGACGGTGCATGGGCGTATGTCGCGGCGGGTCACCAGGAAGAAAGCGTGGCGGCGATCCACACCGCCCGTCCCAACGCCAAGCTGAACGCCGCCGCGATGCTGGGGCAGGTCAACAGTTTCATTTCATTCTTCAAGACCGATGCGACCAAGGACGCCCCGGTGGGCAAGATGGCGCCTGTCGACTGGACTGACGCCATGAAGACGCTGGCATCGGCCGATCTGATCCCCAAGGGGCTGGCGGCGACGGACTGTTATTCCAACGATTTGTTCGATTCGTCGCTGTATGCTCGTACAGTCGGAACGAAGGCATGAACGCAAGCGTGCTGGAAGCCCTGAGCCTGGCACCAAAGGTGGCCGCTGCGCCGCCGGCCGCGGTCCATATCGAGGCCACCGGCGTCAGCAAGCAATATGGCGCCAAGGGTGTCCTGGCGCTGGATCAGGTGTCGCTGTCGGTGCGGGAAGGGGAATTCCTCAGCATCCTTGGACCCAGCGGCTGCGGCAAAAGCACCCTGCTGCGTTGCGTGGCCGGGCTGGAGCGTCCCACCGGCGGGGAAATCCGCGTGCATGGGGAACCGGTGCGCAAGCCGCCGGCGAACATGGGCGTGGTGTTCCAGCGCGACGTGCTGCTGGAATGGCGGTCCATCCTCGACAACATGTTCCTGCAGGTGGATTTCCGCGGTGAACCGCGTGGCCGGTATATGGAGCGGGCGCACGAACTGCTCGATCTGTTCGGCCTGAAGGGGTTTGAGAAAGCGTTTCCGGCGCAACTGTCCGGCGGCATGCGGCAACGTGCGGCGATCTGCAGGGCGCTGCTGGCGAACCCGGATCTGTTGCTGATGGATGAGCCGTTCGGGGCGCTGGATGCGCTGACCCGCGACCAGATGAACCTGGAACTGCAGAAGATCTGGTCGGCGTCGCGGCGAACGATCCTGTTCGTGACGCACTCGATCGGGGAAGCGGTGTTCCTGTCGGACCGGGTGGTGGTGATGAGCCCGCGTCCGGGCCGGATCGCGATGACGCTGACGATCGATTTGCCTCGGCCGCGCCGGATGATGGTGCGGGAAATGCCGGAATTCGCGCTGTACTGCGGGCAGATACGCGCATTGTTCGGTGACATGGGGCTGTTGAAAGATGAATGACGTCAGCCGCCTGCGCCGGGCCTGGGACATGTGCGCGCCCACGGCGACCATCATCCTGATGTTTGTCGTGTGGCAGGTGCTGGTCGAGGCTTTTCACGTGCGCCAGGTGATCCTGCCGGCCCCGAGCGCGATTTTGGAGGCACTGGCGGCGCAGCCAGGCTGGTTCATGCAGGAGGGGCTGTACACCATGTTGACGATGCTGATCGGCTTCGGGCTGGCGGTGGTCGTCGGAATATTGCTGGCGATCCTGATCGTCGAGGTGAAGCTGCTGGAGAACACGCTGTATGCGCTGATCGCGGCGTTGAACAGCGTGCCGAAGGTGGCGATCGCCCCGCTGTTCGTGATCTGGCTGGGGACCGGGTACGGGCCGAAGATTGCCATCGCCTTTCTGATCGCGTTCTTTCCCATCGTCATCGACAGCGTGCTGGGGCTGAAGTCGGTGTCGAAGGAAATGCTAGACTTGGCGAGCAGCATGCGGGCGAGCCAGTTGGCTCAGTTCTGGCGCATCCGGTTGCCGACGGCGCTGCCCAGTATTTTCGCGGGCATGAAGGTGGGTATTTCACTGGCGCTGGTGGGCACGATCGTTGGTGAGTTCGTCGCGTCCGATCACGGTCTGGGCTATATTATTCTGACGGCGCAGGGGACGTTTGAAACCGCGCAGATTTTCGCCGCCAATATTCTGCTGGGGGCGGCGGGGATCGTGTTGTTCTGGGGGATGACGCTGCTGGAACGACGGTGCGTGCCGTGGCATGCGTCGCAACGGCGAGAGGCATAGCCTTGGTATACAACCGAGGATCATAGGATAGAGAGAGATTGTTCGGCTGGATGGATTTGCATTGACACTATTCCCGTTCCGATTGTAATTCTCATCCCTTACGGGGAAGAAAGCGACGGGGGCGGTCATGAGAAAGCGCGTAACGCTGGCGACTGTCGTCGGTCTTGTGGCAATCCTGGGGGTGTCTCCGGCCTCAGCGCAAACCAGTCCGGTGGTTTGCAATACGACCCCGCAAGGAACCCCGATCACGCCGGCGCTGCTGACCAGCGGGCTGCCGTGCGCCGTCGAAGCGGTGGCGCCGTTCAATTTGGTGCACCTGCAGGATGCGTTCGATTTCTTTTCCTGGTTGAGTTTCCTGGCGCTGAACGCCCCGGCGGATGGGTCTGGGCCGATCGGCAAGGATGCCACCGCGATCTGGGAGTCGTGGAAGAACATCTTCGCGGTGATGGTGCCGCCGGGGCAGACCCCCACGCCGTGGGGCGCGCCCGATCCGATCCCGGCGATCTGCCAATCGGTGCCGCATGACACGCACACTGCCGTGCTGCGGATGGTGGGCAAGACGCCGGACCTGCTGACCGCGATCAACCAGCCGTTCGACACGGGGCCGCTGATCGATCAGGCAGGCCGTTACGTGCATTATGAGATCCTGATCAACCAGCCGATGTTCGACTACATCATGGCTAACAAGTTATACAGTAAAGCCGGGCAGGACGCGTTCACCGGCAAGGTGGATTTTCCGGCCGGTGTCGATGCGCCGCCGACGATCGGCGCCATCATGGTGAAGGCCGCCTGGAAGGTGCTGGAACCGGGTGACGATCCCGGAAGTTTTCATACCGAAACGGCGTTGCTGTATCAGCAGGCCGTCGTCAATCCACCCATCGCCGAATCCTGCCGTTCCGCTCGGGTTGTCCTGGTCGGCCTGCATGTCGGCCATAAGACCGTCGCGGAGCCGCAATGGGTGTGGTCATCGTTCGAGCAGGTCGCCAACGTGCCGTCGCAGGCCGATATCGATGCGAAGAAACTATTGGCCAAGTATAATTTCTACGATCCGGCGTGTTCGGCGAGCCAGTGCGTGGTCAATACGCCGCCGCCGCGGCCATGGAACCCGAATGTCGAGCCGTTCGCCAATGGCTATCACAGCCAGATCGTGCGGGTGACCCCGCTGACGGCGGCGACGGTGGCGTTGAACGGACAGTTTCAGTCGATCCTGAAGGGGACGGTGTGGGCGAACTACGAATTGCTCAGCACGCAATGGCCGACCGACCCCACCAGCACAACGGACCTGACGGGGGCGCCGGCGCCACAGTTCCTGGCCAACACCACAATGGAAACCTACATCCAGGGACATGTGCCGGTGACGTCGTCGACCTGTATCGACTGCCACAAGGACGCGGCGGACAAACCGGGCCATTTCTCCGACTTCACCTATATCCTTGAGCGTGCGCAATAGAGCGTTTTTCGTGTGATTCACGCCCTCGGGCGATCACACTCACCGGGAGACCGATCATGGCAGCCTCACCGATGGACCAGTTCGTCACGCTTTCCAGCGCACTCACCGGGATCGCGTCCGGGATCCTGGCGCCGGGGATCGATCCGATCGATATCAAGCAGACCTATTTCGATACCGCGCAACAGGCCGATCCGACCGTGTTCGGGCAATTGCTGACGATCGTCGCCAACAATTCGACGCTGCCGCCGCAACAACTGGCCGATCTGGTGCTGCAACAATCGGGCGACGATGTCCGGTTTCTGGCTCGTGCGATCATGTTGGCGTGGTATCTGGGCAATTGGTACGATCCTGGCGACCTGAAGCTGTATGCGGGGCCGAACCCGCCGCCGACGCCGATCGCGTTCCGGGTCATCACGATGAACGCCTATACAAAAGGCTTCGCCTGGAGTGTCGCGCAGGCACATCCGATGGGCTTCAGCACCAACATCTTCGGCTACTGGAGTGCGGCACCGCCGTCCCTTACCGACTACATCGGCTCGGGAGCGTGATGTCATGAGCCAGTCCCAGACACAGGTTTTCGATGCGGTGATCGTTGGTGCGGGGATCTCGGGCGCGATGATCGCGTGGCAGCTTGGCCTGAAAGGCAAGCGCGTGCTGATCATGGAGGCGGGGGACCCGCTGCCGCCGAATGTCAATGACTATATGCAGCGATTCTATCTCGCCACCGCCAAGGTTCCGGAAATCCCGTATACGCCGGCCCTGATGGATAGCACCGGGTTGGTCGATCCGGGGACGATGAACGCGCCGCGGCCGACGGTGCTGACGCTGGGGGACAACTGGAAGGATCCGAAGCAGGCTTATCTGGATCAGGTGGGGAAACTGCCGTTCGCCAGCACCTATGAACGTGTTTCAGGCGGAACGATGCGGCACTGGCTGGGGACCAGCCTGCGTTTCGTGCCGCATGATTTCACCATGAAAACCACCTATGGCCGGCTGGTCGACTGGCCGATCGGCTACAACGAGCTGGAGCGGTGGTACGGCGACGCCGAACATGCGATCGGGGTGTCGGCCAACAAGGCCGACCAAGCCTATCATGGCATCGCCTTTCCGCCCGACTACAACTATCCGATGCCGCAGATTCCACTGTCGCTGGTGGACCAGGCGGTGGCGGCGAAGGTGGATGGGATGGAACTGGACGGCGAGGCGCTGACGGTGACCTCGACGCCGGCGGGCCGCAATTCGCAACCGTATGATAACCGGCGGGTCTGCGCGGGCAACACCAACTGCATCCCGATCTGTCCGATCCAGGCTAAATACGATCCCAGTGTGACGCTGAACAAGGCGTTGGACACCGGCAATGTGGTGATCTGGGGCAACACGGTTGCCAGCAACGTGGCGGTGGACGGGACCGGGCAGGTCCGCCAGATCGACTATATCCAGTATGCAACGGCCGGCGGCCCGGCCACGGCACGCGGTTGCGTCACGGCGAAGGTGTTCATCCTGGCCGCACATGCGATCGAGACGCCCAAGCTGCTGCTGATGTCGAAGAATGAGGGACGCACGCCGAACGGCGTGGCCAACAGCAGTGACCTGGTCGGGCGCAACCTGATGGATCACCCGATCTACCTGGCCTGGGCGCAGATGCCGCAACCGGTGTTCGGCTATCGCGGGCCGCTGTCCACCGCCGGAATCGAAACGCTGCGCGATGGTATCTTCCGCAAGGATCGCGCCGCGTTCCGGATCGAGATCGGCAATGAAGGTTGGAATTTCCCGATCGGCGATCCGTACACGACCGTGATGGACCTGATCAACGGCGGCAATGTCTCGCGGTTGAATCCGGGCGGCAAGGCGCTGTCGGGGCAGGCGCTGACCTCAGCGATGAATGCTGCGCTGAGCCGCCAGTTCCGGCTGGGGTTCCTGGTCGAGCAGTCGCCGGAACCGGGCAATCGTGTGACGCTGTCGGACCGGGTGGATCATCTGGGTTTGCCGCGGCCGCGCGTGACGTATGACATCTCAGATTACACCAAGCAGGGGTTCGTGGCGGCGAAACGGGCCGCGGATGCGATATTCGCCAAGCTGGGGGCGAAACAGTTCACCGCGGTGGCGCCGGGGCCGGCACAGTTCACCTTCGAGGGCGAAACGTTCGGTTATTTCGGAGCCGGGCACATCGTCGGCACTTACCGGATGGGCGGGAACAAGACGGATTCAGTGGTCGATGCCAATCAGCGGTCCTGGGATCATCCCAATCTGTATCTGGTGGGCAGCGGGACGTTCCCGACAGTGGCGACGGGCAACCCGACGCTGACCATCGCGGCGCTGGCGCTGCGGACCGCCGACGCCATCCTGGCAAGCGGGCTGTAGCCGCCGGTTGAAGTCGTCGGCAGGGGGCCTGGCCGTTCCAACCCGAGCCTTTACATCATCGCGTCGGCGTGCGGTGCTGTGGGGAACCAACAAACGGGAGGGAACCATGGCCACCCTGAAGCGGCGGGCATTGCTCGCGGGCGCTGCCTCGGTGCCGGCGATCGGTCGAGCGCGGGCGGAGACAACAGTGACGTTCGCGATGATCAGTCCGCTGTCCGGGCCGTGGGCCAGGGAAGGCCAGTTGCAACTGGGCGGCGCGGCGATGGCGGTAGACGACATCAATGCCGCCGGCGGGATCAAGGCGCTGGGCGGCGCGAAGGTCCGCCTGGTGCAGTTCGATGCCGGGGATTCGGCGGAGAAGGCGAAGGATGCCGCTCAGCGCATGGTGGCGCAGGAACCCGACGTCAGCGGCGGGTTCGGGGCGTGGCTGTCGACCTTCACCCTGGCGGTCACCGAGGTCACCGAACGGGCGCAGATCCCGTGGTTTACTCAGTCGTATTCGGATCTGATCACCGGGCGGGGGTTTCACTACATCTTCCAGTCGTCACCCACCGCCGTTGACCAGGCGGAGAAGGCGCTGCCGACGATCCTGGACCTGGCGGAGCGCAGTACCGGCAAGCGGCCGACTCGGATCGGCATCATCGCTGATAACACGGCGTCGTCCGTCAGTTTCCTGAAGCCGATCCGCGGCCATGTGCTGAAGGATTTGGGGCTGACGGCGGTGGTGGATGAGGTGTTCACGCCGCCGCTGACCGATGCCACGACGCTGATCCAGCGGGTGCGGTCGGCTCGGCCGGATTTCCTGCTGGCGCTGCCGTCCAACGTGCCGGACGACAAGATGGTCCTGGACAAGCTGTCGGAATACGGGCTGGGCGGCGGCAAGCTGCCGGTGGTGGGCAATGGCGGCCACTGGGCGACGCCGGAGCTGGTGGCGAATGCCGGCAAGGACGTGGTGCAGGGGATCATGATCGTCACCGCCGCCGGGGCCGGCAAGGGGCTGGAGGACATCGAGCGCCGCTACATGGCCAGGACCAAGGAGCCGTGGATGCTGCAGGAGCCGATCATGGCCTACGGCCACATCATGCTGCTGGCCGCCGCGGTGGAGCGCGCGGGCAGCGCCGACCGGCGCAAAGTGGCGGAGCAGATCCGAGCGTTCGACCTGCGGGACGGGCCGGCGCTGCTGTTTCCGGGGCAGCATGTCAAGTATGACGCCGCCGGGCGGCGGTTGGATGCGAAGCTGATGATCGTGCAGTGGCAGAATGGGCGGATCGTCACGACCGATCCGCCGGAGATGGCACAGGCGGCGACAATCTGGCCGAAAATGTGATCTGCTTCGCTCGTTGTGGGTGTATCGTCGATGCTTACTCGAATAGCTGGGCGTGCGTGCCGGCCCGTTCAAAGCTGATCGTGGTATCGGTGATTTTGTAAATCAGCAGGAAGTCGCCACCAATGTGGCATTCCCGATAGCCCGCCCATTTGCCGACTAGGTCATGATCCCTCCGCTCCGGCGGCAGCGGGCCGCTATTGGCGATCAGACTCATCATGACGTCCTTCAGGAGGTTCAGATCGTAGCGACCGGATTCCGAAAGACTTTTCCAGTCCTTTTCGAAGGTCTTCGCATAATACGAGGCACGCGGAAGCCTGGCGCGTTTACCGGCCGCTCTCGTCGAGGGCACTGAACAACGCTTCCGCGCTTGAGAAGGGGCCCACATGGGGGCCGTTCAGAGCCGCTTGCGTCTCGGCGTTGGGGATGTCGAAGGGCACCCGGTTGTTGGCAACATCCTCCAGGAACGCCCGCACCGCATCGGCGAGCGTCAAGCCGGCCGCGGCAAACACGGCTTCCGCTCGACGTTCGATTTGCTCATCCACCCGGAATGAAAGCAGGGCCTCAGACATCGTCATTCTCCATCGCCCATAACTGGCTATTTACAGGGCGGTTCGCAACGGCACAACACGGTTGCATGGTACGGTTCAACGCCGCGGTGGCATTCGGGTATCACCCGAGATCGGAACGCGCTGGGACCCGGTTCGGTGGTGTGCCCTGGCCTTCCTATCACATCTTCATCAACCAGACGCTTGCAGACTCCCCTCCACCCGCCTATGTGGGGGCGCCAAGGTAGCGGAAAGGCTCACCCGCCCATGGCATTCGATACTCCCCAGCAGACTCTTCCTTCCTCCACCCATTCGGGGGGGCTTTACCCTCGGGTCGAGGAGGCCTTGGCGTTCGACGACGTGCTTGTCGTTCCCGCCTATTCCCAGGTGCTGCCGTCCTCGACCAGCACCGCCACGCGGCTGACGCGTGACATTTCGCTGAACATTCCCCTGATCTCCGCCGCGATGGACACCGTCACCGAAGCCGAAATGGCGATCGCGATGGCGCAGCTCGGCGGCATGGGGGTCATCCACAAGAACCTGTCGCCCGAGGAACAGGCCGCGCAGGTCCGCCGCGTGAAAAAATACGAATCCGGCATGGTGGTGAACCCGCTGACCATTCACCCGGACCAGACCCTGGCCGATGTGAAGCTGCTGATGAGCAGCCACCGCATCAGCGGCATCCCGGTGGTGGAGCGCGAAACCAACCGCCTGGTTGGCATCGTCACCAACCGCGACGTCCGCTTCGCCACCGAACCCAGCCTCAAAGTTTACGAACTGATGACCCGGGAAAACCTGGTCACCGTCACCGCCGATGTGGGTGCAGACCGAGCGCGGCAGTTGCTGCACAAGCATCGGATCGAAAAGCTGATCGTCGTCGATGACTTGTATCGCTGCATTGGCCTGATCACCGTCAAGGACATGGACAAGGCGGAATCCCATCCGCTCGCCAACAAGGATGAACTCGGCCGGCTGCGCGTTGCCGCCGCCACCGGGGTCGGTCCCGACGGCGAAGCCCGCGCTCGGGCGCTGGTCGCGGCCGAGGCGGACATTGTTGTGGTGGATACCGCACACGGCCATTCCGCGGGGGTGCTGCGGGCGATCGAGGCGATCAAGAAGGCCTCCAACACCGTGCAGATCATCGCCGGCAATGTGGCCACGCCGGAAGGTGCGCGGGCGCTGATCGAGGCCGGGGCGGACGCGGTGAAGATCGGCATCGGGCCGGGCAGCATCTGCACCACCCGCATCGTCGCCGGCGTCGGCGTGCCGCAGTTCACCGCGGTGATGGAGACGTCCGCGGCGTGCAAGGAACTGGGCATCCCGTCGATCGCCGATGGCGGCATGCGGACCAGCGGCGACGTGGTGAAGGCGCTGGCTGCCGGGGCGGATTGCTGCATGATCGGCAGCCTGCTGGCCGGCACCGACGAAGCGCCGGGCGAGGTGTTCCTGTATCAAGGCCGGTCCTACAAATCCTATCGCGGCATGGGCAGCCTGGGCGCGATGGCGCGCGGGTCAGCCGACCGCTACTTCCAGCAGGACATCAAGGACCAATTGAAGCTGGTGCCGGAGGGCGTCGAGGGCCGCGTCGGCTACAAAGGCCCGGTCGGCAACGTGGTGCACCAGCTTGTGGGCGGCTTGAAAGCCGGCATGGGCTACACCGGCAGCGCCGATATCGCCGCGTTGCAGGCGAACACGCGGTTCCGTCGCGTCACCGGGGCGGGGCTGCGGGAAAGCCACGTGCATGACGTGGCGATCGACCGCGAGGCACCAAACTACCGGCAGGATTGACGTCCGGGGCGGTTCACGGCGGCGGGTGGTCTTGTATAAGCCCCCCGCAACCGCCCCCGAGGACCCATGATTCGCCTGGACACCATCAGTAAGCAGAACGGCACGCGCCTGGTCTTCATCGAGGCCTCGGCCGCGCTGCAGAAGGGCGAGAAGATCGGCCTGGTCGGCCCCAACGGCGCCGGCAAAACCACGCTGTTCCGCATGATCAACCGACAGGAGGAGCCGGATGGCGGCCAGATCCTGGTCGATCGCGGCGTCACCATCGGTTTCTTCAGTCAGGACGTCGGCGAAATGGCTGGCCGCAGCGCGGTCGCCGAGGTGATGGACGGTGCTGGCCCGGTCGCCGATGTCGGCGCGGAACTCGCAAGGCTGGAAGCCGCGATGGCCGATCCGGCGCAGGCGGACGATCTGGACGCGATCATCGAACGTTTCGGCGAAGTGCAGGCCCGGTTCGAGGAACTCGACGGCTACGCGCTGGAGGGCCAGGCGCGCTCGGTTCTGGACGGGCTGGGGTTCAGCCAGGAGATGATGGACGGCGATGTCGGCGCGCTGTCCGGCGGCTGGAAGATGCGCGTGGCGCTCGGCCGCATCCTGCTGATGCGCCCCGATGTCATGCTGCTGGACGAACCGAGCAACCATCTGGATTTGGAGAGTTTGATCTGGCTGGAGCAGTTTTTGGCGGGGTTCGATGGTGCTCTGCTGATGACGTCGCACGACCGGGAATTCATGAACCGCGTCATCAACAAGGTGATCGAAATCGACGGCGGCGTGCTGACGTCGTTTTCAGGCGATTATGAATTTTACGAGCAGCAGCGGGCACTGAACGAGAAGCAGATGCAGGCGCAGTTCGAACGCCAGCAGGCGATGCTGGCGAAGGAAATCGCCTTCATCGAGCGGTTCAAGGCGCGCGCGTCGCACGCCGCGCAGGTGCAAAGCCGGGTCAAGAAGCTGGAGAAGATCGACCGGGTGGAACCGCCGAAGCGGCGCGTTTCGATAGCGTTCGATTTTGCGCCGGCGCCGAGGTCCGGGGAGGACGTGGCGGCACTGCGGGGGGTGGGGAAGCGGTACGGCAACCGCGTGATCTACGACGGGCTGGACCTGCTGGTGCGGCGGCGGGAACGCTGCTGCGTGCTGGGGGTGAACGGGGCGGGGAAATCGACTCTGCTGCGGTTGGTGGTGGGTGCGACGGAGCCGGATGCCGGGTCGGTGGTGCTGGGGGGCAGCGTGAAGATGGGCTATTTCGCCCAGCACGCGATGGATCTGCTGGATGGCGAACGCACCGTGTTCGAAACGCTGGTGGAGGCGTTTCCGCTGGCGGGGCAGGGGTCGTTACGGTCTCTGGCGGGGGCGTTCGGGTTCTCCGGCGATGAGGTCGAGAAGCGGTGCCGCGTGCTGTCGGGGGGCGAGAAGGCCAGGCTGGTGATGGCGCTGATGCTGTACGATCCGCCGAATTTCCTGGTGTTGGACGAGCCGACGAACCATTTGGATATCGCGACGAAGCAGATGCTGATCGGGGCGCTGTCGGCGTTCGAGGGCACGATGCTGTTCGTTTCGCACGATCGGCATTTCCTGGCGGCACTGTCGAACCGGGTGTTGGAGCTGACGCCCGAGGGGGTGCATCAGTATGGGGGTGGGTATACGGAGTATGTCGCTCGGACTGGGCAGGAGGCGCCTGGACTGCATGGGTAGGGGTTGATTATTGATGCGGCCTCGGTTGGAGAGTGGTTGGTGCGCGTCCAGGGAGGATTCCTGGCCCCATCAAAGAAAATTTGCACCTTCCACTGCAACCAGGTGAATAGTTTCATTCACAGGTCGCTTAATTTCTTAAACACAATGTTTATTGGTCCAATCAGTGTCTGAAGCAATATGGGATTTTCGCTTAATATATCCGCCAACAGAAACGATCCCGTTATAGGAATGTCTTGTGCTGCAGCAAGCGGGATTCCGGTCTGAACAGGCGTAACTCCGGCAGGCATATGCATCGTTATATCAAAATTGATTTTGTTGCTTTGTAGGTCTTCAACATATGTGCCGCTAAACGTACCTCCAGCTACATCCGCTCCGGCAATTGCTCCATTCTGAAGGACAGTGACACCGAATCCACTACCAGCCACTCCGGTGAAGGCAATACGGAAGAATCCCTGCTGCATGCTTCTCTCCTAATGTGACTTGGATTCGACTTGTGATGGCGCGGGTGGGGGTGGAAATGGCGCTGGTGGTGTGGGAGCCGATGGGCTTGTGAGAAGAGGGCGGCGGCCGGAAAGAACCTCGACTAAAGCTTGTCGTACAGCTTGTTGCTCTCCTTCGATGTCCACCAATCCCTGAGGATAGTACCCACCATCAAGCATGTCGAGTTGCTGTAGTTCATAATTTAATACTTTGGCCATCTCTGAAAGCAATTTTGTAGTAAGCTTTCGCAATTCCTCATTCCATTTGGGAGGCAAGGGGCGAAGATGATTTATATGAGCCATCACCGTTCGATAGGCCTCTTCAACAGCAGGAACGCCATAAAATTCAATTTCAACCATATTCAAAGCGTTTACTTTGTCGGGGGAGAGAGGAATCCGTCTGGTGGCCATGAGGGCACGAAAGACCGTCATTTGACGATCTCGTTTCTGCCGATCAGCATCGATCCGGCGGGTCACGTAAACCGCAAGAACGGGGCCAGCGAGCGTAGCAATTACGATGGCTAGGCTGAGTGCTATGTCCAAGTTGTTCGTCTCCCTTTGAACCCGATTACGGAGCGTAAAGCACTTGGCTGCTTCAAGTAGCACTCCGCAACGGGTTAACGATTTCGATCCCGTCAAAGTCCTTTTCGTTATCAGTCACGACAACACACCCATTAGCCTCCGCCACGGCAGCAATAATCGTATCAAGCGCATTCCGCGGCCGACCTCTTGCTTTCCCATCGGCCATAAGCCGAGCCCAGACCAGCCCCGCCGCCTCATCGAAGGAAAGAATTCGCCCCGCGAACAGAGCTTGGGGGCCTTCCGGACCGCTGAACCAACTTTCCAACTGATCACGTCGCCTCCCAGCCGGTTTTTCCAACACGCCGCGGCGTATTTCCGCAACAGTCAGCGAAGCAATGAACAGGTCTTCGTCCGCCTGCTGCGACATCCAAGCCAGCAACGACTCGGACGGAGCCGGTTTCGTTACATTGCTGATGATGTTGGTATCCAGCAAGTACCGCATCAGATCGTGACGTTACGCCCTTCCTCACGGGGGCGTTGAAGATCGAGGTCGGCCCCAACCAGCGGAGAACGCCGAAGCGCTGCAAGAATGCCACCCGTCTTGGGCGGTTCCCCAGTGATCGTCTGGCTCACGAAGGCGCGCAACCGCGACGCCTCAGGCCCATCCTCAGCCAACCGTCGCGCGAGGGACCGGATAAGGTCGCGATCAGCATCGCGCCCGAGCACTTCAAACCGGGCAAGGCCACGTTCGCCGAGGCGCGTGCGATAGTTTTGGATAGCGCGCTTCTGTGAACCGCCCACGGCCAAGCCTCCTGGATATTTCCAGTAATATATCCGGTGCAGCCCGTCTAATCAAGGCGCATGAGGGCCGACACCCCGCGCCGGAGCCACCTAAAGCACTTCCTCGCCGACCGGACGGCCAAAGTCGACCTCATCATGAATATTCACATTGGTGACCTCTGACAGCAGCTCACGAAGGCTAAACACTGGCCCTGGGATCCGCTCCATAGCCACGCGACCACCCTCCTCGGCCTGTCCCCGACAGCCCAACCACTTCCGTCACGGCGACGGGAATGCGAACCGAGGCACCGTTACCCGATTTCTTGATCAGAACCCGCATTTGCGCCCCTTTTATCGACAACACATCGATGCCTGCTGCCGCGGCGTCAACGTTGGCCCTGCCGTCGCAATCCCGCCTCCCACCGAGGCCGACTGAAACGAGCGACAGGCTCCACCCGCCCGTGTTATTATGTAGGCCATGGCCCAGACACAAACCGCAACGGCCACCAGGGCGTTAACCGAAATCCTCCCCCATGAGGCGGCATCTCGCCTCGCGGCCTACAAACGCGACGTCCAGCGCGTGCTGCCGGATGTGGAAAAGCTGATTCTCTTCGGCTCTCGCGCCCGCGGTCAGGCGCGCGCCGACAGTGACTACGACATCGCCGTCGTCGTCCGCGATCTCTCGGATCGCCGGCATATCCGGCGCATACTCTCGGACCTGGCCTACGACCATATCCTAAGCGGCTTCTTCATCCGGCCGATCCCATTACCATCGGACTACCTTGAACCGCACGACCGGCGGCCGACAGAGTTGGCTCAGGACATCATTCGCGACGGCGTGGAAATCACGTGAATTCCGATCCCGGCCGCGCGGCGGTATCCTGGCAAAAGGCCGAAGCGCACCTCCGTGAAGCCTCGGTGCAAGATGCGTATGCTTCGCCCATGGCTGTCATCCATTCCAGCTACTACGCGATGTTTCATGCTGCCCGAGCGGTGTTGTTTCAGGCGGTTGGCAGTGCGCCAAAGCGGCACGATGGGGTCATTCAGCAGTTCGGACTGTTGGTCCGGGACCTGGACGACGCCGTGAAGGTCGCCGGGAGAGCGTTCAACGAAGTAAAGGACGAGCGAACCGCGGCCGACTACGACGAAACGATTGTGCCATCGCCCGAGGAAGCCAGGGACGCCCTGCTGGCGGCCACCGATTTCCTCGCGATCTGTGGGGTGCGGTATAGGTTCCGCCCGCATTCGCCTTGATGCGGCTATCTCGGCGATTGCGCAAGCCCTTGCGCCCAACCCCAACCCCGATCATACACCGCCGCTTTAACCAGGATCGCGACCCATGTCTGACACCACCACATTCGGCCTTCCCGAAGCAGCCAGCCGCCTCGGCGTTCCCGTCCGGGTTCTCCGCCGGGCCATCCGTGCCGGCAAAATCCCGGCCCCGGCGCATCTGAACGCCACGACCTCGCTGTCCGCTGAGTGGCTCAGCGCCGCCCAGGCCGCCGCCGCGGCGTCGCCGAACGCCCTCAGCCGAGCGCCCCGGCAGAAGGTGCCCCCGTTCGCTCGGTACAAGGGCACCTCCGCCTGGCACAAATACCCCGTCCGCGTGCGCGGCTACGCCCGCTTCAAGGCCAGCGCCTAACCCACAGGCTAAGCCAGGGCGGCGTCCCTCACGCCGCCCGAACCAGTCGAGGCACCGCGCCCTTGCCGCGCACCTCCGCCTCCTCGTAATCGGCGGCGGCGATCGCCCGGTCCAGTGCCGCGCGCAGTTCCTTCGCTGTCTCCAGCGTCAGTTCCACGCCAGCCCGTGCCCCGGCGCCCAGTTCGCCGTTCACGAAGTCCAGCGTAATCACATCCCCCAGCGGAGCATGCCGCGCGTGGTCATACGCCACCACGGTTTGCGACAGCGGGAACCATTGGTCCCCGCGTTTCGCCATGCCCTCGGCCCGAGCGATCTCGATGATCGACGTGCACATGGACGTTCCCCCTACTTCTTCGCCAGGTGCTTGCCGAAGAAATCCCAGATCTTGCCCCAGGCATCCATGCACTGCTCCGCCCGGTACAGCGGCCGGTGCCAGTAGAAGAACCCGTGGCCGGCGCCGTCGTAGCGGTGGAACTCGTAGTTTTTGCCCTGCTTCTTCAGCTCCGCCTCATGCTGGTTCACCTGTTCGGGGCTCGGTGCGCGGTCGTCGTTGCCGAAGATGCCCAGCAGCGGGCAGGCCAGGCCGGCGGTCATGTCGATCGGCGCGACCGGCTTCTTCTCGTTCAACTCCGAAGCGGCCATCACCACGCCGCCGCCCCATTGCTCCACCACCGCATCGACGTCGTGCTTCTGGCACGCATAGATGAACGCATGCCGCCCGCCGGAGCACGATCCGATCAGCCCGACCTTGCCGTTGGATTCCGGCTGCGCGCGCATCCATGCGACAGCGGCCGCGGTGTCACCGACCATCTGGGAGTCAGCGATGCCGCCCTCGGCGCGCACCTTGGCAGCGACGTCGTCGGGGTTGCCGTCACTGCCGCCACCCTCGCGCTCATACAGGTTGGCGCAGATGGCGATATAGCCATGATGCGCGAAGCGGCGGGTGGTCTCGATATACAGCTCGCTCCAGCCCGGCAGGTGATGGATCAGCACCACGCCCGGAAACGGGCCGGGACCGGACGGCTTGGCGACATAGGCCGTGATCGGCGCGCCTTTATCCCCTTTCAGGGTCACGTTTTCGCAGGTCATGCCTCGGTAGAATGACATTGTTCGTCCTCCTGTATGAGCGTGGGTGTCGGCCCCTTTGCCAGGCCGTCCAAAGCGTCGCGCCAACGGGTTGTGCCATCGGAAGGCGCCGCGACCCCACTATTCGACGTTTGCGCACGCCGCGCAACACGACCCCCCTCAGGCGGCGTAGCCCATCCAACTGCGTTCGGCCGGGTCCAGCAGCGGTTCCTCATGCACGCCGGGGGCGAACGGAGGCATCCGGAACGGGCGGCGGGCGATCGCCAGCAGTTCTTCGGTTTCATCAGCGCCGACGCCGCGCCGCAGGATCACCAGGCCCCGACGCAGCGTGGCGGACGAACTCAGACACCGCAGCGCCTGGGTCTCCAGCAGATCGGGACCCCAACCCGCTCGGCGCCATCGTTCCAGCCATGTGTCCAACATCTCGGCGGCCGGATCGTCCAGGGAAAACGCGACCATCGCTTCGGCGTGGCGGTCGACATTGCCGATCAGTGCGGCGGCATCGTCCGGCGGCAGGGCTGATACGGTGTTCAGGCACAGCACCAGGGCGTATTGCCGGCCCAGGATGAAGCCGACCGTGGGGTCATGGCTGACATAGCCGCCCTGGCGCAGCACCAGCGCCTCGCGGGGCAGGGGGCCGACGCCGGCAATGTCGGTGATGCCTAGGCGGCCGAACAGCTCCAGGTCCAGGCCGATGCCGCAGCCGACATCCAGGATCGACGCCGGCTGATGCTTCTCCGCCAGGAACCGGAACGGGGGAATATCGATCACTGTCCCCGGAATTTCATCCGGCATGAACAGCGGGTCGCGGGCACGCAACGTTTCCTCCCACGAACGGGCGACCAGCACCAGGGGATCGAGGAACGCACCGGTGGAGTAACGGCGTTCCGTGTCGATCGCCGGCGGATCGTGCAGGATGGGCGGATCCGGCGGGTGGGTCAGGCCCAGGGTGTAGCTGGGATCGGCATAGTGCAGCGACAGCGTGCGCAGGTCGCCGCCATCGAAGCCCGATCCATCCACGATGCGCCGGTACATGCCATGCCAGTGATGGGACTGCACGGTCTCGGCCGCACGCGGATTGGCCGCCAAGCAGGCGAGCCATCCCACAAGCGCCTTGGCGGTCAGTTGCGCATGGCCGCGGATCGGGAAATGCCACAACGGCAGGTCCGGCAGCAAAACGCCCGGCAGGGCCTCACCTGCTCGGGTCACGGCGTGGCTGCCCCGGTTGACCACAAGGTCGGGGCAGAACACGCCGTCGAGCCGCAGGACAGTCTTGTAGGCGGGCAGCGCCTCGACTTGGCGGCGGTGTTCCAGCCCGCGCGGCGGATCGGTGATCTTGGCATCGTCGGCCAGCACGTAGTTGCGCCAGGCGATGGCGCCGAAGCCGCCGGACGGGATCTTCTCCAGTTCCACCTGAAAGGCCGGACGGCTGGTGGCGCCGATGAATTCGTCCGCATCCAGGAACAGCACGAAATCAGCGAAATAGGCGCTCTGGGCGGTGTGCAGCAGCCGGGTCATGCGCTCGCCCTGAGTGTAGCCGAACTGGGCGCTGTCGGTGACCACGACGTTGCCCAACTCGCGCGCCAGGGCCAGGGCGATCACGCGCGTGTCGTCCACCGATCCGTTGTCGAGCACGATCAGAGCATCCAGCAGCGCGGCGTTGTGCCGCAGCATCGGCTCGATGATGTCCTGCTCGTTCTTGACCATGGTCAGGCCGATGACACGCGGCTGGCCCGACGGGCGATGACGATGGGGCACTGGGCTCTCCGTTACACACGGTGAACCCTGCCCGGGAAAAGTTAACGCATCGCTAACGTATGCGGCCGGCGGCGCGTTAACGGCTTGGCAACCAATCGGTCGTAGAACGGCGCCCGTTCGCCACCCGGCGGTCAGGAGACGACACCGATGCCATCGCTCGAATTCACCCTGATGGTTGGCTGCCCGCTGAAATGCACGTTCTGCCCGCAGGACACGCTGCGCGGGCTGTACGGCAAGAACACCAAGTATTTCTCCCTGGACGACTTCAAGACGGTGCTGGGCAAGGTGCCGAAACACGTGCGGATCGATTTTTCCGGCATGGCCGAACCCTGGGCGAACCCCGACGCCACCGCGATGCTGCGCCACACGCTCGAAGCCGGCTACAGCATGGCGATCTACACGACGCTGTACGGCATGGAGGCCGAGGACGCCGAAACCGTCGCCGAACTGATCCGAACCCACGCCGCGCAGGTCGAGGTCATGTGCCTGCATCTGCCCGACCGCAACGGCAACATGCGCGGCTGGAAATACAACCCGGTCTACGAAGCCAACCTGATCGCCTTCATCAAGCTCGGCTTGTCCGGCATCTTGCCGCGGTTCGAGGTCATGACGATGGACGCTGGCGGCAAGCCGCACCAGGACCTCGATCACCTGGGCATCCAGTTGGGCGCCTGGGTCGGCCACACAAGAGCCGGCAATGTCGGATCGGCGGCGGTGCCGGGACAGGCCATCCTGGACATGCCGGAGCGGCACGGCGCGGTAACGTGCAGCTTCACCCCGTTCTACGACCAGAACGTCATCCTGCCGAACGGCGACGTCGTGCTGTGCTGCATGGACTATTCGCTGAAACACAAGATCGGCAACCTGCTCGAACATGAGTACTACGAGATGTATGCTTCCGGCGGGTTGGCGCGACTGATCCGGGTTGGCGCGACTGATCAGTGAGAACATGGATCCGACTTTTTCCCGCAAGTCATTGTGCAAGACCTGCGACCGCGCGAAGTCGTACAGCGTCGGGCCGGCGAAACATTTCTGGCAGGCGGCCTAACCCGGGGCAATCACGCGCTCACCATCTCCCTCGATATCGGCCGAGCGCGGCAGCAGGATCGTAATCGTCGTCCCTTCACCGACCGCGCTGTCCACCCGGACGGTGCCGCCGGACTGGCGGACGAAGCCATAGACCTGTGCCAGTCCCAGGCCGGTGCCCTTGCCGACGTCTTTGGTGGTGAAGAACGGCTCGAACAGCCGGGCTTGGACATCCTTGGGCATGCCGGTCCCATTGTCCTGCACCAACAAGGTCACGTAGTCGCCCACCGTCAGGTCCGACTCGGCCATCTCAACGTGGATGTTGGCACTGCCGATCCGCAACGTGCCACCATTCGGCATGGCATCGCGCGCGTTGAACGCCAGGTTCAGCAAACCCGTCTGCATCTGGCTGGCGTCCGCCATCACCGGCCAGAGGTCGTCCGCCAGATCAAACACCACGCTGACCGAGGAACCGGCGCTGCGTTCCAGCAACTCCCGCATGTCCTCCACCAACGTGTTCACCGATAGATACGCCACCTGCAGGTTCTGCTTCCGGGCGAAGGCCACGAGCTGCGCGATCAGCTTGGCGCCGCGCTGGGCGGCGTTGATCGCGCTGTCGATCAGCCGCAGATTGCGGGTGTCGTCGATCCGGCGGCGGGTCACTTCCAAAGCACCCAGGATCGCCGTCAGCAAATTGTTGAAGTCGTGGGCGATCCCGCCGGTTAGCTGACCGATCACCTCCATTTTCTGCGACTGGCGGATCTGATCCCCCACCCGCTCCCGCTCCAGGATCTCGGCGCGAAGCTTCTCGTTGGCCGCGGCGAGGGCGAGTGTCCGTTCGGTGACGCGGTCCTCCAGTTCGGCGTTCAGCGCTTCCAGCGCGTCGCGGGCGTCTTTCTCGACCGAACGGTCGTAGAGGATTTTCAGGTATCCGATGACCTGCCCCTGTGAGTCGCGCAATGCCAGCATGCGGCCGCTGGACCAGAAGCGGGTGCCGTCGCGGCGGTGGTGCCAGCGTTCGGCGCGAACACTGATGCCGTCCCGGGCGGCTCGCATTTCCGTCTCGGGGACATGGGCGACGATATCGTCCGCCATGAAGACGCGGGCGCATGGTTCGCCGACGATGTCTTCCGGGGCGTAGCCGAGGATGGCCTGCGCGCCGGCATTCCAACTGGTGATCCGGCCGTCCAGCCCACAGGTGAAGATCGCGTAGTCGATCGCGCTTTCGACGATCATGCGATAGCGCTCACGAGCCACCCGAACCTGTGTGTCCATTTGGCGCGGTCGCAACGCCGCGCGAAGGGCACCCATCAGCACCATGGTTCGATCGATGCCGCCGGCGGGCGACCGGCACGCCGGACCAGACGCTCGCCAGTCGCCACTTCAGGGATAGAGGGCGGTCCGTGGTTGCCCAATCCTTGACGGTGCATGGCGAAAGGTTTCCTCGTCGTGGATCGGTACAACGCCGTGTGCCACACCACGGTTGCGACACGACCGCGGGAGGCAGGGCGCCGCCGGGTGTCCGAACGCAACATGAACGCCCCTTCCAGTGTGGCGGTAAGGTTGCTCGAAGCGAGGATGGTGGATGGCTGCCTCCAGAGAGCCGAACAGAGCGGTCGCGGGCCGATTCCCGGTCTTGTTTCGGTCCCCTGGCCGACACATTTGTCGAATGCAAGGCTTGCGGATATGTTGCACTGCACAATATAAGTGGGAGGACGATTTTCACATTGCCGTGGTTAAAGGCTAAGGACGCCATGAGACGACCGAATCAACACGAACCCACCCGGAACAGCAGTCCGAATGGAACGCCCGAACGGACATCGCTGGCGGCCTGGCTGCCGGTTTTGGCCGCCATGGCGATTATGGTGACCGGCTGCCTGAGCACCTTTTTGGTACTGCAACTGGATGAGTTTCGCCCGAAGGTGGGCGACATCGTCGCCTTCAAGCCAGGGTCGGCGGACGTCGATATGTGGCAGATGACGATTCCCGCGACATTGGTGTCGACACAGGGTTCGCCGCTGGCGGCGTGCTCGCTTGACCCGAATGTGATGGCGGATAAGGGCGGCAGCTTGATTGTCGAGGGCCTCGAAGACACGCCCGCTGTTGAGTACCGTGTCCATTGGGCCGGTTCCGAGACGAATCAAACCACCGGAAACTGCGGTAAATCGGCCGATCTTCTGGTGTCCCGCACCGATCTGCAGCGGTTGGCGAACGCGGCCGGTGGCTTCGGCGTCGAGAACAAGGGGATCGTTCGGTAGCAGGTTCGACCGGCTGGCGGCCTGGATACGCGGGCGCGGTGTCTGGTAGACTGGCGGAATGGTGCCGCCCCACGCTCCCGTTTTCGAAGCCCTGATCGTCCCGCACCGCAGCCTGACGCGGAAAGGTGTCATGACCGTGATCGCCGTTCTGACGGTGTTCAGTGCGGCGGTCGCGTTGCGGTTTCTACTGCTGGGTGCCTGGCCGGTCGCGGCGTTCAGCCTGCTGGAGATTCCCCTGGTTTGCGGTCTCCTGGCGGTCAATGTGCGCCGGGCGCGGGCGAGCGAGCTGATCATGCTGACTGCGCAAGAGATCACCGTGATCCAGACCGATCCGGCCGGCCGGCGAAAACAGATGTCGCTGCCGTCCGCCTGGCTGCGCGTGCAACTCGATGCGGGGCGGGGTATTCCGCGGGTGGTGCTGAGCAGCCATGGGCGCGACTGCGAGGTCGGTGCTTTCCTGCATGAACCTGATAGGCTGTCGCTGTTCGACGCGTTGCGCGACGCGGTTCACGGCGTCAGGAATCCGCGTTTCGACAATCCGCAATTGCGCGACGATTAGAGCGTTTTGTTTGATCGCATGATTCACGCGCTCTGGACGTCCCGCCCAGCGCGATCATGTTCTAGTATCGCGCGGCAGGCTGTCCGCCATTCCGCCATGCGACTACGGCGTGGTCATCGCGAGCGTCTTGCCCGCGATGACGGTTCCGTCCGCACCGGTTCGGTGCCCACGCACTTCAACCCTCGATGAAATGGCCGTGCCGCACCCTACATCGGAGGGACAAGGCCGTGCTTGCCGACGCCGACGTTCGCCGCCGTCAGCGTTCCGTCCGTGTTATGCAGGGCGGTGACGATGACATGGGCCCCCTTGGTCAGCGCCGCCTTGGTCGCCGGGGCATAGGTGATCACCGGGGCCTTCGGCGGAACGAACACTTTCTGCTCGCCGCCCTTGTAGGTCAGCGTCAGCATCCGTCCCTTGGACACTTTCAGGTCACCGACGGTGCCGTTCGTCATCGAACTGTTGGCGCCGAGGTCCCACGCCCGATGGCCTTCGCCGACGCCGCGCATCGATTCCGGAAACACCTGTATTTCAAGGGCCTTCAAGGTTCCGTCCGGCTGCGACACCGCCGCGGTGCCGATGAACGATCCCGGCTTGATCGCGCTGACCGCGATGGGCTCGATCCACCGGATGCCGATATTATCGGCCAGTTTCAGGGTAACCGTATCCCCACCGCGGGTCGTGACCTGAAGCTCGTTCGCATCGATCTTGCTGATGACACCGCGGACGCGCGTGGGCGCGGAGGCTGGCGCCGCGGCGGCCGCCATCGCCGGAGCGGCGGCGGGCGGTGTTGCCGCGGCCGGGGCGGGGGTTTGGGCAAATGCGACCGAACCCATGGTCAGGCTGGCGGCGGCGGCGAACATCGCGCGTCGTGAAAGTGACATGCAGGCATCCCTTTTTGATACGGAAGCGGCATCGATACCGGGCGAACGCGGAAAGGCAAGTGAAGAAATCCGCATGTGAGCGGCTTGCCCGCGCCGGCATCCTGGCATTCGGCGGGCGATGGCGCGGGACGCGGATTGACAGCAGGCGGGGCACATCCGAAGCACCATTCGACCGCGTTCAGACAGAAGGACCGACCGATGATCGTCATCACCACCGACCATGCCGCCCACGATCCGGACCGCTTTACCGTGGCAGGCGATGCACGCGCGTACTGGGAGGTTCCGGCGAGGGCGGATGCATTGTTGGGTGCGCTGCGTGCCGGTGGGCTGACCACAAAACCCACGACCGATCACGGCCTGGCGCCCATCGCTCGGGTGCATGACGCCGGCTATCTGGAATTTCTGGAAACCGCCTTCGCACGCTGGCAGGCGGTACCCGGTTCGCGGCCGATCCTGCGAGCGCAGGCCTACGCGGTGCGGCACAAGGCGCATCGTCCGGACGCGCTGCTCGGTCAGGCGGGCTGGTATCTCAGCAGTGCCAGCGCGCCGATCGTGGCGGCCACCTGGACCGCCGCGATCGGATCCGCCCATGCCGCCATCGACGCGGCCGACCGCGTGCTGGCGGGCGAACGATACGCCTACGCGCTGTGCCGCCCGCCCGGGCATCATGCGCATACCGACATGGCCGGCGGGTTCTGCTACCTGAACAACGCGGCGATCGCGGCTCAGCGGATGCTGGATGGCGGCGGCGGTCCGGTGGCGATCCTCGATTTCGACGTGCATCACGGCAACGGCACGCAGCAGATTTTCTACGAACGCGACGATGTCCATTACGTGTCGGTGCATGGCGATCCGGCCGGGCTGTATCCGTGGTTCGCCGGGTATGCCGATGAGGTCGGGTCGGGCAGGGGCCTCGGCTGGAACCTGAACCTGCCGTTGCCCGCCGGGGCGGAGGACGCGGCGTTCACTGCCGCGGTCGGGCAGGGGTTGGGCGCCATCGCCGGCAAGCGTCCGGCCGCCCTGTTGGTGTCGGTCGGCTTCGATGCGCAGCGTGGCGATCCTGCCGCCAATCTGGCGGTGGACGCGGCGGGTTTCGAGACGGTCGGCCGCCAGGTCGCGGCCCTGGGCTTGCCGACGGTGCTGATCCAGGAGGGCGGGTACCTGGTCGAACGCCTCGGGGCCAACCTGACCGCGTTCCTGACCGGGCTGGGGGTGATCTGACGGTGCGGCGGCGGACGCTTCTCGCGGCGGCCGGTGTCCTGGCCGCGCCCCGCATCGGCCGCGGGGCGGAGGCCGCCGTGCTGCGGTTCATTCCGCAATCCGACCTGGCGGTGCTCGATCCGATCTGGACCTCGGCCTACGTCACCCGCAACCACGCGATGATGGTGTTCGATACGCTGTACGGCATGGATGGCACCTATCGTACCACGCCGCAGATGGTTGCGGGCGATACGACCAGCGCCGATGGGCTGACCTGGGCCCTGACGCTGCGCGACGGGCTGCTATGGCATGATGGCGGGAAGGTGCTCGCGCGCGACTGCGTCGCCAGCATCCGCCGCTGGGGCGCGCGCGACAGCTTCGGACAGACCTTGCTGGCGGTGACGGACGACCTGTCGGCGCCCGACGACCGCACGATCCGCTTCCGTTTGCGGCGCCCGTTTCCGTTGCTGCCGGCCGCTCTGGGCAAGCCAGGGTCGAACGTCTGCGTCATGATGCCGGAACGGCTGGCGGTGACGGATCCGTTCAAGCAGATCACAGAAATGACCGGCAGCGGACCGTTCCGATTCAAGCCGGATGAACGGGTTGCCGGCGCCCGCGTGGTGTATGAGCGCAACACAGCCTACGTCCCACGCCCCGATGGCACCGCCAGCTTCATCGCTGGCCCCAAGGTCGTGCATGTCGACCGGGTGGAATGGACGGTGATCCCGGACGCGGGCACTGCCGCCGCCGCGATGGAAGCCGGGGAGATGGACTGGTGGGAGTCGCCAACCGCCGACCTGCTGCCGTTATTGCGGCGTAACGCCAACCTGACGGTGCCGCCCCCCGATCCGATGGGATATATGGGCACGCTGCGGATGAACCAGCTGCAACCGCCGTTCGACAATCCGGCGCTCCGCCGGGCATTGCTGGGTGCGGTGAGCCAGGACGATTACATGGCCGCCGCGGCGGGCGATCCGGCCAACTGGCGCGCCGGCGTCGGGGTATTCCCGCCGAACACGCCGATGGCGACGCAAGCCGGCATGGCGGTGCTGACCGGTCCGCGCGACCTCGCCGCCGTCGCCAGGGCGGTGACGGCGTCCGGCTACAAGGGCGAGCGGACGGTGCTGCTGGTGCCCTCGGACTTTCCGACGCTGAAGGCGCTGGGCGATGTCGGCGCCGACATGCTGAAGCGCATCGGCATGAACGTCGATGCGCAATACGCCGACTGGGGCAGCGTGCTGCAACGGTTGGCCAAGCAGGACCCGGTCGAGCAGGGCGGCTGGAGTATTTTCCATACCTACTGGTCGGGCCTGGATCAGCTCGATCCGGCTGTGCACGTGTCGATCCGAGGCAACGGCAAGGCGGCGTCGCGCGGCTGGCCGACCAGTCCGCGGCTGGAGTCGTTACGGAACGAATGGCTGTATTCGACCAGTCTTCCGGATCGGCAGCGCATCGCGGCGCTGATCCAGGAACAGGTTTTTATCGATGTGCCGTATATCCCGCTGGGGCAGACGCTGCCGCCGACGGTTTATCGGCGGACGGTCACCGACGTGCTGACAGGTTATTCGCTGTTCTGGAATTTGCGGAAGGCGTAGCGCCTAACTCTGACTCAGCGGACGAATCCGCAGGCTTCTGATGCCGACGCCCAGGACGCGATCGTCCTTCGAGTCCTGGACATCCATCGGCCGCACCGGCAGCGCCACCAGCAGATGCAGGTCCAGCACGGTCCGGCCATCGGTGCGGTTTCGCGGCAGGATCCATTCGTTGGGTCCGTCCGATACCAGCAGCGGGTCCATCATTTCGCCATTGACCGACAACAGGACGGGTCCGTTCAGCAGCGGTGCCATCATATCGAATTCGATGGCGTACGGGCCATGCAGTGGCGCATCGAACCGCAACAGCACCGCCGCGTCCACACCCGACGACCAGCAACCCCAAGGTTCCGGTTTATGCCAGCCGTCCGTCAGCATGGGGTTGTCGCCCAGTTCGCTGGATATCCGGACGAGGCGGCCGATCGGGCAGGTCGCCGCCTGCCGATGCAGCACGAGCGACCGCACACCCACGCCCAGGATCCGTTTGTCGGTCGAAACCGCGATATCGGCCGGTGTGAACGTGTCCGACACGTGCAACGCGATCAGCAAGTCCCGCTGCTTGTCGGTCACCTGTTCCGGCAGATCCCAGCTATTGGCGCCGCTTCGCGGAACGATCGGCGGCAGGGCGTGTCCGTTCACCGACAGGGTCAGGGTCGCGTTGATCCGGCCGGGTGACACATTCATCTCCAGCCGGAACGGCCCGGACAATGGCTCGCGGAACGCCAGCCGCAGCATGGCATCCGGCCCGCTGGTCCAGCATCCCCAATCCTCCGCCGGATGCCAGCCCTCGCGCAGGATTTCGTCCAGCACGTCCGGCCGAACCAGCCGCAGGACCCTGCCGGGTTCCTGAAAGACCGGAACGAAAGGGATCAGCCGGATGCCACGCAGGCCGATCCCCAGTTCGCGGTCGTCAGCCCCGGTGCCCGCGCGAGCCGCGCAAAACGTCTCCGGGACCGAGAGCAGCAATTGCAGATCGGTTCGCCCGTTGGTTGCCCGTGTCGGCAGATCCCAGATGTTGCGGCCCGCGACGGGCGTGATGCCGGGCAGCGCCGAACCGTTGACCGACAGCGTCAACAGCGGATTGGCCGGCGACGGCATAAGGTCCAGTTCCAGCCGGATCGAGGCCGGTGCCGGCTCGCCCAGGGTCAGGCGCAGCGCGGCGGTAGTCCGCCGGCTCCAGCAGCCCCATGCCTCGGGGGCATGCCAGCCGGTCAGCAGGACTTGCCGGGGCATCGCGGCGGCCCGGATCGGCATGGTGACGTTCGGTTCGCACAGCGTGGGCTGGCGCGACAGTACCCGCACCGAACTGACGCCGATGCCCAGGATGCGGTCGTCCACCGAGTCGCCGGCGGCGGCGGGACGCATCGTCTCGCCGACATGCAGCGAGACCACGAAGCTGCTTTTTCCCGTCGTCAACGCGGGCGGTATGTCCCACAGATTCGCACCGGGCACTGGATCGATCAACGGCAGCATGGTGCCATCCCAGCCAATCCGCAGGTTGGCGCCGGTTTCGGCCGGAACGATCGTCAGTTCCAGCGTCAGGGGATCGCTCACCGGTTCTGCCAACGTGATCCGCAGCGAAGCCTCGGCCCCATCGGTCCACCGGCCCCAGGGTTCGGAATCGTGCCAGCCATCCAGCAGGACCTGGGCATGCCGGGGGCCGCCGGACATCGGAAAGGCCACATCGAACTGGAACCGGTACGGTACCGCGTCGGGCGGCGGCGGGGAGCCGGCCAGCCGCCACCAACGCTGCAGTCGCTCGCCGATGTCCGGCCCGGAGGGGCGTGGAACCGCCATCACCAGCGCCGCGTGATCGGCTACCGGCTTGATGGCGTCGCGTGCCAGGCGGACCAGATGCCGCCGTTCCGCCAATCGCTCCGGCGATCCGAGCAGCTCCCGGATATCGGCGGCAAGCGCGTCGGCGGTGTCTCGTGCCGGCAAATTCCCCGCGACCGACGGGTCCAGGCCGCGCAAGCCCGCCGGCGTGGTGGCGACCGGGTGGCCGGCAGCCAGGGTGGTCAGCATTTTCGCCGATACGCCGGCGCGCCCGAGGTCCGGCACGACCGTCAGGCGGCACCAGGATCGAATCGCGTCCAGGTCCTCGACGAACCCCAGGACATGCATCAACGGCGACCCACGCCCCATATCCCGGACGTGTCCCCCCGCTCGGCCCGCGATCGCGACGCTGATCCCGTGCGGTTCAAGATGCGGGCGCCAAACCTGGTCCAGGAACCATCGCAGGGATGCGACATTCATCACCTCCTCGGAGGCGGTCAGCAGCAGGTCGAATGGGGGAACGGCGGTTTCCGGTACCGGTTTCGCCGAGACGCTTGGCTGGATGATAACGGCCCGCCGGCATTGCGGCGCCAGGCGGGTCATTTCGGTCTGGCTGGCGAAGCCGCAGATATCCGCGATGGCCAGCATCTGGGCCTGCACCTTGGCCGCGGCGTTCCGGAACAGCGTCGCCACGGCCTGGTCCCTGCCGTTGCTGATCGCAGACTGATAGATCGCTTCGGCGCGATCCTCTTGCGGCGACAACAGCAATCTGGCCTGGGGGGCGAACATCAGGGCGGGGCCAAGGCCTTCCACACGGTTGGCGATCACACATTCGGCCTGTGCGGCCGCCTGCACGACGGCGCGGTCGCGGATAACGGCGGAGGCGGTTGCCGTCAGGACATCCCGCCACATCGCATCGACATCGGTGGCCTCGGACCGGGACGGCGGTCCTTCGGGAACGGCGATGACATCGATGTGCGCGCCGGTTCGGGTGCTGTTTTCCGGGATGATGTGATCCAGCCGGGACCACAATGTCGCGCCGCGCCGAGCCTGCCCGTCGGCGAAGACGCGAATGGTCAGGAAGCCGGCCCGGACGAGGTTTTCGCGTTGGTTCTCGAACAGGATGGTGCTGCCGCAGCGGCCCCATATGGGCTGCATCTGAACGGCGATCGCCTGTCCGGTGCCGGCGTCCGAAGCCAGGATCGGAGACTCCCCGGTCGAGACATCGTCCAGCGGGCCGACGGGCAGTCCGATCAGGGTGGACAGCGTAGGGTGATCGTCGCCCTCGGTCAGGAAGACGCAGCGCGCGAACGGCCAGGCGGAGCGGAACCGGTCCGCGAAGCCGCCCGCCAAAGGTTGCCCGGCCATGACGGCGGACAAGATGACGACCGAAAGTCCGGGTAGCTTCGGCTGGCCGGCCAGCACCTGGATCAGGCGCAGGCGAAAGAACCCATCCAGGTCGCCCGGCCAGACATCCGGGAACAGCACGACACCGGCGTCCTCCAACTGGGCGTGGAGTTCGGCAAAGGCGTCGGTCGGGTCATCGTGGAGGTTCAGCGGCGGCAGGCCCGCGACAAGAGGCTCGCCGTAGCGGCGGGTCACGCTGTCGAGCAGGCGCGGTGGCAGCAAAGCGCGTTGGCTGATCGGCGGCACAGGTTCCTGATGGTGTTTGGCCGGCACGGGCGGCGCCGTGGCCAGCGGATTGGGGCCGCCTCGCAAAGCCCTATGCGAGAGACCCGTCGGCACGATAATCATCGCCGCCGAAAGCCGGGTCAATTGAAACCCCGAGGAGCAACCGCATGCCGCACGATCTGTCGATCGACCGTCCCCGTACCGGGTCCGACTGGATCGCGCCCGACTGCGCCGGTATGGATTTCCATGCCGCCGATCAGGGCCTGCACGACCTGCTGGCGATCTATCTGCCGGCGGACGTGCTGGCGCATCTGACGCCGCATTACCAGCGGCTGGGGCAACTCGCCGGCGGGCGGCTGGACGAACTGGCGCGCACCGCCGACCGCCATCCGCCGGTGCTGCACGCGCGTGACCGGTTTGGCCGCGACCTTGATTGGATCGAGTATCACCCGGCCTACCGGGAGATGGAGCAGATCGCGTTCGGCGACTTCCAGTTCCACGCGATGTCGCATCGCGGCGGCGTGCTGGGGATGGACCGGCCGCTGCCGCCGGTGGCCAAATACGCGTTCCAATATCTGTTCGTGCAGGGCGAGTTCGGGCTGATGTGCCCGATCAGCGTCACCGACACGTCCATCCACCTGATCCGCAAGTTCGGCAGCAACTCGCTGCAGGATTACCTGCTGCCGAAGATGCTGTCGGCCGACCTTTCCACGATGTGGAAAGGCACGCAGTTCATGACCGAGAAGGCCGGCGGATCGGATGTCGGTGCGATTGAAACCATCGCCCGCCTGGAGGACGGCATCTGGCGGCTGTACGGGGATAAGTGGTTCTGTTCCCACACCGATGCGGATGTCGCGCTGATGCTGGCCAGGACCGAGGGCGCGGTCGCCGGCACGCGCGGGCTGGCGTTGTTCGCGCTGCCTCGGCGCACGCGGGACGGGTCGCGCAACGCCTACCGGATCATCCGGCTGAAGGACAAGCTGGGCACCAAGTCGATGGCCAGCGGTGAGATCCGGCTGGAGGGCGCCGAAGCGTATCTTATCGGCCAGCCGGGGCAGGGGCTGAAGCAGATGATGGAGCAGGTGAACCTGTCCCGCCTGTCGCACGGGGTGCGGGCGGCGGCGATGATGCGCCGCTGCGTCAATGAGGCGCTGGCGGCATCTCGTGGCCGCATCGCGTTCGGGCGGACGGTGGCAGATTTTCCGCTGATGCGCCGGCAGTTGATGAAGATGCTGGTGCCGGCCGAACAGGCGTTGTCGATGGCGCTGTGCACCGCCGATGCGCTGGGCCACGGCGCGCGCGAGGAACTGCGGATACTCACAGGGCTGCTGAAGTTGCGGGCCTGCCGGGACAACGTGATCGTGGCGACGGCGGCGATGGAGGCGCGCGGCGGCAACGGCTACATCGAGGATTGGGTAAACCCTCGGTTGATCCGCGACGCCCAGGTCGGGTTGCTGTGGGAGGGCACCAGCAACATCAACGCGCTGGATGTGATCCAACGGGCGGTGGGGAAGGACGGGGCGCATCGCGCGTTGCAGGCGATGCTGCGGCAGCGGCTGGAGGCGGCTTCGGTGCTGCCCGCGGCGTTCAGGGCGGCACTGGACGGGGCGCTGGATCGAGCGGTCGCGCTCGCGGAACGGATCGCGGGAGAAGGACAGGAGACGTTGGCACGCCAGGCGGCGACGGCGCTGTACGATGTGTCGAGCGCCATCCTGCTGGCCTGGGAGGGGTCTCGTCCCGGGGCGGATGCTCGGCGCGCGCTGGTGTCTCGGTTCGTGTTGGCGCATCGGCTGTCGGCGGCCGACCCGCTGGCCCCGGAGGAGGCCGCGTGGGGGCGGCCCGCCACCGATGCGCTGCTGGGGGAGCGGCGGTTGGGGCTGGACGAGGCGGCCGCGCTGCTAAGGTGATCGCGGCCGGACGTCAACCCGCGCCGGCGTCAGACCAGCAGACAGGCTTCCTCAAACGGCAGGCGCGGCGAGCGGTTGAAGACCCCCGCCGGGTCGCCGTGGCCGATGTTCACCAGGAAATTCGACCGCCAGCCGTTGCCGGCGAAGAACGCCGCGTCGACCTTAGCATTGTCGAAGCCCGACATCGCGCCGGTATCCAGGCCCAGCGACCGAGCCGCGATCATCAGGTAGGCGCCCTGCAGGGTGCCGTTGCGGAACGCCGTGGTCGCCGCCAGCGAATCGTTGCTGGTGAACCAGTTGATCGCATCCTGGTTGTGCGGAAACAGCGTCGGCAGTTTCTCGAAGAATTTGGGGTCGTAGGCGACGATCACGGTGACCGGCGCGGCCATGGTCTTCTCGGTATTGCCGGCGGATAGCGCCGGAGCCAGCTTTTCCTTGCCTTCCTTGGTGCGGATGAACACGAAGCGGGCCGGCGAGCTGTTGGCGGAGGTCGGGCCGAACTTCAGGATGTCGTAGAGTTCGCGCAGCGTCTCGTCGGGGACCGGGGTGTCGTGCCACTTGTTGTGGGTGCGGGCTTCCCTGAACAGCAGGTCGTGACCGGCGGCGTCGATCGTCATAGGCAACTCCTGAATATGATGCGGCGCAGCGTGAGAGATGCGCCCGCGGTGGTCAACTGAGGCCGGTCAGAATTCGACCTGCTCGACGGAGACCACTTCCGGCACGTAGTGCTTCAGCATGTTCTCGATGCCGTGCTTCAGCGTGGCGCTGGAGGACGGGCAGCCGGAGCACGAACCCTGCATGTGCAGGCGGACGACACCCTGGCGGTAGCCACGGAACACGATGTCGCCGCCGTCGCCGGCCACCGCCGGGCGGACTCGGGTATCGAGCAGTTCCTTGATCTGGTCCACGACCTCGCGGTCGGCTTCGTCGATGTCTTCTTCGTCGAAGTCGGTGTCGCCGTCCTCGATCACCGGCAGGCCGGCGACGAAATGATCCATGATGACGCCCAGCACCTGGGGCTTCAGCGCCTGCCACGAAATCTCATCGTTTTTGGTAACGCTGATGAAGTCGCCGCCGAGGAAGACGCGCGCCACGCCCGGCAGGGCAAACAGCCCGGTCGCTAGCGGGCTGCGGACGGCGCTGACGGCGGAGGCGAAGTCGGCGGTCGAGAGGCCCATCACGTCGCGCCCCGGCAGGAACTTGAGCGTGGCGGGGTTGGGAGTGCCCTCGGTTTCGATGAACATGGCGGCGCCTGTCCTGTCCTGAATGATGATCAATCCGGACCCGTGCGGTCCGGTCTTCCGGCCGATACATCGGTCGAAACGGTCGGTCTGACAAGGGGGTAGAGGTTTTGGAGACTGGCCTGCGGCGTCCCGGACCCTAATCGGCCGCGATGGAAACGCCGCCCAACCTTGCGGCGTCGGCATAAGCTCGCACGGCCGCGCCGAATTGCTCGAAAATCGCCCGGGACAGCGTGTCGGTGCGCCAGTCGTATTCCGGGTGCCACTGCACGCCCACGACGTAGCCGATCGCCGGCCCCGCCTCGCTGGCCGCGACCCGGACGGCCTCGATCAGCCCATCCGGCGCCACGCCTTCGGCGACCAGGCCCGGCGCCAGTTGGTTGATCCCCTGGTTGTGCAGGGAGTTCACCGCGATCTCCGTCGCACCGGCCAGGCGGTGCAGCCAGCCGCCCGGCGTCACCCGGATCGCGTGCGCCTTGCTCTGGCGAATCCGTGAGGACGGCTGCATCGGAGTCGAATGATCCATCCGATCCGGCAGATCCTGGATTCGCTGATGCAGGGACCCGCCCAGCGCCACGTTCAATTCCTGAAAGCCGCGGCAGATCGCCAGCAGCGGCACCCCCCTGGCCACCGCCGCCCTGATCAGCGGCAGGGTGATTCCGTCGCGGGCGGGGTCTTCCGGCGTGCCCTCGGCGTGCGGCGGGCCATCATACAGGCCGGGTTGCACGTTGGAACGGCTACCGGTCAGAATGATGCCGTCGAGTCGGTCCAGCAGGGTCTCGATATCCGCCATCGGGCCGTTGGCGGGCAACAGCACCGGGACGGCGCCAATCACCTCATCCGTCGCGCGCACATAAGTGTCGGAGGCCGCATGGTTCGGCATTCCGAAGATGCCAAACTGCTTGGTGCAGCAACTGATGCCGATCATTGGCTTGACGACGCGCGGGGACCTCATGTTGGGAAAGATCATTCCCCAGTTTGATGGCAAAAAGAAGACTTTTTCGTCCCGGCGGGCACATGCCCGTCATGCGGTCATCGGCGTGCGGCCCGGGAGCTCAGCGTTTTTGTTCCGACGGGACGAAGACCTGCTCGAACAAAGTCGGGTCGAATGTGCCGCCGGTCTGGGCGTTGGACAGGGTGACGTGAGTCTCACGCCGCTGCGCGTCCACCACGGTCCATTGCCGTAAAGTCAGTGGCGAATCGGTGAAAATCAGCGTCAGGGACCCATCACCCGGGCTGGCGGTACGCTCCAGGGTCAGCTGGATCTGGCCGGGCAGGTGCTGGATGGCGGTCACTGTCACCGCGCCCGCCAGCGTCACGTGGTCGGCCAGCAGGATACCCAGCGGCGTACGGCTCAGGGGGATGTTGCTGTCCTGCCCCAGCGACGAGTCGTGGAAGATCAACTGCCCGTGCGCCGCGATCAGCAGGAACGGCGCCGGCGGATCATATTGGAACCGCATGCGCCCCGGCCGTTCCAGCCACGCGGTGCCCTCCGAGATGCCACCATTCGGCGCCACCTGCAGGAAATGCGCCTTCAGCGTCCGAATGCCGTTCAGATAGGCCTCGATTCGCCCGATATCCGCCTGGTCCGAGGCGGAAAGCGCGACAGCGGGCGGGTCCGCGCTGGCCGTCTGGGCTAAGGGAAGCAGCGCGGCGGACAGCAGCAGAGAGCGGCGGAGGAGCATGCGGAGGGATGTGGCGCGTTCGGCGGCGCTTTGCAATTAACGTGTGCGGCGGCGAACGGCCGCAGGTCTGGCGTGCCCTTATTCCGCCGCCATCGGCACTGCATCCGCCCACAACTCGGGGGCCAGTTCCTCCTTCCGGTTCGGAAAGAACAGCGCGCACCCCAGCGTCACCACCGAGAATGCCGACAGCACCACGGTCGCCGCCGCCACGCTGCCGGTGCGCTCATATAGGGTGGAAACCACCGGCGCTGCCGCGGCGGCCCCCAGGAATCCGACGAAGAACCGCACCGAGTAAATCCGCGCCCGCAGGGCAGGGGAGATATAGCGGGCCGCCATCGTCTCGTTCACCGTCACCTGCCCGAAGATCGAGGCCGCCACCGCGCCGGCCAGCGGCAGCACCAGCCAGCCCTGGGCGAAGGACAGCGCGAGCATCGCCGGCGCCAGCACGATGCTGACCGGCAGGAACACCGTCTTCAGCGTGTTACGGTCGATCATCCGCCCGACGGAGAACTGCGTCAGCGCCCCGCACAGCGTCACCAGGAAGGCCGCCAGACCGACCAGCGGCAACAACGTCGCGTTGTCGGCCAGCCGTTCCTGCATCAGCTTGGGCAACAGGATGGTAAAGGCGTTGAACACCAGCCCGGACGACATCGCGATCAGCATCAGAACCAGCACCGCGCGACGGACCAGATGCCGCGGAATCGGCGGGAACGGGCGGGCATTGGCATGCGCGCTGACATGCGCCAGCGGCGTCCGCATCCAGAATAGCCCGGCCGTCACACACAGTAACCCGGGGGCGACGAACGCCGCGCGCCAGCCGATCTCATTGGCCAGGAAGGCGGTGACGACCGGGGCCAAGGCGACCCCCAGGTTGCCGAACACCCCGTTCACCCCGATCGAGCGGCCGGGTCTGTCGCCCGCAGCCTCCACCAGCATCGTCGTGCCGATCGGATGATAGATCGCGGCGAAGCCCCCGGCACAGGCCAGTGCCACGCCGAGCATCATCGGTGAATGGACCAGGCCGGCGGCGATCAGACTCAGGCCGGTTCCCAGGAAAAATGTTGTCATCAGCGCCTTGCGGCCGAAGCGCTGCACCAGCCATCCCTGCGGCAGCGACAGCAGGCCGTAGAACACGAACCCGCCGGTGGCCAGCGCCAGAATCGGCCCATAGGACTCGCCGAACGGACCGCCGGGGACGGCCATGGCCAGTACGGCGGTGGGCAGGATCAGCAGGCTGTAATGGGTGATCGTGTGGGCGGTGTTGATGAACACGATCTGCCGGGCGGCTGGAGTCATGATCCGCATTCCCTTTGTGTTACGAAAAATATAGGTTGTCGCTATGGCGATGTCTGGCCAAACTCTGTCGCGTACCGGCCAAAGCCGCCTGCAGCCGTTCGAGCAGGCGCCCCGGCCGATGGTCGGCTATTCCAACGACTACCAAGCCGGCCATGACACCGGCCTGCACCGGCACCCCCGAGCGCAACTTCTGTTCGCCATCGCCGGCGTGCTGCGCGTCACGACCGAGGCCGCCTTGTTCACCGTTCCGCCCGGAACCGGCCTATGGGTCCCCGCCGACATGCGGCACGCGGTCCGGATGGACGGCGCGGTCCAGATGCGATCCCTGTTCCTGCGGGCGGATGCGGCGGCGTCCGGCCCGGCAGCGGCGACGGTGATCGCCGTATCGCCGCTGCTGCGCGAGCTGATCCTGACGGTGTGCGGGGAACCCGTGGTGTGGGATTCGCGCGGCCCGATCCGCCTGGTGGCGGCGCTGGTGCTGCATGAGATCAGGCGGGCCGGCACGCGGCCTTTATCCTTGCCGGCCTGCCGCGATCCCAGGCTGGCTCGGGTGGCGACAGCGCTAATTGCCGATCCGGCCGATGCGCGCGACCTGGATGGTTATGCGACGGTCGCCGGTGCCTCGGTGCGGACGCTGGCGCGCCTGTTTCGATCGGAGACGGGCATGAGCTTCCAGCAATGGCGCCGCCAATTGCGTATGACCGAGGCGCTGGCCAGGATTGCCCAGGGCGTTCCGCCGGCCCGGGTGGCGGCCGCTGTCGGCTATGCCAGCGTGCCGGCGTTTGGGGCGGCGTTTCGGGAAACCTTCGGGACGACGCCGGCGATGGCAGCGCCGAAGCGGTGACGCCGCAGCGCATCGGGACTGGCTGCCGGCCCGTCGTGGGCTGGTATCGAAGCCGGATGCGGGCCTTACCGCTGTCACCATGGCAGACGTGTAACGAGCCGTTTCCTAGGCGACATGATTATCGAATGGTGCAGCCAGTGCATTGCCACCCCGCGCGTGCGATATCCAAACGATCGGGCGGCCGGTATGGGCGCCAATTCTATCCATCTGGCGCGGAAAAAGCCTAAGCTGCTCCCCGTCCTTTGGCTTGAGGAGACGAACGTGCCGTTCAGAGGCGATTACGATGGCTCCATTGTTGCGATTTTAGAGGAATTGCGTCTGACGGCGGACCTGGACGGGATCGCGATTCTTGACTTGAGCGCGGATGCCGCCGAGGAGCCAGTCGCCTATTTCCTGGGTGTCGACGAGCCTGGCGTCGCCGATCTTGGCCACATGCTGTTGGCAGCCAGCCCCAATCGCCCCTCCCAGGCCCTTACCGCCGACAAGCGCCCGCTTCTGGCCTGTCCCTGGGTCTTTCCGCCTGACTGCCCCGGGGGCCTACTGCTGTGGCGAGCCCCGCGATCGAGGCCGTGGACCGAGTCCGATCACGACCTTGCGGCCTCTGTCGCCATGCTGCTGCGTGTTGCTGTCGGCGCCGGCATGGGCCAGGCCGGTATCGATCGGCTGACGGGCATTCCGAACCGCCGCTGGTTCCTGGATGAGGCCGAACGACGTATCGACCGGCTCGACATGGACGTCGTCGTCGGCACGTTGTGGCTGGTGGATATCGACGACCTGCGGCGTGTCAACCTGTCGCTGGGGCGGACGCGAGGGGACGGGATTCTTGTCCGCATGGCCAGTCAGTTGCGTGCCTCGGTCCGGCCCAGCGACCTTGTCGCGCGGGTGGGGGCGGATGAGTTCGCCGTCTGGCAGGATGGCATGGATCATCTGACAGCCGCCGAACGGGCCGAGGAACTGTGCGCCGGCCGGCTTTTCCACGACCTGCCGGACGCTCAGGGCGTGACTTTTTCCATCGGCATCGCCAGCCGGGACCCCGGCAGCGCCCAGGATGTCCGTACGATGCTGCGCCGCGCCCACATGGCCGCGCGCGAGGTGAAGGCCACGGGCGGCGGCGGTTGGCGGGTTTCCCACGCAAATTCCCGATCGCGATTTTTAGGTCCACCGCCGTGAAGGGGTGCGCGGGACGAACCCTGGGTATGAAAAAGCCGATAGCCGGCACCACATTTGCATTCGGTGCTTGCCCGCCACACGCAGTCGGTTGACAATCCAAGGATGATGCCGGTTCAAGCCACGGCCGAGCTTGAAACCGCCGCACAATGCGATGAAGTGCGGCTGGATGAGACATGTCCGGATAGTGCCGCCTCCAATCTGACGGGTCAGGCGGCGTCGCCAGATCTCGCGTCTCCCGGCCAGGCGTCTCCAGATCCTGCGCCCCCGAGCCTTGCGCCGCCAGACCTTGGGGCGCCCGATCCGGGACGCTCCGATCCGGGCCGGCGCGTGTTTGGGCCCGCCTTTGCCGCCCTGGACCTGGGCACCAACAATTGCAGGATGCTGGTTGGAACGCCTTCAGGCGACAGTTTCCGGGTGCTCGACAGCTTCTCCCGTATCGTCCGCCTGGGGGAAGGGCTGCACAGCACCGGTTGCCTGAATGACGCCGCGATGGACCGTGCGATCTGCGCCTTGCACGCCTGCGCAGGCCGGCTGGCGCGACGCCCGGTGCGTCAGGTACGCGCCATCGCGACCGAGGCCTGCCGGCGTGCGACCAACGGCCCCGCCTTCCTGTGCCGCGTCAAGCAGGAGACCGGCTTCGATTTCGGCATCATCAGCAGTCGCGAGGAAGCCGAGCTGGCGCTGGAATCCTGCACCCCGCTGCTGCCGTGCGGCGATCGCCGGGCGCTGCTGTTCGATATCGGCGGCGGTTCCACCGAACTCGCCTGGGTGCGCCTGACCGACGGCCACCCGGAACTGATCGGCTACGAATCCCTGCCCGTCGGCGTGGTGACGCTGGCGGAACGCTGGGGCGGCGCCGGCTTCACCGAAGACGGCTTCGAGGCGATGGTCGCCGACGTCGCCGAACGCCTGCAACCGTTCGAGAAAGTGCATTGCATCGCCCGCGAAATGCGCGGCGGCGGCGTCCGCCTGCTGGGCACTAGCGGCACCGTCACCACCCTGGCCGGAGTCGCGTTGAAGCTGGAGCGCTATCGCCGGATGGCGGTGGATGGCGTCGAGCTTTGCAGCCAGGCCGCGGCCGACGCACTGGCCCACCTGCGGGCGCTCGGGCGTGAGGGCCTGATGCTGCACCCCTGCGTCGGTCCGGATCGGGTCGAGTTCGTGTTGCCCGGCTGCGCGGTGTTCGCCGCCATCACCCGCGTCTGGCCGGCGCCGCACGTGATCGTCGCCGATCGTGGCCTGCGGGAGGGCATGCTGCTGCGGTTGATGCGCGCCGACCGCTTGCGCCAGGGACGGCGACGTGATCCCTGCCGTTCATGAGCCGTCCGCCTGTCAAGCCGCCGTCCCGAAGTCTGTCGGTCTTCGTCAAATCAGCGAAGAGCCGGAGTCCCGCCTCAACCGCCTGGCTGAAGCGTCAGCTCAACGATCCCTACGTCGCGGCGGCTCGGCAGCAGGGCTGGCGGTCGCGGGCGGCATTCAAGCTGCTGGAACTCGATGACAAGTTCAAACTGATCCACAAGGGCGTCCGGGTGCTCGATCTCGGCGCCGCACCGGGCGGCTGGACGCAGGTGGCGGTGAAGCGTGGCGCGGCCTCGGTGCTGGCGGTGGACCTGCTGCCGATCGATCCGATCCAGGGCGCGGTGGTGATCCAGGGCGATTTCACCGACCCGGATATGCCGGTGCGGTTGACGGCGGACCTCGGCGGCGGTGCCGACCTGGTGCTGTCCGACATGGCGCCGAACACCACGGGGCACGCCGCGACGGATCACATCCGGATCGTGGCGTTGGCGGAAATGGCGCTCGATTTCGCGGTGGGGATTTTGTCGCCGGGCGGGGCGTTCGTGGCGAAGGTGTTCCAGGGCGGGTCGGAGAAGCAGATACTCGACGTGCTGAAGCAAAATTTCTCGCATGTCCGCCATGCCAAACCGCCGTCCAGCCGCAAGGAATCCAGCGAGTTGTATGTCGTTGCGATGGGGTTCAAGGGCCGTTCCGCGGAGGCGTGACGGATGGCGCCGATTTCCGCGCCTGAAATTCAGAGCAGGACGTACGCGACAAAGCCGAGAACGCCAGCGATATAGAGAATGGCAACCGCGATGCGAAGCCATTGAGCCTGGCGGCGGAACATCCGGGCCGCCAGGAACGCCACCATCGTCGCACCACCGAAAATCCGGGCGGCCTCCCACTGTGCGCCCGTGGCTTGGTCGAAGATCATCCTACTCTTGTGGATACCGCCAAGGCGTCTCGGGTTGCTTTGCGTCCGTGTCCACGGTCCATTGCGGCAGGGACAGCCCGTCGGCCACATCGCTGAAAGCCAGGCGGACGCGTGTGCCGATACCGACCTTTCGCACGGCCTCGGGCGGCGCGAGATTGCCGTCAGCCAGGGTCAGGTTGCCGACCACCCGCAGCGCCTCATGTTCCGACGGCTGGCCCTTTTGGGTGTCGAGGTCCACCAGCAGGACCATATACGGCGTATGGGCTTTGAACGCGGGCTGGATCGCGTGATGTACTTCCTCATAGGAATGCACCTCGCCCTTGCCTTCGACAGCGGTCCAGGTCGCCCGTGGGCTGGCGCACCAGGGGCAGCCGGTCGTCGGGGGATAGCGCAGCAGCCCGCAATCGTCGCATTTCTGCAGATGGAAATCGTGCCGGGCGCAGTGCGCGAAGTAGGTCAGGTTCTCCTTGTCGAGATCGTCGATCGACAGGGACATGCCGAGGTAGTTGCCTTGAAGGGACATAAGCGTTTCTCCTTTCAGCCGCGCCGCATGACCATGGCGGAACCCGTCATCGGGTTGGCCCACCCAAGATTGGCCGTCACTTCGATATCCTTGACCTGGCGGCAGCCGCCTTCGCGGTAATCGTATGTGTGCTGCCGCTTGCCGTCCGGGCCCATCGGGCAGGAATCGTCGATGTCGTGCCGAAGCTGGCGGACATTCTCGATCACCATGTTCATGCCGTGGGTATAGCCCTCGCACAGATGACCGCCGGAGGTGTTGTTCGGCCGCCGCCCGCCCAACCGCGTGATCCCCGAGGACACGTAGTCGCCGCCTTCGCCCTTCTTGCAGAACCCGTAATCCTCCAGTTGCAGCATCGAGGTGAAGGTGAACGCGTCGTAAGCCCCGGTGGCGTCGATATCCTCGGGACCGACCCCGGCATTGGGCCACAGGATGTCCTTGGCGAAATATCCGCCGACGCGCGCGATCGGTCCGGCCTGGTAATGCATGTCCATGCGCGGCTTGCTGCACCGGCCGGCAATGCCGCGGATCAGCGCCGGCGTGTGCCGCATGTCGCGTGCGCGATCCGCCCGCGTGATGATGATCGCGGTGGCATTGTCGGTCTCGACGCAGCAGTCCAGCAGGTGCAGCGGCTTGCAAATGATCCGGCTGCCGAGCACGTCATCCACCGTGTATCGCTTTTTGTAATACGCCTTGGGATTGTTGGAGGCGTGTTCCGAATGCACGACCTTCACCATGGCGACTTGTTCCGGCTTGGTGCCGTATTCGTACATGTGCCGCATGAACGTCGGGCTGAACATCTGCCCCGCGCTCTGCCAGCCATAGGCGCGACTGTGCAGCATGTCGCCGCCGACCGGCGTTGCCGAACGTGCGCCGGTTCCCCCGATACGGACCTGCGAGAAGCCGTTCATCGCTCGGAACAGCGCCACGCAGTTGCATAGCCCGGCCTCCATGACACCGATCGCGATACCGATCAGGGCCTCGGTCGACGATCCGCCACCGACGCAATCCATGTAGAAATTCAACCGGGTCCCGATGTCGCCGGCCATGAAGGTGGCGGAGGTGCTGTCATTGTTCGAATACGACAGCATGCCATCGATGTCGGAGGTCTTGATTCCGGCGTCCGCTGCCGCATTGCGCAGCGCCCATGTCCCCAGTGCGCGCGTCGTCTTGTCCGACCCGCGTGTATATGTCGTCTCGCCAACGCCGACGATCGCGTATTTGTCCCGCAGATATTTCGGCGTGCTGACATCCTGATCCGCTGGCAGCGGCATGGCACGTCCTCCCTTTCCCCGTTGATCAGCCTTGCCGAAATGCTGACCCTTGCCCGGGCCGCCGTCAATCCGGGCGATTTGCCCCTCCCCACCGGCGCGAAAACAGAGTAGTCTATTGCCAACAGACGGGTGGCACACTCGGTAATGACACGATACGATTTTATCGTCATCGGCAGTGGCCCCGCCGGGCGCCGTGCCGCGATTCAGGCCGCGAAGCTGGGCCATACTGTCCTTGTGGTGGAAAAGGGCCGCAGGGTGGGTGGTGTGTCGGTCCATACCGGCACCATCCCGTCCAAAACGCTGCGTGAAACCGTCTTGAATCTGACGGGCTGGCGCGAACGCGGGTTTTACGGCAGCGCCTACCGCGTCAAGAAAGACATCCAGGCCAAAGACCTGATGATGCGGCTTCACATGACCTTGGATCATGAGGTCGATGTGCTGGAGCATCAGTTCGCCCGCAACAAAGTCCAGACCATTATTGGCACGGGCCGCTTCCTCGACCCCCACGCGGTTGAAGTCACTTTGAACGATGGCGATGTCCGGGTTGTCGCCGGCGACAAGATCATGATTGCCGTGGGCACGCGGCCCTATCGTCCGGCCGACGTGCCATTCAACGGGATCAATATTCTCGACAGCGATGAAATCGTCGAGGTTCCTCGCCTGCCACGCAGTTTGACCGTCGTTGGCGGCGGTGTGATCGGCGTCGAATACGCGACAATTTTCAGCGCGCTCGACGTGAGCGTCGCGCTGGTCGAATCACGTGCAAGTCTTCTCGATTTCATCGACCATGAGTTGATCGAGGATTTCACCCATCAGCTCCGGGATCGCGGCATGGCGATCCGCTTCGGCGCCAAGGTCTCCCATATCGAGATCGAGAATGACTGGCCGGTCACCATCCTGGAAAACGGCCGGCGTATCCGGTCGGAGATGCTGTTGTATGCGGCCGGGCGGGTCGGTGCGACCGACAGCCTGAATCTTCCGTCCTGTGGCCTGGTGCCTGACGACCGCGGCCGGCTAAAAGTCGATCCCGTCACATTTCAGACCGAAGTGCCGCACATCTACTCGGCCGGCGATGCCATCGGCTTCCCCAGCCTGGCGTCCACGTCGATGGAGCAGGGGCGTATCGCCGCATGCCATGCTTTCAACATCGCGATGCCGCCCGCACCGGATTACTTCCCCTACGGCATCTACTCGGTACCGGAAATATCCACCGTCGGCATGAGCGAGGAAGAAGTCCGCCGCCGCGGCATTCCCTATGAATGCGGCATTGCCCGGTTCCGGGAGACGTCGCGCGGCCACATCATGGGCCTGAACAACGGCATGATGAAAATGATCTTCTCCCTGAAGACCCGCCGCCTGCTGGGTGTCCACATCGTCGGCGAGGGGGCCACCGAACTGGTGCATATCGGTCAGGCCGTGCTGAACCTGCATGGCACGCTGGATTATTTCATCGAGAATACCTTCAACTATCCGACTTTGGCGGAAGCCTACAAAATCGCCGCGCTGGACGCCTGGAACCGCATGGGCGTCGTGTAGCCCGGGTGTGAGGAACTACGAAACAGCGCGTTGTCGTGCCGCCGCGATGCTGTATTATGGGGCCGGACGCGAGAGCGGCGGAACGGTAGATGCGGTCGACACGAAAAGTGCTTTGTCTGCCATGCCGCGGTTTATCGCGGAGACGGTAAAAGGTGTTTGGATTTAGAGGGTTAGTGGAGTAGCTGAGAAGCCGCTGGATCGAGGCGGGTCGCGTATCTGCAAAGCGCGAGTCGAGGGCATCTGCGGCGAGATGCGGGCGTGGTGGAACTGGTAGACGCGCCGGACTCAAAATCCGGTTCCGCAAGGAGTGTCGGTTCGATTCCGACCGCCCGCACCACCCTTTTTATCCGACCTTGCCAAGATTGGGGTCGATGATTCGAAGCGCTGGCCTATGCCGGCAACACGCGGGTCATACGCCGAACACCCGGCCCCATCCGGTTACCAATGCCGGGTCGATCCCTGCCAGCCTCAGGCTTTTCCAGACCACCGTGGCGATGGTGTCGTAGATCGGGAGCCCAAGTTCCGCCTCCAGTGCTGCCACCAGCGGGGCGGCGCGCAGGTTTGTGCAGATGATGCCGATCGCGTCCGGTTTCTCCGCCGCCACGGCGCGGATCAGGCCGGTCAGGGTGTCGGCGGAAACTTCGGAGAAGGCGAAATTGTCCTGGATGCGGAGATGCCGTTCCGCGTCGCAGGCGATCCCCAGTCCGGCGTAATTGGCGACGATCCGCTGCTGCACGGCATCGATATACGGGGTCACCAGCCCGAACCGTTTCACGCCGGTGGTGGCCAGGATCTCGTTCAGCGCCAGCATCGACGTGCTGGTCCGGATCCCGGTCGCGGCCTGAATCCGCTCGCACAGGCGCTGGTCGGCGTCGAAACCCAGCCAGCCGGACGACGTGCCGTTCCACGCGATGACATCGACCTTGGCGTGCGCCAGAAGCTCCGCCGCCGCCAGGATCGGGCGGTCGTCGAACTGGGCGAGGGCGTCGGCGGTCAGGGCGATCTCGGTCACCCGGAAGCGGGCGAAATGCACCGAGACCGAGGGCAGGCCGGCCAGCATCGCGGCGGTGACCGGTTCCAGCGTGGTGTTGGACGATGGGGTCAGCATGCCTAGGCGGACGGGTGTGAGCATGGCGGCACTGTCGCATGAGGCGGCAAATGCGGGAAGATAAACCGGGGGACATCCGGGGCGTTCCAGTCAGGACCGGCATTCACGCCGGACGAAAGGAACCGCCATGCCGACAATCGCGAATCGGATGGGCGCGAATCGGATGGGCGCGAAACGGATGAGCCTGAAGCAGACGGGACAGCCAGGCAACGGGAAACACGACAAGACCGTGGAAGACAGCTTCCCGGCCAGCGATCCGCCGGCCAACTCCGGAATCACCGGTGTCGGACGGCCGGATCGGCCGTCGCATGAACGGTCGATAGACGAGCGTCCGACCGGAACTCCGGCCTCGGACCGGAACTCCGGCCTCGGACCGGCACGCCACCGAGACCGCGCATCAATGGAAGGACGAGCAGCAGCCGCCGGCGCGGCGCTGACGTCTCCATTGCGATCGGGGGATGGATTTCTGGGGGGAATGTATGGGAAATGTCGCCCGATCCAAAAGGGACGAACACCATGCACGCCGTCAAAGGACCCGGCCGATCGGCCACCCGGTCACCTCGTCTTTCGGTCCCGAACTTGGCCGCCAAAAGGATGCCGCGGCGGGCGGTGCTGGCGGCGGCCGGGCTTGCCGCCCCGTTCCTGCCGCGGATGGCCCGAGCGGCGGGGGTGAAATGGCGGATCGGGCATAATGCACCGGTGGATTTCCCGACGCATCTGCGGCTGGTGGAGGCCGCGGACACGATCGCGAGTCGCTCCGACGGGCAGATGACGGTCGAGATCCATCCCAACAGCGAATTGGGCGGCCCGCTGGGTTTGCTGGCGCAGGTTCGTTCCGGAACGATCGACGCGGTGCCGCTGACCGGCCAGGTGTTGACGAAGGACCTGCCGATTGCCGCCCTGCCGATGGTGGGTTTCGCCTTTACCGGTCCGGATCAACTGTGGCCCGTGCTCGACGGCGACATCGGGGGCTACATTCGGGCGCAGATGAAGGAGTTGCTGGGTCTGGTGGCGATGGAGCGTTGCTGGGACTTTGGGTTTCACCAGGTCACCACCAGCGGCAAGGTCATTCAGTCGCCCGCGGACATGGCCGGCCTGCGGTTGCGCACGCCGCCGGAGCCCGATTACATCACCTTGTTCCAGGCGCTGAAGGCACTGCCGGTGACGATGCCGATCAGCGCGCTGGAGCCCGCCCTGCGGGCCAATGCGATCGACGGGCAGGAGAGCATTCTGCCGCTGATCGATGCCGACGGTCTGTTCAGGGTGCAGTCCGTCTGCTCGCTGACCAACCATGTCTGGGACGGCGAATGGATATGTGTCAGCGGGAAATCCTGGGCAAAGTTGCCGGCGAAGTTACAGGACATCGTCGCCGCGGCTATGAATGAGAGCGGTCTGCATCAACGCCAGGACATGGCGGACGCGAACGGCAAGATACACCAGGACCTGGAATCCGCGGGCATGAAGTTCAACGCCGTGGACACCCAGGGCTTCCGATCCGAACTCCGCAAATCCGGCTACTACACGGCCTGGCGGAAGAGGATAGGGGATGACGGCTGGGACATGCTGGAGAGGCACACCGGCCAACTGGCCCCACCATAGGCACTGTCCCGGGCGTTGGTGACGAGACCCGAGCCTGGCCGGGTGGCTAACAGCGGTGCGGTTGCGGCTTGAAATCCTTCATTTTCGCGTTCATCGTGAAATCGCCGAAGTTCATCTTCATGTCGTCGGCGACGCCATTTTCCCAGTAGCGCATGATGGCCTCATAGGTCGGCGTAAGGCCGCTGGGCGCATGGTCGAAGAACGAGATGTGGATCCGGGTGCTGGGCAGCACCGACAGCACCGGCCACTGGGTCTGCATCGGCGCTTTCCAGTCCAGCAGGACGATGAAGCTGTCCTCCACACCGTTCTCGTCCGTGCCGTCGAACAGCGGCAGGCTGAGGAAATGCTGCTTGTCGCGCGCGGCGGCGATGATCGCGGCGGTGTGCGCCATCGGGAACACCGTGCCGGCCGGCAGCTTGCTGACGCTGTCGTGGGGGGCGGTATAGCGCGCTTCCCCGGGGCCGCCGACTTTCTGCAAGGTGGCTTCACCGTCGGTCTGGCTGGTGACGGCCGTGTCGGTGGTCTGGCGCATGTGATAGCGGAACTTCAGGCCGTCCTTCGACTCCCAGGTGGCGTAATCCGAGGCCATTTGGATTTGCTGTCCGTCGGCATTGGTGATGGTCATGTTCAGGCGCTGGCGCACCGCCCAGCCATCGCAGGCGTCGGTGACCTCGTAGCCCATGGTGCCGGTGGCGCCGATCACGTCGTTGCTTTTCGCGCTGTCGAGCGTCAGCGTGTAAAGCGCCTTGTGTGCCAGCATCCCGTCCTCGTTGGACGCGATCGCGGGCACCGGGGCGTTCGCCGCGGCGGCGGGGTGGACCGTGATCGCGGTGGCGAGAAGCAGTGCGCCAAGGACGGCGGGAAGGCGCATGAATGACTCCGTTGGAAATTGGGCCGCGAACGGGCGCGTGAGGATAGACATACCTCGGGGTATCGCGCCACCGGTCGGCGGCGGGCTCAGCTACCTGTGACTTTTGGCCGCGCCGGCGGGATGTCGATCTTCAGCGACAGTTCCTTCAGGCGCGCGGATGGGACCTCGGCGGGGGCGCCCATCATCAGGTCCTCGCCCTGCTGGTTCAGCGGGAACAGGATGACCTCGCGGATGTTGGGTTCGTCGGCCAGCAGCATGACCATGCGGTCGATGCCGGGGGCCGACCCGCCGTGCGGCGGCGCGCCGTAGCGGAAGGCGTTGAGCATGCCGCCGAAGCGGGCTTCCACATCGGCCGCGGTGTAGCCGGCGATCTCGAACGCCCGGATCATGATGTCGGGGCGGTGGTTCCGGATGGCGCCGGAGGACAGCTCGATGCCGTTGCAGACGATGTCGTACTGGTAGGCCTTGATGGTCAGCGGGTCCTTGGTGTTCAGCGCTTCCAGTTCGCCCTGCGGCATGCTGAACGGGTTGTGGCTGAAATCGACCAGGCCGGTTTCCTCATTCAGCTCGAACATCGGAAAGTCGGTGACCCAGCAGAACTTGAAGGCGCCCTTTTCCAGCAGGCCGAGTTCGTCGCACAGGCGGGTGCGGACGGTGCCGGCGAATTTTTGCGCGACATCCTGCTTGCCGCCGACGAAGAAGACCGCGTCGCCGGGGTTCAGGCCACAGGCGGTTCGGATCGCCTCGGCGCGGGCGGGTTCCAGGTTGCGGGCAATCGGGCCTTTCGGGCCTTCCGCGTCATAGGTGATGTAGCCGAGGCCGCCCTGGCCCTCGGCCTTGGCCCAGTCGTTCAGTTTGTCGAAGAAGCTGCGCGGGTTGGCGCCGGCGCCGGGGGCGGGGATGGCTCTGACGATGCCGCCGGACGCGGCGATGCGGGCGAACAGGCCGAAGCCGGACCCGGCATAGTGTTCGGTGACGTCGGCGATGCGGATCGGGTTGCGCAGGTCGGGCTTGTCGGAGCCGAATTCCAGCATCGCCTGGTCGTAGGGAATGCGCTGGAACGGTGGCTTGGTGACGCTGCGGCCGTCGGCGAATTCCTCGAACACGCCGGCGATGACGGGCTCAATTGTATTAAAAACATCCTCTTGCGTGACGTAGCTCATCTCAAAATCGAGCTGGTAGAATTCACCGGGGGAGCGGTCGGCGCGAGAGGCCTCGTCGCGAAAGCAGGGGGCGATCTGGAAGTAGCGGTCGAAGCCGGCGACCATCAGAAGCTGCTTGAACTGCTGCGGCGCCTGGGGCAGGGCGTAGAATTTGCCGGCGTGGATGCGCGACGGCACCAGGAAGTCGCGGGCGCCTTCCGGGGAGGACGCGGTCAGGATCGGCGTCTGGTATTCGAGGAAGCCCTGCTCGATCATGCGGCGGCGGACCGAGGTGATGACCTGGGACCGGAGCATCATGTTCTTGTGCAGCTTCTCGCGGCGCAGGTCGATGAAGCGGTATTTGAGGCGGATGTCCTCGGGGAATTTCTCCTCGCCGGCGACCTGCATGGGCAGGACTTCGGCGGCGGACTGGACGGTCAGTTCGGCGACGCGGAGTTCGACCTCGCCGGTGGGCAGTCGGGGGTTGACGGTGCCGGCTTCGCGCATGACGACGTGGCCGGTGACGGTGATGACGCTTTCGGGGCGGATGGCGTCGGCGGCGGCGAAGGCGGGGGACCCGGCGGCGAACACGCACTGGGTCAGGCCGTAATGGTCGCGCAGGTCGATGAACAGCAGGCCGCCGTGGTCGCGCTTGGCATGCACCCAACCCGAGAGGCGGGCGTCCTTGGTGGCGTCGGCGGCGCGCAGGGCGCCACAAGTGTGGGTACGATAGGCGTGCATGCGTTGGTATCCCGCGGAAATCGGCCGGTTAAGCGGCGGCGCTGTCAGGGGCGGCACACAAACCCTGGCGGGTTGGGTTAGTCAAGCGGCGAAGGCGTCCTGTTGCCGTGGATCCACCCCAGGCCCCCCGCCCACCCGGACTGTTCGGCAGGTCCTGGGGCATCATGGCTCTGCCGGCAACTCATCGCCTGGGTCGGGTGCCCGGTCAGGCACTAAGGCGAGGATGGCACGCAAATCCTCCGCGTGTGTGTCCCTGGCGCGTTTCTTGAAGAATGCACCGGCGGTCTCCACGGCCCCAACCTTTTGGGCCACCGCGGATGCGATCCACTGGTTCAGCGACACACCGTCTTCTTTCGCCAATCGCGCCGCCGCCGCCTTTATGGAGGCGGGCAGCTTGAGCGGGTAAGTTCCTTTACTCATTGTCGAATCCTTCTCAACAATTCGCCCGGCGGTAACACAGTCAAGCCAAACCGGCGCGCGGGTCGAACGAAATCCGCGATATTGTGGGTAACGAGCGCCTCGGCCCGCCCGTTGATCGCCGCGTCCAGAACCATTTCATCGTCGGAATCCGAGAGTTGCGGCCGCCACGCGAAATGTACGTCCACCGGCTCGATCACGTCCGCCAGAGCCGAGAGGGCGGTATCGATCTGGGCGAGCGTGAGGCCTGATATCTGGCGCTGCTCCGGGCGTTTCAGCACCGCCTCATACTCCAGAAAGAGTGCCGGCGCGGCGAGCGGCACCAACCGCCGATCGGAGACAAGGCCAAGCAGCCTGTGTGATGCGCCTTGCCGGCTGCGAAACGCGGAGATGACGACCGAACTGTCCAGCACCACGCGCCGCATGGAGGTGATATAAGACATCCCATAGGATATGTCATTAATCGGCTGAAGCTGAAATCATCAGGTGCGCCGGCTGACGTGCCGGCCCGCTCCGCGACAGTACTCCGGTGAACCGCCGTCGTCACAACATCGCCGCTTGCATTCCGGCTCCGGACACCCAAACATCCACCCCATGCTTGGCTCCGACTCCGGTTTCGCCGCGCGCGTCAAGGCCGTCCTGGGCCCGACGAACACCGGCAAGACGCATCTCGCGATCGAGCGGTTGCTGGCCCATTCGTCCGGCATCATCGGTTTCCCGCTGCGCCTGCTGGCTCGTGAGAACTATGACCGCATGGTCGCCATCAAGGGGGCCCGTTACGTCGCGCTGATCACAGGTGAGGAGAAGATCATCCCGCCCGACGCGCGGTGGTTCTCCTGCACCGTCGAAGCCATGCCGCTGGATCGCCACACCGAATTCGTCGCGGTGGACGAGATTCAGCTGTGCGCCGACCCGGACCGCGGGCACGTGTTCACCGACCGGCTGCTGCATGCGCGCGGCATGGTGGAGACGATGTTCCTCGGCGCCGAGACCATCGCGCCGCTGATCCGGCATTTGGTGCCCTCCGCCCAGATCGAGACCCGGCCGCGGCTGTCGCAGCTATCCTATGCCGGGCCGGCCAAGCTGGTGCGGCTGCCGCCGCGCACCGCCGTCGTCGCGTTCAGCGCGGCCGAGATCTATGCGTTGGCGGAGCTGATCCGGCGGCGGAAAGGCGGCTGTGCGGTGGTCATGGGCCGCCTGTCGCCGCGCACGCGCAACGCCCAGGTGGCGCTGTATCAGGAGCGGGAGGTCGATTTCCTGGTCGCCACCGACGCGATCGGCATGGGCCTGAACATGAACGTCGATCATGTCGCGTTCGCCGGCCTGGGCAAGTTCGACGGCCATCGCCCGCGCCGGCTGACGGCGTCGGAAGTGGCGCAAATCGCCGGACGCGCCGGGCGCGGGATGAAGGATGGCACCTTCGGCACCACCACCGAGTGCCCATCGATCCCGGATGAGGTCGTCGCGGCGGTGGAGGCGCATAGTTTCGACTCGCTGGAGACGCTGTGCTGGCGCAACAGCGACCTGGATTTTGCCTCCTTGGACTCGCTGATCGACAGCCTGAACGCGCCGCCGCCGCGCCCCGGCCTGATGCGCGGGAATGAGGCGTCCGACCTGGAGACGCTGACCGCCCTGTCGCGCGATCCCGACATCCGCAAGCTGGCGAACGGGCGGCGGCGGATGCGGCTGTTGTGGGATTCCTGCCAAATTCCGGATTTTCGGAAGTTGGCCGACGATACCCATGCCAAACTGTGCGCTCGTGTGTTCGGGCACGTGGCGACCGACACGTATCTGCCGACCGATTGGCTCGCCGCGCAGATTGCCGGGCTGGACCGAGCGGACGGGGATATCGACACGCTGATGCAACGGCTGTCGGGGGTGCGGGTGTGGTCGTACATCGCCGCTCGATCTGATTGGGTGAAGGATACGGTCCACTGGCAGGCGCGGGCCAGGGAAGTCGAGGACAAGCTGTCCGACGCGCTGCACGAAAGCCTGACCAGCCGGTTCGTCGATCGCCGTTCGGCGATGCTGATGCGGCGGCTGGATGAGGCGGAAGGGAAAGATTTGCTGTCCGCCGTGACGCGGCGGGGCGAAGTGGTCGTGGAAGGGCACGATGTCGGGCGTATCGAGGGCTTCGGGTTCGTGCCCGATCCGCTGGCCGTGGGTGACGAGAAAAAGCTGGTTTTGCGGGCGGCCCGGCGGGCTCTGCGCGACGAAATGCCACGCCGGGTTGGGGTGTTGGAGGTCGCGGCCGATGACGCCTTCGGGTTGACCGCCGATCACCGGTTGACCTGGGACGGCGTGCCGGTGGCGAAGCTGGTCCCCGGTTCGGTGCCATTGCGGCCGCGGGTGCAGGTGCTCGACAGTGAGTTTCTCGACGGCGCGGAGCGGGAACGGGTCAGGGGACGGCTGCAAACCTGGCTGGATGGCCGGATCAGGGCGGACCTGGCGCCACTGTTCGCGGCCGAGACACTGGCGCGGAGCCATCCGGCCCTGCGTGGACCGCTGCACAGGCTGATGGAGTCGTTGGGGCTGATCCCCGGTGTGGACGAGGAGACGCTGTCCGCTGAACTGAGGCCTCGGCTGCGGGCATTGGGCGTGCGGTCCGGGCGGTTCGCACTGTTCATGCCGGCATTGATGAAGCCGCGATCGGCGGAGATGCGGGCGCGGCTGTGGGCTTTGCATCACGGCGTACGGGTGCCCACCCTGCCGGCCGCGGCACTGGTGTCCGTGCCGGTCCACCAGCCTGACTGGCCGGCCGGATTTGCCGCCATGGCCGGCTGGGTCGAGGCCGGCCCGATCCTGCTGCGGCTGGATATCGCCGAGAAAATCGCCGGGGAACTCGGCTACCGGTCTCGCCGCGGGCCGGCCGCCTTGCCGTCGGGGCTGGCATCGCGCTTCGCGATCAAGCCGGACATGGTGCCCGCCGTGCTGCGGCCGCTGGGGTTCCGGGTGTTGCCGGCCGTCGCGCTGCACCCCGACGCGTTCGGACCGCCGGCGCCGGCGATGCTGATGCCGTTGCGCCGCCGCAAGCCGCTGGTCGATGTGCCGGCACCGGTGCGGGTCGCCGGGGGACCATTTGCCGCCTTGGCGGCCTTGAAGCGGGGAGGCGCACGATAGCGGACACCGAAGACCGGGATTGGCAGCGGCTGGACAAATGGCTGTGGTGCGCCAGGGTGATGCGCGCGCGCACCGATTGCGCCGGCCTGGTGGCGCAAGGGTCGATCCGGATCAACCGCCAGCCCACGGGCAAGCCCCACGCGAAACTGCGGGTCGGCGACGTGCTGACCATTCCACTGCATGGTTCGGTGCGGGTTCTCCGGGTTGCCAGCCTTGCCGTTCGGCGCGGGCCAGCCTCGGAGGCTCGGTTGCTGTATACCGATGTCAGCCCCGTGGATGACCGTCCGGGGGATATCAGCGATGTGTCGGTAACATCTTGCATCGCAGAGGATTCGTCGGCATATCGCGCGCAATGATAGTCGGCTTCGTGCCGCGTTTTTCCGACATCCAGAGGTTCCCCAATGACCTATGTGGTCACCGAAAACTGCATTCGCTGCAAATTCATGGACTGTGTCGAGGTTTGTCCGGTGGATTGCTTCTACGTCGGGGAGAACATGCTGGTTATCCATCCGGATGAGTGCATCGACTGCGGCGTCTGTGAACCGGAATGCCCGGCCGAGGCCATTCTGCCGGATAGCGACGACCGAGTGGCCGACTGGGTGGAACCCAATCGTAAATACGCGACGCTTTGGCCCAATATCACCCGCAAGGGCGTCGCTCCGGATGACGCGGATGAATGGAAGGATAAGCCGGGCAAGGCCGAGCTGTTCTCGCCGGAGCCCGGGAAAGCCTGATGCGGCTGGCGTTGGCGCAAGACTCCGGTTTGGGGTTTAGGCGCTGACGTGGCTCGATTTTCGTGCTATGCTGCCTTGTTATTCCGCCGGTCGCGGCGCCGGGACCGACGCCGCGCCGTTGGTCGCGGGGACACAGGGACGATGATGTCCGCCAGCGGTGGCGGTTTCGAAAAGGACAACAGTCTGGCCGCGATGACCTGAAGCGGCCGGCGAAAGTGGGCGAGACAGCAGACGAAATGATGGGCGAGCAGCAGACAGTGGAAGACGTTTCGAACCAGGTCGCCGAACAGCCGGTCGGCGAAAGTCCGGCAACCGCATCCGAACAGCGACCCAATGTCCGGCCGCCGCATAACGGCCCGAACCTGACGCCCCGGGCGATCGCGAAGGCGGAAATCTTCGTGGAAGGCGACCACGTGGTCTATCCGACGCACGGTGTCGGCAAGGTCGAGCGGATCGCGGTCGAGGAGATCGCCGGCCACAAGCTGGAACTGATCCACATCACGTTCGAGGAAAACCGCATGACCTTGCGGGTGCCGGTCGCCAAGGCTCGCACCGCCGGTCTGCGCAAGCTGGCCAGCCGCAAGCTGTTCGATGAGGCGCTGAACGTCCTGCGCGGCAAGGCCCGCATCAAGCGCACCATGTGGTCGCGGCGGGCGCAGGAATACGAGGCGAAGATCAACTCCGGCGATCCGCTGGCGATCGCCGAGGTCGTGCGGGACCTGCACCGCAATGCGGGACAGCCGGACCAGAGTTTCTCCGAACGGCAGATCTACGAATCGGCGATGGATCGCCTGGCAGCGGAACTCGGCGCGCTGGACAAGACCGACAAGCAGACCGCGATCACCAAGCTGACCGACTTCCTGAAGACGGTCTGATCGCGGCCGCCCGCGGGACTTACGTGCAGTCGTCGTTAGGGGCGCAGGATCGCCTGACATGCCTTTGTCTTTGCACGCAGAAGGCGTGGATGCCGCTCGTCATCGGCATGACGGACGATATCCGCTGACGGGGCAATGGTAACGGCCTGACTGTTACCCCACCGCCGCCATGCGCGATGTCGTCGCCGGTGTGGTTCCCGCGACCACGCCATACACGCCGCGCTCATTCGGCATCGGTGCGAAGCGTGACGTGATACCCAGCACGGTCTCGGCGCCGCCCAGATAAAGCAGTCCGTCCGGCGGCATCAGCGCGGCGATCGCCTCCAAGACGCGGGCTTTCGTAGGCTGGTCGAAATAAATCAGCACGTTGCGGCAGAACACGATATCGAAACGGCCAAGCGGGCGGAGGTCGGCGAGCAGATTGTATTCGCGGAACTGCGCCATGGCGCGGATCGCGTCGGTGATGTGCCAGTTGCTCTCGTTCTTGCGGAAATAGCGCATCAGCATCTGCACCGGCAGGCCGCGCTGCACCTCGAACTGCGAGTAAACGCCTTCCCGAGCGCGCGCGAGTTGGTCGCGGGCGATGTCGGTGCCGACGATCTCCACCTTGCGGGCGGCCAGCACGGCGGTGGCTTCCGCGACGATCATCGCCAGCGAATAGGCTTCCTGGCCGGACGAAGACGCCGCCGACCAGACCCGTAACTGACTGCCGGGCGGCCGCGCGGCGACCAGCCGGGGCAGCGCCTGGGTGCGGAAATGCAGGAACGGCTTGTCGTCGCGGAAGAAGAAGCTCTCGTTGGTGGTCATCGCCTCCACCACGTCGCGGGCCAGCGCGTCGTTGCCGGGGCGCCGCAGACGGTCCGCCAGCGCGTTCATATCGTTCAGCTTTTCGCGTTTGACGATGCTGGCCAGCCGGGTTTCCAGCAGATACAGCTTATCCATGCCGATGATCAGCCCGGATTTCATCTTCAGCAGCGAGGCCAGCGTATCGAACGCGGCTTGGGACAAAGACGCGGTCATGGGCGTCCGCCTTTCAGCATTTCCAGCAATTTGGGGGCGATCTTCGGCAGCGGCAGCACCGCATGGCACAGCCCGGCCTGTGCAATCGCACCTGGCATGCCCCAGACCACGCTGCTGGCCTCATCCTGGCCGATGGCGGCGCCGCCGGCTTCGATCACCTTGGTTGTTCCGGTCAGTCCGTCGCGGCCCATACCGGTCAGCATGGCTACCAGCACCCGGCCCTCACACGCAGCCGCGGCGCTGCGCAACATCGGATCGACCGAGGGGCGGCAGAAATTCTCCGGCGGATCGGTGGTCAGCCGAACGCGCAGGCTGGTGCGGTTGCCTTCGACCAGCAGATGCCGGTCGCCGGGCGCCAGGTAGATCTGACCGGCGACCAGGGCCTGGCCGTCGCGCGCCTCGGTGCAGGGCAACTGTCCGAGGCGGTTGAGATGATCGGCCAGGATCGGTGTGAAGGTCGCCGGCATGTGCTGTGTCATCACCACCGGCACCCCGACGGCGCGTCCCAGGCCCTGCACCAGGGTGAACAGCGCCTGCGGACCGCCGGTCGAACTGCCCACCGCGAGAAGCCGAGCGGGGATTGGCGGTGCGGGCCGAAGCGCGATGGGCGGCTGGGTTCGGGCGGGCATCGCCGTACGGCGGCGCAGGCGGCCCAGGCCCTTCACCTTCTCCAGCAGTTCCCGCTTGAAACCGTCGTCGTTGACCGTGCCGATGCTTGATGGCTTCGGGACGTAGTCAGACGCGCCCAGGCGCAGCGCGCGCAGCGCGATGTCGGCACCGCGAGTGGTCAGGGTGGAGGCCATGATCACCCGCACGCCAGGGTCGGCGCGAAGTAGCAGGGGCAGGGCGGTCAGGCCGTCCATCACCGGCATCTCGATATCCAGCACCACGACGTCGGCCCGGGCATCGCGGATCCGGTCGACCGCGAGTTTGCCGTTCTCGACCTTGGCGACGACGGCGATCTCGGGGTCGGATTCCAGGATGCGGGCCAGGGCACCCCGGATCACCACCGAATCGTCGCATATCATCACCCTTGTGGCCGAACCGGTGGATCGGGTGGTGGTGGCCGTCGCGGGCGCGAAACCGGTCACCGGAGCGGTCACAGCAAGCCCACCTGGGCGAATTTGCCGGTCAGGATATCCTCATCGAACGGCTTCATGATGTATTCCTGCGCGCCGTGCGAGATCGCCGCCTCGATGTGGTCCATGTCGTTCTCGGTCGTGCAGAACACCACCGGCGGGTTGTCCGGCCCGAATTCCTTGCGCAGCGCCTGCAGGAAGGTGATCCCGTCCATCACCGGCATGTTCCAGTCGAGCAGGACGCAATCCGGCAGATGCTGCCGGCAGGCATCCAGCGCGAGCTGGCCGTCCGCTGCCTCGGTGACGTCGAAGCCGTTCGATTCCAGGATGCGGCGCGCGACTTTGCGGACGACACGGCTGTCGTCCACGACCAGACAGGTACGGGGCATGGTTATTCCTCTCCTGACAGGGCGAGCAGCCTGGAGACGTCCAGGACGACCAGCAGCCGCCCATCCAGGCGGAAGATGCCGGTGCTGAACTCGGCCCAGGTTTTTTCCAGGGTCGGCGGGTTCCGCTCGAACATCGAGGCATCCAGGCTCAGCACTTCCGAGACCTGGTCGACCAGCAACGCATACAGTTCGCCGCCCTGTTCGGCGACCACGGACATGCGGGCCTGTCCGGGCGCGGCTTTTGGCAGCCGTAGCCGCTGGCGCAGGTCGATGGCGGTGACGATCCGGCCGCGCAGGTTCAGACTGCCGGCGATCTCCGGCGGTGCCAGCGGGATGCGGGTGATCGTCTGTTCCCCGAGGATGTCGCGCACCGCGAGGACGGGGATGCCGCATAGCTGGTCGGCCACGGTCAGCGTGACCAGGACCTGGGTGTCCTCGCCGGTCGTGCCGTTTGCCGCGGCCGTTTCCGGCCGATCCAGTAATTCAGTGGCCATGGCTGGTCCTTTCCGTGGTCCCGCGGAGGTGGGTCCGCGCGGTTGGGGTCACGCGGGGATGTCTCCGCGGGAATGGGGTCACGCCGCGACCGTCTCAACGAGCGTGTTGCGGAGGCTGGCGACCAGCACCTCACGCTCAAACTTGGCGACGTAGTCGGTGAAGCCGGCTTCGCGGCCCAGGCGTGCGGTCTCCATGTCGGAATGCGCTGTCATGGCGAGCATGGGCAGCGCGGCCCACGGCCCGCCGGCGCGGACGGTTCGGCAGAACTGGATCCCGTCCATCTCCGGCATCTCGATGTCGGAGACGATGGCGTCGAACATGGTCCCGGCGTCGCGGAGCCGCAGGGCTTCGGCCGCGCTGCCCACCGCGGTGACGCGGAAGCCGGCGGCGCCCAGGGTCGGCATCATCAGCTGGCGGAAGAACTCGCTGTCGTCCACCAGCAGGACGTGCTTCTGGCCGGCGGCGGCGCCTTGCCTCGGGACGCCGCGGAACCAGTCCTGCCAAGCCTGCATCAGCCAGTAGCCGGTATCCAGCACGTCGGTCGCCTGGCCGCCGATCACCGCGGTTCCCAGCAGGCCCGCGCGGGCGCCGGCCAGTTCGATGTCCAGGCGGTCCTCCACGACGTCGATGATCTCGTCGACCATCAGGCCCATGATGCGGTCGCCCTCGGCGAACACCAGCAATGGCTGAGTCGGCTTCTGCTGGTCGATGCCGCCGTCGATGGCGATCAGCGGCATCAGCTTGCCGCGGTACTGGGTCACCGGCATGCCGCAGGAGATCTCGATCTTCTCACGCGGGATGTCCTCCAGGCGGGCAACGAGGCCCAGCGGGACGCCCATGCGCCGGCTTTCCCCAGCCCGGAACAGTAGCATCGCGGTCTTGTCGGCGGAGGTCTGGGTATCGGCGCTGTTGGCGCGGAGCAGCCGGTTCTCCGACCCGGCGCCCACGCCGCTCGCCCGGGCGATACCGTTCGGGTCCAGGATCATGATGACCGAACCGTCGCCCAGGATGGTGTTGCCGCTGAACATGGTGACGTGGCGCAGGATGGGGGCGACCGGCTTGACGACGATTTCCTCGGTGTCGAAGACGCGGTCGACGATGATGCCCATCATATGTGCGCCGACCTGCGCCACGACGACGTGGGCGGCCGATTCGGCGGTGTCCTCGACGCCCAGGGCCAGCAGTTCGGTCAGGCTGACCAGCGGCAGCAGGCGATTGCGCAGGCGCAGCACAGGGGTGTCGTTGATGCGCTCGATGACGCTGTTGCCGGTGCCTTCGTTGGTGTTCCGGCCGGAGTCGCGCTGCGCCCGGACCAGTTCCACCACGCTGAGCTGCGGGATGGCGAAGCGTTCCTTGCCGGATTCCACGATCAGCGCGGAGACGATGGCCAGGGTCAGCGGGATCTTGACCGTGAACATCGTGCCCTGGCCGGGGGTGCTCTTCAGTTCGATAGTGCCGCCGATCTTCTCGATATTGGTCTTCACCACGTCCATGCCGACACCCCGGCCCGACACGGCGGAGATCGTCTGCGCCGTCGACAGGCCGGCTCGGAAGATGAAACGCTGGATCTGGCTGTCGGTCATGGCGGCGAGTTCGGCCTCGGTCGCCAGCCCGTTGGCCAGCGCCTTGGCGCGGATGCGGTCCACCGCCAGGCCGCGTCCGTCGTCGGAGATCTCCAGGATGATGTAGCCGCCTTCGTGGTAGGCGTTCAGCACGATGGTGCCGGTTTCCGGCTTGCCCGCCGCCCGCCGCTCCGCCGGGGTTTCCAGCCCGTGGTCGCCGCTGTTGCGGACCATGTGGGTCAGCGGGTCCTTGATGAGCTCCAGCACCTGCCGGTCGAGTTCGGTCTCGGCGCCCAGCATGGTCAGCTCGATCTTCTTGCCCATTTCGTGGGACAGGTCGCGCACCAGCCGGGGCAGTTTGTTCCAGGCGTTGCCGATCGGCTGCATGCGGGTCTTCATCACCCCCTCCTGCAGGTCGGAGGTGATGTGCGACAGCCGCTGCAGCGGCACGGTGAAGCCGCTGTTTTCCTGGTTCCGAGCAAGTTGCAGAAGCTGGTTGCGGGTCAGGACAAGCTCGCTGACCAGGGTCATCAGGTCTTCGAGCACATCGACGGTCACGCGGATGGTTTGCGTGTTCGCGGGGGCGTTGGGCAGTGTCGGCGGTTGCGGCTGTGCCTGGAGTGCGGTCGCAGCGGGGGTGGGCGCGGTGGGCGGGATGATCTCGACCGGGACAAGTTCGGGGGGCGCCTCTATTTGCGCGGGTTCCGGTGGCGGCTGGGCTGCGGCCGGGAGGGTGACGGGCGCCTTTTTCGCGGGGGGCGCGTCAAGGGACGCGACGCGGTTCAGCGCGGCGATCAGGTCCGTGTCGTCGCCCGCCGGTTCGGCGCCGGTGGTGCTCAGGTGGGAAACGATCGCCTTGATCTGGTCGATCCCCGCGAGCACTTGGGTGACGATGTCGGGGGTGACGGTCAGGGTGCGGTCGCGCAACTTGCCCAGTACGTTCTCACCGGCGTGGGCCACGCGTTCCAACCGTGGCAGGCCCAGAAAGCCGCAGGTACCCTTGATCGTATGCACCAGGCGGAAAATAAAGCCGAGGGTCTCGGCGTCGTCCGGCGTGCGTTCCAGCGTCAGCAGCGCGACGTCCAGTTCAGCCAGGCTTTCATTTGTCTCGGTCAGGAAATCGGCAAGCAGATCGTCCACGGTAGCCCCCTCGCAAGCCCGTCAGCCGGGTGGGAGTCAATCCTTGGCAGGACTTCACAAACAAAAGGTAAATGCCGACCGAAATTTTTTAATTAACCACCCAAACGAAGGATCGCGGGGTCGTTTTGCGCCGTTGGGGAGAGCAGCACAGACAGACGTATGCCAGCTTCATGTGCGAGCAACGCGGTCAGCGCCATTTGCGGATTGCGCCACGCGGTCAGCGCGGATCGCGCCTCTGCTTCATCGGACAGGCAGACCGCCATTCCGGCGGGCCATGCGGCGGCTGGACCGGCGATCCTGACGAACAGGTCGTCCGGCGCCCCCGCGAGGACAACCGTCCCACCCGAGGGAAGGCTGTCGGCGGCGAGCAGGAGAAGGTTCACGACGATCCGGCCGGTGGCCGCTGGGAACACGGTGTTCGGGTCCAGCGTCGAGGCATCGACCGTGACCTGTTCAGGCAGGGCGCCTGCGAGCGAGCACAGGCGAGCCAACGTCACGGGTTCGCCCACAGGACCCCAGGCGGCGTGGCGCAATTGCAGCCTTGCGGTCAGCGCATGGGCGGTGTCCCGCGCGGCTTTTGGGAGTTCCGGGCTGCACGCGGATCCGTTGACCGGGGACGAGACGGCGTGATCCAGAGATCCCACCAAGTCACTGATATCGTGCCACAATGTTGCCGACGTCAGTTCGATCAGGCGCAAGGCGCTGTCCGTGCCGGACATGGACTCTCCGCTGTGAGGGTCGCCGTCGGAGCAAGATGGGCTTATTCCGGGTTTGAGGCGAGTCGATATTGGCGGGACATTTTACGAGTCGGTCTGCCGGGGGTTGAACCGGCGGCCTTGCTGGCGCAGATCATGATAAACACCCTATAACGGCAGGCTGGCGCCGGGACGCCGGTCCGGAAGGAGACATAATCGCACCATGATCGATCCGTTCGGCAGAGCGATCACCTACCTGCGGGTGTCGGTGACCGATCGCTGCGATCTGCGCTGCGTCTATTGCATGTCCGAGGATATGACCTTCCTGCCGAAGCGCGACCTGCTGACGCTGGAGGAGCTGGACCGGCTGTGCGCCGCGTTCATCCGCCTGGGCACGACGAAAATCCGCATTACCGGCGGCGAGCCGCTGGTGCGGCGCGATGTGATGCGGCTGTTCGGCCGGCTGGGCGAGCGGCTTGGGCATGGGCTGGATGAGCTGACGGTCACGACCAACGGCTCCCAACTGACGAAGCATGCCGAGACGCTGGTGGCGGCGGGGGTGAAGCGGATCAACGTCTCGCTGGATACGCTCGATCCGGTGAAGTTCACCGACATCACGCGGTGGGGCAAGATCGAGCAGACGCTGGACGGGATTTTCGCCGCCAAGGCGGCGGGGCTGGCGGTGAAGATCAACGCCGTGGCGATGAAGGGCGTGAACGAGACGGAATTCGACGGCATGCTGGCGTGGTGCGGGGAGCATGGGTTCGACCTGTGCCTGATCGAGACGATGCCGATGGGCGACATCACCGGCGACCGGACCGACCAGTACCTGCCGTTGTCGGTGGTGCGGGCGCGGCTGCGGCGGACCTGGTCGCTGGAGGATACCGACTACAAGACCGGCGGCCCGGCTCGGTATTACACGGTGAAGGAGACCGGCCGGCGGATCGGCTTCATCACGCCGATGACGCATAATTTCTGCGAGAGTTGCAACCGGGTGCGGCTGACCTGCACCGGCACGCTTTACATGTGTCTGGGGCAGGAGGACTCGGCGGACTTCCGGCCGCTGCTGCGGGCGGGCGCCACCGACGATCAGTTGGACGACGCGATCCGGGAGGCGATCTCTCGCAAGCCGAAAGGCCACGATTTCATCATCGACCGCCGTCACGACAAGCCGGCCGTTGCTCGACACATGAGCGTGACGGGCGGATAGGCGGCGTCCGGACCGGCCCCGCCGTTTTCAGCCCGCGGCGTGGCCGGGCCGTGTCGGTTGCCGCGGCATCAGCTCGGTCTTGTGGTCAAATGTTAAGGCGCCGGTCACGCGGGCACCGCGCATGCGCCCCATATGGTTGGGTGGAGGTCATTTCACATGACAAACACTCTGCAACAGGGACGTAAGCCGCCGGCAAGCCAGGGGATGGTGCTGCCTTATCTTGCCGCCGGCCTGATCGGCGTGGCATGCGCCGGCTTGGTCGGGCGCACATTGCAAGGTCCGGCGGTCGTTCCGGCGAACAATCTAAAACAAGCTGTCTCGGATTTCGACACGGGAAATCTGACCGCCGCCACATCGGCGTTCCGGTCGTTGGCCAACAAGGGCGATCCCCATGCGGCTTATTGGTATGGTCACGCGCTTGACCTTGGGCTGGGCACGCCGGCCGACATCAAGGCCGCGATCACGCAGTACCAGAAGGCCTGGGCCGGCGGCGTCACACAGGCTGGGACACGGCTGGGCGAGCTTTATCTCGATGGCAACGCGATTCCACCGGACTTCGCGATGGCGCGGACGTATCTGACCGAGGCCGCAAGGCGTGGGGATGCGCGGGCCGCACGTGATCTCGGAGGCATGCTGCGCGACGGTATCGGCGGTCCGGCCGATCCGGTTTCGGCGTATGCCTGGCTGGAGGTTGCCTCGCTGCGGGGTAACGCGCAGGCACAGGTAGAGCGCAACCGGCTGCTTCCGACGTTGTCACCGGCGCAGCAGGCGGCGGCAAGCCAGCAGGCGACGGCCGATTTGCCGGCGGTGGCCGGCAACAAGACCGCGCCGCCGGCCAAGACGTAACCAATCCCCCGGTTCGCATTTGCTCGGCCGGATGCGGCATGCATGATGCTTCCCTTGGGCGTGTGTCCACGCTGATGAGGGGGGTTACGGATGGTGGCGATGATCCGGCGTGCCGTGCTGCTGCTGGCTGTCATGGCGGCCGTCAGCCCGGCCTGGGCTGTCGAGGCGCGTGGGTCCCTGGCCAGCCTGCCGGGCGTGAAGCTGTGGTACACCGATACCGGTGGTCAGGGCGTGCCGATCGTTTTGTTGCATGCCAATACCGGCACCAGTGCGGTTTGGGCGAAGCAGAACGAGGCGTTCGCCCAAGCGGGATATCGGGTTATCGCGTTCGATCGGCGCGGTTGGGGCAAGAGTGTGGCCGATCCTGCCTCCGGACCTCAATCCGGAAGTATCGCGGGCGATCTGGACGCGTTGGTGACCTATCTGAAACTGGGGAAATTCTATCTGCTGGGGGTGGCGGGCGGCGGCTTCGCGGCCCTGGATTATGCGGCGTGGCACCAGGAGCATTTGCGCGGCCTGATCGTTGCGGCGAGCACCGGGCTGTTCTCGGAACCGGTGATGACGGATTTCACCAAGCGGATCGCCATTCCGGGCCTGGAAAAGTTGCCGGGCGAATATATCGAACTCGGGCTGTCGTATCGTGGTGCCGATCCGGAGGGGACGGCGCGCTGGAACGAGATCGAGGCGAATGCCCGTCAGCCGGGCGCGCCGGCGCAGCCGTTGCGTACTCCAAACACGTTCGCCAAGGTCGAAACGATCGAGGTTCCGACGCTGGTTGTGGTGGCTGACGCCGATCTGTATGCGCCGCAGGCGCTGATGCGGGTGTGGGCCGGCCATATCAAGCATCACGAATGGGTGGTGATCGACGATGCCGGGCACTCGGTCGCGTGGGAGAAGCCGGAGGCGTTCAACGCGGCAGTGCTGCGGTTTCTGCGCGGGCGTTCCGCGGCCAGTGAGGGTGCCCGGTAGGCCGCATAAAGTCGGACACCCGGGCAAACTTGGCACCATGGGGTCACCATCACCATCGGCGCCATGACCCCGAGCCGATCGGCCGCTAAGTGTTGGCGATCTTGCCAACGCATAGGAGTGTTGGTAGATCCGCCAACATGAAAGCTGAGTTGTTGCTCCGCGAGCGCCTTTGGCTATCGGAAACGGACAAGGTGGAACTGGTTATCTGGCGGGTGCCAAAGCCGCTTGTCGGCTGTATTCATGCTTTCAAGTATCGTTTGGCATTGGTGGCTGGGGGTGTTTGCTTCATGCGCTATGACAACGAGGCTGGCAAAGGCGACCACAAGCACGTTGAGGAGCGCGAGGTCCCCTATCGCTTCGTCGACTTGGAGACCTTGCAAGCTGATTTTTGGGCTGATGTAGAAGCGTGGAGGGCCAAGCGGTGAATACGGTCACGATCGGTGTCTCGAGTATAGAGCAAATGAAGCAGCGCGCGGCCTTGGCCTTCGGGGGGGAGCGTCAGGGGGAGCGTGTTTCGTTCGCAACGGTTGAGTTGCTTTGGAAGGCCCTCACGCCGCGTCGTTGGGAGCTGATTCGAGCTATGGCGGGGCAGGGTCCGATGAGCGTGCGCGGCGCGGCGCGGCTTGTCGGTCATGATGTGAAAACTGTCCATGGCGATGTTCAGGCGCTGCTGAAAGTGGATGTCTTGGAGAAGGACGAAGCAGGGCGAATCGTTTTTCCATATGATGCCGTGCATGTGGACTTCGTTATCAGTAAAGTCGCCTGATATGTCGCGTCCGGCTTTACAGTCGGGTCTTGGTTTGTCGTGCCTCGGTGTCAGCATGATCCGGCACGTTATCGTGGCGAATCAGGCTGAGGCCGGGCCATGACGAGGGTTCTCTCGCGACTGAGGTATGGTCGGTCAACGCCCCGGCGCCCATCCGGTCATCACCGCCATCCGTAGCGTGACCGCGACCCGCTCGGTTTCGATCGGCAGTCTTGCCAGTGCGGCGGGGAAAATCGCGCGAGAGGGGGCAACGCGAGCGCGTTGGCGGATGGCGTTGGTTTCGCCAGCGGCGCGCAAATCGGCCAGCAGTGCGAGTGGATCGGCGTATAGCAGTCGGATCTCCTCCATATCCGCCACGGGCAATGCGAAGCCGGCGCGTTGCAGCAGATGAGCGCAATCCCGTAGTTCCGGGAATGGAGAGACGCGGGGGGAGGCGCCGCCTGTTATCTCGGCCTCGGCCTCGGTCAGGGCGGTGCGCAATTCGGACAGGGTGCCCAGGGCGGGCAGACTGGCGAGCAGCAGGCCCTCCGGCCGCAGGGCCTGACGCAGTTGCAGCAGCGCACCCGGCAGGTCGTTGACCCAATGCAGGGACAGGCTGGCGACGATCAGGTCGAAGCTGTTCGGGGCGAAGGGCAGGTATTCCTCGTCGGCGGCGACGCTCGGGGTGCCGTTCAGGGCGGCCATTGCGGGGGACAGGTCGCAACTGACCACCTGTAAGCCGCGCTGGCGCAGCATTGGGGCGACGACGCCGCGGCCGCCGACATCCAGGGCGTCGGTGAAGCGCCGGTTGGTATCGTCCAGCCGGTCCAGCAGCCGTTCGGCGGCGTCGCGCAGCACATCCGCCACTCGATCCACTGTCGTGGCCGCACGGTCGCGGTGGCGGCGAACGGCTTTGCGATCAAATACCAGCATGGAGTCCATGAACCGGCATGTGCGCTCACGGAGATGCGTTGCCAAGTCGTCCGGCTACGGCCTACCGTCCGGTACTACTATAGGATTTTGACAAATGAACCGCATCAGCGCTGCCACATTGCTTGGCTGGACCACGGATGGGCAGGAACTCGCGTTGCTGGATGCACGCGAGGACGGGGAATTCGGCGCCTCGCATCTGTTCTGGGCGATCCCCTGCGGGCTGGGCCGGAAAGAAATCCGGGCTCGGGCGCTGCTGCCGCGGCTGTCCACACGGATTTGCTGTGTCGATGATGGGCGGGGCATCGCAGAGACGCTGGCGGCATGGCTGGAGTCTATCGGCGCCACGGATGTTTCCGTCCTGGAGGGCGGCACCAAGGCGTGGGAGGCGGCGGGTTATGTGCTGTTCAGCGGGGTCAACGTCCCGTCCAAGGCGTTCGGCGAATGGGTCGAACACCATTACGGCACCGAGAGCGTCGATGCGCCCGACCTGAAGGCCTTGATCGATTCCGGCCGCGATATGGTGGTGCTGGACAGCCGCACGCTGGAGGAATTCACCCGCATGTCGATCCCCACCGGGATCAGCGTGCCGGGCGGCGAGCTGGCGTACCGCATCGGCGACATGGTGCCCGATGCGAAGACCCTGGTGGTGGTCAACTGCGCCGGCCGCACCCGCAGCATCATGGGCGCCGAAAGCCTGCGCCGAGCGGGGATACCCAATAAGGTGGTGGCGCTGCGGAATGGGACGATGGGCTGGGAACTCGCCGGGCTACGGTGCGAGCGCGGGCGGACGGAGCGGTTCGAGCCTGGCACCCCGAAGACTCTGGCGCTGGCGCTGCAGCGGGCACAGGCCTTCGCGGAACAGTCCGGTGTGGGGGTGATCGGACCGCTTGACCTGACACGGTTTGAGGACGATCCCGACCGCACGCTGTACGTGCTGGATGTGCGCGATCCGGTTGAATTCCGGGCCGGGCATCGCCCGAACAGCCGGAACGCGCCGGGTGGGCAGTTGGTGCAGGCGACCGACACCTGGATCGGGGTGAAGAACGCCCGTATCGTGCTGGTGGACGATACCGGCGTGCGGGCGCGCATGGCCGGGGCGTGGCTGCGGCAGATGGGGCACCGGGATGTCTTCGTGGTCGAGGGCGGCCTGGACGCGATCAGTGCGACCGGCGCCGCGGCTGTTCCGGTGCCGGAACTGGCGATGCCGGTGAACCGGCTGGACGTCAGCGGGCTGGTACAGTTGCTGGATAGTGGGGCGGGCACGGTGGTGCTCGACCTGGGGCGCAGCGTCGACTTCCGGGATGGGCATATCCCCGGTGCGATTTGGGGCGTGCGGGCTCGGCTGGATGCGCTTAAGCCGCAACTGGCGACGGCCAAGCATGTGGTGGTCACGTCTCCGGATGGCATGCTGGCCAGGTTGGCAGTGCCGGAAGTGCAGGGGCTGACCCGTGCCGAGGTGCATGTGCTGGATGGCGGCACGGATGCCTGGCACGCCTTCGGCCGGCCGCTGGTGAAGGACCGCACCACGCCGCCGGATGAGGCGTGCATCGATTTCTATCTGCGGCCGTACGACCGGAACTCGGGGGTCGAGGAAGCCATGAACGCCTATCTGTCGTGGGAAATCGACCTGGTGCATGAGATCGAGCGCGATGGTTCGGTCGTGTTCGGCATTCCCGGAGAAACCGACGCTGCTGCCTGATCCTGGCATCGCGGGGAAGGTGCGGCAGGCCGGGCGAATGGCGCTCGATCTGCTGCTGCCGCCGCGCTGTGCAGCGTGCGACAATGCGGTTGTGGTGCAGGGGCAGCTTTGCGCGGCTTGCTTCGGTGGAACGAATTTCGTTACCGCCCCGCTGTGTGCCGGCTGCGGGGTGCCGTTTGCCTCGGTGGAGCAAGGCGGGCCGGAGGAATTGTGTCCGGGGTGCCGCGCGCATGCGCCGCTGTTCCGGCAGGCCAGGGCGGCGTTGCGGTATGACGAGCAGGCGCGGCGGCTGATCCTGCCGCTGAAGCATGGCGATCGGGTCGAACTGGCCCAGATCCTGGCTCCGATGATGACCCGAGCCGGTGCGGCGCTGCTGGGGCGGGCTGATGTGCTGATCCCGGTGCCGCTGCACCGGCGGCGGTTGTTTGAGCGCAAGTATAACCAGGCGGCGGTGCTGGCTTACGCGGTGGGGCGGCTGGCGGGCCGCGCCGTGGTGCCCGACGCGTTGGTTCGGACCCGGCGGACGGCGCCGTTGGATGAGAAGTCGCCGGAGGAGCGGGCGCGCGAGGTAGCAGGGTCGTTTGTGGTGCGGCCGTCTCGGGTTGGGGTGGTTGCGGGCCGGGCGGTGCTGTTGGTTGACGACGTGATGACGTCGGGGGCGACGGCCAATGCCTGTACGGCGGCGTTGCTGGAGGCGGGGGCACTGGCGGTGGATGTGCTGGTGGCGGCGCGGGTGCCTGACCCGCGGTTGAATTAGCGTTATGTGGCCGGTGGCCGGCCTATGCGCATCCGCTGGAATTCCGGCTCCCGGTCGATGAACTGATGCTTCAGCGCGGCCAGGATGTGCAGCGCGACCAAGGCGTACAGCGCGTAGCCGGCCCAGACGTGCAGGGCGAATAGCTGGCCGTGGACGACCTCCTTCGTCGCCGGTTCCAGATGGGCGAGGGCGCCGATGCGGAACCAGGGGATGATCCAGAAGATTTGCAACGGATGGGCGGCGGCGTCCTTGAACGCGGAATCGTGCATCCAGCCGGAAATCGGCAGCAGCAAGATCAGGCCGTAGAGCGCGATATGGGCGGCGTGGGCGCCGATCCGCTCCAGCCTGGGGTAGGATCGCGGCAGTGGCGGTGGCGGATGGGAGAGGCGCCACAGGATCCGCAGCAGCACCAGGCCGAGCACGGTGAAGCCGACGGATTTGTGCAGGTCGATGGCCGGGCGGATCCAGGCGTCGGGAAACAGCTCGGCCGTGAAACCGAGCGTTACATTGATCGCAATGAGGGCGGCGATCAGCCAGTGTAAAGTTGCCGCGACCCGGGAATAACGTCGAAGCGGTTCCGGTCTATGTGAGTGCATCGGGTTGATATTCGCGACGCTGATCCATTTGCAAGCGGGCAACCGCATCCCATCCGCGACGAAACGGTGACCATCTGTATGACAGGCTTGACCAGCGACCTCGATCGTATCCGCCATGCCGTCTCGCCGCGCTATGTTCCGCCGCCGACACCGCTGCGGGCGGTGCTGATCCATGGCGGCGTGCTGCTGCTTTGGATCGTGCTGTTCGCTCGGGTTTTCGGGGCAGGGAACGTTTTCACCTGGTCGGTCGGGCTGGCGTATGTCGGTTACGACACCGTGCTGCTGTTGTTCGTCTTCGCGCAGACGTTGCCGCTGCTGCGGCGGCCGGTGGTGGCCGATCCGGGGGAGCGGCCAAGTCTTGGTGTGATCGTGGCGGCTCGGAATGAGGCAGCGGTGCTGCCGGTGACCATCGCCGGTTTGTTGGCGCAGACCCAGCCGCCGGAGGTGGTGGTGATCGCCGATGACGGTTCGGATGACGGGACCGCCGCGCTGCTGATGCGGGACTATGGGCTGGTGCAGCCGGAGTTGGGGCGGATGAGCGGGCCATCCGAACGGTATCCGTCGCTGCGCTGGCTGCGACTGCCGCATGGTGGGAAAGCGCGGGCGTTGAACATGGCGATGGAGGGGGTTGGGACTGAGTTGGTCCTGACGGTGGATTCCGACACGATCCTGGAACCTGATGCGGTCGCGGCGATGCGGCTGGCGTTCGCTCGTGATCGGGCCTTGGTGGCGGCGACCGGTGTGCTGTTTCCGATCTGCGGCCGGGACCTGAGCGGGCGACTGTTTCAGTGGTTCCAGACCTATGAATACATGCGGAACTTCCTGTCGCGCTATGCGTGGTCGCGGCAGGGTGGACTGCTGTTGATCTCCGGCGCTTTCGCGGCTTATCGGCGGCAGGCGGTGCTGGATGTGGGCGGGTTCGATCCCGACTGCCTGGTCGAGGATTACGAGCTGACGCATCGGCTGCGCGATTACGCGGTGGGGCATGGTCTGGACTGGCATACCGATGTGATCGGAGGCGCCAGGGCGCGGACCGATGCGCCGGCTAGCGTGGGTGCTTTCCTGCGGCAGCGGCGACGCTGGTTCGGTGGGTTTCTGCAAACGCAGCTTTGGTACCGGCATATGGTGGGCAATGCGCGGTATGGCCGATTGGGGACGCGCATGCTGCCGGTGAAGGCGTTCGATACGATGCAGCCGCTGTATGGCCTGACCAGCGTTGTGTTGCTGCTGGTTGCGCTGGTGGCGGGGCAATCGGCGGTGGTGGCGCCGGTCGCTTGGGTGATCGCGGCGAAGATCGGTTTGGATCTGGCGTTCTATCTGTGGTCGTTGCTGCTGTACCGCCGTTGGCTGGGCGATATGGCTCGGGCCAACCTGGTCTGGGCGGTTGTGGCGGCGGTGATCGAGCCGTTCACGTTCCAGGTGCTGCGGCACAGCGGGGCTGCCCTGGGATGGGTGTCGTTCCTGACCGGGCAGCGGCGGTGGGGGCTTCAGGTTCGGAGCGGTCTGGCGGCGCAGAATCGGTAGCCCTTTGTAGTTTTATGGCAGAAATGGTGGGGACAATGTCATTGCTGCCATAGCCCAGCCCTGGCAACGTCGCGCCATGAATACGCCACTCACGATCACCCAGCCGCCGAAGCGTGCGCTGATCATCGCACCCGCCCCGGCCCAATTGCTTGACCTCGCGGGTCCGGCGGAGGTGTTTGGCCAGGCGGGACGGCTGAAGGCGGCGGCCGTGCCGCTGTATGACGTGGAAGTGGCGGTCGTACCGGCCAGCAACGGGTCGGGCGCGGCTGCCACCACATGCGGCGTGGGTGTGGCGGCGGGGCGGTCGCTGGCGGAGTTGCTCGCCGACAGCCGGCCGATCGACACGCTGGTCCTCGCCGGCGGGGAAGGAGCACGAAATCGGGCGGAGGAGCCGGAATTACGCGCCGCGGTGCGGGCGCTGGCGTGCCGATCCAGGCGGGTCGCGTCGGTCTGTACCGGGGCGTTCGTGTTCGCCGCGACCGGTTTGCTGGATGGCAGGCGCGCGGTGACGCATTGGCGGTGGTGCGACCAATTGGCGCGCCTCTATCCAGCAGTCCGTGTCGAGGCAGAGCCGATCTACATCCGTGACGGTGATTTCTGGACCTCGGCGGGGGTCACGGCGGGGATGGACCTGATGCTGGCCCTGGTCGAGGAGGATCATGGCCACGGTCTGGCGCTGGCGATCGCTCGTGAGCTGGTGATGTTCCTGCGGCGTCCGGGCGGCCAGGGTCAGTTCAGCACCGCGCTGGCCGCGCAGACCGCCATGGGGTCCGGGTTGCACGATCTCGTCGCCTGGATCGCCGACAACCTGAACCGGCCTTTGACGGTTGAGATGCTCGCGGACCGCATGCGGTTCAGCCCGCGCCAATTCGCCCGGGTGTTCGTGCGCGAACTGGGTGTCTCGCCAGGGCTGATGGTGGACCGGATGCGCGTGGAAGCGGCGCGGCGGCGGCTCGAGGAGGCCGAAGCCGGCCTGGCGGCGGTGGCGGCCGACTGCGGATTCGGGACGGAGGAGACGATGCGCCGCGCCTTCCTGCGGCATCTGGGAACGCCGCCCGGTGCCTATCGCGATCGGTTCCGACGCCAACCGGCTGCCCCGTGGGCGCTCGGACAGTTTCACTCGGAGGAGTTTCACACATGATTCCACATGACACCCATCTGCAGATCGGCTCGTTGCTGTTTGAGGGGCTGGATCAGATCGATTTGACCGGTCCGTTCGAGGTGTTGTCGCGCATCCCGAATGCGACGTACCGGGTCTACGGCAAGACCGCTGAACCGGTGCGCGATGTGCGGGGGCTGCGGTTGACGCCGGATGCGGCGCTGGCCGACGCGCCGAAACTTGATGTCCTGCATGTCCCGGGTGGGTTCGGGCAGGAGGCTTTGATGGAGGATGAAACCGTGCTGGCCTGGGTGCGGGATCAGGCTGCGGGGGCGGTGTGTGTGTTCTCGGTCTGCACCGGCGCGTTGATCTGCGGCGCGGCTGGGTTGCTGTTGGGACGGCGGGCGACGACGCATTGGGCGTCGATGGATTTGCTGCCGTATTTTGGTGCCATTCCGGTCAACCAACGGGTTGTCGTCGATGGCAACATCGTGTTTGCCGCCGGGGTGACGGCGGGGATTGACGGCGCGCTGCGGGTCGCGGCCAATCTGCGCGGCGATGAGGTCGCGCAGGGGATCCAGCTTTACATGGCTTATGCCCCGGAGCCGCCGTTTAACAGTGGAACGCCGGAGACGGCGCCGGCGGGTGTGTTGGAGAAGGCCAGGCTGTCGGTTCGTGGGATATCCGAGACGCGGCTGCAGACGGCTCGGCGTGTGGCGCGGAGGCTTGGGGTTGTCGTGGCGGGTGTATAGACGCGGGTGGTGAGGGTGTGGGTCGGCCGACCTCGCCTCGTCCGCCGGTGCGTAGATGGCCGGGACTACGCCCGGCCATGACGGCGAGGGCGGCGTGGCGCGATGCCAGAGGGTGGCGTGGGTCTGGGACATTGGGCCGGCGTGAACCCGGGCCGATGGGGCAGCGACGTGGCACTTCACGCGCTGCCCATTTTCGTTACGGCCAGGCGGTGGCAAAGGATTCCGGGCCGGCGCTGTCGATGGTCAGGCTTTTGCCTGGGGTCAGGGTTTTGCCGTTCCAGCGGAAGACCTCGACCTTGCGGTCCTGCATGCCTTGCACCAGCACGGTCTTGCCGTCGCGGGCGAAGGCGATGCCCTCGATCCATGCGCCGGTGTTGGCTTGGGCGATCTTGTGCAGGGTCTGGCCCTCCACCGCGTAGAGGCCCAGCAGGCCGTGGTCGCTGTGGAACGGATTGTCCGCGGTCTTGGTGCTGCCGTTTTCCGCGCCAATCGCCAGGAAGCGGCCGTCGGGGGAGAACTTCATCGGCTCCGGACCGCTGGGGACGCCGACTGTGCCGACCACGCGGTAGGGTTTGGATTTCAGGTCGATGAGGCTGACGGAATCCTCGTCGCCGTCGCCGCGGCCCATGTTGGAGACGGCGGCCAGGGTGTGGGCGCCGTTGATGTCCATGGTGTAGGGCGCGAGGCCGGTGGTGATTGGCCTGGGGTCGATGGTGACCTTGCCGGCGTCGATGTGCAGGACGTTCACCATGTTGTCGCCGCCGCGGGTCAGCAGGGCGTTGTTGTCATCGACGAACACCACCGCGCTGGGCAGCGACTTGGCGTTGCCGGTATCGACTTTGCCGGCGGCGGTCAGTTGCTTGTCCTTGACGGTGAAGACCGAGACCGTGCCCTCGGCGCGGTTGGCGACCAGCGCCAGGGTGCCGTCGGGGGATACGCGCACCTGCGATGCGCCGGCGCCGGCGGCCAGGGTCTGGGTGACCTTGGGCGGGTTGGCGGTCAGGTCGAACACGGCCACCCGGTCGTCGGGTGAGATGCCGCCGGTTTTGGCCGCCGCGTCGGCCTTGGTGGCGGAGGTGACGATGCCCCAGCTTTCGTCCTTGCTGAGCCAAATCGCGCCGGGCGGGCCGACGACGCTGCCGGGGGCGTCGAATGTTGCCTTGATCTTGGGCGGGTAGGCTTTGACGTCGATGACGGTGATGGAGTCGCGGCCGAGCGGGTTTGGCGCGACGATGGTTTTCTTGGCATCCATCACGGAGTGGCCGTCATTGGACGACACCACCACGTCGGCCATCGCGGCGAGCGGCAGCGCACTGCCGACCATCGCGGCCAGCAGCAATTTCGATAGGCGAGGCATTGTTGTTCCCCCTTGGTCTTGGACACCGCCAGTGTGTCAGTCCATCGCCATTCCGGCAAACATCGTTCGGGCTTCCAGCATGTCGTTCAGGGAGCCGAATGCGTTCATGTAGTGACCGGTGTAACCTCTTGCTTCAAGGGCCTTGAACAATCCCAGGAAGTCGAAGTCGCCTTGGCCGGGGACCAGATGTTCTTCCTTGCCATTGCGAAAACAGTCGGCGAGGCGGACCTCGCGAACGCGGGCCAGGGGCATGGTGGCGAGGAAGCCTTCGACGCCCTCGGGGACAAGGTGGGCGTGGTTGGCGGTGAAGGACAAATGCAGGGCAGGAGATTCGAGTTTTTCGTAGAACCAGCGCCATTCCTCGGTTGTGTGGGCCAGGTAATGGACCTCGGCGTCCGGTGGTTCCTTGTTCAGGTTTTCCAGCAGCAGTTGCACGGATTTGTGATCGGCGTAGTCGGCGACGCGGCGCAGGCGGTCGAGGGCGGCCTGCATGCGCTGCGGGATGTCGGCGGAGAAATGAAAGCCGGCGTGGACGACGATCCATTCCGCACCCAGCAGGACGGCGGCGTCGATGTAGGCGTGCAGGTAGGCGTCGACGGCGTCGGCGACCAGCGGAGCGTATTCGGCGACGTTGACGGCGGACAAAGTGTGCAGGCCCAGGGTGATGTCGTGGTGATCGCACGACCGGCGGATGGCGTGGGCGCGACGGTCGTCGAAGCTGGTGACGACGTTGGCACCGGTGTCGAGTTGGATGTCGATGATGCCGACATCGTTGGTGGCAGCCCAGGCGATGGCGTCCTCCAGGGGCAGTTTGCGGCCGACGTCGATGCCGATGCGGGCTGGGGACAGGGTGGGCATGTTGTTTGCTCCCGGTGGTTGGGGCGACAGGGGTCCCGGGCGTGAACCATAGCCGAACCGGTCTGGCCGGGAAACACGGCCGAGCCGCCTTTCCGACCGGCGCCGTCAGACTTTGATGCGCACGGGAACCCCTTTGGATGCCGGCGTCTTGGACGCTTCGTCGTGCAGCCACAGGGGTATCAGCGGGTTCATTTCGGGATAGTAGCCGCCCAGGCACCCATCGGGCAGGTCGAATGGGGTGACGGTCAGTCCCGCCACAAGCCGATCGACGCCGTCGCCGGCATCGGAGGTCAGGCTGACAATATCGCCTTCCTTCAACCCCTGCCGAACCATGTCGCCGGGATTGATCAGCAGGATCATGCGCGATCCTTCCAATCCCCGCAGCCGGTCGCTGAAACCATAAATCGTTGTATTGAACTGGTCGTTCGACCGCATCGTGATCAGATGAAACCGGCCGGGCGCGTCCCCGACGCCCAACGCGGACAGTCCGGTAGGCGATGTGAACTCGGCCTTGCCGCTTGCGGTTTTCCAGACCCGGTCGTGCGCTTTGTTGCCGCGATAGAACCCGCCCGGCGTGAACAGGCGCGCATTGAAGTCGTGAAATTCCTCCGAATAGGTCTCGGCGATCAGGTCGCGCACGATGGCATAGTCGGCTGTCCACGCATCCCAGCGCCATTTGGGGTGCGCCGGCAACGTTGCTTTTGCCATACCGGCGACGATCGCCAGTTCGGATAAAATATGCGTGCTGGCCGGCCCACGTTTCCCGACCGACCCATAGATGTGACTGAAACTATCCTCCATCGAAACAGATTGTGGGCCGCTGGCCTGCATGTCCTGTTCCGATCGCGCCAGGCACGGCAGAATGTAAGCCGCATTGCCATGAACCAGGTGGCTGCGATTGAGCTTGATGGCGATCGACACCGTGAGTGCCATATTCGTCCAAGCCGCCTCCATCGCCTCCCGCTCGGGGATCGCGCGCACGAAATTGCCGCCCAGGCTGACGAAGGCTCGGACCGACCCATCGAGCACGCCTTGGCAGGCATCAACCGTGGTCAGGCCTTTTTCGCGCGGCGGGTCGAAATCGAACATCGTCGCCAGCTTGTCGAGAGGCACAAGCTCCGGCTTTTCGGAGATGCCGACCGTCCGCTGGCCCTGCACGTTGGAATGGCCGCGTACCGGCGACACGCCCGCGCCCTGGCGGCCGACATTGCCCTTCAGCAGCATCAGGTTGACCAGCATGCCGATGCTCTGGGAGCCATGGACGTGCTGCGTCAGCCCCATGCCGTAAACGGCGATCGTCCGTTCCGCCGCGATATAGATGTCCGCGGCGCTTTCCAGTTCGGTGCGTGAGATTCCCGAAACATGCTCGATCTCGTCCCATTCGGCGGCAGCCACGGCCGCCGCGAAGGTCCCGAAATCATGTGTGTGCTGGGCGATGAACGCACGGTCGATCACGCCGGGTTCGCCGTCGAGCAGCCGCTGTGCATCCACGCACAGCACATGCTTGCACAGGCCCATCAGGGCCGCGATGTCGCCGCCGGGGCGCACCTGTAGATACATGCACGACAGATCGGTGCCGTGCCCGGTCAGCATCTCGATGGGGTTTTGCGGATTGACGAAGCGCTCCAGGCCTTTTTCACGCACCGGATTGAACGTGACGATTTTGCAGCCGCGCCGGACCGCATCCTGCAGCGGATGCAGGAACCGGGGGCTGTTGGTGCCGGGATTCTGCCCGAAGTAGAAGATCGCGTCGCAGTGATCGAAATCCTCCAGCACGCAGGTGCCGACCGCCGAACCGAGGACCTTCTTCAAGCCGACAGATGTTGTCTCGTGACACATGTTGGAGCTGTCGGGCAGGTTGTTGTGCCCGTAAAATCGGGCGAACAGGCTGTAGAGATAAGACGCCTCAAGACTGGCTTTTCCCGATGCATAGAAAACCGTCGATTTGGGCTCCAGCTTTCGTAGTTCGTGGCCGATTTCGGCAAAAGCCTGGTCCCATTCGCACGCGACATACTTGTCCGTGGCCGCGTCGTATCGCATCGGCTGCGTCAGCCGGCCCTGCATTTCCAGGTCGTAGTCCTGCCAGGTCAGCAGTTCGGCCACGGTGTGCTGCTCGAAGAATTCGGGCGTGCAGCGGTCGCGCGTCAGTTCCCAGATTGTCGCCTTCGCGCCGTTCTCACAGAACTCGAAGATATGGGGATGCGCCGGCTTACCCCAGGCGCAGGACGTGCACATGTGGCCTTCGGTCTTGTTCTGCCGAACCAGCGTTTCGAGGACGGCGGGCGTCGAGAGTTCGCGCGCGAGGACACGTCCGATGCCACCCAGGGACCCCCAGCCGCCGGCCGGTCCCTCGTAATGCTTGGTTTCCAGCCCGACATCATCCATCGCCGTTGCTCCGCTTCAAGGACCACGGTGGAAACGCCGGTTCGGTGCGTCGGTTTCGTGCGACCGCGTCAGGCGCGCCGTCTGCGGCCGCCGTGGCGCAGCAGGGCGGCCAGGTAGGTGATCAGCAGGAACACGGCGGCGTGGGCGATGACGATCAGGACGCCGGTGCCGGTCGGTTCGGCGGTCATGTTGGCGATCGGGCCCTCTGCGGCGATGTAGACGGACTTCATGGCCTCGGTCAGCCAGAAGCTGCTGACCGCGACCTTGGCGAACAGCGTCGCCGGGGCGGGCAGATGCGGCACCAGGATGCCGGCCAGGATGATCTGCGGCACCAGCGCCAGCGGAACGATCGTGGTGGCCTGGTCGCGGGTGTTGGAAAAGGCCGAGATCACCAGCCCGATCGCCGTGCCTGCCAGGCCGCCCGCCAGCAGGATGCCGAACTGCGGCAGGGCGCGGCCGGGAATGCGTTCCGCCAGCAGGGCGGTCAGGGCAAACACGATCGTGAGTTGCAGGATGGTGAACAATCCGGTGACGACATATTTCGACGCGACGAAGGCCGCGGTGGACAGGTTGATGTCGCGCTCCCGCTTATAGATCACCAGTTCGCCGACGATGTCCTTCGAGGCGCCGTTGCAGCCCAACCATATCGATGTCAAACCGAGCAGGAAGAGCAGGGCGTTCTTGCCGGTGACGGTTTCGGGACCGGTGCCGAAGGTGCCGAATGCGTAGCCCATCAGGCCGCCGATCAGGATGCTTTGCACCGCCGCCATGGCCAAGGTACGCCGATCCGCCAGCAGCAGCCTGGTGTTGCGATGGGTCAGGATCCCGAACTGACGTGCGACAAGACTAGCCATGCGCAGGGGATTTTCGCGTCGGCGGGAAACCGGTGCGGGCGTAAGTGCCGCGTGGCGCACCGTGCCGAGGTCGATGATCGTGTCTGATCCGGTATCCTCAAAACGGGCACGCCAGAATCGGGCGCCGTCTTCTTCGATGCGGTTGAAGATTTCGCCCAATCGTTGCACGCCGAAGAAGGCCAGCGCGGAGTCCGGCGCGCCGACGAACGTGGTGTGGCCGCCGCGACCCATACAGACGACCTTGTGACAGAACGCCTCGACATTGGCCAAGGTGTGGGTCACCACGACGATGGTCATGCCTTCGTCGGCCAGCCGTCGCAGCAGGCGCATGATCTCCCAGTCGGTGCTTTCGTCGAGGCCGCTGGTCACTTCGTCCAGGAACAGCAAAGACGGGCGATTGAGGATCTCGCTGGCCAGGCTTGCCCGTTTCTTCTGACCGCCACTGAGCAAACCGATCCTGGTGTCCAGCCGTCCCGACAGATCGACGCTACGCGCGGCGGTTTCGACGATGGACTGGCGTTGCTGGCGGGTGGTGTCGCGCGGCAGGCGTAACTGGGCGGCGTAATCCAGCGCCTGGCGCAGCGTCAGTTGCTCATGCAGCACGTCCTGCTGCGGGACGAAAGCGATGTCCTGCTTCATGGCATCGAAGGAATTGTGCAGGTTGGTGCCGTTCAGCATGACCTCACCGGTGCTGGGCAGGGCGCGTCCGGCGAGGATGTTCATGAGGGTGGATTTGCCCGACCCGCTGGCACCGATAATGCAGACGAATTCACGCGGTTTGATGTCGAACGTCGCGCCGTCCAGGATGCGCACGGGGGCGCCGGCCATCCGCACGTCGCAACTGACGCCGCTGACGGTGAGCGCGGCGTTGCCGGCGCGGGAGGTGCTGGTGAGCCCCTTGCCGTCGAAGGTCAGTTGGAATGGTCCGATATCGACCCGGTCGCCGGGCGCGATCGGGTGCGGCCGGTCGATGCGCGTGCCGTTGACGAAGGTGCCGTTGGTGCTGCCCAGGTCGCGCACGGCGACCGAACCGTTGGCAACGTCGAAGGCCGCGTGGCGGCGGGATACCGCCGGATGGTCGAACACGATCTGCCCGGGGTGATCCTGCCGTCCGACCGTCAGGCTGCGATCCAGCGACAGGCGATCGGGACTGGCCATGATGGGTTCGGCCCGCCCGATTATCGTTGCCTCGTGGAATTCCGCCTCGATCAGCGTGAACAGCACGCGCTGGACGCCGAAGGTGATCCGGGCGCCGTCCAGCAGGGGAACGGTGCCGGCGATGGGTTCGCCATCGATCGCGGTGGGCGTGCCGCGCGACAGGTGCTGGATCGCAAACCCATCGTCGGTTCGGATAATACGAGCCTGTTGGCGGGAGCAGGAGTGGTCGTCCGGAAAGGCGACATCCGCCTCAGCCGAACGACCGACCTGCCAGGGGCCGGCGCCGATGAGGGAGATGGGCTGCGGATTGCCTTCGATCGTCAGCCTGGCTTCGAGCATCATGTTCCTTCGCCGTGACAAATCCGGCAAATCGGTCTTGGTAAACCACTCGCTACCGATTTAACCCCGGTCAGTATCTTCGCGCCTTGTTGCCGTCAGTCTATAATATTGTGCGCGATCCGAAAGAGAGGGCACGTGGACAAACGACTGGGCCGCTACGAGCTTCGTCGACCGGTCGGACGCGGTGCGGCCGGGACGGTGTGGGAAGCGTGGGACACGTCGCTGACCCGCCGCGTTGCCATCAAGGTCGTGCGACCCGGCGACATGGATGTGCTGGAAATTGAGGAACTACTGGCCCGATTCCGGCAGGAAGCGCAGGTCGCCGGCCGCTTGTCGAACGTCGGCGTGGTGCAGGTCTACGATTACGGCGAGGAAGACGGCGAGGCCTACATCGTCATGGAATTCGTCGATGGGGAGACCCTAAAGGCGGTGCTGGACCGCCCCGAACGGATGACGCTGGCTCGGGCCGGAGAGATCATGCGCGGTGTGCTGCAGGCGTTGGACAACTGCCATCGGCTGTCGGTGGTGCATCGCGACATCAAGCCAAGCAACATCATGCTGCCCGCGGATGGCGGGGTGAAGCTGGCGGATTTCGGCATCGTCCGGATCGAGAACAGCGAATTGACGCTGGTCGGAACAGTGATGGGCACGCCGCCCTACATGTCCCCCGAACAGTTCACCGCCAGGGACCCGATCGATTTCCATTCCGATATCTGGTCGTGCGGCGTGCTGTTCTATGAGATGCTAACGGGGTCTCGCCCGTTCACCGGCAAAACCATGGCGGCGATCGGTCAGGCGGTTGTCAATGACACGTTCGAGCCGCCGTCGCATCGCGTGCCGGGCTTGCCGACGGCGTTCGATCAGGTGCTGCAACGGGCGTTGCGCAAGGAGCCAGGAGAGCGATTCCCCAGCGCGCAGGCGTTCGCGCTGGCGATCCAGTCGGCGATGCCACCGGCTGATGTCGCT
>NZ_LMUJ01000042.1:75393-90047 GCF_009765975.1 Acidisphaera sp. S103 | reverse complement strand
GCCCCGCCGGCCCCGCCGGCCCCGGCGGTGCCGGCGTTGTCGGTGGCGGCCCAGGTTGCCGCGCTGCCTTGCTCGACCGTGACCGTGCTGACCGAGGGGACGTCCGGCGTCACCTCATTCCAGGGCATTATCGGGTCGGGCGCGCCTCGCGATACACTGAATGCGATTGTCGCCCGTATGTCGCCGTCGGCGGTCAATGTTGCGGTGCAGACGTTTCCACGGACCGAATTGTCGTGCCGGTTGGCGGACCTTGTGCGCGCCAACGCGGGCGGCGGCGGTGCCAGGTTGTCGTCGATTGGCGGGCAAACGACCCTGGTAACGGGGGAAGAAATCAGGCTGCGCCTGAACATGCCGGACTTCGACGGCGAGGTGCGGCTGGACGACCTGAGCAGCGACGGTCAGGTCAGTCATCTGATGGAGGCGAATCTTGGCGCTCCGCCGCGGTATCACGCCGGCGCGCTGGTTGGGCTCGGGCGTGGCGGCGACGATCTGGTCGGGCGGGTCAGTCCGCCTTATGGGACCGACATCGTGGTTGCCATCGTTTCTTCAAAGTCGCTGTTCCCGGTGCGGCGGCCGGTGGAGGAGGACGGGGTCAAATTCATCAATGAACTGGAGGCAGCCATGGCCGCCCTTCGCCAGGCAGGGGGACATGTGGCGGCGGATGCCCTGGTGCTGACGACGGCTCAGCGCTGATTTCCGGCGGAGCGGTGGTGGCCGGGACGATGGGGGCGACGGCCAGGGCGCTTGCCTTGAGCCAAGGTTCGGGAATGGTGTTGACGAAGGTGCCGCGCAGGGTGGCTTCGCGGGTCGGGTCGATGCCGACCATTGCGGGCATGAAATAGCGTGGATCCCGGGTGTGGATCAGGTAGGCCTGGCCTTCGTTGGCCATCAGGTCCTCGTCCTTGGTGTCGTAACCGTCCTTGCCGAGGAAGGCTGTCATCGCGGCCCGTTCGGTGTCGTTGAGCATGGTGGTCCAGAAGCGCTGGGTCAGGTCGACATAGGCGGGGTCGGTGAAATAGACGGCGTGCGACAGTTCGTGGCGGAAGATTGTGGTGCGGGACGCGGCATCGATGACGCCGGTGATGCCGGGGATGGAGATCAGCGCGCCATTGGCCTTGGGGGCGAGCCAGCCTGCGTGGTCCAGGGTGTCGCGCAGCCAGGTTTCCTGGGGGTTGAGCGGGATTTTCTCGTCGGCGGCAAGTTGGAAGAAGCGGGCGAGATCGGCGGCGCGGTAGTCATGGCCGTAGTAGTAGGCGTCCGGGTCGCCGCCGGCGGCACGGATGTGGGCATCGAGTTCCGGTTCGGTGACGACCCGGTCGCGGGGCATGTCGGCTTTTTCGATCAGGGCCGCGATGCGGTTGAGCATCTGGGCCTGGTCGTGGAGGTTGGGAAAATCGAGGACGAGGACGTCGGGGTCTTCCTGAAGGTGGAAGAGGGTGGGGGTGGTGCCTCGGTGGGCGTCGATTTCGGGGATCGTGGCGGTTTGGATGGGGATCTGGAGGGCAGGCGTTGGTGTCGATTGTGTCGCGGGCGTTGCCCGTGCGGGCAACGGATGAACCGTTACCTGCCGTGACGGGGAGGGCCTTAGTAACAGAAAAACCGAGCTGCCAACTGTCAAGACCGCTATGGCCGAGACGATGCCGACCCAAAGCCGATACCTGAACGGAGCATTCATCTCCCAGCGGTTCGGCGGCGTAAGTCAACCGATCCGCCAGATGGGGGGACCGCAGCAAAACGCGCAGGTTGTCGCTTGCCAGGCACGATTCGCTCCCTTCCCAAGATTGCGTTCACTATGATGGGTTCGCGGCAGCGGCATCAACCCCGCATCGATCGGCATCCGCTCCGCCCGTCGGCGATCTGGTATTGGACAAGGTGGTGGCGGGAGGTTGGGGTCACCAGACGATTTGTTCAAAATCGTACGCCAACGACTTTTGGCAGACCTCATGCGCAAACGACGTCTAAGGCGCACGCCAGCCGGCTTTGCGCAGGCCATCGAGCATGTGCTCGTGGTTCTCCAGCCGAAACCAGGACGGGCGTTTGCGGACGTATCCCAGAAATGATTGGCGGGAGACAGCTTGCGCCTGGCGGAGAGCGTCACGGGCCTCTTGCTTTTGGCCAAGCTGCGCGAGTGCGGCGGCAAGCCATCGGTGTGTGAGTGGGTAGGCCGGATAGCGTGCAATCCCAGCCTGCGCCGCCATTACAGCCTGCTTATATTCTCGATCATAATAATATGAGATGACTGTCTGCGAAACGGTGATCCCTTCGTGGACATCGTGTGGCGCGATCCGCTGCGCCTGGAGCAGCAGGGAACGGCCCTCAGAGGGGTAACCAGCATAGAGCTTCACCAGGCCGCCGACGCTCCGCGCCCACGCGAGGTCCTCAGCCTGTGCCATGGCGAGCGATGTCTGGTCCCAGGCGGCGCGGATATCTCCGGTCACGAAGGTCAACATTCCCTGAGTCGCCCGCACTGTCGCGTCCTCGGGGTCCAGTCGGACTGCGGTATTTGCCATCGCCATGGCACGAGCCAGGGAGTCGCTGCCGGGCGCGAAATCATAGATGAAGCCGTCGTAGAGATACGTCATCGCCAGAGCGGCGTGGCCAGCTGCAAAGGCCGGATCGGCTTCGATCGCGCGCTGAAACAGGCGCCGTGCCTCGGCATTATCGGCGGGTGTGCAACGCCAGCTGTGCCAAAGCCCTCGCTGGTATAGGCGCCAGGGTCCAAATGCCTCGACTGCGCCGTGCAGGGCATGCCGGCGCTCCGCGGCGGCAATCGCTTGCTCCGCGGCGCGGGCGATTTCCCGGGCGAGGCTGGGCTGCAACGCGGCAAGCTCGTCTCGATGACGGTCGAAACGGGTCGACCAGATGTGCGCCGTGATGTCCCGATCGATCAACCGGATGTGGATCAGCACCCGGTCACCTTCGGTGCGTATGCTCCCGTAGAGCCGATAGCGTGTCTGCCCGTCTGGCCCGGCTGCGATCAGAACCGCGCGACGTCGGATCAGATCCGTCATCACCTCCTCGGTCAGGCTCTCGGCAAGGGCGCGTCCGGCCGCGGTGTCCGGGACCGGCGCCACCGGCTGCACCTCCAGCATGGGCCGGTCTGCGGTTGCCTCAGGGGGGACAGCGGAGACGAGCACATAGCCGCGCCTAGGCAGTGTGCGGATCAATGTGTTGGCGTCAGCGCCGAGGACGCGTCGGATGTCTCGCACGCACTGGACGATGCTCTCGTCGGTGGCAGTGGTCTCAGGCCACACCGTGCTGGCGATTTCGTCATGGCTTAGCAGCCGGTCCGGGTTCCGCGCCAGGAGCTGCAACAGCGCAAAGGACTTGGGACGCAATGCGACCGCACCGTCTGGCCCGAGCAACAGGCCACGCGGGATATCGAGGGTAAACCGACCAAATCGGTAGGTCGCGCCCGGCATTTTATCCGCTCCCCAATACAGAGATCTCGACCGCAATTTCCTTATACCAATTTCAGAGGTCTTTCATTTGCATTTCAGGCAAAGTGCTTCAGTTCCTGCTCTGATACGCCACGACCATCGACCTGGGGAGGCGGATCAATGCAGGAATGGCAGACGGATTGGGCTATCCAACTCGACGCGGCACGGGCGACGGCCATGAGGCGAAGTGGCGCCTGGCATGACAAAGTGCTGACGGAATTCTTCCAGCCGCACGCTGCCGCACATCCGGAACGGACAGCCATCGTGGCCTCGCGCGGCGACACCGGAGAAATCATCCGCGTCTCCTATGCCCAGCTTGCCCACGCGGCTGACAAGATCGCCCACGGCCTGCATGCACTCGGTATCCGACGGGGGGACATCGTCTCTTTCCAACTTCCGAACTGGTGGGAATTTCTGGCGGTCGTCCTCGGCTGCATCAGGATCGGGGCTGTGACCCACCCCATCATGCCGGTGTTGCGACACCGGGAGCTCGCCTTCATGGCGAGGCTTACCGGGACGCGCGTACTCATCGTCCCGGAGCGGTTCCGCGGTTTCGATTTCGAGGCGATGGCGCACGAGGTGGCGGCGGAGGTGCCAACCTTGCGGCATGTCTTCGCGGTCGGGACTGCCGAGAGTTCCTTCACACGGCACTTCCTCGACCCGGATCGGGACGCCGGCGCGCAGGCAACACAGCACCCCGCGCCGGACGACCTCATGCAGCTCATTTTTACCTCCGGCACAACCGGGGAACCGAAGGGGGTCATGCACACGGCGAATACGATGTTCGCCAATGTCGTCCCCTTCGCCGCTCGGATGGGCCTCACGGCGAGTGACGTGGGCTTCTCCCCGACGCCGCTTGCGCACCAGCTCGGCTATCTGTTCGGCGTGCTGACCCCGCTGATGCTGGGCGGCACCATAGTTCTCCAGGACATCTGGGACCCGGCGACGGCGGCACGACTGATCGAAGCGGAGCGGGTCACCTATTGCATGGGCGCGACACCCTTTCTCAACGACCTCGCGCACTACGAAGGTATTGCCGGACGCGATGTGCGCTCGCTCCGCTACTTCATCTCGGGCGGTGCGCCAATTCCGGCGGCGTTGGTGCGGACCGCGACGGCGCGGATCGGATGCAAGGTGATCGCGATCTGGGGCATGACCGAGGTCAGTGCGGTAACCACCGTGCTGCCGGACGACCCACCCGAGCGGGCGTGCGAGTCGGATGGGATCGCCATGCCGCACAGCGAAGTGCAGGTGGTGGACGAGGTCGGGAACGAGCTGCCGCGCGGCCAGTCCGGTCGGTTGCTGACGCGGGGTGCAACACAGTTCGTCGGCTACTTCAAGCGTCCGCGGTTCTACACGGTGAATGCGGACGGCTGGCTCGACACCGGCGACCTCGCGCGGATGGATGGCGCGGGCTACATCCGGATTACCGGGCGGGCGAAGGACATCATCATCCGCGGCGGAGAAAACATCCCTGTGGTGGAGATCGAAGCTCTGTTGTGCGGTCACGCCGCCGTTCAGATGGCAGCGATCGTGGCGATGCCGGACCCGCGTCTGGGTGAGCGGGCCTGCGCCTTCGTGCTGCCACGGCTGGGACAGACCCTCACGTTCGACGAAATGCGCCATTTCCTGGAGGCACAGCGGGTCGCGCCTGCTTACTTGCCAGAACGCCTGGTGCTGTTGGACGCGATGCCGATGACCCCGTCCGGGAAGGTGCAGAAGTTTGTCTTGCGAGAGCAGGCACGGGCGTTGGTGCGGGAAGGCGGCTGATGACACGACTGTTGGCTCTGGGCCCTTTCGCTTTGCTGTATTTCACAAACGTTCGTTTGTGCATGGATTGGGAGCAAGTCGGACTTCCACCATTTTTTGCTTTCAGAACCCTCTTTCAAAATCGCGGCCAAAGGCAATGGCGATCTGCATGGCCCGTTAGCGTACGATTTTGAACAGATCGTGTGGTGACCCCAGGTTCGGGCCGGCGATTGGTTCCCGCTGAGCATCCCGCACAGAACGGTACCGGTATTTCCGCATGCGGCTTTAAGTATCGGATCCCTCGCCGATGGCTTTTTCAAAGAACAGGCTGATCGGCGATGCCTCGTATGACCCGAATGGTCCACGCTCCCGATACCCGGCCTTGCGATACAGGGATTGCCCGTCTGTGTTCCGGATGCCTACTTCCATTTGGATCAGGCGAATTTTACGGGTGACGGCCGCTGCTTCCACCGCCCGCAACAGGGATCGGCCGACGCCATGCTGCCTGAATCCGAGGTTAACGATCATACGTTTCAACTCGGCGGTGCCATCATGCCCGTCGATCAGGGCGCAGCATCCCATGGCGATGCGCTCATCGGTGCGGGCAACGAAAACCGAGATGCCGGGCACAGCTAATGTCTCCGGATCCAACGGCCGGCGATACGCGTTCGGGTAAAGTGAGGCTGCCACCGCATCGGATAGCTGAAGAAGCGAAGCGATCTCGGCTTGGCGGGGATTCTCTTCCTGAACGCTGATCGCCATGATTCACCTCGGGACCATCAAGGATCGGGTTCGATACCACTGGCGAATGGGAAACCTTCGTCCGCCCACCCCGTAAGGCGGCCGATCATGACTTTCACGGTACGTCCTAATCGGGCGAGCTTCAAGGCCGCCTGATCGGCGCCGTTGCAGTGCGGGCCGGCGCAATAGACGACGAACAGGGTATCCCCCGGCCACAACACGGCGACACGCTCCGCGGTGATCAGGCCGTGAGGCAGATGACAGCCGCCAGGAATGTGCCGCGCCGCATAAGCGGCCGGCGAGCCGACGACGTGTAGAAGAACGAAATCCGACTGACCAGAATCGAAACGCCAAGACGCCAAGAATGCGTGCCTGTGGACTCGCCAGTGCCCCAGCGGTCGACAGCGATCGGGCAAGCTGTGTTAAGAGGTGCCTGTGTTGTTGGCACAGTTTCCCTTGGCGTTTCTTGGCGTCTTGGCGTTTCGCCTTTTCCTTGACCAATCCGCGGCGCTGCGGTCATGCCCATGACGGTGAAACAGAACCGGTCAATAAGGAGTCACGCCGGTTGGCATCAATCGGGACGCTCTTCTGCCGTACAAACGGACGGCGGGCGGGATTGCTATCCGGTCAGCCCGGCCATGCTCATCAGGCCGCGCATCAGCAGCGCGGCCACGCCCAGGGCCAGTACGCTCGCCGACCAGATAGCGACCAGCCACAGGACCCGGCGGGCCCACATCAGTGATAGCCTTCGCCTTCGCGGACCTTGCCGCGGAACACGTAGTAGGCCCAGCCGGTGTAGGCCAGGATGATCGGGACGATCAGCAGGGCGCCGACCAGCGCGAATCCCTGGCTCTGCGGCGGCGCGGCGGCGGCTCGGAACGACACGCCGGGTGGGATGATGTTCGGCCACAGGCTGATCGCCAGGCCGCTGTAGCCCAGGAACAGCAGGAACAGCGCCAGCAGGAATGGCCCGGCGTGGGGCACCTTGCCGTCCGAGCCACCGGTCAGCAGCCGCATCAACTGCCAGCTTGTGGCCAGCACCAGGATCGGCACCGGCGCGAAATAGAAGATGTCGGGCACCGAGAACCAGCGCCGAGCGATGGCGGCGTGCGCCAGGGGAGTCCACAGGCTGACGATGCCGATCCCGACCAGCAGCACCGGCACGATCCGCTTGGCATAGAGGATCATGCGGCCTTGCAGCGCGCCCTCGGTCTTCATCGTCAGCCAGGTGCTGCCCAGCAGCGCGTAGGCGACGATCACGCCGATCCCGGTGAACACGCTGAACGGCGTCAACCAATCCAGCGCGCCGCCGTCGTAGGATGGGCCGGTGACCGTGAAGCCGTCGATGAAGGCGCCCAGCGCGGCGCCCTGGAAGAACGCCGCCGTGTAAGAACCGCCGGCGAAGGCGACGTCCCAGAACGGCCGGTGCGATTCGTCGGCCTTGAAGCGGAACTCGAACGCGACGCCGCGCAGGATCAGGCCCATCAGCATCAGCACGACTGGGATGTAGAGCGCGCTCAGCAGGACCGAGTAGGCCAGGGGGAAGGCGGCCAGCAGGCCGGCGCCACCGAGGACCAGCCAGGTCTCATTGCCGTCCCACACCGGGGCGACGGTGTTGACCATCAGGTCACGGTCGCTGCGGAGCGGCACGAACGGGAACAGGATGCCGATGCCCAGGTCGAAGCCGTCCATCACCACGTACATCATCAGGCCGAAGGCGATGATCAGGATCCAGATCAGCGGCAGGTCGATGCCCATCGTCATGTCCTCCCGCTGGTGGGTGTCGGATCGATATCAGGCGCCGCGGACAAAGGCCGAGCGGGGCGGAGATGGGGGTCGTCGGTGGAGGGGATGGGTGGGCTGCGTAACGGCTCCTGTGCCACCACTTTCAGCAGGTAGGAAATGCCGGTGCCGAACACTGCGCAGTACATCACGACGAAGATCACCAGGCTGACACTCATCGCCAGGGCGGAGTGGTGGGACACCGCGTCGGAGGTCCGCATCACGCCGTAGACGATCCAGGGCTGGCGGCCGATTTCCGTCGTCATCCAGCCGGCGAGCAGCGCGATCAGGCCGGCGGGTCCCATCGCCACGGCGAAGCGGAGGAACAGGCGCTGGTGGTACAGTTGCCCTCGCCAGCGGAACCAGGCGCCGCCGAGACCCAGCAGCAGCATCAGCATTCCCAGGCCGACCATGACTCGGAAGGTCCAGAAGATGATCGTTGAATCTGGCCGATTGGGGCCGGGGAAGTCATCCAGGCCGGGGAATTGGCCGTCCCAGCTGTGAGTCAGAATCAGGCTGCCTAGATGCGGGATTTCTACCGCGTCCAGGGTTTTCTGGTCGGCCATGTCGGGCCAGCCGAACAGGATCAGCGGTACGGCCTCGCCGGGGGTGTTGGCCCAGTGGCCCTCCATCGCGGCGATCTTGGCCGGTTGATATTGTAGCGTGTTGCGGCCCTGCTGGTCGCCGGCGAGGATCTGGATCGGCGCGGTGATCAAGATCATCCACATCGCCATGGAGAACATGGTCCGCACCCGCGGGTTGTCGCGGTGCTTCAGCAGGTGCCACGCGCCGGCGGCGCTGACGAACAGGGCGGTCGCCAGGTAGGCGGCCAGTCCCATATGCACCAGCCGGTAGGGGAAGGACGGGTTGAAGATCACTTTCAGCCAGTCGGTGGGGACGACGCGGCCGTCGATGATCTCGTAGCCTTGCGGGGTTTGCATCCAACTGTTGGAGGCGAGGATCCAGGTCATCGACACGATGGTGCCGGCCGCCACCATCACCGTGGCGAAGAAATGCAGGCCGGGGCCGACCTTGGTCCAGCCGAACAGCATGACGCCGAGGAAGCCGGCCTCGAGGAAGAACGCGGTCAGCACTTCGTAGGCGAGCAGGGGGCCGGTGACGCCGCCGGCGAAGGTGGAAAAGCCGCTCCAGTTGGTGCCGAATTCGTAGGCCATGACCAGGCCGGAGACGACGCCCATGCCGAAGTTCACGGCGAAGGCTTTGGACCAGAAATGATACAGGTCGATGTAGACCGGGTTCTTCCGCAGCAGCCACAGCCCTTCCAGCACCGCGAGGTAACTGCCCAGGCCGATGGTGATGGCGGGGAAGATGATGTGGAAGGAGATGGTGAAGCCGAATTGGGTGCGGGCCAGCAGCAGCGGATCAAGGTGCGACATCGGCGTCCTTTGCTCCCCCCAAGGGATCGACCCCTAAAAGATCGATCGAGGATTTGCTCCCAATCCCGGCGGTCGACAACGCCCCCATATGGGGGGCTGGTCAGCGCGTGGCGATCCTACCGTCCCTCCCGCCGCCATGCCAGGATCAGCAGTCCGATCATCATCGGCAGCGACAGCCATCCGGGCAGCAGTTCCAGCGCCGCGACGCCGGTCACCACGTGGTCATGGCGACGTTGCAGGCCGATCCATGCGCTGCCCGAGGCCGACCGGTCGTCCTCGGTGCGGCGCAGTTCCGGCACGCCGCCGGCGCCCAGCCAATGAACGCCGCCGTCGGATGCCCTGGCCAGCGGTCCGGCCACGGTGGCGGTCGCCCGCAGATCGGCCAGCTCCGGCGGGTTGGCCGCACCGGCGGCGGCGTAAGCGGATCGTGCGCCTTGGGTCACTTGCCACACGCCCGGCACTGGCGCTGCCCGCTCCGCCGTGGCGCGTCCTGGGGAGTCCTCGTGCAGCTTCACCGTTTCCTTCTTGCCGTCCGGATCGGTGACCACGACGTCCGCCGGTGGGCCGGCATCGGTGGAGCGGCTTTCGATCCGCAGCCGCCCGTCGGTGACACGCGCGGTGAGGGCGTTTTCCTCGAGTTCGGGTTCTTTCATCAGCCAGTGGGCGATCCGGCGCAGCAGTTCGGCCTGCGGGCCGCCGCTTTCGTGGCCGCGCGACCACAGCCAGATCTGGTCGGACAGCAGCAGGGCGGAGCGGCCTTCGCCAACATGGTCCAGCGCCAGCAGGGGCTGGCCGTCGGGCGTACGCAGCAGGACCTCGCCGTTGATTGGACCGGGCTCGATCCGGCGATACCAGGACGCCCAGGTCGGGGCCTTGCCGTCGTCGCCGGGCGGATTGGCGCCCAGCAGGCCCTCGGTCACCGGATGCCGCTGGCCCAGATCGGTGACCCAGGGTTGGAACTTGCCATCGACGACGGCGTTGCCGGAGGCCGGACCGCCGGGCAGCACGGAACCGAGCGGGGTGGACGCCAGGCTGGTGGCACCGGTGAACTCCGGCCCGACGCTCATCAGCAGCGCGCCGCCCTGGCGCACGCGGCTGGCGATGTTCGCCAGATAGGGCAACGGCAACAGGCCCCGGTTCTGGAACCGGTCGAGGATGATCAGGTCGAATTCGCCGATCTTGTCGACGAACAGCTCACGCACCGGAAAGGCGATCAGGGCCAGTTCGTTCAGCGGCGTCCGGTCGTCCTTTTCGGGCGGCCGCAGGATGGTGAAATGCACCAGATCGACCGACGGATCGGCTTTCAGCAGGCGGCGCCAGGTGCGTTCGCCGGGATGCGGTTCGCCCGAGATCAGCAGGACCCGCAACCGGTCGCGCACGCCGTTGATTTCAACGACGGCGCGGTTGTTCAGTTGCGAGACCTCGCCGGGTAGCGGGCTGGCGGCCATCTCGATCACCGTCGGGCCGGCCCTGGTGATCGGGACCTCGATGCGTTCCTCAATGCCTACCGGCACGCTTTCGGTGCGGAACAGTTGGCCGTCGCGGCGGACGGTCAGGGTGGCGGGGCCGGTGCGGCCGCTGGTGCCGAGGTCGTCGATGGCGACGCGCAGGGTGACGGATTTGCCGACGATGCCGTAGCCGGGTGCCTCGATGACACGCAGACGGCGGTCGGTTTCCTCGCCTTTTCCGGTCAGCAGCAGGTTCAGCGGGGCGCCGCTGGGCGCGGCCTTCGGCACGTCGTGGATCTGCCCGTCGGTGATGGCGATAGTGCCGGCGAGGCGGGAGCGCGGGATGTCGGCCAGCGCGCGATCGACCTCGGCGAACAGTTGTGTACCGGCGTTGCCGGATTCCGGGACGGTGACGGTGCGCAATTCCAGGTCGGGGAAGCGGGCGGCCTGGGCCTGGATCGACTGGCGGGCGGCGTCGGCTAGTTGGGTTCGGTTGCCGACCTGCATAGACGCCGACTGATCGACCACCAGCAGGCCGATGTCGCGCAGCGATTCGCGGGTTTCCTGCACCAGGCGGGGGCCGGCCAGCCATAGCAGCAGCACGGCGAAGGCGGCCAGGCGCAAAAGCGTGCCTTGGGCGCGCCGCCAGAGGCCCAGGCCGACCAACGCCAGCGACAGTACGCCGAGGGCGACCAGCAGCCACACCGGCAGCAGCGGATCGAAGTGGATCGCGGCGATGACCTGTTCGGGGCGCATCAGATCGGGAACACGCTTTGTCTACCGTCCGGGCTGGGGATGGTGGAGTCGCTGACATCAACCCACGTCGCGGCCAGCTTTTGGTTCCTCGTGGCCCGGCGCCAGGTCGGGCCCTCTGCTTTGCCTAAGTCATCGACCGCCCGGCCTGTGCCGAAAGTGGCGGCCGACCTGGGGGTGGAAGCACAGGATTCCAAACGCAGATGCACGCGGATCAGCAGGGATGCACGCAAATGAGCGTCCATCTCCGGAAGAGGAACACTGCAAGCCGCGGAGCGGGGAAGGCGGATCGGTTTGTCCCGGATGGTCATACGGGCGCTTTGATCTTCGTGCATCCCTACTGATCCGCGTTCATCTGCGTTAAAATTCTTTGCAGTCGGATCGGCTTGGACCGATCGTTGGGCGCTTTCCGGCAACGATCGCCGCCGGTGCCGGGTCAGATGGCCCGGACTGACGCCGGGCCATGACGAGGTTGGTGTATCGACGCCGATGCAAACTGGCGTTTTGCCGGCATGGCCCCCGCCAGGCGGCCCGGGCATGCCGGACCATGACGAGGTTGGTGTATCGACGCCGATGCAAACTGGCGTTTTGCCCGCATGGCCCCCGTCAGGCGGCCCGGGCATGCCAGGCCATGACGCGTGCGGGAAGCGATGGGACCGCATCACTGGCCCAGCCGTTGCAGGATGGCTGGCACGTGGACCTGGTCGCCCTTGTAGTTGCCGGTCAACGCATACATCACCAGATTGACCCCGAAACGATACGCCGTGATGCGCTGGCGCTGGCCGCCGGGGATCACCGCATAGGGATTGCTGCCGTCGGGATTCATCGCCCAGGCGGCGGCCCAGTCGTTGCCGCCGATGATCACCGGGCTGACGCTGTCATTGGTGCGGTCCTGGTCGCGCTGCACCCACACCGTGTCGCCGGTGAAACGGCCGGGGAAATCCGACAGCAGGTAGAATGCGTGCGACAACACGTGTTCACCGGTCAGCGGCGCCAGAGGCGGCACGATCAGGCTGCGGGCGATGCGTTTCAGCGCGTCCTCGGTGCCCGGCGCGAAGCCGGCGCCCGATCCGGAATCGCGTGTGTCAATCAGGATAATTCCGCCGCGGCTCATGTAGTCGTTCAGCGCGGCGGCCTGTTGGGCGGTCAGGTCGGGGGCGTCGGCGGTGATCGGCCAATACAACAGTGGATACAGGCTGAGGTCGGTCTGGCCGGGCTGCACGCCGTCGGGTTCGTACAGCGTCGCGGCTGTGCGGGCGTTGACGTATTCCGACAATCCCTCCAGCCCGGCCTTGGCGACGGTGTCCACGCGGGAATCGCCGGACAGGATGTAGCCGAGCCGGGTGGCGATCGCGGGGTTGGGGTTGCTGTCCAGGGCGTGCGCGGCCGGGGAGGCCAGTATCAGCAGCGCAACGGCGGCGGCCGAGATGCGGGGCCGCAGCAGTCCGCGCAGTGCCAGGGAGATCAGCATGTCGATCGCCAGCAGCACAACCGCAAGCGCCAGCAGCGGCGGTCCCAAAGCGCGTTCACGGGCCGATCCGTGGACGGTTTCCAGGGTAGCGCCGGCGATCGGTGGAGCGGGTTCGGGGGCGGCGAGATTGGTGGACAGGTTCAGCACCTGACGGCTGCTCTCCGGTCCATACAATCCGGGCGGGTGGCGTGGCGACACCGGGGTGGAGGCAAATTTATCGGCACGCAGTCCCGTGGCGGATGGCGGCGGCGGCGTCAGCAGGCCGAACCCGTCCAGGGTCTGGGCGGGCGCCAGTGTGGCGTTGCCCGGCGGGCTGGCGACACCGACGGACAGTTGCACCAGCCGCCGCATCATGTCGACGAACAGGCCGGACAGCGGCAGGTTGGACCAGTCGGCGTTGGCGGTGACGTGGAACAGCACGACACGGCCGGCGCCCTCGGGTATTTCGGTTACCAGCGGCGTGCCGTCCTCCAACGCCGCCCAGGTGCGTCCGGCCAGGTCGGCGCTGGGTTCGGCCAGCACCTGACGGGTGATCTTCACGTCATCCGGCGCCGTCAGACCGGCGAAGGGTGAGGTGGCGGGGAATGGGGCGAGGCCGGCCGGCTGGCTCCATGACATCGCGCCACCGAGTTGGCGATCGCCGGCCAGCAGGCGCACCGGCAGCAGTGTATCGGTGTCGTTGTTGGCGGCTTCGGCGGTGCGCGGGCCGGCGAAGCGGATCAACAGCCCGCCTTTGCGCACCCAGGCGGTCAGGGCGTCGCGTTCGGGGCCGGCCTGAAGTGGGCGGTCGGCCAGGACCAGGACGGAGATGTCGCGCTTCAGCAGTGTGTCGGTATCGCCTTCGCGGAGTTCGGTGAACGGTCCGAGCGCGCGCTTGAGGAAGTAGATGGAGCCGGTGAACGGCGTGTCGGCGGTGGACAGGTCGCCGGCCAGCAGGCCGACGGGGCGGCGGCGCCAGCGTTCGTCCAGCAGCACAACAGATCCGGCGCTGGGCGGCCCGTCCAGCACCAGCCGGGTCAGCCGGTTGCGCAGTTCCGGCGGCAGCGGGATGGGCGCCGAGGCGACCGACGCGCCGGCCGGCACCGTGACGTCGGTGCGCGCCAGGGTGCGGCCGTCGCCGCTCTGGGCCAGCACGCTTGCCTGGGTGGGTGTGGCTCGCGGGGCCTGGGAGACGTGGACGACGAGGCTGTCGGCCTCGCTGGTGGGGGGCAGCAGCAGCGAGGCAGATGCCGTGTCGCAGCAGATTTCGGTCACAGGGCCGGTAGCGCGAAGGGCGGCGGCGAAGCGGTCGAAATCCAGGCCGTCGGTCAGGCCGTCCGGCACGTAGATCACCGAGGCGTCGGTGTTGCCGTTGCTGCGCCACTTCTGCATCGCGTCGGCCGCGGCGGCTCGGTCCGACGGCCAGGGACGCGGCTGCATCGGGGCGAGGCGGGCGCGCAGGTCGGCCACCGGCATGGTGGCGGACACCGCGATCGGGGCGCCGGTGTCGTCTTCCGCGGTGGTCAGCAGAGCCGCCTTGCGGCCGGCCCGTTCGGCTCGGTCCAGAAGGGCGCCGGCGGCTTCCTTGCGGCGGATCCAGTCGCTCGCCGAGGCCCAGCCGTTGTCCATCACCAGCAGGACGGGGCCTTTGCCGGCGAGGACGGTCCCGGCGTCCAGCACTGGGCGGGCGAGGGCGACGATCACCAGCGCGGCGGCCAGCAGGCGGAACGCGAGCAGCCACCAGGGGGTGCGGGCGGGGGTTTCTTCCGTAGCGTTCAGGCCGAGGAGGAAGCGGACGGCGGGGAAGATTTCGGAGCGTGGGGCCGGAGGGGTGACGCGGAGAAGCCACCACAGCAGCGGCAGGACCAACAGGCCGGCGAGGACCCAGGGGGCG
>NZ_LMUJ01000042.1:0-75187 GCF_009765975.1 Acidisphaera sp. S103 | reverse complement strand
GACCGGGGCAGCAAGGCGTGGATGGCGGGCCTTCGCCCGCCATGACGAGAAGGGGCCGGCCCACGACGACGATGGAACGGTCGGGGCGTTGGTCGCGCGATTCGGCTGTTTCGCTGCCGACTTCAAGTGACAGGGTGGCTTTGCAGGGCTGGTTCAGCGCCAAGACGCCAAGACGCCAAGACGCCAAGGATGCTGGACGCTCGCTATGCGTGATGGTTTTTGGATGCCCAGGTGGTGAGGAAAATTGTCGATCAAGGGCTTGCGAGGGGCGGCGTGTCAGGGATCGCCATTTCTCGATGGCTTGCGCCCGGTCACGTGCGAGGAATAGCTGCCCAACGACACCTTGGCGTCTTGGCGCCTTGGCATCTTGGCGTTGAATGCCGTGCCGCACGCTCATCGGGCCGCCAGTGCCTGGTGCAGCATCAGCAGTGCCATCTCCGGCGGGTGGTCGGAGCGATGGACACCGAATCCGAAGCCGGCGGTGGCGCAGATCGTGGCCAGGCCGTCCTGCTGGGCTTTCAGCCGTTCGGCGTAGGCGTCTCGCACGGATTCGACGCGTGGGATCAGCGCCTCGCCTTCGCGCTCCATGCCGCGGAAACGGATTCGGCCCTGGTAGGGCAGGGCGGTTTCCGCCGGATCGAGGATCTGCAGCAGGTAGCCGGTTACGGGCACCGCGGCGAAGCTGCCGATCAGCGCGCGGATATCCGACAAGGGTGACAGGAAATCGCTGAACAGCACCACGGTGCCGTGACGCGGCAGTCGTACGGGCGGGGGCAGGCCGTTGTCGTCGTCCGCCACCGTTTCCAGATCGGCCGCCAGGCGGTCCAGGCCGGACCGGCTGGTCACCGGGCGGGCATCTTGTTGCATCATCATCACTCTCTCACCGCCACGAAGCAGCAGGGAGGCGAGGGAAAGCAACAGCAGATTTGCCCGATCGCGTTTTTCCACCAGTGCCTGACGAGACCGCCAGCGCATCGAGGCCGAGGCATCGCGCCACAGGCTGACGGTCTGGGCGGCTTCCCACTCGGTTTCGCGGATGAACCAGCCCTCGGGTGCGCCTCGGCCGGATTTCGCCGATTGGCGCCAGTCGATACGCGCCAGCGGGTCGCCGGAGACGAAGCGGCGGAACTGCCAGAAACTGTCGCCTTGTCCGACGCGCCGGCGGCCGTGCACACCTTGCGCCACGGTCGCGGCGACCCGGTCCGCGGCGACCAGCAGCGGCGGCAGGCGGGCGCCGAGGGCCTCGGCGGTCAGGGTGGGGTTGGGCATTCAGGCGGGCCGTGGGATGGGGAGGGTTGGGCCGGATGGCATCAGGATGGCGGCGGCGGCGGGGGGGACGGTTGCGGCGGCCAGCACGCTCTCTCCGTCATGGCCGGGACACGCCCGGCCATGACGGAGAGAGCGTGCCTGGCCATGACGAAGAAAGGATGCCTGGCCGCTACGGAGAGAGGGTGCCCGGCCATGACGGATGGGCCAAGCCTGGCCTCGACGCAAAGGGGACGCCATCACCCCATCTTCCCGACCAGGCGGTCGATCAGGTCGGGCAGCAGGATTCCGTCCGCTCGCGCGGAAAAACTCAGTGCCATGCGGTGGCGCAGCACCGGGCGAGCCAGAGCGGCGACGTCGTCGATGCTCGGCGCCAGCCGGCCACCCAACAGCGCCCGCGCCCGCGATGCCAGCATCAGGGCCTGCGCCGCCCGGGGTCCGGGGCCCCAGGCGACATGGCGGCGGACGATGTCGTCCTCGGCACTCTCCGGGCGGCAGCCGCGGACCAGGGACAGGATGGCGTCCACGACCTTCTCGCCGACCGGCAGGCGGCGGACCAAGGCCTGCGCCATCGCCAGGTCGGCGGCGGTCATCGCCTCGACCGGTGGTTCCTCGGGCGTGCCGGTGGTGGCCAACAGCATGGCGCGTTCGGCGGCCAAATCCGGGTAGCTGACGTCGACTTGCAGCAGGAAGCGATCGAGCTGGGCCTCGGGCAGGGGGTAGGTGCCCTCCTGCTCGATCGGGTTCTGCGTCGCCAGGACGTGGAACGGGCGGGGCAACGGGTGCTCGACGCCGCCGATGGCGACCCGCTGTTCCTGCATCGCTTGCAACAGGGCGGATTGCGTGCGCGGGCTGGCTCGGTTGATCTCATCGGCCATCAGCAGTTGGCAGAACACCGGGCCGGGGACGAAGCGGAAGGCGCGGCGGCCTTCGGTTTCGTCCAGCACCTCGCTGCCGACGATGTCGGCCGGCATCAGGTCCGGGGTGAATTGGATCCGTTTGGTGGCCATGCCCAGGACCACGCCCAGCGTCTCCACCAGGCGGCTTTTGCCCAGCCCCGGCACGCCAACGAGCAGCACGTGACCGCCCGACAACAAAGTGATCAAGGTTTGATCGATCACCTCATCCTGGCCGAAGATCACCCGGCCGATGGCGGCTCGGACCTGCACGACCCGGGCGCCAAGAGCCTCGGTTGCCGCGAGAATGGTGTTCGGGTCGTCATTCATTGGGTCAATCCAGTTCGAATTCGCCTGTGGCGAGCCAGCCATACCGCCCGACATACGGGTAACACCCTCCGCGTTTGCGCCGGTGGAAGCATATAGGCTCTTTCACCGGCGGGGGGATGCTCCCTATATCGCGTGGATGTAAGGAAGTTTTGCTTCCAGTGGAGATGCGCCGGTGAACCAGGGAGACGGGTCTGTGAACCGGGCGAGTGCGTCGTGCCATTCTGCCGCCGTGAAACCGGCCGAATCCATGGTCGAGCAGGCGCTTGCCGCCTGCACCGAACGCGTGATGCGGGCCAGGCCGGCTCGGGTGCCGACCGAGTGCGGCGACCTGCCGTTCCTGATCAAGCGCGACGGCACGTGGCTGTATCGCGGGTCGCCGATCAATCGGAAAGAGCTGGTCTGCCTGTTCTCCAGCGTGCTGCGGCGCGAGGAGGACGGAAGCTGGTGGCTGCAGACGCCGGCCGAACGTGGCAGGATCGAAGTCGAGGACGCGCCGTTCGTCGCGGTCGAGCTCGACTGGACCGGCGACGACCGCAAACAGGTACTGTCCTTTCGCACCAACATCGATGAGGTGGTGACGGCCGGTCCTGATCATCCGATCCGCGTCTCCCACGATCTGGTCACCTGTGAACCCACGCCGTATATCCTGGTGCGGCCGGGGGCGGCCGGACATCTGGGGATCGAGGCACGCATAAACCGTGCCACCTACTACGAACTGGTCGCCCTGGCGGTGCATGAATGGGTCGGCAACAAGCGGATGCTGGGCGTGTGGAGTCGCGGAAAATTCTTTTCGCTGGGCGAGTTGCCGCCCGGTGAGGCGTGACGCCGGCGGCGCTGCGGCTGCGGCTGGCTGGAATTGCCACCTCACCGCCTGATGACCGGGTGATCTACGGGGATGAGGTGCTGGCCGGGCTGGACCGCCCGCCGGTGCTGGCGGCTGTGCTGGTGCCGGTCGTGCTGGGCGCCGAACCGTCGGTGCTGCTGACCAAGCGAACGTCGCATCTGTCCAAGCATGCCGGGCAGGTCAGCTTCCCTGGTGGCCGCATCGATCCCGAGGACAGTGGACCGGAAGCCGCCGCGCTGCGGGAGGCGCAGGAGGAGATCGGGCTGGATGCCGCGTCGGTCGAGGTGCTGGGCCGGCTGAGCGATCATGTGACCGGGACGGGATACCGCATCACGCCGGTGCTGGCCGTGGTGCCTCCGGCGCTGACCTACAAGGTATCGCCGCATGAGGTGGACGAGATCTTCGAACTGCCGATGCGTGTCGTGCTGGATCCGGATGCACCGCGGCGGCAGCGGCAGCACGTCAACGGAATTTGGCGGGAATATTGGGTCTGGCCGCATCCGGACCATTTCATCTGGGGTGCCACTGCCGCGATCCTGGTGCAACTGGCGCGGCGCATACGAGGAGAAAGGGTCTGATGCGTATCCTGTCGATCGTTGCTGGATTGATGCTGCTGTATTCGGTGCCGGGCTTCGCGCAGACCCGGATCGATTCCATCAACACGAACTTCCGCTGGCTGGGTCCGGACGACAAGATCGTCATCGAGCGGTACGACGATCCTCGGGTGGACGGCGTATCCTGTTATATGTCCCGAGCGACGACGGGCGGGGTCAAGGGCGGGCTGGGGCTGGCGGAGGATCCGAGTCGGTTCTCGATCGCGTGCCGGGCGGTGGGGCCGGTGAAACTGCCGTCATCGATGCCGCGCAGCGAGGTCATTGCGTTCGCGCAGGCGTCACTGTTCTTCAAGACGTTTCAGATCCACCGGTCGCTGGACCCGGAGAAGCACGTGCTGGTCTATACAGTTGTCAGCACCAAGCTGATCAACGGGTCGCCGTTCAACAGCATCAGCGTGGTGCCGACGGACGTGCCGTAGGCTGCTTCGCGAACCTATAGTTTGATTTTATAAATATCAAATTTCTGCGAAGTCGGATCTGGCGCTCGATTTACGCCTTCGGGCCGGCGCACGATCGCTCGACTTCGTCTCCAGAAGGGAATTTTGAACCATGAGCTACTGCCTCGGCACGAGGCTGCTGACGGACCATGGCGAGGTCGCGGTGGAGCAATTGTCCATCGGCGATCGCGTGGCCACGGTGAGCGGCGTTGTTCGGCCGATCGGCTGGATCGGCCGTTATGATGTCGATCTGACCAGCCATCCGGAGCCTGACAGCGTCCAGCCGATCTTGATCCGTGCCAACGCGGTGGCCGAGGGCATGCCGCATCGCGATATGCGGGTGTCTCCGGATCATGCGGTGCTGCTGGGTGACGTGCTGGTTCCGGTCAAGCTGCTGGTCAACGGGGCCAGCATCCAGCGTGAGGCCCAGTGCAGGACTGTAACGTATTACCATTTGGAACTCGATACGCACGACATTCTGCTGGCCGAGGCGCTGCCGGCCGAGAGCTACCTGGATACAGGCAATCGCGGTGTGTTCGAGAATGCCGGGGCGATATCGCAGGACCCCGATAGCGGGCAGCGGCAGCGTGAGGCTGAATCCTGCCGCCGGTTTGTCGATGATGCGGCGACGGTCGAGCCGTTCTGGCGTCACCTCGCAGACCGAGCGGCAGCGCTGGGGTTTGATATGCCGGCAGAGGTGGAGACGACCGTCGATCCAGGGCTGCACGTCGTTCTGGGTGAGCGGACGATCGAGCCAATCGACACCGGTTCGGGTGGTTATACGTTCCTGCTGACCGGGGGGTTTGGTTCGGTACGGCTGCTGTCTCGCGCGGCTCGGCCGTGTGATATGCGGCCATGGGTCGAGGATCATCGCCGCCTCGGGGTGATGGTGTCGCACATGACGCTGAAACGTGGTGACGCTGTCGAGGTGATGCCGCTCGACCATCCGCATTTGTCGCGGGGGTGGTGGGGCGTCGAACATGACGGGTCCGAACTGAGGCGCTGGACCGACGGGGACGCCGAACTGCCGCTGTCCGGTGAGGGGCCGGCGGTGCTGGAGGTAACGGTGGCGGGCCGGCTGGATTATCCGGCCTGATCGCGGCGGTTTTTATCTCGGCCGTGACGGTGGGGCCTCCAGCCCGACGCCGCGCAGATGGCTGAACAGATCTTGCAATTTCGCCCGGTCCGCCGCCGGCAGAGGCGGTTTCAGGATCGAGGCGACATTGGCGCGCAGATGCGCCGCGTCGCCGGTGCCGAACAGCACGACATCCACGCCCGGTTCGTGGCGTACGTAGCGGTAGGCGCCGTCGGTGACGCTGTCGGCGCCGTCGGGGTGGACCAGGAAGCCCAGGGGATCGTCGGTTTCCGCCAGCCATGCGGGTAGTTGGCCCGACGCGGCGAGTTCCTTCACCGTTGCTACGAGTTGTGCCGGCCGGGCGAAGATGCTGCGGACCGCGAACATCATCAGCGTGCCGATTCGATTGGCCAACGTATGCGGAAACACCTGGGTGCGCGCGACCTGGTCCATCAGGTTGAACGCCACCATCGCGGTATCCCACATGTCGTCCTGCATCGATCGGTTCAGCATATGCTGTTCGGGATCGTTCGGCGCGGTCTCCGTGATGCCGAGGTAACGAAATTTGCCCTTCGACCGTTCCTTGAGCAACGCTGGCGCGATCTCGTCGCGGACGTGGTCGTAGGCGGCGGGTGGGACGGCGTGAAGCTGGAAGACGTCGACATAATCCAGGCCCAGCCGGGTCAGCGATCCTTCCAGGCTGGCGACGATCTTGTCCACGGTGAAGGTTTTGTCGCCGGCGGGTTTCGATGCCTTGGTGCAGACCACCACAGTGTCGCGAGGCACGTGTTTGAGTGCGGCGCCCACCACGTCCTCGGTGCCGTAGACCGCCGCGGTGTCGATCAGGTTGACCCCGAGGTCCAGCGCCTGGCGGATGATCCCCACTGCATGATCGGCCGAGTGGCCGGTGCCAAGACCGAGCTTGCTGAAACCACCGCAGCCGAGGCCGGCGACGCTGACATTCAGGCCGGTGCGGCCGAGTGTGGTGTACTGCATGATGCGTTTCCCCTGTCAGCGACGGCTGGGGCCCTCATAGCCCGTGGCGCCGTAACGGTAGCACTGGTCCGCCCAGGGGCAAATGTCCTTGGAAGGCCGGTTCATTCTTGCGATGAATGAAATTCTGACTTTCCGATACGCCCGATTCTCTCTGCTGTTTGAAAGGATCATGCTGGGCGCCCGCAAAATGAGGAAAGCAGTATCATGCCTCAGTCCCCTCTCGTCCTGCACGGCACCGCGTTATCAGGGCACGCGCATAGGGTCGAACTGTTCCTGCTGATGCTGAAACTGCCGTATCGTTTCGCCGAATCCCCTGCCGCGGTCCGCCAATCGGACGCCTTTCGCCGCCTCAATCCGCTCGGGCAAATCCCGGTGCTGCAGGATGGCGAGCTGGTACTGGCCGACAGCAACGCCATCCTGGTCTATCTGGCCAAGAAATACGCCCCGGACAGCCCGTGGCTGCCGGAAGACCCGATCGGCGCCAGCCATGTCCAGCGCTGGCTCTCCATCGCCGCGGGAGAGGCGAAGTTCGGCCCGGGTCTCGCACGGCTGATCGCCAAGGGAGCCGTCAACGGCAGCGCCGCGGAGGCGGCCGGCATGGCATCCACCCTGCTGGGTTTCATGGATGGCCATTTGTCCACGCGGGTCTTTCTCGCCGCCGATCATCCGACGATCGCCGACCTGGCCTGCTATTCCTACGTCGCCGTGGCGCCAGACGGCGGCATCACGCTGGAGCCATTCCCCGCTGTTCGCGCCTGGCTGCGGCGGGTCGAGGCTCTGCCGGGGTTCCGCGGGATGCCGGCCTGGCCGGGGTGAGGACGATTCAGGCTTGTTTTCAACCGGAACGGCTTCGCGGACGGGCGTCATGACAACCGCCGGCGAACCTTGTAGCCATCACGCCATGACGCGAAAGATCGACATCCAAGGCCACCGGGGTGCGCGTGCGCTGTTCCCGGAAAACACGTTGGAGGGCTTCCTGGCCGCCGCCGCGCTGGGTGTCGAGGCGTTTGAGCTCGACGTGGCGATGACCGCCGACGGCGTGGTCGTGCTGTCGCACGATCCGGTGCTGAATCCGGACATCGCGCGGGATGGGGCGGGGGTATGGCTGACGCGGCGCGGCCCGGCGATCCATACGCTGACCCATGCGGCCTTGTCCGCTTACGATGTCGGCCGTATTCGGCCCGGATCGACGCTGTCCGTCCAGTTTCCTGAACAGGCGCCGAACGACGGTGCGCACATCCCGACGCTGGCCCAGGTGCTGGCGGCCTTGCCACATGCCCGCTTCACCATTGAGGTGAAGACGGACCCGGCGCATCCGGACTGGACCGCAACTCCGGCGGCTTTGGCTGATGCGACGTTATCGGTCGTCGATGCTGCCGGGGCGGTCGGCCGGGTCATCGTGGAGTCGTTCGACTGGCGCGTGCAGCGGCATGTCCGCCAAACCCGTTCGGATATCAGGCTGGCCTGGCTGACCAGGGCGGAAACCGTTCGCGATGCTGCGTTGTGGTGGGGTGATGCGACCGGCGTAGGGTCGGTCCCGGGGCGGGTTGCGGCGGAGGGCGGCCCGATCTGGGCGCCGGACCACACCGATCTGACCGAAAGCCACGTTCGAGAAGCTCACGCCCTGGGCCTGTTGGTCTTGCCCTGGACGGTCAATCAGCCGGCCGATATCAGCCGGCTGATTGCCTGGGGGGTGGACGGGCTGATCACCGATCGGCCCGATCTCGCCCTGGGGTTGGTCTAGTGTCCTGCCCCAAAAATTCGTCGCGTTTCGCGGCGAATGCCGGGGATCAGCAGGCCACCCGAGATAAACGATTACCGGCAGTGCCAGCCGCAGCCGTGGTCGTGACCATGGCCGGGATCGATGATGCAGGCCGATGTGCCAAAGGCGACACCGAGCAACAGAAGCAGAGCTACGATTTGACGCAAGATAAATACCTTTCCAAAGATTGCGCCGCCGGTCCGGCGCCATAGGGGTTCGAGGCGCTCAGCCTCGGTTAGTGGCAGCGACCGGGATGCCAGTAGCACCAACGCGCGTGACCCGGGCCGGGACCTGGTTCCTCCACGACGCAGGCGGTCGACGTAAACGCAATCGCAACCAGCAGAAGCGTTGCAACGAACCGGCGCATAAGACTTCTTCCTTCCTGAAGCGACGCCGCAAGGGTAGAAGGGGGGCGGGATGGAATTAAGGCAGGGGCGCGACGATCGCGGCAATTCGGGCGATCTCTCGGAAATGTGCGGCGTTTACGTCGGTTTCTCCCGGTTCGCTGACATCAGATCGGCGACGGCGGGCCCGGACGGTTCGCCAAAACGGCATTAAAACGAAGTCCGGGAGGTTGACGAACCTGCCGTGCCACCGAACATGTAGGGCAAACGCCCCATCTCCACCGGGATCCCTCGAAATGCGCCCCAATCCGTGCCATTTGATGCTCGTTCACCCCGATGAGGCGGCCGCCGTCACCGACGCGCTGTGGGTCCGCCTGCGCCAGGAAGCCCAGGAAGCCTATCAACGCGAACCCAAACTGGCGTCGCTGTTCTTCGATTCCATCCTCAACCAGCCCAGCTTCGAGGCAGCGGTCTTCCATCGCGTCGCTGCTCGTTTGAAGAACGACACGATTTCCCTGCCGCTGATCGTGCAGGCGTTCGGCAAGGCGGCCGAGGACGATGGCTGCATGGTGGAGGCGGCGAAGGCCGATATCGCCGCGGTACTGGATCGCGACCCCGCATGCACGCGGCTGATGGAGCCGTTCCTGTATTTCAAGGGCTTCCATGCCATCCAGGCGCACCGGCTGAACCACTGGCTGTGGCATAACGGTGAGCGCGACTTCGCGATGTACCTGCAAAGCCGGTCGTCCGAGGTGTTTCAGACCGACATCCACCCGGCGGCGAAGTTCGGCCATGGGATCTTCCTGGATCACGCGACCGGGCTGGTGGTGGGCGAAACGGCGGAGGTCGGCGACGATGTGTCCATGCTGCACGGCGTGACCCTGGGCGGCAGCGGCAAGGAGTCCGGCGACCGCCACCCCAAGATCCGTTCGGGCGTGGTGATCGGCGCCGGCGCGACGATCCTGGGCAATATCGAGGTCGGCCAGCATGCAAGGGTGGCGGCTGGTTCGGTGGTGCTGAAACCGGTGCCCCCGCATGCCACGGTGGCCGGTGTGCCGGCCAAGGTGGTGCGGATCGTCGAGACGGATGAGCCGTCCCGGTCGATGGACCAGACGCTGAGCGATCTTGCGTATCAGTCGTTCAATTACACGATTTGAGCGCTTCCGGTGCCGGCGTGGAGCGACGGCGGATCGAACCATGTCGGTGTGCGGGGCTTCATCTCCGCTGAAACGCCAAGACACCAAGGCGCCAAGTGAACTGATTTCATCAGTCCCGGGCCCAGTGTGAACGACGAACACAGCATCAACGATCTGGCGGGCAACCAGATCGTGCCCTGGAGAGCGTTCAGCCATCTTGGCGCCTTGGCGTTGAACAGGAACCCGGGATCAGCGCCGGCCCACAACAGCGTCGCACGAAAACTCCGAACGCAATCGTGCCCTAAGCCGCCCGAACCCCTGCCACGAAGGTGTTCGCCTCGCCGCCGAGTTGTTCGGCCTGCTTCGACAGATCCGACGCCGACGTCAGCACCAGTCCGGCGGCAATCCCGGTGTCGCTCGCCGCTCGGCTGACCCCGCCGATGCCGGTGGTCACGTCCTGAGCGGCCTGTGCCGTCTGCTGCACGGTGCGGGCAATCTCCGACGTGGCCGCACCCTGTTCCTCCACCGCCGAGGCGATCGCGGTGGCGATGGTGCTGACCTCCTCGATGGTGATGGAGATTCCCCTGATGGCTTCCACGGCCTCCTTGGTCGAGGCCTGGATGTGGGTGATCTGCATGCCGATTTCTTCAGTCGCCTTGCCGGTCTGATTGGCGAGGCTTTTGACCTCCGACGCCACCACGGCGAAGCCTTTGCCGGCATCGCCGGCTCGGGCCGCCTCGATCGTGGCGTTCAGTGCCAGCAGATTGGTCTGGCTGGCGATGTTGGTGATCAGGCCGACCACGGCGCCGATCTTCTCCGCCCCCTCGGCCAACGCACGCACGATCGCGTCGGTGCGCTTGGCGTCGTCGACCGCCTTGCTGGTGATGCGTGACGACTGCGCGACCTGACGGCTGATCTCGCCGATCGAGGCGGTCAGTTCCTCCGCCGCCGAGGCCACCGTCTGCAAGCCGGTGCTGGCCTGTTCGGCGGCGGCGGCAACCGCGGTGGCCTGGCGGTTGCCATCGCCGGCCGTGGCGGTCAGCGACCGGGCGGTGGATTCCAGCGCCGTCGAGCTTGACGACAAGGTCTTGACCAGATGCCCGATCTTGCCCTCGAAACCGTCCGCCATGCCGCCCAGCGTCGCCTTCTGTTCGGCGGCGATCCGGTGTTCGGTCGCTTGCTGCGCGGCGCGCAGGCGTTCGGCCTCGGTCATGTTCTCCTTGAACACCAGCACCGTGGTCGCCATGCCGCCGATTTCGTCGCGCCGGTCCGCACCGGGGATCTGCGTCGTCAGGTCGCCGGTGGCCAGGCGGTCCATGGCACGTTTCAGCCCGCCCAGCGACAGGGTGATGTCGCGGTTGATCAGCCAGGCGATCAGCACCGTCAGCAGCAGGATCGCGCAGCCAATGGTGCCGGTCCTCCACATCGAGGCATCGAACGCGGCGTCCAGGTCGTCGGTGTAGGCACCCGCGAAGATCGCAATGTCCCACGGCGCGAACCGGGTCACGGCGACGACCTTCTCCAGCGCGACCGTTTCATGCGGCTTCGGATACCAGTAGGTGGCGACACCTTCGTCAGACGACCGTACCGCATCGGCGATCAGGCGGGTGATCGGCTTGCCCGTGGCGATGTCGAGCGTCGAGGACGCACCTTCCAGCTTTGGGTTGACGCCATGCATCAGCGTCACCGCGGTGCGGGTATCCAACGCTCCCAGGTAGCCCGTCCCGCCATCGAAGCGGATCGATCGGATGTCGCTGTGCAACATGTCGATAGCCTGCTGGCGCGTAAGTTCATGCGCGACCACCCGTGATTCCAACCCGTCGGCGAGGGTCACCGCGGAATTGACCACGGCGCGCAGTTTCTCGATCCGGTCGTCCAGCATGCGCTGATGCAGCGAGAATGCACCGGCGATACCGATGGCGATCATCGCCGCGGCCGACATGCCCAGCAGCACTGTCAGTTTGGTGCGGAGCCGCAGATGGCTGATAATGTTCAAGGCGATGATCCCTGTCCGGTCATGCGTCCGACCGTCATAAACGGGATGGGTTAACGAATCATGAAGGCCCGAGCGGGACGGCCCAAGGGGATGCATGGACGCATCGCCTGGGGTGGGGTAGCCTTAGATCTGTAACGCTGTATGGACATGTGTATGGATTTCGAACCCGCGGGATATCCGATCCCGCACAGTTCCCACTGGGGTGCATTCTCTGTCCTGCGGCACGAAGACGGCATCCGGATCATTCCACATCCCAGCGATCCTGACCCAGCGCGGCTGCTGGGCAACATCCCGGCCGCGCTGGACCATCGTGCCCGTATTGCCACGCCGATGGTCCGCAAGGGCTGGCTTAAGGACGGTCCGGGACCCGATCGGCGGCGCGGGCGAGAGGATTTTGTCCCCGTGTCATGGGAAGTCGCACTCGACCTCGCCGCCCGCGAACTCCGGCGGGTTTATACCGATCATGGGGGCAGGGCGGTGTTCGGAGGATCGTATGGCTGGTCCAGCGCCGGCCGTTTCCACCACGCCCAAAGCCAGGTTCACCGCTTCCTGAATGTCCTCGGCGGCTATGTGAAGTCGGTCAATACGTACAGTTCCGCCGCTGCCGCGGTGATCCTGCCGCACGTCATCGGGTCGCAAGAAGCCGCCGGGCGGGAGAACGTGAGTTGGCAGGAACTGTCCACCCAAACCGATGTGGTGCTGGCCTTCGGCGGCCTGCCGCTGAAGAACACCGCCGTCAGCAGCGGCGGCACCAGCCAGCACCTCGCCCGCGATCATCTGTTGGCCGCGCATCGGCGGGGTGCGCGATTCCATCTGATCAGCCCGTTGCGGGACGATCTTCCGCCCGAAATCGAGCCGGTCTGGCACCCGATCCGTCCCGGCACCGACGTTCCGCTGATGCTGGGCATCGCCCACACGCTGATGGCGGAGGGACTGCACGACAGGGTCTTCCTCGACCGCTACTGCGTCGGCTATCCGGAATTCGAGGCCTATCTGTCCGGCCGTTCCGACGGTATCGCCAAGGACGCTGACTGGGCGGCCGCGATCTGCGAACTGCCGGCGGCGGCGATCCGGGACATCGCCCGCCAGGCGGCCGGCAAGCGCACCCTGGTGACCTGCGCGCAGTCGCTGCAGCGCGCCGAACATGGCGAGCAGCCGGTGTGGATGGGTGTCGTGCTGGCCGCCATGCTGGGGCAGATCGGCTTGGCCGGCGGCGGATTTGTCTATGCGATGGGCTCGCTGGCGAATATCGGCAAACCGTCGCTGGCGGTGCCTTTACCGACGCTGCCGCAGCGGCAGAACAACGTGCCGGACCTGATCCCGGTCGCTCGTATTGCCGATCTGCTGCTGAACCCGGGTCAGGACTACGACTTCAACGGACGGCGGCTGACATATTCTGACATCAGGTTGGTCTACTGGGCCGGGGGCAACCCGTTCCATCATCACCAGGACATCAACCGGCTGCGGCAGGCGTTCTGCCGTCCCGACACGGTGATCGTGCATGATTCGGTCTGGACCGCCTCTGCCCGGCACGCCGACATCGTGTTTCCGGCGACGGTGACGCTGGAGCGGTCGGATATCGGCGCGGCGGGGAACGATCCGCTGCTGGTGGCGATGCATCCGGCCGCCGCACCGTTCGGCCAGGCCCGCGACGACTACACCATCTTCTCCGATCTGGCGGCGCGGCTGGGCGTGGCCGACAGCTTCACCGAGGGCCGCTCCGCCGAGGATTGGCTGCGGCATCTATATGAACCGACGCGGGCGGCGCTGGTGCGGCTGGGGTGCGACGCGCCCGATTTCGATGCGTTTTGGGCGGCGGGTGAGCTGGTGTTGCCGACATTGCCCTGGGATGGCGGCGTGGTGCGGGAATTCCGCGCCGATCCCGATCATCGCAAGCTGCCGACGCCGACCGGCATGGTGGAAATCGCGTCCGCCACCATCGCCAGCTATGGCTATGACGATTGCCTCGGCCATCCCGCATGGATGCCGCCGGTGGAGGGTGTGGGAAGTCCGCTGATGCGGGAATATCCGCTGCACCTGGTGGCGAACCAGCCGGCGACTCGCCTGCATAGCCAGCTCGATTTTGGCGCGATCAGCGTGGCGTCGAAGATCAAGGGGCGGGAGCCGGTGCGCCTGCATCCCGCGGATGCGGCATCACGTGGAATCGCCGACGGCGACGTGGTGCGGCTGTTCAACCATCGTGGTGCCTGCCTGGCGGGCGCGGTGATCAGTCAGGCGGTGCGTCCGGGGGTGGTTCAGCTTGCCACGGGTGCGTGGTACGATCCGCTGGACCGAGCCGCCGCCGGCCCGCTGTGCGTCCACGGCAATCCGAATGTGCTGACCCGGGACGCCGGCACGTCCAAACTGGCGCAGGCCTGCACCGGGCAACTGACGATCGTGCAGATCGAGCGCTTTGACGGCCCGCTGCCGCCGATCCGCGCGTTCGACCCGCCGGGCGGCTGAGCGGGGATGGCATCAGACAACGCAGGAACGCCGGCCCCAGGATAGGGGCAGCGTTTCAGTCTGAAGATACCCCGTGGCAGCTTGTATCAGGGTTCAGCCGGGCCCATCGACTTGATCAGGTCGAACACGCGCTTGCGGATCGATGGATCGGTGATGCGGTAATAGGCTCGGACCAGCTCCAGCGTTTCCCGCCGGCTGAGCGTATCGTCACCGAACGGATCCTGCGGTTCGGCGACGCCGCCGGTGCGACGATGCGGCATGCCACCGAAGTTGGCGGCGAGACTGTCCGGCATGTCGTCGAAAAAGAAGCTGATCGGCACGTCGAGGACACGGGACAAGTCGAACAGACGCGAAGCGCCGACCCGATTGACGCCGCGTTCGTATTTTTGCACCTGCTGGAATGTCAGGCCCAGTGACTCGCCCAGACGTTCCTGACTCATGCCCAGCAACGTGCGGCGCAAACGAATACGAGAACCCACATGTATATCGATGGGGCTGGGGCGACTCTCTCTGTCACTGCCAATTACTTGTTCGGCCCCTGCCATGCCTTTTTTCCTCATTTCCGTGGGAGGACCATATCACGTCCCAAGCTTATCACGCCACCGGCGGTTACGAACAAGGAACTAGGTCACAAATTATAAGAATTCAGGAGGGTCTGCAACCAAAAATTGTCAACTCGCGGGAATTTTTATGTCAATGGGTAACATATGTCTAAAATCGTATTAAAATTTAGCATCACGCGCTCGCCTCCCAGGCAATTTTCCAAGCAAGCCCGTTATCAGCGCCAAAACCGCTACGCCTCCCGGTAGCAGCAAGCCAACGCGCGCATACAGAGGTAGCACAAGTGGGGGTGGTAAGTGAACCGGCAAAACGTCGGCCACCTGCATCTCCAACCGGCCCAATTCATGGCCTTTCGCATCGAATCCAGCCGAGATGCCGGTGTTCGCCGCCCGCATCAGTGGCAGGCCTTCCTCCACCGCGCGCATGCGGGCCGCCGCGAGATGCTGCCGGGGGCCAGCGGAATTGCCGAACCAGGCATCGTTGGTGATGTTGACCATCCAATCCGGCCGGTCCGTTTCATCGATCACCTGATCCGAGAAGATTGCCTCGTAACAGATTAGTGCGCCAACCGGCGGGATGCCGGGAATGTGCAGCGTCCGCGGGCCCGGGCCGCTCGCGAATCCACCACCGGGCACGACCTGGACACCCAGGGGCAACCAATCCGGCTGGTATTCGCCGAACGGCACAAGATGCCATTTGTCATAGATTGCCTCGATCGTGCCGCCGGCGCCGAGGGCGAACAAGCTGTTGCGCGGGCGTCCGGCGTCGTCGAAGCGAACCGAACCCACCAGGGCGGTGTTGCCGCCGGCTGCTTCGGCGATCAGTTGGCGAGCCGTACCATCGGTCTGCAGCAACGCCGGACTGGCGGTTTCGGGCCACACCACAACCGCCGGATGACCGTCGGCTTGCGCCACCGCCTGCCGAGTCAGCGCCAGGTAGTGACGAAAGATCGAGACCATCAGCGCCCGGTCCCATTTCTGCCCCTGGGCGACGTTGCCCTGGATCAGCAGCACGGTCAGGTTCGGTCCCGGCGGCATCGGCTGATCCAGCCGGACGATGCCGAAGCCGATCCACAGCGCCAGCACGGCAAGCCCGCCGGCACGCCACGCCCAGCCCAGCACGGGCAGGGACGCCAGCACGATCGTCGCCAGAGTCAGCCCATGCACGCCGACCAGGGAGGCAGGTTGGATCATGATGTCCCCGAACCGCCCGGGAAATTCCCAAACACTGCCAAGCGGGTTCCAGGGAAAACCCGTGGCGATGAACTGACGCGCGAGATCGGCCAGCACCCAGGCGCCGGCCAGGGTGAGGGACATCCTCCAACCGGGGCGCGCCCACCACGCCACGGCGGCCGGGACCGCGACGAAGACGGCCATGATCGCCGCCAGCCCCGGCACCGCGAACGGAACCAGCCACCAGAAGCGCGCGGCCTCCACCAGGATCGCCTCGGTGATCCAGTACAACCCGATCAGATACAGGCCAAAGCCGAACCACCAGCCGCGCCGCGCCGCCACCGCCGGACCGCGCGCGCCCTGGATCAGGCACAGCAGCACGGGGATCCCGATCAGCAGGGCCGGCAAGCCGTACAGCGGCGGCAGCGCGAGGGCCGAGACCACGCCGGACAGCACGGCGGTAAGGTCGGCGCGCCAACCGCGCAGCGCAGCCATTCGCTGCGGCAGTGCGGACAGCCTGCCGATCAGCAGCGGCATCGACAGCGTCTCAGTCCGCTGTCTCCCCTCTCTGCCGCTCGTAATGCTTGTGATACTTGTCGGTCACGAGATCGGTCTGCACCACGACGGCGACATCCGTAGTATTGAACTGCGGATCGATCACCGCGCCGTCGCCCACGAAACCGCCCAGCCGCAGATAGCCTTTGATCAGCGGCGGCAATCGCGTCAGCGCCGCTCGGGCGTCGATCTCGTCGCGCTGCAGGCGGCGCATCTCGACATAGCGGTGGGGCAGGGCGCGCGGCCGGATCGCCGCCGGCGCAAGATGATTGTAGTATAAATAGGTCAGTTCCGGCGCCAGGGCATCCGGATCGATGCCCGGCAGGCTGGCGCAGCCGAACATCAACTCGATCTTGTGTTGGAAGACATAGGCGGCGATGCCGCGCCACATCAGTTGCATAACGGAACGATTGCGATAGCCGTTGTCGACGCAGGACCGGCCGAGTTCGAGAACATTGCCGGGAAGCGCCTCGATGCGTCCGATGTCGTATTCGTCCGAGGAGTAGAAATGCCCAACCTGGTGGGCGCCCTCGCGCTGGATCAGCCGGTAGACGCCGACGACGCTTTCCGGCCCTTCACCCAACGCGTGATCGACCACCAGCAGATGGTCGGCGACGGTGTCGTAGATGTCCTTGTCGCGCTGGGACTGAGTGGTGTCGGCGTCGGCCCGGGCACCCAGTTCCTGGTAGAACACGCGGTAGCGAAGGGCCTGTCCGGCGTCGATCTCCGCCGCATCCATCGCAAGCCGGACCCCGAGGTTGCCGCTGCGGATCTCGGCGAACGGCGTGCCTGGCGCGGCAGTGTCCGCGGCTGCGTTCGTCTGGCTCATCGGCTGGCCCCTTTGATCGTGTCGCGGAGCCGCGGCTCGCGGCTGGCGGCGGTGGAGTCGTGGCCAGGTGCCGGATCGCCAGGCGCTGCATCCGATCTCGCCGGCGCCGCCGCTTCGTGCCGCCGTCCGAACAGTTCAAGCCGCAGCGACACCACGTCGAAGCCAAGGCGCGCGGCGATCGCATGCATCAGCCGCTCGTGTTCGGGGTCCTGGAATTCGATGACCTTGCCGGTCTCGACGTCGATCAAGTGGTAGTGCGGACCGTCTTCCGACGGTTCATAGCGGGCGCGTCCACCGCCAAAATCCCGGCGTTCCAGGATGCCCTGCTCCTCGAACAGCCGAACTGTCCGGTACACCGTCGCGATCGATATATGTTGATCCAGCGCGGAGGCCCGGCGGTACAGCTCCTCGACATCGGGATGGTCGCCGGCCTCGGACAGAACGCGTGCGACGACCCGGCGTTGGCCGGTCATTTTCAGGCCTCGTTCGACGCACAGGCGCTCGATCCGCGATTCCATTCGGTTCCTTGCGGTCATTCCCTGGCTACGCCCCTTGCGGAGGGACGACCAAGGCAACCGCATACAACGCCAGGGTGCTTTCAGGGAAGCCTGGGTGTGCGCCCCGAATATCCGGCCACCCGGGGCCACCCCGACGACAGACGGCGGGTTTCCAACGCCGGGATGGCGGAAACGGTGCCGCGATGGGCGAACGACGCGGTACGTTTCCGACCGATTCGCGACAAAAAACCATGGATCGACCGGGAGGGATGTCCGGCTCCCCCGGGATCCAATGGCGTGACGTTCGGGCCGGTCAGCGGTCCGACGTGCGATGCGTGCCCAGGCCGATCTGCTTGGCCAGCTCCGACCGCCGTTCGGCGTAGTTGGGGGCGACCATCGGGTAACGGGCGTCCAGGCCCCATTTCTCCCGGTACTGATCGGGGGTCATGTTGTAGGAGGTGGCGAGATGCCGCTTCAGCATCTTCAACCGTTTCCCATCCTCCAGACAGATGATGTAATCGGGAAAGACGGATTTGCGGATCGCCACGGCGGGCGCGGGGCGTTCGACCGGGGCGGCGGGTACGTCCTCAATTCTTACCAAAGTGTCATAAACGGCTTTTATGACAAGCGGCAGGGCGGCAGATTCCAACTCATTGTTGGCGGCGTGGGCCGAGACAATCTGGGCTGTCAGCCCGAGGATAACGGAGTCAATCGGCTTTTCAGCCATTTTAGAACCTTTCTAGTCGTTATGCTGCGTCTATATATGAACTTGTCCCGCCATTTAGCAACAGCGACTGGACAAATTGAATAAAATGGGATCGTGTCGGCTATGCAAGATGTAACACGCCAGATCGATATTACCCGAGACGTTTGTCCGATGACGTTCGTCAGAACGCGTCTGGCCTTGGACAAGATGGCGCCGGGCGAAACACTTCTGGTCATGTTGAAGGGCGAGGAGCCGCTTCGCAATGTTCCCCGGACTGCAACGGAGCAGGGGCACGAAGTGCTTTCACTGGAGACGGATGCGGATGGAATCAGCCGCCTGTTGATCCGCCGGGGCCAATCCTGAGGGGAGGTCGCGGGTTCCGGCGCGGCATCCTAATCTTACCCAATATTTAACCGTAACACTAGCGCATCGGAATGATCGGAATAATAGTGTGGCCGCCGGCCGGCCTGGATAAAGCCGGCCGAGGCATAAAGCTGGCGGGCGGCAATATTCGCGACCGATACCTCAAGAAAGACCGTGCTTGCGCCCATCGTCGCGGTTAGGGTCGTTGCTTCGCGCAGCAATGCCGAACCGATCCCGCCGCGGCGCGCCGCCGGGTCCACGGCCAGGGTGAGGATTTCCGACTCATCCGCCGCGACCCGGACCAGGATCAAGCCGCCCGAGGGGTGCAACAGCCCGAACACGTTCGGCAGGGCGACCTGGAGGCTGAACACGTCCCGGCTCCAGGCGTCCGAACCGGCGAACGCGCTGGCGTGGATAGCCGCCATGAGATCGATGTCGGCCTGCGTGGCGCGGTACAGCACGGGTCTCAACCGGCCGGGTCGGGCGGGGGCTTGCCGCCCGGCAGTTTGGCCTCCGGCGGATCGACGTAGAGCGGTTCGGCCGCCAGCGGGCGGATCGTGCCGAGAAAACGCCGCTCCGCCACCTGCGCGATATGCCGGCCGGTCGGCAGGCGGGCATCGGTCAGCATGACGTTGACACCGCGGGCGGCGAGCCGGCTGGCGACGTCGGGGGCGGCGGGGCCAGCGATCGCGACCGGCCCCGGCGGGTTGGGCACCTCGGTTACGGCGAGGGAGAGCACCGTGTCGCCGACCTCCAGGAAAATCCGGCCGCGCCGGCTGGTGACAGCGCACCACAAGATCCGGCCACCGAGCTGGGGGAGGGAGTCGGCGAGCGCCTCGCCGACGGTGACAGCGATCACCGGGCGGTCCGCCGCGAGGCCGATGCCTTGCGCCAGCGCCACGCCGCCGCGAATGCCGGTGAAGCTGCCGGGGCCGACGGTCACCGCGACCAGGTCGAGATCGGCGGCCTGGAGGCCGGCGTCGCGGAGGCAGTCCTGTGCCATGACCGGCAGGATCGAGGCTTGGCCGCGGTCGAGGTTCTGTTGATAGCCGGCGATGACCTCGCCGCCGGCGACGAGGGCCGCCGAACAGCGCGCAACGGCCGAATCGAGGGCGAGTATCCGCATGATGGGGTCAAGCTAGCCTGCCGGCCGGCCCGCGCAAGCAGGCAGAAAATCACGTGTCGATTGAAGGGCGGCCTCCAGCCGCAGAGCAGGCCACCCGTTCGGCCAGGTGTCGGCTTAGGCACACCAGCTTGCGCGCTTCCGGTCGCGCACGGCAGACTGATGTCATGTCGATCCCCATCCTTGTCCGCCGTCTGCCCCACGCCGAGGGCCTGCCGTTGCCGTCCTATGCCACCGACGGGGCCGCCGGCATGGATCTGATCGCCGCCGTTCAGGATCCGGTTACCGTAGGACCCGGAGGACGCGCACTGATCCCGACCGGCCTGACGATCGCCCTGCCGCCCGGCTACGAATTGCAGATCCGCCCGCGATCGGGTCTTGCTCTGCGGCACGGCATCACCCTGCCGAACAGCCCCGGCACGATCGACGAGGATTATCGTGGGGAGATCGGGGTCATCATCCTCAACACCGGCACCGAAACCTTCGTCGTCGAGCGTGGCGTTCGTATCGCCCAGGCGGTGCTGGCGCCGGTCAGCCGGGCGGCGTGGCGGGAGGTGGACAGCCTGGATGTGACGGCGCGCGACGCGGGCGGGTTTGGCAGTACCGGCGTATCGTGATCGCGCGACCCTAAAAAGCAGGTTGACCGGCGCGTGCCTGCTGGTCTTCTGACAGCCATGCGCCACGGGCTGTTCCTTGCCGCGAGTCTCCTGTTCGGCCTGCTGGCGGTCGGTGTCCCGGCGGCCCAGTCTCGGGTTCGGGTCCATGTTGCCTCACCCGCGGCGCAGTCGCTGGCGTTGCCGCGCGCGGTGACCGACCATTTCTTTTTGTCGAGCGACGGGGTTCAGTTGCATTACCTGGAAGCCGGGCCGCCGTCCGCTCATACCCTGGTTTTCGTCCCCGGTTGGACCATGCCGGCCTGGATCTGGATGCCGCAGATCCAGGCGTTTTCGCGCCAGTATCATGTGATCGCGTTCGATCCGCGCGGGCAGGGCGATTCCTCTATTCCCGACAACGGCTACGAACCGGAGCGGCGTGGCCGCGACATCGCCGAACTGGTCGCGCATCTGGACGAACCGAAGGTGGTGCTGGTCGGCTGGTCGCTCGGGGTGCTGGATGTGCTCGCGTCCATCCACGTGGCGGGCGACCGGCGGCTGGCCGGCCTGATCCTGGTCGACAACTCGGTGGGCGAGGAACCGGCGCCGCAGTACCACCCCGCGCCACCACGCCGCGGGCCGCCGCCGAACCATGAGGTGGCGATGCGGTCCTTCGTGCGCGGGATGTTCCACCACCGGCAACCGGCTTCCTATCTGGATCGTTTGACGCTGGCGGCGCTGCGGACGCCGGAAGCCGCGGCGAGGCGGCTGCTGGCCTATCCGGTGCCGCGATCCTACTGGCGGGAGGCGGTGTATGCGGCAAAAGTACCCCTGTTGTATGTGATTCGGCCGCTTTGGGTTGCGCAGGGTGAGAACCTCATGCGAAACCGCCCGGATACCGAAATGGATGTGTTCGCCGATGCTGGCCATGCCTTGTTCGTCGACGACGCGGCGCGCTTCAACGACGTGACCGAACGTTTTTTGCAGCGGTACGTCTGGCCGTGAATTTCGCCGCGCTGTTTCTGGTTTCGCTCGCCGCCGTCGGCTACGAGACGGCCCTGACGCGATATTTCGCCGTCGCCAAGTGGTCCGAGTATGGCTACTGGGTGATTTCCATCGTGATGGTGGGCTTCGCGCTAAGCGGCGTGGTGCTGGCGCTGTGGCGCGATGCATTCGTGCGGCGTGCGCCGGTGCTGATGGCGGCGTTGCCGGCGGCGTTGGTGCTGACCGCCGCGGTTGGCTACCACTTCACCACAACCAACCCGTTCAACCCGTTGCAATTGCAGAATCCGGTCACTTGGCAACCGCAGTTGTGGAATATCGCTGGCTACTATGCCGCGCTGTTGCCGTTCTTTTTCCTGGCTGGCCTGTTCATCAGCCTGAGTTTTGTCCTTTACGCCGACCGTATCGGCCGGGTGTACGCGTTCGACCTGACCGGTGCCGGGGCGGGGTCGGCCGTCGTGCTGGCGGCGATGTATGCCGTGCATACGTTCCACCTGGTGCCGCTGCTGCTGGTGCCACTGGCGTTCGCCGCTGTCTTTTCCGGGGGGACGCACCGGTGGAAGGCGGTGCTGGCGGCGGTTCTCATCCTTGGCGCGGCGGAGGCGGTGCTGCTGGGGGACGATGAAGCGGATTATAATGATTTCAAGGCAATATACGCCCCGCTTCACACGCCGAATGCAAAGATCGCGGCCTCGGTGAACACGCCACGCGGCGATTACGCGCTGTTGGACGATTTCACCGAACGGGTGGATACCGATATTTCCAACAACGCCGGCATGCTGGGGGTCGAGGGGCCGCCACGCAGCTACGGCCTGTATCGCGACGGCAACCGGATCGCGGCGCTGCCGAGCCGGCAGCCGATCCAGTCCGGCTATGCGGGGGCGGCGTTGGATGCGCTGCCCTATCAGTTGGTTCCGCGGGCGCGGGTGATGGTGGTCGGTGCGTCCGGCGGATTCCGGACCGCCGAGGTCCTGCGTCTGGGCGCCGCCCAGGTTCGCGTGCTGGAGCCGGAACCGGAACTGCTGCGGGTCATGCGTGACGGTCTGGGTCCGGTTTCGCCGGTCGCGCCCTCCCCCAATGTCCGGGTCGTCGGGTCCACGCCGCTCGCCAATACCGGCCGCGGGGTTTACGACGTGGTGGACCTGTCGGCCGACTTCCTGGACGCTGCCGAAACCAATGCCACGGCGTTCAGCCGCGAAGCGATCGTGTCCTACCTTGGTGTGCTGGCGCCGAACGGCATCGTGTCGATCCCGGTGTCGATCCGTGACTTCCCGGTGTATGCGCTGCGTATGCTGTCCACCGTGCGCGCCGCCCTGCTGGCGGCCGGCATCGATGACCCGGCCGCCCATGTCATCGTCTACCGTTCGGCGTGGAACGTCCGCATCCTGGTCTCTCGCGAGGGCTGGAGCGCCGCGGCCATCGCCACCGCCCGGAAATTCTGCGACGACCGGTCGTTCGACATGTCCTGGTATCCCGGTCTGGACGTCGCCAAGGCTCGGGCGGACATCTACAACGACCTGCCGGCGGTGTCGTTCGACAAGGGGGAGGTCGAGTCGGGTGGCCCGGATGACTCGATCGCGGATGAGGCGCAGGCGATCTTGTCCGGCCAACCATCACCGTCGCGTGATCAGTTCAACCTGGCACCGATCACGCTGGACCAGCCGTTCTTCTATGCGGTGCTGCGGCTGGATCGCATCGGCACCATCCTGAAACGGCTGGAAATCCTGCCGCAGGCCGAGGTCGGGGCGCTGGTCAACCTGGCTGTCCTGGCGCAGGCGGTGGCGATCGCGGCGCTGGTGCTGCTGGTGCCGCTCGCCGCGCCCGGACGCATCCGATCGTCGCGCGCCGGGTTGCCTCGGGCGGTGGTGTATTTCCCCGCACTGGCCCTGGGTTTCTTGTTCATCGAAATTTATTTGATTGAAAAGGCCAGCTTCTGGCTGGGCGACCGGACCAACGGCTTTGCCCTGGTGCTGACCGGGATGCTGGTGTTCTCCGGCCTGGGCAGCGCGTTGTCGGAACGTGTCGTCGCTCGGCCGAGGTGGGCCATCGCGGTGGTGGCCGCGGTGGTGCTGGTTTGGTGCGCTTTGGTGCTGATGTGGCTGCAACCGCTGATTCTGGCCACGCTCGACTGGTCGTTCTTGGCCCGGTCCGGGCTGCTGCTGTCGTTGATCGCGCCGGTGTCGGTGGCGATCGGGCTGCCGTTCCCCCTGGGGCTGAACCGAGCGGGGACGGGCGGGTTCTTGCCGTGGGCGTGGGGGCTGAACGGGGCGTTTTCCGTGGTGGCGACGCCATTGGCGAACCTGGTTGCCCGCGAATCGGGGTTCAGCAGGGTTTTGTTATGCGCGGCAATCCTTTATGGGGTCGCGTTAATGACGTTTCCGACGATGAGGAAGAGTTCGGTTTGGCACGATATCCCAGCACCATCACCCGTCGCGGAGTGATTTCCGCCGCTGTTGCCGCCTCGGCCGTGCCCGCGATCGGGCGCGCCGCGCCGGTTTGGACGCGGGCGGCGTATGAGCAGGCCATGCACGAGTCCGGCCGTCCGGTCAGCCTGACGGATGCCCAGTTCGACGCGATCCAGAAACGCAAGCCGGCCGCGATGCGGCTGATCGAGTCCTATCTGAAGGACCATCTGGGCGGTGCCGACCCGGTTGTAATGGCGGCGTTCGAGGCAGTGCCTCGGGAATACTACCACTACGAATACCCCGAACACCGTGCGACGCCGGGTGATGCGTACGAGTCCAATCCCAAGCCTTGGGCGCTGGGCTACGGGTCCGCGCTGTCGGACTATCTGGGGCAGGCCTACATGACTCAGATCTGCAAGCCGAAGGCCGGCGATGTCACGCTGGAGATCGGCACCGGCAGCGGGTTCCAGAGCAGTCTGCTGTCGCGGATCGTCAAGACCGCATACTCGATCGAGATCATCGAGCCGCTTGGCAAGGCCGTCGGCAAGATCTTCGCCCCGTTGGGCTATAACAACATCCACACGCGGGTGGGCGACGGCTATTATGGCTGGCCAGAGGTTCAGGGCGGGTTTGATATCATTATCGTGACGTGTGCGGCGACGTTCGCACCGCCTGACCTGTTCAAGCAGCTCAAGCCCGGTGGGCGGATGATCATTCCGATCGGCCAGCCGTTCAAGCGCGGGCAGGTGCTGTACGTCTACACCAAGGATGCCGAGGGCAAGATCCACTCGCGGCGCGATATCGGCGTGTTCTTTATCCCGATGACCGGGGCGATTGCCAAAAGCGCGCCGGTGCGGCCGGAGTTGGTGTCGGATCATCCGCCGGCGGCGAAGCCCGCCGAACCGGTGGTGAAGCCGGTCGAGCCAGCGGAGAAGCCTGTCGAGAGCAAGCCCGCGACGGAGCCGGCGCCGAGCGGGACCGGGCCGACCGGGCCTGGCGCGACCGGGCCTGGTGTGACGTCAGGCGGTTAACGGGGGCGTGCGGCGGCTTGGCCGATAAGGGCCTCGGCGATGGCCACGACACGTTCGGCATTGTGGCCCCAGGTCAGCGATCGGGTGGTGATCGTTGACCGTGCGGCATTTCCCAGCCGTTCACGCAGCGCGGGGTCGCCACACAGGCGCAGCAGGCCGGCTTCCAGGGCGCCGTCGGCGGCCGTGTCGAACAGCACGGCGTCCTGCCCGTCGGTCAGGATTTCGCGGATGTTCTCGGTGTCCGGCGCGACGATGGATCGGCCGAGTTGCAGATACTCGAACAACTTCAGCGGCGACGAATAGGGCGTCAGGCCCGGCAGCACCGCGATGTCGAACGCGGCGACATGGCGGGCGACGTCGTCTCGCCCGACGATGCCGGAGATGGTCAGGCGATCGGCGACACCCCGAGCGCTGGCGTGTTCCTGTAGGGAGTCGCGGGCCGGCCCGTCACCGACCACCAGGATGTGCAGGTCGAAACGGTCGCGCTGTAAAGCCACGAAATCAATCAGCCGGTGGACGGCGTTCCAGCCGCGGATGAAGCCGGTGAAGCCCAGCACCAGCCGGGGCGGCAGGCCAAGCGCCGCCTTTGCCGCATCCGTCGGCGGGACGGCGCCGAACCGTTCGGGATTGATGCCGTTCGGGATCACGGTGATACGCGACTGCGGCACGCCATAGTCCGCCACGGTGCGTGCCAGCACGCCGGTGACCGGCAGGACGTGGTTCGCGCGGGTCCACAGCAGGCGCTGCGCCCAGCGGCCCAGCCGGTGCAGGCGCAGGCCGTCGTTCTTCGCCCGCTCCTCATACAGCGGGGAGTTTACCTCCAGCAGCAGTGGCAGACCCGACAGGCGGCGCATCCAGATGCCGGCGAACAGGAACAGGCTGAAGCGTTCGTAGATGACGTCCGGGCGGTGCTGGCGGACGGCCGCCCGCAGGCGCAGGAAGGCTTTTGCGCTGTAGGCGATCTCCAGCAGTTCATACAGGGCGCCGGGGATCAGGCGTTTGATGCGGTCGACAAACGGGTTGGAGTCGCCGAATTCGGTCGTTTCGAAGCCGGGAGGGCCTACGAGGATGGTTTCGTGCCCCTGGTGGCGCAGGGCGGCGATCATCTCCTCGATATGCACGGCCTGGCCGTCGCGCGATGCGATACGATGGTGGAACAGGATACGCATCGGCTGGGATCGTCCTTTGGTCCCCGGTCCCGGGCGGCGGGTGACGGCAGCGGCGCCCTAGCACGATATGACTGAGGGAGAAATGTGAATCGCTGGGCGCCTCGCGCCGGCCGTGCGACACTTCCTTCCATACCGAACCGAGGAGGAATTGCCGTGAAAATCACCCGCCTGCGCACCCAGGTCGTCCATCTGCCGATCGAACCGGCGATCCCCACGGCGATCCTCGGGTCCATCCGTTCCGCCGATTGCGTGCTGACGTTCCTCGATACCGATGAGGGGCTGACCGGCGAGGGCCTGGTGTTTTCCATCAACAACCGCCGGCTGAGCGTGATCCACGACATGATCCGCCAGTTGGAGGACCTTGTCGTCGGTCTGGACCCTCGCCTGGGCGGGACGCTGAACACCACGGCGTGGAAGGACCTGAACTTCCTTGGGTATGAGGGTGTGTCGATCGTCGGCCTGGCGGCGGTGGACAACGCGCTGTGGGATCTGCGCGGCAAGGCGGCCGGGATGAACGTGGCGCATCTGATCGGTGCGTGCCGATCAGCAGTTCCTACCTATGCCAGCGGCGGGCTGTGGCTGGGGTCGTCCATCGACGCACTGCAGAAGCAGGCGCGCGGCTTCGTGGAGCGCGGGTTCAGGGCGATGAAGACCCGGGTGGGACCGACTGACCCAGAGGGGATGGTGGCTCGGGTGGCGGCGGTGCGGGAGGCGATCGGGCCGGGTGTCGGGTTGATGGTCGATGCCAACCAGCAGATGAGCGTCAAGCAGGCGATCCGGATCGGCCGGATGATGGAGCCGCTGAACCTGACATGGTTCGAGGAGCCGGTGATCTGTCACAACCACGAAGGCGAGGCGGAGATCCGGGCGGCGCTGGATACGCCGATCGCTTCGGGGGAGACAGTTTATACGCATCGCGGTATCCTGGCGATGCTGCAGGCCGGGTCGTGTGACGTGATGATGCCGGATTTGCAGCGCATGGGCGGTCCGACGGAGTTCCTGAAGGCCGGGCATTTGTGTGAGGCGTTCCACATTCCGTGTTCGGCGCATCTGTTCCCCGAGATGAGCCTGGCGCTGCTCGCCGGGCTGCCTGGTGGGTCGTATCTGGAATACATGCCGTGGTTTGAGGCGATCTACCGGGAACGGATCGAACTGGACGGGAATGGGCATGCGATCGTGCCGGACCGGCCGGGTTGGGGATTCAGCTTCGATCCGGATGCTGTTCGGCACTATGCCGGGTGACTGTTGGGGGCGGTGCGGTTCGTGCGTATAGGCTCCATCGGTGCGGTGTTTGAGTCGGCGTTTAACACAGAGGTCACGGAGGCTCAGAGGACGCAGAGGAAGATTTTTGGGCCTTCGGCCCGGTTTGGCTTCACTGTCCGGGGTTGGGTTGCTGATCCGTGCGGGGGCAGGCCAAAATTATCCTCTGCGGCGTCTGGGGCCTCGGCGGCCTCTGTGTTGGAGCGGTGCATAGGCAAACACCGGCGAGTGGGATTGTCGATCGGCTGCCAAATCTACGTCCAGGTGGCCACCGCCCTCTCACACTCCGATGGTGCATCGCAAAAATTCCCCCCTTGAATTTCTAAGATGACTGGTCATATCGCTCTGCCATGACCAGAATGTCATCTCACGATGTGCGGGAGCGGTTGCTGGAGGCCGGGGTCCGGATCTTCAGCAAGTCCGGCTTCAATGGTTGCAGCGTGCAGGATATCACAGACTCCGCCGGTGTTCCTAAGGGGTCGTTCTACAACCACTTCGACAGCAAGGAAGCACTGGGTGCCGCGGCCCTGAAGCATTACTGGTCCGATGGCGACTGTTGCGACCGGCTGTTGTTGCTCAACCAGCCTGGCCTGTCGCCGCGCGAGCGGCTGCGGGCCTATTTCGAGCAGATTTCCGCCGACGTCGCCCAGATGGGCTACACCTGCGGCTGCCTGATCGGCAACATGGCCGCCGAACTGTCCGACCATAGCCCGCTGATTTCAGCGCAGCTTTCCGAAATTTACGCGGGGTGGAGCCGGATGGTCGGCCAATGCCTGCGTGAGGCCCAGGTCGCCGGCGAGGTGTGCAAGAACGCCGACCCCGATCAGGTGGCGACGTTCATCTTGAACGCCTGGGAAGGAGCCGTCCTGCGTGCCCGGATAGAAAAGGGCGATCGCCCGCTCCGGCAGTTCCTCGATACGCTGTTTACCCAACTTCTCCGCTAGGCCGCTCCCCGGACAGCCTCGCCGTCTTTGCCAGGATATAAGATGACCGGTCACCTTGACATGCTTGTTTCGGTCAGCCGCTGCGGTCGCGAAACCGGTGGCGCGCTGTCACCGATTTCCCGTTTTGGAGCACAAATCTAATGCTTCGAAACGACCTTATCACTCAGCCTGCGTGCGTTCATTGTTCGGCAGGCTGTTCTCCCAGTTTTCCGCCAGGCCGGTCCACGGACAGCCTCGCCTTTCTTGCCAGGATGTAAGATGACCGGTCAGGTTGATACGCTCGTTCTCGAGCGGCAAAGCATTCCCGCTTCGGTTGGCCGCCGCAGCCGCGTCTGGATTGGCGGTGCCGCACTGGTGGTGTTGCTGGCCGGCGGGGCGGCGCTGTTCGCCCCGAAATGGCTAACCGACACATCGCAGGCGACCGCCCAGCCCGTCGCGCCACCCCCGCCGACGGTCACGGTCAGCCCGCCATTGCAGCGGGATCTGGCGAACTGGACCACGTTCACCGGCCAGTTCTCGGCGGTGGACTACGTGGAACTGCGGGCACAGGTCAGCGGCTATCTGACTGAGATCCATTTCACCGACGGTCAGATCGTCCACAAAGGCGACTTGCTGTTCGTGATCGATCCGCGTCCGTATGAGATCGTGTTGCAGCAAGCGAATGCTCAAGTGCTGACGGCACAGGCGGGACTCGACCTGGCGGACAAGGAAATCGTTCGTACCGCGCAACTGCACCGCAGCGACTTCGCCTCCACCGAGTTGCTGGACCAGCGGGTGCAGCAGCAGCGCGCCGCCCAGGCCGCGCTCGACCAGGCCAAGGCCGCCGTGGCATCCGCCCGGTTGAACCTCGACTTCACCCATATCACCGCGCCGCTGTCGGGGCGGATCAGCATGCACCGGGTCTCCATCGGCAACCTGATCGCCGGCGGCCAGGCCGGCGTCACACCGACATTGCTGACCACCATCGTTTCGCTCGATCCGATCCACCTCGATTTCGATATGAGCGAGAGCGACTACCTGACCTACGAACGCTTCCTGCAAAGCCAGCACGGCGGCGCTTCGGTCGACCGCACCGTGGAGGCCAGCCTGAGTGACGAGCAGGGTTGGAAACACCAGGGCGAACTTGATTTCATGGACAACGAAATGGACCGCGGCAGCGGCACCATCCATGCCCGAGCGAGCCTGCCCAATCCGGGGTTGCTGATTGCACCTGGAGAATTCGCTCGGTTGCGTCTGCCGACCTCGGCGCGGCAGCCAACCCTGCTGGTGCCGGATTCGGCGATATCGACCGACCAGTCGCGCACACTGGTGATGACCGTCGCCGCCGACGGATCGGTGGTGCCTAAACAGGTCGAGCTCGGCCCGCTCACCGGCGGCCTGCGGGAAATCAGCAGCGGCCTGGCGCCGACCGACAGGGTCATCATCAACGGGCTGATGCGGGCGCGTCCCGGCAGCAAGGTCACACCGCAACCAGGAACGATCACACCGTCCGCCCAAAGCTGAGCCAACCGATCGTATCGTAACCATACCGTATTGCTTTCACCTGAAAGCAATACGCAGGAGCGCCTTGTTATGCGCCTTTCACATTTCTTCATCGACCGGCCGATCTTCGCGACCGTGCTGGCCGCGTTCATCACCATCGTCGGCACCGTCGCCTACTTCATCCTGCCGATCGCGCAGTACCCCGAGATCGCGCCGCCCACCATCCAGGTGACCGCCAGCTATCCCGGTGCGTCCGCCGAGGTGATCAGCCAGACCGTGGCCACGCCGCTGGAACAGCAGATCAACGGCGTCGAGAACATGCAGTACTTCACCAGCCAGGCCACCGGCGATGGCAATCTGACCATCACCGTCACCTTCAAGCTGGGCACCGACCTGGATACCGCGCAGGTGCTGACGCAGAACCGCGTGTCCATCGCCCTGCCGCGGCTGCCGGACGCGGTGCAGCGCCTGGGCGTGACGGTGAAGAAGAATTCCCCCGACATGCTGATGGTGATCCATCTGTCGTCGCCGGATGGGTCGCGCGATCAGTTGTACATGTCGAACTATGCGACGCTGCATGTGAAGGACGCGCTGTCTCGCGTGCCCGGTGTCGGCGACGTGGTGATCTTCGGCGGCCGTGACTATGCGATGCGGATCTGGCTCGATCCCGACAAGGTCGCCGCGCATGACCTGACCGCCGGTGAGGTGGTTGCCGCGTTGCAGGCGCAGAACGTCCAGGTGTCCGCCGGCGTGCTGGGGCAGCCGCCGGTGTCTACGCCTGGCGCCTTCCAAATGAACGTCGAGACCAAGGGCCGGCTGACCGATCCGGCGCAGTTCGCCGACATCATCGTGAAGTCCGACAACCAAGGTCGCATCACCCGCGTGCGCGATATCGGCCGTGTCGAACTTGGCGCGCAGGACTACGGCGCCAACGGCTATCTGGACACGGCGAACGCAGTGCCGATCCTGGTCTACCAGCAGCCGGGGTCGAACGCGCTGTCCACCGCCCAGCACATCCACGAAACGATGGAGAAGCTGTCGAAGGATTTCCCGCAGGGCCTGAAATACAGCATCGTCTACGACACCACGCTGTTCATCGCCCAGTCGGTGCATGAAGTGGTGAAGACCATCCTGGAAGCCGTCGGGCTGGTTGTGATCGTGGTGATCGTCTTCTTGCAGACCTGGCGTGCGTCCATCGTGCCGATCGTCGCGATCCCGATTTCACTGATCGGCACGTTCTCCATCCTCGCGGCGCTGGGTTTCTCGCTCAACACCTTGTCGCTGTTCGGCCTGGTGCTGGCCGTCGGCATCGTGGTGGATGACGCCATCGTGGTGGTGGAGAACGTCGAACGAAACCTTCGAAGTGGCATGCGCCCGCGGGAAGCGGCGCACCGAACCATGGACGAGGTCGGCGGCGCGCTGATCGCCATCGCGCTGACGCTGTGCGCGGTGTTCATTCCGTCGGCGTTTATCAGCGGCATTTCCGGCCAGTTCTTTCGCCAGTTCGCGGTGACCATCGCGGCATCCACCGTGATCTCTTGCTTCATTTCGCTGACGCTGAGCCCGGCGTTGTGCGCGCTGCTGTTCCGGCCGCACCAGGAACATGGTGAACAGAAACGCCATGGCTTACTGGTGCGCCCGTTGTTCGCCTTCTTCAACGTGTTCAACCGCACTTTCGAGTGGTTGTCGGATCGTTACGGCAAGCTGACCGCCCGCTTGATCCGCATGAGTGCTCTGGCTCTGACCGTCTATGCCGGGTTGATCGGGCTGACCGTGTTCCAGTTCAATCGGGCCCCCACGGGGTTCATTCCGGATCAGGATCTGGGGTACCTGATCACCGTCATCCAGTTGCCGCCTGGTTCGTCGCTCGAGCGGACCGATGCGGTGGTGCGCAAGGCGACCCAGATCATCCTCGGCACGCCCGGGGTTGAGCATGCGGTGCCGTTCGCCGGCTTCGATGGTGCGACGTTCACCAATGCGTCTAACGCCGGTGCGATTTTCTCGCCGCTGATGCCGGCCGATGAGCGGGCTGCCAAGGGGCAAAGCGTCGGCGTGGTGCTGAACGACATGCGGCAGCGGCTGTCCAGCATCCAGGACGCGTTCATCATCACCATCCCGCCGCCACCGGTCGCCGGTATCGGCACCGCCGGCGGCTTTAAGATGATGCTGCAGGATCGCGGCGGCGTGGGACCGGAGGCGCTGGAGAAAGCGGCTCAGGGCATGGCGGCCGCCGCCAACCAGGTGCCTGGTTTGGTGGGCGTGTTCTCGCCGTTCAGTACGCGGACGCCCAGTGTTTATGCCGATATCGACCGGGCGAAGGCGCAGAAGCTGGGGGTGACTCCGTCGCAGGTGTTCGAGGCGATGCAGGTCTACCTCGGGTCGGCCTATATCAACGACTTCAACTACCTGGGCCGGACGTATGAGGTAACCGCGCAGGCCGATGCAAAATTCCGCTCCAGCACCGACGACATCGCTCGGCTGAAGACACGCAATGCCAGCGGGCAGATGGTGCCGATCGGGTCGGTCGCTCGTTTGTTCAAGACCACCGGGCCGTATCGCGTGCCTCGGTATGACATGTTCCCGGCGGCCGAGGTGCAGGGCAGCACGCTGCCGGGTGTGTCGTCGGGCTATGCGCTGACGCAGATGGAGAAGCTGGCGGCCGAACGCCTGCCGCCGGGGATCGGGTATGAATGGACCGATCTGGCGTATCAGCAGCGCCAGGCGGGCAACACGGCGATCCTGATCTTCGGCGCGTCGGTGCTGTTCGTGTTCCTGGTGCTGGCGGCGCAGTATGAGAGCTGGACGCTGCCGCTGGCGATCGTGCTGATTGTGCCGATGTGTCTGCTGGCGGCGGTGACCGGGTTGCTGTTCCGCGACATGAACGTCGATATCCTGGCGCAGATCGGCTTCGTGGTGCTGGTCGGGCTGGCGGCGAAGAACGCCATCCTGATCGTCGAGTTCGCTAAGCAGGCCGAGGAAACCGGCGTCAGCGCGATGCAGGCGGCGATCCAGGCGGCGAAGACCCGGTTGCGGCCGATCCTGATGACGTCGTTCGCCTTCGTGCTGGGGGTGATCCCGCTGGTGCTGGCCAGCGGCGCCGGCGCCGAGATGCGGCAGTCGCTGGGCACCGCGGTGTTCGCCGGCATGCTGGGGGTGACCGGGTTCGGGCTGATCTTCACCCCGGTGTTCTACGCGGTGATCCGGCGGGTGTTCGCCGGTCGCCGCCGCGGGACGGCCGAGGTGGAGGGGGCGATTGGGGCGCCGGCGGAGTAGGGGGATTGTAGCCGTCGTCCCGAGCGGGTCAGCCAGGGACGGCGGTGCGTCTACGCTCTGCTGAGCATCTCATCGACCGAGCGGATAATCCGATCCTGATCGCTCTCCGGGAGAACCAGCAGAACTTCGCCCAGTCGCTGCACAGGGGCCGTGGCGATGTCCAGGGGGTCCGCATATACCGTCATTCCCTGCGCCACCAAACGCGGTGTGAGCGGATGATCCGGAGGCGCTCGATATCCCACGCGGAGCAATGGAATGACTACGCGACCAGCCGATCGTTCCAGGCGTGTGGATTGAAGCTGAACGAGAAAGACAATGTCTTCGCTGCGCCCGCGATATCTGTGGACGGCGAATTGTGTCATTGAAATCTAAAGGCTGGAGAATTCGTCGGACAGAAATCCGTCGCGTTCGTGACGCTCGTTCAGGGCGTTGATGACGGTTTCGAGTTGATCATCTTCCGCCTGCTTGCGCGCCTGCTTGCTACTGACGTAGCTGGCCAAAAGTTCTTCGACAGTTCCCGACAGGTTCCGGGTCAAAGCTTTCGCTCGTGATACCAAATCCTCGTTCAACGACAGATTGACGGCCCTGCGCGGCGCCTTGTGGTTGTAACCCGCGATCACTGCATGGTCGGCCATGACAACACCTCTGATGCAGGATATGCGCATGACCTGCGCAATCTCAAGATGCCACGCGGACGTGGATGACCCCTGATGGGGCCATCCCCTCGCGTGTCGCCTCAGGCCGCCTTCGCCAGCGTGATCCCGCTGGCATCGAACGCGCTGAACAGCGCCGCGGCCTGTGCCTCGGTCAGCTTCAGGTGCGGTGGGCGAATGTTCAGCCACCTTGCATCGCCTGTGTTGCGCGCGACCAGCGCCTTCAGCGACGGGATCAGTGGCTGCGAGATCACCGCCTTGCGTGTCGCCGACAGGATCGTCTGTGCGGCCGAACCCTTGGCGTTGTCCCAGTTGGCGTAGACCTCGGCGCCCAGCGCGCAGTTGACGTTGGAGGCCGCGGTGATCGACCCGGCACTGCCCTTGGTCAGCAGCGACAGCAGCAGCCCGTCATCGCCGGCATAGACCTCGAACCCGTCGCGGGCGAACGCTTCCACGTAGGACAGGCTGTTCTCATAGTTGCCGGAACTGTCCTTGATGCCCTTCACCTTGCCGGGGTTGGCCTTCAGCAGCCGGCCGATGAAATCCACCGAGAACGGGATCGCCGATTGCTGCGGGAAATTATACAGGTAGATCTTGATGTCGCCGCCGACCCGCTGGATCACCTCATTGAAATACGCCAGCAGCCCGTCGTCGGACGGGTTCTTGTAGTAGAACGGCGGCAGCAGCAGCGCGCCGCGGCAGCCCAGTTTCGCCGCGTGGCGGGTCAGACGCACCGTGTCGGTGATCGCCGTCGTGCCGGTGCCGGGCAGCATCTTCGCCGCCGGGATGCCGCGTTCCGTGAGGCCCTCCAGCACCGCGATGCGTTCCTCGATGCCCAGGCTGTTGGCTTCACCGGTCGTGCCCAGCACCGCCAGCCCGTTGCAGCCGTTGGCGAGCAGCCAGCGGCAATGGCCGGCCAGGCGATCGAGGTCGATCGACAGGTCCGCATTCATCGCGGTGACGACGGCGGCATTGATCCCGCCGTACAGGGCATCCTTCAACATCACTCAGTCTCCTTCAGGTCGTCCTTGAGCCGCCGGACGCGGGGCGGTTTGCCCGGCCATCCTACGACATGATCTTCCAGTGCGCCCGCCCAGCGCTCACTCACCGCCCGGCCACGCACTGATACGCCGGCCTGATGCACGGTATCCGGATCGCCCGACACCAGCGGATGCCACCATGCCAGCCCTTTGCCCTCGCCCACCCGGCGATAGGCGCAGGATGGCGGCAGCCAGTCGATTTCCTTTAAGGCCTCCGGCGTCAGGCTGACGCAATCCGGCACCCGCATGCGCCGGCGCGGATAGTCGCTGCACTGGCAGGAATGCAGATCCAGCAGGCGGCAGGCGACGTTAGTGAAAGCGAGCTCATTCGTGTCCTCATGCCGCAGCTTGTGCAGGCAGCAACGGCCACAGCCGTCGCACAGGGATTCCCATTCTTCCCTGGTCATCTGGTCCAGCGATTTGGTCTTCCAAAACGGCTCCATGGCGGCGGACCCTACAGCCTGTCGGGGCCGGACGGAAGACAAGGCCTCCGGTCAACGCGTCAGGCTGTTTACGGGATCGAAGCGGGCGCCGGCCCGGGCAAAGCCCCGGATCTTCATCAAGCCGCCTGCTGTACCGCGACCAGGAAGTTCGCCACTTCGTCCTTCAGCACCGTCGCCTGCCGAGTCATTTCTGTCGCCGCGTCCAGCACGCCACCGGCCCGGCTGCCCGTCTCCTCCACCACGTGGGTGACGGCGGCGATATTGCTGTTGACCTCGGCGGTTCCGGCGGCGGCATGTTGCACGGCCTGGGCGATCGATTTGGTTGCCTCGCCCTGGGTCTCGACCGAACCGGCGATCACCGAGGCGATCTCATTCATCCGCTGGATGGTGCCACTGATGGATCGCAGCGCGGTCACCGCCTGACTGGTCGCCTGCTGCATGGCGGCGATCTGCCCGCCGATCTCCTGCGTCGCTTTCGCGGTCTGGGTCGCCAGGTTCTTCACCTCACCGGCAACCACGGCGAAGCCTTTGCCGGCATCGCCCGCCCTGGCCGCCTCGATCGTGGCGTTCAGGGCCAGCAGGTTGGTGCGGGCGGCGATGTCGCTGATCAGCCGGACCACCGCGCTGATCCGGTCGGCGGCCTCGCTCAGGCTGCTGACGCTGGCGTCGGTCGCCTGCGCCTCGGCCACGGCCATCCCGGCGATCTGGGCGGATTCCGCGACCTGGCGGGCGATCTCGGCAACCGAGGCCGCGACTTCCTCCGCACCAGCGGCCGCGGTGCTGACGCTTTGCGAGGCCTGGTCGGAGGCGGTCGACACCGCCAGGGTGCGTTGGCCGGCAGTGATGGCACTCTCTCGCATCACCTGGGCGGCATGCCGCATGCCGTCGGCCGACTCGGCGACGGCGCGGGCAATGGTGCCGACGCTTTCCTCGAACTGGTCCACCAGGCGGACCTGCCCGGTTGCCCGGTGCCATGTCAGCAATGGTCCGGCATAGCCACCATTCCGGTCATGCATCGCACTGATCCGCAGGTCGAGTGTTTCTGGCCCCATCTTGATCCGCTCGCGATGCGGCAGGTTGGTTGGATCGGCGACCAGGTCGCGCTGGTGCCGCGCATTCGAACTGAAGACGTCGATGGTCTGGCCAACCAGTTCGCTGGCCGGAACGCTGATCGCGTCCTTCACCGTTTCGAAGATCTGCCGCGCCTCGGCATTCAGGTAGGTAATGCGGAATTCACCGGTCGGTTCGGCGGTCATGACGCCGACTGGCAACTGCTCGATCATCTGGGTCTGGATGAAGGTCTGCCGCATCACTTCACGCAAGGTCTCGACGGCCGCGGCCATCCGGCCGATCTCGTCGCGCCATGCGGTATAGGGCACCGCTTCGTCGGTCTTGCCGCCGGCGATCGCCTGGACGATGCGGGTCAGCCGGCGGATCGGTCCGGCCAGCATGCGGATTACGATCGTGCCCAGGGTGACCATCAGCAGGGTGATGGCGCCAACCATCATCAGGATATCGTCCGATGCCCGCCGTCCCGCTGCCAGCGCGGTTTGCGAAGCCGACCGCTGACGATCCGCGGCCGTTTCGGCAAGCTTCTCGAAGGCGGCGCTCATGGCCTGGCTGGCGGTTTCGACGTCGGCCCCGGCCACCTGGTCCAATTGCCGCGACATGGTGATCAGTTCGGCAGAGGCGCCGGCGATGGACTTGCCGATGCTGTCCACCAGGCGGGCGTCGGCCTTGATGGAATCCGGTACGGGGCCGGACAGCACGGTCGCCATGCTGGCGGTCGCATCGGCCGTGGCGTCGCGGACGTCGTTGGCGGCCGATCCCGAACCGGTGACCATGAACATCATCGCGGACGCTTCCAGGCGGCTCATGGCCAGGCGGTAGCGGTTGATCGCTTCCAGCGTCGGGTCGTGCTGGTCCACATGGGCGGTCTGTGCGGTGGTATCGCGCACCGCGTCGACCCCGGTATCCAACGCGCCGCCGCGGGCGAGCTCGGTCACCAGCGTCGTCAGGGCGGTTTCGAACACCGGCCGAGCGCGAAACAACCGCACCTGGCGAGCGTCCAGCATGCTGATACGAAGGTCGGCGGCCTTCTTGACGGCACTCATCAGGGCATTGAGCTGGGTCAAAGCATCGTCCAGCAGTGTCTGGTCGGGACCCGCTTGCACCTCATGCATCAATGACGCGGCGATGTCGGTCTGCTTCGTCGCCCGCTTCAGCGCGGTGCGGACACCGGTCACGGTCTGCTGCACCTGCATTTCGCGGCTGATCACGCGAAGGTCTTGCGCCGCGAGCAGGCTGAGCTGGACCTGATGCTCGACCACCGACTGCGCCGTGACTTTTTCCTGCAACGCGGTCACGAAATCGAGCCGGTTGAGTGCGAACAGCGATACGCCCGTCAGCAACGCCAGCGCGCCGACGACGGTCAGCGTCAGCTTGAACCCGATCGGCAGGTCGCGGATCAGGCGAACCGGCGCGTTGAACCATCCCATGACTGTCTCCCAGCGGAATGAGACGACACTACGGGTGACTGGTTAAAGAAGGATGAACATCGCCCCGATCGCGAGCCATGACAGAAGCAGGGCGGAAAAGGTGAAGGTCGCGTTCCACGCGGTGCTGACGGTCCAGGGGGAAACCCCAGCCCAGCGGGCGGTGGTGATGGCCGAGGCAGACATCGGCGTCATGTTCACCGCCAGGCCCCACCCCAGCATGCAGGCGAAGGCAAGGACGGTGGGGGAGATGCCGAACGCGGTGGGGTCCGGCATCGCCGCACCCAGCAGGGCGACCACGGCGACTGGGTTGAGGCCGAGTTGGCCGGTGGCGATCAGGATGACCGGCACCAGCAGCGGGACGGCGACTGGCGGCAGGTGGGCGATGAACGGGGCGAGGCCGGCGGCTGGCAGGGCGCCTCCGACCGCGACGCCCATGAAGCCGGAGCCGGCGAGGACGGTCGCCTCCGACCGGAAGCTGGGCACGCGCAGGGCGAACCGGCCGGCCCGGCGTTTCAGGATGGCGGCGGTGCGGGCCAGCGGGTGGGCGGTGACGACGAAGGTCCAGGCCTGGGCGATGGCCCAGCCGAGGCCGACCAGCGGGACGATCAGGGTGACGGCGGCGACCAGGGAGACGCCCAGCACAATGCTGCCGAGTTCGGCGAGCAGCATGACCAGGGCAACGAGGGCGACGATGCGCAGGTGAATCGACCAGGATTCGGTGGTTTGTGGCCTTGCCGTGCCGGACGTGAGCGGGCGGGGTGGCGACAGCCGTGTGGCCGAGAGACGGTCCTCCAGCCGGCCGATCGCGGCCATGCCAATGGAGACGATGAACGCAATCGGTAGCAGCAACCGCATCGGCGCCGCCGGGACGGCGGTGGAGACGACGGCGGTCATCAGATTCAGCGGACTCCAGCAGTTCATCACCGCGAAGCCGCGGTAGATCGCCATCAGCATGCGGCGGGTCCGCAACGCGCGCGTGGCTTCCGACCCACCGGCGGCCAGCAATGTGTTGGCGCGCATGACCATGGCGCCGAGCAGCTCGATCGCACCATAGGACAGGATAATGCCGAACAGATGGCCGCCGGCGGTCAGGGCCGCATAGCGCCGGCCGGGCGGTTGGGCGACGAGGTGCCGGCCGCAGCGGCGGACCAGTTTGCTGGTCTCGGCGGCGTCGCGGAGGGACGACAAGGCGAGGAAAAAGGCCCCGTAAGCGGCGCCTCGGCGCCAGGCGGACAGGAACAGGGGGATGGGATCGGCAGCGATGACGACCCCGATCAGGCCGATGCCGGTCAGAGCCAGGAAGAGGATTTGCGCGTAGCGGCGCTGGCGGGGGAATTCGAGGATCAGGAAGATCAGCATGGCGATGCCGCCCAGGTCGCCCGCCACCGGCAGGCGGCCGAACTGGTCCAGCAGGGTGGCGGCCCAGGCCAGGAGGTAGGCGGTGGCACTGGCCGTGTCGCGGGAGGGGAGGTGCCATGGTTTCATGACTCGATCCGCCGCACCGATCCGTGCGCGAATCGAGGAGAAGTCCGTGTGGTCATTGTTATGGCAAGGCGGCGTCAGCGGGTCCGTCATGGCCCGGCCTCAGTCGGTTCGTCATGACCCGACCTCAGTTGATGTGTCATGACTTGGCCTCAGTCGATTCGTCATGGTTCGGCGCCAGTTGTTTCGTCATGGCTCGGCGACAGTTGATGCGTCATGGCGCCGAACCACCAGGCGCCGAACCAGCACGTGTCACTGCCGCCGGGCCATGGCGGAGCACTGGGGCGAAACACCACGAAGCAAGAGCGGATCGCAGCGCGAGATGGCATCAGGCCGTTTCCATCCGCCCCGTTGCTCTGTTGGTGATACCTCTCCGCACATCCGTCATGATCATGATCGTCGCCCCTCACCCAGCCTGACTCGGCCGTCTCCGCCAACCACGGAGAGCACCGCATACTGCCATCACGCCAACCGAGTGTTAACCAACCCGCTCGGTGCTATCCGCGTCCCCGCTTCCATGGCAGCCTGTGTCGTTACGCCCGAAAGGGGAGGAAACAACAGTGGCAGCAAGCCGCATCAAGGCGGATTCGAAAGCGCACGGCGCGTGAGCAGCGCCCGCGTTTTGCCGCCCGCGATTATTCGGCTGCCCGGCCTGATGCCGGCCGTCATCGCTGCTTTGTCCTTCAGCACCACCGATATCCTGCTGAAAGTCGCCTATGCCTCCGGCATGGACGTGCTGACGCTGGCATCGCTGCGTGCCCTGCTGGCCGCCGTCTTCTTCTGGGGCTGGTTGCGTATCGTCCCGCCCGTCCGCTGGCACACCGCGCGGGAACGGGCGATCGCCCTCGGGATCGGAGCGCTGTTCGCCTTGTCGGTGGTTGGCCTGTTGGAGGCCGTTTCGTTGCTGCCGGTCTCGATCGCCATCCTGGCTTATTTCATTTATCCGCTGGCCACCGGTATTGCCGCCGCCTTGACGGGTGTGGAACGTCTGGGCGCTCGCGCGTTGCTGACCGCGACTGTCGCGTTCCTGGGTTTGGCGCTGATGCTGGGCCACGGTTTCGGCGCCTTGTCGGTGCTTGGCCTGGCCTGCGCGTTTGGCGCGGCGCTGTGCCGAGTGGCATCGCTGCTGGCAACCCGGGCGTTCCTGGCGACCACGGATGCCCGGGTCACGACGTGGTATTCCATGGTGCCGTCCGCGATGTTGTTCCTGGCTGCCTCGCTGACGGCGGGGACCTGGAACGTGCCGCAAAACTCGTGGGGTTGGGCTGCGTTCCTGGGGGTGACCATCACCAGCACGCTGTCCACGTTGCTGATCTACATTTCCACCAATACGGTGGGGCCGTTCCGGACGGCGCTCGCGCTGAACCTGGAGCCGCTGGTCACGCTGATCGCCAGCATGGCGTTGTTGGAGGAAGTCCTGGACCCGGTGCAAATGCTGGGGGCAGGGGTGATGATCGCGGCACTCTGCGGGTTTCAGTTCGCGCGAGGACGTTAGTCCCTTATCGCCCGCCTCTCGCCGATCGGACGGATTTGAACCAGCCGACCTTGCGGTCGTCGCTTCTCTTTTTAGGCGGATGAAGCGGGATAAAAGAGGATGACGCTCGCGACCAGGATTGGGCGGTGATGCCGTGGTATGCTGGCCAATGACTACGAAATCGCAATAAATTATGATTTCCCACTGCTGCACAACGCCCAGCCCGGACTATCGCGCCTTATGGGGAGGGTGTTCTCGTAGATCTTCTCGGCGAATCCATGACCGAGCGCATTGGCAACCCTGAAAGCACAGCCGATGGATCCGTTCGGTCACCGGCGCCAAAACCCTACATCACCTGCATCCCTCTCCATCCCGCTAATCCGCCTTAAAAAAGCCTGCCTTGGTACACGGGGACACCTGACTAGGCGTGAATGTCCGACCCGGTGCGCGTTAACGAAAGATGAACCCGCTCAGGCCGTAATGGTTTAAACCCGGATGGTTCTTTGGCTTTGCATCCGCTGATCGCGAGAATTGTGTGAACCGGCGGATCATTCAAAACTGCCCTCACAGCCGAGAGTGGCGCCTTTTCCCCTTGGTCCCGGCTCGTCCGGCTGAGGGATCGTCCGGCCGACAACCGGCAGGGCAGGCGGCTTGGCAACAATGCGGGACAGTGCCAGGAATGCATCAACCCGTCATGCGGGGATGGATACAGCGCCGGGTGCCTCGGTTGAAGGACCACGGGGTTGGTGCCATGTGTCGGGTCTGTCGGCTTGGCAGCCCGAGAACAGAAGGACAGGAAATATGTATTCTGACGTTTCGCTATTTATCGACGGGGCCTGGGGACCCGCGGCCGGCGGCCGCACCATCGACGTCGTCAATCCGGCCACCGGTGACAAGATCGGCACGGTTCCGCACGCCGCCATTTCCGACCTCGATCGCGCGCTGGAAGCCGCTGACAAGGGCTTCAAGACGTGGCGGAAAATCTCCGCGTTCGATCGTTCCAAGATCATGCGCAAGGCCGCCGACCTGCTGCGGGAACGCGCCGATAAAATCGCTCCGCTGCTGACCATGGAGCAGGGCAAGCCGCTTGCCGAGGCCAAGGGCGAAGTGATGGCCGGCGCGGACGTGATCGACTGGTTCGCCGAGGAAGCCCGCCGAGCCTATGGCCGGCTGATCCCGTCGCGCACCGACGGTGTCCATCAGATCGTGATCAAGGAGCCGGTCGGTCCGGTGGCGGCGTTCACGCCGTGGAATTTCCCGATCAACCAGGTGGTGCGCAAGCTGTCGGCCGGGCTGGCCGCCGGGTGCTCGATCATCGTCAAGGCGCCGGAAGAGACCCCTGCGTCCCCCGCGGAACTGATCCGGGTGTTCGCCGATGCCGGTGTGCCGGCCGGCACGATCAACCTGGTCTACGGCGTGCCGTCGGAGATTTCCGAGTATCTGATCCCGCATCCGGTCATCAAGAAGATGTCGTTCACCGGATCGACGGTGGTCGGCAAGCAACTGGCGGCGATCGCCGGCGCGCATATGAAGCGGGTGACGATGGAACTGGGCGGCCATGCCCCGGCCATCGTGTTCGACGACGCGGATGTCGATGCCGCCAGCCGTATCCTGGCTGGCTCGAAGTACCGCAACGCCGGACAGGTCTGCGTGTCGCCGACCCGCATCCTAGTGCAGGAGAAGGTCTACAAGCAGTTCGTTGAGGGCTTCGTCGGCCACACCAAGAACCTGAAGGTCGGCGACGGCCACGACTCCGGCACCAACATGGGGCCACTGGCCAATGCGCGCCGGATCACCGCGATGGAAACGTTCATCGGCGACGCCCAGCAGAAGGGCGCCACCATCCAGACCGGCGGCCATCGTATCGGCAACAAGGGCAATTTCTTCGAACCGACGGTGATGACCGACGTGCCGATGGAAGCCCGCGTGATGACCGAGGAGCCGTTTGGTCCGCTGGCGATCATCTCGCCGTTCCAGGGCTTCGACGATGTGGTGACCGAGGCGAACCGGCTGCCCTACGGCCTGGCGTCCTACGCCTTCACCCGGTCGGGGAAGACGGCGAACGCGATCGCCAACGCGGTGGAAGCCGGCATGATGACGATCAACCACCTCGGGCTGGCGCTGCCGGAGGTGCCGTTCGGCGGCATCAAGGATTCCGGCTACGGCTCCGAGGGCGGATCCGAAGCGATCGAAGCCTATTTCAACACCAAGTTCGTGACTCAGGCGGGCCTGTAGGTCCGGCTATTCCCGGCTGGCGGTGACCCCGCCGGCCGGGTTTTTTCAGACCCCGACCATGACGTCGGAGGCCTTCACCACCGCGAACGCTTTCATGCCGGGCTTTAGCGCCAATTCCTCCGCTGCCTCATTGGTGATGGAGGAGGTGATCGTCACGTCGGCGGAAATCTCGATGGTGACGTGCGTGGTGGTCGCCCCGGGCTTCACCGTCTTGATCGTGCCGGCGATCTGATTGCGGGCGGATAGCTTCATTTAGGCCTCCTGCGAAAATGCCGCTGCGATATCGTCGGTATTCGCCAGCGCGTGCAGCGGCGACCGTGCGGGCGGGTATTGTATCAGCGGGGCTGGTGTCCGGATATGAGCGAATCAGCGTGGCTTGATGCCTCCGGTGCGGCGATGTGGGGTCTCGTCGATCGCCATACCGGGCGCGTGGGGTACAAGGGCGGTGTCAAGGCGATTGGACTGGCTGCCGATCCGCCGGTCATCGATTGTTCCGGCTGGGTCGCGCTACTCCTTTCCACGGGGATGGAAGCCGCCAATCGTGCATCTGGCAGGACGCCGTTCACCGATCATGACGTCGCCGCGGTGGATACATGGTCGGACCGCCTGATCGAGGAACTCGCGCAGCGATCCGGCTACATCCTCGAGGGGGACCGGATCAGCCTAGACACCCTGCCGCCCTATGCCACGATCGGACTGCGACAGGGCGGCGGTGCCTGGGCAAAAAACCACCCACGTCCGCGTGGGATCACGCATGTCGTTCAAATCGTCCGCCGTCCCGAAGATGGAGCGCCGTTCGTCTCCGAGGCCCAAGGATGGTCCGAACCGCGCGGCCTCCGGCTCATGTCGTTGCCCGCGTGGCTTGATGTGACGCGCGCCTACCTCAAGCGAGGCGAGGCGTGGGCGGTCAATGCCTTCGTGGAGCATGGCGCCCGTGCGGGCCACACGGCGACCGGCATGTGTTGACGGGCGGATGCCGTCCCAAGCCCCACCGGATCGGCACGCGGCAATTCAGTCGGACCACGAGGAGATTGGTGTGTTTATGTGAATGCGGCCCGGTATTATTCGGATCGCCCCCGGGCGACGCGCTGCAACGCAGCCAGGTGCTTGCGCGCCGCGGCGGCGCAGTCTTCCTCGATCGCCCGATACCGTGTGACCACAGCCTGGCCGAGTTCGGTCAGGCTGGCGCCGCCGCCGCCGCTGCCCCCGGCCGCGGTTTGCACCACCGGCGCGCCCAGCGTGGCGTTCAGGTCCTCCACCAGTTCCCACGTCCGCCGGTACGAAATATGCAACGCTCGGCCGGCCGCGGAGATCGAGCCGGAACTGGCGATTGCCTCCAGGACAGCGACCTTGCCGGGACCGATACGGGCGCCGGACGCCAGGTCCACCCGAATGCTGAGCCGGCTCACCGCCTTGGCCGAAGCCGGAGGGGGCGGCGCCTTGGATGATGTCTTTGCCACTGCCATGGCGCACCGAAACACGCCTCCCGGCGGAGATCAACCAGTCGTTGCCGAGTCGGACCCCAGTATGACGGAAGTGGCGTGGACGCGGGCCTGCGCCGTTATATGCGGGTGACTATGCCGTCAGGTGCCGATAATCGGGCCGGCGGCAGGCGAGGGGCTTGATTTCAAAGCGCGGTGGAGGGCTGCTCCGCCGGCTGCACGCCAACCATTTGTAGGGCGAAACGGGCCAATTTGGCGCCAACCTGCTCGATCGGCAGGCGTCCCTCCGGCTGGTACCAGGTGTACGCCCAGCTCACCATGCCGCCGATCGCCAGGGCGGAGAGGCGGACGTCCGCGATGTGGAATTCGCCGTTGCGGGCACCTTCTTCCAGCAATTCGCTCAACACCCGGTCGAACTGCTTGCGCAGGGCGTTGATCTCGGCCAGGCCGGTTTCGGAGAGGTGCTTTTCCTCGCGGAAATACACCGCGATGTTGGCCTGGCGCTGCAAGATGACTTTGCTGAAGTTAACGATACCATCGAAAAGCCGCTCGGACGGCGTGCCGGGCAGGCGAGCGGCCTCGGCGATCGCTTGCAGCGACATCTCGATGGTCGGGCGGCAGATCGCCTCCAGCAATTCGACCTTGCTGCGGAAATGCGTGTAGATGAATGGCTTCGTCACCCCCAGCATGCCGGCGATGTCGTCCAGCGTGGTGCCACTGAAGCCGCGCTCGTAAAACAGCTTCACCGCTTCCTCGAGGATGCGCTCCCGCTTGTAGGCCGCTATTTCTTCGCGCATGACGTTTCTACCGATAGGCCCCCGGGGCGGAACCGGCCCCGCCGCCAGCTAAGCAGAGTTTCGCGGTTTCGGCCAGACGTGCGGGCCTAGGCGATGGATTCGTGGCCCATGGCTAGGAATTTTTCCCGGCGCCGGCCGCGCAATGTCGCCGCGTCGAGGCCCTTCAGGGTCGTCAGGGCGTCTTGCACTGCCGCTGCCACCGCGGCCAGCGTCGCCGGCTTGTCGCGCTGGGCGCCGCCCAGGGGCTCCGGCACGATGTGGTCGATCAGCTTCAGGCGCAGCAGGTCCTCGGCGGTCAGCCGCAGTGCCTCGGCGGCCGTCGGTGCCTGCGCCTGGTCGCGCCACAGGATGGAGGCGCACCCTTCCGGTGAGATCACCGAATAAATCGCGTGTTCCAGCATCAGGACCCGATCGCCGGCGGCCAGGGCGATGGCACCGCCGGAGCCGCCCTCACCGATGATGGTCGCCACCACGGGCACCGGGGCTTCCAGCAGTGCCTCGATGGAGCGGGCGATTGCCTCGGCCTGGCCGCGGGCTTCGGCTTCGATGCCGGGAAAGGCGCCCGACGTATCGACGAAGCTGATCACGGGTAGTTCGAAACGACCGGCAAGCTCGATCAGGCGGCGCGCCTTGCGATAGCCCTCGGGCCGAGCCATGCCGAAATTGTGTTTCACGCGGGATTCGGTGTCGGTGCCCTTTTCGGTGCCCAGCACCATCACGGGGCGGCCTTGGAATCGGCCCATGCCGCCCAGGACAGCGGCGTCATCGGCGAAAGCACGGTCACCGGCCAGCGGGGTGAACTCGGTGATCAGCGAGTCGATGTAATCCTTGGCCTTCGGCCGGTCGGGGTGGCGGGCGACCTGGGTCTTCTGCCACGGCGTCAGGCGCCCGTAGGTCGTGCGCAACTGCCGGTCGGCGACCGTGGTCAGACGGGCGACCTCATCGGCGATATTGATGCCATCGGGCTCCGACATCCGTCGAAGCTCCTCGATCTTGCCTTCGAGTTCGGCGATGGGTTTTTCGAAATCAAGGAAATGACGCATGGGGCGGGGGCTTTAGCACACTTCCGGGCCAGGGGAAGCGGGGGAAGAAACGCTGCACGCATGCCCTTCAGGGGCTTGAATTCCGCCGGGCGCGAGCAATTTTCTCGACTCGAGATGTAGCCTAGGCTACATTCTGTCGTGAAAGGCATAATCTATGGTCGAAGCTTCATATCCGCCCGAACCGAGGCGCCCATGAACGAAGTGGCGATCCGCGCCAATTTGTCCGATCGCACCGCGCTCGCGGGCCGGACGGCCTTGAGTGGCGGGCGTCAGGGACTGCGCGGGCTGCTGCCGTTCGTCGGGCCGGCGGTCGTGGCGTCGATCGCCTACATGGACCCCGGCAATTTCGCGACCAACATCCAGGCGGGCGCGCGGCACGGCTATATGCTGCTGTGGGTCGTGCTGCTGGCCAACGTCATCGCCATGCTGTTCCAGGCCCTGTCCGCCCGGCTGGGGATCGTCACGGGGCATTCCCTGGCAACCCTGTGCCGGTTGCATTTCCCGCGGCCCTTGGTCGTCGCCATGTGGCTGGTCAGCGAGATCGCGGCCATGGCCACCGACCTCGCCGAGTCGATCGGTGCCGCCATCGGCATCAGCGTCTTGTTTCACCTGCCGCTGCTGGCCGGGCTGCTGATCACCTTCGCCATCACCTGGGGGTTGCTGACCTTCCAGTCGCGCGGCTTCCGGCCGATCGAGCTGATCATCACCGGCTTCGTCGGCATCATCAGCCTGGCCTACCTGGTCGAGCTTTTCATCGCGCCGCCCGCTTGGGGCCAGTTTTTCTACCACAGCGTGGTGCCGCAACTGGACGGCGCCGGCAGCGTGACGCTGGCGGTGGGTATCGTCGGCGCCACGGTGATGCCGCATGCGATCTACCTGCACTCGGCGATGATGACGGATCGCGTGCAGGCCCGTACGGACGGGGAGCGTTGGCGGCTGATCCGCTATTCGAACCTGGAAGTGCTGGTCGCGCTGACCCTGGCCGGGCTGGTCAACATGGCGATGGTGGCAATGGCGGCGACGGTGTTCCACCAGGGGCACGCGGATGTCGGCGAGATCGAGACCGCCTATCACACCTTGCTGCCGGTGCTGGGCGTGGTCGCCGCGGGGGCGTTCATGACGTCGCTGCTGGCGTCCGGCCTATCCAGTTCCGTGGTCGGCACGATGGCCGGCCAGGTCATCATGCAGGATTTCGTCGGGTTCCGCATTCCGATGTGGGTCCGGCGCGCGGTGACCATGGTGCCGGCGGTGGTGGTGGTGGCGATGGGCGTCAATGCGACCGATGCGCTGGTGATCAGCCAGGTTGTGCTCAGCCTGGTGTTGCCGGTGCCGATGGTGGCTCTGTTCGTGCTGATCCGGCGGCCCGGTGTGATGGCGGGATTCGCTATCGGGCGCGGTGCGCAGGGGCTGGCCACGGCGGCGACGGTGGTGGTGTTAGGGTTGAACGCGATCCTGCTGTTGCAAATTTTTGGCAATTAGGCAGACCTTGGCGCATTAATTGGTCGTGTGCTTCAGACCTCCGGCGATTCCGCCTCCGGTCATCACGCTCTAAAGTCTGATCGCGTGATTCAGACCTCTGGCGATTCCGCCTCCGGTCATCACGCTCTAAAGTCTGATCGCGTGCTTCAGACCTCCGGCGATTCCGCCTCCGGTCATCACGCTCTAAAGTCTGATCGCGTGATTCAGACCTCCGGCGATTCCGCCTTCGGTCATCACGCGCTAAAGTCTGATCGCGTGATTCAGACCTCCGGCGATTCCGCCTTCGGTCATCACGCTCTAACCATGCGATGTCAGTCCCAATGGTCGATAGCCCGATTCGTTCTGCCTCGACGCTGCCGGAGGAGCCGACGCAGGCCAGCCGCTTCGGCAAGGCGCGCACCGCCCAGTCCGGCGCGCTGCTGGAGGACTATGTCGAACTGATCTCCGACCTTCTCGCCAATGGCGGTGAGGCTCGGCCCACCGATATCGCGAGGCGGCTGGGCGTGGCGCACGCGACGGCGATCAAGACCATCGGGCGATTGAAGCGGGAAGGACTGGCGGTGGCCAAGCCCTATCGCGGTGTGTTTCTGACGGAGACCGGCGAGAGCCTCGCCGCCCGGGTGCGCGCGCGGCACCGGGTGGTGGTCGATCTGCTGTTGGCGGTGGGCGTGCCGTTCGAGGCGGCGGAGTCGGATGCCGAGGGCATCGAGCACCACGTATCGGACACGACGCTGGCGGCGTTCGCTCGGTTTCTGGCGCGGGGGTAGGGGCCTCCATTCGCAGCGGTCATCGCTCAGGACTGCGCCCGATCAGATTCCAAGTGCGGCGCGAGCGCCAATGCTAACGGGAATATGGCCAGGGCCGTGGCGGCGGTCGCCATGGTCGCCACGTTCGGACCCATGGCGTCGCCAAGCATGCCATACAGCACCGGGGCGATGGCGCCCGATCCGATCGTGCCTGTGTAGAACAGGGCGAATGCGCGCTCTGCGTGGTGCGCCGGGGCGAGTTCCGGCACCGTCCCGTACAGCACCGACGATGTGCCGTTCAGCATCACCCCGAGCAGCGGAAGAAGCAGGAAGACCGGGGTCAGCGGCAGGACCAGCACGCCCAGGATACAGGCCGCCGTTCCGCCCTCGGTCAGCAACACCGTGCGTAGCACGCCGAACCGGCCGCCCAGCCAGCCGCAGGTGAACTTGCCGGCCGCGCCGCCGATGAAGACCAGGGCAAACGCCAGTCCGATCGCCGGCAGGGAAACGCCCTTGGCCTTCAGCAGGAATGGCAGGAAGGTCAGCAGCCCCATCCGCACGCCGGTATCCAGCACACCGATCGCCAGCAACAGCGGGAAGCCACCTCGATCGCCGCCCACGACGGCTGCGTGCCGTTCGGGGGGCGGTGCCTTCCGGATCGGTGGCAGAAGCCAGGCGACCAGGGCGGCAACCAGCAATCCGGCCAGTGCCAACAGCCACAGCGACCGGCGCCATGACACCAGCGTCAACAGCAGGGCGGTAAACGCCGGAATCGCGGCTTTGCCCAGGTCGCCCGCGAAATTGTAGGTGCCAAGCGGGCCGCGGGCGGCAGAGCCGTAGGCGCGTGAGACCGCCGCTGAGGCGATCGGGTGCTGGGTGCTGGACCCGACACCCGACAGCGCCAGGGCGGCGCAGAGGCCGAGCAACCCGGCGGAGAGGCCGGCGAGCATGTAGCCGCCGGCGGCGAGGGCGGTGCCGAGGACGAGGACAGTCCGCCCGCTGAACCGTTCGGCCAAGCGGCCGGCGGGGATCTGCAGGGCGGCCATCGCGCCTGCATAGAGGCCGCGCAGCAAGGCCAGTGCGCCGTAGCCCAGCGCGAACTCGGCCTGCCAGACCGGCAGAAGAACATAGATCGTGTCGGTGTAGCCATCGTGCAGCGCGTGTGCCAGGCCGGCCAAAGCAAGCGTCCGGGCCTTGGAACCACTGGCCATGAACCGGCCGAATGGCGTGGCAGCAGCGAGTTCGGTCATGGCGGCTCCCTCGAATCGCATTAATGCGAAAACCTCACGCAATGGAGTATGGTTTGCCGCCACCAAGCCGACAAACGAGTTAATTTCTTTCATTAAGTCAGGAAAACTCACTCGAATGCCGCAGCACCGCTATCTTCCGCCCCTGAATGCCGTTCGAGCGTTCGAAGCCGCCGCCCGTCATGGCAGCTTCAAGGACGCGGCGGCCGAATTGGCGGTGACCCATGGGGCGATCAGTCGCCAGGTTCGCCTGTTGGAGGACTGGCTGGGTCCGCCGGCACTGTTCCGGCGGCTGAACCGGCGGGTGGTGCTGACGCCGGCGGGCACTGTGCTGCTGGGGGAGTTCGGTCCGGCACTCGATCGTGTCGCGGCAGCGGTGCGGCAGCACAAGGGGCGGGCCGGGACGGCGTCAACGACACTGCTGCGGGTGAATGCGCTCGCCACGTTCAGCCTGCGTTGGCTGCTGCCTCGGCTGACGCAGTTTCGTGAGAGCCATCCGGATATCGAGGTACGGTTGACCACGTCCAACGATCCGCTCGACGCCTTGCCGGAGCCGTACGACGTGGTGATTCGTGGCGGTCCAGACAGCTTTCACGGCTTTGTCTCCCGTCTGCTGCTGTCCGAACGGCGATTGCCGGTATGCAGCCCGGGTTTGCTGCGACGCATGCCCTTGGTGCAGGTCGCCGATCTGGAGCGGCATACGCTGCTGCATGTCACCTCCATACCGAGGTTGTGGCATGACTGGTTGACCGCCGCGGGATCGCCAGGGCTGGTGCCGGCGGCCTCCTTGACGCTCGACCATTTTTATCTGTCCGTTCAGGCCGCGATCGATGGGCTGGGCGTCGCGATGGGGCCAACCGCGCTGGTCGCCGACGATCTCGCCGCCGGGCGTCTGGTGACGCCGTTTCCGGGGGTGAGCCTGCCGGCCCGTGGCTACTTCGCGTACCTGCCGCGGGCACAGGTTGCCAACCCCGCCAGTTCGGCTTTCTGCGAATGGCTTGAGGATGTCGGGCGGGCAATCGATTAAGGCCGGTCGCGCGGGACCGGCCGCTGCCATCGCCCCAGCGCTTTGAGGCGGTCTGTCGCTCATGCGTCCATTTTCGGCGGTAGACCAACCGGCAAACGATAGTCCAAACCGCCAGCATCGTTAAATGGCACGCGACTTTGATCGTCCTTGCCACAAAACGGGGGCGGGAGACCCTTCAAACACGATGTAAACGGGCTAGATTGGCCGGCTGGAACATCATTGGCCCTGAATCGACAATGCGCCCATCCCTGTTGCGAATACTCCTGGCGGTCCTTTTGTGCTGTTGGCTTGCGTCAAGCGCGGCGGCGGCTACGCTGGAGGGTGTGAGTCTGCCGGATAGCTATACCGTTGACGGACAATCCCTTGTCCTGAACGGAATCGGGCTGCGTTCGCTGACGATTTTCCACATCGAGGCTTACGTCGCCGGACTCTACCTGCCGCGGCCAAGTCATGACGCGCCGCAGATACTGGCTTCGTCCGAACCCAAGGTCATCCTGCTGAAATTCATCCGCGGTGCGTCGAAGGAACGGGTGGAGCAGCAATACCGCGAGGGCGAGCGAAACAACTGCGGCAACGGCGAATGCGCACCCTCCGACCAGACGGATTTCGAGCGGCTTGTCGCCGCCGCACCGGCGGTGAGCGCCGGCGACACGTCCACCTACATTTTCACCGCCAAGGGCGTTCGAGTGCTCGCCAACGACCGGATAATCGGCGACTTCACGGATCGCGATCTGGCCTACCGGCTGCTGTCCGGGTTTATCGGCCCTCGTCCGCCGTCGCCGGAACTGCGTCGCGGACTGCTGGGCCTGCCGGCCGAATAGAGCTCCCCATGACGCTAGCGACCACGAAATCCAGGAAGGCGCGCACCTTCGCCGGCGGCAAATGGCGGGACAGGTGATACGCGTACAGCGGGAACCGTTCATCCGCCCAATCCGGCAGGATCTGCACCAGTTCCCCGCTCGCCAGCAGCGAATCGACTCCTAGGGCGATCGTCTGCGCCACCCCGCAGCCGGCGGCACAGGCCGCCAGTTTGGTCGCCAGGTCGTTCAGCACCATCCGGCCATTCACCTTCACCGCCACGACCTCGTCGCCGCGGCAAAACTCCCACGCGAACGGGCGCCCGGTCACCGAATCCCGGAACATCAGGCACGCGTGCCGTTCCAGGTCGTTCGGATGCAGCGGTGTGCCATTCCGGGCCAGGTACCCGGGCGAGGCACAGGTCAGAATCCGGGTCTCCAGCAGCTTGCGCGCGACCAACCCGGATGGCTCCGGCTCCCCGAACCGGACGGCGGCGTCGAAGCCCTCGGCCACCAGTTCGCCCAGCGTGTCGCGCACCACGAGTTCGACCGACAGCGCCGGATGTGCGTCCAGAAACCCGGCCAGGCGTGGCGCGAGCACCAATCGGGCGAACCAGGGATCGACGTTGACCCGCAGTCGCCCGCGCACCTCGGCCGCCGATCCGCCCGCATCCGTCGCGGCTTCCTCCAACCCCGCCAGCAGCGGCAGCACCTGGGCATGAAACCGCCGTCCTTCATCCGTCAGCGTCACCGCACGTGGAGTTCGGTCGAACAGCCTGACCCCCACCCGTCCCTCCAACCGCCCCACCGCTCGGCTTACCCCGGACGGCGTCAGTCCGAGCGCTTCCCCTGCCCGCACGAAACTGCCGCTTTCCACCACGGCCGTCAGCACACCGATGCCGGCGAGCAACCTGCTATCGAACGCCATGATGATCTCCAGTCACTATAGTATGGATAAAGATGCGCTGGCATCAATGCCGCGAAACGCCGAAATACCCTGCCATCGCAACCGATGGAGGAATCCCATGACATTGAACGGCAAACGGATCGTGGTGCTGGGCGGCAGTTCCGGTATCGGCCTGGCGACGGCCCAGGCGGCCGCGCGTGAAGGCGCCTCGGTCGTTATTGTTTCCAGCCGTCAGGCCCGCGTGGACGAAGCACTGGCGAAACTCCCCGGCGCCGAGGGCCATGCTGTGGACCTGACCGACGCCACGGCGGTCCAGGCCCTGTTCACCCGGATCGGCGCCTTCGACCACCTGGTGTTCACCGCTGGTGAGACGCTGCAACTCGGTCCCCTGGCCGCCACCGACCTGGACGCCGCGCACCGGTTCTTCGAACTTCGTTACTGGGGTGCCTATCTGGCCGCCAAGCACGGTGCCGGCAATATCCGGCCGGGCGGATCGATCGTCTTCACCTCGGGCGTCGCTAGCCGCCGTCCACAGCCCGGTTGGGCGCTCGGGGCAAGTATCTGCGCTGCCATGGAGGGCCTGACCCGAGCCCTCGCGGTTGAGGTGGCCCCGATCCGTGTGAACATCGTGTGCCCCGGCGTGGTGAAGACGCCGCTGTGGGGTGCGATGCAAGAGGCCGACCGGGAAGCGCTGTATCGCCAGATGGCGGACAAACTGCTGGTCGGCCACGCCGGCGAACCCGAGGAAATCGCCGAATCCTATTTGTATCTGATGCGCCAGACCTATGGGACCGGGCAGGTGATCGTGGTCGATGGCGGCAGCAGCCTGGTGTGAAGACGGACGTTCCGGTTCCGCAGGACAGCGTGGAACCGGAACGTCGTTCGTTTCGTGATGGCGATTTGTTGCCCTTGTCCGTAACGTCAGGCTATGACGCGGGCGGAACAGAGGGGTGTCGCATGATCGTCGTGACCACCGAGAACCTGCCCGGCTATCGGGTGCGGGACGTCAAGGGCCAGTGCTTCGGCGTGGTTGTGCGCAGCCGCGGGATCGGCGGCAACATCATGGCCGGCCTGCGCTCCATCGTCGGCGGCGAGATCAAGGAATACACGTCCTTGCTGGAGGAAGCTCGCCGCCACGCCGTCGATCGGTTGGTGCAGAACGCAACGATGATGGGTGCCAACGCCGTGGTGATGATGCGCTTCGACAGCTCTGAGATCGGCCAGACCATGAGCGAAATCGTGGCGTACGGCACCGCTGTGGTCGTGGAACCGGACCCGGCCTGACCCCGATGCTGCGTTCGGCGGCGCTGCTTCTGATGGCGGTCCTACTGGCGGGGGCGCTGGCGGGCGCCGCTATGGGTTGGCGCACGCTGCCATTCGCGATCGCACCCGCTATCTTGCTGCTGGGCCTGCTGTTCGAACGCTACATCTACAAGCCGATCCGTCGGGAGCCGCCTGGCCCCGGATGGGACAGGACGACGGAAAAATTCGTCGATCCGCGCTCTGGCCAGACGGTCGTGGTGTACTACAACGCTCGGACCGGCGAGAGGCATTACGTCGCCGACACCGATGGCTGATGGCGTCAGGCCGATCTTCCTGCCAGTATAAGCAGCGGAGGCGGCGTCCGGGACCAACCATCGAGGGGGTCAGATGAATTTCGATATCGCCGTGATCGGCGCCGGCATGGCAGGCGCCACCGCCGCCGCTTTCCTGTCCGCCGATAAGCGTGTCGCACTGATCGAGGCGGAGGAGGTCGCCGGCTATCACACCACCGGTCGTTCCGCCGCCATCTGGATCCAGAACTACGGTCCGCCGGACGTTCGGGCGCTGACCCGGCTGTCGCGCGCGTTCTATGAAACGCCTCCGGCCGGCTTCTCGGACGTGCCGTTGATCCGCCAGCGTCCGGTCCTGATGCTGGCGTCGGAAGCCCAACTGCCCGACCTGGAGAATGCCCTCGCGAGCGGCCACGGAATAAGGCGTGCCTCCGTCCAGGAGGCACAGGCGCTGTTGCCTGCCCTCCGCCCCGGTTACCTGGCCGGCGCGACGATGGAGGAAGACGCCTTCGACATGGATGTCGCCGCGATCCATCAGGGTTTCCTGCGCATGCTGCGTGCCAACGGCGGCGAATTGGGTTTGCGCAGCCGGGCAGGGCGCATCGAAAAACGCGGCGACATGTGGGACGTGGAAACCACATCCGGCACGACATTCAGGGCGTCGGTGGTGGTCAACGCCGCGGGCGCCTGGGGCGATCATGTCGCCACCATCGCCGGCGCTGCCCCGCTCGGTCTACAGCCGTGCCGCCGTACCGCGGCCATTATCGATCCATCACCGTTCGACGTTTCCAACTGGCCGATGATCGTCGATGTTGGTGAGGAATGGTACGCTCGTCCGGAAGCTCGCACCCGGTTGATGGTTTCGCCCGCCGACGCGACCCCCACCCATCCGCACGACGTCCAGCCCGAGGAGATCGACGTCGCCATCGGCATCGACCGTATGCAACAGGCGCTGGATATCCCGGTGCGGCGGGTGGAGCACAGTTGGGCCGGTTTGCGCACCTTTACCCCGGACGGCAGCCTGGCGTTCGGCTGGGACCCGCGTGTCGAGGGATTCTTCTGGTGCGTCGGCCAGGCCGGTTACGGCATCCAGACCGCCCCCGCCGCGGGACGGTTTGTCGCCGATCTGGTGTTGGGTCGCGATGCCGGGCAAGCCGCCACCCTGGCACCCGCCGTCGCACCCGGCCGGTTCACCACCATTGCCTCGCGGTAATGTGAGCGTTCCTGTCCCGCTTGGACCGCTTAGGATACGAACCGGCGCCGCACCGATGGGTCCGGCACAACCCCAGCCGGGTGGGAGGATCATGTGCGGCTACGCTGTATGACCGTTCTTTTGTTGGTGGGCCTTGGCGGCTGTTCGTTGCTGTCCGATTCGCGAAAATTCAGTGTTTATTTCGAACCCTACTCGGCCGAACTGAATCAGCAGGGGCACGCAACGATCGCCAGCGCCGCGGAATTTGCCCGGAACCATCCGTTGCGGCCTGTCTCGATCGACGGGTTCTCGGCGCCACCCGATCCAAAGCAGGACGTTGACGGCCTGTCGGCACAGCGGGCGGACGTGGTGAAGCAGGCGCTGATCGGTGACGGTGTCGCGTCGGTCCGGATCACGACCACGGCGAACGGGATCGTCGACCCAAAGAGCCTGCCCAGCGTGGCGGTTCGCCGCGTGGATATCGGTATCGGGGAATAGGTGGGTTGCCGGGTCGTCCGCGTAACGAATTGTCTGGCGAGTGCCCCCAGTCCCTCATCGTCATGACGAGCCCGCGCCCGCCATGACGAGATTGGGCGACGGTGCCAACGCCGAAGCACGTATTTATCTACGGACCCTAAGATGGTTTCAGGCGGCATCCATCGCGTTGTGGATTCACGCATCGCCGGGTGGCAGGAAGCTTTCCACAAAATAGAGCGGCCGTTGTTTCGTTTCGTTGAAGACCCGGCCAAGATACTCGCCGATAACGCCCAGGGTGAGCAACTGCACGCCGCCTAAAAACAGCACCACGGCCATCAGGCTGGGATAGCCGGCCACCGGATTGCCGAACAGGATGGTTCGAACCACAAGTTGCAAGATGAACAGCGAGGCGAACGCGGAAACGGCCAGCCCGAGATAGCTGGCGATCTTCAGCGGCATGACGGTGAAGCTGGTGATACCCTCGATCGCGAAATTCCACAGCTTCCAGTAGTTCCACTTGGTGGTCCCGGCGTGCCTCGGCGCTCGCTCGTAGAGGATTGCCTGGCTGGGAAAGCCGACCCAGGCAAACAGTCCCTTCATGAAACGGTGGCCTTCGCGAAGTGAGCGCACGGCCTCCACGACCCGCCAGCTCATCAGGCGAAAATCGCCCGTGTCACGGGGCAGTTTCACGTTTCCGACATCCTGCATCAGGCGGTAGAACAGGTTCGCGGTGGTCTTCTTGAGCCAGGTTTCGCCCATCCGAACGCTCCGTTGGGCATAGACGATGTCGTAACCGTCGCGCCATGCGGCCACCAGACGCGGGATCAATTCCGGCGGATCCTGCAGATCGGCATCAATGACGATGATCGCATCGCCGGTCGCGTGGTCGAGGCCGGCGGTCATCGCGATTTCCTTGCCGAAATTGCGTGAAAGGTTGACCAGCGCGACACGGCTGTCGCCCGCCCGAAGCTGCTTCAGGATCGCCAGCGTGTCGTCGGTGCTTCCGTCGTTCACATAGATCACCCGCCAGGGGCCCAGCGCCGTCATCGCCGCCGACAGGCGCCGATGGAATTCCTCGATGCCGGCTGCCTCATTGAAGGCGGGCACGACCACGCAGAGCCGGTTGCCGGGACCGTCCCTGACCAGTGGCATGGCGACGTCAGACATGGGATCCTCGTGCGCCACCGGGGTGCCGGCGATATCGGACAGATGGTTTATCGTTGCGGGATCGAAGGTTCGCCATCAGTTGGAGGATCCTGTCGTGATGGCCGGCCGCTGGTTGACGAAAACCTTGATCGTGCTCCGCTGGCTTGGTTCATCGGCGGTGATCTTGAATTCCGCGACTTGCCGGAAACGATCGGAGAGAATGTAGTCCTGCATGAGCTTCATGGACGGCAGATCGGCCCAGAACCCGGGTTGCAGGACAACCATGGCGATATGCTGCCGATCGGCCATCGCTTGCAGCGCATCGGTCGTCCATCCGCGATCGGTGCCCCCCCATTCGCGCACGATATGGTAGTCGGTCAGAAATTTCTCAGCCCTCAGCACGAACAGCTTGGGTGTCGGCTGATGGCTCCGAAGGGAGAAAACCAGATTTTTCGATTCACTGCCTTGAAACCAGATAACGTCGTTCTGCGCGCTGTGCTGCAACACATAGGCAGCGACTTTGTCATAGCCGGACATTCGAAAGACCGGCTGTGTCCACAGGAAAAACCCCAGCACCGCGGCCCCGGCAGCCAAGATGGCCACAGGCCGGATGGAGGGGGTCAGCATGCGTGAGAGCAGCATGAGGCTGAACAGGGCGCACGGAACCCCAAGCGCCATCGCATATCGAACCTCAAAATGTCCCGTGGCCGATATGAAAAGGAAATCGCAGCCAAACCACGCCAGCATCAGGATTGCCAGCCGGCGTTCAGCCGGGCCGCGCCAGCCAAGGCAAGCCACACTGGCGAGATAGCAGACGGCGGCGACCAGCAGGGGCCATCCCACGATATCGGGCAACGCGAGCACATAGGCCTTGGCCTGCGCGAAATGACCGCCGGCCTGGAGTCCGCCATCCGCATGCGCGGCGATCCCCTGGTTGAGCGCGATCGCCAGCATTTCAGGGGCGGTTGCCACGGTAAAGACGGCAAGCGGCACGAGCCCGACGATTCCAAGGCCGGCCGCGGCCCACGTCGTCCGGTCACGTAACAAACGCCAGCCATCCGATACGATCAATGCCAAGGCAAAGGCCGGGGCGGCGAAAATGGCAGTCTGCTTTGTATAGACGGCGCACAGGGTCAACAATGTCGCGATTATCAGGTCCCGGCTGCGGCGGCCGGCCTGGAAACGAAGCAGGCACAGGCTGGCCAGCAGCAGAAACGCCAGCGAGGGGACCTCCATCACCACCTGGCGCGACCACAACAGCATGCCTGGCGCGCTGAACATCAGCAGGACGCCACCCGCGGCCTCCAAAGGGCCGGTCGTGGTTCTGGCCAGCCGATAGGAACCGTACGCCGCCAACCCCGCGAAGGCGGAGACGGTGGCCTGGGCGACCGGATGGGAAAAGCCGAACAGGCCGAATGCGATGGCCTCGGCGATCGGGAAGATTGGCGGATACAGACTGATCGTCAGCGCCGGGTAATGGCGAAACCAGCCGTTGGCGAAGGCCATGGGTGACTGGTGTAATCCGGACGCGACGTAGTCCCGAATAAGGTCGCCGTTCAGGGCGAAGCTTGCCGCGTCGGTCCACCAGAAATCCTCCGACCTGGGGGACGTAAAGAAAAGAATGGCAATCAGGCCGCACAAAATGGCGGTCGAAATGACGCCCAAGATCGAAGAACGCGTCGAGAACATAATGGAGCGGCCAATGGAAATGTAATCGTGTTGTATATGATGCACCTGCGTGAAGTTCAACAAAGCCGAGGCTAGAGTACCGTAGCGACTGCGCCCGACCGTGGTTGACGGCTTCGCGGCACCGCCGCCCGATCCCGAAGGCCCTGTCCGACGTTGCGGTGCAGCGGGTAACGCCGCTCAGATCACCGATTCGACCCGCAGCGCGGCGATGGCGGCGGCATCGTAACCGATCTCGGCCAATACGGCGTCGGTGTCGGCCCCGGCCTCGGGCGCCAGCGTGTCCAGCTTGCCGCCACCGTGTGCCATCTGGAAGCCGGAACCCATCAGCCGGATCGGCCCGTACGGACTGTCCACCGTCTGCATGACGTTACGCGCCGCGATCTGCGGATGATCGATGATCTCCTCCACCTTCCAGATGCTGGCGCACGGCGCGCCGGCGTCGTTCAGGCGGCGTTCCCAGACCTTGGAGTCCGCGGCCGTCAGCGCGGATTCGATGATCGCCCGTAACGCCGTCTCGTTCTCCTTGCGGGTGAACCAGTCGCTGAACCGCGGATCGTCAAACACATCGGTGCGACCGAGCGCGGTCATCAGGTTGCGGTATTGTTTTTCGTCGTTCACCGCCAGCAACAGAAAACTGTCCTTGGCGCGGAACAAATTCGCGGTGACCTTGCGGCTGATTGCCTGGTTGCCGGCCTGCTGCTGGCGATGCCCGGCAACCGTGTAGTCGGCGACCTGGGTCGCCAGGTAGGCCAGGCTCGCCTCCAGCATCGAAACGTCCAGGCGCTGGCCTTTTCCGGTATGCGTCCGCTGGAACAGCGCGGAGGAAATCGCGAACGCCCCGGTCGCGCCCGACAACACATCGCACACAGCGAACCCCGCTCGGGTTGGCCCCATTTCCGCGTGGCCGGTGATCGCCATGATGCCAGACATCGCCTGGATCTTGCCGTCGTAGCCGGCTTCATTGCTGGCGGGTCCGGTCTGGCCAAAGCCGGAGATGGCACAGTAGATCAGCTTCGGATTGACCGCCGACAAGGCAGCGTAGCCGAGACCAAGCCGGTCCATGACGCCGGCGCGGAAATTCTCCATCACCACATCGGCTTTCGCCGCCAGCTTCATTACGATCTCCCGCGCCGCCGGCTTCTGCAGGTCCAGCGTCAGGCTTTTCTTGTTGCCGTTCACCGCCAGGAATGGCGGCGCCATGTTGCGGTCGGCCCATTCGCGGGACAGCGGCGTGCGGCGCATGTCCTCGCCACCGCGCCGCTCGATCTTGATCACATCCGCCCCCAACAGCGCCAACTGGTAGCTGGCATAGGGTCCGGCGAGCACTTGCGTGAAGTCCAGGATGCGGACCCCGGTGAACGGGCGGGCGGTCATGCCGCTTTGACCACGCGGTTGGGACGGGCGAGTTCCTTCTGCCGGTCGAATTCCTCCCGCCGGCGCTTCAGTTCCGCTTCACCAATCTGTTCCAGGTTCAGATAGTCCAGTTTCCACTTGCCATCCGCATTCCAGCGCAGTGGCGATTGCATCGTGGTCTGCGGCCCGGCGGCGGTTTCCAGCAGATGCAGCGCCAATTCCAGGGTCTGCGCCTGGGACGCCGGATCGTGCGGCTTGCCGGCGCTGTTGCCCAGCGGGAAATCGCTGAACAGAAAGCGCGGCGCGGCGGCATGCTCGACGATGTCCTTGGCGCAGCCCATCAGGACGGTGGGGATGCCGTTGGCCTCCAGATGACGGGCGACCAGGGTGCTGGTCTGATGGCAGACCGGACAGTTGGGCACGACGAGGACGGCGTCGGCGCCGTCCTGGCGCAGCCGGGCCAGGATTTCCGGCGCGTCGGTTTCGACCGTGACGCGGTGGCTGCGGTTGGTTGGCGCACCATGGAACCGAGGTGCGACGGCACCGATCCGCCCCGCTGCGGCGGCCGCCCGCAACGCCGGCAGGGGAAACCAGGTGCCGCTGTCGGTCGCTGTGGTGTGGGTGCGGTCGTAGCCGATATGGGAAATCCGCAGGTCATGGTCCTGCGCCGTATCGCCCGAATACACCGCGTAGAACTTGGCGCTGCCGTTATAGGGCGCGCCGGGGCCCTGGTCGCCCTTGTCGGGCTGATAGGGCGCGGCGGTGGTCACAATGGCGATCTTGGACTGGCTCAGCGGCTTGCTCAGCGGCGTGAACGGCGCCGACAGATAGTGTGCCCAGCGATACGGCGTGGTGTAGCCGATCGCCGTGTAATACTCGCGCGTGCGCCGCATATACGGGATCGGCGAATCGTAGTCGGGGGCAAAACCAAGCAGGGCGTCGAGGGTCTGGTCCATGGGTCCTCCGGTCGCTGGGGCGCCAGCGTGTCGGGGAGTCGTCGCACGACCGGTGGGATGGCGGCAAGACCGGCTTCGATTGGCCGCTTCGACGGCGCGCCTCCATGCCAAGGGCGGGTCAGGGTTCCGTTGGATTGTCGAAACCGAAAAGCCGGCGCGGGGTTTCCCAGAACAGCTTTCGCCGGTCGGCGGGATCGGGGAACAGTTCGCCGGCCAGCGTCAGCAATGGTCCATAATCCACCCGCTCCGGAGCACGGAGGAACGGCCAATCCGACCCCCACAGGCACGCATCCAGCGTGAACGCATCCACCAGCGCGCGCACGAACGGCCAGGTGTCGGGGAACGGGTGCGGCTCGCTGGAGAATTTCATTTCGCCGGACAGCTTGATGGCAGCGCGCCCGCGGCGGCCAATGGCCAGCAGTGCCTGGAAAGCGGGCGCCTGAAGGCCGGCGGCGGGGGTGGGGCGGCCACAATGATCGATCAGCAGCCGGACGGGGAACTGTTCCAGAAGTGGCAGCACTGCGAGGATCTGCTCCTCGAACACCTGGATTTGCAGGAACATATCGAGCCGGACTAGCTTGGCCAGCAGCGCCTCGGTTTCCAGGTAATAGGCCACGCCGTGAAATGTCGGGTTGAAGGCGATGCCGACAATGCCTTGTGTTTTCAGGCGGATGAGGTCGGTCTCGGCGACGTCGTGCGGTACCACGGCGACGCCCTTGAACCGCCCCCGGCTGGCGGCGATCGCGGCGAGAAGGCAACTGTTATCCGAACCGTACCCGGAATTCGGCTGCACCAGCAGCGCGTTACGCACGCCGTAAGCGTGGAACACCTGGTCCATCTGCCCAGCCGTCGCGATCTCTTGCCCCGCCGGCTGATAGGGATTGTCGGCGCCGTAGGGGAAGCGCGCCGGGTCGAGCAGATGGCAGTGGCAGTCGATCTTGGGTTCGTCGAAAACGGACATCTTGTGGCTCACGGACCATGTTGCTCCGGACGTGAAGCGCGTCCGGCCGGTCGTTTGGGGTGCAGTACCGGCAGGATTACGCCGCGTGGGCGGGGGTCGTATAGTGGCGGATCGGCGTGGTTGCAGGGAGGGGACCCATCGGGCATGGACGCGAAGCAGGCCGCTGAAATCTCCTCGCGATACATACGCTTCGCCGATGACGAAGTGCATCTCCGGTCGCCGCTGTACGAGATGCTGGCGCGCGGTGTCGCGGCCGACCCGGATGTCATGGGCTTTCTGTTGACCCTGCCATCGGAAAAGCGGCAACCGAACCTCTTGCTGGCCGCGATGCGCCATCTGTTCGGTACGCCGCCAGGTTGGACCACGTTCCGTGAGACAATCCTGGCGCATCCCGATGCCATCCGTTCGGTGATGCTGACCCATGCGACGCAGACCAACGAACCGGCTCGGTGCGCGACGTTGTTGCCGGTTCTGGCGACATTGCCGCAACCGCTTGCATTGATCGAGGTCGGCGCATCGGCGGGGTTATGCCTGCTGCCTGATCTGTATGGCTACGATTACGGGCGCACATCGATCCGCCCGAAGGTGCCGGCACCGGAATGTCCGGTATCCCCTGTTCCGTAAACGAAATAACGCCGATCCCGGCCGCCATGCCGCAAATCGTCTGGCGAGCCGGATTGGATCTCAATCCGCTCGACGTGTCGGACCCATCGCAGGCGGCGTGGCTGGAAAATCTCGTGTGGCCGGAGCAGACCGAACGGCTGCACCGTCTGCGGGCCGCGATGAAAGTTGCCGTTGCAACGAAACCGCGGGTGGCGAAGGGCAGTCTGCTCGGAGACGAACTCGCGACCCTGTGCGGTGAAGCCCCGAAAGACGCCACACTGGTGGTCTTCCACACCGCTGTCCTGGCCTATGTCGCCAGCCGCGCCGACAGGCAGGCTTTCGCGGTTCGGGTCATGTCGCTTTGCCAATTCTGGATCGCGAATGAAACGCCGCTGGTCTTTCCGGACATCGCGCGCCGTACGGATACCACCGGCAGGCCCGGCGATTTCCTGCTGTCGGTGAATGGGTCGCCGGTTGCCTGGACCGATCCGCATGGCGGCTCGATCGAATGGATTGGGCAGGGGTCTCCCCAGGCCGGTGAGTGATGATGCTTCGCCGGATCGATCGCGGCCGGCGGATCACCCGATCCCGATATTGTCCAGCAGCCGCACCGGCCCCAGCTTCGCCACCGCGATCAGTCGCGCGCCCGAAACGGCTTGCGCGACCGGCAGCAAGGTCGCGCCCTCCACCAAAGCGAAATAATCGACGCCGAATCCTTGGCTTTGCAAGGCAACACGCGCATCGGCCAGTGCCTGGCCGGCGGGTTCGCCGCTGGTGAGCCGCAGCGCCGTGGCACGCAACGTTCCGATCAGCACCGGGGCCTTTTCTCGTTCCTCCTTGGACAGGAACCGGTTCCGCGACGACATCGCGAGGCCGTCCGCCTCCCGCACCGTCGGGACACCGACGATCTCCAGCGGCAGCAAAAGGTCGGCGACCATCCGTTTCACCACTTGCAGTTGCTGCCAGTCTTTTTCCCCGAAATAGGCGCGATCCGGACGCACCTGGCCGAACAGCTTGGCGCATACCGTCGCCACGCCGCGGAAATGTCCGGGCCTGGCATCGCCTTCCCAGCCCTTGGCTGGTCCCTCGACGGTGATCGTCGTTGCTTCCACGGCTGGGTACATCGTCTCGACGTCGGGCAGCCAGGCCAGGGCGCAGCCTTCGGCCTGCAGCGCCGCCAGGTCGCCGGCTTCGTCGCGCGGGTAGCGCGACAGGTCCTCATTCGGACCGAATTGCAGCGGGTTGACGAAGATCGAGGCGACCGTTGCCGCCCCGGATGCGACGCCAGCGCGCACCAAGGTCCGGTGGCCCTCATGCAAAGCCCCCATTGTCGGCACCAGGGCCAGGGAGTTTGCGGTCAGGCGCAGATGGGCACAGGCCGAACGAAGGTCGGGAAGGGTGCGGGCGATCAGCATGCGGCGGACCTTGGTTCAGACCGACCGCCGTGGCAATGTCTCGCGGCGAATACCCGCCCCGACAAACGTATTGCCGAGGCGGGTTGCCGGACAGGGGGCGGGCATCATGAAACTGCGGAACCAGATCGCGCTGATAACCGGAGGCTCGCGCGGCATCGGCCGGGCCACCGCGCTGCTGTTCGCACGGGAAGGGGCGGACATCGCGTTCTGCCACCTGGACGATGGTGCCAAGGCGGAGGAAACCGCCGCGGACATACGAGCACTCGGCCGGCGCGTCATGCACCAATCGGTCGATGTCGCCGATATCGCTGCGACCGGGGCGTTCGCCGAGAACGTCGCCACGACGTTCGGCCCGATCGACATCCTGTTCAACAACGCCGGCATGAACATCCGCAAGCCGTTCGAGACCTACACCGAGGCCGAATTCGACCGCATCATCAGCGTCCACCTGAAGGGCATGTTCTTCATGGCCCAGGCGGTCTACCCGGCCATGATCGCCCGGGGCCGGGGCTGCATCATCAACGTCGCCTCCCAACGCGGCCTGAAGGGCGCCGTCAACTCGGCCCCCTATTCGGCGGCGAAGGCCGCCATCATCGGCCTGACCCGAGCCTTGTCGTGGGAAGCGGCTCCGAAAGGCGTTCGCGTCAACGCTATCGCGCCCGGCCCGATCGACACCGATCTGACGGCGACGATGGAACCGGATGATCGCCAGGCATTCATCGATGCGCTGCCGGCGGGCCGGTTCGGCCGGCCGGAGGAAATCGCCGCCACCGCCCTGCTGCTCGCCGGCCCGGACGGTGGCTTCTACGTTGGGGCCACGCTGTCACCCAACGGCGGGGATGTGATGCACTGAGGCCCCCCGTCATGGTGGGCGAAGGCCCACCATCCACGCCTTGGATCGCGCTGCACCCTAGGGCCTCTGCGCCAGACTTGACGCCGCTCCGTTCGAACGCGTAAGCAACCGCCCATGTCCACGACGACGACCATTAAACGCATTACCAAAACGACCGCCCAGGCGGGGCGTCCTTTGGTGTGCGTGCAGTGATCGTCACGGCATAAAACACCCAAAGGCCCGCCGGCAACGGACGGGCCTCGGTTTCAGTCTGGCCCGTCTCCCCCGGCTCAACGGAAGAGAGACACCATGCTGACCACCCTCGAAGAACCCACCGAAGCACATCAAGCCCAGGCCGGTGCGCCCGTCGTCGCCATCGTCGGTGCCACCGGCGCCGTCGGCATCGAACTGCTCCGCTGCCTCGAAGCCCGAGGCTTCCCCCTGCGCGGCCTGAAACTGCTGGCCTCGGAACGATCCGCCGGCCGGATGCTGCCGTTCAAGGGCCAGGACATCCGCGTCGAGACCCTCACCGAAACGAGTTTCGACGGCGTCGACATCGCCCTGTTCTCCGCCGGCAGCGGTATCTCCAAGCGCTATGCAGCGACAGCGGTCCGGGCCGGCGCAGTGGTGGTCGACAACTCCTCCGCCTTCCGTATGGACCCCGACGTCCCGCTGGTGGTGCCGGAAGTGAACGCCGCCACCCTGCGCCACCATCACGGCATCATCGCCAACCCCAACTGCGTCGCCGCCATCGCCACCGTCGCCCTGGCCCCGCTGCACCAGGCGCATCCACTCCGCCGGATCAGCATGGCAACCTACCAGGCCGCCTCCGGTGCCGGTGCGGCGGCGATGGAGGAACTGCGCCAGTCCACCGCCGCTTTCCTGGCCGGCCAGACCTACGAACCCAAAGTCCTGCCACACCCCTACGCGTTCAACCTGTTCAGCCACAACGCCGATGTCGATCCAGACAGCGGCTACAACGGTGAAGAACTCAAGGTCGTGGCGGAGACAAGGCGCATTCTGGACGCGGACCAATTGCCGATCGGCGTCACCTGCATCCGCGTCCCGGTCCTGCGCGCCCACGCGATGGCACTCACCGTCGAATTCGACGAAATCGTTTCGCCGGCCGAAGCTCGAGCCATCCTCGCCGCCGCGCCAAGCCTGCGCGTAGTGGACGACCGCACCACCAACCACTTCCCGATGCCGTCCGAGGCGTCCGGTCAAGACGACGTGCTGGTCGGCCGCATCCGCACCGACAGCGGCGATCCATCCGGCCGCTCGCTAGCCCTGTTCGTGGCAGGCGACCAACTGCTGAAAGGCGCCGCCCTCAACGCCGTTCAGATCGCGGAGATGCTGTTGCGGCGCTGACCTCGACCGGTGGCGGCGATCTTGACGAAGTTTAACAGCCGTTTTGGCTTTCCCGTACTGTCCATCGCCGCCCCGTTCGTCTAATCCACCCCTCCATGGCACAGGCAGATCCCACCAAGGCCGCTGCACGATCCTGGTTGCGGCGAGAACAACGCGCGGGCAGCCGAACCGCCCGACCGGTGCTGATGCTGCACGTGGCGGGATCGATCCTGGCGATCGGCCAGGCCTTCGCCGCCGCCTCGGTGCTGACTTCGGCCTTCGCCGGATCAGCGCTCGATGCCAGCGCGCTGGCGGCATTCGGGGTGCTGGCGGTGCTGCGCGCCTGCCTGTCCTACCTGACCGAAAAGACCGCCTTCGCGGCTGGCGCGGCGGCTCGGCGACGGTTGCGCAGCGACGCGCTGTCCCGACTGCTGCATGCCGGCCCAGCCCTGCTGCGCGGCCGCCATTCCGGCGACCTGGCCACCATCGTGGTGGACAAGATCGAGGCACTGGACGGCCTGTTCTCCCGCTACGTGCCGGCAACGACCTTCGCCATGGTCGGCCCCAGCGTCGTTCTGCTGGCGGTGCTGTATGCCGACCCATGGGCGGCGCTGCTTCTGCTGGGCTGTGGCCTGCTGGTGCCCCTGGGCATGGCGGTCGCCGGCATCGGCGCCGCCGCAGCCTCACGCAATCAGTTCCTGGCGATGGCGCGTTTGCAGGCCCGCTTCCTCGATCGCATGCGCGGCATCGCCACCATCGTGCTGTACGGCAGGGCAGAGGACGAGGCCCAATCCCTGTCGGCCGCCGCATCCGAACTCCGAGTCCGCACCATGCGGGTTTTACGTGTAGCCTTCCTGTCGTCGGTCGTGCTCGACCTGGCCGCCGCGCTGGCCCTGGTGGTGCTGGCGATCCACTATTTCGGCCTGCTGCGGCACGGCGACATAGCGAACGTCCTGTGGCCGGCCCTGGCCGTGCTGCTGCTGACTCCGGAATTCTTCGCCCCGCTGCGAACTTTCTCCGCCGCCTACCAGGACCGGCTGCACGCCACCGGCGCGGCGGAATCGCTGATCGACCTGCCGCCGCTGCCCGAACCCGTTCCGGCGCGCGAAATCCGCACCGTCGCCGCACAAGGCGTGACCGTCGCCTTCGACAATGTGCGCCTGACCTGGGACGCCTCCCGCGGACCAGCACTGGACGGGCTGTCGTTCCGGGTCTCCGCCGGGGAAACCCTGGTGCTGGCCGGCCCGTCCGGCGCCGGAAAATCCTCGGTGATCGAGATCCTCCTCGGCTTCGTCCGCCCCGACAGCGGCCGCGTCACCATCAACGGCGCCGACATCACCGACCTCGTGCCGCAAGCGCTGTCCCGCCTGACCGCCTGGATCGGCCAGCGGCCCGTCCTCTTCTCCGGCACCATCCGCGACAACATCGTGTTCGCCCGCCCGGAGGCCTCCGACGACGAAATCACCGCCGCCGCCACCGCCGCTCGGCTTGACCAGTTCACCGCCGGGCTGCCGGCCGGCCTGAACACCCGGATCGGCGAGGGCGGCTACGGCCTGTCCGGCGGCCAGGCGCAGCGCGTCGCCATCGCCCGAGCCTACCTGAAGAACGCCCCGGTACTGCTGCTCGACGAACCCACCGCGCACCTCGACCCGGCAACGGAGCAGGAGGTACTCGACAGCCTCCGACGACTGGCATTGGGGCGGACAGTGATCCTGGCCAGCCACTCCTCCGCCGCGCACGGTTTCGGCGGCCGGCGACTGGACCTGCGCGACGGCAAGGCCGTATCGGCACGAGGCGCGGCATGATGAGCGGACCATTGCTGCGGATCATGGGCCTGTGGGGCCGCCAGACCGGATGGCTGCTGGCCGGCCTGGTCGTCTCCCTGGCATCGCTCGCCGCCGGGGTCGCGCTGATGGCGGTCTCCGGCCTGACCATCGGGGCCGCACTGGTCGGCGGCGGCCTGGTGATCCCGGCGGTGCTGCGCGGCCTTGGTTCCGCCCGCGTCGTCCTGCGCTACACCGAACGGCTGGTCACCCATGGCGCGATGTTCCGAGCCCTGGCCGACACACGCGTGTGGTTCTTCCGCCGCCTGGCGCGCACATCGGCCGGCGGCCTGGGATTCCGGCACGCCGGCGATGCGCTGTCCCGCCTTGTCGGGGACATCGAGGCCCTGGACGGCCTGTATCTGCGCATCCTGCTCCCGCTGGCCTCGGCGGTTTTGCTGTTACCGACGCTGCTGCTGCTGATCGGGCATCGCGCCCCCGGTGTGGCAATCGAGGTCGGCACCCTCTTTGCCGCCGCCGCCTTCATCCTGCCCTGCCTCGCCGCTCGGGCGTCCAGCCGAACCGGCGCCGGACTGGCGGCCGAGGCAGGCGCGCTCCGCATCGCCGCCCTCGACGCGCTGACCGGGTTGCGGGAGGTGCGCGCATTCGCCGCCGAGGGCCGCATGCTGGCCGCGGTGCAGGCGAAGGAGGCAGCGCTGCTGTCGGCGCAGCAGGCGATGGCCGGGCGGACCGCCCTGGCCGGCGCGGCATCGTTCCTGTGCGCGCAGATCGCCGTGCTGACGGTGCTGATCGGCGCCAGGGTCAACCCGGCCATGGCGATCGCAGCGGCATTCCTGGTGCTGGCGGCATTCGAGGCCGTGGGCGGCCTGACCCGCGCCGGTGCCCTGGCCGGCCACGCCTCAGCCGCCGCCCGCCGGGTGCTGGAAGCCGCGGATGCCCCCGTGCCGGTGCCCGACCCGGCCGATCCCGCCGCCATGCCCGTCGGCACCACGCTGCGCTTCGAGGCTGTCGAGTTCCGCTGGCAACCCGACCGCCCGCCAGTCTTCGACAGCCTGACGCTGGAGGTCCCGCAAGGCGCCCGCGTGGCACTGCTTGGCCCATCAGGGGCCGGAAAATCAACCCTGGCGGCACTAGCGCTGAAAGTGGTGGCACCGCGCTCCGGCCAGGTCCGGCTGGGCGGCGTCGATATCGCTACCCTGCCGGCAGCACTGGTGCGCGCGCGTATCGGCTGGCTGGGGCAGGCGACCCACCTGTTCGACGACTCCATCCGAGCCAACCTGCTGCTGGCACGCCCCGACGCGGATGATGCCGCACTATGGGCTGCCCTGGACGCGGCCCGGATCGGCGATATGGTGCGCGCCCTGCCGGATCGCCTGGAAACCTGGGTGGGTGAGGGCGGAACCCGCTTTTCCGGCGGCCAAGGCCGGCGCCTGGCACTGGCCCGAGCGCTGCTGTCGCCGGCCCCCGTGCTGATCCTGGACGAACCCTGCGCCGGCCTGGACTCGGAGACCGAACGAGCCTTCCTGGAGACGCTGAACGAGACTGCGTCCGGCCGGTCGGTCATTCTGATCACCCACCGCCTGACCGGCGTGGAGCGGCTGGACCGAATTTTCCGGCTGTCCAACGGCAAGGCCGTCGCCGCAGCCGGGTAACCTCGGACAGGTCCCACCACTCGCCATGCCGATGCAGATCGGCATCCACGCCTTTCAACAACAAAACAAAGAACGGCGCGCCCTAGCTCGCGATAATGGTTATGCAGCCGCGCCGAAAGAACAACGGCATAGTCGATTCGTATAATTCCAGTATTCGGTCTATCGATAAACGACCTGACCTGGAGGTAACAATGCTACCCCCCAAGATCGCAGCCATTTTTACCACTATTGCGTTGCTCGGTATTTCGATCCACGGCCTGCCGGCCTTTGCGGCCGATACCCCACGCCCACCGGACCCATGCGACAAGGAATTGTCCGTCAGTGACGTCGACGGTATCCTTACCGGAAAGGCGACGATCAACCATTATTCGATGTCGGAGGGCCAGCAGGGGGAAGGCTGCGAACTCGGCGTCGCTGGAAACGGTGTAGCGTTCGTCGATATATCGATACGACGCGGTGACATGCAGTCCTTCAAGAACCTGCTGCTTCTTGTTCCCCCATCACGTAAATCCCTGGCCGGGATTGGTGACGAGGCCTACGGCACCCCGACTACGGATTCCAACGTGCCGGACGCCAAGGAGACGGACCTGTATGCGCGGAAGGGCAATCTGCAATGCCTCGTCGAACTGCATCGGTCCAATGGCAGTGGGGAAAAGCTGGTCATCCCGGTGGGCGATGACACGATTGCCGCCAAACTGGGCGGTCTATGCAACAAGTTGTTTGCTGCCCGAGCCGGACTTTGATCGCAAACGTTGCTGGACCCTGAGGTGCGTTAACTTCTTGTAATGCGGCGATGCGTCATAGCATGATCGCACCGACGCTTGAGCAACAGGGGGCGCGGTCGCAATGAAGTCCAGCCGTATGACAACCTATATCCTTATCGCGATGATCCTGGGAATCGCCGCCGGTGGCCTGATCCACGACCAGGTTGCCGCGCCAGCCACACAGAAGATGCTCGCCGGCTACATCTCCATCGGCAGCACCGTTTTCCTTCGGCTGATCAAGATGATCATCGCGCCGCTGGTGTTCTCCACGCTGGTGGTCGGTATCGGCCATATGTCGGACGCCGGCGCCGTCGGCCGGGTCGGTGGCAAGGCCATGCTGTGGTTTGTCAGTGCCTCCCTGGTGTCGCTGACCCTGGGCCTGATCCTGGTCAACCTGTTCGAGCCAGGCGTCGGCATCCACAAGGTGCTCAGCGGCGTCAGTTCCGGCGTCGATGCGCACGCCATGACGCTGGATGGGTTCGTCAAGCATGTGTTTCCGGACTCGGCGATCCGCCCGATGGTGGACAACGAGATCCTGCAGATCGTGGTGTTCTCGATCTTCTTCGGCATCGCCTGCGCGTCGATGGGGGCACGCGCCAAGCTGGTGCTGGAGGCCATCGAGGGCCTGTCGCATATCATCCTGCGGGTCACCGGCTACGTGATGAAACTGGCCCCGCTGGCGGTGTTCTGCGCCATGACCGCGACCATCGCCACCAACGGCCTGGGCATCCTGGTGAACTACGCTAAATTCATGGGTGAGTTCTACTTTGGCCTCGTCTGCCTGTGGCTGCTGTTGATCCTGGTCGGCTTCGTGATCCTGGGTCCCAGTGTGAGGCGCCTGGTCATGCTGGTGCGGGAGCCGTTTCTGCTGGCGTTTTCGACCGCCAGCTCCGAGGCGGCGTATCCGAAGATGCTGGAGCAACTGGCGAAATTCCCTATCGCCCGCAACATCTCCAGCTTCGTGCTGCCGCTGGGGTATTCGTTCAACCTGGACGGCACGATGATGTACTGCACCTTCGCGTCGGTGTTCATCGCCCAGGCGTATGACATTCCGCTGACCCTCGGCACCCAGATCGCCATGCTGCTGACGCTGATGCTGACCAGCAAGGGGGTCGCCGGGGTGCCGCGCGCGTCGCTGGTGGTGATCGCGGCGACGCTCAGCCAGTTCAGCCTGCCCGAGGAAGGGCTGCTGCTGATCCTCGGCATCGACACCTTCCTCGATATGGGCCGTTCGGCGACCAACGTGATCGGCAACTCCCTGGCCACCGCCGTGGTCGCCAAATGGGAAGGGCTGCTGGTCGCCGACGACGACACAACCGAAATGATCGAGGAAATGGAGGTGGAGCCGGCATGAGGCTTCTTCTTGCCTTCGTTCTGCTGGCGGTTGGAGTTTGTTACGGTGCCCGAGCGGAAGAGGGTGCCGTGCTGTCCGGCACGCTGCGGACCATCAACGATCGCGGTACCATCCTGATCGGCTATCGCGACAGCGCGCCGCCGTTTTCCTTCCTGAACCCCGGCCGCCAACCGGTCGGCTTTTCCCTGGATCTGTGCCACGGCATCGCGGAGGATGTGGCCCGCACGCTGAATCGCGACCTGCTGGAATCGGACGCCCCGGCGTGGCAGACCGGTGTGCGCATCGTCTATGTGCCGGTGGCGGCTGACGAACGCCTGCCAAAGATCGTATCGGGTGCGATCGACCTGGAGTGTGGGTCCACGACCGCCAACGCCGAACGGGCAAAGACCGTGGCGTTCTCGCCGGTGTTCTTCCTGGCGGGCACCAAGCTGCTGGTGCCGCTGGCGGACGGGCGGCCGGCGGTCTCCTCCTACCGTGGACTGTCTGGTCGTACGATTGTCGTTGGGACCGGCACAACCAATGCGATTGCGTTACACCGGCTGGCCACGACGGTCTCGCCGCCGATCACGGTGACCGAGGTGCCCAATCTGAACACCGCCTACGACATGCTGGCGGCGGGCAACGCCGATGCATTCGCCTCCGACGACATCCTGCTGTCCGGCTTCGTCGCCACGCGACCGGATGGCAAACGCTTCGGCATCACCGGCGATTATCTGTCCTACGAACCGTACGCCATCGGTTTCCGGCGGGATGACGCTGCGTTCGCCGACCTGATCCGCGACAGCTTTGTCCGCATGGCGGGCGAGGGGACATTGAACCGGCTGTATGCACGTTGGCTGGTGGATCGGTTGCCGAACGGCGAAACACTCAATGTACCGATGAGTCCGGCCTTGGCTGAGATGTACCGCCTGGTGGGCCAGCCGGATTAGGTCCTGGCTATTCCAGCAGCCTGATGTGGACCGGTGTTGGTTCGAAGCTCGACGACGCCTGCGCCCGCGATGCCGGGAAGCAAGTGGTCTTATTTTCCGGCGTGGAATTCCGCCGAGGGCACGGTCAGGTCGATGCGGCGGGCCGAGGTGGCCGGGGCCTCGGCGACTTCTTCCACCGTGTGCCAGGACCGCTCCGCCGCCGGGCGCAGATCGGCCGGTGCTCGGTTAATTGCCGCCACCAGTGGGGCGGGACGGCTGATCTCGGCGTCGACCCGGCCGCTGTCGGGGCGGTCGTAGATGAAGCCGTAGGTCGGGTAGATCGACCCGAATTCCCCGCCGCGGCCCAGTTCGACCCGCACGGCAGACCAGTCGTTGGCCTCGGAGACGTCGACCACCGCGACATCGCGGGAAATGCCTCCGCGGCCGCCGGCGCCCGGCCAATTCGCGTGATCCACCATGATTTCACGCGGGTTCACCACGCGTGAGACGACGGCGACATGGCCCAGGCGCATGCGGCCATTCGCCCGGAAATTGAGCACGCTGCCGGCTTCGGGCTGGTCGCCGCGGGCATAGCGGCCCTCGGCATTGTCCCACCACTGCCAGGCATTGCCGGGCACCTCGATGCCGGAAATCTCACGAGCGTACGGCACGCAGGAAATGCCATGATAGCGCATCGCGAACCGGCGGCCGGCCAGGTGCATGGCGTAGGAGTACCGGCCATGCGACACGAACGCCACGCGGCTGCTGAGCGGATGCGCGTAGCGGGGCGCGATCGAATGATGGGACGCAACCGCGTGATGGGATTCGATCGCATGCGCTTTGGCGGGATGACTATGGTGGGCGGCTTCGGCCTGGGCGACGAACACGGTGCAACTGAGCAGGAGCGACGAGCTCAAAAGCCAAGCTTTGGTTCCTGTTCCGACTGACCGCATAGACTCGCCTCCCGCAAACGCTAGACAAGACGTGCGGTAACAGCAGGGTTGCAAAGGTGACAACCCTTTCGCGGCAAGATTTCTAGGTTGACGCACCATTTCGCCGTTCTGGGGCTGTGGATAACTATCGATATGAGGTATTTATCCCTAATAACGAAAATGTGACCCGAACGTATTAATTGAAATGTTACAGGTGTGACTTTCTTGCATCAGGCCGATGTCACACCTTCGGGCTGCTCGAGGGTCAAATCCGTCTCATACGATGATACTGCCGAGGGCGCTTATCAGTTGTGACCGCGCGCGAAGAAAGAACTATAGAGGCTCGGGTTTTTTGGAGGGGTTTGGAGCCATGGAATCGGACACGGCGCGAGTCGTAACGGTTGGCGGGATCGAGATCAGCAATTTGTGTCCGTTCGTTCTGATCGCCGGCCCTTGTCAAATCGAGTCGAGATCCCACGCGCTGGAGGTAGCGCATGCGTTGCGGGCGATCGCCGACCGCACCGGCGTGAAGATCATCTACAAATCCAGTTATGACAAGGCCAACCGCACCAGTGCGACCGCCGAGCGGGGTATCGGCATGGCGGCGGGACTGGCGATCCTGGCCGAGGTGCGGGAGGCGACCGGGTTGCCGGTGCTGACCGATGTTCACACCGCGGCCGACTGTGCGCCGGCGGCGGAGGCCGTGGACGTGTTGCAGATCCCAGCCTTTCTGTGCCGCCAGACCGACCTGCTGCTGGCCGCCGGGGAGACCGGGCGCGTGATCAACGTGAAGAAGGGCCAGTTCCTGGCGCCCTGGGATATGGTGAACGTCGCCGCCAAGATCGCCGGCACCGGCAACCAGAACATCCTGCTGTGTGAGCGGGGGGCCAGCTTCGGCTACAACACCCTGGTCAGCGACATGCGCAGCCTGCCGATCATGGCGCGTACCGGGTATCCGGTGGTGTTTGACGCGACGCACTCGGTGCAGCAGCCGGGCGGGCAGGGGACGTCGTCGGGTGGGCAGCGCGAGTTCGCTCCGGTGTTGGCGCGGGCGGCGCTGGCGGTGGGCGTGGCGGCGGTGTTCATCGAGACCCATCCCGACCCGGATGTCGCGCCGAGCGATGGGCCGAACATGATCCCCCTGCGGGAGATGGAGGCGTTGGTGACGCGGCTGGCGGCATTCGACCGGCTGGCGAAGCAGGCGGCGTGACACAGGCGATCGCTCGGTTGCGTGAGGTTTGTTTGGGGTTGCCCGAAGCGGTGGAGAAGGAGACGTGGGAACAGCCGACGTTCCGGGTCCGCGACAAGATCTTTGCCATGGTGCATGCGGTGGATGGGCGGCTGAGCGTGTGGTGCAAGGCGCCGCCAGGGGCGCAGGCGATCCTGGTGACGGCGGCGCCGGAGCGGTTCTTTCGGCCGCCCTATGTCGGGCACAAGGGGTGGATCGGGTTCTGGCTGGATGGGGTGGCTGATTGGGATGAGGTGGCCGATCTGGTTGGGCGTAGTTATCGGATGACGGCGCCTAGGCGGTTGGTGGGATCGGTCTAAGGGTCCGTTGATAAATAAGTGCTTCGACGTTGGCACTGCCGCCCAATCCCGTCATGGCGGGCGAAGGCCCGCCATCCATGCCTTTCCCGAGACCCGCACAGCAAGGTGTGGATGGCGGGCCTTCGCCCCCTATGACGATGAGAGACCGGCGGCTCTCGCCAAACGATTCGGTTATTTCGCCGCGAACCCTAAGTGTCTGTCCGGGATCAAAGCGAGTCATTGGAATCGGTTAAGGTGAGGGGTTGACCGGCTCGGATCGAATGTGAGTCCCTGCTAGGCCTCACTTG
>NZ_LMUJ01000041.1 GCF_009765975.1 Acidisphaera sp. S103 | reverse complement strand
GACCGGGCTCGCCGCAGCGCGCCATGCGCTCCTAAAGCGCACGGGCTGGGATGTCGAGGAGCATGGCGCGTACCCGCCGTGACGAGGCCTAGCTAGTCAACCCGCTCCGCGATCGTGTCCGCCGTTCGGTCACACGGCGAAGGCGCCAGCATCAACCCCAGCGTCCAGCCGAAGTAGAACCGCACATCCACCCAAAAATCGGATGGGCTGTACAATTCGAACTGATCGATGTGATAGAACGCTCGAATCGCATCGAGCAGCAGCACAATTGCAAACCAGATCGCGGCTACAAGCGCAACGCTACGCGCACATCGTGCGAAGACACGTTGACGAGGCTCCTTTCTTGCCTGGTAATATCCGAGGCCGAGAATCAGCAAGCACGGAATAGCAGTGGTGATCACGGCCTGCGCTGGCCAGGCGAACAGCCATCCGGCAAGGCACGGCGAGGCGCCTCCGATGACCCCTATCGGCACCGCAAGCCAACGCTGCCGGGCACTTAGCCAGGCGAGCGTTATTGCGAGCGGCACGATGGCCCATTCGATCACCAACACGATCCCGGCCTCGAGCCCGGAATTGGCCGCCGCATGTTCGGCGTCGTGCCCGGAAACGAAGGCGGCGATGGCGTCGTGGAGACAGACCGATGCGAGCGCGAACGCAAGACTCAGGCTTGCGGTGAACAATGCGTTGCGCGG
>NZ_LMUJ01000004.1 GCF_009765975.1 Acidisphaera sp. S103 | reverse complement strand
CACCGCCAACCAGCCGTTCGGCGCGTGGGGCAAGGTTTTCCCAGATCCCGCGATGACGCTGGCCGCCGTGGATCGGTTGGTCCATCACGCAACGATCTTCGAAATCAACGTCGAAAGCTACCGGCGGCGAGCGGCGCTTGAGCGCAAACACAAAGGCCCGGGGCGCCCGCCCGATCACGCGACGACCAAGGACACGGTTGGTTTGTCGCTCCGCGACAATCAAAACAAAACTTAGTTCTTGTCAGCGACAATCAGACCGAACATCATGAA
>NZ_LMUJ01000040.1:12643-48381 GCF_009765975.1 Acidisphaera sp. S103 | reverse complement strand
GCGAATCGTACCCCCGCCGCGTCGGGCAAGCCGTTTTTCGCTCAATCCGGCAACGAAATTACATCCCAGCATGGCCTAGGGCGAAGTCCGGGCCATCCGCCCCAGTAAGATACCGGACCAGATACCCTGCACTTCGCTGGCCCAAAACAAGACCAACATGTCAACGTCAACGGTCACCCATATAAGCCCAGCGGCGAGTCCAGAACCATTTAATACGCACAAACAATAATCGAGCCATGGTTCGATAATACCGGCCCGCTTAAGCCCGATTCAGCCGCCACCAACCACCCCGTCATACCAACGAATGTCGGTATCCACACCTTTTACTTTACAACCAAAGACCTGGACAGTGAACCCACGCTCACCACGACAGGGAGTGGATAAAAACGCGAACGCCGCCAGAACAGGGCGCGAAAATTAACCTGTTGTTAAGAACTTTGCCGCAAGTTGATCTCGTTATATCCCAAACGGAGGAGATCAATACTCATGCATGCGACGAAACAAACCGCACTGAAGAATTTCGCGGACTTGGTGCGGGATGAAGATCCAAGCATTTCCTCTATGTGGCTTCCACCCGATGGACGTCTGCAACTGTCCGGTATCGCGCTCGACGACGCCTGCGCCAGCGTCACCGCGCGTCTCGCCGAAGGATTCCGCGGACTGAAGGAAGACGATTTCCCGATGCATTATTGCGCCTGGGGCAAGGCGCGCGTCGGGTCCACCGCGCTGAACAACATGTTCGGCCTGGCCGGATTCCCGTCCTACTATCAGCCGGTCAAATCGATGCTTCGCACCACCTTCGCCGGCCAGCGGCCGGAGCCGTGGATTTTGCCCTCTACCCAGCAGCATCCCCGGATTTTCACCAAAGAGACTCAAGGACCCTATACCCTGGGGGAGAGCCTGTTCATTCCTCTGCAAGTCCTGATCGAGGCCGGCTATCCCCCCAGCAAGCTGCACCTGATCGTGCTGGAACGCGATCCGGAACGATCGCTGGCGTCGTGGCTGAAAAAACTCACGGCACTCCGGTCCGCCGACACCTTGGTGGCGCATTACGTCGTTTCCGCGCTGAATGTAAACCGGGTGCGCAGCTACGCGCAACGCCATGGTGTCCCGGTCACGCATTATGTTTATGAGGCGAGCAAGGAACCGGTGACGGCGGCACGTGCCCTGTTCGCGCGCCTCGGCCTGTCGCAACTCTATGCCGACAACGCGGTGACCGATTGGGGTGAGCACGGGCAACTCGACGGTCTGGCGACTCACCAGATCATCTACCCGCCGCAGCCCACCATCTACGATCTGCCGGGGCTGCATGGCTCCGACAGCGGATACCGCTATCAGAACGGCGGAAATTCCGTTACCGACGAACAACGGCACCTGCTGGAATCCACCGGGGTCAACCAGGTCTATCAGGATGCGGTCGAGGCCTGCGTCGCCGATCTCGGGCTGGATGCGGGCACCGCGGCGCGGCTGTTCGGCCGGCACGCCCCGACCGGCTTCATCATCCCGGCAGCGGCGATGGCGACCATCCGCATGGCGGGCCGGGTTAATGATTTGGCAATACATTAGCGATAGCGTCCGCACCAGGACATCCGACGGACCCCAGCATGATCGCCGGCCGGTTCATGCGGGCGTCCGCCATCCCATCGAAAGGGAGTTGTCTTGGTGAATCGCTTCTCAATTTCACAGCGTTCCATGCTGTTCATTCCGCTGCTGCTACTCGCGCTCGGGGTCGTGACATGGCTGGGGCTTTCCGAGGTACACAGCGGCCTGCTGCAGGACCGCAAGGAAGAATTGAAAAACCTGGTGCAGGTGGCATCCGGCGTCATCGACGGATGGCATCAAAAAGAAGTCTCCGGACAGTTGACCCAGGAACAGGCGCAAAAGGGCGCACGTGACGAGCTGTGGCATTTACGTTTCGGAAACAACACATATTTCTTTATCCAGGGCTATGACGGCACCACCGTGCTGCATATCGACCGCAGGCTGGAGGGAAAGAACCGCATCGACACGACAGACCCGGACGGCGTCTACACCGTTCGCGGCCAGATCGAGGCGGCGCAGCGCGGCGGCGGCTATGTCTATTACCGCAATCCGCGATCGGGCGGCACATCGGCCAGCGACGTTAGCACGGCCATCCCCAAACTGTCCTACACCGCACCGTTCGAACCATGGGATTGGGCCGTCGGCACCGGGATCTACATCGACGACGTGGACACCATTTTCGACCGTGTCGTCTGGACCTTTGCCCTTCTGGCCGGGGCGACGCTGATCCTTGGCATCGGCCTTTGTTACCTTGTCGGCCGCAGCATCAGCCGTCCGCTGTCGCTGATCACCGAACGCATGGCGCAACTGACCGGCGGCGACCTGAATGTCGAGGTGCCGTACCTGGACGACAGGCACGAAATCGGCCACCTCGCCCAGGCACTGGAAGTGTTCAAGGTCAACCGGCGGAAGGTCAACGAACTGGCGACGGAACAAAATGCCGCCCAGGCCGCAAAACTGCGCCGGCAAGAAACGATCGAGCGGGTGATCAGTGAATTCCAAGGCCGGACCACGCAAGTGGTCGAAACCGTGGCGCGTGCGGCGCAAAGCGTTCAGTCGCATGCCGGCAGCCTGGCGACGATGGCGCAGCAAAGCCGCAGCCAGGTCGATGTGGTCAATCAGGCAGCCAACGACACCACCGGCAACGTGCAGACCATCGCCAGCGCCGCCGAGGAGCTTTCCGCCGCGGTCAGCGCCGTCACCCAGCAGGTCACGCGCTCGACGGAAGTCGCCGAACGGTCGGTCGCCGAATCGAACCGGACCAGCGAGACGATGCGCGGCCTGTCCGACGCCTCGCAGAAGATCGGCGACATCGTGCAGGTGATCCAGGACATCGCCAGCCAGACCAACCTGCTGGCGCTGAATGCCACGATCGAGGCGGCGCGCGCCGGTGAGGCCGGCAAGGGCTTCGCCGTGGTGGCGAGCGAGGTCAAGACGCTCGCCAACCAGACGACCAAGGCCACAGCGGAGATCCAGCAGCAGATCAACGGCATCCAGGCAGAAACCACCCGGCTGGCCCACGCGATCTCCGGCATCGGCAAGACGGTCGCGGATATGCGTGTCATCTCCACCGATATCGCCGTGGCGATGGAACAGCAGGGTGCGACGACGCAGGAGATCGCGCGCAACATCAACCAGGCGGCGAGCAGCACGAAGGATGTCTCGACCAACATCGCCGGCGTGGCGCAGGCCGCAGACGCCACCACGCGATCGGTCACCGAACTGCATGAAGCGTCCGACGCCCTGCTACGCGAGGCAAACCTGCTCAGCGCCGGGATGACGGACTTCTTCAAGGAGATGCGGGCGGCCTGATGGGCGCGCGATGGACCGGCTGCGCGATCTGTTCCTAGACTGATCGGGAACGAAATCGGGGCGTGACGTGGAGCAGTCTGGTTCGGAGGTCCGGCTTGAGCGGGTGATGTTGGCTGACCTGCCGGATCTTGCCTCACTGACCGGTGCCGAGCGGCTGTTCCTGACCCGTACGCCGATCAACGACCTGACTCCGCTGGCGGGTCTGACGCGGTTGCGGGTGCTCGGGCTGCGGTTGACGCGGGTGGCTGATGTTACGCCGCTAGCCGGGTTAACGGCGTTGGAAAGCCTGATCCTGTCGTTCACGCCGGTCGCGCAGGTGGCGCCTCTGGCCGGGCTGAGGCGGCTGGGCAGTCTGTTCCTGACCGGCAGTCTTGTCGCCGATATTGTGCCGTTGGCTGGGCTGACCGGGTTGACGCGGCTCGATCTGGGCGGCACCGCGGTGGCGGATCTGCGGCCGCTGGCCAGTCTGCCGGGGTTGGAGAGCCTGCAACTGTCCAGCACCAAGGTGACCGATCTTTCGCCGCTGCGGGGACTGACAAAGCTGCGCGTCTTGGAACTGGGGGACACGGCAATCGCCGATCTGACCCCGCTGGCCGGACTGACAGCACTGCGACGGCTGGATATCAGGGGAACGCCCGCAGCGGACCAGCCGGTGCCGCCACAGCTAGATGGGTGTGAGATCGTGTCGTCGACGACATTCAGACGGCGGCGTGGGCCGTGGCGCTGAGGGGCGTCTGTCAGGACCATCCGCCGGTGCGCAGACGACCGGGACACGCCCGGTCATGACGGTGAGAGGTTGCCCCCAACGCAAAACGCCGCCGCCTATCCCCCGCGAGAGGAACAGACGGCGGCGTCGAACAAGCCCGGGATCAGCGCGAGTAGAACTCGACCACCAGGTTCGGTTCCATCTGCACCGGATACGGCACATCTGACAGTTTCGGGGCGCGGGCGAACCGGCCCTTCATGGCGCGATGGTCGACTTCCAGATACTCCGGAACGTCGCGTTCGCTGCTCTGCGTCGCGTCCAGCACCACGGCGAGTTGCTTGGATTTTTCCTTCACCTCGATCGTGTCGTTGTCCTTGACCAGATAGGACGGGATGTTCACCCGCTTGCCGTTCACCAGCAAATGCCCGTGCGACACGAACTGCCGAGCCGCGAACGGGGTAACGGCGAACTTCAACCGATAGGTCACCGCATCCAGCCGGCGTTCCAGGATCTCAATCAGGTTCTCCGAGGTATCGCCCTTACGACGCACGGCTTCCTCATAGTACTTCCGGAACTGCTTCTCGCTGATGTTGCCGTAGTAGCCCTTCAGCTTCTGCTTCGCCATCAACTGGGTGCCGAAATCGGTCGGCTTCTTGCGGCGCTGGCCGTGCTGGCCGGGGCCGTATTCACGCTTGTTGACGGGCGATTTGGGCCGGCCCCACAGGTTGATACCCAGGCGGCGATTGATCTTGTATTTCGATTCGGCGCGTTTAGTCATGGGCGCGTTTGGCCCTTTCGTCCTGTTGTTGCACCGGTAGGCCCATTGGTCGCATACCAATAGACGGGCGCGGACCCCGAAGGTCCGTCCACGTTCCCGGCCGTGAAGAGCGGGGCGTATAGGCGCGCGGATGGCGGCTTGTCAAACATTCCCGCCATCGTTAGCAACCCGCCCCATGGTCACACGCAGCGATATCATCTGGCTCGGCGTTTCCGCGGGCGTCATGGGCAGCCTGATCGGCGGCATGATGCTGGGCATCGGCCTGGACCTGATCGTCAACGGCCAGCCCTGGGGCTGGCTTCTGCTGTTGCCGGGCGCCCCCGTCTCGGCGATCCCCGGCTGGCTACTGGCGCGCAAGCTGGCCCGACAGGCCTGACCCGCCGACACCGTTCGGTACAGGTCCCCAATATTTTTGACGTCTAACCGGGTTTCCGATACGGTCCACCAACTCTTGTCGTCGAGCAAGCGGGGTCAGAATGGCGGATCCGGCGCGGATTCCGATCACCAATACGGTCACCGGCAACGCCTTTACCCTGGCGCTTTCCGTGGGCACGCCCGCCGTGCCGGTCAACGTCCTGCTGGATACCGGCAGCAGCATGACAGCGGTGAACCTCGATCCCTACGACCCGAGTGCGGACCAGGCGGCCACCACGACACAGCTATTGCAGAACGGCAGTTTCCAGGATGGCACCTTTATCGCGGCCGTGGTGCGGACCCGGATCGGATCGCCGCCGGACGCAGCCGGCGTCGCAATGGCGGTGCCGCAGGCCAATCTGGGGGTGGTCTACAATATCAAACCGTTTTTGTTCGGCAACGCCGACGGGATCCTGGGGCTGGGTTACCCGGCACTCAACGCCGCCAGCACGATGCCGGGGAACACCTGGGACAATCGTTATACTGCAGCGCAACTCGGACAAGGGCAGTCCGCCGGCACCCTGCCGCCCTATCTCGACCAGCTTGTGGCGGCGGGCCAGGCCGCCAACAAATTCGCCTTCGCGATCCAGCGGTCGATCGCCAGCAAGGCGGCGGACAGCGCCATGGCCGACCGCCTCAACACCGGCGTTTTCGTGCTTGGCGGCGGCGAGGAATACACCGACCTCTACACCGGCGATTTCACCTCGGTCGCCGTGGTGCATGAGGCGTATTACAACACCAATCTGACCGCGATCCAGGTCGGCGGCCGGACAATCCCCGTGGCGCCCACGCCACCCGGAGGCGCGGCGGCATCCAATTCGTTCATCGACAGCGGCAACAGCGGGCTGATGCTTGATCCGGCATTGTACCAGCAGGTCATCGGCCTGTTCAACGCGGTCGATCCGACGTTCGGTTCGGCGCTGCAAGCGCCCGGCTTCGATCAGACGAAGCTCGATCTGATCCGATGGCCGGCACTGGGGTTGGTTCTGCAAGGCCCCGGGGGCACCTCGGTGACCCTGACAGTACAACCAAAGGATTACTGGCAGTTCGACGGCTACGGCGCGGGAACCGCCACCGCCGGCCTGATCAACGGCGGCGCTCCGCATCCGGGTCAGTCGATCCTCGGACTGCCGCTGCTCGCCGGCCACTACGTGGTGTTCGACCGAACCGGAGGCCCGAACAACAGCGTGATCAAATTCGCCGCGCCACGCGATCCGAACGCGGCACCACTCGTCGCATAAAGCCAGGCGCCCCCGCTACAGCGTCTTCATGTATTCGACCAACGCCCAACGATCCGCATCGGTCAGTCCGGCGTTGTTGTAATCATGCCCGGCGTTCGAATTGCCCGGCAGGCTGGTGTCGAACAGGAAGCTGTTATCGCCTGATTTGGCCGTTTCGTAGCCGACGTTCTTCGGATCGAACTCCCGCGTGCCCAGGTAGAATGTCTTGCTCCGCTGCGCGGGGGGCAGCAGCATTTCCCACAGATTGGGCACCGAACCATCGTGCAGATAGGGCGCCGTCGCCCAGATGCCCTGCAGCGGCCGGCCCTTGTAGACCATTTTCGGGTCCGTCGGATCATCCTTGAAATTCACGCAGGCGTCAGCCCGCGCCTTCTTCGGATCGACCCCGGCCGCCCGGTTGATCTGCACCGGCGGCGGCAATCCCTGCGAGCGGAAAATCACCAGGCTGGCGACCGTCCATTTGTTGTTGGCCAGCACGCCGGTCACAGCATTGGTCAGCAACACCAGATTGGCGGACGGGTCCTGGATGGGCGCGCCGAGGACCACATTTGCCTTGTTCCCAGTGAACAGGCCGCTGCTGGCCGAGTCCATCACCGCATTGCACGCCATCCAGAAATCGGTCCCGCTGCCGTGCTGATTCGTGCCGGCCACAGGGAAAACCGGTTGCAGCGTGGTGGTGAACGTCTCGGTCAAGTCGCCTTGCGGCTTGGTCGGCACGGTGTGGCAACCGGCGCAATCCTTGGCGAACAATTGCCGCCCGGTGTCGGCCAGTTTCGGATCGATGGCGCCGAACGCCGCCGGCCATACCGGCGGTTTCAGCTTCTCCAACTGGGCTTCCATGTCATCCAGCGTCTTGACGCGGACGCTGGACGCATAGCCGCCAAGGCCAGGGTTCTTCTTGATGCCGACATCGCCGAACACGCCGATAACCTCGCCCGTGTTTCGACCGAGCGCCCCATAATGCACGCCGGCGGCCACCGAGTTCACGGCGATCCCGTTCCATTCCACCCTGTCCAACTGGGGCACATTCCACAGGAACGGATAGCTTGTGGGCGCATCCGATGGATTGGCCCGCTGATGGGCGATACTGGCCGGCGTCGCAAGCAGCGAGACCTTGTTGTAGATGTGGCCGATCGCATCGAGCCGCCCGAAGCCATAGGCCGGGATACGATGCACCGGATCGTCCTGGTCCGGGTCGTTCAGGGTGTTCAGCTTGTCGTTCCAGGCGTTCCACTTGTCGAGGGCCACCTTAAGCGTGGCGCGATCGGCCGGCGTTGCCTTGGCGCCGAGGACGCGGGCCGCGAAACGGTCGAATTTCGGCCCCGGGGGGGCGGTTTCGTGCACCGCAAGCGCCAGTTGCGCGGTAAAGGACTGGAAGTCGGCGAGCGAGGGGCCGCCATCCGCCCGGAACGTCGTGCCCTTGTAGGTCATCTGCGTCGTGTGGCACGCCGAACAATTCATCCCGACCCAGGGTTCCTTGTCGGATTGGTTGGACGCCCATTGCAACCGGGTGCCCGTCAAATTCTTGTCGGACTGGCAGTCGATGGTGAAGCCAAGCGGCAGCGCCGTGTCGTAGGGACAGGCCGGGTCCGTCGTTTCGCCGGCGACCGCCTGATTGGGCAGGTAGCGGAACGTGCTGATATAGGCCGGATCGAGGAACATTCCGGTACTATCGGGCTGCTCCAGATTATCCAGCCAGACCCGCGGTATCAGGCGCGACCCCTGCGACGTCATATACCATGCCGCTCGGCTGCCGCTGTCCCAGCCCTGTGTCGTATCGGTTGGCGAGAGCGGATCGGCCGCGACACATCCGGGCGTTGCCAGCACGACTAAAATTGGGACAATAGCCGAAAATAAACGGACAAGACGTGACATGGCGTGCCCCTTTTTTGACTGCTGGCACAAGGGTGGAGACGCCCCCCCTCGCCCGGTCATTACTGGCGACCGTAGCCGGCATGATTGGATTTTGCAACATTTCCGCCCGGCCCAGGTGCCCGCGAAGCCGTCGCGGTGCCATCGATTTTTCTCTATCGCGCCAAACGAACCGTCGCGTATGATTCCGAACGGCCTCGAGCCGAACGTGACTCAAGGCCGGGGGATAGACGTGCTCGCACGACATTGGCTGTTGATCGCGGCCCTGCTGCTGCCGCCCGGTCTCGCGCGCGCCGCCGATCCGCCGATGACCCAGGATCAGGCGATGGCCCTGCTGCACGATGGCAAACGCCAGGAAGCCTTGCACGCGCTCGACGCCATCATCGCCGCCAACCCGCCCGACCCGACCCAGGCCCTGTTCGCCGCCAGCCAGATCGATTTGCAGGACGGTGACTGGCGATCGGCCAAACCGTTTGTGAAGCGGCTGATCAAACTGCGTCCAGCCTCGTTTCAGATCTGGGAGATGATGGTTCAGGTAGACCAGGCCGCGGGCGACACCGAGGACTGCGACCTCGACATCCAATCGCTGCACGCGGCCTGGCAAAGCGCGACGGACCCCCAGATACGATCGCAGATCGCGTTCGTGCGCGACCATGTCACCGGCCCAAAGCACACGCTGGTCGCGCAGCAGACATTTGAGACCGGCGGCGACGATAGCCTGCGTTTCCTGTTTCAGCCGCTGGACGAGGCGGGACAGGCCCGTCACCTGATCGTCGTACAATCCGATAGCGCGACCAACGAACGTTGGCGGGAAAACGGCACCATCCCATACGGAACGGTGGTCTATCACCTCGATACCACCGAGCAGCGCGCCGATGGCCAATCCGTGGTTCGGCCGTACAAGTACTTTCTGGAGCCGCCCGGCTACGACCAGGTGCGTGCCATGGTCGTAGCCATTCTGGCCGGCACCATAAAGCCGCTGACCGGCGACCCGGATCCCTTCTGGGCCGGCGAACCCGCCAAATAGGTCAGCTCGCGGTCATGCCGCCATCGACCTCGTACGCCGCACCGGTAACGTAGCTGGCCCGGTCGGAGCACAGCCACACCACCGTTTCGGCGATTTCCCCGGGTTCGCCGAAGCGGCGCATCGGCGTGCGCGCCAGGACCGCATCGACGCGTGGCGACTCACGGGTCGGGCCGGTCATGCGGGTGACGATGTAGCCGGGGCAAACCGCATTCACCCGCAAATTGTCCTGGGCATATTCCACCGCGGCGGACTTGGTCAGGCCGATCACACCATGCTTGGCAGCGACATAGGCGCTGGACGTCCGCAGCCCCAGCAATCCGGCGATGGAGGCGGTGTTGACGATCGCCCCGCCCCCGGCCGCGAGCATCAGCGGGATCTCGTGCTTCATGCACAGCCAGACGCCCTTCAGGTTGACCTCGATCATGCGGTCGAAGGATTTCTCCGACCATTCGTGGGTCAGTTGGCCGGTGGCGTCGACCTGGTGGCCGGCGATGCCGGCGTTGTTGAAGGCGCAGTTGATCTTGCCGTAGGCGGCGATGACGCCGTCCAGCATGGCCTTGACCTGGGCGGTGTTGGTGACGTCGCCGGACAGGGAGATCGCCTGTCCGCCGGCACCGTTGATCAGGGCCACGGTTTCGCGGGCTGAATCCGCCTCGAAATCGGCGACGGCCACACGGGCGCCCTCACGCGCCATGGCCAGCGCCGTCGCTCGGCCGATGCCGTTGCCGCCGCCGGTCACCAGGGCGACTTTTCCGTCGAGTATACCGGGCATTTTCGTTTCCTCCGTTCCGTCCGCGGGCGTTAGAGCGTGATGACCGGAGGCGGACTCGCCGGAGGTCTGAATCACGCGATCAAACAAAGAGTTAGAGCTGGGTGGCTGAGCGCAAGCGAAGTCACCCGGCTCTAATGGAACACGCGCCCGGCGTCGATGACAATGGTCTGGCCGGTCATGGTTTCGGTGCGGCACATGGTGACGACCTGGTCGGCGCAGTCGTCCTTGTCCGCGGCCTTCTTCAGCAGCGCGGTGGACGCGGAACGCTCGATCATCTCTGGCCGCAGATTGGCGGTCGCTCGGGTGCCCTCGATCAGCCCGGGGGCGACGCAGTTGACCAGCGTCTCCGGCGCCATCGCCACCGCCATGCAGCGGGTCAGGTGGATCAGCCCGGCCTTGGACACCGCATAGGCGATGGAAGACCCCGTCGGGTGCAGCCCGGCGACCGAGGCGATATTGACCACACGCCCCCTGCCCTGCGCCTTCATGATCGGCGCCGCGGCCTGGGTCAGTCGCATCGGCCCGGTCAGGTTGACCGCCATGATCTTGTCCCAGACCTGCGGCGTCATGTCGTCGAGGTTTTGGAACGGAACAGCGTGGTTGTAGGCGGCGTCGTTGATCAGGATGTCGAGCCGGCCGAAGCGCTTCATGACGTTGTCGATCAGCGCCTGGATGGCCGTGCCGTCGGTGATGTCGCAGCCGAAAGCGGCGGCATTGATCTGGTAGCGAGCAGCCAGATCCCGGGCAACGGTTTCGGCCTGGTCCTTACTTTGGGCGTACATGACGGCGATGTGGGCGCCTTCTTTCGCCAGAGCGTGACAAATGCGTTGGCCAAGACCGCCGTTACCGCCGGTGACAAGCGCGACCGCGCCTTTAAGATCCATGGGGTTTCTCCTGTTTGGTGGCAGTTTGGTGCCAGGGGGTCGGCGCGGCAAGCGGTGGACTTTCGCGGCGGGGAAGCACAGCATCCCCGGGGGAGACGGGAAACAATGAAAGTCGGGATTCTGCAGTTCTTCGGCTGGCGCGACCGGTCGGTGCCGCTCAATTCGGTCTATGAAACCGCGCTGGAGCGCTTTTCCATCATGGACCAGACCGGCTACGACGCGGTCTGGCTGGCAGAGCACCATTTTTCCAGCTTTTCCGTCTGCCCGTCGGTCCACATGATGGGCACCATGGCGGCGGCCAGGACTAAACGCCTGCGGATCGGCATGGCAGTGTCGCTGGCGCCGTTCTACAACCCGCTGCGGCTGGCCGAGGAAGTGGCGCTGCTGGACGTGCTGTCGGGCGGGCGGGTCAACTGGGGCGCCGGACGCGGCTTCGAACGCAGCGAGTTCGCCGCCTTCGGCATCCCGGGTGAGGAAAGCGCGCCCAGGTTCCACGAAGCGGTCGAGATCGTGCTGAAGGCGTGGACCAACCAGCGCCTGTCGCACGAAGGCCGGTTCTTCCAGTATGACGGGATCGAGGTGCTGCCCAAGCCCGTCCAGGCGCCGCATCCGCCGGTCTGGATGGCGGCGTCATCCACACCCGCCATCGATTGGGCGGCGAGCCAGGGGTATTCCATCCTGATGGACCCGCACTCGACCCGCGCCGATCTGGTCACGAAACGACAACATTACGCGGCAAAGCTGGCCGAGGCGGGATACACCGACGCCGGCCGGCTGATCCCGATGGCCAGGCTGGTCGCCGTGGATGAAACGGCCGAGAAAGCCCGCGCGGTGGCGAAACGCGTGGCGGAATGGACGATCGCATCCTACGTCGGACCCAAACATAACAGCGTTCGTCAGGAGGCCCGCAATTTCGGCGGCAAGGATCCGGTGGATTATTACTTGGACGACGTGATGATCCACGGCACCGCGGACAGCGTGAGCGATCAGATCCTGGCATTTGGCGAACGGATCGGGATGAACTATCTGATGGCCGCGCCGATGAGCGGACGATCGTTCCGGTTGTTGACGGATGAAGTGCTGCCCCGGATCGCGGATTGACGCCCGGGCCTGGGTCGCATCACAGTTGCACAGGGAGGATGTTGTCATGCCGTTCTACGAAAAAGGCGACGTGCGTATTCATTACGAGGAGGTCGGTTCCGGCTTTCCCCTGCTGATGATCCCGGGCGGGGGGTTGAATTCGGATATCTCCTTCCTCAACGAGAAAGGGCCATTCAACGCGTTCGAATCGTTCAAGGACGAATTCCGCTGCATCTCGATGGACCTTCGCAACGCCAATGGCGGCCAGTCCACCGGCCCGTTGGAGGTCGATCGGCCCTGGGATTCCTATACCGACGATCAACTGGGGCTGATGGATCACCTGGGCATCGACAAGTTCCTGGTGATGGGGTTCTGCATCGGCGGCCCGTTCATCTGGAACATGCTGCGCCGGGCACCCAATCGCGTTGTCGCCGCCGTGCTGGCACAACCCAGCGGGTCGCGGCCGGAAATGCGTGATCTGTTCTACAACAACAATATGACCGGCTGGGGCCCGGCCCTGTGCGCCAAACGGCCCGAAATCACGATGGCAACCGTGGACGCCTTCCTGACCAGGATGTACCGCACGGACCCCGATTTCGTGTTCACGGTCAGCCGGGATTTCGTCCGCCAGTGTAAGACGCCGTTGCTGGTACTGCCGGATGACGTTCCAGCGCACCCCTACGCCGTGGCGATGGAATCCGTTCGGTTGGCGCCGAACGCGCAGGTCAGCCTGTATCCGTGGAAGGATCCGAAAGACCTGATCCCGCTGGCGCTGCGGCATGTGCGGACATTCCTGCGGGCGAACACACCGGTTCGGTGAGGACGACGACAGTCTGCCGCTCGGACGCTGCCTTGTTTGACGGTGTCGGGTAGCCGGTTTCGTGCCAGGATGGCATCCGGAGGGCCGGATGTCGGAGGCAAAGCGGCAGACGAATTGGACCTGGGAAACCTACCTCGACTGGGAGTCTCGCCAGCCGACCCGCTACGAGCTTGTGGATGGCCAAGTCTACGCCATGGGTGGAGGGACGGCGGACCAGGACACCATCGGCAACAATTTGCGTGCCGCATTGCACGCGCAGTTGCGCGGCAAACCTTGCCGGCCGCACGGGCCCGATCTGAAGGTAAGGGCGGGAAAGGACGGCCGCTATCCGGACGCTCTGGTTGACTGCGGCCCGCGCGTGCCGGGTGCATTGTATGCTCAGGAGCCAGTGGCAGTCTTCGAGGTCCTGTCCAAGAGTACGGGATGGATCGACCAGAGTTTGAAGCTGCGCGACTACGATGCCACACCCAATGTTCGGACCTATGTGCTGATCAGCCGGGATGAATTGCGTGCGATGGTCTATGCGCGTGACGCGGATGGGCGGCTTGGGATTCAAAGTGCCGTTCTTCTGGAGGGTACGGCGGCATCAATCGAGATACCGGAATTAGGATTGGCGTTGCCATTTTCAGGGTTGTACGAGGGGTTGGAGCTGGCTTCCGATCGGGTGGCCGGTCTCTGAGTGTCGCGTTGTTTGCCGCGCCGGCTGCACTTACGTTGTTCGAGGACGCACGCGTGGATGGCGCGATGGTGACTGTAACAGACCGATCGGTGCGTGTCCGGCGGTTGCCCTTGGCAAGGGTCAGACAAGTAAGAACTTGGACCGAAAAATAAACGCAATATTATCCAAGAATACTATCAGCGATGGCGACCCATTCCACCTCGACCACCATCAGGTTTTAATTTTCCTTATCTTCGTTCATCTGCGGTTCCAAATTCTTCCCTGGATCGACAAATCCGCCGACGGACGACATCGCACCGATTTCAAATGCGATTACCTTGGGCATATCTCCCAGGGTCTTGTCCCACCGCACAAGATGTGCGTTTCAGCACGCATGAGCGATCCTGTTTACGTCATTGGCGCGTCCGGCCGCTCCGGTCTGGCGCTGTGCCAATCCCTGTTGGCTGATGACATCCCGGTGGTGCCGGTGGTGCGCGATCCGGCAAAATGGGCCGCCACCGACCTGCCGGGCGAACCAAGACAGGCCGACCTTCGCGCGCCCGCTGCCTTGGCTCAGGCCCTGGCCGGCGCCACCCGCATCGTGTCCTGCGCCCACGCCCGGCATACACCAGCCATCCTCGCCGCCGCGCCCGCCGCCGCCGTGCTGATCCTGCTCGGCAGCACGCGCAAGTTCACCCGCTGGCCGGACGCCCACGGCAACGGCGTCCTGGCCGGAGAAGCCGCGCTGCTGGACTCCGGCCGCAACGGCGTGATGCTGCACCCGACGATGATCTACGGCGCCCAGGGCGAGAACAACGTCCAGCGCCTCGCCGGCCTGCTGCGGCGGCTGCCGGTCATGCCCCTGCCCGGTGGCGGCCGGTTCCTGGTGCAGCCCATCCACCAAACCGACGTGACACGCTGCATCAGGGCAGCCCTGGACCGCCGATGGGACGGTCCCTCCGCCCTGGTGATCGCCGGCCCGGAACCAATCCCCTACGCCGACCTCGTCCGAGCGGTCGCCGCCGCGGCATCGCTGCGAAAACCGCTCATCATCCCCTTCCCCGCCGCGCCGCTGATCGTAGCCGCCCGCCTGACCAGGCACGTCACCGCCCTGCCGACGATCCAGCCGGCGGAAATCCGCCGCCTGATAGAGGACAAGGCATTCGACATCGCACCCATGCGCGCAATTCTGGGCGTCGAGCCGATTCCGCTGCCGGAAGGGCTTGCGCTAACCTTCGCGCCATTCCACGAATAGCGATCCCGCCGGAGACCCCTATGCCGATCATCAACAGCATCGCCGCGATCCACGCCGACATGACCGAATGGCGCCGCGACCTGCACGCCCACCCCGAACTGTCGATGCAGGAAAGCCGCACCTCCGGCGTGGTGCGCGCCAAACTGGCCGAATTCGGCGTGGATGAGATCATCACCGGCATGGCGACCCACGGCGTCGTCGGCGTGATCCGATCCGGAACGTCCGACCGGGCGATCGGCCTGCGGGCCGACATGGATGCACTGCCGATCCATGAGGAAACCGGCCTGCCGCATGCCAGCCAAACCCAGGGCGTGATGCACGCCTGCGGTCACGACGGCCACACGACAATGCTGCTGGGGGCAGCGAAATACCTGGCCGAGACCCGCAACTTCGACGGCACCGTCTACCTGATCTTCCAGCCCGCCGAGGAATTCGAGGGCGGTGCCGACATGATGGTCAAGGACGGCCTGTTCCAACGCTGCCCGATGGATAAAGTCTACGGCCTGCACAACTGGCCCGAGATGAAAGCCGGAACATTTCTTTGGCGCACCGGCCCGGTCATGGCGGCGGTCGGCTTCTTCGACATCGTGGTGACCGGCAAGGGCAGCCACGGTGCCTCGCCGCACCAGGGCATCGACCCGATCATGGTCTCGGCCCAGATCGTCGGCGCACTGCAGACGATCGTTTCCCGCAACATCGAGCCGATCGAGGGCGGCGTCGTGTCGATCGGCAGCATCGCCGGCGGCGAGGCTTACAACATCCTGCCCGAACGCGTAACGATGAAAGGCACCGCCCGCTGGTACCGGTCGGAGGTCGGCGACCAGATCGAATCAGGCATGAAGCGGCTGGTCCACGGCGTCGCCGAAAGCTTCGGCGCGACAGCCGACCTGCACTTCTTCCGCCACGCCCCGGCCACGGTGAACGATGCCGAGGCAACCGCCCTCGCGGTGGATGCCGCTCGGCATGTCGCCGGCGGCGACGGCGTAAGAGAGATGCGGGCGCCAACCATGGGCGGAGAGGATTTCGCCTACATGCTGAATGCCAAACAGGGCGCCTATCTGATGCTGGGCGGCGCGCGCGGCACGAACGACCCGCTGCTGCATCACCCGCGATACGATTTCAACGACGAAATCCTGCCGGTCGGCGCATCGTGGTGGGCAACGCTGGTGGAACAGCAACTGGCAAAGGGATAGCTTCCAGGACGACATCGCCACGAAGCTGCCCGCCGCCGATACAGCACGGACGCCAGTGCGCTCGATCCAGCGCGCAGAACTCGCCAGGCCAGGCTGCCGTTTGAGGCAGACAAATCGTAACCTTGGCGGCCCGTCACAAGATCTTCACACGCGCCGCGCGTTGCGCCCCACCCTATGGGTCGATACCGTCCGGCCCATTCACGGCACAGGCAGGACCCCCGGATGACCGACCCAAGACTGGCACACATCGCCGATCTGCTGACCCTGAAGGCCGACGGATCGTACGGGCTGAGTGCCGTCAACCAGCGCCAGCACGCGCTTCAGGCGGCCTGGCTCGCCGAGAAAACCGGCTGTTCGGATGCCCTGATCGCAGCCAGCCTGCTGCACGACATCGGCCACCTCGTGCATGACCTCGGCGACAACCCCGCCGAAGCCGGCATCGACGACCAGCACGAACAGCGCGGCCATGACTTCCTGGCCACCCTGTTCGGCGCCGAGGTCACCGAACCCGTCCGCCTGCACGTCGCCGCCAAGCGCTACCTCTGCGCCACCGAAGCCGATTATTTCGCCAAACTGTCGAAAGACTCCGTCCTCAGCCTGTCGCTGCAAGGCGGCCCGATGTCGCCGCCCGAGGTCGCCGCTTTCGACGCCCTGCCCCAGTCCGCGGCCGCCGTGCAACTGCGCCGCTTCGATGAACAGGCGAAGGTGAAAAACCTGCAAACCCCAACGGTCGAGCACTTCCTGCCCGCCGTCGAGCGCTGCCTGCTACCGGCCTGAGCACGATCGTGCGGGGCGCGTGAATCACGCGCTCAAAACGCTACATCTCCACGACGACGTACTGCTCCTCGACCGTCACCGGGATGGTTTCCGCGACATACGGCCCCTCCACCACGCGGGCACCCTCGACAACCTCGACCGGATACTCGCGGACGCTGATCTTGGACGGATCGCAGAAACTCTGGCCGGTGCGCACGTCGAACTCCCACCCATGCCACGGGCACCGCAGGATTTCGCCCTTGCGGGAGTAGCGGTAGTCGCCCGGCTCATCCGACTCGATCAGCCCGGTCAGGATGCCTTCGCACATCGGGCCACCCTGATGCGGGCAGCGGTTGAACAGCCCGAAGAATTCACCGTCCAAATTGAACACGGCGATCTGCCGCCCGCGAATCGTAACGAGTTTCCGCTGACCCGGCGGAATCTCCGCGACGGTAGCCACCACATGCTTGCTCATGATCCCGACGTTCCCGTTATGCCGATCTTCAACCCCGACGGTAATCAAGCCGCCGCCACACCGCAACCGCGCCCCTCACGCCAAAGCCCGCCATCCCCCACAAACAATACGAATACTTAACGTAATCCTGTCCCGTCGGCGCCCCCTCATGCGGTTGCCATCCCGGCCAGCCCGCGCCAATCTGCCGGCAACGTGCGAAACCGAAAAGGCAACGAAAAACAATGGCCGACCCGAACAACCGCTACGATCTGACAGCCGCCCGCACCCACGGCCGCCCCGGCCGAGAGATCAGGCCCCGCAGCCTGACCGTCGACATCCATTCCCATGTGCAGGTGCCCGCCGCCGCCGACTATGTGAAACCGCACCAGCACCCCGACCCCAGGGCCGCCACCTACACCGAGGAAACCCGCATCCTCGGCCGCAAGCAGGATGAGGACCGGACACCCAACCTGACGGACCTGGCGCTGCGCATGCGCGATTTCGACGCCATGGGGCTGGACGCACAGGTCATCAGCCCCGCCCCGCCCCAGTGCTATTACGCCGTCCCACCCGAAATCGGCATCAAGGCCGCGCGCCTGGTCAATGAAGGCGTCGCCGCCATCGCCGCCAAACAGCGCGATCGCATTCCCGCCGCCATGGGATCGGTGCCGCTGCAAGCCGGCGGCGCCGCGGCGGCCGAGGAACTGGAATACGCCGTGAAAACCCTCGGCCTCAAAGGCGTCGAGGTCCTCGCCCATGTCGGCAACCTCGAACTATCGGACCCGTCGTTCGAGCCGTTCTGGGCAAAAGCCGAGGCCCTCGGCGCGGTGGTGTTCATCCACCCCAACAGCTTCACCGAACCCAGGCGCTTCAGCAAATACTACTTCAGCAACGTCATCGGCAATCCGTTGGATACGACGATGGCGCTGCATTACCTGATCTTCGACGGCGTGCTGGAACGCTACCCCAACCTGAAGATCATCGCCTCCCACGGCGGTGGCTTCCTGCCGGCCTACTCCGGCCGGATCGATCACGCCTGGGGCGCGCGCAGCGACGCGCACGGCAACCTGCCCAAACCCCCAAGCTTCTATCTGAAGAAAATCTATCTCGACACCATCGTCTTCACCCCCGACCAGCTCGAGGCCCTGGTGAAACTGTTCGGCGTGGAGAAAATCCTCCTCGGCACCGACTACCCCTACGACATGGCGGAATACGACCCGCTCGGTCACATCGCCTCGGTCGCCTCATTCACCGACGCCGACCGGGCCGCGATCGCCGGCGGCAACGCAAAGACGCTGTTCGGGTTATAACCCCGCCAATACCGGCCGACTCTCGATTCGTCATGGCCCAAGCCTCTCGATTCGTCATGGCACGGCGAAGTCCGGGCCATCCGCCCCAGTAAGGAACTGGATCAGATGACCCGGACTTCGCCGGCCCAAGACGAGGCTGATGTGTAGACATCACCAGCCGCTGGTATAAGTTTCCATCGGCAGCCCGACCCGCCATGAATGAAACCCTGCCCGTAGGAGCCACGGCCATAGCATCTCTCTTTTAAGGCGGATGACGCGGGATAAAGGGGGATGAAGGGGATGGCGCTCCCAATCAGGCCCCGCTGGTGATGCGGCGAATTTCGACTTTGGGCCGGCCGAAGTTAATCAGCAGACCCAAAGGCTTACCGGTTCGCCGGCAAGTAATTTCGGCATTGCGGGACATGCACGTCGCTCAGCGCGCGGACTATCTTGCGTTCGACGGTGACCCAATCCTCGACCAGCAGGCCGGCTGAATATTCGCCAACAATCACGTCGTCGCAAAAGACCACGATTCCCCGCCGCTACACGACGCTGAGCCCGGACTGTCGCATCTCATGCGCAAGGGCATACTCGTAGACTCAACGAACCCATGACCGAGCGCATTGGCAACCCGAAAACCACACCCAACAATCCGTTCGGTGACCGGCCCCCAAAACCGCAAATCCCCTTCATCCCCTCCTTATCCCGCTAATCCGCCTCAAAAAATGCCTTGGCGTCCGTACCAACGCCTGAGGGGCGCGCGAAAATCTTACGCTGCGGATACTAACGAACCATGAATCCCTCCAAACGCGGACAACCCATGGAGCGTTTCTATGTAGATGAAGGCGGCGAAGATTGGCGGCCCCTCGTGTCATGACCCGGCAATCCACGACTTGCAATACGCAGCGCGGTCAACGCAAGGATAGACCGGCCCGCCACACCCGTATCCGCCTCTAAGCCGCTGTCTCCGAACGGGTCTGCTTGACCACCATCCGGCCCATCCGCCGCAGCGCCAGCGCGAACGCATCCGCCAGGTTGGATTTGGACACGACGTTCAGTTCGACACCCAGATGCACCATCGTCTGGGCGATATGCGGCCGGATCCCGCTGATGATGCAATCGGCCCCCATCAGCCGAATGGCAGCGACGGTCTTCAGCATCTGCTGGAAGACCCGGTCCTCGATCACCGGCACCTCGCTGATGTCGATGATGGCGAATTCCGCTTCGTATTGCATGATGCAGTCCAGCAGGTGCTCCATCGCCGCCTGCGTGCGGTCGGCATCCAACGCACCCACAAGCGGCAGAGCCACGATGCCCTGCCACATCCGCATCACCGGCGCCGAGGGGGACTCGGTCATCTCGGACCGCTGCCGACTGATCAGTTCCTCCCGCGTCCGCTGGAACGACTCCATCATGAACAGCGCCAGCGCGTCGATCAGTTCGCTGATCGTCAGCGTCTCGGCCACCAGATGCTCCGGCTCCGATGTCAGTGCCATACGAAGACAGGCAAACAGCGGCGCCTTCAGCGACAGCACGAACGTCGCGGTTTCCATCGCCGAGAACCCTTGCAGACCGCGGGACAGTGACAAGTCGACAACGATCTCCCGCAGTGCGGTCAGCGACGGGTCGTTGATGTCGGTCAGGTCCCCTTCATGACAGGCCGCCACCAGCGCCGCGACGATCGATTCGCACTGTTCCTCCAGTTCAGCCCTGGGAATCCGCTTATCCGCGGTCGCGATAACCCGAGCCAGCCAGTCCGCCAGGACGTATTTCGTGGAATCCAGGATAATCGCCGGCAAACGAGATGTCTTTGGCCTGGCCATGGCGTCTGCAATCCTCGGCAGCCGAACAAAATGTCGGTTTGATACTAAATATGACCGGTTGATAATGATGTTGGCCGCCGCGTCGCGTCAATGGCAATTTGTCGAGATTTGTAGACGTTTATGTAAGACAACCTCATAACCACAGACGAGGACGGACAAAAACACAGTTAATGATATTATTCTCGATTTCCGATAGGAAATTCGACCACTGGAGGACACGTGGCACGCGCGACCAGCCATCAAAACAAAACCTGGCCATGCCTACGAAACGGTTCCCGGATCCACCAAATCGTTACTGGCCCCGACGGTTCGAGTCAAACCTGAACAAGACTTTGCAAACGCCGGTCACACTTGGCGATTTTCTATCCGCACCCGATTTACGAAGCCTGCGGCGACGCCGCCAGCAGTTGCTCGATCGGGTCCCACACGAACGCCGTCTGCGCCACCGCCTGGCCGGCGATCTGGATCGTCTGTTCCGCCACCGATCGCCCGCCCAACCGCTGGTAGAACCACCGGCTGGGATTGTCGCGCAGCACCCACAGGAACGCGGACCGGCAACCGATATCCGCCAGATGCGCCGCCGAAGCCCGCATCAGCCGGCGCCCAACGCCACGTTCCCGCCAGTCGTCCAGCACATACAGCGTTTCGACTTCCCCCTCCGCCAGCCGCCGGCCGGCGACTTCCACGTGGCGCGCCCGCCCGGCCGTGGAGAACCCGATGATCCGCGGCCCACTGCCCGCCGGCACATCCACGCCGGAGGCCGTTGCGACTGTCACCCCCGTGCCGCCACGGATCGCCGCGTCATAGAACGCCGCTTGCCGCGACACCGACATCTTGGCGAGGAACGTGTCCGGCAGAATCCCCGGATAGGCGCTGCGCCACGCCGCGACATGAACCGCGCCAATGGCGATCGCATCGGCCACCCTGGCCTTGCGCAGCGAAATCATGCCGTCCGCTCCAGCACCGCGGTGAAGAAGCCGTCGGTGCCGTGCCGGGCCGGGGTCAGCGACAGGAACGCACCGCTGTTTGGCGGCGGTTGCTCCAGCGGCCATGACCGGTCCAACGGGACCACGGCGAAATCGGGATGGCGAAGCAAGAAGCTGGTCACCTGAGCCTCGTTTTCCTCTTCCAGAAGCGAACAAGTAGCGTAAACCAAACACCCGCCCTTGCGCACCAAACTTTGCGCGGTATCCAGAATCCCGGCCTGCTTGGGAAGCAACTCGGCCAGGTCTGTCTCCTTCAGCCGCAACCGGGCATCCGGGTTACGCCGCCAGGTGCCCGTCCCCGTGCAGGGGGCATCCACAAGCACGCGATCGAACGTCCCGGCCCGCCGCTTCAACCACTTGTCCCCCGTTTCCACCAGATGCCGCTCCACATTATGCACCCCCGCTCGGCGCAAACGCCGGACCGCGCCGTCCAGCCGCGGAGCGGACACGTCACAAGCGACGATCTGGCCACGATTTTCCATCGCACTGGCCAACGCAAGGGTCTTCCCCCCCGCCCCGGCGCACCAGTCCGCCACCCGCATCCCCGGCGCCGCACCAACCATCACGGCAACAAGCTGGCTGCCCTCATCCTGGATCTCCACCAGGCCGGATTGGAACGCCGGACCACTGGTCACCGGCCGCCGCCCATCAATCCGCAGACCCCAGGGAGAGAACCGGGTCGCGTCCGCCTCCCACCCCTCGGCCGCCAGCGCCGCTTTCGCCTGGTCACGGTCGCCCTTCAGCAGATTGACCCGCATATCCAGCGCCGCCGGCAGCGACAGCGCCGCCATCTCCGCCGGCAGGCTGGCCCCAAAACGCGCGGTCAGCCTGGGCAGCAGCCAATCCGGAATCTCCAGCCGTACCGCATCCGGCATGGTGGGATGATCGATCGTATGCCCCTCGATCCGGGTCAGCGCACCCGCTTCCGCCCGGTCCAGCGGCGGCGCGGCGAACTGCCCGCCGGAGAACGCCTGCTGCACGCCGGATTTGGTCCAACCCTCCAGCAGCAGCGACGCCGCGACCAGCAGCCGGGCGGACGACGGCGCATTGCCCAGCCACCAGCCAATGCGCCGGCGCCCGCGCAAGATCGTCCACACCCGATCGGACACGGCTCGGCGATCGCCGGAACCGATGTAGCGGCGGGAGCGGAAAAAATCGTTGGCAACGGCATCGGCGGGACGCTTCGGGGCGCCCTCGATCACCTCCAGCAGATCGACCGCGGCGGCGATACGAGCAGCGGGGGTCACGCGAGCAGGTCGGGCAATGCCGACGGATCAGGCAAATCAGTCACCCTTGGCTGAGAACACAAAGACGACCCGATACACCCCCCCGCCCCGTTTGGCCATGTCCGATGGTGGCTTGCCGGGGTCAGGCCGGGCTCGCCCCATAGGCGTCAGACAGGCACTGGCACCCTTTCACCGTCATGGCCCGGCGTTAGTCCGAACCATCCGCGCTTCGCCCGTGGTGCGGAGACCGTCGGAACACGCCCCGCCTGACGAATGAGGCATGGCCGATCCGACCAGGCAATTCCCCCTACCCCTTCACGCCCCCCGACGCCAATCCCGCCACCATATACCGGCGCAACCCGAAATAGATCGCGACCGGCGGCAGCGAGTAAATGATAGCAATCGCCATCATGTAGTTCCACGGCGCCTCATCACTGTCGAAGAACTGGTTGATCATCACCGCCACCGTCATATGATCGGTCGATGACAGCAGTAGATACTGATACAGATACTCGTTCCACGTCAGGATCAGCGCATAAACCCCCACCGCGACCAGTGCCGGCGCCATCAACGGTATATACACCAGACGATACACCTGGAACGGCGAGGCCCCATCGATTTTCGCCGCCTCATCCAGCTCCATCGGAATCAGCCTGCCATATTGATGCAGGATCAGAATAGCGTACGGCGTGGCAAAGGTGACCTCCGCCGCGATCACCGCCCACAGACTGTCCGACAGCCCGTACCGATGCATAATGTGAACGAACGGGATCGCCAGCAGCGCCGTCGGCAGCAGATAGGTCAGCAGCGCGAGGTCGCTGACGATCCACCCCCTGCGCAACCGCATCCGGCCCAGCGAGAAACTGGTCAGCGACCCGATCAGCACCGTCAGCACCATCGTCGCGAGGCCCAGGATGATACTGTTGCCGAACTGGTGCCAGAAATGCTTCATGAGCCAGTAATCTTCAGTCCACACCGACCAGAAACTGTCCAGGTTCGGATCGGGCGGCCAGATACTGCCGGTAAACTCGTCGGCGTCGTCATCCAGCGCCATCAGCAGCATGTTGTACACAGGCAGCAGCGTCCACACCAACAGCCCGACGCCCAGCCCCACCTTGCCCGCCGTCACCAGGCGCCGCCGCCGCCGATAACGCGCGGCGTTCATAGCTGCACGCCCGTCACCCGTACCCGCCGCATCAGCAGCAGCACCAGCGGGATCAGCACCGGCAGCGCCGACAACATCGCCGCCACCCCCAGGTTCGGATAACCAAAATCGAACGCCTCATGGAACCCGTAGGTCGCCAGCACCTCCGTCAGTTTCGCCGGCGCCCCGCTCGACACGAAATACACCGTGGTGAAATCCCCCAGCGTCCAGATTGTGGAGAGCAACGTCGAAATCAGATAGACATTCGCCAGCAGCGGAAACGTCACGTGAACCAGCCGCCGATACCCCGTGGCGCCGTCGATATCCGCCGCCTCATGGATATCCCGCGGGATCGCCATCCGAGCCGCCAGGAATACCAGGGTCCAGAACGGCATCCATTTCCAGATATACGACACGATGTTCGCCGCCATGGCGATCCAGGCCGAGACCAGGAACAACGGCCCATCGCCACCCGTCACCGCCCGCCACAGGCTGTCGAGCAGTCCCCATTGCGTCACCAGCATGAAGTGGATGGAGGTAAATGCCACCAGCCCCGGCAACGCCCACGGCACCAGGTAGATCGCCAGCAGCGACCGAACCCACCAGCTTCGGCTCAGGAAGAAGCCGGACAGCAGAAACGCCAGGAACATCTGCACGTTCACGCCGATGGCGACAAACAGCAGCGTATTGATCGCCGTCGTCAAATACAGCGGATCCGAGAACAGCAACCCATAAAGCGCCGGATCGCGCCCCATCCACAGCCCGAACCCGATCGGATAGATGACGAACGCCGCGAAGACCGCCACATACGGAACCACGAAAGCAATCGCCCAGGCGGTATCCGACCCACGCAACATCCAGCGCCAGGGCGGCGGCCAAATCCCACTGACAGCGGCGGAGCGGCCCGATCCCAGCGCCAGCCGCGAGCCGCTCATCGCCGCGGGGTGCCGCGATCAGCCCTTCACACCACCCATGGTCAGCCCCGCCGCCATGTAGCGCCGGAACCCGTAGTACAGGATGATCGGCGGCAACGCGTAGATGATCGCCGTGGCCATCATGAAGTTCCACGGCGACTCATCGCTGTTCAGGAACTGCGCCAGCGCCACCGCCACCGTCATGCTGTCCGGCGTGGACAGCAGCAGGAAGTTGTACAGATATTCGTTCCACGCCAGCAGCAGCGCATATGTCCCCACCGCGACCAACGCCGGCGCCATCAACGGCAGGTAGATCCGGAAATAGATCTGCCACGGGTTCGCCCCGTCAATCCTCGCCGACTCATCCAACTCCATCGGGATCGACTTGCCATACTGCGAGAAAATGAAAATCGCGTACGGTGTCGCGAACGTCGTCAGCGCCAGGATCACCGACCACAGGCTGTTAGACAGCCCGTAAATCTGCATGATCCGATACATCGGTATCGCCAGGAACGACGCCGGAATGACGTACGTCATCAGCGCCGCGTTGCTCAGCATCCAGCCGTTGCGGATCCGCATCCGGCCGATCGTGAAGCTGGCCAGCGAGCCGATCGCCAATGTCAGGAACATCACCGACAGCCCGACATAGAAGCTGTTGCCGAACTGATGCCAGAACCGCGCGAGGTACCAGAAATCCTCCGTCACCACGACGCGATAGCTCTCCAGCGACGGGTTCGCCGGCCAGACCGCCCCGCTGAAGATATCGTCATGACTATCGAGCGAGATGATGATCATGTTGTAGATCGGCAGCAGCGACCAGACCGCAATCAGCACGCCGATCACGACGGCCAGCGCTTCCATCCCGTAACGCCGCAGCCGGTAGTTCGGCCGCCTGCGCCGGCGAACCGCCTGCACGCTACCCGAACCCACCGTAACCGGCGGTTTCGCTCGGACAACCCGGTCGTAGGTCACGCTCATAGCTGCCCCTCCGACACGCGAAGCTTGCGCATCAATATGTAAACCAGCGGAATCAGCAACGGCAGCGCGGTCATCACCTCCGCCACGCCCAGCCGCGGCAGCGCCAACGTATAGGCATAGCGGATGCCCAACGTCGCCAGCACCTCGGTGGACATCGCCGGCCCGCCGCCCGACACGAAGTTGGTCGCGTTGAAGTCGCCCAGCGCAAACACCGTATCCAGCAACACGCACACCAGATACAGGTTCGCCATCAGCGGATACGTCACATGGGCGAACTTGCGTACCCCCGTGGCACCGTCCACCGCCGCCGCTTCATACAGTTCCTGCGGGATCGACATGCGCCCGGCCAACAGGATCACCGTCCAGAACGGCAGGTTCTTCCAGACATAGGCGCCGATATTGCACGCCAGCCCCATCCAGTGCGAATTGAGGTAGATGGGCCCGTCAATCCCGAACAACAGATACAATATGTTGTTGAACATCCCCCACTGGCCGTTCATCAGCCAATGGATTGAGATATAGGCCGGCAGCGCCGGCGTCGCCCAAGGCAGGATGAAGACAACCAGCAGTGCCTTCACCCACCAGCCCTTGCGCATGAAGAAGCCTGACAGCAGGAACGCCAGGAACATCTTCAAATTCACGCCGATGCCAACATAGACCAGCGTATTCAGCACCGCGGTGAAGTAGCGCGGGTCCGAGAACAACTGGGTGTACAGCTCAGGCTCGCTGCCCAGCCACAACCCATAACAAATCGGGTAGACAACGAAGGCGAGGAACAGCGCCACATACGGCACCGCAAAGGCGATCGCCCAGATGTAGTCCGCCCCACGCAACCCGCCGAACCAGGCGCGCCGCCTAGAGCGCGGGGCGCTGACCCCGCCGATCGCCAACGCCCGCTGTGAAACGCTCATGCTCGCCTCGCTGATAAGTCAGCCCGTCGATCAGTCGCTCAATAGTGAATCGTCCAACACTCAGCCAAAGGTAAAGCGCGCGAAAATCTCGTTGGCCCGCTTGAACGCCTTGTCCACCGCGTCCGACACCTTCATCCCGTTCTTGATGACGTCGGCATGCGCCTGGCCCCAGAGCTGTTCGGCATTGACCTGGCCCCAGGCAGGCGTGAACCCCTCATAAACAGGCATCGTCGGATTGATGATGCCTTCCTCGACATACGGTTTCAGGCACGGCTCACCGCTGTCCATCCACCACGGGTCATCCTTCACCGCCTGCGGCATCGCCGGCAGCCACCGGCCCAGCCCGGCCTTCAGGTTTTCGTTCATCACCTTCGGCTGCATGAAATACTTCATGAAGTCCTTGGCAACCTCGACGTTCTTCGCCCCTTTCGGAATGAAGCCGCCGCCGGCATTGACCTGCGTGACCATCGGCGTGCCGTCGTTCTTCTGCGCCGGGGCAAAGGTCAACATGTCATGCAGGAACGCCTGCTTGTCCTTGAACATCGCCAGTTCCGTCGACAGCGTGCCGTCGAAATCCATGATGAACAGCTTCTCGTGGAAACCGTTGTTGTCGTCGGCATCGTTCCAGCTCAACGCCTCGGGCGGCACGTAGCCTTGCGTGTAGGCATCCGTCATCCATTCCACCGACTTGATCGCCGCCTCGCGGATCTTCGGATCGTCGGTATGCAGCTTGCCGTCCGGCGTCACCAGCTTCTCGCCGCCATTGGCGATCACGAAGTGGGTGAACACGTTGTTGCCGTCGTTCGGCCCCACCGTGGTGACCTGCAATCCCAGCGCATAGACCTTCCGCATCCCCTTCCCGCGCAACGTCTTCTGTGCCGGCTTGAAGAAATCGAAGAACCCGTTCCACGTCTTCGGCGCGTCCGCGATGTTCAACCCGGCCTTCGTCACCAGGTCGCCCCACACATGGAACGGCGTTGCGCCCTGCTTGATCGGGCACAGGTAATAACTGCGCTTTTTCGTCGCCTTGTTATAAAATGTCGATCCCAGCTTTGCAGAATCCGACAGTTGAGCCTCAAAGGGCGTCACGACGTCGCTGACGTCCACCAGCTTATCGTCCCAGGCGTTCTGCGGCAGGATCGAACTCGGTGCGTCCATGAACACCAGATCGGGAACGTCACCGCTGGTCAGCGCCGAGATCGTCTTTTGGTTCTGCGCCATGAACGGCATGATGCTGTATTCCAGCTTGTTGCCGCTGGCCTTCATATAGCCCTCGGCCACCGCCACGAACGCGGCGTCTTCCTGCGGCACGAAGCCCTGGTTCATCCAGACCACGGCCGTCTTCGCATCGGCTCTAGCGATATACGGCCGTGCCAAAGTCCCAACTGTCGCTAAACCGAGTGACCCCGCTATAACCGTCCGCCGACTCATGTTGATCATGGTCGCTTACCTTCCCTGTTGGCCGGACATTTGGTGCCGGCTCGTTTGGCATGGCTGTTTTCAAACGCCTGCCTTAGCGACAGCTTAAGGGGCCTCGTTGGCCCCTGTCAATTCTTTGCCGCCCCAATTTTACTGCATTTTTCGGCATTTATGACTTTGATCGGACACTTTCGAGTGTGGCCCACGGCACAATATCATTCGCCACGCGAACCATCTCGACGGCAGCGGGCGAAGCAAGGCAAGCATCGGCGAAAATGAGTCCAGGCACTTGTCCGCGTCACGCCGGCACGGGCCTCAAAAGCCCGCATGCCCCGGCATGACGGTGCCAGCGGTCCCAGTCGGTCAAACCTCGCTCCGTTGGTATTATTATCGTTATTATTCTACAGTTGCCTCGGCGAAAGGATGAGGCAACCGTCCGACCGCTGTCAATTGATTTGTCACTACCTTCGGGCCGCCGCCTACCCCTTCACGCCGCCCATCGTCAGCCCCGCCGTCATATGCTTGCGGAACGCGTAGTAGATAACCACCGGCGGCACCGCGTAAATCACCGCCGTCGCCATCATCAGGTTCCACGGCGCCTCATCGCTGTTGAGGAACTGCCCCAACGCCACCGGCACCGTCATATGCGTATCCGAGGACAGCAGCAGGAACATGTACAAATATTCGTTCCACGCCAGCAGCAGCGCATAGGTCCCCACCGCCACCATCGCCGGCTTCATCAGCGGCAGGTAAATCCGCCAGTAGATCGCCCAAGGCGAGGCACCATCGATCCGCGCCGCCTCATCCAGTTCGATCGGAATGGAGGTGCCATATTGCTGAAAGATAAAAATTGCATAAGGCGTGGCAAAAGTAACCTCGACAAAGATCACCGCCCACAAATTGTCCGCCAGCCCATAGTTCTGCATCACCCGGTAGAACGGGATCGCCAGGAACGACATCGGAATGACATAGGTCAGCAGCGCCGCGTTGCTGACCAGCCAACTATAACGCAGCCGCAGCCGCCCCAGCACAAAACTGGTCAGCGTGCCGATCGCCAAGGTCAAAGCGCAGGTGGCGGCACCGATGATCAGGCTGTTGCCCATTTCGTGCCAGAAATGCGCGACGTACCAGTAATCCTGCGTCAGCACCGTCCAGAAACCGCCCAGTGTCGGGCTGGCTGGCCACAGATTGCCGCTGAAGATGTCGTCCTTCTGTTCCAGCGCCACCTCGAACATGGTGTATAGCGGTGTCAGCGTCCAAACCAGGATCACCAGGCAGATGACGCTCTCCACCGCCACCGCGATCGGCCGCCGCCACGGCCGCCTTCGTGTCGACCGGCGACGCTCGGCAGGAACGTGCCCCAGGGTCGTGGCACTCATAGTTGCACCTCGGTCTTCGCCAGCTTGCGCATCAGCACGATCACCAGCGGAATCAGCAACGGCAGCGCCGACATCACCGCGGCCATACCGAGCTGCGGGTTGTCCACCTCGAACGCGTCACGAAAACCCAACGTAGCCAGCACATGGGTGGACAGCGACGGCCCGCCGCCGGTGACGAAATAGATCGTGTTGAAGTCGCCCAGGGTCCATATCGTCGAGAGCAGCGTGCAGATCAGATAAAGATTCGCCAGCAGCGGAAACGTCACGCAGGTGAACCGTTTCAGCCCGACCGCCCCATCCACCGCGGCCGACTCATACAGTTCCTGCGGGATCGCCATCCGTCCGGCCAACAGGATCACCGTCCAGAACGGCATCCACTTCCAGATATAGGCGACCAGCGACGACCCCAGCGCCAACCAGCGATAGTTCAGCCACGACGGACCATCGAGCCCGGTCACCGCATACAGCGCGTTGTTGATGAACCCCCATTCCCCGTTCAGCATCCAGTGGAAGGCGATGAAAGTGGGGATTGCCGGCACCGCCCACGGCAGGATGTAGACCAGCAGCAGCGACCGCACCCGCCAGCTCTTCCGCGTGAAGAAACCGGACAGCAACAGCGCGCCGAACAGGTGCAGATTCACCCCGATCGCCAGGTAGATCAGCGTGTTGACCACGGTCTTCAGATAGACCGGGTCATGAAACAGCGCGACGTAGCTTTCCGGATTGGACCCCAGATACAGCCCGTAGCCCACCGGATACACAACGAACAGCAGGAACACCGCCGTATACGGCACCAGGAAGGCGAGCGCCCAGTTGACGTCGGACCCTTGCAGGCCACCGCCCCACAACCGCCGCGCCCGAACCCGGGATCGCGGCGCCTCGACGCCGGCCAGGGCGGCGGTGTCGACCGAACCGTCCATCGCGGCGGCTCAGGTCTGCCCGGTGATCGGATACTTTGAGAATATCTCCTCGATCCGGGCGAACGCCTTGTCGGTGGCCTGGTCGGGCGTCATGCCATTGATGATGTCCGCCGCGGCGACCGAGAAGACATGTTCGGCATCCACCTGCGCATAGGCCGGATTGAACACGTAGAACCAGGTCTGGGTCGGTCCCAGCACGCCCTGGCGGATCGCCGGCGGCCGGTGCGGATCTTTCGGGTCCAGCCAATACGGATCGTCATGCACGGTGGACGGCATCACCGGCAGCCAGCGGCCCTTGGCTTCTCTCAGATACCCACCAAGCCGAGCCGGCTGGATCAGATAGCGTATGAAATCCTTTGCCAAATCAACGTTCTTGGCGCCCTTCGGAATGAACGCCAGTTCCACGCCCAGCAGCACCGGCACCTGCTTGCCGTCATTATCCAGCGGCATCTGCGCCGTCATGATCTCATCGTAATAGACTTGCTTGTCGTCCATCACCGCCGTCTCGATGGAGATCGTATCGTTCGGCGTCATCACGACTTCCTTGGCGTGAAACGCGTTGTTGTTGTCCGGATCACCCCAATTCAGTGCGCTGGGTGGCACGAAGCCCTGCTTGAACGGCGTGGTCAGCCGGGTCAGTGCGGTCACCACCGCCTTGCGCACCTTCGGATCCTTCAGATGCAACTGCCCGTCCGGCGTAACGATCCCGCCGCCGCCATAGGCCATCAGAAATTGATTAAAGGTATTGTTGGGATCGTCCCCCGTGGTGGAGAGCGTATAGCCGAGGCCATAGACATGCCGCATATGCTGCGCCCGCAGCTTGGTCTGCACGGTCTGGAAGAAATCGAAGAACGCATCCCAGGTCTTGGGTATGTCGGTCGCCTTGAAGCCGGCTTTCTCCACAAGTGACTTCCAGACCGGAATATTCAGCGACGCGCCCTTGAACGGCACCCCGTAATAGGCGCGTTTCTTCTCCACGGCATTGTAGAACTGCGACGACTGCAGCGCGGTGGCGCTGAACGACGCTTTCTGGGTTTCAACGACGTCGCCCACATCGAGCAGTTTGTCGTGCCAGGCGTTCTGCGGCACGATCTGCGCCGGTCCATTGTCGGCGTACATCAGATCCGGAACATCACCGCTGGTCAGCGCCGAGATGATCTTTTCGTTCAGCGCCTGACCCGGCAGCAGTGTCAGGTTGACCGTGTTGCCGGTGGATTTTTCCCAGTCGGCGACCAGGGCGTGGAACGCCGCATCCTCGGCCGGGTAGAAGCCCTGGTTCCACCACATATTCAATGTCTGGCCCTTGGCGATAGCGGGCCGGGCCAATACCGTCCCTGCCGCCGCCAAGCCAACCGATGCCTTCAGTAAGTCACGTCGAACGATACCACGCATATTGCCCTGCCTCTCCCAGCATAAGGGCCTCAGCGGCAGTACGGCATTCGCTCCGGCAGCCACGCCACACATCCGGGCAACCACGTCTATCAGGCGGCAGCCCACCGTTTGGCGGGGTTATTGGGCCGTTTGGGCCGTTTTCTTGGACGCTGAAACCTGCCTGACAGACTGGGCGGTTACGGATCGCCGCGCAAGTCAACGAAACGGGCGAACGCGTTAACTTTTCGGAATGTATGGCGGCCGCCGTCCCGCCCGTCGGTCCGACGCGGCGACACGCCAAAACGCAACCGGAATCTCTCCAATTCTTTCAACCCGTTACGGAGCAACACGCTGTACTCCGCCCCTCGCCGGGTACAGCCAAAAAGGTGACGCTTCGACCGCCCCCGCTCGGGATTAACACAGTTTAATACGACCGCGGCATCCCCAGCACGTGCTGCCCGACATACCCCAGGATCAGATTCGTCGAGATCGGTGCGATCTGGTACAGCCGCACCTCCCGCCACTTGCGCTCGATCTCATACTCCCTGGCGTAGGAGAATCCGCCGAACGTCTGCATCGCCGTATCCGCCGCCTTCCACGCGGCCTCCGAGGCCAGCAGCTTGGCGATATTCGCGTCTGCCCCACACTCCTTGCCGTTGTCGAACAGCGCCGCCGCCCGCCGGCACACCATGTCGGCCGCCTCCAGCTCCGCCCACGCACGGGCGATCGGGAACTGCACCGCCTGATTCTTCCCGATCGGCGCTCCGAAAACCACCCGATCCTTGGCATACTGGGTCGCTTTCTTGACGAACCACCGCCCGTCGCCCACCGCCTCGCTGGCGACCAGGATCCGTTCGGCGTTCATTCCGTCCAGGATATAACGGAACCCCTTGCCTTCCTCGCCGATCAGGCTGTCGGCGGGAATGCGGAAATTATCAAAAAACACTTCTGTAGTGTTGTGATTGATCATCGCCTTGATCGGCCGCACCTCCAGCCCCGTGCCGGTGTTCTTCGCCGTCATGTCGATCAGGAACACCGACAGCCCGTCGCTGCGCTTCTTCACCTGATCGGCCGACGTCGTCCGAGCCAACAGCAGCATCATGTCGGAGTGCAGCGCCCGCGACGTCCAGACCTTCTGCCCAGTGACCACATAGGAATCGCCGTCCCGCACCGCCCGCGTCTTCAATTGGGTCGTATCCGACCCCGTCGTCGGCTCCGTCACCCCGAACGCCTGCAACCGGACACGCCCCGCCGCGATCTCCGGCAGGTATTTCCGCTTCTGCGCCTCACTGCCATGCCGCAGCAGCGTGCCCATTATGTACATCTGCGCGTGCCCCTGGCTGGCCACGCAGCCGGAGGCATTGATTTCCTCCAAAACCACCGCCGCCGCCCGCAGCGGCAGCCCGGACCCGCCGTACTCCTCCGGGATCAGCGCCGCGAGGAACCCGGCCTCGGTCAGTTCCGCGACGAATTCCGTGGGATACGCCTCTTTCTCCTCCAGCCCGCTCCAGTACGTGCCCGGATAGCCGGCGCAGATCCGCCGAACCGATTCGCGCAGTTCCGGATAATCTTCGCCGAGGGCGACTAAGGTTTCATCTGACATGGACGCGTCTCCGTAGGTTCGATGGCCGCGCACGCTGCCCAACCATGGCCGCCGGGTCAAACCCCTGCTAATTCCGCCCACAGATGAAAATCCTGTTCGTAACATCCACAAGGCTGGGCGATGCGGTCCTGTCCACCGGGCTGCTGGACCATCTGATCCGTACCCACCCGGATGCTCAGATTACAGTCGTATGTGGTCCGGTCGCCGAGGGCATCTTCGACCGCATGCCCAACCGAACCCGCACCATCGTCCTGCACAAGCGCTCCCGCAGCCGGCATTGGCTGCCGCTCTGGGCCGACGTTGTTCTGCATGTCTGGGACCTGGTGGTCGATATCCGCGGTTCGGCCCTCTCCTGGCTGATCCCCACCCGCCGCAGGGCGGTGTTCCGCCGCATCGACGGTCCCAAGATCGCGCAACTCGGCGCCATCCTGGGCCTGTCGCCGCCGCCACTGCCCGTCGCCTGGATCGCCGAAGCGGACCGAAATCGTATTCGCAATTTGCTACCAACAGATAGACCAATCATCGCCCTGGCACCCACCGCCAACTGGCAGCCCAAGGTCTGGCCCGCCGAACGCTTCGCCGCCGCCTTCCACGCTTTGACCGCGTCCACGATCCCCAACGCGGTCCCCGTCGTCCTCGGAGGCCCCGGCCCGGCCGAACGCGCCATGGCCGCCCCCCTGATGACGGCACTCCCCCAGGCCATCGACCTCGTCGGCACCCTGTCGCTGCCGGAAGTCGCCGCGGTGCTGCAAGCCGCGTCCCTGTTCATCGGCAACGATTCCGGCCTGATGCACCTGTCCGCAGCCGCCGGCGCCCCGACGGTCGGGCTGTTCGGCCCCACCGACGCCGCCACCTACCGCCCGGCCGGTCGCCGCGCCACCGCGGTCGTGGCCACCGCCATGACCGACATCGCCGTCCAACAGGTCGTCAAGGCAGCGGAAAATCTGCTGGCCTGACTCGATTCGCCGCCGTATGGTTCGTCATCGCAATAGCGCAATACCATCAGAAGGCCTCCGAATGCCCCGCCGAGCCATCCTTCCCGCCCTCGCGGCACTGCTCGCCGCCACATTCGCGGTTTCGGCGCAGGCCGCCAGCCCGCAGGTCGAACATGGCAAATACCTCGTGGCGCTCATGGGCTGCACCGATTGCCACACCCAAGGCCACTTCCTCGGGCACCCCGACGAGACCCGCTATCTGGGAGGCTCCGACGTCGGGTTCGGCATCCCCAACCTGGGCGTGTTCGTCGGCCCCAACCTGACCCCGGACAAGGAGACCGGCCTGGGCAAATGGACCGCCCAGCAGATCGTCACCGCCATCACCAAGGGCGAGCGCCCGGACGGACGCATCCTGGCGCCCTCCATGCCCTGGCGTGGCTTCTCCGCCCTGACCCAGCCCGACGCCCTGGCGATCGCCGCCTACCTGAAAACCCTGCCCCCGGTGAAGAACAAGGTCCCGGGACCGTTCGGCCCGAACGACACGCCGACCGTGTTCGTCATGTCAGTCCAGCCCGGCGCAGCCTACGCCGCCCACAAGCCATAATCCCGTCTCAACCCCATTGCCACCAAGCTAGCATCGGCCCACCAAGCTAACATCGGCCCATCAAGGTAGCACCGGCACTCTCTCACCGTATCAGGGGACCACGGCACCCTTTCATCGTCATGGCCGGGCATGTCCCGGCCATCTTCGCACCCGTAGCACCGGCGCTCTCTCATCGTATCAGGGGACCACGGCACCCTTTCACCGTCATGGCCGGGCATGTCCCGGCCATCTTCGCACCCGTAGCACCGGCACTCTCTCACCGTATCAGGGGACCCCGGCACCCTTTCACCGTCATGGCCGGGCATGTCCCGGCCATCTTCGCACCCGCGGATGAAACGCGCACAGCCGCTCCCTATCCGGCTGAACAATCCACCGCCCTTATGCGGCCCGCCCCCCGACAGCCTCCACCAACGCCGCCAGCGTATCCGCCACCGCCCGCCCGGTCGTCTCGATCTGCACGTCCGCGCGTCCATACAGCGCCTCGCGACTGGCCAGGATCGCCCGCAGATCATCCATCGATCGCCGATTGTCGCGCATCGGCCGCAAATCGCCCTGGTCGATGACCCGCTGCATGTGCGCCTCCGGCGCCGCCTTTACCCACACCGTCAGGCAGGCCTCCACCAGCCGCCCGAACGTGGCCGCCTCCGCCACGATCCCCCCGCCGGCGGCAATCACCGCTTTCGGATGGCGGGCAATCAGCCGGTCCAGCACCGCAAGCTCCAGCCGCCGGAATCCCGGCTGGCCATGCAGTTCCATGATCTCCCCCAGCCCGAGACCAGCTTCTTTCTCGATCTCCTGGTCCAGTTCCAGGAACGGAACCCCCAACCGCCCCGCCAACAACGGCCCGAGGGTCGATTTCCCCGCCCCGCGCAACCCGATCAGCGCAATGCGATCGCGATACCCCGGCGCCCGCGCGACCGGCGCCGCCACCGACGCCGCCTCATCCTCCAGCAGCGCCCGCAACCCGACATT
>NZ_LMUJ01000040.1:8728-12579 GCF_009765975.1 Acidisphaera sp. S103 | reverse complement strand
GGCCAGCGCCCGCAGCAACAGGATCGAGCCATTGCCGGTCCCCGATTCCACCGCCGAGATATACCGCTCCGACACCCCCGACTGCGCCGCCAGGATTCGCCGCGTCATGCCTCGCCTGGCCCGCAACAGCCGCACCCGCTGACCCAGGGCCTGAAGAAAGGCGGCATCGTCGCCAACAAGGCTCATGCGTCAGTCCCAAGCTGGCGGTGCATCGACGCCGGATCGGCAACCGGCCCGTCCGGTGCGCCCGTCCGAACGATTCTGCCCTTCTCAGGGATCACCGCCCGATCGGCCAGTGACAACACCGCGAGACGGCCCACCACGAAACGCGATCCATCGCCTGTCCCCCGGTTAAGGCCGTTCATTGTCATGCAGTATATCGCATGTTAGCTCACGGACCGGCAACAGAATGACGGCCCCCATGTTCCTGACCTTCACCACCCCGCCCACCGACCGCTATTTCGAGGACTACACCATCGGCGCCACCTATATCTGCGGCGCCTTCACCATGACCGAGGACGAGATCATCCAGTTCGCCACCCTGTACGATCCGCAGATGATGCACATCGACCGCGACCTGGCCGCTCGGGGCCCTTTTGGCGAGATCATCGCCAGCGGCTGGCACACCATCGCCAAGACCATGCGTCTGGTCGTCGAGAACTTCCTGCCGCACAACGGCCTGGCCGCACCCGGCGTCGATGAGGTGCGCTGGCTCCGCCCCGTCCGCCCCGGCGACACGCTCACGCTTCACGCAACGATCCAGGACGCGAGGCTGTCCCGCACCAAACCCGATCGCGGCCTGCTGCACATCCTGCTGGAGCTATTGAACCAGCACGGCGAGGTCGTACTGAGCCTGAAACCAATGAATTTGGCGCGGGTACGGAACCCAACTGGATAGCAAGCCATCGTACCGCCTGTCCAAGATCGAGTGCTCATAAGAGCCCGAGAAAAAGACCCGCCCGTCGGCACGATCCTCTCCGTCCCACTCCAAATGACTCGGTCTTTTCGCCGCGAGGCCTGTCTGAGCCAGCCGGTTCGCGCAAAATAATCTAAAAAGTGGACGCAATTCCAAAACTTAGCACGAATATTTGCATAATCCGTCGTTGCGCAACAGTGCGTCGCGTGAATACACTACTACCGAAACAATTTCACAGGGGAAACCTCATATGCGTTGCCACGGCGCGTTTTTCGCGGGCTTGATCGCGGCCTCTGGACTAGCGCTAACGGCGCCGGCCCATGCGTCGCTGGAATTCACCTTCTCGGTGCCGGTCAGCGGAACCAGCAGCGTCGACGGCCCCCCCGCCACATCGATATCGGGTACGGTGACCGGCGAGTTCACCCTGCCATCCGATAACACCACCGAGGGGGCGTCCGACTTCGTCATCACCGGTTACCCGGCCGGAATGGACTGGGTGACGGCTCCGTTCGACGTCTTCGCGGACGCGTTCCCGATCTTCAATACCTTCACCGTGTCCGACGGCGTGATCACCAGCGTTAACTTTTATGAGATTGGCACCCCGACGGATAATGAGGCGATCGACCTGACGACCGGCAGCGCGACTTTTTATAACATCCCCGGATCGGCCCAAGTCAACAGCACCGCCGCCCCGACATTCTCCTCGGTATCGGAGTCTCAGCCGGCACCCGAACCTGCCTCGCTCGCTTTGCTGCTGTCCGGCGGCCTGGGTTTGTTTTTCGCCCGCGGCCGGGCTCGGCGCACATCCTTCCGGAACGGCTGACCCGGTATGGTAGGGCCGTGCTGACCTGAAACGTATCGCGCCTCTATGAGGCGCGATACCGGACAACTACGACCACTTTGAAAAATCACACCCACCCTTGTCGATCGGCCGGAACGCCTCCGCCGCCGGAACGGTACGCTTGTGGATGTAGTAGTCCCAAGGCTCCTTCGACTGCTCAGGCGACTTCACCTCGAACAAATACATATCGTGGATCACCCGTCCGTCCTTACGCACCGCCCCCTTGCCGAACAGCGGATCATTCGTCGGCATCGCCTTCATCTGCTCCATCACCGCGCGCCCGCTCGCCTTGGCCTTGTCCACCCCCAGCGCCACACATGCCTTCAAATAATGGATCACCGCCGAATACTGCCCGGCATGCACCGAACCCGGAACATTCCCCGGCATCATCGCCGTGAACCGCTTGGCGAACGCCCGGGTCCCCTCATTCAGGTTCCAATAGAACGGCTCCGTCAGCAGCACCCCCTGAGCCGACGCCAGTCCGACCCCGTGCACATCGTGGATCAGGAACAGCAGGCCGGCGATCTTCTGCCCGCCCTTCTGGATGCCGAACTCCGCCGCCTGTTTGATGCAGTTCACCGTATCGCCGCCGCCATTGGCGAACCCGACCACCTTGGCGCCGCTCGCCTTGGCCTGCACCAGAAACGCCGAGAAATCCGTCGTCCCCGGAAACGGCGTCAGCGCCTGCCCCAGCACCTTGCCGTTCGCCGCGGTGACGAAACTGGCCGCGTCGCTCTCCAGCGAGTGGCCGAACGCATAATCAGCCGTAATGAAATACCAGGTATCGCCGCCCTCCTTCACCGTCGCATCGACGACGGCGTGCGGCATCGACCACGTATCGTAAACCCAGTGCAGATGGTTCGGCCCGCAATGCTTGCCGGTGATATCGGCCGAGGCACCCCCGGTGAAAATCGCCGCCTTGTCCTTCGCCTTCACCATGTCGCCAATGGCGAACGCCGCCGAGGACAGCGGCACATCGGTGATCAGGTCCACCCCCTGGTTGTTGATCCAGTCCCCGGCGATGCCGACCGCGACATCCGGCTTCAACTGCAGGTCGGCGGACACCAGTTCCACCTTCACGTCCGGATGCATCTTGGCGAAATCCTCGATCGCCAGCTTCGCCCCCACCACCGACGCCGGCCCGGTATTGGCCGCGTAAACCCCGACCATATCGGTCAGCACGCCAATCTTGATGGGTTTCGTCTGCGCTGCGGCGGCACGCGGCAACGCCGCCACGGCAACGCCACCCGCCAGGACATGGCGACGCTGAATAAGTCCGGTCATTATTGTCTCCCCGCTTCATTTTATAGTTCGCAGCGTCCTCCGGTTCGCCGGATTGCGCAAGCCGTATCGAAGCAGGAGACCTGACGTTACCCCGGCACACCCTTGCTGGTCGAATACTCGAAATGCAGCGCCTGGTCGGGATGCACGATGGGGAAAATCGCATGCGCGGCGACCGCCGCCTCGCTGAACCCCTGCAGGATCAGTTTCAGCTTGCCCGGATAGGTCGCCACGTCGCCGATCGCGAACACGCCCGGAAGGCTGGTCTGCCCGGTCGCGGGATCGACCGTCACGTGATGCTGCTCGCTTTGCAGCCCCCAGGCGGCGATCGGCCCCAGATCCATCGACAGCCCGAAGAACGGCAGCAGCGCGTCGGCCGGGATCGCCTTGACCGCCCCATCCAGGGTCGCGACCTCCACCGCCGACAGAACCCCGCCATCGCCCGCCAGCCCATGAAGCTGATACGGGATCACCATCTCGACCTTGCCCGCCCGAGCCGCCTCATCCAACCGCGCCGCACTCTCCGGAGATGCCCTGAATTTCGCCCGCCGGTGCACCACGGCAACCTTGGCGATATCCATCAGCGCCAACGCCCAATCCACCGCCGAATCGCCGCCGCCCGCGATCACCACCCGCTTGTCGCGAAAATCCTCCCGCCGGCGGACATAATACTGCACCGCGCCGCTGGCCTCATACGCCGCCAACCCCGCCAGCGGAGGCCGGTTCGGCCCGAACGCCCCCGCCCCCGCCGCCACGATCACCGCCTTGGACCGGACCGTATCGCCCTGGTCCGTGGTCAACACAAAAGCCCCA
>NZ_LMUJ01000040.1:0-8599 GCF_009765975.1 Acidisphaera sp. S103 | reverse complement strand
AACCCACTCACCTGCCGCCCCAGCAGCCGAGGCACCGGAAACGGCGCGATCTGCTGCTCCAACTGCGTCACCAGCGCCCCCGCCTCGATCGCGGGATGCGCCGGAATGTCGTAGATCGGCTTTTCCGGATACAGCGCGGTGCATTGCCCGCCGACCTCGGCCAGGGCGTCGATCAGCACGCTGGACAGCTTCAGCATGCCCAACTCGAAAACGGCGAACAGCCCCACCGGGCCCGCACCAACGATCGCCACGTCGGTTTCGATGTGTTGTGTCATCCCCGCCCTATACGACGGCACGCAAGCCCCCGCTACGGCAGCGCCTCGCGAACGAAGGCCGCCGCCTCCCGCAACGCCGCTCGTCCTTCCGGCAGGATCGTCGCGAAGAACTGCCAGACATGCGGCAACCCAGGCCAGACCCGCAAGGTCGCGTCGACGCCAGCCAGCCTCGCCTTCTCGACCACCCGGCGCGAATCGTCCAGCAGGACCTCGGTGCCGCTCACCTGAACCAGCATGGCAGGTAGCCCCGTCAGGTCGGCATACAGCGGCGAGGCCAGCGGGTTCGTCGCCGCCGTGTCCCCCAGATAGTGCACTGCCACCCCGTGAACCCACGCCCCAAAAATCAACGCGTCGCAGGCATCATTGTCGATCAGGCTCTGCCCGGTGGCGGCAAGATCGGTCCACGGCGAAAACAGCACCGCCCCCGCCGGCAGCGCATCGCCGGCATCGCGCAGGGCAACCAGCAGCGCCAGGGCCAGCCCGCCGCCCGCCGAATCACCGGCCACCACGATACGGCTGGCCGGCGTCCCCGCCTCGATCAGCGCACGATAAGCCGCGACGGCATCATCCAATGCCGCCGGAAAGCGATATTCAGGCGCCAGCCGATAATCCAGTGCGAACAGGCGCGCATCGCTCCAAATCGCCAGGCGTGACGTCAGCGTCCGGTAACTCCGAGCCGCCATGGTGATATAGGCGCCACCATGGAAATACAGGATGCACCGCCGCCGAGCCGCGTGGTCCTCCCGTTCGGGCTCGATCCAATCGCCTTTGAAAACGGCACCGTTTTCGACGCGCAACCGCCAGCCCTTGACCAGCTTCGCCCGAAACGGCACCCGATCGGTCAGCGCGCGAGACGCCGCGATATCCTGCCCGCGCGACGTGTCCGGTTTGACCCAGCGGCGCAGCGCCCAGGTCAACGCACTGTTCTGCCAGCTCATGCGCGGCGATCGATCGTGCCGGCGAAAAATGTTGCGCGCATGAAAGAAACCGAACCCCGCAAACCGGTAATGATCTGGTGTGCCAAGTCTCTTATCGCGCCCTGGAAGCGCACGATAGGCCGGGCGACACCTTGCCAAACACCAACACCACGCCGAACCCCGGACCTGTCGCGAGGCGGCCAGTCACTTCAATGCCCCATGGGCATGTGCGCCTGTGCACCAGGTGGCGCGGCCGGCGGCGGCGGCAAGATCGCCAGCCTGTGCCGCATCACCACGATCTCCCGCTGCTGATCGACGACGATCCCCTGCGCCAACCGGCGCAGGACAGGATCATGGCCGAACCGAAGTTCGACCTTGGCCATGTCGATCGCCCCCTGATGGTGCGGGATCATCATCGCCGCAAAGTCCCGGTCCGGGTCACCGGTCGCAGGCACCCTCATGCCCTGATCCATCCGGGTCATCGCCGCACCCATGGCCGAACCGAAATCATCCGCGCTGACGGATCGGCCACTCGCCACCGCCAACACGGCGAACAGCGCCACGGCCGCGCCGCGCCCGCCCCAATAGCCTCTGCGTCGCATGCTCCAATCCCCTTAACCCATCACGAGCGCGCATATTGTCACGGCCCGCCCAAATGCCAGCGGCAGGAAGGTTTCCGTCCGGGCGATCTTCCCGATGCGCCATTCGCGGTCCAGTATAGCGGCTGGATTCCACAAACGGGGAGGATTACCCATGACAGATCGCGTCGCCATCATCACTGGCGCCGGCAGCGGTATTGGACGCGCGACGGCGCTCAACCTGCTGGCCGGTGGCTGGTCGGTCGCGCTGGCCGGCCGCCGCCAGGATGCGCTGGAGGAAACCGCGGGCATGGCCACGAGCGGCAAGACGCTGATCGTGCCCACGGACGTGACCGACCCGGCGCAGGTGGACGCGCTGTTCGCCAAGGTGAAATCCACCTTCGGCCGCCTGGACTCGCTGTTCAACAACGCCGGCGGCAACGTCCCCACCACCAATTTCGGCGACTTCACGTTCGAGATGTGGCGCAAGGTCTGTGCGATCAACCTGGACGCGATGTTCCTATGCGCCAACGCCGCCTTCCGGGCGATGCGCGATCAGGAGCCGCAGGGTGGGCGGATCATCAACAACGGCTCGATCTCGGCGCACAACCCGCGGCCGGGTTCGGTGGCCTACACCTCCACCAAGCACGCGATCACCGGGCTGACGAAGTCGATCGCGCTGGACGGACGGCAATACGACATCTGCTGCAGCCAGGTGGATATCGGCAACGCCGCCACGCCGATGACGGCACGCTCCACCAACGGCCAGATGCAACCCTACGGCCAGATGGCGGTCGAGGCCCGCATGGACGCCAATCACGTCGGCCAGCAGGTGGCATTCATGGCGAACCTGCCGCTGGAATCGAACGTGCAGTTCGTGACGATCATGGCCACCAAGATGCCGTGGATCGGGCGGGGCTAGGTGGCAACCGGGCGGCGAGGCCTTCTGGGCCTGGCCGCCGCCGCTCTGGCCAATGAGGGGCTTGCCAGGCCAGGCCTGGCGGCGCCGCGCCGCAATGGGAAGACCGGCGCACCGCCCCCCAGCATTGTCGTGGAGACCCATCGCGGCAAGGTGCGCGGGTCTTCCGACGGCGACATCAAAGTGTTCAAGGGCATCCCCTATGCCGCGAATACCCAGGGCGCCAATCGGTTCCATCCGCCGAAGCTGACGAAGAACTGGGCCGGTGCGCGCGACGCCGTCGCCTACGGCCCGATGTGCCCGCAACTGCCACAAAAGCGCGGCAGCTACACGGCGTCATGGACCTACGACAAGGAAGCCAGCGAGGACTGCCTGGTCCTGAACGTCTGGACCCCGGCCCTGTACGACCAGCGCCGGCGACCCGTCATGGTCTGGCTGCACGGCGGCGGTTTTTCCGCCGGATCCGGGTCGCGCAACGTGTTCGAGGGCACACGACTGTGCCAGCGCGGCAACGTGGTCGTGGTGACGCTCAATCACCGCCTGAACGCGTTTGGCTTTCTCTACCTCACCCATCTGGGCGGCGCGGAATACGCCGAATCCGGCAATGTCGGCATGTTGGACATCGTCGCGGCGCTGCACTGGGTGCATGACAACATCTCGGCCTTCGGCGGCGACCCCGGCAACGTCACGATTTTCGGCCAGTCCGGCGGTGGAGCGAAAGTCAGCACGCTGATGGCGATGCCGCAGGCGCGCGACCTGTTCCACAAGGCGATCGTCGAGAGTGGCTCCGACCTCGACGCCCTGACGCCGGATGAAGCGACCAAAAACGCGCTGACGTTCCTGTCCGCGGTGGGCGTGAAACCAACCGAGCTTCCGCGCCTTGCGAAATTATCGACCGACGCACTCGTCGCCGGCCTGGCCAGGGTGATGAACGCACCCGGTCCCAAGCCGAACTACAGTCCGGTGGTGGACGGGAACGCGCTGCCGAAAGACCCATGGCAACCCGACGGCCCCCCCGTATCGGCCGGCGTGCCGATGATCATCGGCTCCACCCGCACCGAGACGACAGCGCTGCTCGGTGTCAACCACCCGGAATACTTCACGCTGGATGATGCGTCGCTGCTCCGGAGCCTCGCCGGCTGGATACCGGACCGCGACATTCCCCGTGTCGTGGCGGGGTTCCGACGGCTGATGCCCACCGCCTCGGCCTCCGACCTGTTTTTCGCCATCACCACAGATCGCCGAGTGCGCCAACAGGCCTGGGCACAGGCGGAGCGCAAGGCAGCCCAGGGCGGCGCGCCCGTCTGGCTATACGAACTGGACTGGGCCACCCCGGTGGATGACGGCAAATGGGGCTCGCCGCACGCGCTCGATCTGGCGTTCGTGTTCGACAACGTCGCGAAATCCGAGGCCATGGCCGGCACCGGGCCGGCACCGCAGCACATGGCCGACCAGATGAGCGCCGCCTGGCTCGCCTTCGCCCGAAGCGGGAACCCGAACGTTGGCGCGATACCGGCGTGGCCGCCGTTCTCGCCCGCCCAGCGCGCCACGATGGTGTTCAACACCACATCACAGGTCGTGAACGATTTCCGGGGTGATGAGCGAGCACTGCTCGCGTCACTGCCGCTTTACAAAGTAAGCCGATAGGCCCGAACGAAGAACGGATCCGACCCGGCGCACATCTGGTCCGGCAGGCCCGGCGTCAGTCCGGGCCATCAGCCCCAGTAAGGTACCGGGACCAGGCCGCATTTCGTTCTTGTTTTATTCCACAATCTACGGTAGAAGAAATTCAACTGATTTCCCACAACCCCAGGCGCCCACCATGCCCCACCCAGCCACCATCACCACCGCCGTCTTCGAAAAAATCATCGCCTTCCTCGCCCCTCTGTTCCTGATCCCTGGCACAAGCGACATTGCCACCGCGCGAGAAACCGCCATTACGACCCTCGCCAGCTACGGCGCCCGAACGGACCGGGAATTGCGGTTCGCCGCCCTCAGCATCGCCTTCGGATTCGGCGCCCTGGAAGCGCTCAGCAAAGCTGCCGCTCCGGACCTGCCGCTGAACCACGCGCTACGGCTACGCGGCAACGCCAACGCACTGAACCGAGCGGCACAGCAGAATGAAAACCGGCTGGAGAAGCTACAAAGACAGCCCGAGGCTGCCGAGACCGAAGAACACGCCGAAAACGCGATGTTGGAGGCCCTGGCTGACCCCCTCCCCACGAGCAACCAGACCGCCGACCTGCTCGCCTTCGTCCGCGCCCAGGTGAAATCCATGAGACCCACCGCCGACCTGACGTCGGCACCAGTCGTTCCGCTGTCGCGTCAGCAACGCCGTGCCGCCGAACGCAGGGCAGAAAAAATGCGCCAGCGGCAACAGGAAGAAGCCAAACGCGCGCAACGGCTGGCCACGACACGCCAATCGATGCGGATCGGCATCTAACTTTCACCGGAACGGTGAATCACGGCGCTCGCCACCTGCGCCAACGGTCTCCTATTGAAGTTCTTCGCCAATCCTCGATCGGGCGGCGAGCGCGAGCTTGGTCGGGGCGTCCTCATGCGCGCGCATCGAGAGCGGGGTTCGCACACGTTCGACCGGCACCAGCGTGAAGCACAGACCAACCACGACGGCGCACCCCGCCAGCACCAGGAATACCGGCAAGATCGCATCGGACGTAGCCCGCGGCGTCACCAAATTGCCGGCACCGGCGATCACTGCCAGCACCAGCGGACCAAGAATCTTGCCGATCCCGTTGCACGCCTGGACCAGCCCGGTTCCGCGGCCCAGCAACTCGACAGGGAAAACCTCGGCCGAATAGGGCGTGGCGTTGGAGAGGCCGCCATCGAAAAAGAACATCATCCCCATCAACAGAACCAGAAACACCGGGACCGTGCCGATGAAACCGCTGTTGAACACCGCCATGGCAAGCAAGAACGCGGCGCCGACATAGCCCGCCAACTCACCCGCATGCCGCCGCCCGATCCACAGCGGAAGGAACGTATAGACGATACGGCCGCAGATCGCGGAAAGGCTGACATAGACGAAGTATTTTGCTGCCTGGCTAACGGGAATCCCCATTCGCAACGACAGGATGGTCGGTCCCCACAGGATCACGCAGTAGCCGACCGTGTTCATCGTCACCCACAAGATGGCGATCTGCCAGAACCGGACCTTGTCGCGATACAGGTCGCGGAACGGCGCATGTGACGCCGAGGTGGAGATGCGAGAGGGCAGAGCGATCGACTCAGCGGGTCGGTGCAGCAGTTTCGCGAGAATGTCGCGGGCCTCCTTGGTGCGCCCGCGCACGAGCAACCACCGTACCGACTCCGGTATGATGAAGGTCATGATGATGGCCAGGACCAGCGGCGCCGCGCCGAGTGCCGCAATGCCGCGCCAGCCGATCAAGGCCAGCAGCGTGGCCGCCGACAGTGCCGCCAGCAGCACGCCCAACGAGACCGGCACGACCATGGCGCCGGTGATGGCCGCGCGGTGCCGCGTCGGGGTCATTTCAACCAGCAACGGTATTTGCGCTGTGATGGCACCTGCCATGCCAACGCCGACAAGGAACCGCAAGGCGGAGAAGGTGATCCATGCTCCGTCCGGCACAATGGCTAGCAGGCCGGCGGCGATCGGATACAGGAAGGTGCCCGCGAGCAGGAGCTTGCGACGTCCGAAGATGTCGGCGAGACGGCCAAAGACTGTGGAACCCACGATCGCACCGACACCGGCCGAAAGCAACATGATCGAAGACTGGCCGTAGGTGAGATTCCAAGGACGTGCCAGCACCGCCACCAGATAGCCGACGAGGAAATAGTCGAAAAACTCGAACGCTGCCTGGGCGTAGACGAGCACAACCGTCGACCAGAAACGCCACGTCAACGGAGCGTTGTCAAACAGCGCAACGAGATCATCATCGGATCCGTTCATTTCCTATCCCCCCGGGTTTGTCTAAGAGACTGACCGAGAACGGTATTGGAATCAAATTCGCGCCCGAGGCTTCCTGGCAGGCTGCTGAAAAAAAATGTTGTCGCCACGCGATCGTATCGGCCTCACTGCGATATCGGATCGATCAGCGTGGAGCAGATCCTCGGCCGCCCTTCAACCTCGCATGGGAAACCGCCACGCACTCTGCCATTGCGGGCCTTCCACTCGATCCGTTCCGGATAAAAAATGATAAAGCGGGTGGACGACGACCTTTTACACCAACCGCCGTTGAGGCCGACTCTTGATCCGTCATGATCCCGCTGCTTCGTCATGGTTCGGCGAAGTCCGGGCCATCTGCCACGGCAAGATGGCTTGATCGGATGACCGGACTTCGCCGAACCGTGACGAGGCTGATGTGTCAACGTCAACGACCATTGGTATTATTCCGTTGGCGTGTCGGCTTGTCGTCCGAAGAACCGGTCTGGGTGCCCACGGCGTTCAGCAAGAACCGTGAGCGGATGCCGCAAGACACCCTCGCCGCCGCCTTCATCGATGCGCGAACGACCCGACATGCGGAACCGAGGCCAATGGCGATGGCAAGAGCCCAACCATGCCATTCCTCAAGTACCAATCAGGGGCTTTGAGGCGAAGGAAAAAGCACATGGAATCCAACGGCACCCCAGGACGCCTAAAACCCGAACCCCTCCAACAGCGCCCGCGTCCGCGTCGGCACCCGAGGCCGCACCGCCATGAACGCCCGCAAATCCGCCGGATGGTCGATATCCAGCCCGATCCCCGGCAGCCGCACCACCGTCGGCTCGATCCCCTGCGCCCGCGCCGCCATCAGATGCGGAAAATAACTATCGTCCCCAAACCGCAACGGCACGGAAAACGGAGGCGCGCACAGCACCGCATTCGACCCCAGCTCATCATGCGCCGGCACGATAGTAAACGACGGTGCCGCCAGACAGGACGACACCACCGCATCGATCTCCGCCGAGGTCACCAACGGAATATCCCCCGGCACAGTCAGCAACGCACCCTTCCTTTCCGCCGCCAACACCCGAGCCATCCCGTTCACCGCGCCGGTATGCCCATCCAGCGCGCCCTCCGTCACCACCCGAGCGCCATACCGCTCAGCCAACGCCCCCGCCACCGGATCGATCGTATTGACCAATATCCCCGCCAACCGAGACGCCCCGGCCAACGCCGACAGCACGTCCTCCAACATCGTTGCGGCGAGCACTTCCCGCTGTTCCGGCGTCAAAATCGACCCCGTCCGAGACTTCGCCCCGGTAAACCCCTTGACCGGCACGCAGGCCCAGACATCGATCATGGGACGCGACGATGCCGCAGCCCGTGCATTTCCCGCCGCCGCAACGTCGCCGCCGCCTCCACGACAATCCGAGCCAGCGCCTCCCGGTCCTCCATCGTCGTCATCAGCGTCTGCGCCAGCGTGACACGCGCATCGATCGAGACCACCTCCGACATATCCGCGTGGTCGATCACATACCCGTCCAGCAGATCGGCATACCGCTGCGCCACCGTCCCGGCCGAGGGATCCAGCCCCAACTCCGTCATCATCTTCGCCGTCGGCCCTTTCACCGCTCGTCCCGCGATGATCGGTGAAACCGCGATGATCGGCGCCTTGCACGCGATCAGCGCCTCTCGCACGCCGGGGATCGCCAGGATCGGCTCGACGCTGATGAACGGATTGGACGGGCAGATCACCACCGCCTCCAGCGACTCATCCGCCAACGCCGCCAGAAACGCCGGATGCGGCCGCGCCGCCCCCGCGCCCTGGAACTGCAGTTGAGAAACCACCGGCTCACACCGCCGATGCACAAAATATTCCTGGAAATCCAGCCACCCCAGGTCGGTCAGCAACCGAGTCCGCACCGGATCGTCGGTCATCGGCACAACCCGAGGCCCCACCCCCATCCGCCGGCATAGATCGGCGGTGACAGCGGAAAGACTCTCTCCAT
>NZ_LMUJ01000039.1 GCF_009765975.1 Acidisphaera sp. S103 | reverse complement strand
GGTGGCGTTGACATCCGCTACCCGCTGTTTGGCGATTAAAGCCCGCGCCTCGTCCTGCGTCGCGGCCTGGCCAAGCTGCAACACCAATTCGGCGGTCCCGCCGGGCGGCAGGACAAGGTGGGTCTGCAATGCGCCGCAGGGATCCAGCCCGGCGCCGACGACATTCCCCAATGGAACTCCGGCGGCCAGTGCCAGCGGATTATCGAGCATCCCGTTGCGGCCAATGAACGTGCGGCGGTCGCCGGACCAGGACGTTTGCCGTCCGGACAAGTCGGCGAACGCGATACGTTGGCCGAACGTGGTGTTCCACGGGCAGCGGGCAAACAACGCCCCGGTTTCCGGATCCATTGATGTGACGATGAACGGCGCCGTGGCGCGGGTCGCCCCGAGAACCCACTCGACATAGACCGTGACCGAAAGCCGCCGGGGCCGGTCGGACTGGTTGGTGACGATCAGGCGG
>NZ_LMUJ01000038.1 GCF_009765975.1 Acidisphaera sp. S103 | reverse complement strand
GCGTCGCAATTGCCCGCGTCATTGCTCGAACCCTGCCACGCTGCCCTTGCTGCCAGCACATCACACGCAGAATGAACTTATGACACAGTAAGACTAGGAGCCTGTCCGAGAATTTGCTAGCCGACGCGGTGAAACTTCGATTCTATGCTGTCCATGAGCAAGACCTTTCGTTCGTGGGATGTAGACCAGAGCTGGTTTCTTCCACGCTCGGTGCATGACTTCGTGCCGCCCGGTCACCTGGCGCATTTCGTGCGCGATACGGTGCGCGAGGCGCTGGATCTGTCGGCAATCCTGCAAGCCTACAGCGAAGCGCGTGGGCAGCCGCCCTACCACCCGGCCATGCTGGTGGCGTTGCTACTGTATGGCTACAGCCGTGGGGTGTATTCCAGCCGTCAACTGGCCCGTGCCTGCGAGGAGCGGATGGATTTCATGGCGGTGACCGGGCTGAACCGACCGGATTTCCGCACCGTCAGCGACTTTCGCAAACGCCATCTTGCGGCGCTGTCGGATCTGTTCGTGCAGGTGCTGCGGCTGTGTCAGCGGGCCGGTCTTGTGAAGCTTGGCCATGTGGCGGTGGACGGCACCAAGCTGCGGACCAATGCCAGCCGCCACAAGGCGATGAGCTACCAGCGGATGGTGACGGAGGAGCCGAAGCTGGCCGCGGAGGTGAAGGCGTGGCTGGATCAGGCGGAAGCAGCCGACCAGGCGGAGGACGCGCAACATGGCCGCGAGCATCGCGGCGAAGAGATGCCGGATTGGGTGGCCAACAAGCAGCGCCGGCTTGAACGCATCCGCCAGGCCAAGGCGCAACTGGAAGCCGAGGCGGCCAGCGATCCGGCCGATCTCGATCCGGAGGGTCCGGGTCAAGAAAATAATTGGGTTCCGAGCCTAAAGCTGATATTGCGCCCCCAGCCGAAGGTTGCGCCGAGAAAGAATCCGAATAAAGAATAAGGCTAAAATCGCCCCATTTGGCGCTGCATAGGCGCACTATCCCATTGTGGCATCGGGCCCGCAAAGTGCATATTTGTCCATCGTCCATCGTCCATCGTCCATCGTCCATCGTCCATCGTCCAGGGCAATCGCTTGAAGGGGTGTGGGATTCCGGCGCGGTCTGAAATACGATTTTTAGGGAGCCTCGTACCATGAGGTTTCCATGTCCGAACCCG
>NZ_LMUJ01000037.1 GCF_009765975.1 Acidisphaera sp. S103 | reverse complement strand
GTGTCACCACCGGATTATTGGCCGAGCTAAATCGTACCCAGATCGGATCGTCGAAGGCTTCGGATTGCGGGATCAGGTTCTGGACTGTCTGTGTCGCCGCCTGGGTATAGATATTCCCGTCGGAAGCCGTGTAGGTAAAGATATCCTGCACCGTTTGGCCATTGGTCAAGGCGAGCACATTCGCCTGACTGTCGGCAAGGGTGTAGGTGTACTGCCCATTCGGCTGGATAACGAGCGTGCCGTAGGTCCCCCCGATCGTCGTTGTGCCGTTCACGGCGATGCCATCTATCGTTGCAACGCTTAGCGTCTTGCCTGCACCGTCCGTGTCGTTGGCAAGCACATTGCCCGTGGCAATTAACGTGCCGCCCTCAGCCACCGAAGCCGTATCCGGCGCCGCCACCGGGGTATTGCCCGTGACATCAACGGTGAGCGTGGAACCCACGACGATCGGGACGGTGACGTTGACGGTGGTGGTGACAGGGCTGCCGCTGGTAGGAACGTAAGGCTCAACCGTAGACCCCGGATTGAGTTGTGCCCCCCAGAATTCAAACGTACCAGTTGTCGATTGCGCAACATCGTGCATCAGCGCGACGTTTGAAAAGGTATTGCCGTCGCCGGTGAAGGTCAGGCTGACCTGCTGCCACGTTCCGGTGGCGAGTTCGGTTTGTGTGACGTCGGTGTTGGTCGATCCGTTGTAGTAGTTCAGAGCAAAATCACCATCGCCACTGATCAACCGTACCCATACGCTGAAGGTGTAGGTGCCCGCCACGTTCGTCTGGTAGAAAAGGCCGGAATCGGGGCTCGTCAGTGTGACTGCGTCGGCCGTACTGGCGCCACCATTGGGACCGGTGTCA
>NZ_LMUJ01000036.1:331864-354042 GCF_009765975.1 Acidisphaera sp. S103 | reverse complement strand
GACAATCAGACCGAACATCATGAACTCGTTGCGGTCATCAATTCTCATCCTGATTGACGCATTTTCTCACCCAGATTGTCGCGCTACATCAGGGCATCGCGCATCGAATTCAACGGCGAGAGGAGCGCCGTCGCCGCGATCTGGAGCGATTTGTCGACGTCCTGGATTTTTTGGCGCGTCTTATCGCCCTCAGTTTTTTCTTGGTCCCTGCTGGCTGACAGGCGCAGCAGCACATCGCGAAGCTTTTCGGTATCTCCGCCGGCTACCGCGGCATCAAGCTCCGCTCCTTCGGCTCCGGTAAGCGCTTGATCGCCCGTCCTCGCTCGCAAGCTTCCGACCTGCTTCATCAGGCGCCCGCGGTTTCCGGTTTCGATGTTGGCCAGCGCGCTAAAGGCTGTCGGTGATATTTTCGAGATGTCGACGTGTGCGGCCTGCAATGCCCGTTGCAGACCCCCCATCTGCTCGGGGTTCATCGTCAGCATCGCCATCGACTGCGAAATGTTCAGGCCGGTCAGGTTCGAAAAGGCATCCGCCATCAGCTCGGGATGCCCCGAGAATTGCCCTTCCAGACTCTTCCGGATGAGTTGCAGGTTCGTTGCATGTGAATCCGCCGCACCGGGACGCCCCAGCCCGTATCTCGCCGCAAATCGCCGATAGATCGAATTATCCCCGAACGCCTGCTCGCCGGTGCCAAAGATGCCTTGCTCTTCCAGCAGTCGGGCCTGGATGGGGTCCAGCCCCTGACTCTTCCCCAGCGCCGAATAGAGGAACATCTTGCCGGGATCGCCCGCCGCGCCGCCGTTCTGGATTGCCGCGTTCATCCTGGCGAGGATGTTCGACGCACCGTTGACGTCCATCCCTGGAATGCCGGACGACGTCATGCCGCTCAGCATCCCAGCGTAACCTTGCAGATTGGCTCCCGTCAGGCTGAAGCGGGCCTGGCCCATGCCGTAGCCGGTCACCGCCTGAAGAATTTCGTCCGCCTTCGAGAACACCCCAGATCGCGCGACAGCCTCACCGATCAGCAGCGCGAAGCGGCGCGAGTCGTCGGTTGATCGCGTCAAGCCAACACCGCGCATCTGGCCAAAGGCGGATACGGCAAGTTCCGGTGCGATACCGAACGAGCGGCCGAAGCCGCCGGCGACGGAGACTTCACGGGCAAGCGCCAGCGCGTTCCGGCTCAATCCGGACAGCCCGGCAAATTCGCGGCCCAGTCTCTGGGACTCCTCGAAGGTGACGGAGATTTGGTCGCTGGCGGCACGGAGGGTTGACCGCAGGGTGTTGAACCCAACTCCCACATCACCCATCTGGCGCTTCAGCGTGTCATAGCCGATCGCCTCATCGCCGGCCTGTCCGACCTTCTGCATGACACCGCCAACGACCTTGCCGATGCCTTGCGCCAGAAGGGTGCCAGCCATGGCAGCCAAGCCAACTCCAACCCCACCCCTCATTCCAGCCGATAGACCACCCGCGACAGCGCCACCGACGGGCCCCATTGCTCGCAAGCCGCCGCCCAGGCCCTGCCGCAAGGCGCCCGCCGCCAGCGCCCCCATGCCAGGAGGCCGGGGAGGCTGTCGTGGGGGAAGAGGAGGGGCCGATGGCGCGGGGGGCCGCGGCGGCCGAGGGGGAGAACCGGGAGGCGTGGGAGAGGCAGGAGGGGAGAGATTGCCGAACCCGAGACCAGTGACGTATTCGAACGCACGACGTTGCTGTCGCGCTCGCGCGCCCGCATCGGGGTGCATCTTCGCCCAATCGATATCGAAGAATCCAGCGCCCTGCTGCCCCGTCGCCTTCATCCGGCGATTCAGTTCGCCACTGACCTTGCGCAGGCTCTCAAAGCTGACCTCGACCCGCTTCAGATCTTCGACGGTGGCCTTCGTAACCGGTTCGAATTTAACCTTGTTCGCGGCTGCGACTGCCTGGCCGGCCCGATTGAGCTGTTCAACCAGCTTCTGGATCGCTGCTTGCACATCGCCGGTTTGCAGGTCAGCCGAGATGGGAATCGAAACGCGACCGGACATCAATCAGTTTCTCCAAATCATGAGGGTGCCAATCGCCGTTACGCTGGCGAGGCGATCGAATTCGTGGAGCGCCTGCTGCTCAACTTCTTCGCCGCAACGGAACGGCGACGGATCAAGGCCGGTGATCGCGCAAGCCTCATGCAGATCCGCAATAGCCTCGCGGACAGCCGCGACGAATTGTGCCGCCGGCAATCCGACGAATGCCCGTGCGAGTTCCACGCCGAAATGTTCGACCGATCGGCCGGCCTCGATCGCCGAGATCCGAGCGCTGAGCATGGCGATACGACATGCAGCCGTTCTGCCATCAGCTTTGGCGGCATGTAGTCGGCGAGGCATGCTCCCATGCTCACGCCGGCGTCCCCAGAGAGGAAGGGGCGCCACCGTGGCGCGCTATAATCTGCCTGATACTGCTGCTCGGGATCGCGATCGGGGAGGCCATCTGACGATCAGATATGGACCTGGCCACCCGCCGCGAGGCTTTGGAACCAAGCCTCAGCCGCATCTTCGAGGAACCGAATCTGACGGCCGATCTTCAGCTCTGGCGGGGCTTTCTTTGCCCTCCGCATTCGGTCGATGGTCCGTTCGGATACCTGCGCACGTTGCGCGAGTTGGCGTTTTGTGATCAGGCTGCGAGGACTGGGAGTATCTGGGGTCGACACGTTGGACTCCTTCCGTGAAGCAACCCCAGAATTTCGTCACGACGAGTCCAGTCAAAGCCCGACACGGTTGATCCCGACCAGCCGCCGTTCCGGAAGCTAAACCTTACGGAACATTTTGGTTGCAACGGGCCGTTGCGGTTTCTAGTGTTCCGTAAGGTTGTTCCGGAACATGAGAGAGACAGATGGGCACGACTTGGGGTTACGCACGGGTTTCGACGGAAGATCAGGAACTCGGTCTTCAGATCACCGCATTGCGTGATGCGGGCGTGCCTGACGCCAACATCGTGCAGGAAAAGGCCAGCGGCAAAGCCGGCGCCGATCGGCCGCTCTACACCGCGTTGCTCGAGCGCCTGGTGGATGGTGACCGGCTTGTTGTGTGGAAGGTGGACCGCCTCGGCCGCTCCACGCTGAATGCGTTGCAGACCGCGAAAGACCTGGATGCACGCGGCGTCCACATCATCATCACCACGCTCGGCATCGACCTGAAGACGGCTGGCGGCCGACTGGTATTCGGCATGATGGCGCAGATCGCCGAATTCGAGCGGGAGCTGATCCGCGACCGCGTGAAGGCGGGTATGGCCGATGCGAAAAAGCGCGGTGTTCACACCGGCCGGAAGAACACACTCCGCCCCCACCAGCGGGCCGAAGCTGCCAGACTGCACCTCCAGGAAGGCAAGAGCCTGGGCAAGATCGCTGCCTTGTTCGGGTGCGGCCGGACAGTCATCCATCGTGCCATACAGGACGCCAAGCAGGGATCCGTTTAATGGAAGGTACTCGGTCAGGACAAGGACGATGTGGTGATCCAGGCTGGACAAATGCCAGATGGACGCTCCTACAAGATCGCTCTCACGATCAAAGGGCGCGGGCGCTACGAAATGAAAAGCGCTTATCCGCGCACGCCAACGGAAATCTCCGACCTCACCAAGAAATTTCGCCCACGACCACCTGCGGGTTTGCCAGCAAATGTCTTGCAGAAAAGCGAACCCCCGCCATCGCTGGCAGGGGGTGCATACGGAACTTCTCTTACGGGGCCATCCGGTCCCACCCCAAGAGGGCTGTTTGCCATCGCGCCCGATGAAGGATCGCGGTATCCGCTCGCGGCAGGACAATACATAGGCGTCTTCTGCGAACTCTTCAAAGCGTCCCTACCGCCTGACCCGATATGGCCTTCACCCTCCCCAGGTCGCGGCGACTTGGTCCATCTTCCTCAGTACCCTCTCAGCTAGGGCTGGGTCGCACTCGGCAACGGCACTGATCAGGGCGTTCTGCAAAGCGTCGACCGCAGCCGTTTCCCGCAACATGGCATGGAACTTCATCGCGGTTTCCAACAGGCGTCGCATGCCTTCGATCGACGCGCCCAGGAGGCGGGCGTTGCGAACGCGGCCATCGTCTGTCTTGGCGTACTTGATCAGCCCATCCAGGTCTTCGACGAGACTCTGCAATCTTTCCAACACATTCACGGTCCTGCCGCTGCCGAGGATGTGCTCGATCTTTGGCACGAGCGGCATAAGTGCCTTCGCCTCCGCCACAACTTCCGCCGCCGCGGTGGCGGGATCAGCTACAGACCTGGCAGTCCGCCGTATTGCCGCTTTCTCGATCTTGCGCACCGCACGCTGACCCGGCCGGCCGGTGGCCATGATGGCGTCGAACCAGCGGTAGAGCGTGGCCTGATGAACGCCGCGGCCGAGGAACGGCTTGACGACGGTGGCCTTCACCAGTCCGTCGGCGCCGATGTGCTCGACGGCATCCAGCACTGCCGTTTCGAGTTCGAGCCGGAGCGCACCGGTATCAGGCTTACCCATCATTTATCCCTTCGCAAAACGTGCCCGGACTTCGCAAGGCCTTCGCGCTTCGCATGGTTTCGCATCACGACATGCGAAGCGGTGTGAAGGTCTGCGAAAGCCGCAGGAAAGGCCGGAATTCAATGCGAAGCGCGCGTGCTGAGACGCGCGACAAGACGACGGCCCTCGGCCCGTCGTGATCATAGCGTGGCTGAACTTCGGCGCGCCGCCGAACGGACTGAGAGGATCCCACATGCCCGAACCCGACCCCAGCCACAACGTCAGCAAGGAAAGCTTGGCCGAGCTGTTAGTAGACCTGGACGCCGTACGCGGGCTGGTGGGTAAAATCGGCGGCGGTACCATCCCCCTCGCCCTTGCCGTAGCCAAAGCGAAGATTCGCATTCTGACCACGAAAGGTCGCGTTCACCGCATGATCGACGCGGCGTTGGACGACGCGCCGGCAGGCGATCAGATCCCGACGCCGGCCGAAGCCCTGGCACACCTGGCAGCGGCGCGCGGAGGCCCCCAGCCCGAGCTATCGCCGACCGTTCTCGAAACCCCGATCGGCGTGCCGGAAGTGATCGGGCCGGCGGTCTATGTGCCCGAAGCCGCGATGCCAAGCGAGGAATAACCGATCGACCTTCCTGTGTTCCGGCGCCGCGGGGCGACCGAGGCTTTCCGCACCCACCTGTTTAGCATCGCAGCCGCGGAGGCCACCCATCTCAGTAGGCAGAAGGCTGCGCCACTAGCTGAATGAATTTCGGCGCGGCCGGCTCAAGCAGTGACCCGATGAGTGGGGACCGCTTCTCACATGCGGCCCGATTCTCATGAGAATTATCATGAACTTCTCATTTTGGACCATCATCCGCCCCTGAGATGCGCGGGGATGGCCGAGTTCAGCGGTTGTGCCATATGTCCCAAGAAGCCGCCAAGAATCCCACTCATGTCCCACATCGGCGCGATGAAGAGGAAACCGCCGGCCTTTGAGACGATGGCAGAGCAGTCGCATCGGAATCCCGCGACAGTCGCATTTTCGTCGCATCAGTCGCACCAACCGGGGCAGCGCACATATGGACGGGCACAGGCGGAAGGGGCAGAAACCAACCATCAACCGGCATTCAGAGACGCGCCCGTGGATCAGAACCAGCCCGACGTGCACATGCAGCAACGCGAGGCGGAAAAGGCCGCCGACCTGGAGAGCCTGGCAGATGCGCTTGCCGCATTCCGGCAGCTACATCGCGAACTCGACCAATGGGAGCGGGTTCACCTCGCGCGCGGCCTCGCTGCGGTGCTTGCGGGTTGCTATGGCGTCGGCGCCATTGAGGCGGCGCTCGCGCTGACGCCTGAGATCGAGCGGAGCCCGAGCGCGAAGCTGCCGGCGGACCCATTCTACCAGCGGCTCCATTTAGAGATCTTCGAGCGTGCCCTGAATGAAATATGGGCGGCCCCGGCGCGGCGGTTTCCGCATTTCGGCCCAATCGAGGCGTCATGACCGAACAGCCCGCGCCTTTCTTCCTCATCGTCTCCGATCACGATCAAGGGTTCTTTTGCGTGGAGGGGCCGATGACCGATGATCGGTCCTGGCAGAATGCTGCGCGCCATGCCCGCGACCAGTTGGAACGGCGGATCGTATGCGGTCCGGTCGGGCCGGATCGGAGCGCACTCGCCATTGATTTCAGCGCACCTCGAGATTTGCCGGGGTTCCGCCGGGGTGCATTGTGAGGCCACGCTAATGAACGAGCAGATCTCGGCCCACCATCGATGACGCTCACGCCTTTCGTGCCGCTCCTGACGACGCGCCGGCGCCTATCGCTGGCCGAGATCGGGCATCACCACCACATCGCGGGTGCCTATCTGGTCCGGTATGCTCAGGAGAGCGCGTGGCGCGAGGGTCACCGCCGGGTCGCCAACGGGGTGCAGGTCCGCGCCGTGGCGACCCTGGCGACGGGGTTCCGGTGTCGGTGGACTGGTGCGGGTACTGGGCAGCGGGCGCGGAAGGCGGCTTAGACCGGAGACGCTACCCACCCGCTGTGGTGCAGCTCTCGCGAGCGGTCTCGATGAACCGCTCGCGCTGAGATTTTTTGTCGGCGGGGCGCGGCTTACGTGCTGGCACGGACGATCCTATGCAACCGCCACCACAGCAACCGGTTTCACGCTGAACGGAATGCCAGGCCTCAAATGCGCTACGGTCACCGCGATCGTCACATCTCGCTTATGGGTAGTGACGAGACGCGGGAACGTGCATTCGAATAAGGCGGCGCTTTCCGTCCACCGGAGACTGGCGCCTGCAACTGCAGTCAAAATCGCAACATCAAACTTTTCAGCCAGATCCGGGTTTCTGGCGCGCAAATCCGACATCGCTTCGCTAACGGCCTTCATCTCATCTGTATCAGCCGGCTGATCGAGGGGACGCGTGGCTACCCATTCCGTGAGGCGCGCAACGGTATCTTTGTCCTCCATGATATCGCTAAATTTGACCAGCAAGTCCTTCAGAATCGCCGGAGCGGTTTCGTCCTCCAGAAATACCTCCAATGAATGAGCGTGCTTATTCAAAAGATCAGCTGCTTCAGTGATCTGGCGTGTACGCACCCTAATGCGACCACCACGCTGAGAACAGACGTGCCACCCTGCCGCACCGACAATCACCAATGCGAGCGCTGGCGATAAAATCTGACCAAAATCGATCATGGCTTCGTTCCCCTGCTTTCCGGTCTGTCGCCGGTCAATCTGCTGGGTTTCCTTTCAAGTTGCAGAGTCGGTTGGTCAGCCGTCATTTGGGCACGATGCTTCGCCTTTGCCACATCGGCCCGGATTATGGCCTCCTCAACTTTTTGCTGAGCCATCGCGTGATTATGACGTTCAGCGGCACAGCACCTTCGATCGTAAACAAAGAGTGCGACGGCTGCAATTGCTACGGTCGGCCAACTAGGCGCCCCAGACACTAATGCCGTGAGTGCCGCCGCCACGATGACGACGACGACAATTCCGCTGAAGTGTCCCTTCAGGGCGGCGAAAGTGCCTGGCGGCAGCATTGGAGTGCTTCTGCAACTTGGGACGGAAGGACCTTTAAGGTGGTCGCTCGCTCACGATTCCGTCAAGGCTCAACGGAGATGCGTCCCGCAAACCGTACCGTTACGATAAATCTAACTCCCCCTGCCGCGGATCGGGCACATTCGACCCTCTCTGTTCCGATTCACGCCCGACAGGCGTGCGCCTGTCTGAGCCAAGGAAAGGCACCCGTGGGCACCACCACAGCCGGCCAGAACAAAATAGGGCCGAAAAGTTAACGAACGACTAACGCCATCAACGCCGCACCGCGAATTCCGCGCCAATAACCGTGAATCCCGCGCCCAATCGTCCGACTACCCATCCCCTCCCACCGGCAACACCCCAAACCTCACCGGCTTCCCCCTCGAACCGAAACAGCGCCCCACGCAGGGTCATTCGCATTAGCGCATCACGGACCTGCCGTTCCAGGATCAGCCGCAATGGGCGGTCCTTTGACTCAGTGCCCCTACCCGCCGCGACGCACTCTGAACGATGTGACTGCCAGGTAGCTTCGCGAGACTGAGACATCGGGGGTAATTTTGAATGACCCCCACGGGAGACCGCAGAAGACAACGGTGGTTTCCGAGGCTGGCATGTATCGGCTGGTCATGAGGTCGGATAAGCCCCAGGCGGTGCGGTTCCAGGACTGGGTTGTCGGCACCGTCCTTCCATCGATCCGTAAGCACGGAGCCTATATCGGTGGCCAGGAAACGATACAAGGAAGCGTTCGAAACATTCGCCGCGGCTGCCTCGTTCAAGGCTGACGACGCGCCGCATCCGGAAGCTAAGGCAACTGTTTCCACCGAGGAAACAGTTCAAGCGGAGGAGGAGCCGAAGCCCGGCACCGAGGTGGTCAAGGTCCAACTGTTCGATTTCGAAGGGAAGGACGTTCAGGTCCAGGATCGGGATGGCAACCCGTGGTTCGTCCTGAATGACGTTTGCGAGATGCTTGAAATTGCTAACGCTGGGAATGTCGCGACACGTTTGGACGACGACGAGAAAGATAAAATCCATACTATGGATTCTATCGGCCGTCGGCGTGAGACGCCGGTTATCAACGAGTCAGGCCTCAATGCTCTGATCATGACCAGCCGGAAGCCAGAGGCGAAGCGGTTTCGGAAGTGGGTCACCGGCACCGTCCTCCCATCGATCCGGAAGCACGGCGCGTATATCGGCGGCTAGGAAGAGATGACCGATGCGGAACTGGTTGCTGCGGCTTTCCAGGCAGCAAACCGGATCAGTGAGGAGCGGGCACGGCGCGTGGCTGCGACAGCCGGACGTTCCACCAGGATTGGTGGCGATGGCAGCGGGGCTCCGAGAGGAGCGGGACCGAGATTTCGCCCAGCGACACCTTGTAGAAACCGGATAGAAGCCCCGTCGAGAGACTGGGTCTCGCTTTACAGAAGGATGCGCTTGCCGTTCGGGGATGGCGGAATACATTGATTTTCTTGACTGCCGGCTGCTCGTTCGGGAACCTGGGATCAAGGTGCCGGACTGGATCACGGTTCTGATCGCAACTCGCCGGACGGTCGCTGGCGTGGTCGAGACATCCCCCGAGGGTGCCGCGCCGCCGAAAAGTCATTCGGGTCGGGAAGCGACGGAGTAATCCTCGAGCAGCGCAGTTCACTGTGCTGAGTAGCTGTTCCACCCCTGTCGATAATCGGGTTCACTCTTGCGACGGGCATCCGAAATGGACAATCGGCCCTGAGCAGCTACGCATCCGACTGTTCCATCACCCCCCAGGACGGAGCAGGAGCCCGGGTGCGCTAAGCTGCGCTGCGCCGACCAATACAACGCCCCGGCACGATAGTCGCCGCTGGTTCCAGCGAACCATGTCTCCCAGGCCTTTCGATCCGCGAGCCCCTGATCAAACGCGGAAGAAACGCTTTGCGAAGGCGCGCTTGGAGGCGCTGAAGCTGTCACTGGCGCGGTAGGTGCCGGTTGGGGTGGAACCCATGTGGAATATTGCGGTTCCCAATGCTCTGGCTTCCACGAAACGATCATGTCCCCGGCGACGTTCGGGTGCATCGTCATCGTTCCTTCGATCTTCTCGCCATCGGTGTGTACCCACACGCCGTGACAGACCAAGATCCCGCTGCCCGCATCCTTCTTGATCGTGACGAGGTGCTCGATATCGACGACCTTCCTGGGCAACTCCCAATCCAATCCGTTGTATTGATTGATCAGGATTCGAGCTGTGTCGGGCTCGCGGCAGAAATTATCGGGAGAGGTTTCGGCGGCAAGCTGGGCGGCCGCCAAGGCAGCACGCTGTGCTTGCTCTCTCGCCTGCGCTGCGGCTTGTGCTAGTTCAGCCTGGCGCTGCGCCTCGGCTTCTCTTGCTTGTTCAGCGGCGATCTCGGCCTGTCGTTGCTGGGCCGCTGCCTCGCGTTCTTGTTGGCAGGCTTGGGCACGTTGTGCGACCGCTGCCGGCGGTAGCATAATGACGTACCCGGGCAATGTTGGAGGAGGGCCACAGGGATCTCCCTGCATGTACCACTGGGCCCCCGCCGGCGACGCGATCATCGCGCCAATCGTTCCGACGCACCAGGCCAGTGTACGCTTCATCCCCGCCTCCTGACATTAGGCAGGATAATAAAAAGAAATGATTGGAAACGCGAGCGCGATTGTGGTTGTCGGCAAGGCGCGGCCGGCGGGGAAGGACAAACCCCGTCTCCACGGCCGGCCAAACCCGCTGCGTGGTCAGTGAGAAATGTGCTCCAAGACCGCTCGACGCTGATCGATCCCAAGCCACGCTATCAGCAACCCAGGGATCAACGCACCGGGTATCATGACATAGAGGAACCAACCTGCATGGCCGGTAGAGGCGGTCGCCGCGAACAAAGCACCGGCAATGAGTGGTCCGAAAATCGCCCCGAGATGGCCGACCCCGTCCGTCAGACCGGTTCCGGTGGCCCGCAGCCGGGTCGGATAGCTGGCAGTCGTGTAGTTGTACATGCTGAACAACCACACGGTTTCGGCGCCCCACGATATTGAAATCAACACGTAGGCGTCGATGACCGAACGGGCGACGTAGAACACACCGAGCGCAATACAGTTGACCAACACCGCGACGAGGATGGTGTAACGCCGTTCCACCGCCTCGCCGAGCCACGCACAGATGGCGAGCCCTGCGCAGCCACCGACGACGTTAGAGACGAGCAGCACGCCAAAGGTCTGGTCCGCGCTCAGCCCGAATCCCCTGAGTAGGGCAGGTTCGTAGCCGGCGAAGCCGTAGACGATTCCGCTGTAGCCGAGCACCCAGGCGATCAGCAGGATGATGGTGCGCTGGCCATACTCGCCGCGGAACAACTCACCCATCGGCACGTGCCGGCTCACCGGCACGGCGTAGCCGGCGTAATCAGGTTCAGGCAGTGCGGCCAGGCCGCTGCGGCGAAGACAATCCGCCTCCAGCCGAACCATGATCCGTTCGGCGTCGGCGTGATGGCCGTGCGCTTCCAGCCAGCGTGGCGATTCGGGCATACCCCACAGCGCGAGCGGCACCAGGACGACCAGCGGCACGCCGGTGAACAGATAAATGAACCAATCGTAATGATTGGGAACCCACAAAATCCCAGGGAGATTGCCGAGAAGCCCGAACACCAACACCGCGAGAATCTGGGAGGCCAGCATCACCCGCCCGCGCTCGGCCGGCGGCACGATCTCCCCCATGTAGACGACGTTAGTCGACAGGACGCCGCCCATGCCGATCGACGAAAGACCGAAGAACAACAACAGCAGCCCGAAATTGTCGGTGAGCGCAGTGGGCCATAGCGGCAACGCGACGGCGAGGGAGGACAAGAGCAGCGCAGTCCGTCGCCCCCAACGGTCGGCGATGATGCCGATCAGATACTCGCCGACCAGGATACCGAGGCCAAACTGCACCGCCAGCAACAGCGAAAATGCGCCGGCGCCGAAGCTGTGCCGGGGCTCCCAAATGAAGGGGTAGAGCTTTGCCGGAATCCCGTCGGCAGCGATGATGACACCCCAAAAAATCTGGGTGATCAGCGCCAGGCGCCATTGGGCCCAGGTCAGCGGCAGGCGATCGATGCGCGCCGCGATGCGCCCGGCACCCCCGGTCACGGTGTCAAAAACATCCATTATATCGTTGTCCTACTTTCTTTCTCGTTTCCCGCCACGGCATGGAAACCGGCCGCGGCGAAGCGGGGAAGCCTATCATCCAGCTCGGCCAGCATCCTGCCCGGGAGGGAGGTGCCTACCATGCCCGCCTCGCATACCACCCGCATCGCCGACGCAAGAGGCCTGCGTACCGGGTGGTGCCTTCAGTGCCGCCTGACCAGGCCCTCGTACACCCAGCCGATTGGCTGTGTATCCCCAACACCAACTTGCAGCCACCCACCTCGCGCTTCTGAGAAGACATGTAGCTCAGTGCCCTCGTGCTCGACACCGATGACGGGACCCTGCGGCGAGGAGTGGATGTTGCCGTTCTGCGCCATGACAACATCGCCCTGAGCGGCTCCAGGTGTCGGATATGCTACCACGGGCTGACCGGCAGGCGGTGGAGGTGGTGTGGGTGCCGCCGGCGCGGTGACCGCCTGTTGGGGCGCCGCCATGTTGTCAGGCAGGATCGGAACCGGAGCGATGTCATTGTGCGGTAGGGGTTTCGGACCGCCGCCATCGAAGCATCTCGTAAGCGTTTCGACATATGCCTTGGTCGCCTCCGACGTCGTGCTACCTACCAGAGTCTCGACCGAATAACGGCGTCCCGGATCCTGGGCCGAATCGTTGCGGGTAACGACTGCAACGAACAGCACATAAGTCACGCTATTGGCGCCGAACACATCGGTCTGACCGCACACGGCAAAGGTATTCCCGATTGCCTGCGGCCATACCTGGACGCCTCGGAATTGCACGGTGCCAGGGTCCTTTGCGCCAGAACGTATGTTCATTTCAGCGGACTCGCGCACATCGGGATATTGTTCAGGCGTGGCCGTTGTTTGGCATTTGTCCTTGTTGCAGCCAGAGATGAACAAGGTCGCGATCAAGAGCGCGCAACTCAAAATGTCTTTGGTTTGCTTACACGCCATCTGACCTGATCCTCGAGATATGAGCGCTGGAGCGGTTGTGACGATCACAATCCCCTTTTATAGGCGCCCCTTGCCGAAATCGTCCCAGCGCAGACTGCCGACCAGCCCCGATTCACCGAAACACGCGCCGGAGATCGCGAAGGACGGTCAGCAGGTTGTTCAAAGTAGGCGCGTTTCCGACGGTGTTTATGGTCTCCATTTCGGCGACCGACAGGCATGCGTCGCCGTGACGCATGAGAGCCAGCACCATCCGAAAAGCTTCGATCGCCCGCACGTCGCGGATCAGCGCCTCCGGCTTGGCGACGACCTCGAGCGCCAGGCGCTTCCACTCGACGCCCCCCATTTCGCAAAGTCCGGCGTCCAGCGCGGTCCACGCGTCGCCGAGCGGATTCGGGGCATCATCAGATTCATCAGCCCGCAAATCACTTTGTGCGACGGCGGCCAGTTCGTATTCCTCGAGCGCCATCCGGCGCTGCGTCCGCTCCTGGTCTGTGATATCAAAAAACGTGGCCACCACAGGGGCCAGCACCGGCCGGAGTGCTGTGATGAGGCCTATGACGTGGCCCTCGACGTAGATTTCGGCCGCGGGACGCTGCTCGATCTTGGCGCGCAGAAGTTCATGAACCATTTCATTCAAAGGACGTTCCACGAAATACCTCAAGATCCGCGGGTTGCGAACGCAGTCGAGCAGCGCCGCCGCTTGATCGGCCGTCATGGACGTCGGGAGGTTTTCATCGTCGAACATCGTGCGCCTTTCAGAGTTTTCGCAGGAGATGACATTCGCTGGCTGTAATGCCGAGCGTGGCGGCGCCGGCGCGCGTCCGAAGGATGGCCGGTGGGCGCCGGGACCGCCTCTCGCCCTGGGCCAGCGGCGCAACATCAGCCGGCCGGGCGGCACTATGGCGGTCAAGCTGCAGCCCTCCCTTGCCGGATGGCGTTGTCGAAAAATTTCAGGCTTCCGGGCCGATATCCGTCCATCATCGCCATGCGTTCAACGGTCTGGGTAATGTCGCGCGGATTGATGCCTAGGTCGAGCCATTTCCGGAGTGGAGTCCAATCGCCTCGCCAGTTCCACGGAAGCCGTGCGGCAGTCGCTACGTCATTCGCTACCCGGTCGATGATCCACCCGTGGCCAAGCCACTTACCGACCTTCTTGTCGGTCGGAGCGGTCGTCGGTTCGAAGTTGCAGGCTTTGCACCACGTTTCGATGCCGCGGCCGTCGTTCGGGTCGACAGTGGCATTGCTGGTGCCATTCGAGGCCTTTCCTTCGTTGAGCAAGGTCAAGAGGTATCCGACTGGACTGTCCACTCCGGCGCTTTGTGTCTTGCGAAGGACAGTCAGCAATGCCTCCGCGCTACCCGCCCGCTTGACGAACATTGCGCGGGTCTTACTCACGGCCCTTACGTCGTCCCGGTCCGTCAGGTTCTTCCTGTCGAATTCTGCGAGAATCTCGAGGCACTCCCGCTGCACGACCTGGGCCGGCGTCATGGGCTTGACGACGGTGGGCGGATCAGGCGGCAAAAGTGATCCCTGTCCGGCAGTTTGGCCGCCCTCGGCGGAAGAACGAAGTTCTTCTATATCTGCTTCTGCTTCTAGAGTTTGGGCCCCCTGATAATCCCCCCTGTTAATGGGAGGGGTTAACCCCCCTTGATAACCATTCTCCTTCTCGTACTTCTTAACCCGCCGCGTCAGGGAGGGGTTTCCGCCTCCCTTGCCGTGTTCCCGGCCCGCATCACTGGCGGCCTTATCCCTGAGCATCCGGCGGCTGTAGATCAATCCGGCGTCGGTCCGGCTGAACACGCCAGCCTCCTCTAATCCCGCGATCAGCTTGTCCGCCACGTGCTCACCGATACCGGTAAGCATGCCGATCTGTTTGTTGGTCGCGCCGCGCCCATTGATGGTCAGATGCCCATAGGGGTCGCCTTCATGCATGATGCACAACAGGTTAATCCATAATCCCTGCGCCGCGATTCCGCAGATCTTGAGTGCGGGATCACGCTGCCAGTCCTGCGGCCAGAATTTCAGCCAACGATGATTGGCACTCATCGGCCGGCCTCCTCGAATCGCGTCCGCTCGGGGATGAACGCCAGGTCAACAAACGTTGGTGCCCGGCCGCGGCGAACTTTCGGGATGATCAACTCGGCGGTCAGGGCGATGGTGCTGTGAGCATCCTGCCATTCATTCATCTTGGACTGATAGACTGCCTCCGGTTCGGACGGGTCACGCTTCGGCCGCGCCTGGCCGTGATAGTATGCCTCGCGGTAGGGGAAGATGATTACGTCGGCGTTGTCCTCGATCTCGCCAGTTTCTCGAAGGTCGCGCATTATCGGCCTGTGATCGGGCCGATCGTCAACGCCGCGGTTCAACTGGCTGAGCAACAGAACGGCGCAATCAAGCTCCTTTGCCAGGTTCTTGAGGCCCCGCGCGTTCTCGCCAACGGCAAGCCGCTTGTCCCGGGCCCCGGGCGGGTCCTTCATCAACTGCAAGTAGTCGATGACGATCAGGCGGAGATTGCCCTTGAGCCTCCGCCGCGCAAGCCTCGCCTGCTGCCGGATGCTCCGGAGTGATTGGTCCGGGGCACAGAACACATGAAGTAGGTCAGATCCCTGCTTCATGCGCGCCTGCGCTTTGACGATGGCGGTCGCCTGAGGACTGTTGCCGTATGCGCTACCGTCCAAGATGGCAGCGATCGGCACGCCGGAGAGGTTGGCGAGCACGCCCGCACCGAAGTCCGCGTCCGTTTCTTCGAGGCTGCAATAGCAGATGCCGGAACCGCCGGCTTGGTTGTCGATGAGCACTCCGTCAAGGGTAACGCCCATGCCAAGCGCGACGTTCAAAGCGACGGTACGTGCCAGTGCGGTCTTTCCCATGGACGGCCGCGCCCCGACGACATACAGGCTGCCTGCACGCAGCTTGAGGATTGCTGCGTCAACGGACGGCATGCCGGTGGATACGGCGGTGATTCCTTCCCCTCGACGATTCGCTTCACCCTCGGCGATCGCCGCGGCGACCGCATCGGACAAGGAAATGGACGTTGCACCGCTCGAGCCATGGATGGCCAACTCATTGAGCTGTGCTGTGGCCTGGTCAAGGACGTCTGCGCCAGCCATGTCAGGATCATTGGCAAAGGCGTTGTTGACGACAGTCTCGCCGATGTCGATCATTTGCCGACGGAGCCAAGTGTCTTTGATGACCCTGGCATAGTCGCCGGCGTTGATGATGCCGACCATGGCGGTCAGCAACTGAGTCAGATAGGCGGTGCCGCCGACTTCCTCCAGGAGTCCGTCCTCAGAGAACCGAGCCTTCAATGTCACTGCATCGGCCACGCGGCCGGCCTCGATGAGGTCAGCTGAGACCTGATAGATTTTGCGATGCACGTGATCGGCGAAATGCTCCGCGGTCAGAAATTCTGAGACGCGCTCATAGGCTTTGTTGTTGGCCAGGATCGCGCCAAGCAGCGCCTGCTCGGCCTCCAAGTTCGAAGGCGGTAACCGCCTGAGGTCGCCGATGATCTGCCGTTCTTCGCTGAAAGCGGACACCATTCCGTCAGGCATGGGCTGTCCTCCCCTGCTCGGCGGACGTCGACATCTGGCGGGTGACGAAAGGACTGAATTCGCTACGCAGGAACGCCTGGACGCAGTCCTCGCGCCACCCCCAACGCCGCGCAAGGTCGGCAACGGATGCCGGGATTGACCACAGATGGTCGAGCACGATCAGGTGCCGGATCTGCCGGCGGCGCGCGATCCAGTCGGCATAGCTATAAATCCACAACCGGGCATCCCAGTCGGAGACTGGCTTCCGGTGGACTGGCAACGCGGCGAACAGGAACCCTTGAGTCGCGCCGATCAAAATAGGCCTTGTCCTACTTCCCTCGCGACGGCATATAAAACTTTGTGAATGGCTTTGGTTTCCAGACACCCCGTTTTCGCCCTGGCCGGCGAGGCGGGGTTTCTCTTTTTCTGACATGGAGTCAGGCCTCCACTTCATGCTGAGGCGGCCGGTAGGTTGCCCGCGGCAGCGACGCAAAAAACCGATCCGCTGACTCGGATGTAATCAGCGTACGGCGTCCTGCCTTCACTCCGACGAGGTCTTCGCGGGCAAGCCGCTCAAAGACGTAAGTGCGGCTCCAACCGTAATGGTCGCAGGTCGCTTCAATCGTGCGAGCAATGGGGGCGGATGTTAATACCGAATGGGACTGCACCGAATTCATCTCCGTAGGTTGCGATACCCGGAGTTTTGATTTCGGCAGGTTCGCTCCGCCAGAGGACAAATGCTGCCGCCCGATTGTCCGGGCCGCGTGTAAAGCCTACGCGACCATGATGTACCCCAGGCTGCCGACTTGCGCGGCCGAGGGGAGATCGATCGTTTTTTTGCTGTGGCGCCGAAGCGCCTTACCGATCGCATCAGGGCTGTGGCGACCCTCTCCCACGGCCTCCAGGGAGTGCCCCACGATTCTAATCGCAGGACTTTCGTCCCCATCCCCTACTTCCGTCATGCCCGCCGCGGTCAAAAGTGCTCGCGCATGCCATTCAAAGAGCTGAGCGTCATTGTGCCATAGCTGCATTTTATGCGGATGCTTGTGGCCTTGGACGATGCCGTGGGCATCCAGGGCCGCGCCGGCCAGAATCGACAGCCGGCAGTACTCGTCATCCGTAAACAAGCTGCTGGGGCTCGAAGTGCGTCGGACCAACATTTTTGGTAACTCGGTCGCCAGCAGTTCAATGGCGCCCCTAATTTCTCCGGCCATCTGGGACACTTCTGTCTGCTGTTTTGTCACCTTCCCGATTCGGAGTGCGCGCAGAAAGCATTCTAACTCTCGACCCGGCTTTGGACGATATCGATCGGGGAACCAATTCAAAACTTCCGCCTTGGCGACATCGGCCGAGGCTGCGAGATCTTCCACCTGGGCCACATCATCGCGGCGCACCACTATGCACCAAACAAATGACATGAGCTCCGGAATGGCTACCGGTAGAACAAAGCGCGGCGGCTTCGGTCGCATTACTGGTACGGGGTCTCGGACGCTGTCGGGCTTTCGCGCGCTGGTCATAGTGAGCGCCCCGCAGCCGCACTCTCGGTCCCGCCGGCTTCGATTTCGTCCAGCGCGTCGGCCAGGCGTTGGAGGGCCACGGCGACCTGCGGGCGGTAGCGACTGCGGTTATAGTTCGCAGCAAGGGCAGAGTGAATTGCAGTGTGATTCAACGCCGCCTCGATGATATCTGGCAATTCTCCCATGTCGCCAAGCATGGTTGCCCCGGTGCGGCGGAGATCGTGACGGGTCCACGCCTTGGTGCCGCTCGCTTCCTGGACCAGCTTGGTAGCACGATCCCAGTTGCCCAATGGGCGCCCAGTTGAGGTAGCGAACACCAAGCCAGACGGATCGGGTTCCCGGGCCTTGGGCTCGTCCCCGATCGGAAGCCGCGATTGAAGCAGGTCTATCGCCTGCCGGGAGAGCGGAACCGTATGCGGTTCACCGTTTTTGGTGTCTTGAATGGTCCATGTCCGCGCCTCGAAATTGACGTCCCGCCATCGGGCCATCGCGGCTTCCTGTCGGCGGGTCATCGTCAGCATCATCAGCAACAGCGCTGCAGAATAAGGCGTCGCATTTGGAAATACCGCATCACCCGGCGCACCTCTCGGCAAGCCGAGAAGGACGTCGATCGCCAGGACAGGGAGCGCCAGCGAATGGATTGTGACTTTGCCCTTTGCTTTGGTTCGAAAGGTCAGGGTGCGCGCCGTCAGGTCGATTTGCCGCCAGTGCAGCCCGGACACATCAGTATGGCCGGTCAATGCGGAGAACCGGCGGCCCATCTCGTCGGCGCCCGTGCCGGCACGTAAGACGGGAAGCAGTGAAGCCAGTTCCACGTGGCTCAGAACCCGCGAGCGGCGTTTGACCGGAGCTGGGGGCAGGATGCGCGCCAAATCTTCCGTTACCAAGGCCCTATGCGCTGCCCATTTCAATGCCGGCCGCAAGCTCCGCACCGCATAGGAAGCCGAGGATTGCGACGGATAAGAATCCGCCAACATTTGCAAATCTTGGCGTGTCATCGTCTCCGCTGGACGTGAAAGGAGCGGCTTGAATATCAAATTAATCCGCTTTCGGGCCTCTTCCCAGGCCTTCTGCTGATCGCCGCGCTGCTTGCCATAGACGTCCAAGACCGCCGTCAGCGTGCCGATTCCGTCCCGAGCCGCGACTCCTATCGCGCGTTCACGTCGCCGTTGCGCAATTGGGTCGACGCCGTGTTGCTTGACCTGTACGTGAAGTGCGCGGGCAGCATTCCGAGCGTCGCTGATACCCATTGTGGGCCATGGGCCAAGCGGGAAGCGACGCATACGGCCCTCGCGATCTCGACAGGCAAGGACCCAGGAAGCGGAGCCCGCCGGCGTCAGTCTCAGTCGCAAGCCCTGATAGCCGGCATCAGATAGGTCTCGCCTCGGCCCGGCCTCTCTTATAGCCTTGGCAATCGATGACTCAGTCAGTCGGATCAACATCTCGCTTCGCGGCCAATCAGGGCTTCACTGGGGCTTCACTCCAGGCGCGATCGAACCGGACCGCGTCGGACTCAACGGGATGAGTTAGTGTCGCAGTTCCGCCTGTAATGCAAGGATAATGGCCACATTCTCATGCCGACCTGGACGAAACCGAATGGTTCCGAACGGTTCGGAAACACGCCAGCAGGTTACTTTTAATCTTGGGGTCGTGGGTTCGATTCCCACCGGGCTCACCAAGGATTTCAATACATTAGACCGAAAATGCCCATATCAGCAATCACCTCGGCAATCGCATAGCTATCACCAACATATGTTTCGGCTGGGACCACGCCCCGATCCGGTGGGTTCGTCAAATGCGGAGAATAAGCTTGCACAACCTTGCCAAGGTTGGGTCGAGGGTTCGAATCCCTTCGCCCGATCCAAATTTTCTTAAGAAAATCAATAACTTATATCGGCCCTTCGTAATAGGGGCAAAACCCCGGCGGGGCCCTGGTTTCAGGCGGGCTGGCCCTGGCATCTGACGAAGTTCAGTAACGGCGGGATCGGTGGCTGGCCGGGAACGCGCAGGCGGCTCCCCAGATAATCCCAGAATGCGATGCCGTGCTTTGCACAGGTCTTGGCAAGCCCAAGGAAGGCATCCCGGCAGTCGCGTCCGGTGTCGCTGCGTGTTCCGGCGCTGACCTTGCGGCGGGTGACCTGTTAGCTCGGAAAGTGCGAAGGACGACGCCACACCCACAAAGAATCGCACCGAGTCGAGCCGGGGCAAGCAAAAAAGCTCCTCCGCCCGGGCTTTTGCCCCTCCTACGGTCCTTCGGGGCCGTTTTTTGCTTCCCCGCCCTGGTCCGGGAAATCGGGGAAGCATGGGGGAAGCAGCAGGAAGCATGTTGTAGCAGGCCTGCGGCCGCTTCCGGCATGGGTACGACTCCGAAGCTGTCGACCACTTCCAGCGAACGCGTGAACTCGCTTTGGACCGGGTCTAAGGCGCGAGCGCGCTTACCTCCCCAGTGCCCGAGAGTCTCTCGGATCAGCTTCCCCGGGCGCTTCCCCGACGTCCGCGGTGATGGCAAAGGCGTCATCGTTCAGATCCCCGGCCAGCCTGACGCATCGGCATAACAAGGCGCAGCGAGTCTGGCAGCCGTACGAAGCCATGCGCCGCATAGAAGCCGGCTGCCGCTTCGTCCAGCGCGTCGACGATCACCATCGACGATCCCACGGTGCTGGCACTCTCGAATGCACGCTGCAACGCGTCGGCAAGCAGGATCGAGCCGAGGCGCTGACCCTGCTGGTCCCTGGCGACTGCCAGCCGACCGATCAGGGTGCAACTGAGGAGCGGATAGCGAGGGATGTGCTTCCGGGCCGCCTCCGGCACCTCGCCTTGCGAGACCGCCATTGCGCAGAGCGTGCAATAGCCGAGGATGCGATCCGGCTCGGCATCCCGACACTGACAACCGGTGCTTTGTCCCTTATACGACAATAAGATACGGAGCACGTAATGCAACTTCACCGCCCGAGTCATTGGTTTCGTGTGGTCCTGTTTCTCTGTGCGCTGATTGTGCCGTCGCTATCCTATGCGCAGCCGGTGACGCGGCAGAAAATGCTCTCAGTTAGGCCGCCGCCTCCCTTGCCTGTTGTGATGCACGCTTCCCTCCCCTCGAAATGGCGTTCGGAGCTCTCCAGTCAGGAACGGGTCTTGAAACAACAGCTACTGCGGATGACGAGCGGCGCCCCACTGCCCGACAATCCGACCGCCGCCTTCCGAGCGCTGGCAGCGGCCAGAACGATGACCATCGCAACGATGACGTCAATCAACCGGCCACAGACATTGCTTGTGGTCGATCGCGCGCCGTCGGTGCAGCGTCTGTGGGTCGTGGTTGCTACGCCGGATGGGGCGCCGTGGACCGTGATCGGCACAGTTCGTGTCAGCACGGGCAAGCCCGGCAAGAAGGAGCATTTCAAGACACCTGTGGGCGTGTTTGTTAATACGCCCGACATCCTTGGCTATCGTGCCCTCGGCACTCTTAACAAATACGGCATCCGAGGGATCGGTCAAAAAGGCATGCGGGTCTGGGACTTCGGCTGGCAGACGACCCAGGATTGGCGGACGCCAAGTGCCGTCGCGTCGATTCGACTGGAAATGCACGCCACCGATCCGACATACCTGGAAGGGCGGCTCGGCCGGCCCGATTCCGAAGCTTGCATCCGCATTCCAGACTGGTTCAATCGGTTTCTGGACCGTTTTGGGGTGATCGATGCACAACTGACTGCTCTGGCGCCGACAAATCGGGCCGTGGCTGCGCTTCTTCCTGTGGACGCGATGCCAAGCCCGCTGGCTGGAGACAAGGTCGTGGTGGTGGACACTTCCGAACCGCATGCAATACCCTCCAATCCCGTGACAGCAGACGAAATTGAGCGTCGCTTTGCCGACTGGCTCGCCACCCGTCCTTCATCGGCGACGACCCAAAAGCCGGCAGCTACGCAGGTCGATGCAGCCGTCGCCAACTCAGGAAATAAGTCATCGAGCGGGCCCTCTGGCAGATCAGGCGGGCCAGAGGATTCCGGCAGCTCTTTTTCGCGCAGCCTCGCCCAAGTCCGAGCCGAATGAGCGATGATCTGGACTGGTAGCGCCTTTCTTAGGCTCACGCAGTCGGAGAGAGCTCTGCTTTATTCTCTGCGGAATCTCTAGTCCTGTAGTGGCATCATTCTCGCGCGAAGTAACTCGACGCTCGCGTCACCATAAATAGCCCGCTTGGGCGTCTTCAACCGATTGATCTGCCTTCGACCTGGCCTCAAGATGCCGGATCAAAAGACGAAATCCGCGGTCCATGATTTTGTCATCACCGACGACGTAACCCACGGTTCCTGAAAGAACTGGGTTCAGATTGTGGGCTACGGTTCCTGGCGTCGGCGTGGGGACTATCGGCTCCAAGCCCGGCACCAACCAGCACTTTGATTGCTTCAAAGCTCACCAGTTCCATGATGGGCGTGATCAGTACCGCCGAAGCGTCGAACCAGGCCTCCGTGATTGTGCGGGTATAACCGCCAGCTCGGTAGGCGATGAACGGGCACTGCGCGAGTTGGCGCGCCGTGCTCCCCTTGGGAAAACGGGCCACCTGCTCCGGCAGCAGAGCCCTC
>NZ_LMUJ01000036.1:302187-331767 GCF_009765975.1 Acidisphaera sp. S103 | reverse complement strand
GACTCGAAAACAGCGGCGTATAGCTCAGCAAAGATACTTCGCTCGGCGGAACCGATCGGCGGGCTGGGTCTTGGCTTCAGCCAGATGGTGGTGCTGATCCGCCGTCTGGCCGTGCCTTATGCGCCGAATGCGGGGTGGTAGCGCCGCCCGCCGTCTACGTCATCGACAGTTCCTTGTAGCCGTTGGTCGAAATCGCATCGCAATGTTCGCGGAACGCCGGATGGCCGCCGCTGTAGCGCATCACCCGGCGCACCTGCTTGCCCTCCACGTTGCGGTTGATACCAGTCATCCAGGAATCGACCTCGGTGAACAACAAGCCTTCATTCGTTTCGATGACGTGATCCGTCCACGTCTTTGCCGCCTCGGGCGTTGCGTCCAAGCGGGTCAGGCCATTGTCTTGCGCGTGGCGGATCAGCGCGGTGACCCAGTCGGAGGTGTATTCCACGGCCCGAGGAAAGTTACCCAGACCCGCATGCGGACCCATCACCATCATGAAGTTCGGGAACTGATCGACCAATATCCCCAGAAGGGTGACGGGCCCGTTGGCCCATTTGTCCTTCAGCGACACGCCGCCGACACCCCTGATGTCGATCTGATCGAACGCCCCGGTGATCGCATCGAACCCGGTCGCATAGATGATCATGTCGAATTCATAATCAGCATCGCGAGTGCGGATACCTTGCGGCGTGATACGCTCGATTGGCGAGTCAGTCAGATCGACCAGTTTCACATTTGGCCGATTATAAACCTCGAAATAACCGCTCTCCAGCGGCACCCGCCGCATGCCGAAGCCGTGCGTCTTGGGAACCAGCTTTTCCGCCACCGCCGGGTCCTTGATCCGAGCGCGGATCTTCCCGGCCAGCCAGTCGGACATCAGCTTGTTGGCCTCGCGATCTATCAGGACATCGCGGAAATTACCCATCCAGATGCCAAAGCCTGGCTCCCCGTAGCGCTTTTCCCAGAATGCCTCGCGTTCTTCTTGCGTCACCTCGAGCGCCGAACGTGGATCGGCGGCGTGGATGAAGCAGCCGACGGTTTCCTGGCAACGGGCGAAAATATCCGCGTAGTTCTTGCGGATGTCGGCCATTTCCTGAGGCGTGACCTTGGCGTTGTGCAGCGGCGCCGACCATTGCGCGGTGCGCTGGAACACGGTCAGGTGTCCCGCGGTCTTAGCGATCTCAGTAATCGCCTGGATGCCGGTTGCCCCGGTGCCGATCACCGCCACGCGCTTGCCCTCGAAGCTGACTGGTGCCTTCGGCCAGTTATGCGTGTGGAAAGACTGGCCCTTGAAGCTGTCGATGCCAGGAATGCGCGGCAGGACCGACGCCGACAGCACGCCGATCGCGGTGACCAGGAAGCGCGCCGAACATGACGTGCCGTCTTGCAGCATCACCTTCCAACTGCGGCTGTCTTCCTGGTAATGCGCCGAGGTCACCGTCGTCTTGAACTGGATGTCCCGCCGCAGGTCGAATTTGTCGGCGACGTGATTAAGATACCGTTCGGTTTCCGGCTGGGCGGCGAAATGCTCCTCCCAATTCCATTCATCGAGCAGTTCCTGCGAAAACGAGTAGCCGTAGGTCCAGCTTTCGGAGTCGAACCTGGCGCCGGGATAGCGATTCCAGTACCACGTGCCGCCAACGTTGGAACCAGCCTCGAAGACCCGGGTCGTCAGCCCGAGTTCGCGCAGGCGGTAGAGTTGGTACAGCCCGGAGACCCCGGCGCCGATAACGATGGCGTCGAAATCGGGGGCAGCCTTTGCGGCTGGCTCGCGGGCGATTTCTATAGCGTCGTTCATGCGATCATCTCCTCCCTTGGATAGTTGGCCGCCGGAACTCTGTTCAATTTGGAGACGCAGCCTAACCTGAACCCGCGCCGATACGCCAGCCTCTACGATTTTCTGGCATTCCAGAACATCGACATCGGTCCCTTCAGCGGGTGTGTCAACAAGCTACTCCAGGCACCCATGGGTATGGAGCGCGCAGCGGTATGAACGGGACCGTATCAAACACGGCAAGTTATATCTCTCGTTCCAATCGTGTTTGCTCTGCCGCGCCATCGGAATCGAGCCATGCAATCGCGTTGTGTGGCGTGGTAAATGCGTTTGACGTCCCGGTGCCGCCGGGGGCAATCGGTTCGATGGTTAACCGTCCTGCCCCGCCTTACGATTTTCTTCGGCGGCAGCGACCAGAACCATCGCTGCCGCCGGCAAGCACCATCGTTCTACTGCGCGGCAGCGCTGAGTGGACTGTGCGCGCGCAGGAAACGCCGCACCCGGTCGATCGTGCGTTGCCTCAGGTCCTCCGGCTGCTTCCACGGATACACCGTGATGTCGGCATTCGGGGCAAGCGAGGCAACATCGATCGAGGTCTGCAACGGATGTCCAGGTACGTCGTCCGGCAGCACCAGCATCGGGGTCCGGCAGTTTCTGATGAAATCACGCGGCACGCTGTAGAGGAAATCAGGTTGGGCTGCGTACAGGTTGTGATAGTATTTCTCAATCGTGTCCGCCGACACGTCGGCGCGCCGCTTCCGGAAGTCAGGTTCCCAGTTATCCTTGCTGTGCCGATACATAACCGTTGGATTTTCCGGCCGGTGGCCGACGGTCTGGCAGAACACGGCGGCAACGACGCGATCCGGCGCCCGTTGCAGCAGCTTCCCGGCAAAGCAACCGCCAATGCAGTAGCCCATGTAAAAGAATTGGCGGATACCAAGGTGATCCATCAGCCCGAGCTGGTCGTCGGCGAAGGCATCCCACGGGTTGTCAACGGGCACGGGGCCGGTTGATTCGCCGCCGTTGGCATTGCGCTGGTCCATGGTGATGCAGCGGAAGTCGCCCTTGAACGCCTCCATCGCATTGATTACCGCGGTCGGCCAGTTGCTGATCCGCGAGTTCAGGCCGCCGCCTGGGGTAACCAGAAGCGGAAACCCGGAGCCCGTCTCCTCATAGCGGATACGGACGTCGCCTTTTTCATAGAACGGCATGACAGTTCCTCCTGAAGCCTTACGAGAGTTCAGCGCAATTTGCGCCGGCACTCAACCAACCGTCAGACGATCCCGCTTTCCGTCAGCACCGATAGTGTCCCACGAGACAGTCCCAACTCGCCGCACAGCACGGCTTCGTTATGTTCCCCAACCAATGGCGCCCGCCGCGAGATTTCCCACGGCGAACCGTTGTAGATCGCGGCCGGTCCCGGATAGACGTAGGTGCGGCCAAGCTCCGGATGCTCGACCTGCTGCCAGAAACCGCGATCGTGCAGGTGACCATCGTCCAGCAGCGCCTCCGGCACCCGCACCGCGCCCCAGGTGAAGCCGCGCGCCTGGCCGACGTGATACACCTCCTCCGCCGGCAGACTGGCGATGAACGCCGCCAGCAACTCGTCGATAACGTGTTTTCCGCTGGCCGCGACCACTGCCGGGTCCTGGTATTTCGGATCGAGCAGATCGCCCGCCATGCCATAATGATCCATCAGTTCCGCAAGGTTGCGAACGTTCCGCACATTCAGCCCACCCGAGATCAGCGCCGTCACATAAACCCCATCCTTCGCTCTGAACTGCGTCCTGTTCGTCGGACTGATGGCGTGATGACGGCCGGTCTGCCGTCGCAGCACTTCGCCACGGTAAACGTAGTTGGCGATTGCCGATTCGGTGGTCAGTGCGCAAGCTTCATGGACCGAGGCATCGATGAACTGACCCGTGCCTGACATCGTTCGATAGACCAGGGCCGCCATGATCGCCATGCACGCGTAGTGACAGCCCGTGTGCCATGCGTTGCCGCCGCCTGGTGCGATCGGCGGTGCGTTCGGCACGTCCGCTTCGTCATACCCGCAGGACGCCATCTCGCCGCCGGCGGCCATGTGCAGCAGGTCGCTGGACAGATAATCTCGCCACGGCCCGGTCTGGCCGAATGGCGTCAGCGAGCACACGATCAATCCGGGGTTGGCCGCCCGAAGTTCGGCCTGATCCAGCCCCAGCGACGCCAGGAAACCCGGCGGGAATGTCTCCAGCACAACATCCGCCGTCGCTGCCAGACGCTGGAACAAAGCCCGTCCGTCCGCGGTTTCCAGATTGAGTGTCACACTGCGTTTCGAGGTGTTGTAGTACCAGAATGACAGGCTGCGATCAGGATGCGGAATGTCGTTCAGGAATGGTCCGACCTGACGGCAGCGCTCGCCGCCGGGTGGCTCGATCTTGACCACGTCGGCCCCTAGATCCCCCAGAAGCTTGCCGCAGAACTGGCCCTTTTCGTCCGCCAGTTCCAACACCCTCAGCCCCGCCAGCGGCCCGCTCATCGGACCATATCCTCCAAGTAAGGAAATCGTGGTCGCTTCGCGGGCCAGAATGTCCCGTCATCGAACCCGGCGCGTAGTTCGGCGTGGCTGTAGCCAAGCAAACCTTCGATGATCTCCTGCGTGTGCTGGCCGATCAGCGGGCTGGGCAGTTGATTGACCGCGGGGGTTTCGGACAGTTTGAAGGGCGCATTCTGCACCTTGTTGGTGCCCAAAACGGGATGCTCCATGGGTTGATACATTCCCCGGTCGCGCAATTGCGGATCATGTTCCACCCGATCCTCGGCGCTTTGCACCGGCAGTGCACGAACACCGGCGGCCTGGCAGTGTTCCGTCAGCTCGTATTTACCCAATGTCATGGTCCAGGCTTCGATATGCGCGTCCAGTTCCGCTTGGTGCTCCAGCCGTCCGATGACCGTCCCGAATTTCTCCACTTCTGCCCAGGCGGGCATCCCCATGACGCCGACAAGGCGTTGCCATTCCTCGTCCGAGTGGCAGACGATCACGCACCAATCGTTGTATCCGCCGGGATGCGTGCGATAGGCGTTATGTGGTGCCACCGTCGGTCCCCGGTAATTGCTCATCAGCGGCGTTCCCGGCCAATGCGCCCGATTGCCCGGCGGAAACCCGGGCCGCTTTGATCCCCGTCCATTCACCGTGAAGTCTAGCAGCGCCGGACCGGTCAGTGGCACGCTGGATATCATCTGCGCCTGGTCGATATGCTGGCCTCGCCCCGTCATGTTCCGATGATACAGTCCGGTCAACGCGCACATGGCCCCGTACAAGCCGCCGGTATCGTCCATATACGACCAGCCCCAGCCCGCTGGAGGCTCATTCGGCAGCCCGGAAAGATGGGTCAGCCCCGATACGGCCTGAGCCACCGGGCCGAACGTGGTATAGGCATGATTCCGCCCCGTATGGCCGTAGCCCGACATCGAGACATACACGATATCCGGCTTGATCCTGCACAGTTCGTCGTATCCCAGGCCCCAGTTCTGCAGCACACGTGAGCTGAAATTCTCGATCACAATGTCCGAGATGGCGATCAGCCGCTTCACGATCTCCAGCCCCTTGGCGCTGCGCACATTCAGGCTGAGGCTTTTCTTGTTGACGTTGGTATCCGCGAAATTGCCCGAGGTGTTGAGATTCACCTCCAGATGCTGCGGCGTGGTGGAACTGGGCAGCCGCCCGCGCTCGCTTTCGGGCCATTCGATCTTGATGATTTCAGCACCGAACGCGCCCAGCCAGCGCGTCGCCCATGGACCGGCCCGCACCCAGCTGAAATCCACTACGCGAATGTTCTCCAAAGCGCGCGCCTGCGGCATAGTGTCGTTCTCCTGTCAGGCCCGAGCGGTCGGAATGAACATGGCTGCGTCCAGATGCTGAATATCACCGGCGCGATGTAATCTCATGGTCTGCCCCCCGTTTCGTTGCAGCAGAAGCGAAGCTTCTGCCAACGTCAAGCGATCCGTCCGCCTTCATTCCGTCAGCTCTTGTGCAAGCAAGCATCGTTGTTGGGTCCCAGCGGTAACCCCGAAATGCCGCAAGCTGGCCGAGATGATCCACGAGATCGAGGATGGCAAACGGGCACTGGACGACAACAAGCGGCACTGGAAACCGCGCGCAACGATTGGGGCGTCGACCTCGCCCGCATTACGCGTTTCACCCACGGCACCACTGCCGCCACCAACGCGGCGCTGGAACGCCGCGGCGCCCGCATCGGCCTGATCACGACACAAGGCTTCGGTTCCAACAGGCGTCCGAGATTATATAGAGCATCGCCGCGCCGCCCTTGATCCGTTCGCCCCTCGCATGATTTGGGCTAAGATGGCTCGTCACCACCAACGGGAGGCTGAGCATGGCCAAGAAAGACGCCATCGAGGCGACGGTATCTGGAAACGACCAGCAGGTTGGGTTCCGCGCATTGGTAATGAAACAGGCAATCGAACAAAACCTCGCGGGATTGGCGAGGAACGACGCCAATCAGATCGTTCACTTTACCCTGCACGGCGACAAGAAACGGATCGATTCGGCGCTCGCAACCATTCGAGAGGGAACCAAAAGATCGTCCAACCTGAAAATTACCACGGCACCGACGGCGGTCGATCTCTCTCTGAATACGTTCACGATCGTCGACTGGACTTCTTCGAGCCGACACATCACCAACAAATATAACCTCGTTTTCCATCTGAGGGCCGATGACTCGGCTATTTCCGCGGGAGACACCAAGACAGCATGGCATAAAATTCTAGAAGGCACCCTGAATGCCGACGACCTAAAGAAACTTCACCCTGACGACTGACCCCTCGACGAATACGCTGACTGCTGTGCTCATGTCCACGAACATGGTCGAGGCCGAACCGGTGGGGTAGAATATTGGGAAGCGTGTTCCCCTTGCTCACGGGACGCCAAGACCAGAAATTCTGTGGAGGGTGAAATGGCCAACCAACCAACTGGCGGAGAAAAGCGCCTTGACCGGCGAACCGTGTTGCAGGCCGGAACAGCGCTGGCTGCCACCGGGACGCTATACGGACGCCGAGCTGAAGCTCAGCAAGGGTCTTTGATCATTGATTCCCAAGTCCACGCCTATGCGGCGAACACGCCGGACAGACCCTGGCACAATGTGCCAAACTGGCCCGCGCATGTTACCGGTGACGAGATGGTGGCGGCGATGGACAAGGTTGGTGTCGCCGGAGCGATCTACATCTCGCCGATTTCGATGTACCAATACGACGGCAGCTACGCGGTGAGCGTGCAACGGGCTCACCCGGATCGGTTCGCTCTGGTCAAGCCCGTCAATCCCGACGACCCGGCGGTCGCCGACGACATCGCGGAATGGAAAAAAACACCGGGTACGGTCGGTATCCGCCTGATCATGACCAAGGAGGGGAAACACGCGCCCGACGATCCTGGCTTCGACCGGATTTTGCGTGCCGCCGTTCAGCATGATTTTCCGGTGAACGTCCTGTTTTGGGGTAACATCGACGCGGGCACGGCTCTCATAGACCGCCATCCTGAGGCGCGCTTCATCATCGACCACATGGGCATCATGCAACCGAGCGTGCCACCGGCACCGCCGCAGCCCTGGGCCGATCTTCCAAAAATCTTGGAACTCGCCAAACGCAGGAATGCTGTGATCAAGATCACCGGCGCCTGCACGCTTTCAAAGGACCCGTACCCGTTCCCAGACATCTGGGACCCGCTGGCTCGCATATTCGATGCCTGGGGTTTTGATCGCTGCCTGTGGGGCACCGACTGGACGCGCGCGTTCGCCGTTGTCAATTACGAACAGGGCGTCGAGCCTTTCCTGAAAACCGACCGCCTGAGTGCCAGCGAACGAACCATGCTGATGGGTGGTGCCACCACGAAGGCGTATGGCTGGTCGCCGCAGAAAGTTTAGCGCAGAGTTGAGACCGACATGGCACCACATCCTCAACGACTGACAGTCACTCACCGTCCATGGGCGCTCGCGCAACCGTTTATGACTGCGCATGGCGCCAAGACCTCGGCTGACATCGTTGTCGCCGAGATCTCCGATGGCGACTCACGCGGCCGCGGCGAAGGCGTTCCGCTTCCACGCTTCGGCGAAAGCATTGAAAGCGTCGTTGCCGAGCTTAACGCAATGAAGAGCGCGGTCGTTTCGGGGCTCTACCGCGAGACACTGCAACACGCGCTGTCACCAGGCGCGGCGCGCAACGCTCTCGACTGCGCGTTCTGGGCCATCGATGCAAATCGGGCTTATTGCACCGTCGCCGAACTGGCCGGACTCGACGCGGTTAAGCCCGTCATGACGGCCTTCACGCTATCTGTGGATACACCTGGGAAGATGGCCGAATTGGCGGCGGCCAATTCCACCCGGCCATTGTTGAAATTGCAACTGAACGGTGACGGGGGAGACATCGAGCGGGTTAAGGCGGTGCGGGATGTGGCTCCGGCGGCGCGCTTGATCGTCGACGCAAACGAGAGCTGGAACGAGGTCCAACTTGGCGAATATTTGCCGATGCTCATCGACTTGATAGTCGAAATGATTGAACAACCGCTACCGGCTGACGCTGACGAGGCGCTTGCCCGGTTTGGGCGCTCGATCCCATTCTGCGCCGACGAATCTTGCCGGACTCTTTCCGATCTTGACCGGCTCGATGGTAAATACGCAACCGTCAATATCACGCTCGACAAGGCGGGCGGCCTGACCGAGGCGCTCGCTCTGGCAGCGGAAGCGAAACGGCGCGGGTTCAGGATCATGGTCGGCGGCACGATCAGCACGTCGCTTGGGATTGCACCGGCACTGCTGGTCGCACAGCATGCGGAGTTCGCCGATCTGGACGGACCCTTGTTTTTGGCGTCCGATCGCTTGCATGGCCTACGCTACGACGGCAGCATGATCCATCCACCCGATCCCAATCTCTGGGGTGGTCCCTGAGTGGTTCGTGCTTCAGCCCGATGCCTATGGCTCATTTTGATGGCCTCGCTCAAATGGCTACTTGGGATGGCGGTTCTCTTTCGGTACTGTCGCAAACTTCCATCGTGGACGTGCGAGTCCCGCAGAGATGACGGGCCTTATGCCGCCAAAGAGTAGAATTGCCGGGCCGGGCACACCTCGCCTGTCGGGCGCAACTACCCCTTCCGGATCATGTGCATGAGTTCGACGTCTGCCGACCGTGAAACAACCGGAACGGTACGAACTCGCTGCGGAATAGCACGGCTGCTTGTGTGCTCGAAATTCCCGCTGGAGCAGCGGAACATTCCTGAACACCCTAGGACAAGCGATACAGGTCCGTCGCGTTGTCGCGGAAAATCATGGCGTGTTCGGCGTCGGACAGGCGGATGGGAAAGGCGTGGTTCGGATCGTCGTAGTCCCAGTGCGGGTAGTCGGTTGCAAACATGATGCGGTTCCAGCCGATCCAGGTCAGGGTGTCGCGCAGGTGATCGGCGCGTTCGGGTTCCTCCATCGGCTGCGTGGTGAACCAGATGTGTTCGCGGATATACTCTGATGGCGGACGCTTGCAGTTGGGGACTTCATCGCGCATCCGCGACCATTGCTGGTCGAGGCGCCAGCACAGGGCGGGCAACCAGGCGAAGCCGCCCTCGATCATCACCATGCGCAGGCGAGGGAATTTCTCGAATACGCCTTCCAGCACCAGGCTGGAGACCAGTGCCTGGAAGCTGTGAACGTTGATGTGGTGATCCTGCAAGTAATAACTGGGCCAGCCGCTGGGGGTAGAGGCATAGCCGCCGCCGACGCTGTTGACATGCACTGCGATCGGCAGATTGGCGGCCTGGGCAGCGGCGAAGAGCGGCCAGTAGCGTTTACGGCCCAGTGGTTCGTTGGTTTTGGATGGCAGCAGTATCTGGACGAAATTGCGGTCGTCCGCCCATTTGGCGATTTCTTCGACGGCGAGTTCGGGGTCCTCATGGGAGACGGTTATGGAGCCGCGCAGCCTGGAGTCCTGGCGGACCCATCGTTCCAGTTGCCATTCGTTCACCGCCGCGCTGTAGGCTGCGTCGAGGTCCGTGTTGCGGGCGCTGCCGTGCAATGGGGTCAGGATGCCGATCGCGATGTCGTTGGCGTCAAGCAACTGCGCTTGCAGAAACGCCAGATCAGACCCTGGCGGCCCGCCATTCGGCGGCCAGGCGTCGCGGCGGGCGGTGGCCGGTGCCGCTTTCGGATATTGCGTGCCGGTGGTGAATGGGACGCGGGGCTGCAATCCGTACGCAGCGAGATGCGATCGCCACTGTTCCGACAGCCAGGGATCCAATTCCGAGCGCGAACGCATCGTTGGGTGGATGTCGCAATCGACGATGCCGGTACGGATCGTGGCAGCAGTGGAACGGTCGAGCACTTCGCTCATGACAGCGTCTCCTGTAAGCGCGGATAGGTCGCCAGCGGGTTTTCGATCGTCAGCCGGCGGATGAGGTCGGGGGACAGGCCGGGCGGCAGTGATTGTGTTCCGTCGAAATGCCAATGGGGGAAATCGGTTGCGAACAACAGCATTTCGTCGCCGCCGATATGTTCCAGGATGCGTTCGACCTCGGCTGTGCCGGGGGCATCGAACGGTTGCATCGTCAGCCTGACGTGCTGACGGACCAGTTCCGCGGGCGAACGGGTGAACCAGGGGGTTTCGCTGCGCAGCCCTCGCCAGGATTTTATCGCACGCCACAGGAAGGCGGGCAGCCAGGTGACGCCTGACTCGATCAGAACCACACGCAGCGTCGGAAAATGATTGAAGACGCCCTCACCCATCAAGGACAGGAGTTGCGCCTCGAAGCCCATGGTTTGGCCGACGTAGTCCTGAACGAAGTGGGACGGCCAGCCGTTCGATGTCGGGGCGTGGCGGAAGGCGCTGCCGGCGTGGATGCCGATGGGGAGGTCGTGCTTCGCGGCGGCCTCGTAAATTGGCCAGTAGTAGCGGCGGCCGAGCAGCATCTCACCGGAAGCCAATAGCTGGACCTGGACGAAGCGTTTGTCGTCGGCGCAACGTTCGATTTCCCGAGCGGCGTAGGTGGGACTTTGCGTGGGTACGACGATCGAGGCGCGTAGCCTTGGTTCCCGGTCCAGCCACTCGGCGACCACCCAGTCGTTGACGGCCTGGCAGAGGGTCTGGGCCAGGTCCTCGCTGTGGACGGCCTGGCCGCCGTGCAGGCAGGTGGCGATCGCGAGCCTTGTGCCGAAGGCGTCCAGCGCGTGGCGTTGCAGGAAAGCGAGGTCGGTGCCGGGTTTGCCGGTGGCAGGGCGCCAGTCGGGACGGCAGGACAGCGGGGCACCGGGTGGATAGCTGGCCAGTTCCAATCCGTCGGTGCCACGGGAGACGATCATCTCCTGCCACGCCTGGCTCATATAGGGCAGCAGGGCCTTCATGCCGGGAACGGCGATGTGGACGTCGCAATCGATCGCGCCGGCGGGTGCGGTCGTGCGTTCGGTCGAGGGGCGCTGCAACACCTGAGACAACGTGGATACCCTTCGCGTGGTGGATGCGCGCGACCTAGTGCGGGCGCTCATTGTTGTTGGTGCGGTGATCACCGGACAGCCAGCGGGCGAGCTCCGAATGCGCATCCTTGCGGCGCATGGCGGAAATCTGCTGGGCCTCCGGTGCATCGACCGTGAACTCCAGCCTGATATCGTCCGGTGTCTTAAGGTACATCGATACACAATAGCCATGATCGATGACCCGTACCGGAACGCCGGCCGCATCGCATCTGGCTTTCAATTCGTCGAAGGTCTTCTGAGTAGCCTTGAAGGCGCTGTGCAACGAGCCGCCGACTTCCTGGAAAATCGCTCGGTTCTTCTGCCAGGCCTCTTCATCGGCAAACTGAAAGAAGGCGAGCGCGCCGCCGTCGGCAAATTCGTAGAAGGTGTGGCAGTAATCCACTTCCCGGCCCACCTCCGAACGAAACGTTCGTTCGCACCAGGTGGCGGCAAGCGGAATGCCCAGGATATCCTCGATGAACCTGCGGTTCACCTCCTGGTCCCGCACACAGAAGGCCTGGTGATGCAGGCGTTGTGGCAGCTCCGCCAGCGGCTGCGCGGATGAGCGGGTGTTGTCGGGTTGTGCGTCCATGGCATCCTCTCTTTGTTGCGGTCATCTACCTAGGCACGCCGTACGTTCCAGAATGTGGGCTGACCGTTCAGCACGCCGGTGATGTTTGACCTGAAGGCTGTGGGCGCCACGGACTGCCCCAAGGGTATATAGGGCACATCCTCGAACGCCTGCAGTTGCAGTTGTCGCCCGGCTTCCTTCTGGGCGGCAAGATCGGGCGCATCGAACCACGCGTCGCGCAGCGCCTCCAGCTTCGCGCTGACCGGCCAGCCCGGAGGGGCCGCCTTGCCGTTGCCGCGCAGCCAAAGATGACTGGCCGGATTCATCTGGTTGACGCCGTTGTCGTTGATGACGAACACATTCCAGCCACCCTGATCGATCGGGTCCATCTTGATGCGCCGTTGCACAAGCGTCGTCCAGTCGATGGATTGATAGTCGACGTTCAGGCCCACCTTCCGGAACACATCGGCCGTCACGTCACCCATCAGCTTCAGGTAGACCACGTCCACCGCCACCATCAGCGCGATTTTCTCGCCTTTGTATCCGGCGTCCGCGATCGCCTTGCGTACCTTGTCGTAGTCCCTGGGACCGGTCAACGCCGCCATGCCGGCGTCGGAGGTCAGCGGCGTGCCGGGGCAAAAGAACCCGACCTTATCGCGCCACAGCGAGGTATCCTGGCCGTTCACCGCCTGCATGTAGTCGGCCTGGGAGACGGCGCCGATCAGGGCACGCCGTAGGGCGGGGTTGTCGAACGGCGGCAGCAACTGATTGAAGCGCATAAAGGCGATCAAACCGGTCGGCGCGATCGTCCGCACCGTGATGTTCCGGTCCTTGCGCAACACCGGCAGCAGGTCGGGGTTCGGCGTCTGCAGCCAGTCCACCTCGCCGCGCTGCAGAGCAGCCGTGGCCGTCGCGTTGTCCGGCATGATCGCCCATTCCACCCGATCGAAGCTCGGTCGTTTCGGTCCCGCGGTCGTTTCTGTCACACCGTCCTCGCGCGGCATGTAACCGGTGAAACGCTCGTAGACGACGCGGGCGCCGGGGATCCGTTCGTCGGCTTTGTAACGATAGGGACCGCTGCCCGTCGGATCGGTGATAGGCTTGTATGGGTCGGTGATCGCCAAGCGCTCCGGCATCACCGGGCACAGGAAGGCCATCGGCTTGGCGAGTGCATCCGGTAGCAATGGAAACGGCTTTTTCAGGCGAAAGCTGATCACCTTGTCGCCGTCGTATCCCACCTCGTCGGTGGCAGCCATCAGCGCCTGGCCAAACGCATCGCGGGCGCCCCAGCGGCGGACGCTGGCCGCACAGTCGCGCGCCAGCACCTTCTGCCCGTCATGAAACTTCAACCCGTCGCGCAAGGTCAGGCGCCAGAGCTTGCCATCATTGTCTGTGGTAAACCCTTGGACCATCTGCGGCTGCGGCCGGAACGAATCGTCCAGACCGAACAGCGTGTCATAGACGAGATACGCATGCTCCCGCGTCTGGGCGGCCGGTGTCACGATCGGGTCCAGGATGACCATGTCCGCCTCCGGCACGAACCGGATCGTGCTGGCGGTTTCGCTGCGCCCGATGGCGGGGAGCGCTACGCCCGCGGCGGCACCTGCGAGAAAGCGTCGGCGCTGCATGGACCGTCCTCCGTTGTTGTTTTATCGCCACCGCCTTGTGACGATGGTCGGTATGTTGACTACTGTCTGGTCTGGACGGCCGCGGTGACGCTTGCCGGCATCGAACTCATGCACATAACCCGCAAGAGCCAGCTGCTGCCCGTAGGCGAACTGTGCCCAGCCCGGCAACTCTATTCGTTGGCGGGATAATGCCCGTCATTTCTGCGGAACTAGCGCGTCCGCGATGGAAGTTTGCGACAGGACCACCCCGCCTGACGATGGAATTCGAATAACAGCTTCTCGTCAAAGTCAGGCAGTAACGAGCGCGCCCCGTCGAAAGGTAGGGCGGCGTCCTGATTATGCGGGCGCCGCCAGTCAATCAGCCGTTCACTTGCTGCATCAGCTTTGTCCAGCGGTCGATGATAGGGAGTACCGCATCCGACTTCTCGGGCGGCAGCATCGGGACCACCCGGGCAACGCCGAGGTCCTTCAGGCGCTTTAACCGGTCGACGTCCTCGGCAAGGCCGAATGCTGTGATTTCGATCGAGGCGGGATCGCGTCCGGCCTCGCGCGCCATCTTCTGAAACTCGGGAATTTCCACCGTAAGATCGCCGCGGGCGGTGGGAATCCAGCCGTCGCCATACCTGATCGCGCGCCGGGCGCCCTGCGGAAAGGCCCCTCCGACATGGATGGGAGGATGCGGCTTCTGAACCGGCTTCGGCCACGCCATGATCGGATCGAAATTGACGAACTCGCCGTGGTATTCGGCCTTCGGTTTCGACCAAATCTCCTTCATCGCCTCGATGCTTTCACGCACCCGTTTGAACCGGGTTTTGTAGACTGTCCCGTGGTTCTCCATTTCGTCCTGGTTCCAGCCGCCGCCTATGCCCAACAGGAAACGGCCCTGGCTCACCTGGTCGATGGATGCCACCAACTTCGCCGTCTGGATCGTGTCACGCTGTTGAACGAGCAATACGCCAGTGCCGAGCTTGATCGTTTTGGTGGCGTTCGCCGCGGCTGCGAGGACGACGAAGGGGTCCATCGCATCGGCATATTGCTTGGGCAGATCACCGCCGCCCGGAAATGGCGTCTTGCGTGAAACCGGTATGTGCGAGTGCTCCGGTGCCCAGACGCTATCGAAGCCACGCTGTTCCAACGCCACAGCCAGCTCCGGTGCCGTCATGGAGTATTCAGTAAAGAACATTGCGCCGCCGAACTTCATTTTATCCTCCTCTGCGCGATTTCACGGTCGAGGCTAGACCAATGCGGTGTCCGCGGCCATAGCGCCGCAAACAGGGCTCCCCGAGGCTGCGCCATTGCTCGTTCGGACGTCCAAGGGCAACCTCGGTGATGCAGAGGAGAGGGGAAAATTCATGGAACCAGGGAAACGGCTGCCCGGTAAGGTCGCCATCATAACCGGTGGCGCGTCCGGCATCGGTGAGGCCACCGCCAAGATATTCGCGAGCCATGGCGCCAGCGTCGTGCTCTGTGATTTGCAGGATGAACTGGGCAAGCGGGTCGCCGGTGAGATTGTAGCGGCCGGCGGGTCTGCGGAATATCGCCATTTGGACACAAGGAACGAGGCTGAATGGACGGCCCTCGTCGAGGCTGTCGAAAAAACACATGGCCGGATTGATGTGCTCTGCAACATTGCGGGCATCGGTAGCGCGGTAGACCCGTCCAGCGGAAAGAGGGCGCGAATGGAACTGCCCGGCCTATCATTGGATAGCTGGAACCAGATCATGGCGGTCAACGCCGCCGGCGTCTTCCTCGGGACCAAAGCCGTTCATGCCGCCATGAAGCGGGCGGGCGGCGGGTCGATCATCAACATCTCATCGATCTGCGGGATCGTCGGCTCGTTCGGAAATGCCGCCTACAACGCATCGAAAGGGGCTGTGCGGATATTCACGAAATCGGCGGCCCTGCAATATGCGAAGGACCAGATCCGGGTGAACTCCGTCCACCCCGGCTTTGTCGAAACGCCTCTGGCTGCTCCTGGCCTTGTGGGAGATCCCGGCAAGACGCGGATGGATGCCACGCCTTTAGGCCGATACGGCAAGCCGTCCGACATCGCGTTCGGTTGTCTCTATCTGGCATCCGACGAGACGGCCTGGATGACGGGCAGTGAATTGGTGATCGATGGCGGGATGACGGCCAACTGATGGCAATTCGGTAGTCTAAGTCTTGGTTTCTTAGGCCACTGCCCTACGGGCCGGCATCGCAAGATCTTCCTTGCCAAATCCTGTCGCCGTAACTGTGGATCGGAAGGAAATCCTCGCATTGTCCCGTATGCTGATCGCCGTCCTGGCGATGTTCTTACAACAGACCTGCGGGTCCGTCGGGCGCGTGCTGCCGGCGGTGTTGGCGCCTCTCATTATTCTCGAGCTGCACGCAGATCCGTCCTGGGTTGGCGTCTATTTCGGACTGACCGCGGTCGCGGGACTCATCGGCCAGCTTGGATCGGGAGGTTTCATCATCCGCCACGGCGCCATCCGGATGAGCCAGGCCGCACTGCTGTCTGTGGGTGGCGGGATGGCGGTCGCGGTCGTCGGCGGCGCGACCGGCTTTGTGCTCTCGGCGCTCGTCGGCAACGGTGTCGCAGCCGTCGCCACACCGGCCAGCTCGCAGCTACTGGGGCGCTGGGCGATCCGGCGCTATGCCCCATTCGCCTTCTCCATCACCCAGACCGCCATTCCGGCAGGCATCCTGCTCGCCGGCTCGCTCGGCCCGCTACTGGCGCAATCCCTCGGTTGGCGCGGCACCATGCTGGTCAGCGCAGCAGCCTGTTGGTTGTTCGCGCTGCTGTTGCAGCCTTTGCACCGCCGACTCGACACCGAGGCCACGCCGACGCACGCCATTCACTGGTCGGATTTCCGCACCACTATCACCGGCGTGCTGGCGGCACACGAGCTCCGCGCGCTGTCATTTGCATGCTTCGCGTTCAACGGCATGCAAGCGGTGTTCATTGCCTACTTTGTGACGTGGCTCACCGTACTTGGCTATGATCTTGTTGCTGCGGGATCCTTGTTTGCGACGGTGATCGCGATCGCCATCCCATGCCGCGTCCTCTGGGGCTGGATCGGCAGTTTCTACATCGCGCCACGCCTGATGATGGCCGTGCTGGCGTTCGGCATGGCGGCGAGCATCGTGCTGGTGGGCGTCTTCACCCCGGCTTGGCCGCCACTCGCGATTGCCACGGTGGCCGGCGTGGTCAGCGCAACCGCAATGTCCTGGCACGGCATATTGTTGTCCGAGGCGGCGCGCCTGGCACCGTCCGGACGGGCCGGGCCGGTGACCGGCGGCGTATTGTCGTTCGGCCAGATGGGAGCGATTCTGTGCCCATCGGTATTTGCCCTGTTGCTGCGCGTGACAGGCGGCTACGCGGCTGGATGGGCGGCGTGCGCCATCCCGGCGTTGCTGGTTGGGTTGGATCTTCTCCGTGGGGTTAGGGTCGTGCAGGCCGGTCCAACCGGTCATGAAACTAAGATGCCCTCACAAGCGTTGCGCACATCGCAAGCAGCGCATCGACAAGACCAGCAAGGCGGGCCCTGATCGAGGCTGCCGGCGCGACGTTGCGATACCTCCCGCCCTACAGTCCGGTCCGCTTACTTTGCCAATTCCTTCGTCGAGGCTCGGGTGAATTTCTGAAACCGGCCCATTTTTGTTGGCAGCGGCGTATCGGGAAAGACGGCAAGCCAGTCTGTCGCCGCGACTTCTCCAACGTACATATCACCTGTCGAGTCGAGCGCGATGCTATGTGGCGAGACAAATTGGCCAGGCTCAAGTCCAGCGCCCCGTCCTTGATCGAGGCGCCCAAGAAGCTCTCCGCTCTGAGCGAAAACGCTGACTCTCGGTCCAAGATTTGGCGTAAGCCTATTGACGGCAAGATATGACATAAGTTCCCCAACGATACAGTGCGGACACGGACCGCCGGTGATCGCCAGGGCGCTTGGCCGGTGCATATTGTTGATTTGCGTCTCATATTTGCCGTTGCCGTCGAAGATCTGGACCCGGTCGTTTTCGCGATCCGCAACGTACACCCAGCCCTCAGCGTCGCAACAAATATTGTGAGGCAGGTTGAATTGACCGGGGCCGGTTCCAGGCTCGCCCCAGCTCATCAAAAACGTACCGTCGGGCGCGAATTTATGGACGGCGGCATTGCCGTAGCCGTCTGAAACATAAATATCGCCTTTCGGCGACAGCGCACTGTGGGTGCATCGGCAGAACGGCCGATTACTCATAAACGGCGCGGGCTTCTCTGGCGTGCCGAGTTGCAGCAGCAACTTACCGTCGAAAGTGAATTTTCTTACGGTATGATCGCCGTTATCGGTGAGATAAATAACGTCGTCGTGACCGATATGGGCGCCATGTGCGTTGCTGAAGACGCCATGCCCCCACGAATTCAGAAATGTTCCGGCCTTGTCGAGGACGACGACAGGGTGCTGCCCACGGTTGAAGAGATATACACGATCTTTCCCATCCACCGCGATGCCTGCCACATCACCGAGCACGATCTCGTCTGGAAGCTTGGCCCAATCGGATTGCACGGTGAATTTGAAGGTCTCCTTGTCGTTCGCTTCAATCATTTTTTCTCCTACTCAGAATCTGTCTATGGGCAGCTCGGGTCAATCGGTGCGCTTTCGATTGCAATCTTCAATCGCATTGCCGAGGTTGGCTGGAAACGCAACGATCCGACTTCCGCAATCGATAGCATCGACGCCCGAGAATGGAAACCGCCGGACGGTGTCCGACCTGTCCGATCGGGACCCCAATCGCTGCCGGCAAACGTAAGCCAAGCAGATTCTTCCACCAAGTTTGCGACAGAGCCGAAGATGATCCTCTACCAGGGCGTCACAGACAGAACCGCGTTGTCTTGCAGGCCATCCGGCCGTGTACCAACGCCTTTCAGGTTGCCTGGCCGCCCAGATATGCGCTGTGCAGGATATCGCTGCCAGCTAGGTCCCGCGCCAGCCCTTCGTGGACGATCCGGCCGGTTGCCATCAGATAGCACCGATCCGCATGCGCCAGCGCCTTCTCGACTAGTTGCTCGACCAGCAGGATTGCCACGCCGTCGCGCGACAGCCTACGAGCCACGTCCAGGATCCGGTCGATCACCAGCGGCGCCAGCCCGCCGGACGGTTCGTCCAGGATCAGCAGACGCGGCTCCGCGATGATCCCTTGGGCCACCGCAAGTATCTGCTGCTGACCGCCCGACAGCCTCGACGCCGGCTGATGCCGCCGTTCCGCCATCTCCGGGAACAGATCGTACATCGCAGCCAGTTTCGACCGGTCGCCATGCTTGCTGCGGGCATAGGTGCCGATCAGAAGATTGTCCTCCACCGTCAGCGGGTGAAAGACGCGGTGCCCTTCCAGCACCTGTACCAGGCCGGCACGAACGATGTCACGTGGCGAGGCGTTGGTGATGTCCTGGCCGTCGAACCGGACCCGGCCGCCCCCCTTCGCGATCAGGCCGGACACCGCATGCAGCGTCGTGCTCTTGCCGGCGCCATTGCGGCCAAGCAACGCCACGAACTCCCCGGCAGCGACGGCCAGGCTGGTGCCGTGCACGACCTCGGCCTTGCCATAGGCGACGTGCAGGTCTTCGACGTCCAGCAGCGTGCTCATGCGCCCAGGTAGACCCTGATGACGTCCGGATCGTTACGGACCTCGGTGGGAGACCCATGCGCGATCATGCGCCCGAGATTCAGCGCGGTGACCCGATCGCAAACCTTGAACACGAAATCAGTATGATGCTCCACCAGCAGCACGCCGATTCCGCTGTCGCGCATCACCCCGATGATCGCGCCCAGATGCTCGATCTCCGCCACCGTCAGACCACCCGCGGGTTCGTCCAGCAGCACGAATTTCGGCCGCAGCGTCAGCGCCCGGGCAATCTCCAGGAACCGTTGCGCCGTGTGTTCCAGCAGATCGGCCCGACGATCCATGACCCCGCTGAGGCCGACCCCGCGCAACATCGCGGCGGCCCGCTCGCGCAGCGCCGTCTCTTCCCGCCGTGGCCGAGGCAACGCCCAGGCCGTCTCCAGAAAGCCGGAACGCACATCCGGCCACCCGCCCAGCATCGCGTTGTCCAGCACCGGCAGCGACAACACCAGCTTCGGCGTCTGGAACGTGCGCGCCACGCCACCCTTGGAGCGCTGACGTACCGATCGGCGGGTGACGTCCTGACCACACAGCCGGATCTGTCCCTCATCGATCGGGTAGTAGCCGGAGATCAGGTTCAGCAGCGTCGTCTTGCCGCTGCCATTCGGCCCGATCAGGCCATGCACCTCCCCCGGCCGCAACTCGAGCGACACGCCGTCGACAGCCGTCAGGCCGCCGAAGCGCTTCATCACCGTCTTGGCTTCCAGGGTATCGCTCATGCCCGCGGCCGGATCGCCGTACGGAGCTGTTCCAGGTCCGGCTCGATATGAGTTGACGATTGCGGTGTCCGGCGCAGTTTCTCCACCAAGGTATTGATCAGTTCGCCGAACCCGCCGGGCAGCACCAGGACCACGACCAACAAGATGAAGCCGTAGAAGAACGTGCCGTATTTCGCCAGCGGCCCGACCAGTTCCGGAATGGCGGCCAGCACCGCCGCACCGATGAACGGGCCGATGATGACACCGCGGCCGCCGATCACGATGGCCACAAAGAAGTAGATACCGAGGTTGACGATGAACGCATCGGGCGTGATGTAGCTCTGCGAGGTGGCATAAAGGCCTCCCGCCACACCCGCGGTGAAGCCACTGAACACGAACACGATCAGCTTGGTCCAGTAGATCGGTATCGCAACGGACGACGCGGCCACGGTGCTGTCGCGCAGCGCCACCATCGCCCGTCCCCACATGAAACGCGCCAAATTGGCCGTCATCCATGTGATGAACGCGGCAATGCCGAATACCAGCCAGTAAAATCCCCAAGGGGTATCGAAAGGCGCGGGGAAACTCGGTGCCGGCATGCCGACGCTGCCGTTGGTCAGCCATTGTTCGGCCTGCGCCAATTCGCTGACGATCAGGCCAAAGGCGAGTGTGGCCATGGCGAAGTAGAATCCTGGCAATCGCAGCGACGGCAACCCCAGCAGCAGCCCGATGACGGCACAGACGCCGCCACCCGCCAGCAAGGCGATGAACGGATTCCACCCCTGCCCGCCCGCCAACAGGCAAAATGCGTAGGCACCGATCGCCAGCAGCCCGACATGACCGACCGACAACTGCCCCGTGAACCCGACCAGCAGGTTCAGCGTCGCGATCAGCACCCAGTAAACGCCGATGACCGTGGCGACGTGCAGGTAATAGAGATTGCCGGTGATGTATGGCAGCAGCGCCGCGAACACGGTGAACACCGCCACGATCCCCGGCCGGACGAGGCTGTGTTTCATACCTGGCGAACCCGCGTGGTGCCGAACAAACCCTGTGGCCGGACCACCAGCAACAGGATCAGCAGGCCGATGGCGATGGTCTTCTGATACTGGGCGCCGAAATAATGCGTGGTCAGGGATGTCAACATGCCCAGAATGGCGCCGCCCACCAGCGCACCCACCGAACTGCCGATCCCGCCCACCGCCAGCGCAATGAACCCCGACAGGCCCAGGGCCGTGCCAAGCGCGAAATCCGCGAACGTCAACTGTCCGCCGGCGAAGCCCGACATCGCACCGAGGATGCCGGCCAACACATAGCTCAGCGACCGCATCCGATCCGTGGAAACACCACGAGCCCGAGCGGCGAACGCGTCTTCGGACATCGCGATAAACAGCTTGCCGGTCATCGATCGGCGGTAAAATTGCTCCAACCCCACCGCCATGGCCACGGCCAGCACCAGTGGCAGCCAGAATTTCTGGTCGAAAGCGCCGGCGAATTCCTGCGGCAGGACACGAGGAAACGGCGTCGGGTCAGTGCCCCACCAGATCGACATCGCCTCCTGCACCATGGTCGACAGCGCCAGCGTGCTCAGCACCCAAAGATGCTCATCCGACGCAGCGACGATCCGGCGCACCGCGATCACCTCACTGAGCCAACCGAACGCCGCCCCGGACGCCAGGCAGGCGACGAACCCCAACCAGAGCGGCCAATGCAGGTCCAAAACCAACCACGCGGTGCAGATGCCGCCGACCATGGCGAACTGCCCGGTGCCGAAACTCAGCACCTTCGAGGTCGAGTACATCACGTTGTAGACCAGCGCCGTCATGCCGTACAGGCCGCCCAACGCCAACCCGCTGATGATGACCAGCAGCACGCGCCGGTAGCCTCAGCCGATCTTCACCGGTGGATAGCCGCCATTGGGCAACAGGGCGTTGGCGTTGACCAGCACGATGCCCTCATCCTGGAAGCCATTATGATCTTTCGGCGTGTAGATGAACGGACCATACGGCGCCTTGATCACCGGGATGGATTCAAGCGCCGCCTTAACCTTCATCGGATCTGGATCACCCGCCTTGGTCAGGCCCTCGGCATAGATCGTCACCGCCGCATTACCCTGCAGGAACGCCGGCAGCCCCGCCGCCATATACGGACCGATGGTGTCCTTATGCTTGTCCATGAACGCCTGGACATTGTCGGGCAGTTTCCCCTGCGCATCGACGACCTCGTGCCGGTAGCCCAGCCCATAGGCGTTGTCCCAGTACGACCGCTTGGTCAGCAGCTTGGCGACCTGTTCCTGCAAAATCGTCGGATGGCCGACGATCGGCACGTCCCAGTTCTGCTCGCCGCGCGCATTCACCAGCCTGGCCACGAACCCGGTGGCATTGGACCATTCGGTGATGACGTCGGCACCGGCGTCCTTCGCCTTCAGCAACTCGTCGGTCACATCAGGCTTATTCGGGTCGACGGTGGCGGTATAGACCGGCTTCAGGTTACGCGCGGCCAGGAACTGCGTCACCTTGTCGCGCGACAGGACGCCATACCCCGTGTTGTCGTTGATGATCGCGACTTTGGTCTTCTTCAGGTCCTCGACCATGAATTTGACGGCGACCTTGATCCACTGGCCGTTGGCGTTGAGGTTACGAAACCCCAGCGGATATTTGACCGGATCGATCAGTTCCTCGACCGATCCGCCGATCAGATGCAATTTCTTTGCCCCCGAAACGATGCCCAGCGTCGGCAGCGCCTCGCCGCTGTTGATCGGGCCGCACAGCACGTCGATATTTTCGTTGTAAACCAGTTCCTTCGCGAAGCTCACAGCCTTCGACGGATCGGCGGCGCTGTCGCGCATCACCACCTCGATTTTCCGGCCGAGCAGGCCGCCTTTTTCGTTGAGATCAGCCACGGTCTGGTGGAAGCCCCAATCCTGCGCCTGCGCGTTGGAGGCGAACATGCCGGACACGGCGGCAATCCACCCCATCCGGATCGGCTTGTTCTGCGCAATCGCCGGCATAGCCAGGCCCGAGGCAATCCCTGTCGCCCCTGCCAACAAGCCGCGCCGCCCAAGTCCAGTCAGACGAAGTGCCTTCTGTGACATGTATTTTCTCCCGGCGGGCCTGTTCAGGTTGGCCCTTCATTTATTGTAGCGCACATCGTGCCGTCAGATGGACCTACAGGCAATAGGCGCCCTGCCGGTCAGGCAGGTGCCTTACCGTGCGGCAGGTCCGGTCCGGCACCGTTCGGGCCGGACCGCATCCGACCGTAGACCTTGGCCGCGATCACCACCTCGTCACGGCGGGCACCGGTGCGGCCAAGCCTGGTGTATTCCACGCCTGTCCTCCTCCTGAAGATTGGAAATTGCGATCACACCCCCTGACGCCGATCAGAGAAAGCCGGTCGAGATCCACGGAAAGGCAGCAATGATCACAACAGATGCCAGCAACGCAACGATATAAGGCAGCACGGCCAGTGCCGCCGTATCGGGGTCGCATTTGCCGACCGCGCAGGCGCCGTAATAGCCGACGCCCAGCGGCGGCGAGAACAGGCCGATGCTCATGGCCAGGATCGCGATCACCGCATAGTGGATCTCATTGATGCCGAACTGCTTCACGATCGGAAACAGCAACGGACCGAACAGGACGATCGCCGGTATACCCTCCAGCACCGACCCGAGGACGACGAACAGCACGATCGACAGCGCAATAAACACGAAACGGCCGCCAGGCGCCCGCAGCAGGGCATCCGACAGTTCGGCGGCAAAGCCGGATTGGGTCAACGCCCAACCCATCCCAGTCGCCATCGAGATGATCAGCATGATCGATCCGGTCAGGCGCACGGTCTCGGCGAGCATCGGGTAACAGCGCCGCCAATCGAACTCCCGGTAGATCAACAGGCCTGTCGCAAGCGAATAGATCAGGCCGATCGTGCTGACTTCCGTCGCCGTCGCGATCCCGCCGACCACGAAGTAGCGGATGACCAGCGGCAGCAGCAGACCCGGCGCAGCGATCACCAGCGCTCGGATTCGCGTCGCACCACTGGCCCGCGGCACCACCGTGTATCCGAAGCGGCGCGAGCGGAGCACCGCCACGGCGATCAACGCCCCGGCAGCGACCGCGGCCGGCAGCAGGCCACCGATGAAAAGCTGCTGGATCGACAGGTTGCAGACCGTGCCGATGATAATCAACACAAGACTTGGCGGGATCAATTCGGCCATGGCGCCAGAGGTGGACAGCAGCGCGATCATCTCGCTGCGCTGATAGCCCCGCCGTTCCATCTCCGGAAACAGGACCGGTGTGACGGCCGCCATGTCGGCGAGTTTCGATCCGGAAATCCCGGACACCAGGAACATGGCCGCAACGAGCACGATGTTGAGTCCGCCCGGCAGGTGGCCGATGAACGCCGATATGGCGTCGATCAGCCGCCTGGCGATGCCGGTCACCTCGATCAGCAAACCCAACAGCACGAAAAGCGGGATAGCCAGCAACACCGGATTGCTCATGCCCTGGTCCATCTGGCTGGCCACGACGCTCAACGGGACGTCGGTCATCACCGCCAGGTAGCTCATCGTGGCAATGCCGAAGGCGAAGGCGATCGGCACGCCGATGGCGATCTCCGCGGCGACGAGCACCACGAAGAACAGCACGAGGTTCAGGTTCCCCAGACCGGCGAGCAGATCCCGGCCCAGATAGATGGCGGCACCGAATGCCAGCAGGCCGGCAAACGACGCCAATACGAGTGTCGGCCGGCTTCTGATCAGCCGATCGACCGACACGATCAGGATCAGAACCAGCCCGACCACGATACCGGCGACCACGACGATGCGTGGGATCTGCATGGCCGGCAGGATATCGGTCGCCTCCTGACCCAGGTAACCGGAGGCGAAAAAATCCCCGCTGACGATCAGGCCGATCAGGTCGCGCAATCCGGTATAATCCGGAATGACTGTCGGCCAGATCGCCGCGGCGAGAAGCTGCAAGGCGAAAACCGCGATAAGCAGCGTCACCAGGATGCCGCAAATCTCGATGCCACCCGGACGCATCCGGCGCAGCAGCGCGGTTGAGCGCATGTGTTCATTGCGGCAATAGGCGCCGACAGCACCCAGCATGGTCAGCCACAGGAACAGCACGGTCGCGAGTTCGTCGCCCCAAACGAGCGCGTTGTCGAGCACATAGCGACAGAAGACATCCGTCGCGAGCAGGCAGACCTCGACCACCAGGATGGCCGATCCCAGTGCTTCGACGGCCCCCGCGATCACCCGGTCGATGACCAGGGTCCACCTGGCATGCGTATATTCGGGAGCCAAGGCCGCGCCGGCTGCCAGTCCACTGCCGCCATCGGTCATAGGCTGACGGCGTCCCGGCCGTGCATGAAACACACTTTGTTCATGGGCAAAGCAGACAACGGCAGGGCATCAGGTCAGCTTGCCGACAGATTTCTCCAGCAGGGCGAAGGGTTCGGCGCCATAGGCATCGCGCCATTGCTGGTACAGGCCCGCTTTGCGCACGACGTCCTTGAAGCTCTCCCGATCCGGCTCGATGAACGTCTGGTTCTGTGTCTTCAGGCGCGCCTCCAAACCGGTGTCGCCCTCCGCCAGGTCGCGCCGCTCCAGCAAGGCGGTCTCGTTGAAAACGCGGGTCACGATGGCCTGCAGATCGGGTGGCAGCCGGTGCCATGCCGGACCATTCGCCAGCATCTCCCACGGCGTGGGCTGGTGCAGTGTCATGATTACGTAGCGGCTGATCTCGAAATACCGAGCGGTCTCTATGCTGATCAGTGGCTGCTCCGCGCCGTCCACCAGATGGGTCTGCAGCGCGGTGTATAGCTCGCTGTTGTTCACCGGCGTCGGTGACGACCCCAGGGCACGAAAGAACGCGAGCTGCACCGGAGCCTGCGGCACCCGCAGCTTCAGCCCTGCCATGTCCGCCGCTGTATGGACGGCGCGGTTGCTCGTGAAAACATTGCGGAATCCGACATCCCACCCCTTGTCGAAGACATGCAACCCGGTGTGTTTGGTGATCTGGTCATGGATATAGCGCCCAAGATCGCCGTCGAGCGTCGTCCACACATCCTGATATCCATTGAAGGCGAAAGGCAGGGCGGCAAGATTCGCGGAGGGAACGACATTGGCCAGGATATTGTCACCGAGCAGCAGGAACTCCAGCGCACCCGTGCGCAACTGGGACAGCATCTGCGTGTCGTCGCCCAACTGGTTATTCGGAAAGACCTTGACGATCAGTTGCCCGTTCGACTCCTTGGCGATCTTGTCGGCAGCTTCCACAGCTCGGATGTTGACCGGGTGATCAACCGGGTTGTCATGACCAAGTTTGTACGTCACCGGCGCTGCGCGGACCGGATGCTTCAGGATGGCGAAGGTCGAGATGCCGGCAGCACCGGCGAGCAGCATGCGCCTGCCAACACGCAGTCCTTTTGTTTTGTCCTTAACCATACGTCCCCGCCCAGATTGCCGTCGTTTGCCTCAGCATTATGATATGAGGAAATGACGAACCTGGATCGCTGTCAATGCGGACTGCCGCGAGCGGCGAGAAGACGCACGGGTTCTGTCAGTGATTGCGCCATTTGTGTTGAATGGAGTGAAGTGGCAATCGCACACTGCGACCGATCCGAACTATTTCGTCCATTTCACCGGCCGCGCAGGCGGATGTGCTCGGATCACATTCTCATTGATCTCGACGCCCCAGCCGGGGGCGGTTGGGATCAGTGGTATCAGTTCATCTGCGAGGGCAGCCACAGCGCGAGTTGCGGAAACGCCGCCAACAGGAACAGCAGGACAAACATGATGATGTGGAATGGGATCGTGCCCATCACGACGTCGCCAAGCTCGCCGTCCCAGATGCTTTGAATGACAAACAGATTGATGCCGATCGGCGGCGAAATCTGCCCCAGCTCCACATACATGACCAGAATGACCCCGAACCAGATCGGGTCTATTCCGTAATGCCCAAGCACCGGGTAAAGCAATGGCACCGTAATGACGATCATGCCGATGCTTTCGACAAGACAACCCAGCACGGTATACAAGACAAACAGGGCGCCAAAGAACTCCAGATGGGACAATTGCAGTCCCACCAGCCAGCTTGTCACGCTCTCTCCGACACCGGCCACACCGATCGCATAGGCGTAAATATAAGCCGCATAGATAATAAACATCAGGTTGCCGCAGACCTGCACCGTTCGCTGCATCGCCTGGACGAAGTTGCGCCAGGTCATGTCGCCCCAGATCAGGCACAAAATCAGGGAGAACAGGCACCCGCCGGACGCAGCCTCCGTCGGTGTGGCCCAGCCGGCATAGATACTGCCCATGATCGCCCCGATCAGCAGCGCGAACGGCACCACATCGGCCAACGCCCCAAGCCATGTCTGGGCGGTCTCATTCACACCGCGCGGCACCGTCCCGCCGAATTGCGCTCGGACGGCGATATAGGCCATGAACATCAAGGTCAGCATGAAACCAGGAACGACCCCAGCCATGAACAGCTTGGCGACGGACGTATCGGTAAACGATCCATAGATGATCATCGCGATCGACGGTGGCAGCAAAATGCCGAGCGTTCCGCCCGCCGCCAGGGAGCCAGCCGAGAGGCGCTTGTCGTAGTTGCGCTGGACAAGCTGGGGCAGCGCCACGCCGCCGATGGAAGCCGCCGTCGCCACGGATGACCCGCTGATCGATGCGAACAGCGCACAGCCCACGATATTCGTCTGCAGCAATCCACCCGGCAAACGAGCAACGATCTTGGCCAGGCCGCGATAGATACGAAACGACAGGCCGCTGCGCTGCATCATCTCGGCCATCAGCACAAACAGCGGAATCGCCGTCAGCGTAAAGCTGTTCATACTGCCCCAGGTGACCAGGCCGATGCCCTTCAGCGCCGTCACGCCGTTCTGCATCAGCAGATAGATCACGCCAGGAATGGCGATCGCGAACGGCACCGCCATGCCGGCCGCAAGCAGCAGCAGGAATATGCCGAACGATCCGATCAGTTGAATTGCCAGATGCATCCCGCTACCGCCCCGCTGCCCTGAATCGCCGCCAATTACCCAGCATCGAGCGGCTTAACGACACGGTTGCGGCCAGCATACCGATCGGCATGAACGCCTGGGGAATCCACAGCGGCGTGGCCAGCAGCGTCGGCGCCTGGTCGCCGGATCGGTATGATTCCATCACGAAGCGCGTCAGTTGCCACAGCACGATCAGGCAGAACAGCAACGACAGGATGTCGAACAGCAGATGCGACGCCGCCTGCATCCGTGGAGACAACCGGGTCTGCACGAACTGGACATGGTGATAGGACCGGTAGACCTGGCAGACCGGCAGGCTGACGAACGAAATCCCGACGATGATATAACCGCCGAGTTCCTCGGACACCTCGAAGGAAAACCCGAACAGGTTGCGCGTGACGATCTCCGTGATGACCACGAGGCCCATCGCGACGATCGACACGGCGCAGACCGCCATGCAGGTTTTCTCCAACCAGGTCGGCGCCGGATGGAACTGGTCTTCCAACGCCTCGGGATCGTTGCCCATGACCCGATTACCGTGCCCCGGCCAGGCGCATCACCGTCCGACCGCGGCGCGCAGTTTACCAAGCGCTTCACCCGCATCGGCGGGATGATGCTTCGCCCAGTCATCCCAATACGGACGCATCTTGTCGGTCGCTTCCTTGATCTCCTCCGGCTTCGGATCCGTCAGGACCATGCCACCCTGGCCGAATTGTTTCGTCAGCTTGTCTTCCTGGCGATCCATCTCTTCCGACGCCCATGCAGACCATTTCGCGGCGGCTTCGCGCAGGATCGTCTGCGTCGCCGCCGGCAGCGCCTTCATCGCGTCCGCGTTGACGATATAGGTGCTGTTCACCCAAGACGTCGGAAAACCGTAACGATATTTCAGCAGGTCATGCCAAGGAATTCCACCGCCGGAGCTTGCGGTGAAAGCGCCATCGACCACGCCGCGGTCCAGCGCGGCGGCCACGTCCGGCGATCCCATCGTCAACGCCACGCCACCGAAGCGTCGGACAAACTCGCCCTGTTCGACGCTCGTTACACGCAACTTCAGCCCTTTAATGTCAGTCAGGCTTTCGATCTTCTTGCGGCCCCAGATCACCTGCACGGGATAATAATATTGGCCCAGCACCTCGATCCCACGCTTGCCATAGGCTGCATCCAGATACGGGCGCACGATCTCCAGCGCCTTTTTCATCTCGGTCTCATTCTGTATCAGCATGGGCAGGTGCAGGATGCCAGTCACCGGGATCGTACCGGTTGCGAAGCCATCGTCACCGAACTGGATGACGCTGTCCTGCACACCGGCGGTAATGCCGTCCGCCTTGATCGGCAGGCTGCCCCCCAGGTGAATATTGATCACCAGATCGCCGTGCGTCTTTTCCTTGACCTCATCGGCCATGTGAACGACAGCCTCGACCGATGGCTGATTGGCCACCGGGTTGTAGACATAGCATTCCCACGTCGTTGCCGCGTTGGACGGCCTTTCCTGGAGCACGAATGCAGCCAGCACCAGGCAGGCCACGACAAAGCTTCGGCGTATGGACATTCTCACGGACGTTTCCCTGCTTACCTTTTTCATCGTTAAACGGCGATTTAGATGCAGTTAACCGCGCATTGCGCGATTCGCCAAATGTCCGCGGGTCAGTCAGCGTCCGTCGGCGGGTTCCCGCGGCTGACGCGGCAGTGTGACCCCCGATCGGGGTCCAAAAATCGGATCGATGGCACAACCGATGAGATGGCCATTGCTGTCGGCGACATGAAGCGGCCGAACGGGCTA
>NZ_LMUJ01000036.1:187128-301974 GCF_009765975.1 Acidisphaera sp. S103 | reverse complement strand
CCTCCCCCCGCCTCTCAGGCCGCCGCTTTTGCCGCCCCGGCCGATGTCCACGACTTCAGCACCGGCAGCACTTCCTTGGCGAACAACCGCAAGCCGCGTTCCGACACTTCCAGCGGTGTGCCACCGAAACGGAACGCGACGTTGAGTTCGTAATCGCCGATCAGCGCCCGCCGAGCCTCCAGCCCGCGCAGGATTTTCTCGGGGGTTCCCCAGCTTGCCGCCTGCATGAACCCGTTCACTGCCCCTTCCAGCCCGCCCTTGCGGGCGATCTCGGCCTTCTGCTGGTAAGAGTCGTATCCTTTCACCGTCTTGAAGTGTTCGCCAAGAAATTCGTAATGATAGAAATTACTCTCGACGAATTTGCCCTGATAGCGGCGGGCTTCTTCCTCGGTTTCGGCCAGGTCGGCGCCGCATACGCAGAATTCCGTCAGCATGACATGCGGCGGTTCGGTGCCGTGGAATTGCCGGTGCAGGTCCTGTCCGTGCTTGATCACGGGCGCTCGCATTTCCCATGGCCGGTCGGCGAACATCACCATGTGGGCACCGAGTTTGGCCGCCGACAGCACGGAATCCTCGCTGGACGCCACGGCGTAGATACGGCCGTCAAATGAATGTTGCGCACGCGGGCGGATTTCGACGCGTGGCTGCTTGTAGAACTGGCCGTCGCCTTCGATGAACCCGGTCTTCAGCGCGTTGACGATCATCGGTGCCGCTTCGTCGAAGCGAGCGCGTGATTCATCCATGCTGAGGCGGAAGGCGGCGAATTCACGGCGTGCGAGGCCGCGCCCCATGCCGAAACGAAACCGGCCCTTCGACAGATTATCCAGCACGGCGGCTTGTTCCGCCACGCGCAGGGGATCGTGCCAGGGCAGAATCACCGCTGCGGTGCCGAGGTCGATGTTCGGGCAGATCCCAGTCATATAGCTCATCAACTGGATATTGTCGGGTACGAACGAATAGTCGTTGAAGTGGTGTTCGGCGGACCACAGACAGTCGAAGCCCAGATCGGCGGCCAGCCTGGCGAGGCGGATCTCCTCCTCCCAAACCCGGCCGTCGGAGCAGTTTTCCCAGCCGTAGCTGGCGAAAACCATCATCATGCCGACATCCATGGACTTTCTCCCTTTTTGCGTGCGCGTTGGCCACGATGGGAAATGCTTCCATGGTCCGGTTGCCGGCGCAAGCCGGACGCCATGTTCACGACGGCGCCGACGCGATATCCAACCGCCCGTCGGCCAGCCACCGCCGCAATTCCTGCTTGTCGAGTTTTCCGGTCGGGCCATGCGGCAACGCATCGACAAACGCGATCGCATCGGGCAACCACCATTTTGGCACCAGTGTGAGCAGATGCGCCTGCAATGCCGCCTGCGTCACCGGGCGTGCGGCGACAACGATCAGCAATGGACGTTCCTGCCAACGCGGGTGAGGCATTGCGATGACGGCGGCCTCACGGACGGCGGGATGGTTCGTGGCGGCATCTTCCAGCGCCTGGCTGCTGATCCACTCGCCGCCGGATTTGATCACGTCCTTACTGCGGTCGACCAGATGCAGCGTATTGTCCGGGTCGATCTTGGCGACATCCCCGGTTCGTAGCCAACCGTCCGCGGTTGTCGCCTCAACCTCGAGCCGCTGGAAATAGCCGGCGGCTGCCCAGTGGCTGCGTACCTCCAGGTGGCCCGGCGTGATGCCGTCGCGCGGCAGTTCGGTGCCATCGTCGCCGCTGATACGAATGGCCGCGCCAAAAACCGGCCGGCCTTGCGTGCGCATCGCCCGCAGCGCCTCGTCGGGCGGCAGGTCACGCGGTGCGAAGGACATCGTGGCACCGCTGGTCGTTTCGGTCATACCCCAGCCATGGATCGTGCGCACGCCATAGTCGCGCAGATAGGCCTCCATCATCGCCAGCGGTGGTGCCGCGCCACCGGAGAAGATGCGATTGAGCCGTCCCAGGCCCCCACCGGTCTCTCGGCAGTGCCGCAACAAATCCAGGAAGATCGTGGGCACGCCGGGTGCGACGGTGACACCGTGCTCAACGATCAACGCGTGCAGGAACGCGCTGTCCGCGCGTCGGCCCGGCAGCACCAATTTTGCCCCGTACATGGGTCCGAAGAACGGCACCCCCCAGCCATTGCAATGGAAGAAGCCGGGAATGGCCAGGATCGCATCATCGGCATTCAGTGCCCAGGCATTGCCGCCGCCGGTGGACAGCGCATTCAGCACCGTGCCGCGATGCGTATACAAGGCGCCCTTCGGCATCCCGGTGGTGCCAGAGGTGAAACACAACAGGCAGGCGGATCGTTCATCCAGCACCGGCCAGGTGAAGCCGGCGTTTCCGCTGGCCAGCAAATCTTCGTAGGACAGCAACGGCAGAGACGTTGGCGGCCATGCGCCGGGCGGTGCCATCATCACATAGCGCTGCACGGTATGAAGTTGCGGCGCCAACTGTTCCGCCAGCGCCAGCGTATCGGTGTCGATGAAGAGTGTCTCGTAGCCGGTGAAGTTGATGGTATAGGCGATCTGTGCCGGCGGCAGCCGCGGATTGGCGGTATGCAGAACGGCGCCGACACCCGTTACGGCATAGAACAATTCCAGATGCCGATGCGTGTTCCACGCCAGGGATCCGATGAAACGATCCGGCCCATAACCCAACCCGAACAACGCCGACGCCAGTTGCCGTGCCCGCACTTCAAGCCGGACGTAGTCATAGTCGATCGCCTCATTGGCATGGCCGCCAATGACCTCTACGGCACCATAGGTCGTCGCACCGTGTTGCAGGACACTGGACAGCAACAACGGCAGATCCTGATTGAGGCCTTGCATGGCTCGACACTTTCTCCCATCACGCCCGACGGGCGATCAGGCTTATTCCGCTGCCCGCTCGATCCGCCGCAGATAGTGCTGCCTGATATTTTCCGGCAGCGTATCGGGATCGACATTGGCGCCCACGGTCAATTTTCGATGGGCATGACCGAGCTGATGCACGGCGAACGCGTACTGCATCGAGCTGCGGCGTCCCTGGGCATCCTGTGCATGATTCACTTGGGACTTCGTCATATTCAGTGTCCACGACGTGTGCTTGGTCAGCCGTTCGGCAAGCTCAAGCGTGTGCTGTTCAAGGTCCGCACGCGGTACCACGTCGTTGACCATGCCGTATTGCTGGGCTTTTTCGACCGATAATTCGCCGGTCAGCAACCACATCTTGGCTTGGCGCGGGCTGATTTCCCACGGGTAGGCGTAATACTCGATTCCCGATCCGCCCATCTTGCCTGATGTGCAGATGAATTGGGCGTCGTCACTCGCGACGATCAGATCGCAACACCAGGCCAGCATCAGCCCGCCGGTGACGCATTTGCCCTGCACCTGCGCGATCAACAGCTTGGAAATGTTCCGCCAGCGTTCGGTCATTTCGAGGTAAATTTCCATCTCGCGGGCGTACAGCCCCTCGGCCCCCGGCTGGTCGAAGTTGGCCCAGGTTCCCAGAACGGGAAAATCCTTCCAGGTCTTGCTGCCATCACCCGAAAGATCGTGACCCGAACTGAAATGCTGGCCCACGGCGGCGAGCACGATGACCTTCACGTGCGGCTGTCGCACAGCATGGTCAAAGGCGCTGTTGATGTCGTAGGTCATCTGCATGTTTTGCGCATTGCGCTTCTCGGGGCGGTTCAGCGTGACACGAGCGACCCCGGGGCGGGGTTCGTCGTAGAGGACGGTCTGGAAGGTGGGGAATTCGACCTGCGACAAGGGTTCCTCCTGGGTGATTATGCGAATGGGTCCGAACCATCGGTGGACCACGGCGCAGTGTTACATCTTTGCCGGCGGACAACCACCTTCGGGGGTTGGCAGACTGCTCGGCGGTCGCCTCGGGCTGGCCCCGCGCGGCCAAAGCGTGTTCCGTGCGTATGCCTGATCCCAGCAGCCAAGAGCGCCGCCAGAACCCTCAGCGGCTACGTCATCCTACTGCAGAAAGCCCCAGCGCTCCACCGCCGGTTCGGCGGCTGCCCACTTCCACCCTTCGGTCTGCTTGCAGATGTCAGTCGTGAACCACGCCCGCTTCAGGTCTTTGCCTTTGCCTTCATCGACCGAAAACGCCACTTCCCTACAATCCGCCAACGGCGAGTCGATCGTGCGGACGATCCGAAGCTGCCCGTGTTCATTGCCAATCGGTATGGTGTGCTCGATTTTCCATGCGGCCTCGGTGCCGATCGGTAAGGCCCCTGCGATCTGGGCGATCGCATCCTGCTCCGCGCCCTGCCGGCTGCGGCCGTAGTAGCGAACGGCGTAGTTGGCGCCGGCGTCGACCGCCACCGCGACGGCGAACCCCACGGCCGGATTGGCGGTCGCCGCCCCAACGGCTCCACCCGTCACGGCCGCAGCGATCTGCGGTGTCGAAGAGCAGCCAGCCAGCAGCAAAGCCGTCACCAGGATGGCAGCCGACGACGGCGTCTTCACTGCAGCGATCCCCATCGCTCCGTCGCCGGTTCGGCCGAGGCCCACTTCCAGGCCTGGCCATCCTGGCAAACGGTCGCTGTATAAAATGCCCGGTCGGGCATTTTCTCTTTCACCGTATCGACCGAGAACACGATCTCCTTGCAGCGAAAATCCGCCGCGCCAATCAGGCGGGTGACGACGAGGTCGCCATGCTCGTCATCCTCGATCGGGATGCGATGCGTGACGCTCCAGCGTCCGATCACACCGGGCGCCAGTGGTCCCGCGGCCTCAGCGATCCGATCCTGTTCGGCCTGGTGAACGTTACGTTCGACGTACTGCAACCCGGCATTGGCACCAGCCGCGACGCCCAGGCCAATTCCCGTGGCGGCCGCAGGGCTTTTGGTCACGGCGCTCGCCACGCCCGCCCCCGCGATACCTGCAACGTCCGCGGTCGAAGCGGTCAAAACAGAGCCACAGCCGGACAAAGCGCCGGCCGACACAAGCAAGAAGAGGAAACGAGTCAACATCGCGACCGACCCTATTCAGGACCTTCGTGACCGGTCCAATCACAGAATTGTTTTTTTGGAGTCGAATCAATAATTTCGGCCAGATCGTCGAGACCCCAGATCGTCGAGACCCCAGATCGTCGAGACCTGGGTCGAAGTGACCTGCGCTGCCGCGATGGCATAGCCATCAGCTACTTTGGCGCGCGCCCACCCACCTCATTGCGTTCGCGGTCGCTCAAGCTGACGGTGCCACGGTCTTCCCGTCCGCCATATCCAGCGCCTCGCGGTCGGCTGTTCGGCGGATCGGATCGCCATACCCGCCGCCGCCCGCGGTCTGCACGACGACCCGGTCACCCCGACCCAGCCGCGTGACGATCTTCGACGGAATCACCACCTTCGTGCCATCCGAACGCAGGATGGTTCCATGGGCCAGCCCGCCATCCCCGCCACCCGCCAGGCCCCTCGCTCGGCTGAAATGGCGCTCGCCGCGATGGGTGAACGCGACATCGCCCACCAGCATCTCATACTCGCGGATCGTCCCCAGGCCGCCGCGGTATTCACCCGAACCACCGGATCCCGAGGCGAGCGCCACGCGGTTCACCCGGATCGGCGTTTCCATCTCCATCGCCTCGGCCGGCAGGTTCATGCAGTTGGTGGCGTCGGTTTCGATCACGTCCACCCCGTCGCCGAACCGCGAGGCGCCACTGCCGCCGGCGACCAGGTCGCCGATGACGAAGGCCTTGCCCTGGTCGGTCTTGCCGCCGAACGCCACCATCAGCATCTCACAGGCCGACGCAGCCGGTGCCCGGTCCGGCAGCGCGGGCGCCAGGGCCGAGATGATCGACCCGGTGACCCGCTTGATCGTGGATGTACGGGCGTTGACCGGCGCGGGTTCGATGGGGTTGAGCAGGCTGCCGGCGGGCAGATGCAGGGAGATCGGCCGGAAACACCCGCCATTCGTCGGAATCGATGGATCCGTCAGCGCTCGTATCGCGAAGCAGGCGGCTGCCATCGACCCGGACGGCACGCAGTTCAGCGGACCGCGCACCTGCTGACTGGTGCCGGTGCAATCGACATGCATCGCGCCGTCGCGGATGGTGACGGCCACCACGATACGAATGTCCTTGTCGAACTCGATCCCGTCATTGTCGAGGAAATCGACGAACCGGTAGGTCCCGTCCGGGATGGCGGACAACGCCTGGCGGGTCATGGTCTCCGATCGGTTCAGCAGTTCTGCGAAGACCTGCGTCAACATGCCGGAGCCGTAACGGCCGGCAATTTCCGTCAGCCGCCGCGTGCCGATGCCGCAGGCGGCGACCTGGGCGTGGATGTCCCCCATCACCGTATCGGGAATGCGCACGTTCTGTCGGATCATCGCCACCAGGGTTTCGTTGATGACGCCCCGGTCGCGAAACTTCAGCAGCGGGATGCGCAGGCCTTCCTGGAAGATCTCGGTGGCGCTGGTGGGCACCGATCCGGGCGTCAGGCCGCCCATGTCCTGGTGATGCGTCATCGCCGCAGCGAAGGCCAGAACCTTGCCCTCGACGATCACCGGCTGGACGATGGCGATGTCCGGCAGATGCGTGCCGCCGCAATACGGGTCGTTCATCAGGAAGATATCACCCGGGTCCATCGTCTCCGGGGGATATGTGTCGATCACCCGGCGCAGCACCGGGATCAAGGTGGCCAGGTGGATCGGGATGGCAACGGCCTGCGCCAGGGTGACCCCGTCGGCGGTGAACAGCCCGGCCGAGGCATCCAGGCCCTCTTTCACGATCGGCGAAAAGGAACTGCGCAGCAGCGTGGACTGCATCTCATTGGCGATGCCTTCCAGCTTGTGACGAATGACCTCCATGGTGATCGGATCGAAGCCGCCCGCGACAGCCGGTGCGGCCACGGCCAAGGGACGTAGCAGCAACTGGCCGTTCTCACCCGGTTCTGCGGTCCATCCGGGTTCCACCAGCGTTGTCGTGTCGGCCTGCTCGATAATCGCCGGCCCCGGCACCGGCCCTCGCAGGTCTTCCCGCTGCCAGATGGATGCCGCCACCGGTTGGTCGGACTGCCTGACGCGGATCATCCGCTGCACCGTTTCCCTGCCTGAACCGGTTGCCAACGCCGCCGCCGTCGCTGGGCGCCCCGTCGTGGCCCGATGCACGGTCCGCAGGTTGACGATACGCGCGGGGTTGTCGGTTTGGTGGCCGTAGACCCGATCATGCGCGATCTGAAAGTCGCGATAGGCTGTCGCCAAGGCGTCGGGGGCGGTCGCGTCCAGCCCGACCTGCAAGTGATAGGACTGGCCGATATAGCAGATGTCGGCATAGTGGCTGATGACGGCGTCAGAAGCGCCTTCCTGCCGCATCAGCTCCGAACATTGGGCGTCGAGCGTCGCCAGGGCCGCCTGCACCTCCGACAGGTCCAGACCCTCCAACGCACGCGGGAAGGCGGCGGCGACCTCGTGCTCGACCGGCGCGCCCAGCAGGCCGGTGGCCGCCAGCACCCCGGGATGCGGCGGCACGACGACGGCCTGGATACCCAGTTCCTCGGCCAGTGCGGTGCCGTGCATTGGACCGGCGCCACCCAGCGGGATCAGCGCATAGCCACGCGGGTCGATGCCGCGCCCGATCGAGACCAGCCGGATCGCCTCCGCCATCTGTGCGTTCAGCACACGGTGGATGCCCAGTGCCGCCGCCTCGACCGACAGGCCCAGCGGTTCGGCGATGTGGAGGGCGATGGCGGCTCGCGCAGCCCGCGGATCGAGTTGCATCGTGCCGCCGGCAAACCGGCCGGCATCGATATAGCCCAGCACGACAGAGGCATCGGTGACCGTCGGCAATTCCCCGCCGCGGCCATAGCAGGCCGGCCCAGGCTCCGACCCGGCGGATTGCGGACCGACCCGTAGCGTGCCGGCGGCGTCCAGCCAGGCGATGCTGCCACCGCCCGATCCGATGGCGGTGACGTCCACCATCGGCACACGGACGGTGAAGCCGTCGATCACGCCTTCCGAACGGATCAGAGGCTGGCCGTCGCTGATCAGCGCGATGTCGCAGGACGTGCCACCGACATCGACGGTGATCTGGTCGCGGAACCCGGCGGCCAGACCTGCCTCCAGCCCGCCGATCACGCCGGCGGCGGGACCGGACAGAAACAGCCGCACCGGCCGCTGCCGGGCAACCGGGGAGGAGGCGAGGCCACCACGCGATTGCATGACCTGAAGCGGCGCGCGCACGCCGATGCGGTCGAGACCGGCCTCCAGGTTGGCGAGATAATCGGACACCACCGGCTTGATGTAGGCGTCGAAGGCGGTGATGCAGGTGCGCTCATACTCACGGAAGGCCGGGTCCACGTCGGAGGACAGCGACACCGGCACGTTCGGCAACACCTCCGCCGCGATCTGCCGGATGCGCTGTTCGTGCGTGGGGTCGAGGAAGGCAAACAGCAGGCACACCGCGATCGCCTGGACGTCCTGGTCCCGCAGTTCCGTCAGGGCGGTGCGGACCGTGGCCTCATCGAGCGGGATGACGACTTCGCCGTTGGCGCCGATGCGCTCTTTGACTTCCTTGCGGAAGCAGCCGGGGGCGAGGAAGACCGGTGTTTCCGGCTTCAGCACCAGGTCGTACATCTGGTGCCGCATCTGGCGGCCGATCTCCAGCACGTCCTTGAAGCCCTGTGTCGTGATCAGGCCGATGCGTGCGCCACGGCGTTCCAGCACCGCGTTCGTGGCGGCGGTGGTGCCATGGGCAAACCGCGTGATACGAGCGAGATCGACGCCCCATTCATTACGGGCGGTTTCCAGCGCCGCCAGCACCGCGAGGCTGGGATTGCCGCGCGTGGTGGGAAGCTTGGCGAGCCGGACGGCGCCGTCGGAGGACCGGCAGACAACATCGGTGAAGGTACCGCCGATATCGATGCCGAATTCATAGGAAGGCGGGGCAGCTTCCATCATGCCGCCAGACATGCGGTCAGGGCCTCGGCCGCCTGATCCAGCGCATGCCCCAACCGGTTGCAGGCTCGGCGTGCCCCGCCCGTCAGGAACAGCGCGTCATCCGAACCAGGTGCGGCCGCGGCCAACTGCCGCACGACGTCGAGCGCGGGATATTTCGACTGCGGCAGCGCCGGATCGTGTTCGAACCGATCGCCCGTCGTGTAGTCCATCGGCACCATCGCTCTGCCGACCGCCATCAGGGCCTGGTTCACGCGGGCCGCCGCGGCGCCATCGGTCAGACGGGTAATCCTCTCCGCCTTGTCCCGCAGCACCTCCGCGCGACCGATCAAGCCTGAGAGGTCGAAGACGCCGCCCAGTGCCTGCTGCACCTTCGTCAGTTCCGCGCTCAGCGCCGATGCGGCCGCCGCGTAGTCCAGCGGCAGGACCCGATCCGTCAGCAGGCGCCCGATCGTATGGACATAGATCTGCGTATCCCGCACCAGCAGGTCAGGATCCATCTTGTCCAGCGTATCGTCAGGTGTATGCCACCACCAGCCGAAGCCGGCCCCCTTCCGAGCGCCGCCGCCAAATACGGAGCGTGTGAAACTTTCCGCCGAACCGGCCGGCTGCTCACCCGTGCCCATGAACATCGACGGCAGGCCGATGCCCCAGAACGACTGGTCCCCTGCCCTGCTCATGCGGTGGCCGTCGTGTTCCTGGCCGCCTCGTTCAGCGATCGCCTCGCGCGCCAGCCCGCACAGTTCCGCCGAACACGGTGCATCCGACAGGACGGTGTTGCCCCTTGCGCCGGTGGAATCGACATTCACGTGCACCACACAGCGTTTCGCGAGTTCGTGCCAATGCGTATCGGCATACCAGGTGGACCCGGCATAGCGCCCATGCGAATGGCCCGACCAGAAGCACAGCCGCAGCCCGCGCCGCCACGCCGCCCGCTGCGGCGCGAACAAGCGAGCAATCTCGAGCATGGTGGCGTTGGCGCCGCCGTTGTCCATAACGCCGTAGTACCAGGTGTCATGATGGCCGGAGAACATCACGAACGGCTCGTCGTCATCCGAACCGGGTAGTTCTGCCACCAGGATGGGGGTCTTGCGCCAACGCGTCTCCACCTCGGCATGGAGCGTCACCTCGACAGGCGCGTTTCCCTGCACCCGCCGCTTCAGCGCCTCGCCATCCGCCTGGCGCAAGGTCAACACCACCGTGGATGGCAGCGCATCCCGCGTCGCCTGCGTCGGGCTGCCCCAGACCGGGGAGACGCACATCTCATGCAGGTGTTCATGCGGGCTGATATGCACCTGCCCGATCGCCCCCGCCAATGACGCCTGGCGGCTCGCGCTAGGGTTGGCCATCCCGTCCAGCAGCACGATCTTGCCGCGCACATCGATCGACGCGAAATCCTCGGCTCGGCCGTTGCCGCCATACACCACGGTGCCACGCAGGCCACCGGCCGGTGAGGACCTGGAGAAAGAATGCGTGATGCAGTCAGGCGTGTCCGCGTCCACCTCGAATTTCGCCTTTCCGGGCAGGCTGATATACGCGTCATGCAGGATAAGGTCGGTTTTGTAACCATATCCGTCCAGCGTCGCCCGCAGATAGCGGAAGCTTTCCAGTTCCTCCGCCGTGCCGGATAGTTTCACGCGCTTCGCAAATTCCTCCAGATGCCGCATCATCGCGCCGGCATCGACAGATGCGCACAAGCCGCCGATCCAGTCTGTTGTCATGGGACGATCCCCTTCCCGTTCAGGAGGACATGATTTCGGTGGTGGACGGTCTACATCGACTCCAGATACTCGGCAAAATAGTCGTCAACCGAAACCAGTTTTGGTGTCAGACCCAGCGCGAAGCCCATCTCGCAGAACAGTTCCATGGTATGGCGGTTCGGCTCCAGCCCATCGGCGTGATAGCCGGTCGCACTGAGCTCGTTTTCCAGGTCGTGCCAGGGGGTCACGTAGGGAAAGTTGCGTTGCTGGGTCTCGAAATATTCGGTGCTGCGGATGAAGGCATCGGTCAGTCGGCGTGCCAGGGACTTGTCACGCTCCCACACCTCGCGGCGCATGACCACAAGGTGCTGCGGCGGATACACACCGGTTTCGGCGAAATAGCGCTGCTCCGTCCCGCGCACATCGGAAACCAGGCGCACGATGGGGCCATTCTTAGGGTGGTACTTGGTCGGCCGCGGCGGGCTGTAGAGTGCATCGATCTCGCCGGCGATCAGCATCTCGGACAACGCGCGGCCAGCCGGCGCGGATTTCACATGCGGCGGAAAATCGCTGCCGGGCTGGGAGATCTGGGGCACATCGACATCGCCGATCAGCCACTGGATCTGGTCGGCCTCGACACCGCACCACCGCAGGAAATGCCGGTACCAGATCGATCCGCTGGCGGCCCAGCTATACATTCCGACGCGCTTGCCGATCAGGTCCTTCGGTGTCCGCAACGCGCTGTCTTTCGCCACATACAGGTCCCGCGCGGTGAAATTCCGCAGCGGAAACGCCGGCAACGCGATGAAGCGGCGGTCGCCCTTGCCGATCCGCGACAAATGCTGCCCCATCGAGCCTTCACCGGCATCGACCGACGGATCGGTCAACGCGCGCCCGAGCAGCTTGGCCCGGTCGGGCCAAGATCCCGCCTTGCCCGTAATGACATTCAGCTTGACGCCCTCGGGCGCCACCGCACCGACCGCCAGCGGCATGACACGCGCGTAGTCAGCCAGGGTAAGGGTGAGTGTAGCGTCTGCCATCTGCATCTCCCGCAATGATGTGCCTCGAAAGGGCGGTTTTTGTCCGGGTTCGGCGTCCCGAAGGTCGTCAACATCAGGCCTGCTCAGTCCAGCCCACCACAAACCGACGACGACGCAAAGCCCCGACGTCGGTCAGGTCCGTACCGGGTTCAGCAGCCGGCCGGAGAGGGCTTTGGTGGCAACGTCCGCTCCCGGGCAGCCAAGATCAGCCAATCACTGGCCGACATGGGACGGAGCCGTGGATCGGCGATATCCCGGGATTCCGGGTCGACGCGGGGGCTCTCGTCGGCGGACCTTTCAGCGCCTTCGCCACCGTTCACGTCGACTTCTGATGGTTGGTCCTTCTCGCATCTAGCGCGGCGCGGGACATCCGTGGTCCAGTCTCCGGCAGAGGAGATGTCGATGAAAAGCCGCCTGAAGATGCCGCGGGGTGCGATTGCCCCGAGGAGCATCGCCGCGTCCCCTGCGCGGACCCGATCGATGCAGCGGCTGACGCTGGCGGGATGCCCCGATTTCTGGCGGCTCTGGTCCGTGGGACTCGTGGTCTTCACCGTGCGGTGGCTGGAGACCATTGCCGTCGGCGTTTTCGTCTACCAGCACAGCGGGTCCGCTTTTCTCGTTGCCATGATGACCATGCTGCGACTGTTGCCCATGGGTGTGTTCGGCGTCTTCATCGGCGCCTGGGCCGAGAAGATCGATCGGCGCATCACGCTGATCGCGGTTGTCATGCTGATGCTGACGACCTCGGCCTCTTTGGCACTGCTCGCATACAGCGGCCAGCTTGCGATCTGGCATCTCGCGGTCGCCAGCTTCCTCAACGGCCTGGGCTGGGCCACCGACAATCCTGTGCGGCGGGTGATGATCGGCGACGCCGTCGGCGGCGATCAGATGAGCACCGCCATGTCACTCGATGTGGGCGCCAACAACGCCAGTCGCATGGTAGGACCGACCATCGGCGGCCTGCTGTTGGCCAGCGCCGGCATAGGCGGCGTTTTCACGCTCAGTGTCGCGCTGTACGCTTTCGCATTGTACGCGGCGTTCCGTGTGCGTTATCGCAACGCCGCCCTGGTCGGCATCGCCCCGGTCTTTACCCGAATCGCCGAGGGCTTCCGGCTGGTCCGCGGCGATCGCCGGCTGATCGCCACCTTGGTGGTGACGATCATCTACAATTTGTTCGGCTGGCCGTTCACCAGCATGGTTCCCGTCATCGGCCAGAACCAGCTTGGGCTGGGCGCGGGAGGAATCGGCATCCTGGCCAGCATGGACGGGATCGGCGCGTTCTGCGGCGCCCTGCTGCTGACGCTTTTCCTGCGTCCCGCCTGGTACGCTCGTGCCTATGTCGGCGGAGTGACCATCTACATGGCAATGCTGATCGTGTTTGCCCTGGTGCCGTCGCCTGAAATCGCCGGCAGCGCGCTGCTGCTCACCGGGTTAGGCGGCGCAGGGTTCAGCACCATGCAGGCGACCTTGGTCTATCTCGCAGCACCACCGGAGATGCGCTCACGACTCCTCGGCGTGCTGTCAATGTGCATCGGTACGGGGCCGATCGGGTTCGTCGCGCTCGGTCTGCTGGCCGACGCGATCGGCGCACCATGGGCCACCGCTGCGTCGGGATCGATTGGTCTGGTGTGCCTGGCGCTGGCGCGGCCGCTCTGGCGGCATATTTGAGGCCTACGACCTCAGGCGACAACGCTCTACGACCCGCTGAACCAGTTGTACCCCTGGTCCTCCCAATACCCCCCCGGATAGTCGTTGGTCACGAACACCGCCGCGACGTGCTTCGGGTTTTTGAAACCAAGTTTCGTAGGAACCCGCACCTTCAGCGGAAAGCCATACTCGGGGGGCAGCGGCTTATCGCCGTAGTCGACCGCCAGAATGGTCTGCGGATGCAGCGCGGTGGCCATGTCCAAACTGCCATAATAGCGATCGGCACATTTGAAACCAACATAGCGAGCCCGCGTATCCGCGCCGATCCGAACGAGAAAATCGCTCAAACGAGCGCCGCTCCATTGGCCGATCGCGCTCCATCCCTCGATGCAGATGTGGCGGGTGATCTGCGCGTATTGCGGCAAGCCGCGCAACCGCTGCAACGTCCATGGGGTGCGATCCTGCACCAGGCCGGAGACTTCCAGTTTCCAGTCGGCGCCGTCGATGTCGGGAACGCTGTCCTCCGCGTAGAACGCGTTGAACGGAAATGGCTTGGTGATGGCGCTGACCGGATAGGTCGGCGCCAGGCGGTTCGGGTCGAACATCCAGGCCTGCACCCGATCATTGAAGCGCGACATCGCCCACAACACACGGTCGACCGCATCCCCGTCCTGCAGATTGCAGCCGGTCAGCAGCCCGAGTGCCCCCAGCGACAGACCGTTTCGCAGGAACAGGCGGCGGCGAACCGCTTCCAGCCGCGGGGCATGGTCGGCGGCATCCACGACGAACCGGCGGGTCATCGCGAGACGTCCGCGCCGGCATGGACCCGACCGGTCAGCATGGCCAGCAGAGTGCGCGGCACCAGCGCGACCAGTGTCAGGTGCAGCACGACAAAACCGACGATTCCGGCCATGGCCAGGAAATGGATCCGCCGAACCACCTCATAGCCGCCCAGCAACGACGCCAGCGTTTGCAGTTGCACCGGCTTCCACAGTGCAAGGCCGGACAAAACCGCGACCGCCCCCAGTATCAGCACGCCGACATAGGCCAGGCGCTGCACGGCATTATACGTCCCAGGCGTATGCGACAGCCGCAGCGACAGGGCATCCACCAGGTCACGCCAGACCAGTCCCGGCGTCAGCGGCAACAGCATCCGGACAAAACGCCCGGACAGAAGTCCATACGCAACGTAGATCGCCGCATTGGCCACCAGCACCCACAGCATCGCCAGATGCCAGGCGATGGAACCGCCAAGCCAGCCACCGAGCGTCGCCCAGACCGGGAAGTGGAAGGCAAAGAGCGGGGATGCGTTGTAGATGCCCCATCCGCTCATCACCATGACCACGATGGAAGTGGCATTCAGCCAATGGGCAAGGCGGACCACCATCGGATGGATGACGATCCAGCGCCCCTGCCGTTCGTAGGGCATTGGGTATTTCCTGCATGGAGGGGACAGAAGCGGCGGCTTCACCCGCCGCCGCTGCAAAGCCAAAAAAACTCACATCGGCGGGGTCAGGCCGTTTTCCCCAACGTTGACGGAGATCGCGCTCAGCGACCCGTCATCACCCTTCTTCGCGAAAACGATCACATGCGCGCCCGGCTTCAGCAGATCGCGCGTGCCCGGCTCGATGCTGACGATCGGCACGTCCTCGGGCACGATCACGGTTTTCTCGCCGCCCTTGTATTTCACCGTCAGGGTACGCCCCTTGGACCCGACCAGGTCACCCACGGTGCCGTTCGTCATCGTGCTGTTGGGCTGACTGTCCCATGGCCGGAAACCCTCGCCAGCACCGACCATGCTGGGCGGGAACACATGCACCTCCAGCGCCTTCTGCGTCCCGTCCGGCTGCGGCGCGGCGGCGGTGCCGATGTAGCTGCCGGGTTTGATGTCGCTGATCTTGGCGATCGAAATGCCGGAGATATGCACGTCCGCCGGCAGCGCGATCGTGGTGGGGCTGCCGTTGCGCGGGGTCACCGTGATGGCCGTGGGGCTCACGCTGTCGATCGTGGCGCGCACCCGGGACGGCGGCGTCTGGGCGATGGCGCTGCCCATGGCGCCGACCACCAGGCCCAGCGCCAGGCTGGCAAGGAGAGTTTGTCTCATGATCTGATCCATCCGTTGTTGACGTAGGCCGCCGTCCCGCACTGTCGTCAGCAGGTGAACGCCGGTTGCCCCAACAGACGCGCGAAGTTCGCCGCTATTCCGATGCATGGAAAAATAATTCCTGGCGGAATAGATCGGCGGTTCAGGCGTCAACCGCACTGACAAGCCCGCAGGAGACCTGATGACGCTGATGGGTGAGATCGAGGCCTCGATCCCCGCGTTGCGCCGCTACGCATGGAGTTTGCTGCGCGATACGGACGACGCCGACGATCTGGTGCAGGATTGCCTGGTGCGGGCGCTCGACCGCGTCGCGGCGGACCCGGCGGTCGCCGCTGTCCGGCCGTGGCTGTTCACGATCATGCATAATTTGTTCGTCAGCCGGTGGCGAACGAAGCGCAAGCGGCGTGTGACGATGCCGGACGAGGCGACGGATAACGCCGAGGTTCCCATCGGCCCCGAACAGGATGATGCCCTGATTCGGCGTGACCTGCTGGCCGGCCTGGACCGGCTGACCGAGGACCAGCGGCAGGTGCTTCTGCTGGTCAGTGTCGAGGGGCTGGAATACCGCGAAGTCGCGTCAATCCTGGAGGTTCCCGTCGGCACGGTGATGTCGCGCCTCAGCCGGGCGCGAGACAATCTGCACGCATACATGGACGGCACGAAGCGGCCGATACTGAGAAGGGTGAAATGACCGATCCGATCCGCCCCGTTCAGGAGGATGATCTGCACGCCTACGCCGACGGCCGGCTCGACCCGGTGCGGCGTGGCGACGTGGAAGCGCATCTGCAGGCGAACCCGGCACTACGGCACCGGGTGGAGGGCTGGCGCGAACAGTCCGAGGCGCTGTGCGAGGCGCTCGCGTTCAAGCTGCGTGAACCCGTGCCGTCGTCGCTTCACCTCGGGCACCTGCAGGAGCAGCGTGCCGTTCGGCACCGCCAGAGCCTGTTCAGCAGCCCCTGGCGCGTTGCCGCCGCCTTGGTGTTGACGCTGGGCCTGGGCGTGGGCACCGGATGGATCGCGCGTGGTTCGCAGCGCATGGGCGAAGTGACGCGGCTGGGATTGGAAGCCGCGGCGGCGCATTCGGTATTCGCAGTGGATCCCACCCGGCCGATCGAGATCGGGCCGGAGAACCGGACGGAACTGGTGGCATGGATCGATCGCAAACTGCACCGCAGCGTGAACGTGCCGGACCTCAGCGCACAGGGCTACCGGTTGATCGGCGGACGGGTCCTGGCCACCATAATCGGCCCAGCGGCGATGCTGGTCTATGACGACGGCCAGGGCGGCCGCATCACATTGTTCCTGCAACCCATGCGATCCGATGTCGCGCCGATGCAGCCGGTCAGTTCGGGGACGGCGAACGGGTACGCCTGGATCGACGGGCATATGGGTTACGGCGTCATCGCAGATGGCGACGGTTCGATCCATGGCCTGGCCAACAGCCTGCGGCGGGCCATGCTGTCGAAAAGCTGATTTCTGTGAGCGACGGTGCGACCTTCGAATGGGAGCCGCCTGCGAAACGTTCGGTCTCGTCAGCTTTCTCGGTTCGCGGCGCGCCCATGCACGGTCTGATCAGACCGTCCAGAAGCTGGGGGGTCTACCCGGCGGTTCGTGTGGACGGCCCGGCCGGGTGGAGCACAGGGAAAGCGGGATATTCAAGGTCGCGATGACTTACCGGCTTTGATCTCCCCCAGGTTCTGAACGGTCTCTGGAACCCAAGTCCTCTGGCCCGCGAATCCTCTGGTCCGCAAATCCTCTGGCTCGTCGTAGGGCATCGGCGCAGCCGGCCCTCTGTCCTCTACCCGTGATACGTCGGTGTGTCGTTTACGGAGGGCGCCTCAGCGGTGTCCGCCGCCTCCATGAAAACCTCCGCCATGGAAGCCCCCTCCGTGAACGAACCCCTGATGCAAGCCCGCCGCGTGGAAGAACCTTCGATGAAAGTCCCTGTCGTGAAAGCCGCCGCCAAATACACCAATGAAGCCAGCACCGTAGAAGTCGTAGGGATAGCCGTAGCCATAACCGTAAGGGTACGGATACGAATAATCATAGGGATACGGGTAGCCGTACCAATTGGCCGCCTCGACGTCCCCGGTGGGTCCCGGCCTCACCGTGTCACCTCGCGCTGCCATACATTGCAAATATCCCAATTGGTTGGGGACGGCCTCACCGTTAGGTTCTGGAATGGATGCACCGGCGGCATTCGCGGCGGCAGCGCCTGAGCCGGTCGGCGCTCCTGCTGCCGCGCCCGCATCTCCTGTTGGGCCACTGATTGCGGCGTTCGACCCCACCGTGTGCGGCAGCGCGAGATCGCCGTAACCTGTATTCGCCGCCGCATGGCGCCGGCAAACGGCATCGTCCTGCTGGAACGCCGCGAAATCCTTGCCTGCTCCGGGCATCACGATGGCCGCGGGACCCGGCGGCGGCCTCGAAACACAAGCGCCGAGCATGAGCACAGCGCCAAGTGACAGCATCCTTATGGCGGCAATCATTGTGGATTCCTCTTGCGTTTCGGGTGCGCTCCGCAATTTGACGCTCCTGCGCTACGTCCAGTTTGCCGGGTCGACTTTCCACAACCAGACTGGGTTAGGCTGCACCCCAGGCCCCCAAGAAGACCTACGCTCCGCGCACCGTGACATCCAGGGACGGTTGCAGGACGCCCCGCACAGAAACGGGTGCCGCACGAGACCCATCATGGACATTGACGTCGCGCGCCGCCGGTTATTCCCGGCCGTCTGCCCAGGCTCGATCACATGCGCGCGATCAGCCCACCGCCCGCGGTGCCTGAGGCGAGTCGCCGGTCAGGTTTCACGAGGGGCAGCGCCCCTCGCCTTTACCCCAGCGAAATCTGCGTGAAGTCGATGAACCAGCTTTGCACCGGGACGAAGCCCTGCACCTTCTTCGACATGGCCCGAGGATTCAGGTCATGCACGATAAAGACCCAGGCTGCATCATCGACAATCTTGCCGTGCGCCGCGGCCAGCACCTTCGTTTGTTCCGCCGCGTCGAAGCTGGCCTGCGCCTTCTTCAGCATCGCGGTGACCTCAGGATTGTCCCAGTGCCCCCAGTTGTAATTGGTGGGCGAGAAGCTGTCCTTGGCATAGTACCGGAACATCGTTGAGGGATCGACCGAACTCAGGCTGATATTGATGCCCTGCACGCCATGCGACTGGGTCGCGGTGGGATCGCTGCGGATCGCCACCAGCATGGTGCCCCATTCGACGACGTCGAAATCGATATCCATCCCAACCGCGGTGAAATTCTGTTGCAGGAACTCATTCATCGGGATCGGCAGCATCTGCCCCGACCCCGATGTCGAAATCATGATCTTCGCCTTCGCCGGCTTCCCAGGCCCATAGCCCGCCGCGGCCAGCAGCGCTTTCGCCTTGGCCGGATCATAGGTGTATTTCTCCGTCGGCGTCCCGAACAGCGGATGACCCGGCGGGTACAGCCCGACCGCCGGCTTGGCGGTGCCGCTCAGCAGCTTGCACAGACCTTCCCGGTCGATCGCATAGTTCGCCGCCTGGCGCACACGCACGTCGCTGAAGATCGAACCCGGTTCGGTATTGACGACATAAGGCCATGTGTGCGGATACGGCCATAACGTCACGGTATAGCCAGCGTCTTTCAGCGAGGCGATGGAATCCGGCGCCGGCACCTCGATCCAATCCACCTGGCCGGACCGCAATGCCGCGATGCGCGTCGTGGCCTCGGCCATCGGACTGACCACAAGCTTGTCCAGCTTCGGAATGCGGCTCTTGTCCCAGTAGTTTTCGTTCCGGACCATCTCGATATACTGGCCAGGCACCACCCGCGTGATCTTGAACGGACCAGTGCCGGACGGATTTTTGCCGAACGCCGCCCAGGTCTTTCCCACCGTATCGTATTGCGCCGGGCTGACCATGAGCACGCGGGTCAGCAGATACGGCAGGAAACTGAACGGATATTTCGTGGTCAGGATGATCGTCCCATCCTCGGCTTTCTCATAGGTATCGACCATCGACACCGCCGCCTTCACGATCGGCGCCGCCGGCGCATCGTAATGCGGCGACTTCTCGTCGTAGATGCGCTGCAGGTTCCAGATCACCGCATCGGCGTTGAAATCCGATCCGTCATGGAACTTCACCCCCTGCCGCACGGTGAAGATCCAGCGCAGCGGATTGGCCTCATCGATCTTCCACGTGGTGAACAGGCCCGGCGTGATGTCGGCCGGCTTGTCCGGATTGCTCCGAAGATCCCAGTTCACCAGGGCATCGTAGGGCGGGTACCCCAGGAAACGGTATCCCTCGAAACCATTATTCGGAATCCCGTGCGCGCTGGGCAGGTCCGCCGCGGTCATGGCAATGCGCAGCGTGCCACCGCCGGCGGCCAGCGCCGGAAGACCCGGCACCAGCACACTGGCAGCCACACTCGCGAGTAGATGTCGACGAAGCATTCTGTTGTTAGCCTCTCATGCCATGCTGATCTGGGTGAAATCCTGGTACCAGCTCTGCGCCGGCTTGAACCCGGTAACTTTCTTCGACATCGCCCGCGGATTCAGGTCGTGGACGATGAACAACCAAGCCCCGCCATCGACAACCATCGCATGTGCCTCTGCCAGAAACTTGTCCTGCTCGGTTTTATCAAACGTAGCCTGGGCTTTTTTCAACAGATCGGTCGCCGGCTGATTGTCCCAGTGCCCCCAGTTGTAGTTGATAGGTGAGTAGCTGTCCTTCGCATAATACCGGAACATCGACGAAGGATCGGTAAAGCTCAGGCTGATATTGATCCCGTCATCGCCATGCGATTGCGCTGCTTTCGGATCGCTGCGCACCGCGACCAGCATCGTCCCCCATTCGACGACATCGAAATCGATGTCCATGCCGACAGCCTTAAAGTTTTCCTGCATGAACTCGTTCATCGGGATCGGCACCATCTGCCCCGAACCCGACGTCGAGATCATGATCTTCGCCTTCAACGGCTTATCCGGCCCATATCCCGCCGCGGCAAGCAGAGCCTTCGCTTTCGCCGGATCGTATTTGTAATGGTTCTCCGGCGTGCCGAACAGCGGATCGTCCGGCGGATACAATCCCATGGCCGGCTTGGCGGTGCCGTTCAGCATCGCGCACATGCCTTCCCGGTCGACCGCGTAGTTGATCGCCTGTCGGACCCGCACATCCTTGAACGGCGAACTGTCGGTACAGTTCAGCACATAGGGATACGTATGTGGATACGGCCACAGGCTGATCTGCAAGCCCGCTGCCTTCAGCGACGGTATGGAATCCGGCGGCGGCACCTCGATCCAATCCACCTGACCCGACCGCAGCGCGGCAACGCGCGTGGTCGCCTCCGGCATCGGATACACGATCATTTTGTCCAGCTTGGGAACCCGACCCTTATCCCAATACCCATCATTCCGGGACATCTCGGCATACTGCCCAAGCACCACCTTGGTGATCTTGAACGGCCCAGTCCCCGACGGGTTCTTCGCGAACGACGCCCAGTTCTTGCCCGTCGCCGCCCACTGCGCCGGACTGACGATCAGAATGCGAGTCAGCAGGTAAGGCAGGAAACTGAACGGATATTTCGTCGTGATCAGAATCGTCTTGTCATCCAGCTTCGCGTAGCTGTCGATCATCGACACCGTCGCCCGCACGATCGGCGCCGCCGGCGCATCGTATTGCGGGGATTTCTCGTTGAAGATCCGGTCGAAATTGAAGATCACCGAATCCGCGGAGAAATCCGAACCGTCGTGGAATTTGACCCCCTGCCGCACATCGCAGGTCCAGCGCAGCGGATTACCCTCGTCGATACGCCAGGCGGTGAACAGGCCCGGCGTGATGTCCGCCAGCTTGTCGGTATGGGTAAAATCCCAGTTCACGACGGAATCGTACGCCGGGTAGCCCAGGAACCGAAAACCCTCGCCGCCGTTGTTCGGAATGCCATGCGTGGTCGGCAGGTCCGACGCCGTCATGCCGATCCGCAGTACCTGCGGACTGGCCGCCTGTCCGGGAATGGCGGGAAGCACCGCGGCCCCCGCCGCGGATGCGAGGAGGCCACGTCTCGAAACTGTCATGCCGCATCCTTATCCGTGTGGATACGACGTGACGCTGCAAAGCCTATGCCACCCGAACTTCAGGCACCGCTGCGTCCTGCTTGATCAGCGCAATCAGCGCCGCCGAATCGATAACATCACAGAACGTGTGGGCCATCGCCGACAGCGTCGCATTATGCTCCTCATCGTTGAACGTCGCATTGCCGTCCTCAACGAAAAACACCTTGTAGTTCAGCATCATCGCATCCCGAGCCGTCGACTCGCAGCACACCTGCGACGCGGTGCCGGTCACGATCAGCGTATCCACGCCGCGCGCCTGCAAGATCGCATGCAGATCGGATGCCCCAGGCGCGAACGCACCGAAGCGCCGCTTGCGAACCTTCAGATCCTCCGCCCGCACATCCAGGCCGGCCCACAGCGCGTGACCCTCGGCCCCTGGGGTAAAGGCCTCGATCATCAACTGCCGGCGGGCAGGGGAGCAGAAATGGTCGAAGAACGTGGACCAGGTCCGCACCGCGATCTCATCGAACGTGTTCTGGATGTAGACCACCAGCCCACCGGCCTCGCGCAACGTCGCGCTGATCCGGTTCACCGCGGGCACGATATCCCGGGCAACGGGGATTTCGGCGACCGCGCCGGGCGCCATGAAGCCGTTTTGTAGATCGACCACAATATGGGCAGTCCGCCTGGAATCGAGGCGATCAAACACCCGCAATCCGCCTCTTCGCTGCTCAACACGCTCAACAACAGATGGATAGACGCGACTTGCATGCATGACGACCTCCAGAAATGCCTAACAAACATCCAACAAAGCGGCGTGAAGCTAAGAAATTGACCCAATAAATGCAACAGCACATAAAATATCCAACAGCCCCCTGGACAGCCATAACCACTGTGCTAGGACTCATCGGAATTGCTGCATCGCAGCATCGCCGCATACGGAGAAACCAGACCGCATGCTCATCTTCGCCATCCGCCGCCTCCTCCAGGCTATCCCCATCCTGCTCGGTGTGTCTCTCGTCGTCTTCGGCCTGGTCCACATCGTGCCCGGCAACCCCATCGACATGCTGATGCCGCCCGAGGCCTCCCCCGAGGTCATCGCCCAGATGAAAGCCGCCTTCGGCTTCGATAAACCGCTTTACATCCAGTACACCCTCTGGCTGTGGCGCGCCCTGCACGGCAATTTCGGCCTCTCGGTGTTCAACGCCACGCCGGTCTGGGGCCAACTCGTCGAGGCCCTGCAAAACACCTTCGTCCTCGCCATCCTCGGCGCCGCGCTCGGTTTTTCCATGGGTATCTTCTGCGGCATGGTCTCGGCGCTGTATCACGGCCGCTGGCCGGACAAGCTGTTCTCCGCCATCGCCACCATCGGCGTCTCCCTGCCGCACTACTGGTGCGCCATCGTCCTGGTGCTGCTGTGCGCCGTCCTGCACGACTGGCTGCCCGCCCAAGGCATGGGCGACGACTCGCTGCCACTCTACGACCGGCTGCAATACCTCGTCCTCCCCGTCGTCACCCTGTCGCTAATCCCTATGGGCGTCATCGGCCGCCTGGTGAGGGCAACCGTGCTGGACATCCTCGGCCAGGATTTCGTCGGCGCCCTGTCCGCGAAAGGCCTGACCCGCTGGCCGGTGATCCGCCACATCGCCAAGAACGCCGCCCCGCCGATTCTGGCCCTGATGGGCCTGCAATTCGGCTACCTGCTGGGCGGGTCGATCCTGGTAGAGACAGTGTTCAACTGGCCCGGTTCCGGCAACCTGCTGAACCTGGCGATCTTCCGCCGCGACATCCCGGTACTCCAAGCAACGATCCTGGTGCTGGCGACATTTTTCGTCCTGCTCAACCTGCTGGTCGATATCGCCCAGGCGGCGATCGACCCACGCATCCGCCGTTGAACAAGGAATCCGACATGTCGGACATCACGCTGCAAACCCAACTCGTATCGAGGGCGGAAGCCCCCGCCGCGCCCCCGCCGGGATATTGGAAATCAGTCGGCCAACGCCTGCTGCGCGACAAAACCACCATGGCAGTCTCCCTGCTGCTGGCCGCCATCCTGTTCATCACCCTGGGCGCGCCATTGGTCACCCATTACGACCCCTATGTCGGCAGCGTATTGACCCGTTTGAAACCAATCGGCACCCCAGGCCACTGGCTCGGTACAGATGAAACCGGACGCGACCTGTGGACCCGGCTTTGTTACGGAGGCCGCCTGTCGCTGCTCGCCGCCATCCTGCCGGTGACGATCTCCCTGATCGTCGGTGGCTTCCTGGGCATCCTGGCAGGCTACGCCGGCGGCTGGACCGGCACACTGATCATGCGAACGATGGATGTGTTCTACGCCTTCCCATCCATCCTGCTGGCAATCGCCATCTGCGGCCTGCTCGGCAACGGCCTGTCCAACTCCATCATCGCCCTCGCCGTCGTGTTCATTCCGCCCATGGTACGCGTGTCGGAAACCGTAACGACACAGGCCCGCAACCTCGATTTCGTCGAGGCCGCACGCGCATCGGGCACAACCACATTACAAATCATACGATACCACGTGCTGGCGAACGTGCTCGGTCCCATCATGGTCTACGCCACCAGCCTGATCAGCGTCTCCATCATCCTGTCCGCCGGCCTGTCCTTCCTCGGCCTTGGCGTGACGCCACCGCAGGCGGAATGGGGCCTGATGCTGAATTCGCTACGCCAGGCGATCTACGTGCAGCCCTACGTCGCCGCCCTACCCGGGCTGATGATTTTCGTGACCTCGATGTGTTTCAACCTCATGAGCGACGGAGTCCGTGGCGCAATGGATGTAAGGCTCAACAAATGAGTGCCGCTCTGGAACTGGACCCGCGTGACCGAGGCGGCCCCGCCCAGCCCCTGCTGGTCGTCGAAAACCTGAAAAAACACTTCCCCGTCCGAGGCGGCCTGCTGAACCGTCAGGTGGCAACAGTACAAGCCGTCGACGACGTATCATTCTCCGTCCGCAAAGGTGAAACGCTCGGCATCGTCGGTGAATCCGGCTGCGGCAAATCCACCACCGCCCGCCTGCTGATGCGCCTGATGGAACCTGACGCCGGGTCGGTGATCTTCGACGGCGATCCGGTGGGCGACCGGCATGGTATCACCGTCAACGACATGCGCCGGCAGATGCAGATGGTGTTCCAGGACAGCTACTCGTCACTGAACCCACGCATGACGATGGCTGAAAGCATCGCCTACGCCCCGCGCATGCACGGCCTTGGCCGCAAATCAGCGTACGACCGAGCGGAAAATCTGCTGTCGAGGGTTGGACTGAATCCGCGCCAATACGCTCGTAGATACCCACACGAACTGTCCGGCGGCCAACGCCAACGCGTAAACATCGCCAGGGCCCTCGCGCTGGAACCACGCATGGTGATCCTGGATGAAGCCGTCGCCGCCCTGGACAAATCCGTCGAGGCCCAGGTCCTGAACCTGCTGAGCGACCTCAAGCAAAGCCTGAATCTGACTTATCTTTTCATCAGCCACGACCTGAACGTCGTCGAATACATGAGCGACCGGGTCATGGTCATGTATCTCGGCCGCGTCGTCGAGGCCGGCCCCGTGGAATCCATCTACCGCCACCCGCGCCATCCCTACACGCGTGCATTGTTCGCCTCGAAACCAACCCTGGACCCCGATCGCCGCACCACGGAAATGCCGCTGACCGGCGACCCACCCAACCCAATCAACCCACCCTCCGGCTGCCGCTTCCGCACCCGCTGCGCCTTCGCCCAACCGCGCTGTGCCGCAACAACACCGCCACTGGCCGCACCCTTTGAAGCCGCCGCCCCAACACATGTCGTGGCATGCCACATCCCCGAAGCCCAGGTGTATCATGCCTAACGACCCCGTCCTGCGCGTCGAGGACCTGACAGTCCGCTTCACCCGCCGCAACACCAATGTCGCCGCCGTCAACGGCGTCGATTTCGCCCTGCAAGCCGGAGAAACCCTGACGATCCTCGGCGAATCCGGCTCCGGCAAAAGCGTCAGCCTCAAAGCCCTGATGGGCCTGCTGCCCGCCTACGCCGGCGTAACCGGAAAAGTCTGGCTGAACGGCCAGGAAATCCTCGGCCTGCCGGCAACGGCGTTGGCGAAACTGCGAGGCGGCGCCGTCTCGATGATCTTCCAGGAACCGATGGCCGCCCTCGACCCGGTCTATACGATCGGCGAACAAATCGCCGAAACCATCGTCCAGCACGAAGGCTGCGACAACCGCACCGCCATGAAACGCGCCCTCGGCCTCCTCGAACAAGTCAAAATCCCCTCCGCCGAACGCCGCCTGAAAAATTTCCCGCACGAAATGTCCGGCGGCATGCGCCAACGCGCCATGATCGCACTGGCCCTGGCCTGCAAACCCAGCGTCCTGCTGGCCGACGAACCCACAACGGCGCTGGACGTCACCGTGCAGATCCAAATTCTCCTGCTGCTGCGCCAACTTCAGGAAGAACTCGGCATGGCGATCGTCTTCGTCACCCACGATGTCGGCGCCGCGGCGGAAATCTCCGACCGCATCGCGGTGATGTATGCCGGCCGCTTCGTCGAAACCGGAACCACCCGCCAGGTGATGCGTCATCCCATGCATCCCTACACCCAGGGCTTGCTGTCCTCCACCGTCCATGGTGGCATGCGGGGACGCGCGCTGGAGACGATTTCGGGCAGCCCACCCAACCTGGCTGAACTGCCACCCGGATGTGCCTTCGCGCCGCGCTGCCGCTACGCCGCCGACGCCTGTCGCCAAGGCGACATCCCGACGGTAACGACAGAAACCGGAGCAACCGCCCGCTGCGTACGGGCAAAGGAAATGGCTGACGCGTAGACGGCTTAGCCGTCATGGCCGGGCCTGTCCCGGCCATCCACGCACGGACCGCACGGACAAAAAGGGGACGACACAACATGGACAAAAAAGAATTCAGCACGCTGGTCGATCGGACAGGCCTGACACTGACCGACGACCAGAAAGCCACCCTGTTCGCGTTCTATCCGACGTTCCAGGCCATGATCGCCCGCGCCACCCCGCCCCTGCCGAGGGAAGCCGAACCCGCGCACATCTTCCAGCCGGAGGTCCGCTGATGGAACCGTTCCTCACCATCGCCGAGGCCGGCAAACTGATCGCCGCCAAGAAGCTGTCCCCCGTCGAACTCACCCGAACCTGCCTGGATCGCGTGAAGAAACTCGACCCCACCCTGCACAGCTTCCTGCTGGTCACCGAAGAACGCGCCATGGCCGACGCCAAAGCCGCCGAGGCACGCATGATGGCCGGCGGCCGCAAAGGTCCGCTCGACGGCATCCCGATCGCCCACAAGGACATTTACAACACCGCCGGCATCCGCACGACAGCCCACTCGAAGCTGCTGGAACACAACGTTCCCACGGAAGACTCGGTGGTGGTGCAGAAATGGGCCGAGGCCGGCTCGATCATGATGGGCAAGCTCGCCACGCATGAATTCGCCATCGGCGGCCCGTCCTTCGACCTGCCCTGGCCGCCCGCCCGCAATCCCTGGAACCCCGATCATTTCACTGCCGGTTCGTCGTCCGGCACCGGCGCCGCGGTGGCGGCCGGGCTGGTCATGGGCGGCACCGGGTCGGACACCGGCGGCTCGATCCGCGGGCCGGCCGCGCTGTGCGGCCTCGCCGGCATCAAGCCGACCTACGGCACCGCCAGCCGCCGCGGAGTCCTGCCGCTGTCGCAGACCCTCGACCACACCGGCCCGCTGGCCTGGACCGTGCAGGATTGCGCGCTGCTGCTGCAGGCAATGGCCGGATACGACCCGCTCGACCCCGCCAGCGCCAACCGCCCCGTCGCCAACTTCACCGCCGACCTGGACAAAGGCGCCAAAGGCCTGCGCATCGGCGTGATCCGCCACTTCCACGAAGAAGACAATCCCGCCAGCCCCGCCACCCTGAAGGGCATCGAGGACGCCCTGACCCTCTTCCGCTCGCAAGGCGCCGAAATCCGCGACGTCAAAGTATCGTCGATGATGGACTACAACGCCCCCGGCTGGGTGATCCTGACCACCGAGGCCTACGCCGTGCACGAGCCCTGGCTGAAGGAACGCTTCAACGACTACGGCGAACTGATGCGCGACCGCCTCGCCTTCGGCGCCCTGATCCCCGCCTCCTCCTACGTGCAGGCCCTGCGCCGCCGCCGCGTCCTGTGTCTGGAAATGCGCGACGCCATGGCCGACCTGGACATCCTGATCACCGCGTCAGCCCCGGCCGAGGCTCCGAAAATCACCGAAGTGCCGAAATGGGGCACGTTCGAAAAACCCGGCTTCACCATGCCGTTCAACCTGACCGGCCTGCCGGCGCTCAGCGTCTGCACCGGCTACGGCGAAGGCGGGCTGCCCGTCAGCATGCAGATCGTCGGCAAGCCGTTCGCTGACGCAACGGTCTTCCGCGCCGGCCACGCCTACGAGGCAGCCACGACATGGCGAAACAAGCGCCCGTCGATGTCGACCGCCCTGGCCGGGTGATCGAGGCAGCGGGCATTGAAAACTATGGCGGTATCTGAGTAATTACCTCCGGAAAGTTTGCAACAAAACCGCTTTCCGGCCGCTCACGCGATCCGATAGGGTGCCAGCACGTTCTCATCCGGTTCGATGCCGATGCCTGGCGCCATCGGCGCGCTGACCGTGCCGTCGTCGTTCAGCTTCAGCGTCTCACGATAGATACGCCCCCACATCGGATCGACGGTGTCACGATAGAATTCCAGGATCAGCCCATTCGAGATCGCCGAGACAAGATGGATGTGGATGTCCTGTGAGCCATGCGGCGCAATGTCCAGATCATGTGCCTGTGCGAGCGCCGCCACCTTCATGAATTCCGTGACACCGCCAAGGATTTTCGCGTCCGCGTTCAGGATCGCGGCGCAGTCGTTGCGGATCAGGTCGCGGAAGCCATAACGGGTGTACTCGTTCTCGCCGGTCGCGATCGGGATCGACGTCGCCTGCGCCAGTTTGCGGTGGCCGTCGTAGTCGTCGGGCATCACGGGCTCTTCGAACCAGAACACGTCGTATGCCTCAATCTTGCGGGCAAACTGAATCGCTTCGTAAGAGCGATAGGCACAGTTCGCATCGACCAGCAATTTCACCCCCGGTCCCACCGCGTCCCGCGCGACGCGCACCCGTTCGGCATCCTCCGCGATCGGCACGCCGCCCACCTTCATTTTCACGGCGCGGGCCCCCATCCTGACGTTGTCTTCCATCTCTCGGGCAAGTTCGCGCAGGCCCTTGCCTTCCTCATAATAGCCGCCGGCGACGTAGGTCGGCACGCGGTCGCGAAAGCCGCCGAGCATCTTCCATAGGGGCATGTTCGCAGCCTTGGCACGAATGTCCCATAATCCTATGTCGATCGCGGAGATTGCCCGTGTGGTCAGGCCGCGGCGTCCGACGAGCTTCGGCTCCCACATCTTGTGCCACAGCCGTTCGACATCGATCGGGTCCTCACCCACCAGCATCGGCGCGAAACCGGCGATGATGGCGCGCTCGATCTCGCCGCCATGGCCGAGCCCGATACCGGTTATTCCCTGGTCGGTGGCGATCTTGACCAGCGCGTAGTTGACATGGGTATAGGTATGTTTGCCGTTGGCGATCGGCTTGCTGCGCGGCCAGCGATACTCCTGCATCGCAATCGAAGTAATCTTCACACGTACCTCCTCAGGGCGGGATCGGCTGGAGGAGGCCACCGTCGGCGGTCGTCGTCAATTGGGACCTCCCCCATCGTTTCGCGACCCACCCATCGATCCACGCAACGACGCCCCTGCGGTGCATTGTCACAAGAACATAAATAGAACATGCTGCGGCATGACCGCTCCATACCACACAGTTTGCCCATCATGCGGCAGAGCGATTCCACGGCCGTGGCCGCCGGCTTACGAGGCGGTCCCGTGCGAACGGTGCCGGGACGAACCAGGCGACAGGGCGCAACTGGAGCTTGACCTGTTCGCCGGATCGGCGGTCATCCCCCGTCCTGAAAGCCCCCAGTGACCGATGAGTTGACTTGGCAGCCGTCGCGGCGCCTGACCGTCGAGCATCCATTCCCCCAGACGACGCATAAATCCGATGCCCAGAAAGCGGATTATCGGTTCATCGACATAGGTCCAAATACGACCCATCGAAGCCGGACATCTCGCCCGACCGGAGATGGAGAATTTCGATGAAAAAGATGATCTTTGCTGCGTTCATCGCCCTCGCCGTCACCGCCGGTATCGCGTCTGCTGGTATCGCTTCTCTGGCCAGTGGTGCCGCTGTTCTGCTCGACGCGACCAGCCATCCGGGGTCACACGGCGACATCGCCTACAGCCCTGGCAAGACCGCCGTAGACATCTAGGGGCGCCGTGGCGATCCGGTATTGAGCGGAGCCATTCCAGGTCGGAAGGATGTGCTTGCTGCGCCCATCCCTGCGCAATTTTACGCACGCGTCATCGCTGCCACTTCGGCCAATCGCCAGTCAGTTTCACGGCGGACGCCGTCGAGCGTGACCCCATCCCACCACCAGCACCCTTCCCTCCCCGCGCCTTCCACAGTCACTTTTTCCGACCGGGCGCCGCTCACACGAACGTCACTTTTTCCAGGAAATGCCGCCATCCAATCGACGCAAAGACCCGGGATGCTTCGTGCTGTTACGACACGATAGAGGTTCTTAATGACCAAGATGCTCCTGCGCGGCGTCGCCATCGGTGCTGTAGTTGCTGGACTGTCTCTGCCCGCGGCAGCCGCACCCGTCCGGCCGCCCGCTAATGGCGTCACGCAACAAGGTCCTGACATACAGCAGGTCTATTGGCACCGTTGGCATCATCGGCACTACTGGCACCACCATTGGCGTCGCCATTGGTGGCATCATCACTGGCGCTACTATTGAGGTGACGGTCGGCTGCTGGCGCGAACGCGCCAGCAGCTCCGAAACGAGTCGGTCATCCTCGATAAATCTCGTAACGGCTGAGCATCCAACTGTCGTCGTCAGATACAACGCAACACCAGTGCCACGCTCTGCCAACCCGTTCACCACGGATCGATATACGGATACTTCTTCTCCGTCCGAGGCGGCACCGGCGGCACCCGCTTCAGCGCATTCGCGATCCAGCGCCGCGTCTCCGCCGGATCGATCACGTCGTCGATGCCGCCGCCCATCACCGCGTTCACCGCCTTGGCAGCGTCGTAGGCCGCTGCGGTGCGGCCCTCGAATTCGCGCCGGCGCGCTTCGGGATCTTCGATTGCCATCAGCTCCTTGCGATATCCCAGCTTGACCGCACCCTCGATGTTCATGCCGGCGAACTCCGCTGTCGGCCAAGCGACAGCGAAAAAGCCGACCAACGCCCCCGCCCCCAGCATCGCCTGCGCACCCAGCCCGTAGGCCTTGCGGACGACCACGGTGAACAACGGCGTCGTCATGTTGGCGCCGACATTGAACAGCCGTGTGCAATGCCGCACCAGCGCCGTCCGCTCCACCTCCGGCCCGACCATGATGCCCGGGCAATCGATCAAGCTCAGGACCGGAATGTCGAACGCATCGCATAGCTGCAAAAACCTGGCACCCTTGTCCGCGCCGGGCGAGTCCACCGCACCGGCCAGATGGTGCGGGTTGTTGGCGATCACGCCCATCGGCCGGCCTTCCACGCGCATGAAGGCGGTGATGACCCCAACGCCGAACTTCGGACGGATTTCCAGCACCGAGTCCTTATCGGCGATCGTATCGATGATCGTGCGCATGTCATACAGCCGCAGCCGGTTCTCCGGCACCGCGTGACGCAACAGGCGCTGATCGTGCGCCTCCCACGCGGCGACCGGTCCCTGGAAATACGACAGGTATTTCTTCGCCACATCCACCGCGGCGAATTCGTCCTTGACCAGGATGTCGACGACGCCGTTCGGCACCTGCACCGACATCGGGCCCACTTCCTCGGGCGTATAGATGCCCAGCCCGCCGCCCTCGATCATCGCCGGGCCGCCCATGCCCAGCGTAGACCCTTCGGTCGCGATGATGACATCGCTGCACGCCACCAGCGCGGTATTACCCGCGAAAGTGCGCCCGTTGACGATCGCGATCAGCGGCACCAGCCCGCTCAACCGGGAGAACGTGGTGAACGTCGTCGTGTCGATAGCAACGCGCGGCCCGATATTGTCCTCACCCGGCCGCCCGCCACCGCCCTCTCCGAACAGCACCAGCGGCAGCCGGAACCTGTGGACCAGCTCGAACATCCGGTCCTGCTTGTAGTGGTTGCGGTGCCCCTGCGTTCCGGCCAGCACGGTGTAGTCGTAATGCACCAGCGCCGCCCGAGCCCGCGTCGCATCGAACAGGTCGCCGTTGATCGAGCACATGCCCGCGACGACCCCATCGCCCGGCGTGTTCTTACGCAGCGCCTCCATCGAATGACGCTGATGCTGCCGCGCAACAAGCAGCGGCCAGTATTCGTCAAACGATCCGGCATCGACCAGCCGCTCGATATTCTCCCGTGGCATCCGATGACCGGTCTTGCGACGGCGAGCGACCGAATCCGGCCGGTTCTCATCCAGAGTCAGCGAATGGCGTTCGATACTTTCCCGCAGATCGCCACGGATGTGATCCAGGTCGCGCTCCACCGTCTCGGCAACGGCACCGCCCTCCGCCACCTCGGCCTGCTGGATGAAGACGATCGGGAACCCTTCCCGCACCACGTCCTCGACAGCCATGGTCACGCGGCGGACGATGCCACTGAACGGGGCGGCTATGACATGCTCCATCTTCATCGCCTCAACCACGGCGACCTGCTGGCCTTGCCGCACCTCATCCCCTTCGGCAACGCTGATCGAAACGATCATCCCCTGGATGGGCGACGCAACGCCAACCGAACCGTCGGGACCGGCCAGGTCCGGCGCTTCGTCATCCTCCTCCACGACGGCCGCCTGCTGTGCCTTGGCCGCGGCGTCATGGGCGAACAGCGCCAACGGATCGCGGCTCTTCACCCGAGCACCGGCGAATCCCGCATCACCAGCGCCCTGCCGCACCGGCTCCACGAACAACTGCCGATGTTGCTCCGAAGCCGCCAACGCACCGATCTGTTCGTCGATCCAGCGCGTATGGACGCGACCCGCAACGAAATCGGGATGGCTTAGGATATTACGCAGGAAACCAATATTCGTTGCAACCCCCTCCAGCCGAAACTCCGCCAGCGCTCGCGAAAGCCGAGCCACCGCGGCGGCAAAATCCGGCTGCGGCGCATGCGCAATGACCTTGGCCAGCAGCGAATCGAACGCGCCGGACGTCCGATACCCGGCATAGCCGAATCCGTCGGTTCGCACGCCCGGACCGTTCGGCGCCTCGTAGACGGTCAGCGTGCCGCCGCCGGGCCGCACGACACCATCCGCACCGATCGTTTCCATGTTGACCCGGGCCTGGATGGCAAAGCCGCGCGGCCGGGCTGCGTCCTGATGATGCAGCCCCAGCTCCTTCAGCGTCCTGCCTTCAGCCAGCATGATCTGCGTCTGCACCAGATCGACGCCGGTCACCGCCTCCGTCACCGTGTGCTCGACCTGCAACCGAGCATTGGTTTCAATAAAAACAAAGGGCTCCGCACCCGCACGCCCGGTGACATCGACCAGGAACTCGAACGTGCCAAGATTGGTGTAATCGACCCGCCGCGCGAACCGCATCGCCGCCTCGATGATACGATGCCGCAAATCGTCATCCATCGCCGGCGCGGGCGCGATTTCGATCACCTTCTGAAACCGCCTCTGAATACTGCATTCGCGCTCGCCCAGATGCGCGACGCCGCCGGACAGGTCCCCCAGGATCTGCACCTCGACATGGCGAGCGCGGGGGATGAATTCCTCCACATAGACGTCACCGCGGCCGAACCCCGCCTCGGCTTCCGAACGGCATCGTTCATACGCAGGCGCAACATCCTCTTCCGTCAGTACCGCCCGCGTGCCGCGGCCACCGCCACCGGCGAGCGCCTTGATGATCATCGCCCCGCCGTGCAGGCCGGCGAAAAACGCGCGCGCCTCGTCCAGCGACACCGCATGATCCAGCCCACGGATCACCGGCACATCCGCATCCAGCGCCGCCTTGCGAGCGCGGGCCTTGTCGCCGAACAGCGTCAGATGCGCAACGGACGGACCAACGAACGTCAACCCGGCCTCCGCGCATCGCACCGCGAAATCAGGCCGCTCGGCCAGGAAGCCATACCCAGGATGGATCGCGTCGCAGCCCGCCGCCTTCGCAGCCGACACGATCGCCTCGATGTCCAGATACGCGGCCGCACCACGCCCCGGCAGTTCCACCGCATCGTCTGCGATACGCAGATGCAAGGATCGCGCATCATCGGCGCCATACACCGCAACGGCACTCAGCCCGAGGTCGGCAGCAGCGCGCGCGATCCGTATGGCGATCTCGCCGCGATTGGCAATCAGCAGTCGCTTGATAGGCATCTTCTTCTTGTTTCCCCGTTTGCTTTACGCACGTACAGCCGAACGCGTACCGAAGGGGGCTGCGTCATGGCATGGCTCCTGGGATCAGGCACACGCACGGAACACGCTTTGTCCGCGCGGGTCCAGGTCCGAGGCGACCGCCTGATGGCAATCAGCCCCGCGGGAGCGCGACCAGCCTGATGACGCTCCAGGATGCAGGCGGCAGCAACACGCGCAGGCCGTCGGCGTTCTGTTCGACCCCGTCAAGCGCGACAGGTCTGATTCGATCCGGTGCATCGCGGTGGTTGATCGCCTCCAGGTCGGCATCGTGCAGGGTCAGCGCGTCGGCCACCCGCAACGGACCGAACCCCCGCAACGTCGCCTGCATCCGGATCGGACCTTCGAGATCGCGGTTCAGCATGAACAACGTCACGCCCCCATCGTCGTGGACGGCCGCAAGCTTGAGGTAGGAGACGGCCGGAAGCTCGACCGGCACATCCACCGGCCCGAGCGGGTCGTGATAAACGGCAGAGTACGTCTCGCAGTGGACCAGCGCGCGCAGCACCGTACCGCGGCCGAACCGGGTCATGTGGGCGAACGGCCAGAAAATCGTCTGCCGCCAGGCTGGACCGCCGGTCTCGGTCATGATCGGCGCCAGCACGTTGACAAGTTGCGCCAGGCAGGCCGCGCGGACGCGGTCGGCGTGGTTCAGCAGCGCGATGACCATGCCCCCGAACGCCAGGGCATCCTTCATCGTGTAGATCTCCTGCAGGATGTCCGGCGCGACCGGCCAGCCGGGCTTCACGCGCGTCGCACGCGGGCGCCGCGTGCGATACCAAACATTCCACTCGTCGAGGCTCAGCTTGATCCGCTTGCGCGACCGCCGCCGAGCGGCGACGGAATCCGCGACGGCGATCACTTCCTCGATGAAATGATCGACGGTGTCGGCGCTGGCCAGAAACGCAGCCGTGTCCCCGGCATAGTCATTCAGGTAGGTGTGCAGCGAGATCCATTCGACCTCATCGAAACAATGCTCCAGCACAACATCTTCCCACCGCCCGAAGTTCGGCATATTGCGCCCGCAGGAGCCGCATGCGGCGAGTTCGACGGTCGGGTCCACCCAGCGCATCACCTTGGCCGCTTCGGTGGCAAGCCGCCCGTACTCGTCGGCGGTCTTCGCGCCGATCTGCCACGGCGCATCCATTTCGTTGCCGAGGCACCAGAATTTCACCGCGTGCGGCTGCTCCCAGCCATGCGACCGCCGCAGATCCGACATCGCGGTCCCGGCAGGATGGTTGCAGTATTCGACCAGCCGTCCGGCCGCCTCGGCACCGCGCGTGCCCAGGTTGACCGCGAGCATCGGTTCGATCCCGGCCAGACGGCACCAGTCGATGAATTCGTTGGTGCCGAAACTATTCGGTTCGGCGGACATCCAGGCCAGGTCAAGGCGCCGCGGCCGTTGCGCCACCGGACCCACGCCATCTTCCCAGTTGTAGCCGGAAACGAAATTGCCGCCGGGATAGCGGACGATCGTCGGACCCAGTTCGCGGATCAACGCCAGCACGTCCTGGCGGTAGCCGGCCGGGTCCGCCGTCTTGTGGCCGGGCTCGTATATACCACCGTAGACACTTCGGCCGAGATGCTCGACGAACGCGCCGAACAGGCGCGGATCGGTCGCACCGATCTCGAACGCCCGGTCGATCAGGACCTCACTGTGGCGCATGGCGGCGCGGCCGTCAGGCCAGACGATAAAGCGCCTGGGCATTGCCAAGGAAGAACTGCCGGCGCTGCGCCTCGCTCAGCCGGATCGGCAGGGCCTGTTCGGGATCGTCATAATCCCAGTGCGGATAATCGCTGGCGAACAGCAGCCGGTCCCAGCCAATCCACTCGATGATGTCGAGCAGGTGCTCGCGGGTTTCCGGCTCCTCCATCGGCTGGGTGGTCAGCCAGACCTGCTGGCGGATGTATTCGGATGGCAGGCGCCGCAGCTCCGGCGTCTCATCGCGCATGCGCAGCCAGTGCTTGTCGAGCCTGCCGCACAACGCCGGCAGCCAGGCGAAACCGGCTTCCACAATGATCACCCGAAGGGTCGGGAAGCGCTCGAACACGCCGTCCAGCACCAGGCTGCTGAGCAACGCCTGGGCGTTCTGGGCATGCCCGGCCATCTCCTCGATGTAGTAGGACGGCCAGCCCGCGCTGGTGATCGGACTGCCACCGTAGCCGAAGGCGTGGATAGCGACCGGCAGCCCAGCCCGCACCGCTGCCTCGAAAATCGGCCAGTAGCGCCGCTGCCCCAGCGGCTCGGCGGTCCGGCTCAGCAGCAGCACCTGGGCGAAGTCGGTGTCGCCGGCGCGCAGGTCGATCTCCTGCACCGACGCGACGGCGTCCTCATACGGCACCACCACCGAGGCCCGCAGCCGCCCGTCCTCGGCGACCAGCGCGTGCTTCTGCCATTCGTTGGTCGCGTGGCACAGCGCGGCGCTGAGTTGCGCGTTGGCGAAGCCCTGGCCGCTGGGCATCAGCGGATTGCACATCGCGAACGTCACGTTATGGGCGTCCAGGTGTTGGAACCGCATGAAATCGAGGTCGGTGCCCGGATTGCCGCCGGGCGGCCAGGCATCGCGGCGGGCGGCATTCGGGAACGCCTTGGGATAAGGTGGCGCACCGTTCTGGTAGGCGACACGCTGGCTCATGCCATAGGTTTCAAGATGGTGCCGCCAGCGCGACGACAGATAGGGGTATACCGACTCCTGAAGGGAGCGGATGACCGGATGGATGTCGCAATCGGCGATCGCCAGCTTTGTGATGCCGGCCGGTACGATCGGGGTGCGGTTCAGCACGTCCACGGTCATGGCCCCGTCTCCTTCAGGCGTGTGTAGGTTTCCAGCGGATTGTCAACCAGGATGCGCCGGGTCAGTTCCGGCGACAACCCGTCCGGCATGGCGGCCGAACCGTCGAACTGCCAGTGCGGGTAATCGGTGGAAAACAGCAGCAGCCGGTCGGATCCCATATGGTCGATCATCCGTTGCAACTGCCCCTGACCAGCCGGCGCGTCCACCGGCTGAAGCGTCAGACGGACATTGCTGCGCACGATCTCGGCCGGCGTGCGGTCCACCCAGGGGATTTCCGGGCGCAGGCCGCGCCAGTATTTCGTCAGCCGCCACATATGCGGCGCCAGCCAGGTGAATCCGGATTCCAGCAGCACGACCTTCAACGTCGGAAACTTGCTGAACACGCCTTCGCAGATCAGGCTGGTCAGTTGCGACTGGAACGCCTGCGCCTGGCCGACATAATCCTCGGTGACGGTCGAGCCCCATCCCGCCGCGGTGTTCGGATTGTGATAGGCGCTGCCGGCATGGATGCCGATCGGCAGATCGTGGCGAACCGCCGCCGCGTAGATCGGCCAGTACTGCCGCTTGCCCAGCGGGGCGTCACCCGACGCCAGCACCATCGCCTGGACGAAACGCCGGTCCGGGGCCCAGTGCTCGATCTCGTCCACCGCCCGCTCCACGCTCTGCATCGGCAGGACGATGGAGGCACGCAGGCGAGGCTCGCGGTCGAGCCACTCGTTCGCCATCCATTGATTGACCGCCCTGGCGAACGCTGCGGCCATGTCCTCGCTGAACAGCGCCTGGACGCCGTAGAGGCAGTTGCAGATGGCGATCCTGGTGCCGAACGGGTCCAGCGCCTCCGACCGCAGCCGGTCCAGGCTGGCGGCCGCCTTGCCGCTGGCCGGCCGCCAGTCCGAACGGGATGTGATCGGCGCATTGGCCGGGTAGGCGATCGTCTCCAGGTCCTGCATGCCGCGCTGGACGACCTGTTCCCGCCAGGGGTCGGGCAGGTATGGCAGCAGCGTCGCCAAGCCGGCCACCGCCGGGTGGATGTCGCTGTCGATCGGCCCCGTCGTGGCTGTTGGCGCGATCATCCCTTCACCGCTCCCATCGACAGCCCCCGCACCAGGTGGCGTTGCAGCAGTATCATGAACGCGACGATCGGCAGCATGATGCCCACCGCGGCGGCTGCCGACAGCGTCCAGTAGTTGATGTCCTCGGCGCCGTATTCCGACAATGCCACCGGCAGCGTCTTGGTCGCCGGACCGGTCAGCACCAGGCCAAGCAGGAATTCGTTGTAGGCCAGCAGCAGGCTGAACAGCGCGGTGACCCACAGCCCGGGCCGGACCAGGGGCAGGCCGACGCGAGCGAACACCTGCCAGGCGTTGCAGCCGTCGATCTCCGCCGCCTCATACAGTTCGCCCGGCACGTCCAGGAAGAAGCTGCGCATCAGCCATATGGTGAATGGTTGGTTAATCGCAACGAGCGCCAGGATCATCGCCGGGTAGGTGTTGATCAGTCCCAGCATCCTGGCCAGGACAAAGAACGGGATGGCCAGCAGGATATGCGGGAACATCCGCATCGACAGGATGGCGAACAGCACCCCGCGGGACGTGTTGGAGCGCAGCCGCGACAGGCCATAGGCCGCCATCGTGCCGATCGAGACCGAAATCACGACGGTGCTGACCGAGATGACGACGCTATTGATCAGGTAATGCCAGAACGCCTTTTCCACCCAGACCTGGTAGTGGAATGTGAAGGTCGGCGTGAACACCAGTTCGGGCGGGACGGCGAAGGCATCCACCGGCTGCTTGAACGACGTCAGCACCGCCCAGACCACGGGCGTCAGGTTCACCGCGGTGAAGCCGCACAACAGCAGGAACAGCGGAACCTGCGTCCGCGCGTGCCCGCTCCACCATCTGCGTTTGGTCGTCGCCGCATCCATCAGAACGCTGCCCTGTCGCGCCGGTATAATGTCATGATCATGCCCAGGACCGCCGCGGCGACAATCAGCAGGGTGATCACACCCAGCGCGGAGGCTTTGCCGACCTGCAGCAGCCTGAAGGCAAGTGCGTAGGTGTAAAGCGTGATCGTCTCGGTCGCAGTGCCGGGTCCGCCGGCGGTCAGCACGTAGATCTGGTCGAAGAAGCGGAACGCGTCCATCAGCCGGATCGCCAGCACGAAGGCGATCAGCGGGCGGATGGCCGGCACCATGATGCGCAGCAGCAGCATCCAGGGTCCGGCACCGTCGATCTGTGCGGCCTCGATCTGGCTCTGATCGACCGTGTTGAGGCCGGCGTACAGCACCAGGATCATGAACGGCGTAAACTGCCAGGCGTCCGCCAGGATCACGACGGCTCGCGCCCAGTCGGGGTCGCCCAGGAAGTCGGGGGGGAATATGCCCAGGCCGATCAGGATGCCCGACAGCAGCCCCCACCGGCTGACGAAGATCCAGCGCAGGAACAGTGCCGCCACCACCGGCGTGATGACGTTGGGCAGGAACATCAGCAGGTTGAGCGTGCGCACACCATACGTCAGGCGATACAGGCCGTAGGCGACCAGCAGGCCCACGGTGAATTCCAGCGTCACGCTGCAGGCCACGATCACCACGGTGCGGCCCAGCGAGTCCCAGAACTGCTGGTCTGCAAGCAATGCGCTGTAGTTGCCAAGGCCGATGAACCGGTCGATCCCGGCGCCGATGTCATAGTCGAACAGGCTCAGCCACATCGCGTAGCCAAGCGGCACCAACAGCACGGCGAGCAGCGTCACACCGCTGGGCAGCAGGAACAGCCAGGCGCTGGAAGCGGAGCCAAGGTGCCGCTTGCGTCGCGCCCCGCGACGGACCGATTGCGCCGCGGCGATGACGTTCGTTCCCGCTACGGCCGGTTCGTCATCAGTAATAGCCGTGACCTTTGAGGTAAGCCTCGGTCTCTCCCGCCGCGGCGTCCAGCGCCGCCTTGACGGTCATCTGGCGCATCAAGGCCTGGTTGATCCGTTGCGTGATGAATTGGCCGACCGAGTAGAACTCGGGCAGCTTCGGATAGGTTTGTCCCACCTTCATCGCCGCCAGGGCGGCCGGGAAGAAGCGGTATTTCTGCCGCAGGTCCGCATCCTCCAGGATCGACGTGCGCGTCGGCACCATCATGCCGGCAGCCGGGCGCAGGTTCTTCTGGTTCGTCGCCGTCGCCAGGATACGGAACAGCAGATCGGGATCCTGCTTGGAGAAAGCGGAGATGCAGTATCCATCACCGCCGACGGTCTGATGACCCTGTGGCGGCACCGCCCAGTCGATCTTGTCGACGACGCGCGACTTGTTCGGATCGTCCATCGCCAAAGCGCGCGTCGCCCATTGCACGCCCATCGCCGCCGTGTCCTGCTGCAGGGCGATCATGCATTCATCGTTGGCGGCATTGGTGAAGCCCTGCTGGGCGTAATGGTCGATGTCCGCCAGCATCTCGATCGCCGCCACACCCTTGGCGTCGTTGAACACCGGATGCCACTTGTCGTCGAACCAGGCCGCGCCCATCGCGCTCATGTAGTAGTTGACCTCGTTCAGCGCGGCGTCCACCGGGCGCAGGCAACTGATCGTGCCGGCACGCATCGGCGAGTTGAACGACTTCGCCAGATCGCGATACTCGACGATCGTCTTGGGCGGCTGCTTGCCCGCCTTGTCGAACAGGTCCTTGCGATAGAAGAACAGCAGCGTATTGCTGGTCGCCGGTACGCCCCAGATCTTGCCCTGGTAACTGCGCTCCGCCACCACGGTCTTGGTGAAATCGTCGAGCCCGAACTCCTCCCGGTGCTTTGCCCAAAGGTCGTCGAGCGGCCGGATCCAGCCGTTCTTGGCAAAGGTCAGGAAAGTGCTGTCGTTGGCGTAAACGATGTCGGGGGACGTAGCTTTCGACGAAAACGCGATGGTGGCGAGTTCCAGCGCCTTGTCGAACGGCATAAGCTGCGTATTCACCTCAACCCCGGGGATCGCGCTGCGCATGTTCGCGGCCAGGACTTCAAGCGCCGGGAAGCGATGGCTGAGCATCTGCACCGTCTCGGCGGCGCGCGCCGGCCGGATGAATGGGAGTGCGAGACTGCCGATAGAGGCGCCGGCGACCAAACCACGGCGGGTGACGGGGGGCATCCGGCTCAGCCCCTGGTTCCGCGGGGACCGGCGCATCCGGCTTGCGGGTCGGACTTCGTCTGCCCTCCAGGCGGCGGCGACATGGCGCCTACAGTGGTCATTTCGAGCGTCCCTCCGTTTGGTCTTTTTTTCTCACGGGCACGCCCTACGGGCCGTGCCCCTGGCAATTACAACCGTCTTTTTGCCCGCCCCGATCCTAACGGGGAAATGCGAGGCGGCACAAGTTCGGCCGGCCACGTGTTGACCCAACATAGGAATATCCCCTCCGGCCGGTATTGGAATGTCCCCTTTTGAGCGCGTGAAACGGCTGCGCGAGACGCGGCCGATTCCTCCACGTCTGCCGAGTTGTGAAAAGCCCGCCCCAACAGAGATGGGACACCCTGGGATCCGGCTGAAGCGTTACTCCCACGAACGATTGCACCCTCTCGCGGCAAGGCGACCCACCGCCGCCTTGACGGCCTCGCGCCCGTAACGCAAGTGGACGCTCTGTTGCTTTTTGTCACACCGCAACGCGCCGGAATAAGCCGACGATGAGGCACATGAACACCGCTGGCAAGGAAGATATTCATAGTCTTTGGGACGACCTGGCTGATTTCGGGGCCGATCGGTCCGCCCAGGCCGCCGCGCATCTGATGTCGTTTCTCTGCGATGGAGGCGGCGCCTGGAATGCCACCTGGGCCGGCGCGACCCGGCTGGACGGTGGTCACGACGACGACCCGCTCCTGGGATGGCGCGTCGGTGCCGTGCAGGCACTCCACCCGGTTCCCCCCCACCCGGACGAAGGACATTTCAAAGAGATATTGAAGATCTGGGACAAGCGGGAAATCGACCCCTCGTTTCTTCTGCCGATGCGGGGCGTCGGCACCTTCAGAACCTATTCCTTCCGCCGGGAACTGCCCCCGGATTGGTTCGAATCCGCCTTCTACCAGCATCACTACGCCTCGGCCGGCACATTCGATGCCGTCTTCGTCGCATTTCCCCTGAATGAGGATTGCGAGTCTCATTTCGGTTTCTACGCCCGCACCATGTTCACGGACGAACAGATCGCCCTGTTCGCCGACACCCTGCGCGGCATCAAATGGTTTCACCGCAACCTGATGCTCAACCAGGGACTGCTGATGGCATCGGCACCACTATCGGGGGCCGAACGCAGGGTGCTGCCCTTGCTGCTGACCGATGCCTCGGAGAAAGACTTTGCGCCCCAGTTGGGCTTGGCGTCATCCACCGTCCATCAATATGTGGTCGGCATCTATCGCAAATTCGGTGTCCGCAGCCGAGCAGGCCTGACCAGACTTTGGTTGCGCGGTGGTGGCTGACGCTGCCGCTTGCATCGTTCCACCCCCCTACTAATCCGTAGGGGTGACAGCCTCACATCACTTCCGATACGTTAAGCTAATCTAACGGCTTAAGCGGTCAATCGCGGCTTGGCTCCGGTCGGTGTCCAAGGAGGCTGCATCGCGGAACGGAGCTCAATGGCACACGCCCTTTTGTTACGGCACATGCGGGCCGAGACGGCGCGCATCGGTCTTCCACCCGAATGATCCGGGCAGATGGAGAAGACCCATTCCCCGAACCGCCCACCCGGCTGAACCGGTGCCGCAACAGCACGCCGCGCCTCCCCCAACGCCGCCCGCCACACGCAGCCCACAGGATCTGACTCTGTGACCAACGTCACCACCGTATCGTCCGGCGTCACCTCCTCCGGTGTGCAAGTCGGCGCCAACGACGAACTCGAGATTGACCCAGACGCCATAGCTGTCGGCACGACAGCTTTCGCCGGCGGTGAGATCCAACTCTTCGCCGGCGCCGTCGCCAGCCTCACCGTACTCGGCAGCAGCGGCGGCCTGGATAACCCCGACGGCTTCGCATACAGCACCACCGTTCAGAGCGGCGGCCTGATCGACGCGGAATTCAGCGGCACCGACATCGTCACCCTGGTGCAATCCGGCGGCGAGGAACTCGTCCAATCCGGCGGCACCGTCATCAGCACGACCGTACAGAGCGGCGGCGAGGAACGTCTCTCCTCCGGCACCGCCACGTCCATCACCGTCGAAGCGGGCGGACAGCAATTCATCTTCTCCGGCGGCGCCGCCTTCGACACCGATCTGGCCGGCACCCAGGTCGTTTCGTCGGCCGGCAGCGCGACCAGCACCACCGTGCAGAGCGGCGGCTACGAACAGGTGAACGCGCACGGCTCCGCCATCGCCACCACGGTCGAAAACGGCGGTCTGTTCGTTGTCTCCTCCGGCGCCACCGCGCAGGGTACGACCGTCGACAGCGGCGGCATAGAGATCGTGGTTCAAGGCGGCACCGCCAACGGCAACACGGTCATGGCCGGCGGCCTGCTGATCGCGCTGCCCGGCAGCACGGTGAACGGCCTTGTCACCTCGGGCGCCGGCGACGTGGCCGCGACCGGCGTGGTCACCATCAGCCCGAAGTCCGGCCTGGTGTTCAGCGGACAAACCGAAACCGGCGCCGCCCTGACCAGCGGCCTCAGCCAATACGTCCTGGCCACCGGCTCCGCCATCGACACCACCGTCAGCAGTGGCGGCGACCAATATGTCTATTCCGGCGGCAGTGCCATCGACACCACCGTCACCAGCCGCGGTGCCGAGTTTGTCTATTCCGGCGGCATCGCCAGCGGCACGACCATCAGCAAAGGCGGCAGCGCGACCCTGTCCGCCGGTTCCGGCGTCAACTTCGCGATCCTGAGCGGCGGCAACGACGCCGTCTCCTCCGGTGGCGTCACTCTCAACACCACGATCGGCAGCGGCGGCACCGAAACCGTCTTCACCGGCGGTGCCGCCAGCGGCACGACGATCGAGAAAGGCGCCAACGAATTCGTTTCAAACGGCGGCACAGCTACCGGCGCCACGGTCGAAAGCGGTGGATTTCAAATCGTCTCCTCCGGCGGCCTCGCCGTCAGTACGACGATCGAGAACGGCGGAACCCAATACTTCTACTCCTTCGCCTCCGGCCTTGCCACGACCGTGCAAGACGGCGGCGAACTGGATGTCGACTACGGCACGCTCGTCATCAGCACCACCGTCGAAAGCGGCGGTTTCGACTACATCTCCGGCAACGCCATCAGCACCACGCTGGAAGACGGCGCCGTCGAGAACGTCCTGTACTCAGCCTTCACGACCGCCACCACGGTGGAGAGCGGCGCCCAGCAATTCGTCTATTCCGGTGCCATCACCAGCGACACCGTGATCGAGGGCGGCGGGCAGGTCTTCGTCTATTCCGGTGCCATAACCAGCAACACCACGATCGAGAACGGCGGCACCGAGGACGTTTACTCCTCCCTCAGTGCAGGGCTTGTCGGTTCGGCCACCTTCACCACGGTGGAAAGCGGCGGCTGGCTCGTTATCTCCAACGGCGCGGTCAGCGACACGCGGCTGCACGCTGGCGGTTCGATCCTGCTGGAGACGACCCCCTATTCCGCGGGCGAAACTGCCACCATCACCGGCGATCAACTGACGGTCAGTTCCGGCGGCAGCACCGTCTATTCGCAGACGCTGGCCGGCACCTACACCGATGAGGTCGTCTCGGTCACTTCGAACGCATCCGGCACGCTGCTGACGCTGGAACTGTCGCCGACCGCGTCCAGCCTGTACGTGACGGTGTCCGCCGGCGTGACATCCAGCCTGCTGCCGGTCCCCGACGACGGCGAACTGGTCGTGCTGCCCGGCGGCACCACCAGCAACATCACCGTGGAAAGCGGCGGCGTCCAGGTGGTGTCGTCCGGCGCCACCGCCGACACCACCACCATCGAGTCCGGCGGCTATCTGATCGCCCTGCCCGGCAGCACGATCGACACCCCCACCGTCGACGGTACCGTGATTTCGACCGGCGTCGCCGATGTCCGGGTCTACTCGGGTGTGACCTTCACCGGCGCGTCGCAAACCAACACCAGCCTGCTCAGCGGCGCGGTCCAATACGTGCTGTCCACGGGTTCGGCCAGCTTCACCACGGTCAGCAGCGGCGGCGATCAAGCCGTCTTCTCCGGCGGCACCGCCAGTTTCACCACGGTCAGCAGCGGCGGCCGGCAGGACGTCTACGCCGGCGGGTCCGCCATCAGCACGACGGTCGATCAGGGCGGCCAGCAGACCGTCTTCTCCAGCGGCACCGCCATCGCCACACAGGTCGGCAGCGGCGGCCAGCAGGATCTACGGTTCGCCGGCTCCGCCATCGATACGACCGTATTGAGCGGCGGGTTCCAGGTCATATCCGCCAGCGCCGAAGCCATCAGCACGACGGTCGACAGCGGCGCCACCGAAATCCTGTCCGGCGGCGTAGCCTTCGAGTCGACCGTGGCGCTCGGCGGCTCGATCCTGCTGGAAACCACCCCCTATTTCAGCGGCGAAACCGCCACGATCTCGTCGAACGACATGCTGACGGTCCGGGCGGGCGGCGTCCCGCTGTACACTCAGCAACTGGCGGGCAGCTACCTGGGTGACGCGTTCTCGGTCACCTCCACAGCATCCGGAACCCTGCTCACCTTGCAGGACGTGGCGAGCAGCGGCACCGAGATCGTCGCCTCCGGCCACACCTCCAGCGGCATCGCGTTCGGCGCCGGCGGCATCCAGGATGTCCTGTCCGGCGGCACCGCAAGCAACACCGAACTGATCAGTGCCGGCGTCCAGGTGGTATCGTCCGGCGGCACGGCCGATGGCTCGATCGTCGGCAGCGGCGGCGACCAAATCGTACTGCCCGGCGCCAACGTCACCGGCACCCAGACCTCCGGCGGGGCGGTGATTTCAACCGGCGTCGCCGTGGTCGTCACCCATTCCGGCGTGACCTTCAGCGGCGCGTCGGAAACCGGCTCCACGTTCAGCGGTGCCGACATCCAGTACGTGCTGTCCGGCGGCACCGCCACCAGCATCACGCTGGAAAGCGGCGCCCAACAGGCGGTCTTCTCCGGCGGCACCGCCACCAGCGCGACGGTGAGCAGCGGCGGCCTGCAATACGTCTCGGCCGGGGGCACCACCAGCCTGACCACCATCCGCAGCAGCGGCACCGCCACTGTCACCTCCGCCGGGTCCGCGGTCAGCACCACGGTGTCGGCCGGCGGCGTCGAGGCGGTCAGCTTCGGCGGTGTCGCGATCAGCACGATCGTCTCGAGCGGTGGCGCCGCCCAAGTGTCGTCCGGCGGAACGACCAGCGTCACCACGGTACACACCGGCGGCAGCGAACTGGTCTATTCCGGTGGCTCCGCAGTCAGCACCACGGTCAGCAGCGGCGGCAGCCAGGTCGTGTCCGGCGGTTCTGCCAGCTTCACCACGGTGGCCAGCAGCGGCACCGAAGCGATCTCCTCCGGCGGGTCCGCGACCAGCACCACGGTCTCGCTCGCCGGCACCCAAACCGTGTTCGCCGGCGGCACCGCCGAGTCGACCCTCGTACGCGGCACCCAGGCCATATCGTCCGGCGGCGTCGCCATCAGCGCCACTGTCAGCGGCAACCAGGAGGTGTTTGCCGGCGGCGTCACCAGTTTCACCACCGTCGTCAGCTTCCAGGAAACTCTCGAAGGCCCCGGTGCCAAAAGCATCAGCACGACGGTGAACACCGGCGGTTTCGAATACATCTCGGGCGGCGGGTCGGCACTCTACACGACCATCTCCAGCGGCGGCGTTCTGAACGTCGTCTCCGGCACCGCGATCTCCGCCACCGTGCTGAACAGCGGCTCCGCCGCCATTTTCGGTTCGGCCAGCTTCACCACCGTGGAAGACGGCGGCACCGTCCAGGATTCCAACTTCGCCGTCAGCACCACGGTGGAAAGCGGCGGGTTGGACCTGGTCGACAACGGCGCCACCGACAGCGGTGCCACGATCGAGGGCCAGCAATTCGTCTCCGGCGGTGGTTCCGCCATCAGTACGACGGTGGACAGCGGCGGCTACAGCTATGTCCACGGCGCCGCGAACTTCACGACGGTCGAGGCCGGCGGCCATGAAGACATCTTCTCCGGCGGCGTGGCCAGCAACACCACGGTCGAAAGCGGCGGATTCGAGGTCCTGTCAGGTACCGGCGTGGCCAGCAACATCACGGTCGATGTCGGCGGCTCCATTGTGCTGCTGAATTTCGCCTACGACGGCAGCGAAACAGCCATCATCGATGCCAGCGACGTGCTGTCCGTCACCTCCGACGGCAGCACCGTCTATACGCAGCAACTGGTAGGCGCCTACACTGACGAAGCGTTCGCGGTGACCTCGAACACGCTGGGGACGGAGCTGACGTTGCAAAACGGCTCCCCGGTGATCTGTTTCGTGGCCGGGACGCTGATCGGCACGCCCGCCGGCGAAGTGCGAGTGGAGAAACTGCGGGTCGGCGACAGCGTCATGACCGCCCACAACGGACCGCGCAAAGTCATCTGGATCGGCCACGGCAAAGTCCTGGCGACCCGCGGCAAGCGCAGCGTCGAGACCCCGGTCATCGTCCGTAAAGGCGCCCTGGCCGACAACCTGCCGCACCAGGACCTGCACATCACCAAGGCGCACGCGCTGTATATCGATGGCGCGCTGATCCCGGTGGAATTCCTGGTCAACCACCGGACCATCGTGTGGGACGACAGGGCGCAGGAAGTCGAGATCTACCACGTCGAACTGAAAACCCACGACGTACTGATCGCCAACGGCGTGCCGGCCGAAACCTACCGCGACGACGGCAACCGCTGGCTGTTCCGTAATACCAACGAATCCTGGTACCTGCCGCCGCAGGACCCCTACGCCCCCGTGCTGACCGGCGGCCCCGTCGTCGATGCCGCATGGCAACGCCTGCTGGACCGAACCGGCACAGGCGATACCGGGCCGCTGACCGACGATCCCGATCTGCACCTGATCGTCGACGGCACACGCGTGGACCCTCGGGAGCACACGGATTCCACTTACATTTTCCGCCTGCCCGCCACCCCGGCCAGCGTGGTCGTTGCTTCCCGCACCGGCGTGCCGTCCGAACTCGGCATCGCCCGCGACCCCAGGACCCTGGGCGTGGCCCTACGTCAGGTGACGATACGCCAGGGCGCCAGGTTCATGCTGTTCGACGCCGACGACGAACGCCTGGCCACCGGCTTCCACGGCTACGAGCCAGCCGACAACCTACGCTGGACCAACGGCCGAGCCGCATTGCCGATCGACGCCTTCGCCCGCTTCGACCAGGGCGCCGAGGTGACGCTGCGATTGGGTGCGGCAACCCGGTATCCGGACGACCGGGCAGCGGGCCTGCATCAAACACCGCACGAAGCCTCACGCCGCCCCGCCTGAGGCCCCCAGCCTTCCCGCCCGATAACGGTGTTGGTACCGGTAACGGCGTTGGTATAAGTGCCGGCACGCCTCGGTCGCCTTATTCGCCAGTCGATTCGTCATGGCCCGGCGAAGTCCGGGCCATCCGCCCCAGTAAGGCGCTGAACCAGATGTCCGCCGAACCGGAAACCAGTGTGGCGGTCATGACGTAGTCGCCCCGCAGGTGTTAAACACGCTGCGCACCCGTGCGCCCGACACCTTCGGCACACCGTCTTCCGCAACCCGATCCAAGGCACGTTCATGCGCATGCTCACGATCCTCATAGCGGCTCTATCCATGATCGCACTCGCAGCGTGCGGAACACCGGACGATGGTTCGGGGCAGTCTCACCGCGAGCAGGCTGGCCCCTACATCGGCGGCAGCGCTGGCATTGGTTTCTAGAGCATGATCGCGCTGGGCGGGACGTCCAGAGCGCGTGAATCATGCGATCAAACAAAGAGTTAGAACGTTTTCTCCCTGCACAGTCAGGGTGAAAACGTTCTAGTGGTCCGATCCCGACCACGCGGTCGGGTAGATCGCCCCACAAAATCAAGGCCTAGGCTGCCCTAATCCCCACGCGATCCCGGCATCTGCAACAGCCCCTGCCCGGCGCGAATCGTCATCCCCTCGGTCACCCCGTCGCAGCACCGGAATCCCTCCGGCGCGAGCACGACGATGGTCGAGCCATGCTCGAACCACCCCATCTCCTCGCCCTTGCGCAGCGATGCGTCGCAGGGAAACGTCCTTCGAGCTGGGGGAGACGAACGCAGCCCGATGTCCAGGAACCCCAGCCGGATGCCCGCCACCAGGATCGCCGCCACCGGCACCAGCGTCACCGCATGACCGCCCTCGGACAACCGCGTCCGAATCACCGCCCGCTCGTTCTTGCAGAACAGCCGATCCACACGTTTCAGCGCCACCGGGTTGACGTTCCAGGCATCGCCGGGAAAGTGCGACACCGACTCGACCCGGCAATCATGCGGCGCATGAAAGCGGTGATACATGCTCGACGTCAGCCGCAGGGTCACATAGCACCCATTCCGGAACGACTCGGCATGCACCGCGTCGCCCAGCAGGTCGTCCAGCCCATAGGGAAACCCCTTGACCTGCAAGACCTGCCCGTCCCGCACCACCCCCATGGCGCCGACGATCGCATCGCACGGGCTGACGACGATCGACGGATCCGTCTCCACCGGCCGCGCCCCATCCTTCAGTTCACGCGTAAAACACGCATGCATGCTGCGAAACCGCCTCAGTTTCGCCTCGCTGAGATCGAGATCGGAGAAAAACCCCCACACCGCCAGGGAGACATCGCGGATCAACGGCTGCTCGATCCGGCTGAACCAGCCCATGAACCGGGTCAGCGTGCGGCGCGGGATTCGATTGGTCAGCAGGAAGTTCAACGCATCCTGTTGCACAATCTTCATTATCGCTGAGCGGACTGTCATGAGATTCAGGTGGTTACCACAGAGGCAAAGCGATGTCCGCGCAGATGTTCATGACAGTTTTGTACACAGTCGGTGGCGCAGCCGCGTTGGCGTACCTGTTCACCAGACTGAAAACCCGCCTGGAATTATCCATGGCGAAGCACCGCTCGCTCACCGGCCACGCCCGCATGGCTCGGCGAATCGCCTCGCTGATCCCGTTCTACGACTACGGCGAGGACCAGTTCTTCCGCTCCGACGATGCCCCCGCCGATATCGCCGGCCGGCGGCGCGATAGCCTGACGCGCTTGTCGCAACTGTGGGGCCAACGCTTCGGCCAGACCATCGCGACCACGCGGCAGGCGACAGCCGGAATTTCCGACCTCCAGTTCACTGCCGCCTATCGCGTGCCGTTCCAGTTCAGTCGGGTCGTCCGCCAGCATCTTCCCACCGGCTCGTTTCTGGCGTCATCGTCCGGCGTAACGGTCACCGATCTCGATGGCAACGTCTTCTACGACCTGACCGGCTCGTATGGAGTCAATCTGTTCGGGCACGATTTCTACAAGGACTGCATCGATCGTGGCGCGGAACGGGTGCGCGACCTCGGCCCCGTCCTTGGCGCCTATCATCCCGCCGTCGCCGACAATGTCGTTCGCTTGCGCGAAATCTCCGGCCTGGATGAGGTTTCGTTTCACATGTCCGGCACCGAGGCGGTGATGCAGGCGGTGCGGCTCGCCCGCTATCACACCGGACGCTCGCATCTGGTGCGGTTTTGTGGCGCCTATCACGGCTGGTGGGGCGATGTGCAGCCCGGCATCGGCAACCCCATGCCCGCAAACGCCACCTACACCCTGTCGGAGATGTCCGAACGCACGCTGCATGTCCTGCGCCGGCGGCGCGACATCGCCTGCGTCCTGGTCAATCCGCTGCAGGCGCTGCATCCGAACGCCCCGGCCCCGGCCGATTCGTCCTTGGTGGACAGCGGACGGCAAGCCGGCTTCAACCGCCAGGCCTATGCCGAGTGGCTGAAGAAACTGCGCGGCGTATGCGACGAACGCGGCATCGTCCTGATCTTCGATGAGGTCTTCGTCGGCTTCCGCCTGGCGCAAGGCGGCGCCAAGGACTATTTCGGCGTCCAACCCGACCTGATCACGTACGGCAAAACCCTCGGCGGCGGCCTGCCGGTGGGCGTGCTCTGCGGCCGAAGCGCCCTGATGAAACGCTCGCGCGCCGATCATCCCGTGGATGTCTGCTTCGCCCGCGGGACGTTCAACGCCCACCCCTATGTCATGGGCGCCATGTCGGAATTCCTGCACCGTCTCGAGTCCCCCGAGATCCAGGACATGTACCGGGATCTGGACCGCACCTGGAACAGCCGAACCGATCGCCTGAATAGCCGCCTGCACGCGGCCAACCTGCCGGTTCGGGTCGAGAATCTCTCTTCGATCTGGACGATCTGCTATACGCGGCCATCACGGTACAACTGGATGCTGCAATATTACCTGCGCATCGAGGGCCTCGCGCTGAGTTGGGTCGGCACCGGGCGGCTGATCTTCAGCCTGAATTTTTCCGAAGCCGATTTCGATGCCGTGGCCGATCGTTTCGTCGCAGCGTGCGAGGCCATGCAGCGGGATGGCTGGTGGTGGACGGGCGCGACGATGACCAACCGGTCGATCAAGCGGCGGATCCTGCGAGAAATGTGGACCCACCGCCACATCCTGACCGCAAACCGTAATCGCCCGGTTGCCCAAACCACGGTCGCCTGACGCCAACGCGCGGTTGGTAAGGCCGCCGCGCGCCGAAAGAAACGCACGCCGACGGCCGCTGAGGTCGCCTCTTGAGCCGTTGAGGCACCTCCTGAGCCGTTGAGGCCGCCTCTCAATTCGTCATGGCCCGGCGAAGTCCGGGCCATCCGCCCCAGTAAAATGCCGAAACCGGCGGCCCCCGCACTTCGCCGGCCCCAAACAAGGCGCAGTGCCAACATTCACGGCCATCGGTATGAACCGGCCGCACCATCCGCAGACCCACCGCCCCGGCAGCACCGCACGCCACCCAGGACAAGAATCGCGGCTAACCCATTGACGGCCGGCTCCAGCGTTCCTAATGTAATGGCCCTCCCGGATTTCGGGCGACCATGCGTACGCGCACCACGCCCTGAACCAACATCTCCGACTGGCCACGAACCGCTGGGCATTCACGGCCAAAATCCGTTCCGGCTTCCTCCACGCCCTTATCGCACCCTCACGTCCAGGCATCCCCCTCATGCATCTTGCTGAACTAAAACAGAAAACGCCAGCCGAACTGGTGAATTTCGCCGAATCCCTGCAGATCGAGAACGCATCGTCGCTGCGCAAGCAGGACATCATGTTCGCGATCCTGAAAAACCTCGCCGACAACGACCAGGCGATCCAAGGCGACGGCACGCTGGAAATCCTGTCCGACGGATTCGGCTTCCTCCGCAGCCCGGAGGCGAATTATCTCGCCGGTCCCGACGACATCTATGTCAGCCCCAGCCAGGTCCGCCGCTTCGGCCTGCGCACCGGCGACACCGTGGACGGCCAGATCCGGGCACCCCGCGACGGAGAACGCTACTTCGCCCTGCTGAAAGTGGACACGGTCAATTTTGAGCCGCCGGACGCCGTCCGCCACCGCGTCAACTTCGACAACCTGACGCCGCTCTACCCCGAAGAGCGCCTGAAGATGGAGATGGAGAATTTCCAATCCGTCGCCAAAGGCCCGGTCAAGGATTTCACCCCGCGGGTGATCGACCTGATCTCCCCCGTCGGCAAGGGCCAGCGCGCCCTGATCGTCGCACCGCCGCGCACCGGCAAGACGGTGATGCTGCAGAACATCGCCGCCGCCATCGCCGCCAACCATCCGGAAGTCTTCCTGATCGTCCTGCTGATCGACGAACGGCCGGAAGAAGTCACCGACATGGCCCGCAGCGTGAAGGGCGAGGTCATCAGTTCCACCTTCGACGAACCGGCCACCCGCCATGTCCAAGTCACCGAGATGGTGCTGGAGAAAGCCAAGCGCCTGGTCGAGCACAAGCGCGACGTGGTCATCCTGCTGGACAGCATCACCCGCCTTGCCCGAGCCTACAACACCGTGGTGCCGTCCTCCGGCAAGGTGCTGACCGGCGGTGTCGATGCCAACGCCCTGCAACGCCCGAAGCGCTTCTTCGGTGCCGCCCGTAATATCGAGGAAGGCGGCTCGCTCACCATCATCGCCACCGCCCTGATCGACACCGGCAGCCGCATGGACGAAGTGATCTTCGAGGAGTTCAAAGGCACCGGCAACTCCGAAATCATCCTCGACCGCAAGCTGTCCGACAAACGCTCCTTCCCCGCGATCGACATCACCAAGTCCGGCACCCGCAAGGAAGAACTGCTGGTCGAACGCGGCACACTGACAAAAATGTGGGTGCTGCGCCGGATCCTCAACCCGATGGGCACTGTGGACGCAATGGAGTTCCTGCTGGACAAGCTGAAATACAGCAAAACCAACAATGATTTCTTCGACGCGATGAATACCTGACCACCTGGTTTGGTTTACCGCGCCAGACAATCAATCCCCATAAACATCAGGATAAGGGGTGGCTGGAGAATCCCTTGGCCCTATCCGCCACAGCCCATCCGTCATGGTCGGGCGTGCCCCTATAGGCATCAGGATAGCGACAGTGCGGAGAAATATTTGGCTAAGCGGCAGACTCTCACCGTCATGGCCGGGCGTGTCCCGGCCATCCGCGCTTCGTCCGCCGGTGCGAAGATGGCTGGGACACGCCCATGACTGCAATATCAGCCGACGTTGTCGTTGACCCATCGGCACTGCCGTGCACCCGTCGGCGCAGTCCCGCCATCCATGCCTTTGTCTTCGCATGCAAAAGGCATGGATACCGACCTCCGTCGGCATGACGGACGAGGTCGACCTCAATGGCGGTCGTTGGGGTGGACGGCCCGCCTGATCCTTCCGCCGACCGTCGCTATCCTGATGCCCGCGGGCCCCATCCCGTCCACCCCCGACTTTCCCACATAAAGTCGCGGATGGCCGAACCCGCCGCAGCGATGACAGAAGGGACAAGCCCGTCCCAATTCGCTACCGGACAAAAACCCGAGACCGCCCACCGAACCCGTGCCGGACAACGAAAACCGGCCGAACGCCATAGAACCCGCGGTGGACAAACACAGGGCGCGGGGCAAACACCGGCCGAACGACGAACCCCGGCCGCCCGACCACAACCGGACCCGCGACAACCACGGATGGCAACCCGACAACGACGGGTGGCGGCGCGACAACCACCGGCGGCGGCATAACCACCACGGACGCAGGCGATGCCTCGGCCACGTGCGGCGTGACCACGACGGGCAGCGGCGGCGACTCAACCGCGGCCGATGCACCAAGGGGCGGCAGCGGCGGAGGCGCCGGAACGCTGACCACGGCAGGCCGCGCGACCACCACCGGCGGCGGCAGCGCAACAACCGGCGGTCCAACGACGACCACAGGCGGTCCGATAATGACAGCCGGCGGGACATACCCGAAATCCTCGATCAGGACACCGCCGATACCGTAATGAAAATGATGGCCGCCGCGATAGAAGCCGCCGCCGTATCCGGCATGGAAATAGCCGCCATGGCCACCCCGGAAACCATCCCAGTGTCCGCCGCCCCAGTGTCCACCATGGAAACCACCCCGATGATCGCCACCATGGGGCGCGGCGAACGCCGAAGCGGCAACCGACACGCTCCCGATCGCGGCAAGCATCGCCACCCCACCCAGGAACCGGCCCAAACCGGCAAGACGGACGTTGGATTGCTGCGCCATGACACCATCCTTCACTCTACGGCAACGCCCGACTTACCGAACCAAACAAGGCAGAAATACGCGCGAGCGATGGCGCAGGACCATCACATCGGGGTGATCCTGCAACCATGCCTTGCCAGCCTACCGGACGTAAACGCCGAACGGTGCAACAACCACGGGCAGCGGTGGTGCGACGTAGACGGGAGGCGCGTAAACCGGGGCGGCATAGCAGCAGTCCTGGACCAGGACCCCATCGGCGCCATAGTACCACCAACGGCCGTTGCGATAGAAACCGCCGTGTCCATACCCGCCATGCCCGTAGTAACCACCATGGCCATACCCGCCATGCCCGTACCCGCCATGCCCGTACCCGCCGTGTCCGGCCTCCATATGGCCGCCACCAACATGCCCGCCACCCGCATGCCCGCCGCCGCCACCACCCGCTCGGGCGAACGCCTGGCCCGACACGGAAACCATGCCAATCGCGACGAGGCAGACCGCCGCCCCAACCAATCCCAAAGCGCGGCGAGCGGAGCGGATATCACTGTTCTGAGCCATGATCGTCTCTCCTGCCAGTGTCGGGGGCTGCTGTCCGGACCATTCCGGGGCGGGCCGTGCCGATCTGATGGAGAAAACTTAACAGTCGCCGGCCCGCCCCGCAGCAGGAAGTCCGACCCCTTATAATTCAATGATATAACGCGTCATTTTCCTGGATTCCAGCCACAGGACACCCACCGGATTTCCTGGTTTGTTCACCCCTTCGCCCGCTCCCGCAGGTCGAATTTCCGCACCTTCCCAGTGGACGTCTTCGGCAGCGGCCCGAACGTAACGAACCGCGGGCATTTGTAGTGCGCCAAATGCTGCCGGCACCACGCGATGATCTCGCCCTCGGTCACCGCCTCGACCCCTGGTTTCAACGTCACGAAAGCCTGCGGCGTCTCCCCCCATTTCTCATCAGGCCGAGCAACCACGGCCGCTTCCATGACGGAAGGATGCTTGTACAAGACTTCCTCAACTTCCAGAGACGAAATATTCTCCCCACCCGATATAATAATATCCTTCGCCCTGTCCTTGATCTCCACATACCCATCCGGATGCATCACCGCGAGGTCCCCTGTATGGAACCAGCCGCCGGCAAACGCCTCCTCTGTCGCCGCCGCGTTCTTCAGGTAGCCCTTCATGATGGTGTTGCCGCGCAACATCAGCTCACCCATGGCCTCACCGTCCGCCGGCACCGGCTGCATCGATGACGGATTCAACACCACAGCTTCTTCCAGCATCGGCGTATTAACACCCTGCCGCGCCATGAACGCCGATTTCTCCTCGATCGGCAGTTCGTCCAGCCCCGGCTGCCACAGACAGACGGTGGAAGGGCCATAGCTCTCTGTCAGTCCATACAAATGTGTTACGGCGAAGCCCATCGCCTCCATCTGCGCAATGACCGTAGACGGCGGCGCCGCACCGCCGGTGGCGATTTTCACCGTCTGATCGAACGCACGCCTGGCAGAGTCCGGCGCATGGATCAGCATCGACAGCACCACCGGCGCGCCGCACATATGGGTCACGCCGTGCTCAGCGATCGCCGCGAAAATCGGCGCCGGTTCCACTCGCCGCAGGCAGACATGGGTGCCGCCCGCCAGCGTCACCGCCCACGTATAAGTCCAGCCGTTGCAGTGAAACATCGGCAGCGTCCACAAATACACGCTGCGCGGCGACAATTCGAACGTCAGCGCATTGGCGCAGGCGTTCAGATACGCCCCGCGATGATGCGCCACCACACCCTTGGGGTTACCCGTCGTTCCGGACGTGTAATTCAGCCCGATCGCCTGCCATTCGTCGTCCGGCAGCCGCACCGGATGCGCCGGATCGCCGCCCTCCAGGAACGTTTCATACTCCACCGAACCGATCCGCGAGCCCCCCGCATCATCGATATCCACCACCAGCACCGACAGCCCAGCCACCGCCGGCCCCATCGCCGCGGCAAATTCAGTATCCGTCAGCACCACTTTCGTTTCCGAATGCCGCAGGATGAAGCCGATCGCCGCCGCATCCAGCCGGATGTTGATGCAACACAGCACCGCGCCCAGCATCGGCACCGCGTAATGCGCCTCCAGCATCTGCGGCGTATTGGCCGCCATGATCGCGACCGTATCGCCCTTGCCCACCCCAGCCCTGGCCAGCGCCGACGCCAGCCGCCGCGCCCGCTCCAGGAACTGAGCATACGTAAACCGCCGCTCGCCATGGATCACCGCCACGCGGTTCGGGTAAATCCGAGCCGATCGGGTCAGGAACGACACCGGCGACAACGGCACATGGTTCGCCGGCCCACGATCCAGGTCCTGTTCGAAGATCGACATGCTGTTCCCTCCCGGTCCGCCGCTGGACCACGCCGCGAAGCTATGGCACCACCCATGCGATTGCCAATCCGGGGGAAACCAACATGGCCGCGTTCATCAAGGTCACCGTACAGGACCACATCGCCACCGTGATGATGGACCGCCCGCCGGTGAACGCCCAGAACACCGCGTTCCGCGAGGAACTGATCGCCGCATTCGACGCCTTCACCGACCGCGACGACGTGCGTGTGGCCATCCTGACCGGCTTCGGCAAAATGTTCTCCGCCGGCGCCGACATGAAGACCAGACCGTCCAGCGGCGAGCCCGGCGAATACTGGGCCTTCAACCGCTATGTGCGGGAGATGTTCAATTCCATCCACGAGTGCGCCAAACCGGTCATCGCCGCGGTCAACGGCCCAGCGCTCGGCGCCGGCTTCGGCCTTGTCGCCGCGTGCGACATCATCCTGGCCTCCGACAACGCCGTGTTCGGCATGCCGGAAATCGATATCGGCCTGATGGGCGGCGCCGCCATGCTGCAGCAGTTCTTCGGCCGCTCCCGGTCGCGGCGAATGTTCTACACCGGCTGGCGCGTCCCCGCCGAGGAACTCTACCGCACCGGCGTCATCGAATGCGCTGTGCCGTTGGACCAACTGATGCCGGAAGCGATGAAACTGGCCACCGAGATCGCCTCGAAAAGCCCGCTGGCGATGCGTTACGCCAAGCAATCAATGAACGTAACGATGCACATGCCCGCCCGCGACGGCTACCGCTTCGAGCAAGGCATGACCGTCGCACTGGGCAAGTCGGAGGACGCAAAAGAAGCCCGCGACGCGTTCTTCGAGAAACGCAAGCCGGTGTGGAAGGGCCGCTGATCCACAGGCCGCCCTCGCCCTGCGGCAACCGCCGCGGCGTATCCGTCATGGCCGGAACAAGCCCGGCCATGACGGGGAGAGCGTGCCGGCCATGACGGGTGAGCAACAGTCAGGCCACCCCGATAACCCCCCTACCCCATCACCGCCCGCAAGAACGCCTCCGACCGAGCACCGGCTTCATCTGCCAACCGGTTCGGAAACAGCGTAAACCCATGCGCCCCGCCGGGATAAATCGCCAGTTCCGCCTCATTCCCCGCCGCGATCCAACGCGCATGCATGAACAGCGTATCGTCCAACAGCGCATCCTGAGTCCCAACGCTGAACAGCGCCGGACACAGCCCCTCCAGGTTCGCATATAACGGCGAAATATCCGCCACCCGCCGGTCCAAAACCGTCGGCAGGAACGCATTGTAGAACTGTTGCATATCGATCGTCCGCAGCACCAAACGCCGATCCCCGAACGCCCTTTGGCTCGGTGTCATGCCCAGATCGAACGCGCCATAAACCAGGTTCGCGCCGCGGAAACCGGTGTAGCCGTAACGATCCCGCATCCGCAACACCGTCACCGCGGCCAGATGCCCGCCGGCCGACTCACCGCCAATGGTCAGCACATCCGACCCGAACTCCACCTTCGCATGCGCCACCAGCCACGCCGCCGCGAACTCGCAATCGTCCGGCCCAGCCGGATACGGATCTTCCGGCGCCAGCCGATACTCCACGCTGACCACCGCCAGCCCGGTGTTGTCAGCAATCCGTTCCAGCATCGGATCCTGCGAGTCAGCCGACCCCAGCACCCACCCGCCACCATGGATATGCAGATAAACCCCGCGCGGCTGGTCCGGCGCGATGATCCGCAACGGGATCTCGTTGCCATCCCGCCCGGGAATGCCAATGGTCCGAGCCCGCGGCGACTTCACCGGGGCCGGGAACGGCCCGCGGCCCAGACGCCGCGCTTCCCGTGTCCGTTCTGCGCCGACATTCCACCATTCCGGCAGCCCGGTCATCAGGCCCACCAGGGCGTCGTTCAGCTTCGCCGTGTCCTCGGCTATCGCGTCCTTGCGGAACGGGGCTGGGCGCAGGGGGTTGTCGGTCATGGGGCTTCCTCGATTTCAACGGGCCGAAACTGTTCGCATGATTATATCTGGCTTTACCGAATCAAAAAAGCATTAGGGGTGTCGCATCGGCTGCTGAAATTGTGGTGACTCGTAGGGTCGTTTCTCCAATACGCTACTGAATATTTCAGCCCCCCAATCTCGTACAATGGCGATAGTCGACTTTGAGTGGGCGGGTGTATACCTAACGTACTCATGCGCGGAATTGATATCGCTAACGCGCAATGCAAACAGAAATCGTTATGTCGATTAAACAAATTGTTGACACGCACCAAAATTAGCGCATTATTAGCTTTGTGGTAAGATGATGTTGCTTAGCACAACTCTTGCCCTGACGGACCACCGATTGCGATTAAGGGAAAGTCGCCATGGTATCCCAAGACCAGGACGCGGTATCAGAAGATCGAGCGTTCGTTAATTATGTCATGGCGGATGTTTATGCTTTGCTGGATTTTTTGTCTGGCCGAGCTAAGCCATCGCTGGGATATTTGACACTGCCGACACCGGGCGGGCAGGTTACTGGCGACCCGTCAGCTTTAGCTGGAGATGAGACATCATCCGCATTTGTCCAAAAGGCCATGCAGATAGGTAAACAAGTCGCGAAATCCGAATCCACAATAGCAGACGACGACGTCGCATTTCTAATCCAGGCACGCGATCTTCTGAATGTGCGAGCAGCGCCCGCAACGGGAAATTCGATCATTTTCACCCTTCTGGTGATTGACGCGATCCATTCATTGCGCACCGACGCTCGTCCGAAAAACCTCGCTGGTCCTATCTACGTATTTAGAGACGCATGGCTAGAACCTGCGGCCAAAAGGTTGGCAAGATCGGTCAAATGCTGGCTTCGAATAATGGCTTTTCTACTAACAATTACCGTCCTGCTCTCGATTTATGTCGCCTATGGCAAATTGTTTTTTGACACGTTGGATGCGGTTAATCGAGATAATCGTGCCAATCTCACGTTTTTAGCGACCGAGATGCCAGACACCATCCCAACAACAGACCCCAACCGTCGATTAGTCGACAATTTTTGCGGAGAAGATCCACTTAGTTTTACCAAGTACCAAAACTGCCAAGACTACTATATGATAAAAGAAAGAAGAAATGACGTTCGTGCTCTCCTGAGAAATTGGGTAATTCTACCGGCGACTTTTGAAGAGGCATTACCATTCGACAAATCTTACGATATCCATAGTGAAACAGTGGAGCAGCTCGCCGCGGCCAGAATAGGTGTCATCGGTAACTACATTCTTCCGGTCTTATATGGCATCATCGGGTCGCTCGGCTTTGTCCTCCGCCAGTTCAATCGAAATCTGGCCGATCGTCTTCTCACCTCGCGCGAAAGCCGCGCTAGCCACATAAAAATAATGCTCGGAGCCATGAGTGGTGCGTGCATTGGGCTGTTCTTTAACAATTCAGCAGGAGCCGCACAGGTCAGCGGAGTGGGGGGTGCGGCCGTCACATTATCCGCCTCAGCTATCGCTTTCCTGGCCGGATATGGCGTTGAGGCCGTATTCAAAAGCTTGGATGCCCTGTTGATCCATGTGTTCGACTTGAATCGTCGCAATAGGGATCATCCCGGGTATTCTGAAGGTGCTGCCAGCGATCGTCGCTAAAAGTTGGACTCCCAACCCGAACCCAGCTTAGGCTACTCACCAGTAGCCAAAACGCCTGGGAGACCATCCATGAAATTCGGCATCTTCTACGAACTGCAATGCCCGCGCCCCTGGGAAGCGGACACCGAACAGAAGCTCTACCAGAACGCCCTGTCGCAGGTCGAACTGGCCGATAAACTCGGCTACCACTACGCCTGGGAAGTCGAGCACCATTTCCTCGAGGAATACTCCCACTCCCCCCAGCCCGAGGTCTTCCTAGCCGCCGCCAGCCAGCGCACCAAGCAGATCCGCCTCGGCCACGGCATCATCCAACTAACCACCAACCACCCCGCCCGCGTGGCCGAGAAAGTCGCCTGCCTCGACCTGGTCAGCAACGGCCGCGTCGAATTCGGCATGGGCGAAGGCGCCAGCATCACCGAACTCGGCCCGTTCAACCGGCAGATGGAGGACAAGCAGGCGGTGTGGGAAGACGGCGTCCGCTGCGTCCTGCCGATGTTCAAGGACGGCGGCTGGGAATACGAGGGCCCCTACTTCAAGTTCCCCCTCCGCAACGTCCTGCCGAAGCCGGTCCAAAAGCCGCATCCGCCGCTCTGGGTCGCCTGTTCCCAGTTGGAAACGATCGAGATGGCCGGCCGCTGCGGCATCGGTGCGCTGGGCTTCCAGTTCCTGTCTGCCGAAATGGCGCACGCCTGGGTGCACGCCTACTACAACTCCTTCGTGCTGCGCCAAAAGAAACTGGCCGACTACCAATCCAACTGCAACATCGCCATGGTCAGCTACTTCATGTGTGCGGAAACCGATGAAGAAGCTCGCCGGCGAGCGGATGGCGTAACGTTCTTCCAGTTCTCCCTGGCCTACTACAGCAGTTCCCGCAACCGCGAACGCGCCGCCCCCGGAACGGTCAGCCTGTGGGACGAGTACCTGAAGTGGAAAACCGAAAACCCCGAACTGGCGGAAAAAGCCCTGACCGGCGGCCTGATCGGCTCACCTGAAACGATTCGCAGAAAACTGCGGCGCTTCGAATCCTCCCACGTCGACCAGATCATCCTGCTGAACCAGGCCGGCAAGAACACGCACCCGCATATCTGCGAAAGCCTGGAACTGTTCGCCCGCGAAGTCATGCCCGAATTCGTCGGCAAGGAACCCGAACACCAGGAATGGAAACGCAAGGTCCTCGCTCGGGAAATCGAACTGGAGGACATCGACACGACCCCATACAAGGATCGCGCCGGCGTCGGCAAAGGCGTCGCCATCAACCGCCTCGCCACCGCAGCGGCATAAGTCCCCGCGACAGACGGCCTTGTCTCGAATTGTGATCCGTCATGGCCGGGCGCCCGGCCATGACGGCATAAGAGTGTGCTGAGCCAACTCCCCAATTCGTGAGACAAACAACCTCCCCTTTGTGTTGACTCCGTCCTCCCCAACGGCCCATCCCACAATCAGGCGCCGTGACAACCCACGCCGCCACATCGTCACGCCCGCGTTCCAGACGGGCGAACGAACAGGGAGGTTGCCATGGCGAACGTGGAGCGGGTGCCCTGCACCCGGCGCGTCAGGACGATTCAGCACACCAGCCTGCTGCTGATCTTCATCATCTGTGTCGTCAGCTACATGGACCGCGGCACGCTGTCGGTCGCCAATCCACTCATCCGTAACGAACTCGGTCTCTCGGTCGCCGAGATGGGTGTGCTGCTCTCCGCCTTCCTCTGGCCCTACGCCTTCACCCTCCTGCTCGCCGGCGCCATCGTGGACCGAGGCAAGCCCCGTCGCGTGCTGACCGTCGCACTGATCGTCTGGTCGGTCGCCCAAGGCGCCGCCGGCTTCATCGCCAACTACGGCCAATTCCTCGCCGCCCGAGCACTGCTGGGCGTCGGCGAGGCACCCATGTTCCCCACCGCCGCGCGCGTGGTGAAGGACTGGTACCACGAAAGCGACCAGGCCCTCGGCGTCGGCATCTGGAACGGTGCCCCTTCGCTGGGCACCGCCATCGCCCCGGCCCTGCTGACTCCTCTGATGCTGGTGTTCGGCTGGCGCTGGATGTTCGTGATCATGGCCGTGGTGGGCTTCGTCCTGGCCGCCATCTGGTTCTCGGTCTACCGCGATTTCGACGCCCAGACGCTCGACGAAATGGACCGTCACTACCTCTACACCGGCGGCGAAATCCCCGAGGCCCAGCCCGTCCACGCCGCCGCCTGGGGCAAATTGTTCAGCTTCCGAGCCACCTGGGGCCTGATCCTGGGCTTCTTCGGCAACGTCTATATCGGCTGGCTGTTCATCGCCTGGCTGCCCGGTTACCTGGAGCTGCAACGCCACATGAGCATCCCGAAAACCGGCTTCGTCGCCTCGGTGCCGTTCGTGTTCGGCCTGATCGGCAGCATCCTCGGCGGCTACCTCGCCGACCGGCTGACCTCCCGCGGCATGACCTCGATCGCCAGCCGCAAACTGCTGACGGTGATCGGCATGGTGGCGATGTCGCTGGCCACCTTCGTCGCGGCGGAAACCGCCAGCAACGTCATCGCCGTCGGCTCGATCTCGGTGGCGATCTTCTTCGGCTTCAGCGCCTCGGGCACGTCCTGGTCGCTCGCCAATGCCTGCGCGCCGCCAAGCTACGCGGCCTCGCTGGGAGCAATCATGGATTTCGGCGGTTTCATCGGCGGTGCGCTGGCCCCGATGGTCACCGGCTTCGTCGTCCAGGCCACCGGATCGTTCACCCCCGCGCTGCTGGTGGCCGGCGTGATCGGCCTATGCTCCGCCGGCGCCTACGTCATCTTTATCCCAACCGAACCAATCCGAACGACGACGCTGGCCGGCAGATTGGCATAACCGCGCCGCGGTCCCCTGGCCACACCCGATCCAGTCGGCTTACCATCGGGACAAGCAGGAACAAGGGACCGTCCATGACCACCCTGGCAACGCAGATCGCCCAGCGGATCCACGCCCTCCGGTACGAGGACATCACGCAAGACGCCCTCACCTGGACCGCCAGCGCCTTCGTCGACACAGTCGGCGTCACCCTCGCCGGCATCCAGGAAGACGGCCCGCGCATCCTGCTGAAAGTCCCTGGCATCGCTGCCGCCCCCGGCCCGGCGCTGATCCTGGGCACCACGCGCCGCACCAGCGTGCTGGACGCCGCCCTGGTCAACGGCACCGCGTCCCACGCCCTGGACTACGACGACGTCGCCGGCTCGATGGGCGGCCACCCGTCCGCCATGCTGGTCCCCGCCCTGATCCCATTGGGCGAATCCCTGGGCAGCAGCGGCCGTGACCTTGTCCTCGCCTACGTCGCCGGCTTCGAAACCGAGTGCCGCATCGCCCGCGGCGTGCATCACCACCATTACGACAAAGGCTGGCACCCCACCGCCACGCTGGGCATCTTCGGCACCACGGCCGCCGCCGCCCGCCTGCTGCGCCTGTCCGTCGACCAGACCGCCATCGCGCTGGGCATGGCCGCCTCCTTCGCCGCCGGCCTGAAGGCCAATTTCGGCACCATGACCAAGCCCCTGCACGTCGGGCACGGCATCCGCGACGGCCTGTTCGCCGCGCTGATGGCCCAGCAAGGCTTCACCGCCAACCCCGCCGCCTTCGAGCACAAGCAGGGCTTCCTGGACGTCTTCAACGGCCCCGGCACCTATGACACCGCCCGCATCCTGGACGCCTGGTACGACCCCTTCGAGTGCGGCGGCGCCGGCGACCCCGGCCTGAAGCCATACCCGTGCTGCGGCAGCACCCACCCGTCGATCGGCCGCATGATCGACCTCGCCCAGCGCCACGACCTGCACCCGGACCGCGTCGCCCGCATCACCGTCCTGCCGCACGCCCGCCGCCTGCCGCACACCAACAACCCGGACCCACGCGCCCCGCTCGCCGCCAAGTTCAGCATGCAATACTGCGTCGCCCGCGCCCTGACCGACCGCGCCGTAAAACTGTCCCACTTCGAGGGCGACGCCCCCTTCGACCCCACCGTCCGAACCCTGATGCAACGCCTGGACGCACGCCCCCACCCCGACATGCCGGAAGACTGGGGAACCGAGATTATCGTCGAAACGACTGACGGCAACCGCTTCGCCTCCCGCCTCGACGATTACCCCAGCCGAGGCCCCGCCGGCGACCCGATGACGCACGCCGAACTTTGGACGAAATTCGCCGACTGCGCCGAACGCAGCCTGCCCCGAGCCAGCCTGTCCGCGGCGTTCGACACGCTGATGGGCATCGCCGCTCTGCCCTCGATCGGCGACCTCACCACGCTCCTGCAACCAGATCGGGCACGCGCCGCCTGAAATGCCATCTCAAGGATGACAGCCGCTAATCCGTTAGGCTAAGCGTGCCCGCGAACATCTGACTCAGGAGCGAACCACACCGTGGCCGAACCAGCGGGATCGATACACGCCGAAATCATGCGCCGCATCCACGGCACCAACGTCTACAGCGGGTTCGTGCCGACCTTCGCCGAGGACCGGCAGGGCTGGAACAGTGAGCACACCTCGTTCGAGGAGATCATCAGCGGCCTGCGGCCAAGCGTCGTGATCGATGTCGGGGTCTGGAAGGGCGCCTCGACCATCTACCTCGCTGATTTGATGAAGCGGCACGAACTGCCGGGCGCCGTCATCGGTGTCGACACGTTCCTGGGCAGCGTCGAGCACTGGGACCGCAAATCCGCCTTCTCCGGCCTGCTCCCGTTCCGCTTCGGCATGCCGATGCTCTACGAGCAGTTTCTCAGCAACGTCGTCCGCTGCGGCATGCAAGACCGGATCGTGCCGCTGGCACAGACCTCCATGGTCGCGGGCGAATTGATGCGCCGCCTCGGGATACGAGCCGGCCTCATCCACATCGACGCCTCTCACGACTATGAGGATGTCCTGCAAGACGCTCGGACTTACTGGGAAATCCTGACCCCTGGCGGGTTTTTGGTGGGCGACGACTACAATCAGGACTGGCCCGATGTCATCAGGGCCGCGAACCAGTTCGCCATCGAAAAATCCGCCCAGGTCCTCAGCAGCAAGCCGAAATGGATCATCCGCAAGGCGCCGTGAGCTCAATTTATCTCAACAACCCCGGGCCTCAACCCATCGGCACCGCTGTGCCACCGTAATGGTGAGATCGGCCCCCCCGCGCAACCGTCATGGCGGGATCGGCCCCCCGCGCAACCGTCATGGCGGGCGAAGGCCCGCCATCCACGCCTTTATTTCGCACGTAAAGACACCGCACCCTTCACCCACCTGAACAAGGCAATAGCCGCCAGGACCAATCAGACACGCGTGCGCAACGCCTGCGACAATGCCAACGGATCGGCGATCGGCAGGCCGCACACATTGCGCCGGCAGACATAGGCAACCGCTCCACCCGGCCCCGCCACTTTACCGAACGCCGGATGATCCGCCGGCAGCGCATCGGTGCCGGAAACACGCAGCACGACCACCGCCGGATCGGGCGCCCCTAACGCCGCCGCCAGCAAAGCGTCGGATGACCCGGTCAGCACCACGGTGGCGGCCTCCTCCAGCAGATCGGCCGCGGCCAGCAACGTCGGCATTCCGCTCAGTTGGTCCGGTTCACCGGCAAAAGCGGTCAGCACCCCGTCCGCCCGGGCACGCCAATCAGCACCCCCGGTCAGATGGAACAGCCGGCCCAGGACCTCCGCCATCATGCCGTTGCCCGCCGGCGTCGCATTGTCGGCGGCGGTGCGCGGCCGCGTCATCGGCACGTCCGACGCGCCGGCAGCCGTCGCGTAAAACCCGCCATGCCCATCGGCGAACGCATCCTGCGCCGCGTTCGCCAACCGTTCGGCGGCCGTCAGATAAGCGGCCTCGCCAGTCGCCTCAAACAGCGCCAAAGCCGCCCGAGCCATGGCAGCCTGATCCTCGATCAGCCCCGGCGCGGTGACCCGGCCCAACCGCCAGGCGTGCTCGACACCCCCGTGCGAGGCCCCCATATGGGTCACGACAAAGTCGAACGCCTCCCGCGCCCGCTCCAGCCACCCCGGCCGACCGAACACCCCGGCCGCTCGGGCCAACGCGGCGATCGCCAGGCCATTCCAGTCGGCAAGCACCTTGTCGTCCCACCCCGGACGCACCCGTTTCTCCCGAGCCCGGAACAATACGTCCCGCGCCCGGGCCAAGCCGTCCTCCTCGTCGCGTGCACCACGCGGCGTAACGCGCCGCAAGATCGTGTGACCCTCCCAATTCCCGCCCGGCGTGACGTCATAAGCCCGCTTGAAGGCCTCTGAACCCGCACCCAACAGCGAGTCCACCTCCGCCTCGGTCCAGACATAGAAACGGCCTTCCTCACCCTCGCTGTCGGCATCTTCCGAGGCAGCGAACGCCGCCTTGCCGTCAATCCGTTGCGCGGTCATGTCGCGCATCATCCAGCCAACCGTCTCCGCCGCCCGTTCGGCATACAGCGGATCGGGCCGGTCCGCATGGGCCAGCGCCAGCAGCTCCAGCAACTGCGCGTTGTCGTACAGCATCTTCTCGAAATGCGGCACCAGCCAGATGTCGTCGGTGGAATACCGCGCATAACCACCCCCGAGATGGTCATAAATGCCGCCCTGGGACATCCGCCGCAGCATCAGATGCAGCGCATCCCAGGCCTCGCCCTGCCCGGTGCGGAACCCATTCTGCCAAAGAAACCGATAGATCGGCGGATTGGGGAATTTCGGCGCCCCGCGCAGCCCGCCATGCTCCGGATCGGTCATCCGCAGATAGGCCTGTGCGACCGCATCCAGGTGCGCCGGCCCCGGAGCGTCGCCGACCGAGGCGACAGCCTGCCGATCCAGATACTGCTTCAGCGCCTTGGTATTCTGCGTAACCGCCTCGGCGCCGGTGTGAAACGCGTTGGCGACCCCTTGCAACACCTGCCGGAATGACGGCCGGCCCCACCGCGGCTCCGGCGGAAAATACGTCCCACCCCAGAACGGCGAGCCATCCGGCGTGGTGAACATGGTCAGCGGCCACCCCCCCTGCTCGCCCAGAGCATGCAGGGCAGACATGTAGATGTGGTCGATGTCCGGCCGTTCCTCCCGGTCGATCTTGATGTTGACGAACAGGCTGTTCATCAGCGCCGCGGTTTTGGGGTCCTCAAACGATTCATGCGCCATGACATGGCACCAATGGCACGCGGCATAGCCGATCGAGACCATGATCGGCTTGTTCGCCTCCCGCGCCTCATCCAGCGCCGCCTTGCCCCAGGGCCGCCAATGCACGGGATTTCCGGCATGCTGCAGCAGATAGGGCGAGGTCTCCTGGCCCAGCAGGTTTTCCGGTGCGGCCATGGCGTCCTCTCCTCGATATCGGCGGAACATGGGGCGTCCGAGACCCATTCACAGACCCGCCCCCCGTTCATCAAATCTTAGCAACCACCCCGTATCCTGCCCCCATGAACGCACGCCGCGAAAGAGGCCGCATCGCCCACGCCACCGGCCTCGCCGCCGAGGACACCGCCTGTACAGCCCTGATCGCCGACGGCTGGACCATCCTGGGCCGCCGCCTGCGCACCAAGGCCGGCGAGGTCGACGCCGTGGCCGAAAAAGCCGGCATCCTGGCGATCATCGAGGTGAAATCCCGCCCCACCCTGGCGGAAGCCGCCATCGCCCTGACCGCCCGCCAGCAATCCCGGCTGGTCGCCGCCTGCGAGATCATCCTGGGCGAACACCCGGACTGGGGCATCAACGGCGTGCGTTTCGACATCCTGGTCGTCAACCCGGCGGGCCAGGTCCGCCGCATCGCCGACGCCTTCCGCCTGGGCGACCAGTAACGGGTCACTTCCCTTCCGCAACCTGGGCACCAAAGCCAGGACCAACCCCGGTCAAATACATCACCGCGTCGCCAAACCACCTGGTTTCGAACGCCATGCGCACCGGCACAGGCGACCCGCCGGCCACCACCGGCGCCAACCACGCGGACCCATGCATCGGCCTGCCGTCCCGCGCCCGGTCATCGCCAAATTTGAAACCCGACAACATCCGGCCGGAGAAATCGCAGCGCAACGCCCGGCCGGCAAAGCTGGACCGGCTGTTGGCTTCCAGCAATTCCTCGCCAACCGTGTGGGCTTCGATCTCGACTGCCCGCCTTCCGTCATAGGTGCGCACCACCGTCTCGCAGCGGCCGGTTTCCGCCACGACGTGGATCAGTTCCGCCAACGCGCTCAGCGTATCGACGGTGTTGATCTGCAGCGCCTCCGGCACCGGCTCCCGCTCAGCCAGGTTCGGCGGCACCAGCGTTCGGATAACCGGCCTGCCCTGCCGGTAGTCGATCTCGGCCAACCGGCCCACGCCGCGCCATTCGCCTTGCCCAACGAACGCGGACGGTTCGGCTCGCCCGCCCTGCCACGCGCCGTCGGCACGGTCGAACTGATGGCCACGGAACAGGAAACCGACCAGGCCGGTGGTGTGGTAGCCCAGGGTCATCTGATACGAGAACGGTCCGAACCACAGCCCGGCCTCGACCTCCGCCACACGGATCCCGGCGGCATACGTTTCATACTGCGCATGCATCGCCAGCGCCGGCGCCACGGGCGGGGCCTGCGCGAAAGCTGCACACGGCAGCAAGAACCCGATGAAACCCGCCCCGCATCGCAGCATAACCAATATGTTGTGACGCCGCGGGCCAAACGCAAGCAACCGGGACTGATACCGGCGGCCCCGGGGCCGCTGGTATCGCGCGTGGGGTTGGTGAGGCGGCCACGCGCCGAACGAGACTAAATAGAAACGCTGGACCCTCACGCCCCCCTTCATGCGTCGGCACGGGCGCCAAGACAGGTTTTTAAGGCGGATTAGCGAGATGTAGAGGGATGAAGGAAATTTGCGGTTTTGGGGGCCGGTTCACCGAACGGATTATTGGGTGCGCTTTTCAGGTTGCCAATGCGCTCGGTCATGGGTTGGCGATTATCCCGAACTTGACTTGTTGGCAATCCGACGCTATATTCATCTCCATCAAGCATGGAGTGCCCCCGATGGGTTCGCCGCAATTCACTCGCCAGATGACGATCCCCGAGTGGGAAGCGCTCTTCCCGGATGATGATGCGTGCAAGACTTATCTGGCGAAGCGCCGCTGGCCGTCTGGCGTGGTGACTTGTCCCCGGTGCGGTAGCGATAAGGCCTATCCGCTCCCGACGCGGCCGTTCCATTGGCAGTGTCATGCCTGCTCGCCGAATAAAGCGGGATACCGCTTCTCGGTCCTGGTCAACACCATTTTTGAAAACACAAATATCGGCCTTCGCCAGTGGTTCAAGGTCATCTATCTCATGTTGACCAGCAAGAAGGGGATTAGCAGTCTGCAAATCCAGCGGATCATGGGCTTTGGCTCCTATAAGACGGCCCTCTATATGAGCCATCGCATCCGCGCAGCCCTGGCCGATCCCGACTTCCGCAAGCTGATCGGCATTGTCGAAGTCGATGAAACCTTCGTCGGCGGCAAGAACAAGAACCGGCACGCTGATAAGCGGACGGACGGTCTCGGTGGCGCTGGCAAGACGGTGGTCATGTGTGCGGTCCAGCGCGGCGGCACGGTTGTCGCCCGCGTGGTAGCCGCCGTGGATCTTCTGACCGCTACCCGCTTTGTCAACGAAGCTGTGTCCACAAAGGTCGATTTGGTCGCGACCGACGAGTCCAACATCTACAACCGGGTCAGCGAGCGCAGCGCGCATGAGTTCGTCACCCACAGCCGAGGCGAATATATTCGAGGCGAAGTCCATACCTGCACCATCGACGGTTTCTGGCCGCTGCTGAAACGCGGCATCATCGGCACATTCCATAACGTCAGCGCCAAGTATCTGCCGCTTTACGTGACCGAATTCGAATGGCGCTACAACAACCGCGACACCCCGGACATCTTTGGGCAAGCTGTAGCACAGTGCTGAGGCGCGTTGACTGGCGAACGCCTCAGATAATGGTTCTCGCCGCCAGCGAGAGTCGGATTGAGGATGAGAGGCAGGGGGAATTGCCTCTGTGACTAGATGGTTGAGGGCATGGGACCAATCAGTGAAAAGTGCTATTTGGCTAGCTACTATTGTGCTGCTTTTGGCGATTGCCGGAGCCGACATGGGACTGCACATCGTCGGCATGTTAGTTTGCTCCGCAGATAGCGAGGCCAATCAGAACAGCGGGAGCAGTAGTGTAAGCCAGCCCCCATCCCAAGTTGGCAGCGATGCTGCTACGAGAGGATTGCCTGATCAGCAAAAAACCTATCGTTGGTGCCCCGACGCCATACAGAAGCAACAAACCGTTGACGAATGGGTGGTCAGCCTTTTTTCTGGATTGAAAGCCACCGACATCATGTTGGCGGTATTCACCGTGATGTTGGTCTGGGTAGGTCACAAGCAAGCCGACATTTCGGACCGACAAGCTGACATCGCTGAACGCGCCATCATAGGCGTAGATCGCCCATTTGTTTTTGTTGAGGTGGGCGACCCTGGATTTGAAATCCGCTGGATAGAATCCAGCCAAACACAAGTCTTCAGTGGGCGTAGGTTCGAATTGCGAGTTGTTAATTACGGTCAGACGCCGGGTATTCTGACTCGGTTTGAATACAACATTACCACTGCGATCAGGGGAGAAATAGGAAATCCGATAGATTCCAAGACCATCAGCGGCAGGGCGCTCCCCGCCGGAATTGTCGTCACACAAGACAAACCATTTTCCGAGAACACAACTATGAATTCTGTTCTGACTAGCCGCCAAAAGGATGCTGTCGCCAATTTTCGGGAATCTGTTTGGCTGATCGGATTCGTCCGATATGACGATCTCTTGGGAGGGAACTACATTTCTGGTTTCGCTCAAGTGTATGATCCCGTGGGCATGCGCTTCGTCATACGAGGCGACGAAACCTACAATTACGCACGCAAAGAGAAAGCCGACGAGATTCCAGCGCCGCCCTCGCGGGAATAGCGACGCGCATGAGGGTGTTGGCCTCCACCTCTCTGAGCGGAGAAAACTTTTCCACGAACCGCCCAGCAAGTCAAGTTCGGGATAATCGCCCATGGGTTCGTTGAGAAGGTCTACGAGAATGTCCTGGCGCATGAGATGCGAAAGCCCGGGCTCAGCGACGTGCAGCAACGTAGAATGGGTGGTCTTTTACAACGACGTGATTGTCGGCGAATATACCGCCGACCTCGTAGCCGAGGATCAGATCATCCTCGAACTCAAAGTGGCCGGTGCGTTGAGCGACGCGCATGTTCCGCAATACCGAGACTATCCACGGGCAACCGGCAAGCCGTTGTGCCTGCTGATCAACTTCGGCCGGCCCCAAGTCGAAATCCGCCGCATCACCGCCCAAGCCTGATTGCGGGCGCCATCCCCTTCATCCCCCCCTTATCCCGCTTAATCTGCCTTAAAAAAGAAAAACCATGGCCGTGACTCCCACGGGTCGGGTTTCATTCATGGCAGGTCGGTATGACGGCTACATCTGCACCAACTGCACCGCCTCCTCCAGCTCCAGGAACGTCGGCATGTGCTCCGTCGGCACCATCTTGCGTCCCGATTCCACGCTCACCTGCGGCGCGTTGCCATGCAGATGCGTCACCAGCACCGCACGTATCACCTCCAGGTATTTCGCCTCCTCCTCCACGATCCCCTTCATCCGCATCGAAAACGGACCCGCCATTCCATACGCCAGCAGGATCCCCAGGAACGTGCCGGTCAGCGCCTCGCCGATCATCGCACCCAGGATGGCCGGCGGCTGATCGATATGCGACATCGTCTTGATCACGCCCAGCACCGCCGCGACGATCCCCAGCGCGGGCAGCGCGTCGGCCATGTTCTGCATGATGTGTGATGGATGCAGTTCCTCGACCAGCACCTTCTTCAATTCCCGGGCCATGACATCTTCGATCTGATTGGGATCGTCGGCGTTCATGCCGACCATGCGCAGGTAGTCGCAGATGATCGTGCTGGCGTGATGATTGGCCAGGATCTTCGGGAACTTCTGGAACGCCGCGCTTTCGTCGGGTCTTTCGATATGCACCTCCAGCGCCATGGCGCCCTTGGTGCTGGCCAGGCGGACCAGGAAATACAGCAGGCTCAGCAGTTCGATGTAATCAGCCTTATGGAACGCGGCCCCCTTCAGCATCTTGCCGAACGCGCCAAGCGTGTGCTTGACCTCGTGCATGCTGTTGGCCATCAGCATCGTGCCGATCGCCGCCCCGCCGATCGTCCACATCTCGAACGGCACGGCGTCCACCAGCGGCGCCATGCTGCCGCCCGAGGTGATGTAGCTGCCCAACACACACGCAAACAACACCAGCAAGCCGCCAATCGTCAGCATCGCTCGTTCTCAGGGCGTGGCCGCGGCGGCAGCGCCAGTTGGGACCGGTGCCGCTTGCCGCTGCACCAGGATGGCGATCCGCCGGTTCGCCGCTGCCAGCGGATCGGCCGGCAGCAGCGGATCGCGATCCGCGTCCCCGATCACCGACTTGACCCGAGCGTCCGGCAATCCGTCTTCAACCAGCAAACGCCGTGTCGCATTCGCCCGCTCCGCTGATAATTCCCAGTTGGTCCGGTCGGGCCCAGGGAACGGCGCGGCGTCCGTATGACCGGCGATCGAGATCGGCTCCTTCAGCTTCAACAGCACCGGCACCACTTTTTGCAGCAGCAGCCTGACCCGATCGTTCGGCGTGGACGATCCGGTCGGAAACATCGGCAGCTTCACCTCATCGAGAAGCTGGATCCGCAATCCCTCCGGCGTCATGTCGATCGTAAGCTGCTTGGCGAGGCCCGCCAGCGTCGGATCGCTTTGCACGGCGGCCGTGATCTGTTGCGCGGCCTGTTCGAACGACGCCTTCTCCTCGCGCGCCTTCTCGGCGGCCACATCGGCCGGGGTGACCGGACGAACGTCAGGCTGGGCGGCCACATCGGCCGGGGTCGCCGGCCCGGCATCGGGCTGGCCGTCGCGCTGAACGACGGACGGACCGCCAGGACCGGGCGCGAGACGCGTGCCCGACTGGCCGAGCGGCTTGTCGCTGGTCGAGTCATCGGCGTCCTGGTCGTCGGGCATCGGACCCGCACCCTGGCCGTCGCCGGACTTGGCACGATGGTAATCGCTGTAGATCGGATCGTCGCCGTCCTCGGTCCGGTCGATCACCGGGCGCTTGCCGGCGGTGATCAGGACGCTGCCGCGGTCGGACACCAGCGCGCCCTGGTCGAAGGCGGTATGGCCGCCGAATGGCTGGCCGGTGCCCGAGGACGCATGCGACATCAGGTTGTTGGGACTGAAGTAGTCCGCGAGGCCCTTGCGCTGGTCCTCGGTCGTGGCGTTCAGCAGCCACATCAGCAGGAAGAAGGCCATCATGGCGGTCACGAAATCGGCGTACGCGACCTTCCAGGCGCCGCCGTGGTGACCACCCTCCACGACCTCGAACTTCTTCACGATGACCCCGCCCTTGGAGTCCTTCTTGCCGCCCTTGCCCGCCATGTGCGCCCTCCGGAGGGCGGCAGAATGGCCGACAAACCTTAACCTTTCCCTAACCGCGGCGAAAAAATGCCGTCCGCGAATCTTTGCCGAAGTGCATTAACCTTTCGTTAACCATTCGGCGATAGATTGCCTTGGCTGGCAGCGGTTTTGGCTGGGAACAACCAACGAGGGGGCACCCTCGGGATTTTGGGGGTTCCGAACAAGCCGATCGCTTCCGGTGGTGCTCTTCTGTTTGTTATTGACAGCGAATCGGTTCATCGAAAACAAGCAGCCTTGCTCCGGCCATGCATGGTTACCCGGTCCACCAGACCCTTACAGGTGCGCCCACCCGTGGTGCGCCTGTTTGGGCGTTGACGACCCGGCTCGGCCCACGGTCAGGCCTTGTCATTCCCCGCCGCCATAAGCATGTCCAGTTCCCCGTCTACGGACGTCCGATCCAACCGGACGGACCGGAACTGCGGCCCGAGTGGAGTCAAGGTGCGGACATGACGCACGAAACCGGCCTGGTCCCGGTCGCTTCCGAAGCGGACCAGGCACTTGCCAGACAAATCGTCGATGACGGCGTGCGCCGGTATTTCGCCGCCTGCCGCGAACGCATCCGCCCTTTCGTCGACCGGAATTTCTCATTGCGCGGCTCCATCAGCCTGCACCGGACCGCGGTCGGCTGGGACATCGCCAGGGCGCCGCTGAACCTGACGATGGCGGCGCCGCAGGTGGGACTGCTGCTGGCCGCCCGAGCCGCCAACCGGCTGGGGGCGAAACGCTCCGCCGCCCGTCTTCGCGGCAAGCAATTGGTCGTGCATACGGCCGTCGGCAAGGAACTCGCCTGGCGGCTGCACACCGACCTGCTGCAACTGCCCTACACCTCCGACGGGCGCGTCGCTGCCAAGGACGCCCTGGCCGAAACCATCCTGGCTGACCCCCGCGTGATGACGGCATTGGCCCCGGCGCTGCGGGCAGTCGGCACACGCGGCGACGACCCGGCGCTACGCCGCCACCTCGATGCCGCCATGACCGAGTATGCCCGCACCCGCGGCGCCTCGACCGAGATCACCACCGCCATCATCAGCCTCACCGCCGGCGCCTTGGCTCTGCGGCGCCTCACCCCCGGCGCCCTGTCCTTCAGCCCCGCTTTGGCGAGCGCCGTCGCCAAACGCGCGACGGCAATGTCGCTGCCGATGGCATTCCCCTTGGGCGGCGCGCTGGGCTCGCTGTGGTACACCCTGTTCCCGGTGGCGCCGGCCGCCGTCCTGGTGATGGGACTGACCGGCGGCCTGCTGGCGGCGACCACCGCCGCCTCGGCCTTCGCCGGCGTCATCGCCGATCCTGTGCAACGCCGGCTTGGCCTGCACGAACGGCGGCTGCGGCGCCTGGTGGATGCGCTGGAACGGCAGATGCTCGATCCCGCCGCCCCGGCGTTCACGGTCCACGACCACTACGTCGCCAGGGTGCTGGACGTGTTCGACGTCGCCGGCGCCCTGGCGCAGATCGCCGCCTTCTGACCGCACGCGCATGCAAAAACGCCCGGATCTCGCGACCCGGGCGTTGTCATCACGCAATGCGTGCGACGGATCAGGCGGCCTTGGAGAAAGACCCGACCGCAACAGCCATACGAGCCGTGATCGGCGCCAGCGCCTGTTCGGTCAGCTTCAGCGAAGCCTCGGTCAGCTTGGTGGACTCGGCCAGCGCCTTGCTGATCGCGGTCTTGCTGTAGGTGGTCTGCAGTTCGATCGCTTCCTGCACCGACTTGACGGTGGTGAGCGCCTTGAACGTGGCGACGGACTCTTCCAGCGAGGCCTTCGCGGTAGCGGCGAACTGCTTCGTCAGGTCCTGCACGCCGGCCATCCAGATCTTGCTGGACGCGGTGAAGGCTTCGAGGTTGTCCTTGCCGATGGTGGCGAAGTCGACGGTGCTGTTGATCATGGTTTTCATGCCTTGGGTGGGAGTGGAGGGCGTGGGCGTTGTGGGCGTCGTTACAGGCGCAGCCGCTTCGCTCGCCCGGGCAAGCGCCACCGGCGTATCAGCGACAACAGTCAGGGTCGGAGCGCTTGCGTGCGGCCGAACCCCCGGAGTGGGCTTTTTGGTCATGGAATTCTCTCCTGTCAGAGGAAAAGGCCCAGTCTTTCGGCACCTTATCCTTGCCGCGGGATGTCTCAGCCAGCGAGTTGCTGCACTGCACAACCGGGGATGTAGGAGGGCAGCATCACCACGTCAAGAAAAAAATTGTGCGGTGCAACATTTTCCGAAATCCGCTGATGACGCAGGCTCCATCGCGACGTTCACTGTCGGCGATATGAAGGCCGGCGCCGAACGCTTCGGCATTGCGGTCCAGTCATCGCCGGGTACGGTAGCGCGATGACATCAGTGCCCGCCTGCATACGCGGCGTTTCGACCGTAGGGTGAGCGTTTCCCGGAAATAAGTTGTGTAACGTTCCGCGCAACGCTAGGTTGCACCGCATGGTGGAAGCAATGCAAGCGAGGCTCGCTGCGAAGTCCGCGCCCAAGTCACCTCGGGGCAGACCCCGGAAGTCCCACCTCTTCGTCATGCTTGGTTCGCTGGTGGCGGGCAGCGCGGGCGCTGTCACCCTGCTGGATTCCTGGCAGAAAGTCCTCGTGGATCTAGGCCTGAAGAAGGATGCGGCCTTTGTACTCGCGGAGCAGAGCGCTCGGGGTGATCTCGTCCGGCAAATGACGCAACTCGTTTCGCAGCGCCTGTTCTGGACGGTCCGCTACAGCGGCGACGTCGCGGACGGTTTCCCGGGCGAAGACCAGGATGACGCGTGGAAGCAATACAACAAGGTCGTCATCGTCTGGAACGAGAACTACATGATCAACGTTCTGCTTACCGAAAAATATTTCGGTGAAGCGACGATGAAGCAACTCGCGGACATCAACTGGCTACTGCATCGCATGAACACGTGCCTGGACAAAATCCACTATCGCAGCCTGTACGAAGCGACGGACCCCGTCTGCCACTTCGATATCGGCAACGGTGGAACGCAAGTCCAGAATATAGCCGTGCTGAACAAGACAACGGATCAGGCGAACGCTGCGTTCGGTGCTTTCCTCAAGTCTTTGTCGAATTAGGCACGATCCAGAATCACCGCGTGCCGAATCCCCGCCCTCAGTGATTCAGCGCCTGCACGATCTCCTCGGTCATCTTCTTCGCGTCGCCAAACAGCATCATCGTGTTCGGCCGGAAGAACAGCACGTTGTCCACCCCGGCATACCCCGACGCCATCGACCGTTTCACGAACAGCACGGTGCGCGCCTTCTCCACATCCAGGATCGGCATGCCGTAGATCGCCGACGACGGATCGGTCTTCGCCGCCGGATTGGTCACGTCGTTCGCCCCGATCACATACACCACGTCGGCGGTGGAGAACTCATTGTTGATCTCCTCCAGCTCGAACACCTCGTCGTAGGGCACGTTGGCCTCGGCCAGCAGCACGTTCATATGGCCGGGCATGCGGCCGGCAACCGGGTGGATGGCATACTTCACCTCCACCCCTTCCTTCTTCAGCGTATCCGCCATCTCCCGCAGCGCGTGCTGCGCCTGCGCCACCGCCATGCCGTAACCCGGCACGATGATCACCTTGGACGCATTCTTCATGATGAACGCCGCATCGTCGGCATTGCCCGCCTTCACCGTCTGGTCGCCGGTCGCGCCACCCGCCGGCGCCCCGCCGCTCTCACTGCCGAACCCGCCCAGCAGCACGTTGATGATGCTGCGGTTCATCCCCTTGCACATGATGTAGGACAGGATCGCGCCCGACGCGCCCACCAGAGACCCGGTGATGATCAGCGCAAGGTTCTGGATGGTGAACCCGATCCCCGCGGCCGCCCACCCGGAATACGAATTCAGCATCGACACCACGACCGGCATGTCCGCCCCGCCGATCGGGATGATCAGCAGGAAGCCCAGCCCCAGCGCCAGCAGCGCGATCAGCCAGAACAGCACCTGCGCCCCGCCGGTCATGATGAACGCGATCACCAGCAGCGCCAGCAGGATCCCCAGCCCCAGGTTCAGCCAATGCTGCCCGGCGAACGTGATCGGCGCCCCCTTCATCAGCGCCTGCAACTTGGCGAACGCGATCAGGCTGCCCGAGAACGTAATCGCCCCGATCGCCAGCCCGATCGACATCTCGACCAGGCTCTCGGTGTAGATGTTCCCCGGCACGCCGATGTTGAACGCCTGCGGCGCATTCAGCGCCGACGCCGCGACGAACACCGCCGCCAACCCCACCAGCGAGTGGAACGCCGCCACCAACTGAGGCAACGCCGTCATCTGGATGCGCAGCGCCACCGTCACGCCGATGCCGCCACCGATCAGGATGCCGAACAGGATCAGCAGGTAGCCCCAGCCACCCATCCCGTGTTGCAGCAGCGTCGCCAGCACGGCGATGACCATGCCGATCATGCCGAAGCGGTTGCCCGACCGCGACGTGACCGGGGACGACAGGCCGCGCAGCGCCAGGATGAACAGGACGGCGGCGACCAGATAAGCGAGGGAAGTCAGGCTTGCGGACATCTGTTATTGCTTCTTCTTGAACATCGACAGCATCCGGTGGGTCACCAGGAAGCCGCCGAAGATATTCACCGATGCCAGCGTCACCGCGATGAACCCGAACAACATCGCCCAGGGCGACGTCGCCAGCCCCGTCGCCAGCATCGCGCCCACGATGATCACCGACGAAATCGCGTTGGTCACCGCCATCAGCGGCGAATGCAGCGCCGGCGTCACGTTCCACACCACGTAGTAGCCGACGAAGCAGGCCATCAGGAAAATGGCCAACAGGAAGATGAACGGATTGACCTCCGGCGCCATCGTCGAGGACGCATGCAGCGCCAGCGCCTGGGCATGATTGGCCAGTTCCAGCGCGTTGTCGGCAAGGCGGGCCGCTTCGTCCGCCAGTTGGGAGGGATTCATCGGGGTCTCCGGACGCTCAGGCCGCCTGTTGAGGCAGGAAATTCGGGTGCACGACGGCGCCGCCGCGGGTCAGCATGACGCCTTTCACGATGTCGTCCGTCTCCGGCAACTTCGGCATCCGGCTGTCCTTGTCCCAGAACGTGGTCAGGAAGGTCAGCAGGTTGCGCGCATAGAGCGACGAGGACGCGACCGGAATCCGCCCCGGCCAATTATTGAACCCCAGGATGGTGACGCCGTTGGCGGTCACCGTGCTCTGGCCGGGAACGGTCGCCGCGCAGTTGCCGCCCGCCTCGGCCGCCAAATCGACGATGATGCTGCCGGCCTTCATGCTGTCCACCATCGCCTGGGTGACGATGACCGGCGCCTTGCGCCCCATCACCAGCGCGGTCGTAATGACGATGTCGTTCTTCGCCACCGTCGTGGCCATCAGTTCCGCCTGCTTCTGGCGGAACGCGTCGCTCATCTCACGCGCATAGGCACCGGTCTGGCCGGCGGTTTCCGCGTCCTCCACGCCCACGAAGCTGGCGCCCAGCGACTTGATCTCCTCCTTCGCCGCCGGCCGCACGTCGGTGGCCGACACGATCGCCCCCAAACGCCGAGCGGTGGCGATGGCCTGCAACCCGGCGACACCGGCACCGATGACGAACACCCGGGCCGGCGGCACCGTCCCGGCGGCGGTCATCATCATCGGAAACCCGCGCTGGAACGCCCCGGCGGATTCGATCACCGCCCGATACCCCGCCAAATTCGCCTGGCTGGACAGCACATCCATCGACTGAGCCCGGGTGATCCGCGGCAGCAGCTCCATCGCCGCCACATCGATCCCCGCCACCGCCAGCCCCGGCACCAGGTCCGGATCGGCGAACGCCCCGGCGATGCACACCAGCAGCGCCCCACGCGGGATCAGCGCCCGTTCCTCCGGCCCCGGAGTCTGCACCGCGAACACAATGCCTGCATCTGTCAGGACAGCGGCCGGACCGTCGGCGATCTCGGCCCCGGCAGCGGCGAATTCGGCATCCGAGATCGACGCCGTCGCCCCTGCCCCGGTCTCGACGGCGACCGTCAGGCCCAGGCCAACCAGCTTCTTGATGGTATCCGGGGTCGCGGCCACACGGGTTTCGGCAGCCCGCCGTTCCTTCAGCACCGCAAGGCGCATCCGTTCATTCCTTCGTTATCAGGGCAGCAAGAGACGCCGGGATGCGCTGCCTTGGCCCAGTTCCTCGTCGGAGCAAACCAATGCACTGCTCGCGACCGGGGTGCAAGGGGTGCGATGTCAAGACCCACGACCCGCTTGAGACATCCGTCTCGTCACCGGCTGCTCCCGGCTAAAATGGCACCGACCCGATGACCGTCGTGCGATGCATCAGCCGCCGTTGCGGCAGCGCGTAATCGCAGATCGCCAGATGCATCGCAGTCGCGTTGTCCCACATCAGCAGGTCACCGGTCCGCCACTGATGCCGGTAATGAAACTCCGGTCTGAGGCAGTGGTCATGCAGTTCCTCGATCACCGCTCGGCCTTCATCGTCCGGCACGCCCTCGATGCCGATGCACTCGCCCTTGGTGACATACAGCGCCCGCCGCCCGGTAAACGGGTGCGTGCGGACGATCGGGTGCGCCACATCGGGCGTCTCCGCCAACTGCGCCGCGGTCAGCTTCGGCCGCGGACTGTTGGCGACCCGCATGCGTTCGGAATAGCGATGCACCGCCCTGCGCCCGGCCAGCCAGGTCTTCATGCTGTCCGGCAACGCATCGTAAGCCCGGATCGTATTGGCGAACACCGTGTTGCCCAGCGTCACACCGTCCTGTTCGGGAACCTCGATCGCATACAGCAAGGAACAGCGGCTGGGGCGCTGCCGATACGACACGTCGCTGTGCCAGGTGAACCCGGCATCGGCCAACCCGATGTTCTCACCCGCCGCGTTCTTGATGTTGGAGACCAGCAGGATCTCCGGATAGTCCGCCAACAGGTATTTCTTGACGATATGGATTTCCAGTTCGCCGAACCGGCGGCTGAACGCGATCTGGCGTTCGCTGGACAGGCGCTGGTTGCGGAAAACCACGACGATATGGTCGTGAAACGCCGCCTCGATCCGCCGGAAGGTCGCGTCGTCGGTGTCGCCGGCCAGGTCGACGACAATCTCGGCGCCCAGCGTCTTACCGCTGGGCAGTACGGACAGGGTCATGTCGCCTTCCTTTCATCGTTGCCCAAACCATGTCATGGCCAATGCTTCGGAAGGTTTTGACACAAGGCAGCCCGGCAGCCAAAACTGCGGCCGGAGGCGTGCCATGAACCAAATCAGCCGGACCTGGCCAACCGACACGAACGGCAAGGTGCCGTACTGGGTCTATTCGGACCCGGACGTCTACGCCGCTGAACTCGAGCGCATCTGGTACGGCCCCCACTGGCTGTACTGCGCCCTGGAAGCCGAAATCCCCAACGTCGGCGACTTCAAGACCACCACCCTGGGCGAACGCCCCGTCGTCATCGTCCGCAGCGCCCCCGATGAGGTCAGCGTCGTGGAAAACCGCTGCGCCCATCGCGGCGTAAAGTTCTGCCAGGCTCGGAAAGGCCACGTCAAAGACCTGCTGTGTCCCTATCACCAGTGGAACTACAGCCTGCGCGGCGACCTGCAAGGCGCCCCGTTCCGTCGCGGAGTCCGTGGCCAGGGCGGCATGCCCGCCGATTTCGACCCGAAGGATCACAGCCTGCGCAAGCTGCGGGTGGAAGTCGTCAATGGCGTAATCTGGGCCACCTTCTCCGACGATACGCCACCATTTCGAAAATACCTCGGCGAACGGTTCTGGCAGCACTACACACGGGTCTACGACGGACGGAAACTCGAAGTCCTCGGCTACAACCGCCAGCATATTCCGGGCAACTGGAAGCTGATGCAGGAGAACATCAAGGACCCGTACCACGCATCCCTGCTGCACGTGTTTTTCGTTACGTTCGGTCTGTTCAGGGCAGACCAGAAGTCGGCGACCGAGGTCGATCCGACCGGCCGCCACGGCATCCTGATCAGCCGTACCGGCAAGCAGGAAGTCAACGACGTCACCGCCAGCATGCGCAACTACAAGAACGACATCAGGCTCGCCGATCCGCGCATCCTTGATGTGGTGAAGGAGTTCCCCGACGACGACGCCGTCGGCATGATCACCGTGTTTCCCAGCGTGGTGCTGCAACAGAATATCAACTCGCTCAGTATCCGCAGCATCGTGCCCACGGGGCCTGGTGGGTTCGATTTCCACTGGACCCACTGGTGCTATGCCGACGACACGCCGGAAATGCGGCTGCGGCGCACCCGCCAGGCCAACCTGTTCGGCCCCGCCGGCTTCGTGTCCGCCGACGACGGCGAAATCATCGCCATGAGCCAGGAGGGCTTTGCCAAGTCCCCCGACGAAGACGGGCTGGTGATCATGGGTGGCCGCGAGATCGAAAGCGTCGATCACATGGTCACCGAGGTCGGCATCCGCGGCATGTACCGTTACTGGCGAGAGACAATGGGGTTCTGATGGCGCAAAACCCCTTCTTACCGTCATGGCGGGAGGAGCCAGGTTCCTTCCCCACCGTCATGGCCCGGCGTGTCCGGGCCATCCGCGCTTCGTCCGCCGGTGCGAAGATGGCCGGGACACGCCCGGCCATGACGAATTGCCGTAACACCGACGGTGACCTGCCATGATCGACCGCGACGCCTTGCGCGACTTCTACGACGACTACTACAACACCCTCGACGACGTGCGGCTGGAGGAATGGCCGGCGTTCTTCACCGAAGCCTGCCTCTACCGCGTCATCCCGCGGGAGAATTACGAGGCCGGCTACACGCTGTCCACGATCTACGCCGAAAGCCGCGGCATGCTGATCGACCGGGTGATGGGCGTCACCCGCACCCAGATGTACGCGCCGCGTTACTACCGCCGCTTTCCCGGCCCACTGCGCATCGTCTCCCGTGACGGCGACAGCGTCCGCACCCGGCATAACCTGCTGGTGGTGCAGACGCTGATCGACAAGAAAACCGATATCGTGCTGTCCGCCGTCTGCCACGACGTCATCGTGCCGGACGAAGACCGGTTGCGCCTGCGGGAACGGGTCGTTGTCTTCGACTCCGAGATGATCCCGAACAGCCTGATCTATCCCGCATAAAAGGAACGTCCCATGTCCGCGGTTCTCAGCAACGACGCGACGACCCAGTTGAAGGCGCTGTATGCGGAAATGCAGCCGCGCAGCCTGTATCCGCTGTGGGAGGTGCTGGGCGCCCTGGTCACGCCACAGCCACGATCCCCCGCGCAGGTGCATCGCTGGCGCTATGCCGAGGCCCGCGACTACCTGCTGCGCGCCGGCGACCTGATCAGTGCCGCCCAGGCCGAACGCCGGGTGCTGATCATGGAAAATCCCGGCCTGCCCGGTTCGTCCTGCGCCACGTCCAGCCTGTATGCCGGCCTGCAACTGATCCTGCCGGGTGAGATCGCCCCCTGCCACCGGCACGCCCAGTGCGCCCTGCGCTTCGTGATGGAGGGCGAGGGCGCCTTCACCGCCGTCGATGGCGAGAAAGCCATCATGCGCCCCTTCGACCTGGTGCTGACGCCCGGCTGGCAGTGGCACGACCATGGCAACACCTCCACCCAGCCGATGATCTGGCTGGATGGGCTGGACATCCCCACCGTGCTGCATTTCGACGCCAGTTTCGCTGAACACCTGCCGGAATCCGCCCATCCGGAAACCGTTCCGTTCGGCGATACATCGGCGCGCTATGGCAGGAACATGCGGCCGATGCGCGGCACCGCCACCGACCGGCGGCCCCACAGCCAACCCTTGTTCCACTACCCCTACCCCGAGTGGCGCGACAGTCTTGCCGCCCTCACCCGGTCCGGCGATCCCGATCCTCATTTCGGTCACGCGCTGGAGTTCACCAACCCGGCGGACGGCGGCGCGGTGATGCCGACGATCTCGGCCCATGTGCGGCTGCTGCCGAGCGGGTTTGTGTCCCGGCCTCGGGCTTCGACGGATGGCACGGTGTTTGTGGTGGTCGAGGGGCGCGGGGTGGCTCGGGTCGACGGCAAGGACATCGCGCTGGAGGCCAAGGATACGCTGGTGGTGCCGTCGTGGCGGACGTTGGTGTTGGAAGCGGAGAGCGACCTGGTGTTGTTCGGCTATTCCGACCGTACGGCGCAGGAAAAGCTGGGGCTGTTCCGCGAGCATCGGGGGTAAGGCCAACCCCTTGCACATCAAGATCACGTTGGGCATTGTTACTGTCGAGGTAGGGAAGGAACGTTTCGATTCAAGGGGGGCCGATCTTATGTTTGCGGGGTCGTTCGCCCGAGACATCCGGATTGCCAGCATAGCATTATCAGGCCTGGAAAATATAACCATGAAAAATGTACGGAAAGTACTCGTTGCGCTGCCATTCGTGACTCTTTCGGCCATGACAGGCCGTGCGGAGAATGCCCCGCCTGTCGGACCATTTACGGCCACGCTCCAGGCCCCTTCCGGCAAGTGTTCGCCCAGTCAATATCCTTTCATCTGTGCGCTGGATCTATCCGGGGCAATTGGGCCGCAGTCGGCAGACCTGCATATCGTTTGGCATAACCCGGGTGCGCATTCGCAGTACGATATACCTGCGGACATCCACACGACTGTCGAAACCATTCCCAACAGTGGTGGAAAAATAAAACTCTCATTTGTATTGCCCAAACTGAGCGGATCGTTGGCCTATGCCAGCGAGAAGCCCCGGTATTTCGTACTGACGCCACATGCCGGGGGATATGCCGTTTCCCTGTTCAATCCAGCACTTCCAAGTCCCGAAGTGTCGATGGGAGAAGGCAGCATAGGCAACAAATAGGGCCGCACCACCGGTTCGAGACAGCATCAGGCTTCCGATGCCCGGGGCGGCGGCTCCACAAAACGCGACAAGACTGTCTGGCGTCTCGGCACGCCGCATGCCGTGGCCGGTTGGTTGTTGTGTCGGATCACGGGATCGGTAACGACAATTTGGCACCACAACACCTGAAACGAGCGTCGCGTGGCGCCCCGATGAGGGGCCATTTGGGGCTTGCCGTCTCTTTCTGCAACCTTTGCGTGCATTTTTCTCTTGATTTACACCTTGATTTCCGATAAGAACAAATCACAAACACACCTCGGACCCACCGCCATGTCAGCGCACATCCCCTCCAGCCCGTTCCGGGAACGCCTGATTACCTACCTGCTGCCCTACTTCCTGCCTCTGACCTCGGATTTCGAGCTGGCTCGAACAGAAGCCCTCGAAACCCTGGAATCCTACGGCGCCCGCAGCAGGTCGGAGATGATCAACGCCATGCGGATCATCGCCCTCAGTTTCACGTCGATGGACCTGTTGGCGGTATCCAAGGGGACTGAAATGCCACCCGACATGCGGTTGCATTACGTTCGCCAAGCCAACAGCCTTGCCCGCACCTGCCAGCAGAATGAGAACGCACTGGCCAAACGCCTCGCCGTCGACCCGGCCCCGCCAGCCGAACAAGCCGCCGACCCGATCGACGACGTCCCCGACATCGACGTCGAAGCATTGATCCAGCAGACCCACGCCCAGATCATCGCCTATCGCAAATCCATCCCGGGATCGCCACGCCACCAATTGGACGACACCATGATAACCGCCACCCGCGCCCAAGATGCGTCCCGGCCCGCTGCCCCCGCCTGAGCGCGCACATCAGACCAAATTCCGGGCAGCCGAGGTCTTGCCCCTGGCCAGCCATTCCTCGAACCGCTGCATCACGACAAAGAAACAAGGCACAAACACCACCGCCAGACAGGTGGACGCCAGCATCCCCGTCGAAACCGAAATCCCGATCGACTTACGGGCATTCGCCCCTGCCCCGGTCGCCAGCACCAGCGGCACCACCCCGAGGATAAACGCGAAGGACGTCATCAGGATCGGCCGCAACCTGGCCTTCGCCGCGCCGACCGCCGCATCCAGAATGGAGGCGCCGTGCAGCACCCGCTGCTCCCGCGCCACTTCCACGATCAGGATCGCGTTCTTCGCCCCCAGCGCGATCAGCAGCATCAACCCGATCTGCGTGTACAGGTTGTTGTCCACGCCCAGGCCGGTCAAAGCCAGCACCGGCCCCAGCAACGCCAGCGGCACCGCCAGAACCACCGAGATCGGCGCCAGCCAGCTTTCGTACTGCCCCGCCAGGACCAGGTACACCAGCAGGATGGCCAGAGCGAACACGATGTAGATCTGGTTGCCTACGGCTTTCTCCTGATACGACATCGCCGTCCATTCGGAGGCACTGCCCGAGGGCAAATCGCGCTGGGCGATCTCATCCATCAGGTCCAGTGCCTCCCCCGAACTGAACCCGGCGGCCGGGGACCCGATGATCGTTGCCGACGGATACAGATTGTACAGTTGCACAAGCGCCGGCCCGGTATCGGGCGTGATGTCGACCACCGTGCCCAACGGTACCATGGTGCCGTTGCCGGCCCGCACCGGCAGCGCCTCGATATCCGCCGGGGTCACCCTCGCCGACGCATCCGCCTGAGTGTAGACCTGGAACGTCAGCCCGAACTTGTTGATCTGACCCACGAAACTGGACCCGACATAGGTCGCCAGCGTCTGGAACACCTGCCCGACGGAAATCTGCAGTGCCTCCGCCTTCGTCCGGTCCACCGTCACCCGCATCTGCGGCACGTTCGCCCGTATGGTGGTGTTCAGCCTGGCCAGCTCCGATTGGCTGCGCGCATTGCCGAGGATCGTCCGTGTCAGGGACTGCAACTTGGAGAAATCGCCACTGCCGTCGCGCAACTCCACCTGCATGGAGAAGCCGCCGGAATTGCCGATCCCCTGGATCGCCGGCGGCGGCACAACCAGGATCGTCGCGTCCTCGATCGGCGCCACCGCGGCGGACAATGCCTGGAACATTCCCAGCAGCCCCTCGCTGGCGGATGTCCGCTGGCTCCAATCCTTCAGGACGACATAGGCGACCCCGGCATTGGACAGCGACGCGCTGTTGTCCAGCACTGAAATGCCGGAGATGCACACCACATCCTGCACCCCTGGCACCGAACTGACCGCTTTCTGCACCTTCTCCATCACCGCCTGCGTACGGCTCAGCGAGGCGCTGTCCGGCAACTGCACCGAAACGAGGAAGTATCCCTGGTCCTCCAGCGGCAGGAACCCTGTGGGCAGCCGGGTCAATCCGAAGATGCCGCCGCCCATCAGCAACAGCGCCAGCACCACCATGATCCCGGCGCGCTTCGTCATCGAGCCGACGAGGCCCACGTACCAATGCTCCAACCGAGCATAACCGTGGTTGAAGGCGCGATAGAACCGATTGCGTTGTTCCATCGGAACGGTCGGGCGCAGCCACAGCGCGCATTGTGTCGGCTTCAAGGTCGCGGCGTTGATCGCGCTGATCAGCGCGGTGGCGGCAATCACCAGGGCGAACTGGGCGTACAACCGCCCGGTCAGACCCGGCAGGAACGCCGCCGGGATGAACACCGACATCAGCACCAGCGTGATGCCGATGATCGGGCCGAACAGGTCCCGCATCGCCTTGATGGCGGCGTCATGGCCGCTGAGGCCCTGCTCGACGTAATGCGCGGCACCTTCCACCACGACGATCGCGTCATCCACCACGATGCCGATCGCCAGCACGATGGCGAACAGAGTGGACAGGTTGATGGTGAACCCCAGCGCCGCCATCGCTGCGAAGGCGCCGATGATCGTCACCGGCACCGTCGTCGCCGGCACCAGGGTCGCCCTGATATCCTGCAGGAACACCAGGATGACGATCAGCACGAGGATTCCGGCCTCGATCAGCGTCTTGTAGACCTCATTCACCGAGGCAGAAACGAACCGCGTGGTGTCGAACGGAATGTCGTATTCCATGCCTTGCGGGAACGCGCGTGACAGCTCCACCATCTTCGCGCGGATTTCCTTCATCACCGTCAGCGCGTTGGCGCCGGGCGACTGGAATACGGCCATCCCCGCCGACGGCCTGCCGTTGGCGGTGAATGCCTGGGAATAAGTCTGCGCGCCCAGTTCGACATGGCCGATATCGCGCACCCTTGTCACCGCCCCGTCGGAGCCGGTCTTGACGATGATGTTCTCGAACTGCGTCACGTCGGTCAGCCGGCCGGCGACGTTCAGCGTGTACTGGAAATCCTGGCCTTTCGCCGGCGGTGCGCCGATCTGCCCGGCGGTGACCTGGGAGCTTTGCTGCTGCAGGGCCTGGGTCACGTCGCTGACCGTCAGACCCCTGGCCTGCATCAGGTTTGGATCGAGCCAGATCCGCATCGCATACTGGCCGGCGCCGAACACCGTGACATTGCCGACGCCGGGCAGACGCGCCATTTCCTGCTGCAAGTTGATGGCGGCGTAGTTGCTGAGATACAGCCCGTCATACTGGTTGTTGGACGCGGTCAGGGTGACGATGCCCAGGATCGCCGTCGATTTCTGCTGCACCACGACGCCCTGCGCCTGCACCGCCTGCGGCAGCGAGGCCATCGCGCTGGCGACCCGGTTCTGCACCAGCACCTGGGCGTAGTTCAGGTCGGTGCCGATGGCGAACGTAACGATCAGCGAGTAGCTGCCGTCGCTGGCGCTGGTGGACTGCATGTACAGCATGCCCTGGACGCCGTTGACCTGCTGCTCGATCGGCAGGGCGACGGTGTTCATGATGTCGGTGGCGCTGGCCCCGGGATAGCGGGTGGTGACCTGCACCGTCGGCGGCACCACGTCGGGCAACTGCGCGATCGGCAGGTTGAACAGCGACACGCCGCCCAGCAGCACGAACAGGATCGCCAGCACATTGGCGAGGACCGGCCGCTCGATGAAAAATTTCGCGATCATTGCGACACGTCCATCAGCATGACGGTGGCCGGATCGACCTTTTCACCCGGGGTCGCGCGCTGCAGGCCATCGACGATCACGCTGTCGTCCGCGGTCAGCCCGGTTTCGATCACCCGGAACGCGCCCTTCACCGGCCCGGTGGTCACGTGCTTCTGGTCCACGACATTATCGTCGCCGACCACCAGCACGTAGCGGCCGCCCTGGTCGGCCCCCAGCGCGGCGTTGGGCACCAGCAGCGCGTTGACGTCGGTTTCCAGCGGCACCCTCACCCGAGCGAAATATCCCGGCAGGAGTACGATATCGGCATTGTCGAGCACGCCGCGCGCCGCCAGCGTCCCGGTGGACGGATCGACCATCGGCGCGACGTAATCCATGTGTCCGCGATGCGGGTAGCCGGTTTCACCCTGCAAGCCGACCTCCACCGGGACCGACTGGATATCCTCCGGCCGCTTGCCGCTCTTGCGGATGTTGGCTCGTATTCGCAACACTTCCTGTTCGCTGACGTTGAAGGTGACGTACATCGGCTGCATCTGCACGATGGTCGCCAGCTTGGTGGGCTGGGTGCCGACCAGGTCGCCGATCGACACCAGATGCGCCGACACCCGGCCGGCGAACGGTGCGAGCACGCGCGTGTAGCTGTAGTTGATCGCCGCCAGTTGCGTATTGGCTGCCGCCGCGGCGACATTGGCCTGCGCGGTGTCGCGCGAAGCCCGAGCGTCGTCGAGGTTCTGCACCGAGGCGACGGAATTTTTCTGCAAACTTTCATTGCGGACGAAGTTCGCCTGGGCGTCGACCAGCGTTGCCTGCGATGCGGCCTCGGCCGCCTGCGCCTGTTGCAGTTTCGCCTGATAGGGCGGCGGCTCTATGGTGAACAGGATGTCGCCGGTCTTCACCATCGCCCCGTCGGTGTAGCTGATCCCCTGCACGAAACCCTGGATGCGGGCGACGAGATCGACCGAGTTCACCGCTGCGGTGTTGCCGGTCGCTTCCAGGTAGCGGGTGATTTTCTCCGAGATCGGCTTGGCAACGGAGACTTTCGGCGGCGGCGGCGGCACATACTGGTTGGATTTCTTGCACCCACCGGCCAGGAGCGTCAGGCCGATAACGGCATATCCGACCATCTTCCGGAGTCGCCGCATTGTTTTGCCTCACGATTGCGTTGGACGTGGGCGGACGTTAGCGGGCATCGTTGCGTTTCGACCAGTCCCCTTTTTGGACAGATGGCGACGTATTTCGACGGCATGACAATTTCTTACGATCGTTCCGTTCGCTGCGCGGTTCTCCTCACCGATCCGGGCATCGCCGAGTCCTATCACATCAAAGTTAACTATTCGCTAACGCCGGAGGCCATTTCATCAGTCAGGCACAGGATTATTTCGGTCTGTGACACGGGGGGTTTTATTTCGGTGATAACGATCTCATCCAGATAGTTGTTGTGCGGTGGGGAAGTCGAGACTAACCTTCCCGCTGCACGGCCCGCATCGGGCCGAACGACTGCCGGCGATCGTTCCCGCGCCTGAGTGGCGCCCCGCACCGGGAGAATGAAGATGTCCGACTCGACTCGCGATCAGAAGGCTTCGGCGTTCGACAAGACAAAGCGCGCACAGGCGCATGATGACGACCGGATGGAAGACGAAGAAAAGATCATGGCCGGCCGGCATGACGTCAACTATCCGGCACATCTGACCAAGGACGTGCCGGGCGGTTAGCGGAGTGACCGCGTGGCCGGCGCGAATGGTTCGTTGACCTCCTCCAACGACCGGCCGGTGGTGCGGGGTCCATACGCGTAGCCCAGGCCGCGCAGGACGTAACAGCCGGCGACGAAGGCGAACACCGCTTCATACCCCAGGCCGGCATAGACCCAGGCGACGATGAACGGGCCCGCCACGTTGGCCAGCCGCCCGATGCCATAGGTGAACCCGGTGCCGAGGGATCGCACGTCGGTGGAAAACAGCTCCGAGGCGTAAATGTAGCTACCGGTTGCGCCGGCCTGCAGGCCGATCACCATCAGCGCGCCGAACACCATGATCCAGGTCGGGTCGCGGCTGAAGCCGTAGGCCAGGCCGCAGACGACCACGGTGAGGGACGCGCCGGTGTTGAACCATTTGCGCTCGAACCGCTCCATCAGGTCGGCCGCCAGCAGCGCGCCGAGCGGATTGCAGATGGAGATGACGCTGACGAAGGTGAGCGATTTCACCACCGAGAAACCATGCTCGAACAGCAGGGTCGGCACCCAGGACATGAAGCCGTAGAAGCCGACGGTGCCGGTGATGGAGATCATCGACAGCAGCAGCGTGCGGCTGAGATGCGGATGGCGGAACAATGCCGCGTAGGGCGGCCTTGGGGCGGCTGGTTCGTCCGCTTGCGCTGACGGTTCGGCCAAGGTGCCATAGCGGGCCAGGGCGAGTCGTTCCAGGTGTGCGACGGTTGCCTCGGCGTCCGCGGTGCGGCCCTGCACCGACAGCCAGCGCGGCGATTCAGGCATCGCTCGGCCGATGATCGCGGCGATGATGCCCAGGGCGCCCCAGACGAACACCAGCCGCCAGCCCCAGGCGCCCATCGGCACCAGGAAGCGGGCGACCCAGGCGGTGGCGGGGATGCCGATCAGGCCGACAGTCATCGTCAGGCCCATGTAACGACCGCGCAGGTGCCGGGGAAAGAACTCGCTGATATAGGTGTTGGCGATCACCGTCATCGCCGACAGCCCGATCCCGGTGACGAAGCGCAGCACCGCCAACGAGGCGACGTCCCAGGCGGCGGCATTCAGGAGGGAGCACAGGCCGTACAGCACGGTGGCGAAGACGAAGCCTCGGCGGCGGCCGAAATGGTTGGCCAGCTTGCCGCCGGACAGCGCGCCGATCGTCATGCCGCCGAAACTGGCCGAGGTGATCAGCGCCACGGTGTGGACCGAGATGCCCCACTGCTTGATCACAGCCGGCGCGGCATAGGCGAAGGTGTTCAGATCGCCGAGTTCGAAGAAATAGGCGAAGGCGAGTGCGATGAACGCCGTCCGGTGCGCGGACGTCATCGGCAGGCGGTCCAAGCGCGCACTGATGCTGGCCATTGGCGTTGCCCCCAAGTCTGTTGCGGGAAGGCTAGGCGGGATCGGGGGCGGTGTCACATGGGAGGCGTCTATGCCACCAGACGCTGGTTTGCCTCGTCCGGATAGCGTGTCGTGGCGGCGACGGTGAGTTCGACCACCAGGGGACCGGTGAAGCCGGCGAATATCTCGGCCGGCAGTGTCGCGTCGCCGTTGGTCCAGAGGAATTCGTTGTCTTCTTCGAACGCGTGAAAGCCTTGGTCCAGCCGCGTGTCGTCGGCTTCGATGATCCGGAGCTTGGTGCCTTGCCGCACGTCGATCCGGCGCAACGCCACGCCCAGGCGGCGTGGGTCGCGCGCCAGGCCCAGTTCCTGGGGTGCGGCGGACCGGGATATGACGCGTGCGGTCTCGGGGGGGCCGGCCAGGCGGAAGACATGCGTGCCGTTGGCATGGCGGGTCGGATTCAGCCGCTGACCGTCCACCAGCAGATGCAGGTCCGGATCGTCGGTCAGAGGCAGTTGGGCGGGCGGGCCGGAGCGGTCCAGCAGGCGGCGCCAGATGGCGTCGACGATCGGACCACCGGTGAGCACCGGCGCGCAGGCGGGTTGCGGCGGGCGGTCCCAATTTTCGTTGCCGTTCCGGAAAAGCCAGCGATTGCCGTCGTCGCGGTAGCTCTCGGACGGGGTGCCGTTGGCGATCAGCACGTCGTGCGTTTCGAGTTCGACATGGTAGATCTCGACTTCCTGGGCGCGGTCGTCCCATAGGATGGAACGGTGATTGACCAGGAATTCCACCGGGATCAATACGTCGTCGATATAGAGGGAATGCGCCTTGGTGATGTGCAGGTCGCGGTTCGGCATGTTGTCGCCCAGGGCGTCCTTGCGCACGATGACCGGGGTGGCGGCGGACCGCTGGCCCCCGGTGGCCAGGGCTTTGCCCCGACCGATCCACGCGATGGGAGCGGTGCGGCCGTCGAACAGCCTGACGCAATCGCCGATTTTCAGCGTCTCGATGGGGGCTTCGCCACGTTCCAGCAGGATTTGCGTGCCGCGACAGAAGCAGATGACGGGGGAAATGTCGGTGCCGGTGGCGGCAGCGTCGGGGATCGCGCTGAAGGTGAGGCCGGTGTAGTCCTCGGACGGGTCCAGTTGCAGCACCTGCGAGCCGTTGTCGCCGGTGACGGTCAACTGGTCGTTGATCGGGTTCAGGATGGCGGTGGCGTTGTCGCCGGTGTCGCTGATGTACTGCAGATCGATGACGTCGTGCACGGCGGTGAAGCCGACGATCGTTCCGGGGACGTCGCCCGAGGCGGCCAGAGCGAGAGTGCCGGCGTTGTTGCTGCCGGCGGCGAAACCGGCGGTGCCGAAGTTGCGGAATTCGTTGGTGTTGAAATTGACCGTGACCGGTGAGGCGGGGTTGCTCATCAGCTCGAGCGTGTGCGGGTCGTTTCCGCCCGCTTCGACGACGCCACCGAACGAGTAGCCGCTTTGCAGCACCAGCAGTGCGTTCGTTCCGCCTAAGTAAATAGCGAACGGGCTGCCGTGGATGGTGCCGGAGTCGAAAATGGTGCCTGTGCCGGCGAATTCGGCCCCGCCGCCGCCCTGTTCCGCGTTCAGATACAGGCCGCCGAAGATGGTGCCGGCGTTCACGGCCGTAGCGTCGGCTCCCACACCGTCGTTGTCGACGTTCAAAAACACGCCGTGGTCAATATAGCCGCTCGCCATATTGGTGAAATTGCCGCCATTCGGCATGATGACATCGGCTTCGCCGGCGAAGCCCGTGCTCAGGGCATGGATACGGCCAGAATTTATAATAACCCCTGGCCCCGACATTTCTATGCCGATAAAGTAACCTTGTATCGATCCACTATTCGTAACGGTATCGCCGGAACCGACGATCTGGATACCGGATTGGGCAAATCCGTTGGCGAAGATCGTGCCCGCGTTGAATACCGTCCCAATACCGTTGGTAACATTACTAATTTCCACCGCCGCTCGGCCGTTCGCTCCGGTGGACAGTATAGTACCTGTATTGGTAATAAAACCGCCGGCCTCCATATAGACGCCGAAGTCGTAGGCCCGGATCAGCCCGCCATTGGTGATCGACCCGCCGGCGAAATCCAGCAGGACGCCGTTGCCGCCGGTGGCTGCGCTGATGATCGTGCCGGTCCCCTGGTTGACCAGCGTACCGCCGCCCCTGCCCTGGAAGACTGCGGCATCGCTGCCGGTGGTGCCGGTCAGTTGGATGACGCCGCTGTTGATGACCGTGCCGGCCTGCTCCATGCCGAGGCTCTCGCCATAGCCCCTGATCAGACCGGTATTGACCACCGTCGCCCCGGTCGCATCCATCCGCACGCCATCGCCGCTGGCCGTCTGGCCGAGGATCACGCCGCTGTTGAACAGCGATCCGCCACCGGTGAGCTCGACAGCCGATGGGGACGCGCTACTCGTCGACAGAATGGTGCCGTAGTTCGCGACGTAGCCGACCCCTTGTATATACAGGCCCCGGACACCGCCTTGAATGAGCCCCGAATTGTCGACGCTGCCGCCGGGCGAGACGATCTCGACACCGATGCTGACGTTGCCGCTGGCGATGATCGACCCGTCATTGATCAGCGTGCCGCCGCCGGAGCCCTTGACTGCGATCGCGCCGGGGGAGGACGCGATCACTGCGCCGGTGCTGGTGATGGTCAGCGGCGATGGATAGGTCTGTCCCGTACCGTAATAGATATTGGTGCTGATGGTGGTCGAGATGGTGCTCATTCACTCTCTCCTGGCAGGCCCGGCCCGGGGACGTCGCGACATTGATACGGGAAACATGGAACAAATGCGCAACTTGTTCGCGCGTTACGCACGGTTTCGTGATATTAGGCCCCTGCTCCGCACGTTACGCCAATCACGTTTTTGGGATTGTGTAATCATGACGGACGTGTGTCAGTGATTCGATGACCATTTACCTAAATAGGATGAGCCAACACCCTAAAATTGACGGTGGACAGTGGTAAATCGTAAGAACAAACGGGTTATTGATAATGGAGGTACGCCCATGAGCAACGCTCTGTCCATGCAGGTGTGTCGAACGGTATCGTCACGCTGCATGCCTCGCCATCGGCCTGACCGATGACCGAATACGACGCCATCGTCATCGGCACCGGACAGGCTGGGCCGTCCCTGGCGCGCCGCCTGGCGAAGGATGGGCAGCGTGTTGCGATCATCGAGCGTGCCAGGTTCGGCGGCACCTGCGTCAACACCGGTTGCACCCCGACGAAGGCGCTGGTCGCGAGCGCCTATGCCGCGCACCTGGCGCGACGGGCAAGTGACTATGGCGTAACGATAGGCGGCGCCGTCTCGATCGACATGCAGCGGGTGAAGGCGCGCAAGGATGCCATCGTCGCATCCAGTCGGGATGGTCTGGAGGCTTCGTTGCGGCGGACCAAGGGGATTATCGTCGTGCAGGACCATGGGCGGTTCGTTTCGGCTGGCGAGGTGGTTGCCGGTGGTGAAACCATGCGTGCGCCACGGGTTTTCATCAATGTCGGTGGGCGGCCTGCGATCCCGCCGATCCTGGGCCTCGATACGGTGCCGTATTTGACCAGCAGCACGATTGTTGATCTTGATACGATACCGAGCCATTTGGTGATTATCGGGGGGAGCTATGTGGGGCTGGAGTTCGCGCAGATCTATCGGCGTTTCGGCAGCGCGGTCACGGTGATCGAGGCTGGGCCTCGGCTGATCGGGCGGGAGGATACGGAGATTTCCGATGCTGTTCGTGAGATACTGGAGGCAGAGGGGATCGAGGTCCGGCTGGGCACGAAGACCACCGCGGTCGCCGCCGGGATCGAGGTCAGTGTGGAGAGTGCGGCGGGTATAGCGTCGATTTCGGGGTCGCATCTGTTGTTGGCCGCCGGGCGGCGGCCGAATACGGATGATCTCGGGCTGGAAACGACGGGTGTGGCCGTGAATTCGCATGGGTATATTCAGGTGGACGATGCGTTGCGGACCAGCGTGCCCGGAATTTGGGCGATCGGCGAGTGCAATGGACGGGGGGCGTTTACGCATACGGCCTATAACGACTACGAAATCGTCGCCGATACGCTGCTGGATGGCGGCAGTCGCCGGGTGACCGATCGGATTGTGGCGTATGCGCTGTTCACCGATCCGCCGTTGGGGCGGGCCGGGATGACGGAGCATGAGGCGGTGGCGGCAGGGCACAAGGTGCTGGTGGGCCGTTTGGAGATGGCGAACGTTTCACGCGCGATCGAAAAGGGCGAGACGGCGGGGGTGATGAAGATCGTTGTCTCGGCCGATACGCAGGAGATTTTGGGTGCGGCCATTCTGGGGGTGGGTGGCGATGAGGTGGTGCATGGCATCCTGGACATGATGTATGCGAAGGCACCTTATCCGGTTTTGCAACGGGTGGTGGATATTCATCCGACCGTGTCGGAGTTCATTCCGGTGCTGTTGGGTGGGTTGCGGGCGGTTTGAGTTGTTATTTTGGTACGTATGCAGTGGGGTGGTGGGGAGCGAAAAGTAATCAAGCGGACACTGAGTTCGCACGGAGTTGCATTGAGCACCGCCGAGCAATGGTCCTGCGGGCGGAGGCCTCGTAGGCGTTAGAATAGGGGGTGGAGTTGGCTCATCATTGACGCAGAATCCGTAGCCCCTGACTTTTCGTGCGAAATCCAGCAAAGTCGTTGGTGGTTGGATCAAGCCGGACCATGACACGGGGGTAGGCCCGTGCCCTATTTTAACGCCCATGGGGCGGAGGCCCGCCAGACAGACCTTTGTTTTTACATGTAAAAGGCGTGGATGCCGACCTTCGTCGGCATGACGGATGGGGATGACGGATGGGGATGACGGATGGGGCTGACGGAAGCGTTGGCATCGGCGACCGTTAGTATAATGTCCGGGCTTCATCCTTGAATTCGTTGCATCGAAGTGCCTTACCTGACCCGCGCGTGCAAGCGCACCTTGATCTGCCGATTGAAACACGAACTCTGTGAAACTCCGTGCGAACTCAGTGAAACTCTGTGTCCGCTTGATTGCTTCCTTGTTGACGGCATCGCCGAACCGCGATGCCCGCGAAGGCGGAACACTCCACCGCGAAGACTCTTTTAGGCCCTTCCTTGTTATGGCCGTGCGTGGCACGACCACAACAAGGTCCGGAATGCCGCTCCCCTAGCCGCCGCGTGGCGGCCAGACGGGGGGGTGGTAGCCCAGCGGCACGGCGGGACGGGCCCAGCGGGGGGCGGTTTCAGACATTTGGACGACGGGGCCGAGGTGGCGCAGGCGGCCGGATGGTGTGTCTGTGGTCATCGACCAGCGATCGAGTTCCTCGGCGGTGAATTCCTCCGGGATGTCGCGCAGCGCTTCGGCCGGGACCTCGCCGCGGTCGACGATCCATTTGCCGACCTGGGCCAGGGAGATGCGGACCAGCCAACTGCCGCCCTGCTGAGCCCGGCGTTTCAGCGCGATCATCGCGCCGGCCGCCATCAGGTAGCCGGTGCAGTAATCGATCGCGGACAGCGGATAGAACTGCGGTCCCGGGGTCTTGCCCGGAACGATTTCGGCCTGGCGGGCGGTGATGCCGCTGACGGTCTGCACCACGGTGTCGAAGCCGCGGCGGGATGCCCAGGGGCCGGCGTGGCTGAACGCGCACAGCGAGACATAGACCAGGCCGGGACGCAGCGCGATCAGTTCTTCAGGCGAAAGACCGCGCGCACCCAGCGTGCCGGGGCGGTAGCCTTGGGAGAACACGTCGGCGTCCTTGATCAGGCCACGCAGTGTGTCGACGTTCTGTTGCTCGCGCAGATCGAGATAGGTGGACAGCTTGCCCAGGCCGGTGTCGAGCTCCTGGTAGCCCAGGTTGGGCAGATGTTCGGCGGAGATTTTCATCACATCGGCGCCGTGTTCGGCCAGTGTGCGGGCACAGGTCGGGCCGGCCAGCACGCGGGTGATATCGACCACGCGGATGCCCGACAACGGGCGGTCGCCTGGCGGCAGCGGTTCGGCCGGGGCATCGCCGATGCGGATGATCTCCATCAGCGGCAGCGCGGCGATGGCGGCGGACTGGGGATGCTCAGCCCATTCGGCCTTGGTCCGCACCATGCCGCCGGCGCCCTTGGCGGCCAGGATGGCTTCCTCCAGGTCCAGGGCGTTCCAGGTGGCCACCGCTTTGGTGACCGACTCGCGGGTTTCCTCGCAGCCCAGGACTTTCACGGCGGCGGCGCGGTGGTTGGGGAAGTTGGCGTGGACGTAGCTCCAGCGGCCGTCTTTCGTGGGGTAGACGCCCATGATCGGGTTGCGCGCGGAGGAGATGTGGCCGTCGCCGACCTTCAGGTAATGCGCGCTGCGCAACGACGCCGTGGCCTGGCGGACATCGACGGCGATGTCCTGGCGCCGGCCGGTGCGCAGTTCCCACAGATCGGCGGCGGCCAGGCCGGTCGCGGCCAGTGTCGCGGCGCCGGCCTCTCCGACGCGGAACGGGGTGGGCAGGATCGGATCGGTGCCGCCGGTGAAGGTTACGGCAGCCGCCCGTTCGGCGGACAGGCCGGTGCTCGGCAGGATGGTGCGTAAGGCGTCATGCGCCATGGTGGTCATCTCCCCGTGTTGTGATTACGGTCTTGTGATCGTCCGGCGGCATCATGCCGCGAACCCACGCCCGCGAACATCTCGGACACCGCGGGATGGACCAGGGAGAGCCGAACCGATACCACGGAGCCGCGCAGTACAGGACGCCGAACCTCGTCTTTCGCCAATCTCCACCCCGGGGTGACCCATGCCGTTCACAGTCCGAATCAGTCGCCCCCAGCATGGGGCCAATACCGGCCCACAGACAAGGTCGGTCCGGATCACCGGCCGATGAGCCGGTGGCCTGGCATCAGCGACTGGATCTATTCGTTGAAGACCTTCGCCTCGGCGATCGCGGCGCTGTACATCGCGATGGCCATCGGGCTGGATCGACCGTACTGGGCGATGGCGACAGTCTATATCGTTTCGCAACCGTTGACCGGGGCGATGCGCTCCAAGGCGATCTATCGCCTGATCGGCACGGCGATCGGCGCATCGGCGACGATCGCGCTGGTGCCGAACCTGGTGGACGCGCCGGAATTGCTGACCACGGCGCTGGCTGTCTGGGTGGGCGGGTGCCTCTACATCGCGTTGCTGGACCGCACGCCGCGCAGCTATGTGTTCATGCTGGCCGGCTATACCGCCGCGCTGATCGGCTTCCCAGCCGTCACCACGCCGGATGCGATCTGGTCCATCGCGCTCGCCCGCGTCGAGGAAATCTGGCTCGGCATCATCTGCACGACCGTCATCGGCACCGTGGTGTTTCCACGCGAACTGGGGCCGGCGCTGAGCATGCGGATCCTCATCTGGGCTGGCAACGCATTCAACTGGACCGAGGACGTGCTGGCCGGCCGGCCCGATCTCGACAAGCGGCAGGCACATATCCAGTTGGCGGCGGATGTCGTTGAATTGCGGTTGCTGGGATCGCACCTTGCCTACGATACCTCCCGCTACCAGACGGCGACGCGATGGGTGACCGAGTTGCAGAAGCGGATGGTGCTGCTGCTGCCGCTGTTGTCGTCGATCAATGACCGACTGGGTGCGCTGCGGGCGGAGGGCGGGATGACTCCCGGCCTGACGCGGCTGCTGGCGGACATGGGCGTATGGGTGCGGGCGGTCCAGCCGCCGCCGCCGCGCAGCGAGGCCGATCGGATGCGGGCGTCGATCGCCCGATGCCAGGCGGAGACCGATCCGCGCGCCGGGTGGACTGACATCATGCGCGGCAGCGTGCTGCAGCGCCTGGGTCAACTGGTCGATCTGCGGCAGGACATGCGCGATCTGCGTCAGCACGTCGAACAGGGTGGCGGCGCGCTGGCGCACCCGCTCGCCGTGCATACGCATGCACCGGACCGGCAGCACCACGATCGTGGGCTGGCGCTGTTGTCGGGCCTCGCGGCGGTCATCACAGTCATGCTGGTGTGCGCGTTCTGGATCGGCACGGGCTGGGCGGCCGGCGGCAACATGGCAGCCCTGGCGGCGGCGGCGTGCTGTCTGTTCGCCGCGCTGGACGACCCGACCCCGGCGCTGAAGGGCATGCTGCTGAGCGTGGTCATCGCCGCGGTGGCGGTCGGCATCGGGCTGTTCGCCATCCTGCCGCTGGTGCATGATTTCGAGATGTTGACACTCGTGCTGGCGGCGTTCTTCGTGCCGGTGGGCCTGCTGATCGCGATGCCCGCCACACAGCTATTGGGCACGCCGCTGGGCTTCCTGACGGCGACGCTGCTGAGCCTGGAAAGTGCCTACGCGGCGGATTTCGTGACGTATGCCGATGGCAGTATCGCGGCGATCCTGGGTGTCGCGGGGGCGGCGGTGGTGACCGCGCTGATGCGGTCGGTTGGCGCGGAATGGAGTGCGAGGCGGTTGTTGCGGGCGAACTGGCGCGATCTGGCGGCCATTCCGAACCACCGGGAGCCGCATCAGCGGGGGGCGTTGTCGGCGCTACTGATAGATCGGCTGGGGCTGCTGGTGCCTCGGCTGGCGGCGATCGGAACGGACAACGAGCTGGCGGCGGCGGATGTGCTGGCCGACCTGCGTATTGGTATCAACATGATCGACCTGCAGCATGATCGCGACGGCCTGCCGCTGCCGTTGCGGGCGGCCGTGGACGATGTGGTCGCCGGCACCGCCCGGCATTTCCATGATCAGGTGGTGGCGGGGCGGGTGCGGTCGCCCTCCCCTGCTCTGCTGAGCGACATCGACCGGGCGCTGGATGCCGCCGTCGCGATGGCGGGGGCCGGCGATCTTCTGCTGCAACTGGTGGGCATCAGGCGGGGGCTGTTCGCCGATGCCGAACCGTTCCATCCGACGCCGCCGCCGGGTGGGCTGGCGAGGGAGGCGGCATGATCGGTGAGTTCGACGTCTATGGTGTGTTCGTCCCGGTGCTGCTGGTCTGGGCGCTGATCGCGCTGGCGCTGATCGCGGTGCTGCGCCGTTGTCTGGCCGCTATCGGTTTCTATCGGCTGGTGTGGCACCGGGCGCTGGTGGATTTGTCGCTGTACGTCCTGATCCTGGCCGCCGTGGCCAGCGTCATGTCCTCTTGGATGCAATCATGAAACCGTTCTTCCGCCGTTTCGCGTTCAATGTCGGCCGTCCGGTCCTGACGCTGGTGATCGTTGCCGTCGCACTGGTCGCGGGCCGAGGCCTGTGGGCGTATTACCAGGAGGCGCCGTGGACTCGGGATGGGCGGGTGCGGGCCGACGTGGTCACCATCGCGCCGGACGTGTCCGGGCTGGTCACTCAGGTGATGGTGCGGGACAACCAGACGGTGAAGCGTGGCGATGAGCTGTTCCGGATCGATCCGGACCGGTTCGAGTTGGCGCTGGCGCAGGCGGACGCGGCGATGGCCAGCCGCAAGGCGACGATGGATGAGGCCCAGCGGGAGGCGAACCGCTACCAGCGGCTGAACCAGTTGTCGGTGTCGGAGGAGGCGCAGCAACAGCGGGAAACCAACGCCGAATCAGCTCAGGCGGCGTATCGGGAGGCGGTGGCGGATCGGGCGGTGGCGGACCTGAATTTGCGGCGGACCGTAGTGATCAGCCCGGTGGATGGGACGGTGACCAACGTGGCGCTGGAGCCGGGGGATTACGTGACCACGGGCAAGGGCGTGATGGCGCTGGTGGACAGCGCGACGATCCGGATCGAGGGCTATTTCGAGGAGACCAAGCTGCCGAAAATCCAGATCGGCGATCGGGCGGTCATGCGGCTGATGGGGGAATCCCGGGAGCTGACCGGGCATGTGGAGAGCATTGCCACCGGGATCGCGGATCGGGAGCGGACGGACAGCCCCGACCTGCTGGCCAACATCAACCCGACGTTCAACTGGGTGCGGCTGGCGCAGCGGGTGCCGGTGCGGGTGAAGCCGGATTCGGTGCCGGCGGGGATGGAACTGGTGATCGGGCGGACGGCGACGGTCACGATCGAGCCGGGGACGGCGCACTGAGCGAGGCCCGCTCCCGGTTCTGTCCATGTTTGTCATGCTGATACCCGGGTCAGGCCCGAGCACTGTCCACGCCTTTTATCAGCGAAAACAAAGGCATGGACGGCGGCCTCCGCCCGCCATGACGGTTGCACGGCGACGCCGAAGGGTCAATGACGACGGCTGCTGGTGTTACAGCAGCGCGACGACGGCCTTGACTTCGGTGTAGAGTTCGATCGCCTCGTAGCCCATTTCGCGGCCCCAGCCGGACTGCTTGTAGCCGCCGAACGGCAGGGCGACGTCGTTGAAGTTGTGCACGTTGATCCAGACCGTGCCGGCCTTCAGCTTGCGGGCCATCTTGTGCGCCACGCCGATGTCTCGGGTCCAGATCGAGGCGGCGAGGCCGTATTCGGTGGCGTTGCCGTTGCGGGCGATGCGCTCCAGGTCGTCGTCGTTGTAGCGGATCGCGCAGACGACCGGGCCGAAGATTTCCTCGCGGACGACCTTCATTTCCGGCGTCGTCTTGGTCAGGATCGTGGGTTCGACGAAGTAGCCTTCGTTACCGAAGCGCTTGCCGCCGGTGACGACTTCGGCGCCTTGTTCACGGCCGGACGCCAGGAAGCCGGTCACGCGCCGGAACTGTTCGTCGGAAACGAGCGGGCCGATGCGGGTGGCCGGGTCGAGGCCGGGGCCGATCTTCAGCTTGGACGCTTCGTCGGACAGGCCGGTCATGACCTTGTCGAACACGCGTTCATGCACGAACAGGCGGGAGCCGGCGGTGCAGCACTGGCCCATATTGAAGAAGATGCCGTTGGCGGCGCCGGGGATGGCGACGGACAGGTCGGCATCGGGGAAGACGATGGCCGGCGATTTGCCGCCGAGTTCCAGTGAGACTTTCTTCAGGTTGCCGGCGGCGGCCTGGACGATGAGCTTGCCGACCTCGGTGGAGCCGGTGAAGGCGACTTTGTCTACATCGGGGTGGGCGGCCAGGGCGGCGCCGGGGGTGCCGTCGCCGGTGACGACGTTAACGACGCCGGGCGGGAAGCCGGCCTCGGTGATCAACTCACCCAGGCGGATGGCTGTGAGCGGGGTCTGTTCCGCCGGTTTCAGCACGATGGTGCAGCCGGCGGCCAGGGCCGGGGCGATCTTCCATACCGCCATCAGCAGCGGGAAGTTCCAGGGGATGATCTGGCCGACGACGCCGACCGGTTCACGCATCGAATAGGCGTGCCAGTCGCCGGGGGCGGAGATCGAAATGTGTGCGCCGTTTATCTTGGTTGACCAGCCGCCCATGTAACGCAGCAATTCGGCGCCGAACGGCAGATCGACGGCTCTTGCGTCGCGGATCGGCTTGCCGTTGTCGAGCGATTCCAGTTCGGCCAGCTCGTCGGCGTGGGCTTCCAGGATGTCGCCCAGACGCCAGACCATCTTGCCGCGCTCCACGGGCTTGATCTTCGACCAGGGGCCGTCCTCGAAGGCTCGGCGGGCGGCTTTGACGGCGAGGTCAATGTCCTCGGCGCCGCCTTCGGCGACCTGGGCAATTTGCTGGCCGTTGGACGGGTCATACACGGCGAAGGTCTTGCCGGACTTGGCGTCGACCCATTGTCCGTCGATCAGAAGCTTGTGTTTGCGGGCGATAAACGCCTTCGCGCTGCTGCTGAGCCGGCCTTCAGATGTGTTGGCATCCATGGTTCATCCTCCCTCGCTATAGCTGGATAGATATAGCGTCGGGGGTGCGACGGTGTCCAGGTGAGTGAAGGAAGGCCAGGGCTCCGCCCTGGACCCGCCAAGGGGCGAGGCCCCTTGGAACCTTGTATGGGGTATGGGGAGGAGGGCCAACGTCGATGTTGCAACCTCCGAGTTGGCCCTCCTCCCCATACCCCATGAATGGATTTCAAAGGCTCTGCCTTTGACGGGGTCGAGGGGCGGCGCCCCTCGCCTTACTTTACCCCGTCAGGCGGCGTCGCAGCGTAGGGCGGCGCCGGGGCGTTGTTCTGCCTGGTCCAGGGCTGTCAGCATGCGCCGGGTTTCCGGCCATGGCACCGAACCGCCGGCGTGGCCGAGGAGAATGTCCCAGTACTGGTCTGGGACTTTCGGGCCTGGCATGCGCGCTTCGATACGGCGTGCTCTTGCGGCCAGGATCGGGCTGATGCCGGCTTGTTCGTCGGCCCCTTCACATGCGCTGCACATCAGCCGGTGTACTCCACGATGTGCATGCCCTTACCCCAGCGGTCGATGACGTAGAGCAGGCCTCGGTCGTCAACGCCGATGTCGTTGGATTGGACGGCGCGTTCGCCGTCGGCGACGCCGGGGACGAAGCAGCCGATTTCGGTGGGGCGCAGCGGGTCGCTGACATCGACAGCGCGCAGGCCGGCGTTGAAGTAGGTGATGAAGACGATGTTGGCCCAGGGGCCGTCGTCCGTTACGTTTTCAAGGATGTTGTGGGCGCCGAAACGACCGCCTCGGTTGAAGTATTTCTCGCGTTCGGGAAACCAGGTGGAAACGGGCGTGGGATTGGTTTCGTCGCGGATGTCGACGATCCACATGAACTGGCTGTCCCAGTAGTTCTGCTTGCCTCGGGCTTCGTCGGTGACGACCAGATAGGGGCGGTTGCCGATCGGCCAGGCGGTGTGGGTGCAGCCGACGAAGGGCGGCGACCATTTGACGTGGCCGAGGAGTTTCATGTCGGTGAGGTCGGCGCAGTCGATGACAGCCATGCCGCCGCCCCAGAAGGCCGCGAACATACGGTCGCCGCGGATCATCGGCGGGCCGTGCAGCGTGCAGGTGTTGGCACCGGGGACGGGATCGTTGCCGAGTTCGCCGCCCTCGGATTTCTGCCAGGGCAGGCCCCAGATGCTGATGGGTTCGGGCTTCAGGGGGTTCTTGATGTCCATAGTCCAGATCACGCGTTTGTCCCAGCCGGGTGCGTCGGAGGGCATGAAGGCAAGGTGGCGGGTGTTGTCGACACCGAAACGGTGCGGGCCGCTGCCGGGCATGTTGACGAAGCCGACCTGGCGCGGGGTGTGCGGGATGGAGATGTCGAAGATGTAGAAGCCACCTTGGGCGTTGGCGCCTCGATCGCCGGGCAGGCGTTCAGAGTTCACGTAGAGCAGGTTTTCATGCACGTAACGTAACTTGTGCATGTGGATGCCGGGGGGTGCCTTGAATTCCCACACCTTGCGCGGCTTGCGCGGGTCCTGGACGTCGTGGACGGTGAAGCCTTCGACGCCGTCGACGCCGACGGAGCCGACATAGGCGTGGCCGTTGCGGACTTCGACCAGGCTGCCGCAGCCGAAGGCGGCGGACGGATCGTGACCGATCAGTTTGAAGTTCTTTGATTCCTGCTCGATCATGACGGTGTCCCCAGGGAAAGTTGTTTGCGCACCAGTGTGGCGCTCAGCTCGTAATGATTTCGTATTAGCTGGCAGGCCTGGTCGGCGTTGCGTTCGACGGTTGCCTCCATGATGGCGCGATGTTCGTCGATATGGCCAGGGCGGGCGGCGGCGGTGAAGGCGGAGAGGTTGCGATAGCGCTCGAACGCGTCGAACAGTTGTTCGCAGTAGCCGGTCAGCCACGGGGAGCGGCAGGCGGCAACGAGGGCGGCATGGAAGACCTGGTGGGCGGCGTCCCAGGCCTGGTTGCGGGCGTCGTCGATGAAGCGGGGGATGCGGAACAGGCGGTGGAAGCTGACGATCACCTGTTCTTCCCAGGCATCGTCGCCGTGGGCGATGGATTCGCGCAGGCCGATTTCGTTCAGCCAGATGCGGGTGCGGGTCAGGGCGTCCAGGTCGCCGGCGGTCAGCGGCGTTACCACGAAGCCGCGCTGGTCGGATTGGCGGACGAGGCCCTCGCTGGAGAGGCGGCTGAGCGCCTCTCGGATGGGGCTGAGGCCCATGTCGTAGCGCGCGCAGAGCTGGCGCGTGTGCAGGCGGGCGCCGGGGGGGATCTCGACGGCGATGATTTCCCGCCGCAGGCGGCCGTAGGCTGTCGATGCGAGGGTGGTTGATGACATGCGTTGGTGTCCCTTGGAGGGTTGTCGGAATATCGCTCAAAACGGCGATTGGATGCAATGATCGATATTTGGCTTGCCGGCGGTTGGGACGCGTGCTGTTCTGGGGGCGGCTTTGGAAGGGATGAAACTGCATGCTGGCCCGTCGTGGACTGGTTGGTTTGGGCGTCGCCGCGACGTTTGGAGTCGTGCGCGTTCGGGCGGATGGGTATCCGGACAAGCCGATCCGGCTGCTGGTGGCGTTTCCGCCGGGTGGACCGAGCGACGTGCTGTCTCGGATTGTGGGGCAGCAGTTGAATGCGGAGTTGGGGCAGTCGGTGGTGGTGGATAACCGGCCGGGGGCGGGCGGTAACGTGGCGGCGGAGATCGCGGCGAAGCAGCCGGCCGATGGGTATACATTGCTGATGGCTAACAACAGCATCCTGGCGGCGAATGCGTTCCTGTACAAGCGCTTGGGGTTCGATCCGCTGACGGATTTCGCGCCGATCACGCTGATCGGGCGGCAGCCGAATATTTTGGTGGTCAGTCCATCGTTGGGCGTCAGTTCGGTGTCCGAACTGATCGCGCTGGCGAAGGCCAAGCCGGGGCAGTTGAATTTTGGGTCATCGGGTAACGGCACGGCGGCGCATCTGGCGGGGGAATTGTTTCGTTTGAAAGCGGGGATTGATATTGTCCACGTGGCGTATCCCGGTGTCGCGCCGGCGCTGACGGATTTGATGAGCGGGCAGATCCAGATGATGTTCGCGACCTCGGTGGGCGCGATCCCGTTTCTGAAAAGCGGGTCGCTGAAGGCTCTGGCGGTGAGTTCGGCGGTTCGGTCGCCGGCGCTGCCTGATCTGCCGACGATGCAGGAAGCCGGGGTGGCGGATTTCGATGCGACGACGTGGCATGGACTGGTGGCGCCGGCGCATACACCCGGGCCGGTGATCGATCGGTTGAACGCGGCGACGGTGCAGGCGCTGCACCAGCCGGATGTCGCCAAGCGGCTGACGGGGTTGGGGGTGGATGTGGCGGGCGATACGCCGGCGGCGTTCGCGGCTTATATCGAGGCCGAATCGGTCAAGTGGGGCGAGGTGATCAAGCGGGCCGGCGTTCATATCGGATGAAACCGGTGATTCGAGACTCCGGCGGGTTCGTTGCCGGGCTGCTGTTCCTGTCGGTCGGGTTGGGTGCCATCGGTATCGCGAGCGGGTATCGGGTCGGGTCGGCGCTGCATATGGGGCCGGGGTATTTCCCTGTCGTTGTCGGCGTTCTGCTGGTCCTGGTGGGTGCCGCTTCGGTGGTGCGGGCGTTGTCCGTGACCGTGGTGGGCGGGGAACGGGTGGCGCTGCGGCCGGTGCTGGTGATCGGTGCGGCGGTTGCGGTGTTCGCGCTTTCGATCGATCGAATTGGACTGGTGCCGACGGTGTTTATTTCGGCGTTGCTGGCTTGCATGGCCGGGTCGAAGCCCGCGGTCTTGGAATCGTGCGTGATCGCCGCGGTGCTGTCGGTGATGGCGGCGGGGATTTTTCATTACGGCCTGAAATTGCCGTTTTCGTTGTTCTGACATGGATCTTTTTGCTCATCTGGCCACCGGGTTCGGGGTGGCGCTGACGCCGGATAATTTCCTCTATTGTTTGTTGGGGGCGACGTTTGGGACTTTGGTCGGCGTGCTGCCCGGTATCGGGCCGCTGACCACCATCGCGATGCTGCTGCCGCTGACGTTCAAGATGACTCCAGTGGCGTCGCTGATCATGCTGTCCGGGATTTATTACGGTGCGCATCATGCGGGGTCGACGACCGCGATCATGCTGAATACGCCGGGCGATCCGTCGTCGATCGTCATTTGCCTTGATGGGCATCCGATGGCGCGGCAGGGACGGGCGGGACCGGCGCTGTGCATCTCGGCGATCGGGTCGTTTTTCGCCGGCAGTTTCGGCGTGCTGCTGATGGCGTTGTTCTCGCCACCGTTGGCCTCGGTGGCGCTGCGGTTCGCGGCGCCGGAATATACGTCGCTGGTGTTGGTGGCGCTGATCGCGACGGTGGTGCTGGCGCGCGGGCGGTTCCTGCTGAATATCGGGATGTCGCTGCTGGGGCTGCTGCTGGGGACGGTGGGGACCGACATCGAGTCCGGAACGATGCGGTTCACCTTCGCCAGTCCCAACCTGGCGGACGGGATCAATTTCATCATCATCGCCGTGGGGGTGTTCGCGTTCGCGGAGTTGATCGCCAATCTGGGACGCGGGGGATTGGCGCGGACGGCCCCTGCCCCGCTGCGCAGCTTGCTGCCTCAGCGGTCGGACTTGATGGCGTCGTGGAAACCGATCCTGCGCGGTACGGCATTGGGGTCGGCGTTGGGGTTGCTGCCGGGCACGGGGCCGATGGTGAGTTCGTTCGCAGCCTACAGCCTGGAGCGGCAGTTGGCGGCGGATCGCGGCCGGTTCGGCAACGGGGCGATCGAGGGTGTCGCCGGGCCGGAGGCGGCGAACAATGCCGCGGCGATCACGCATTTCATTCCGATGCTGACGCTGGGGATTCCGGCGGGCGCGGCGATGGCGCTGATGTTGGGGGCGATGCTGGTGCAGGGGATCGCGCCGGGGCCTCGGATGATCAGCGAGCATCCGGACGTGTTCTGGGGTCTTTTGGCCAGCATGTGGCTGGGCAATCTGATGCTGCTGGTGCTGAACCTGCCGCTGGTGGGGGTGTGGATCAAGCTGTTGTCGTTGCCATATCGGATTTTGGTGCCGGCGATCCTGATCTTCTGCTGCATCGGCGTGTACAGCGTGAACAACTCGGCGTTCGACGTCATGCTGGCGGCGGGGTTCGGGGTGCTGGGCTACGCGTTCAGCGTGTTGCGCTGCCAGCCTATGCCTCTGATCGTGGGCTTTATCCTGGGTCCGGTGCTGGAACAGAACATGCGTCGGGCGCTGTTGCTGTCTCGGGGGGATTTGGGGGTGTTCGTGACGCGGCCGATCAGTTTGACGCTGCTGGTGATGGCGGTCTGCCTGCTGGGATGGGCCGCGTATTCCATGCGACCAGGGAGAGATGGATGACCGAAGACGTTCCCGCTACCGCGCCGTGGTGCATGGCGGCCGATCCGGATACGCGGCGGCCTGTTATCGTTATGCCGCCTGGGGCGTGCGACACGCATGCGCATATCTGCGGGCCTTTCGGGGTTTATCCGTACGCGGCGGAACGTATCTACACACCGCCGGACGCGACGTGGCCGATGTACCGGCGGATGCTGGATGCGCTGGGGGTGGAGCGGGCGGTGCTGACTCAGCCCAGCGTGTATGGGACTGACAATACCGCGATGGTGGATGTGTTGCGGGCGGGTGGGGAGTCGCTGCGCGGCGTGGCGGTGGTGGAGCCGTCGATCGATGATGCGGCGCTGCGGTCGTTGCATGAGGCGGGGGTGCGCGGGGTGCGGATCAACATCGTCGATCGGCACGAAAATCGCAATGTGATGGTGCTGGAGGAGATCATGCCGCTGGCGCGACGGATTGCTCCGTTGGGGTGGCATATCGAGTTCCTGTTGCAGGCGGATGCGGTGCCGGATTTGGCGGCAGCGTGCCTGCAACTGCCGGTGCCGGTTGTGCTGGGGCATCTGGGGTACGTGCATGCGGATAAGGGTGGCGTGGGGAATGCGGGGTTCCAGTCGTTGCTGCGATTGCTGGATAGCGGGCGGTGCTGGGTGAAGCTGACGGGACCGTATCGGATCTCGGGCCAGGAGTTGCCGTATCGGGATGTGGTGCCGATGGCGCACGCGCTGGTGGCGGCGGCGCCGGAGCGGCTGCTGTGGGGGACGGACTGGCCGCATGTGATGATGAAGAAGCGGATGCCGAACGATGCGGATATTGCCAATCTGTTGTTGGACTGGGTGCCTGGGGTGGCGCAGCGGGAGGCGATTTTGGTGGAGAATCCTCGGCGGTTGTATGGGTTTGCGTGAGGGCTGGCGGGGGGTCTAGGTGGGGCGGTGTCCAATGTGGATCGATCGTTTTGGCGGACGTACGGTGACACGGAGTGCTCGCTGCCGGGAAGCTTCTGATGGCCGGTCGGTGCCGTATCGACGGCGAAGAATTATAACGCAAATGTGCGCAAATAAGGAGGAATGAACGCTCGTTTCTTTGGAAGCGACCTTACAGGCCGTGGATGATGAATACGGATTGATCCGTTCCATGAGGTCATCAGAGCGCTTTGATTTGCTTGCATTTGCGTTTGAAATTCTTTGTTTCCGCGCGGAAGCAGCTCCGATTTTCGCCGTAGGCAGGTCAGCCGACGATTTGGATGCGACGGCCCTCCATGTGGAGCGAACATTCTTGAACGTCGGCTTGGGTCAACACCGCAAGACGTGGGTGGCCGCGCCAAGCACGGCCATGACGCTGTGGTAAAGAGCGTGCCACATTCAACACGCCGATAGAGGGCGTGCCATGCCTGCTGTTTAACATCAGCCGGCGAAAAGACTGTCCGATCGGCACCGTCCTTTTGTCGTCGTGGTGGCGGCGACTTGCTATCCACGCCTTTACTTGGAGAGGCACAAGGCGTGGATGCCGACCTCCGTCGGCATGACGAAGATGCGCCGCCGCTTGGGGGTGTGCTGCCGCTTGGGGGTGTGCTGACGTGGGGTCGGCGCCGGCTGGATCGGCACTTGCCGGGTCTTCACCGGGAAGTGCTTCGTCGTGCGTGCCGGGATACCGTAAAGGCGGTCGTGATGAGTGCCAAGCCAGACGGTTCTCGGGATAGCGGTGGCCCTGTGCGGCGCCATCGATCGGTGGGTGTCCGGGCCGCGGCGGTCATGGCATCCCTTCTGCTGGCGGGTTGCCATGCGGCTGTCCTCGATCCCCAGGGTGTTGTCGGGGTCGCGGACAAGACCATCCTGATCGACTCGCTGGCGATCATGCTGGCCATTGTGGTGCCGACCCTTGCCGCGACCCTCGGTTTCGCCTGGTGGTTCCGAGCGTCGAATGCCAGGGCGCGCTATCTGCCGGATTTTGTCTATTCCGGCCGGCTGGAGCTGATCGTCTGGGGCATTCCGCTTCTTGTGATCACCCTCCTCGGCGGGGTTGCCTGGATCGGCTCGCACGCGCTTGATCCTTATCAGCCGCTTGCCTCCAAAACGCCGCCGCTGGAGGTGCAGGTCGTGTCGCTGGATTGGAAATGGCTGTTCATCTACCCGAAGCAGCAGATCGCGAGCGTCAACGCGCTGGAGGTTCCCGCCGGCGTGCCCATTCACTTCACCTTGACTTCAGCGAGCGTCATGAACGCCTTTTTCATCCCCCAGCTCGGCAGCATGATCTACACGATGAACGGCATGACGACGCAATTGAACCTGCTTGCGGACTCGCCGGGCACCTTTGCCGGGCTGTCCAGCCACTACAGCGGGGACGGGTTTTCGGGCATGCATTTCGCGGTTCACGCGGTGCCGGCGGATCAGTTCACCGCCTGGGTGGAGGCCACCCGCAAGTCCGGTCCGACCCTGGACGCCAGCAGCTATGAAGCGCTGGCCAAACAGAGCATGGACACGGTTCCGTACACTTACCGGGCGGCCGATCCGGGTCTGTTCGAGCAGATCGTCACCCAGAAAGTGCCGCCCGGACCCGGCCCGACCGCCGGTCGGCCTGATGTGACCGTCTCACCACGGACCGGGGGCTGAGCATGCTGGGCAAGCTGACCTGGGCGGCCATCCCGTTCGACCAGCCGATCCCGTTGTTCGCCGCGGCCCTGGTCGGCGTGGTGATCGCCGGGGTGCTCATCCTGGTCGTGCTGAAGGGGTGGTTTCCGTATTTGTGGCGGGAGTGGATCACCAGCGTCGATCACAAGCGCATCGGCGTCATGTACACCTTCCTGGCGATGGTGATGCTGCTGCGGGGCTTTACCGACGCGATCATGATGCGGTCGCAGCAGGCGCTGGCATTCCAAGCGCCTGGCTACCTGCCGCCGGAACATTATGATCAGATCTTCTCGGCGCATGGCACGCTGATGATCTTCTTCGTTGCCATGCCGTTCGTGATCGGGCTGATGAACTTCGCGGTGCCGTTGCAGCTTGGGGTGCGGGACGTTGCGTTTCCGACGTTGAATTCGGTGGGGTTCTGGCTGACCGCCACGGGGGCACTGCTGGTCAACCTGTCGCTGGTGGTCGGTGAGTTCGCCCGCACCGGATGGCTGCCGTATCCGCCGCTGTCGGAGCTGGCGTATTCGCCGGGCGTTGGCGTGGACTATTATCTGTGGTCGCTGGAGATTTCCGGCGTCGGAACACTGCTGTCCGGCGTCAACCTGGTTACCACGGTGTTGAAGATGCATGCGCCGGGCATGCGGTATTTGCGCATGCCGATGTTCTGCTGGACGACACTGGCCGCCAACCTGCTGATCGTCGCCGCGTTCCCCATCCTGACCGCCACGCTGGCGATGCTGCTGCTGGACCGCTACCTCGGATTTCATTTCTTTACCAACACGGCCGGCGGCAACGTGATGATGTTCATGAACCTGATCTGGGCGTGGGGCCATCCGGAGGTCTACATCCTGATCCTGCCGGCGTTCGGCGTATTCTCCGAGGTGATCTCGACGTTTTCGCGCAAGCCGCTGTTCGGCTACCGGTCCATGGTCGCGGCGACGATGGCGATCTGCATCCTGGCGTTCATGGTGTGGCTGCACCACTTCTTCACCATGGGCGCGGGGGCGGACGTGAACGCGATGTTCGGCATTGCCACGATGATCATCGCGGTGCCCACCGGCGTGAAGGTGTTCAACTGGATTTTCACCATGTTCGGCGGCCGGATCGTCTATTCCACGCCGATATTGTGGTCGATCGGCTTCATGGTCACGTTCGTGATCGGCGGCATGACGGGGGTCCTGCTGGCGGTGCCGCCGGCGGATTTCGTGCTGCACAACAGCCTGTTCCTGGTGGCGCATTTCCACAACGTGATCATCGGCGGCGTGCTGTTCGGCGGGTTCGCCGGCTATAGCTACTGGTTTCCGAAAGCGTTCGGCTTCCGGCTGCATGAGGGGCTGGGCAAAGCCGCATTCTGGTGCTGGTTTGTCGGCTTCTACGTCGCTTTCATGCCGCTGTATGTGCTGGGCCTGATGGGCATGACCCGGCGCATGCAGCATTACGACGTGCCCGCATGGCACCCGTGGCTGCTGATCGCGGCTGGCGGGGCGGCGATCATCCTGGCCGGGATCATCCTGCAGATCGCCCAGCTTGTCGTCAGCATCCGCCATCGCGAGGCGCTGCGCGACGAGACCGGCGATCCGTGGAACGGCCGGTCGCTGGAATGGTCGACGCCGTCGCCGCCGCCCGCCTTCAACTTCGCTGTCCTGCCGCATGTCGAGGGGATCGACGCCTATTGGAGCATGAAGCAGGCGCCGCCGAACGCAGAGCCGGACTATGAGGCGATCGAGATGCCGCGGAACAGCCCGACCGGTTTCATTTGTGCCTTTTTCGCCAGTATCATGGGTTTCGCACTGATCTGGCACATCTGGTGGATGGTGGCGGTGGCCTTGGTGGGCGCCTATGCCACGTTCGTCGTCTTCGCGTGGCGGGACCGGGACGAATATACCATTCCGGCCGCGACTGTCGCACGGATCGATCGGGCCAATCGCGGCGCCCGCGAAGCCGCCCTGATCCACGCGCAGGCAGCATCATGAGCGCCGCACAAGCCACCGCCGGCCATGGCGGGCCGCGTCGCACGCACGATGGTTCGGCGTCCAAGCGCATCATTGTCGGGTATGGATTCTGGATTTTCCTGCTCAGCGACATCGTCATGTTCTCGGCCTTCTTCGCGACGTATGCGGTGCTGGTCGGGGCTACGGCCGGGGGGCCGGACGGGCACGACCTGTTCGACGTGCCCAATGTCGGGGTGGAGACGGCCTGCCTGCTGCTGTCCAGCTTCACCTGCGGCCTCGCCAGCATCGGCGCCCGAGCGCGCAACGGGCTGTTGTTCTATGGCGCGATGGCGGTGACGTTCGTGCTTGGCGCGGCGTTCCTCGGGCTGGAGATCCATGAGTTCTCGGGGTTGGCCGCGCGCGGGGACGGGCCGACGCGCAGTGCGTTCCTGTCGGCATTCTTTACCTTGGTCGGCTGCCACGGGCTGCATGTCACCGCCGGGCTGCTGTGGCTGCTGACGATGATGGCGCAGGTCTATGCCAAGGGGTATCGCGCCGACATCCTGCGGCGGATGCTGTGTTTCGGGCTGTTCTGGCACACGCTGGACATCATCTGGGTCGCCTTGTTCAGCGTGGTTTACCTGATGGGAGTCGCGCGATGAGTGCCTCCGAACCGGATACCGCGCCGGGTGACGAGCCGGTCGAGAAACACGAGGCCGAAGGCGTCGGCACCTACCTGATCGGACTGGGCCTCGCGAGCTTGCTGACCGTGGTGTCGTTCTTCATCTCCGGCACCACACTGGTGTGGGGGCCGAGCATTCCGGTCGCGCTGGTGGTTTTGGCGATCGCGCAGATGGGGGTTCACCTGGTTTTCTTCCTGCACATGACGACCGGGCCGGACAACGTCAACAATGTCATGGCGTTGGCGTTCGGCGTGCTGATCGTGTTGCTGGTGCTGACGGGGTCGCTGTGGATCATGGCGCATCTGAACCACAACATGATCCCGATGGATCAGATGATGCAGATGCAGCGGTAACGGCCGGCGGACTCAGCAGCCTCGGACGCGCGATGACAACAGGGGGGCCAGTTCCAGGGCGATGCGGCAGCGGCTCATTGGCTTGGCGGACCTGGCGCGTGGCTGGCGGTGGATGTTGATTGTCAGGATGCCGCCGCCCACCATTGCCATCCGCAGGGTGCCCTGGCGAATGGCCCTCTGGAACAAGGGTTCGGGGCCGTTGATCCCGGTCAGGATTCCCGCGCCGACCCCGGCAACACGGTCACGGTAGTCCTCGGCCAGGTCGACGGTGTGGGAGTGATACCAGCCGACCGCGACGTTCCAGTCGCCATGGGCTTCGACATAGAGGGATCTGAGGTAGCGGGCGGCGTAGTCGGCGTTCGCGGCCGGGTCGAACGCCTGGTCCAGGGAGTTGAAGGCGTCGGGGTGCAGTTGCCAATCCACCTGCATGCAGCCGATATCCATGAACCGCACGCCGCGCCGCAGGCCTTGCCGCGCCCACGCGACCGCGGCTGCCCGACTGTCCAGAAACAGCGCCTGGCCGTCGGCGTCGATCGTCCACGGCCAGGGCCTCACCTGCCCGAGGGAGGCGATCGGCCGGCCGCTTTCCACTTTGGCGATGCTGCCGAGCAGGTTGGGCGGAAGATGGTATTTCGTCTCGGCCGTGGCGATGGCGGCCTGGCATTGGGCGCTTTGGGTGGCCTGCCAGTCGGCTGCCGGGGCGGCCACCGCGACAGGGATGGCAAGCCAGAGCAGACTCAGCAGTGCGAACAGGTGAAGCGGACGACAGCGCATGAAGCGGGGCCCTGGAACGGCGTGTGGCTGACCGCCATGCTGGCTTAGCCGGCCGGCAACTTCCCCCACCAGCGGCTTTCGCG
>NZ_LMUJ01000036.1:184141-186991 GCF_009765975.1 Acidisphaera sp. S103 | reverse complement strand
GGGGGGGGTGGGGGGGGTTGGCCGATAGGGTGGTGTTTGTTTCGGGGCCGGTTTTTTGACGCAGAGAACGCCGAGCGGAGCGCAGAGGGCGCGGAGAAGGATTTTTGCGGGGTTTGGGGGACATTTTGTGCGAATGCTTCCTCTGCGGGCACTGCGCTCCGCTCGGCGTTCTCTGCGTCGACAGCGGACTTTGTCCGGATACCGTCCGCGCCTGTTGTAGGTCGGTCGGACTTGGGGGTCGTGCGGCCGTCCGGCGTTTGGACAGGGCCGGCCATGGTGTGCTCTGCCGGATGCCGATATCAACGGCCGTGGCTCTTATGGCGTTATTCGTTAGCAGTGTTCCGAACTTGCAGGATGACGGTTCGTGCGTTCGCAGACCCCAATCTGCCATGCGCCGGCTGCAGCGAAAGCAAGAATTTGAAACGCAGATGAAGACGGATGGACGCAAATGCACGCGGATGTCGCGAATGGAGCATTCGGCGTCATACCGCACCTGAACCGGTCTTCAGGCGATCGGGTTGCACGGACCATTTGCGTGCACCTGCGCCCATCCGCCCTTCATCTGCGTTTCCATTCTTGCTTTGGCGACAGAGACCAGACTCGGCAGATGCGAGTCAAACGTCGCTCGTTCGTAAACAGGCTCGACCGCGCTCCGCCCATTGAAGCTTGTCGCGCGATATCAACGTCGAACGCCATAAGAGCTACGGCCGTTGACGCTGATTCCAATCGACGTTGTTGTTGACCCGTCGGCACCGCCATGCGCCCATCAGGGTGGGCGAAGGTCGGTCGCCCATGCCTTTGTTTTCGCGCGCACAAGGCGTGGATGCCGACCTCCGTCGGCATGACGGATGGATTGGCCGAAGCGTCGGCATGACGGATGGATTAGCCGAAGCGTCGGCATGATGGATGGATTAGCCGAAGCGTCGGCATGACGGATGGATTAACCGAAGCGTCGGCATCAATGCCGGTTGGCATGACCACTCAGAACCGTTACTTATTAGAATCATTTTGCGCTCTGTTGCCGGATCAACCGACAAAAGGGCCGCCTTGGTCGGGGGGCGGCCCTTCGGAGTCAGGGTGCATGGATGGGTTTGAACCGGCCGGCCAGGATCGAATTGCCGTTGCCGGTTCATGAGCCCACTCGTCGTGGCGTCAGCGGGTAAAGCCCTCCAGTTCATCCTGCGCCCAGGCGACGACCTGGGGGATCGTCTGACCGTTCTTCAATCTGGCGAGCATGTTGGTGTGGACCGCACGCTGATACACCTGCACCGCGATATCGGGGGAGGCCTCCGACGCCGTGATGTTGGGCTTGGCGTCATGCCATGGCCGGATCGGATAGTTGTAGACGGTGCCTGTGGGCGGCCCCACCGTCTCCCATATCTTGAAGTCGTTCATGCTGCTGAACGTCGGCAGATCGTAGCCGTCCACGACGTTGGCCCGAGCCTCGACCTGCTCGCGCTGCATGAGGTATTCGATGAGTTCCTTGGCGGCGCCCTGGTTCTGGCTGAAGTTGTAGATTCCCCAGAAGAATGTCGCTGTGGGAACATAGCGTCCTTTCGGACCACTGGGTGCCGAGAACGTCCAGCAATCCGCCGCGATCTGCGGCGCGTCGCGCTTCGCCACCGCCCAGGCCGACGGCGGATTGAAGATCAACGCCGATTTCCCTGAAATCAACGCCCGGTTATTCGATGCGTCATCAAAACTGACTGCATCGTCGGGTATGAACTTGACCAGTTTCTGGGCATATTCCAGCACCTGATGCACGGCGTCGGATTTCACCTGCACCGCGCCCTCGCTGTCGATCAGCGCGGCACCGAACGCTCGGAACATCGCGCCCACCTGGTCGATCCCGTCGGTGTTGGTGCCGCTGCCCAGGCCCAGGGCGAACGTCATGCCGTCCTTGTGCGCCGCCTCCGCCGCTTTCAAGAACGCGTCATAGGTCCAATCCTTGGCCCCCTGCGTCATTTCCGGTTTCACCGGATACATCGCCTGCACATCGAAACCGTATTTCTTCATCAGGCTGATGCGCGCACAGGGCGGCTTGGTCTGGTCGCCGCTGCTTGTGGGCACCGCCATCCAATGGCCTTTGACTTTCGCCAAGTATTCGGCGGTGCTGCTGCTAGGCCCGTATTTTGCGATCAGCCGCCCCATGACATCGTCCACCGGCGCCAGTGAGGCCGCGACATTGTACATGTCCCAGTTGAGGAAGGTCATGATGTCGTGGCCGGTCTTGGCTTGAGCCTCGGCGACGCCCGTCATCAACAACTTGTTACCGTTACCGGTGATAAAGTCTACTTGTACGTCGACTTTGTTTTGACTGGACCATGCATCCACCTGCTTTTGCATGATCGCGTTGCCGTCCGGCACCCAATGGTCCCAGAATCCGACCGCCAACTTCCCGGCGGCGCCCGCGGTTCGGATGTGGACCAGGGGAAGAGCCGCGGCTCCGGCGGCAAGCATGGCGTGGCGGCGCGTTATTCGCGTTGTTTTCATGATTTTACTCCCTGTTAGCAAAACCACGATAGGCTGTTCCGGTGGCGATATCCACTGGACTCGTGTTATTCATTTGACTGGCATTTTGATCCGTGCCGGCCGATTGACAGCCGCATCCCCCGGACTTCAACTGCCCGACCGATGCCTGAAGCCCAGTACAGTCCATAACGCATATTGGGCAATGCATCGGAGGGAGTCGTTATGTCGACGAAATTGACAAATATCGTATCCGTTCTTTCGCTGGTATTGTGCGGTTCCGCGGCTGCGGTTCCAACCGCCTTGGCACAATCCCAGACGGCCGAACCAGCCGCGTTGGCCGGTCCACCGTCTCCCGAACGGGTGCAGCCGTGGGGTTTG
>NZ_LMUJ01000036.1:157946-184018 GCF_009765975.1 Acidisphaera sp. S103 | reverse complement strand
CGGGTAATTTCTGGTTTGTCGCGATCGACACCGGCTGGGTGTCCTACCTGACGCCCGACGCCAAGCTGGTCCCGGTGTTCAACTGCAATCCGTCCGGCGACATCGGTCCCGCCTGCGAGCCGCAGGGCACGCGCTGGCACGATGGCAAGCTTTACGTCACCACGCGCCATCTGGGCATCCTGGTCTACGATCCGGACACGAAGAAACTGAGCTCGCTGGTTTCGACATTCCATAACGAGCTGTTCAAGGGGCCGAACGACCTGGACTTCGACGCCGAGGGGGAACCTGTATTTCACCGACCCCTGGGGCACCGGACCCGGCCCGGATGCGGCGGACAAGGCCGGTGCGGTCTATCAATATTCCAAGGACGGGATTCTGCGGCGCATCATCTCCACCGGCAGTTTCCCCAACGGCATCGCGGTTTCGCCGGATGATCATACCCTGGCTGTCGCCGACTATGCGAGCAACCGGATGCTGTACTATTCCTTCCTGCACGGCCCGGTCGCCGCTTGCTCACAATGTGCCAACGATCCGTCGCACACGACGTTCTTCTTCGCCACCGCCGGCAGCTACAATCCCGGCAACGGCGGACCCGACGGGATCCATTATGACGTGCACGGGAACCTGTGGGCGCAATGCGGCATCGGCGGCATCATCGAATACGATCCGCGCGGCTTCATCATCGGGTATGTGCCGCTGCCGAATGGTGACGCGGCGGCCACCAACTTCGCCTTTGGCGGAGACAACAACCAGTACATCTACATGGAAGGTGCGGTCAGCGGAACGATCTACAAGTTCAAGGCGCCCTACCCCGGGCTGATCGGACCGGGCGGCGAGCGTTTGGCGGCGCAACACTGACAGCGTCGCGCGGCGGGTCGCGGTGTGCGGTTGACGCCGGCGCCACGCCCGCCTGACAGTTCGACAACCCGTTCGTCAGCCGTAGAGGGACCATGGCTCGCCCCACGAGACGCCTGCCCGCCGCCACCGCGATGATCGTGGCTCCGCAGCCGGAGGCCGTGGAGGCAGGTTATGCCGTCCTGGCCGCCGGCGGCAGCGCGGTCGACGCGGTATTGGCCTGCGCCTTCACCCAGGGCGTGGTCGATCCGATGATGTGCGGCATCGGCGGCCTGGGCAGCATGCAGATCTTCGACCCGGCAACCGGCCGCCATATCGTGCTCGACGGGTTATCGACCTGCCCGGGCGCGTGCACACCCGCTATGTGGGAGTCGGTGTTCGAAGGCGAATGTACCGACGGATACGGCTATATGCTGACGGGCGGGGTCAATGAACTCGGGCATGCGGCGGTCACCACGCCGGGCGTCCTGCGCTTGTTCGAGGCCGCCCATACTCAGTTTGGCCGGCTGCCGTGGCCCGACCTGCTGGCACCCGCCATCGACGCCGCGGCAGGCGGATGGGTCGTCCGCCCCCACGTCGCCGGCATGTTCTCGCTGAACGAAGCGGCGTATGGGCGATTGCGCTATAGTGCGAAACTGGCGGCGACGCCGGATGGGCGGGCGCTGTATCTGCGGGCGGACGGCACCCCCAAGCGGGTCGGCGATCCTGTGCGAAATCCCGACCTCGCCGCCACCTTGCGCACGATCGCCCGGGATGGCGTGGACAGCTTCTACACGGGCAGCATCGCGGCGCGGATCGTGGCCGATATGAAGGCTGGTGGTGGGTTGCTGTCCGCGGCCGACCTCGCCGGCTTCCGTTCGCGCGCGCATCCGCCGTTGGAGATCACCTATCGCGGCCGGCGGATCGCCACGCCGCCACCGCCGGCGGGCGGCATCGTGATCGCGGAGATGCTGCGTATCCTGGAGCGCTTCGACCTCGCGCTCCTGGGTCATAATAGCCCCGCGTATATCCGGGTGGTCGCGGAAGCGATGAAGATCGCCGGGCGCGACAAGGAAACCCATATCGGCGATCCCGACTTCGTCGTCCCGCCGCTGGCGTTCCTGCTGTCGGACGGCTACGCGGACGATTGCGCCAAGCGCATCCGAGCCGGGGACAAGGCATCGCTGCCGCGAACCGGGGGCGATTCCCGGCACACGACGACCGTTTCCTGCATCGATGCCGGCGGCATGGTGGTTTCGTTGACCCACACGCTGGGTGTGCCGTCCGGCGTGATCCCGCCGGGGACCGGTTTCATGCTGAACGGGGCGATGAACTGGTACGACCCGCGTCCCGGCCGGCCCGGATCGATCGCCGCCGGCAAGCGCCGGTTCTCCTCGATGTCGCCGACCCTGGTGTTCGAGGGCGAGACGCCGGTGATGACGGTCGGCGCGCCGGGCGGCGCATGGATCGGCGTCGCCATCCTGCAGGCGCTGCTCAACGTCCTGGACTGGGGCATGACGATGCAGGAGGCGGTTTCCGCGCCTCGGTTCTCGGCTACCACCGACGTGATCGATATCTCCAACCGCATCCCGCGGCGCGTGCAGCGGGCGGTGGAGGCGATGGGGTACGAGGTCCGCCGCTCCGCGCTGTCGTATCCGTTCGCGGCGCCGCACGGCATCACGGCCTGGGATAGACGGCTGGAGGGCGGCGCCGACCCGCAACGCGACGGCTACGCGGACGGGTTCTGAGGCTGGTCATCTGACCCTGGCGGGCGGTTCATCGCCGGCGGAGGCGAAAACGGCGGCAGACAGGTTGTCCGCGTGTCCCTGAGGCGGCGCGCTGGCTTTCCCAGCCGCCACCGACTCTTGCCACCCATGGGCGACAATGATAGTGCCCGCCGTCTTTCTCAGGGGCTAGGGCATGGCATCGACCTACGAAACCGTGGCGGGGATTATTTCCGACACCTGCGATATCGAACCAGACAAGATCACGCCGGATAGCCATGCGATCAACGACCTTGGTATCGACAGCCTGGATTTCCTCGATGTTGCCTTCGCCATCGACAAGGCATTCGGCATCAAGATGCCGCTGGAGCAGTGGACTCAGGACGTCAACGCCGGAACGGTGACGACCGACGAGTATTTCGTGCTGAAGAACCTCTGCGCCAACATCGACAAGCTGGTCGCGGCCAAGGCCGCTTGACCAGGTTTTTGTGACATAAAGCAACGGTGACCTGATGCGCCTGGAATACTTCCAGATGGTCGATCGGATCACCGAGCTGGATGTCGCCGGCGGCCGGATCACCGCCGCGTGCCAGGTGCCGGAGCAATCCCCGGTGTTCGAGGGGCATTTCCCCGGCTACCCGATCCTGCCCGGCGTGCTGATGATCGAGACGATGGCGCAGACCGGCGGCTGGCTGGTGCTGGCCACGCTGCGCTGTGCCAAAATGCCGTTCCTGATGCAGGTGGAGAAGGCCAAGATGCGGGCCTTCGTCGCACCGGGCCAGGCGCTGGAGGCCGAGGCGGCCCTGCTGCATGAGGGCTCCGGCTATGCGGTGGTGAAGGCCGCCATCACGGCGGGAGGAAAGAAAGTGACCGAGGCCGAAATCCGCTATGGCGTCGTCGCGTTCCCCAATGAGACGTTGCAAGCGGCGATGCTGGAAACCGCCCGCCGCATCGGACTGCCCGAGGAATTCACCCATGGCGCATGAGCGCGACGCCCTGATCACGGGGATTGGCATCGTTTCCTGCCTCGGTTCCGGGGCCGACGCGCATTGGGCGGCGCTGAATGCGTTCACGCCGGTGCTGGATACCGACAGTTTTCCGCCGTTCGCGGTGCATCCCCTGGCGCCGCTGGAACTGGACAAGCAGATCCCCAAGCGCGGCGACCAGCGGCAGATGGAGGCCTGGCAGCGCATAGGCGTGTTTGCCGCGGGCCAGGCGCTGGACTCGGCCGGGGTGAAGGGTAACACCGACCTGCTGTCGCGGATGGGGATGATCGTCGCGGCCGGTGGTGGGGAGCGGGATTACGCGGTCGATGCCGCGATCCTGTCCGGATACCCCAAGGCCGCGAATCCGGGCGCCTATCTGAACGAGCACCTGCTGGGCGACCTGCGGCCGACCTTGTTCCTGGCGCAGTTGTCCAACCTTTTGGCGGGCAATATCTCCATCGTGCATGGCGTGATCGGGTCGTCGCGCACGTTCATGGGCGAGGAAGCCAGCGGCGCGGATGCGGTGCGGATCGTCTGCGCGCGGATTGCCGCGGGCCAGGGCGACATCATGCTGGTGGGCGGGTCGTATAACGCGCAACGGCCGGACGTGCTGCTGCACTACGAGATGGGCGGGCTGCAGCTTCGGTCTCCGTTCGGTCCGGTCTGGGCGCGGCAGGCGGCAGGCGGCGGGCTGCTGCTGGGGTCGGTCGGCTGCTTCCTGGTGATCGAAAGCCGAACGCATGCGGCGGCTCGCGGGGCCTCGGCATACGCGCATATCGCGGCGATCCGTTCGGATCGGTGCCTCCGGCAGCCGGGACAGGCGACCGCCAATGCAAAGGCACAGTTCGAGGCGATGGCGGCGCATTACGATCCGGCGGGGGCGGCGGTGATTTCCGGGGCCTCGGGGGCGGCGGCCGCGACACGGGAAGAAAGTGCGTTCCTGGCGGGGCTTGGGTTGCCGGTGCGGGCCAGCGCGACGGCGGTGGGGCACTCGCTGGAGCCGTCCTTCCCGGCCAGCCTGGCGTTCGCGGCGATGGCGGTGCGGCATGGCGTGCTGTTCCCGCCGCTGGAGGCAGCCGAACAAGCGATGACGGCGCCGCTGACACAGGCGCTGGTGACGTCGTGGGGGCATTGGCGCGGCGAATCGCTCGCCCTTGTCACCACGGCTTGAGGGAGACCGCTGGATGACCAAGGACACCGATCATTTGGGACGACCCATCGTGGTGGTCACCGGCATGGGCGTGCTGACATCGCTCGGGCAGGGCCAGGCGGACAATTGGGCGGCGCTGACCAGTGGGGTGTCCGGGATTCGGCGGATATCGCGTTTTCCGATCGATGGGCTGCGCACCACCATCGCCGGGACCGTCGATTTCGTCCCGGTGCCCGAACCGTCGGCCCCTGCCCTGTCGCAGCGGTTGGCGGAGCTGGTGATCGAGGAGGCGGTTGGCGAGGCTGGCATCGGCCGGGTTGGCGACTTTCCGGGTCCGCTGTTCCTCGCGTTGCCGCCGGTGGAGATGGAGTGGGGGCAGCGTTTCGCGCTGGCGGCCGCCTCCGGTGCGAATGACGCCGTGACGTATGACGACCTGTTGCGGGTGGCGGGGAATGGCTCGTTTGAGCCTTACTACCGGCGGTTTCTGTTCAGTTCGGTTGGCGAGAACCTGGCGGAGCGGTTTGGCACGAAGGGCTCTCCGGTGGCCACGTCCACGGCCTGCGCATCGGGTGGGACGGCGATCCAGCTTGGGGTCGAGGCCATCCGCCGGGGCGAGACCGACGCCGCGCTGGTGGTCGGGACGGATGCGTCGGTGAATCCCGAGAGCCTGATCCGGTTCTCGCTGCTGTCGGCGCTGTCGACGCGGAACGATCCGCCTTCGTCGGCGTCCCGGCCGTTCAGCAAGGATCGCGAGGGCTTCGTGATGGCCGAGGGCGCCGGGGCCCTGGTGCTGGAGAGCCTGGCCGGGGCTCGGGCCAGGGGCGCCGTGGTGCTGGCGGTGGTCGAGGGGTGTGGAGAGGTGGCGGACGGGTTCCACCGGACCCGGTCCTCGCCGGATGGGAAGCCGATTATCGCCTGCATGCGGGAGGCTTTGGCGGATGCGGGCCTGGAGCCGGATGCGATTGGGTATATCAATGCGCACGGGACCGGGACGCCGGAAAACGACAAGATGGAATGGGTTGGGGTCTCGGCGGTGTTTGGAGAGCGGGCCGGGTCGATCCCGATGTCGTCCAACAAGTCGATGATCGGGCACAGCCTGACGGCGGCGGGGGCGGTGGAGGCGATCTTTTCGGTGTTGACGATCCGCAACGGGTTGTTGCCGCCGACGATCAATTACGATGTTCCGGATCCGGCACTGCCGGTGGATTGCGTGCCGAATGTTGCCAGGGCGGTTCGTGTGCGGCATGCGATTTCGAATTCGTTCGGGTTTGGCGGGCAGAATGTCTGCCTGGTGCTTGGGACGGTGTAGTAACGAGTCCGAACGGGTCTGGGCGAGTGCGGTTGTGATTCGATCGCCGTTGGTCATGGAATAGCGGGCGTTTGGGTGGCAGTTTCGGAGTCTGGTTCCAGGTGCGAAAGGAAGCATTGGAACGCAGATGGAAGTGGATGCGTGCAACCGGCATGATGGGCCAGGTCGGCTAAGCATCTCTTTGTTTTCGCATGCAAAAGGCGTGGAGGCCGACCGGAGCGTGTCCCCAGGTTTGACCCGGGTATCGGGATGACGGACTGATCAACCGAAGAGTCGGCGTCAATGCCAGTGACTTTATAGCGTCAATTGTTGACAATGTTCCGAATGCACGCGGTGACCGTTCGTAGGTCCAGAGCGGTCTGCCATGCGCCGGCTACAACGAAAGCAAGAATTTGAAACGCAGATGAAGGCCGGATGCACGCAGATTCACGCGGATGGTCTGTGCGACCCGATCGCCTGAAGATCGGTTCGGGTGCGGTCAGACGCCGAACGATCCAATCGCGACATCCGCGTGAATCTGCGTGCATCCGGCCTTCATCTGCGTTTCGATTCTTCCTTTGGCACCTGAGAGCGGACTCAGCAGATGCCAGGCAAACGCCGCTATTCCGTAAACAGGCTCGCCCACGTCCCGCGCATTTGGCTTGTCAGGTGATATTAGCATCGAACGCTATCAGAGCCACACATGTTGGTATCAATTCCGGCTTTGCTGCGTCTGGCGACTGACACGATGGTTCCTGGTCACCTGCGGCCGATGGGAGGGGGATTGCCGCGTCGCTTCGCTCCTCGCAATGACAATTCGGATCCGAGTGCGGTGATAATTCGGGTCCGGGCGCAGTCTGCCTGGATGAAATGAGAACGAGTGGTTTATGAAAGATCGCGACAAAAAAGGCGCGGACCAAGCCGGTCCGCGCCTTTTCAGAAGGTCGTAACGCCTGAAATCAGGCGCTTTTCTTCATGATCTCCTCGGCGACGTTGCGCGGCACCGGGTCGTAGTGATGGAACTGCATGGTGAACGACGCACGGCCCTTCGTCATGCTGCGCAGGTGGGAGATATAGCCGAACATCTCCTTCAACGGCGCATGGGCACGCACGATCACGGTGGACCCCGAACTCTCCTGGTTCTGGATCTGACCACGGCGGCGGTTCAAGTCGCCCACCACGTCGCCAACGTGATCCTGCGGCGTGGTCACTTCCACGTCCATGATCGGCTCCAGGATGATCGGGCCGGCCAACTTCATGCCTTCACGGAAGCAGGCCTTGGCGGCGATTTCGAAGGCCAGTGCTGACGAGTCGACGTCGTGGTACTTGCCGTCAACCAGCGTGTACTTGAAATCGACCGTCGGGAAGCCGGCCAGCACGCCGGTATCGGCCTGCACCTTGATGCCCTTTTCCACTGCCGGGATGTATTCTTTCGGCACCGAACCACCGACGACCTTGTTCTCGAACAGGACGCCGGCGTTCCGCTCCTGCGGGGTGAAGATGATCTTCACCTCGGCGTACTGGCCCGACCCACCGGATTGCTTCTTGTGGGTATAGGTCTCGGTATGCTCCTTGGAGATCGTTTCGCGATACGCGACCTGGGGGGCGCCGATATCGCAGTCCACGCCATATTCGCGGCGCAGACGGTCGATGATGATCTCCAGGTGCAGCTCGCCCATGCCGGACAGGATGGTCTGGCCGGTTTCCTGGTCGGTCTTCAGCCGCAGCGACGGGTCTTCACCGGCCAGCTTCTGCAGGCCCAGGGTCATTTTCTCCACCGCTTCCTTGGTACGCGGCTCGACGGAGATGTCGATGACCGGGACCGGGAAGGCCATACGCTCCAGCACCACCTGGTCATCGGCAGACGCCAGCGTGTCGCCGGTGCCGGTGTCTTTCAGCCCGACGAAGGCGGCGATGTCGCCGGCCTCGACCTCGGTGATGGCTTCACGCTTGTCGGCGTGCATCTGGAACATCCGGCCGATGCGCTCGCGATGGCCCTTGGTGGTGTTCATCACCGTGTCGCCGGACTTCAACGTGCCGGCATAGACGCGGACGAAGGTCAGCGCGCCGAACTTGTCGTTGATGATCTTGAACGCCAGGCCGGCGAACGGGGCCTTCGGGTCGGCCTTGATGCGGCGGCGGTTGGCGATGGTGGTCTCGTCGTCACCTTCCTCGACCGCCACGGCGATGCCGGGCACGTCGATCGGGGATGGCAGGTAGTCGATCACCGCGTCGAGCAACGGCTGCACGCCCTTGTTCTTAAAGGCCGTGCCGCACAGCACCGGGCGGAACGTGCCATCAATCGTGCCGCGCTTGATGCAGCGCTTCATGGTCTCGATCGAGACGTCGCCCTTGTCGAAATATTCTTCCATCGCCTGCTCGTCGACCGACAGGGCGGTGTCCAGCAGGGTCTGGCGGTACTCCGCCACCTTGTCGGCCATGTCGGCCGGAATGTCCTCATAGTGGTACTTCGCACCGAGCTCACCGCCTTCCCAGACGATGGCCTTCATCTCGACGAGGTCGACGACGCCGAGGAACTGGTCTTCCACGCCGATCGGCAGTTGCAGCGCCAGCGCGACGATATCCAGCTTTTCTTTCAAAGTGTCGTAGGCGCGATAGAAGTCCGCACCGGTACGGTCCAGCTTGTTGATGAAGATAACGCGCGGCACGTTGTAACGGTCGGCCAGGCGCCAGTTGGTCTCGGACTGCGGCTGCACACCGGCCACGCCTTCGATGATGAAGATGGCGCCGTCCAGCACGCGCAGGCTGCGGTTGACCTCGATGTTGAAGTCGATGTGGCCGGGGGTGTCGATGATGTTGATGCGGGTGTCTTTCCACTCGCAGGTGACCGCCGCCGACGTGATCGTGATCCCGCGTTCCCGCTCCTGATCCATATAATCGGTCGTGGTGTTGCCGTCGTGCACCTCACCGATCTTGTGAGACACACCCGTGTAGTAGAGAATCCGCTCCGTCGTCGTGGTCTTCCCGGCATCGATATGCGCGGTAATACCGATGTTTCTAATTCTATCGAGCGGCGTAGTAGACACGGCAAACCTCCATCAGACAGGCGAACGGGCGGGCATATCAGAAAGGGCGCGTGACCCATCGCTGGATCCGGGGAAAACCCCGCGCGCCCGCCCAAGGTGCCGACCGAACCCTCGGCCGGTTATGTGAAGCGGGAAATGCGACAGTGCGCGCGGTTTTGCAAGTGCGAATTCAGTTCAGTGCGTGGTGGCAGATACTTTCTGGCGTCATGACTGAGGCTTCGTGGATCAATAAGCGCTTCGACGTCGGCAGTGTCGCCCAAACCCGTCATGGCAGGCGTACGCTCGCCATCTCTGACTTTTCCGAACCCCATACTGCGCGGCGTGGATGGCGGGCCTACGCCCACCATGACGATGAGAGACTGGCGTCCCTCGCCAGACGATCCGGTTATATTGCCGCAAACCCTAAGGCGGCGGCGGCAAATATCCTGATCGTTTATCACAGTGTGAAACAGGCCACGGGGCTATGGTTGCTGCCATGGACATACTTACCGCGCAGGCTCTCGTGCGTTTCGGCCTCGGCCGCCGGGGCGCGGAACCGCTGCCGCCCGATCCGGCGGTCTGGCTGCTGAACCAGCTTCGGCAGCCCGATCCAACACGGCTGGACGATCCGCCGACCACAGCCATGGGGCTGACGGCGCTGCGTGAAGATCGCGAGACAAAGCCGCCGCCCGGCGAATCGCGCTCCGCCGCGCTGTTCAAGGCGCAGGGTGCGGCGCAATTGGCGAACGCGGTGACGACCCCTGCCCCGTTCCGTGAGCGGCTGGTGTGGTTCTGGACCAACCATTTCACCGTCTCCCGCCGCCAGGGCCAGTGCGCCGCCGTTGCCGCCGCCTTTGTGGAGGAGGCGATCCGGCCGCATGTCACCGGCCGGTTCAGCGACATGGTGCTGGCGGTGATGCGTCACCCGGCGATGCTGCTGTATCTGGAGAATGCCGGCTCGTTCGGCCCCGACAGCCCGGTGGGGCAGCGAATCCATCGCGGGTTGAACGAAAACCTGGCGCGCGAGTGCATGGAACTGCACACCGTCAGCCCGCGGTCAGGCTACACCCAGGCGGATGTGACGTCGTTCGCGAAAATCCTGACCGGTTGGTCGATCGACCTGAAAGCCGATCCGCCCGGCTTCCGCTATCGGCCGTTCGCCCACGAACCCGGCGTCCAGACCTTGATGGGGCGGCAATTCCCGGCCGACGAAGCCGGCGGGGTCGAAGCTCTGGCGTTCCTTGCCGATCATCCCTCGACCCACCGGTTTCTCGCCACCAAGCTGGTGCGGCACTTCGTCGCCGACGATCCGCCGCCGGACGCGGTTCGCGCGATCGAGGCGGTGCTGCGCGACACCAAGGGCAATTTGGGCGCTGCCTCGGCGGCGCTGGTGCGATTGGATGCCGCATGGCGGCCCGGCGCCAAGTTGCGGACGCCGATGGACTATGTCGTCGCCAGCGTTCGCGTGCTGGACATTCCGCCGGACAAGATCCCCATGATGGGCATCGTGGGCGGGCTGGGCCAGCCGCTGTGGAACGCACCCGCGCCGAACGGCTGGCCGGATCGCGCCGCCGACTGGGCCGCGCCGGAGGCGATGCTGCGCCGGATCGACTGGGCGAGCGGTTTTGCCGGGCGCATCGGCGACCGGGATGTCGCGGAGATCGCCGACGGTACGCTGGGGCCGCTGCTGCGGCCGGAAACCCGGGATGCGATCGACCGAGCGGGGTCTCGCCGAGAGGGGATGACGCTGCTGTTGGCCAGTGCAGAATTTCAGAGGCGTTGATCCCATGAACATCTCTCGCCGCACCGCCCTGCTTGGTCTTGCCACCAGTTTCAGCTTCGGAGGCACCAGCCTGGCGCTGGCCTCGGCGCCGACCGACAAACGGCTGGTGGTGATTATCCTGCGGGGTGCGCTGGATGGCATGGCCGCCGTGGTGCCCTATGGCGACGCCGGCCTGATTGGCTTGCGCGGCGAGATCGTGCCGGCGGGTCCGGGGCAGCCGGATGGGGTGCTGGACCTGGGTGGATTCTTCGGCCTGCACCCGGCGCTGGCGGGCGTGCACGACATGTATAAGGCAAACGAGGCACTGGTGGTGCACGCCGTTGCTGGGTCCTATCGCGTGCGCAGCCATTTCGAGGCGCAGGACTACCTGGAATCAGGGGCCGACCATCGCATGACCAGCGGTTGGCTCAATCGCGCGGTGATGGCGTTGCCCGCGGTTTCGGCGGCACGGCCGGAGGGGGATGCGCTTGCCGTCGGTGTGTCGGTGCCGCTGCTGCTGCGGGGGCCGGCTCGGGTGGCGAACTGGGCGCCGCACGGGTTCTCCCAGCCGGCGCCGGGTCTGTACGCGACGATCGCCGCGCTGAACCGGCATGATCCGGTGATCGGGCCGGCGATCGCCGAGGGGTTGCGCGCACGGGGGTTCAGCGCCGCCGTGATGGCCGGTGATACGGAGCCAAAGGCGAAATACGCGTTTCCGGCGCTGGCTCGGTCGGCTGGGGAGATGCTGGCCGCCGCGGACGGGCCCCGCATCGCCGCGCTGGAGATCACCGGGTGGGACACGCACACCGCACAGACCAACCGGCTGAAGGGGCCGCTGACGCAACTCGATGCCGGGTTGGTCGCGCTGAAGACGGCGCTGGGGCCGGCTTGGGCGCAGACGGCGGTGCTGGTGATGACGGAGTTCGGGCGCACCGCTCGGGTGAACGGGAACAAGGGCACGGACCACGGCACGGGGACGGTGGCGTTTGTCGTCGGTGGCGCGGTCGCCGGCGGGCGGGTGAAGACGACATGGCCGGGGCTTGGGACGGGCCAGTTGTTCGAGAACCGTGACCTGGCGCCGACCGCCGATCTGCGGGCGGTGGCGAAGGGGATGCTGGCGTCACATCTGGGGCTGGATGCCGGTGCGCTGGGACGGGTCTTCCCGGGGAGCGGCGGGGCTGGTGCGATGGCGGGATTGATCCGGACCTGAGGGGTGGTTGTCTGGGGTCACCCCCTGCTAGTGGAGCTGGGGTAACCTGTCCGCCACGGGCAGGCCGGTGTGTGCCGACAATCCGTTTTCGATGCAGAGGCCGCGGAGCGGAGCGCAGAGTGCGCAGGGATTCGCGTGTCGTTTCGCTGGATACGGAACTGGTTGGCGGACGCGCGGCACGCCAGGCCTGTTGGAGGCCCTTATTCTGTTTCGGAATATTTTTGTCGATAATCAAAATTTAGTTGTCGTCATACGGTAATAATAGTCGTTTCTTGATCATGATGCGCAATATAAAGTGGCGCAATCCGTCGGTTGCGGTACCGCGACGGCGGCGGTATCTCCATCGCCAAGAAGAAATAGGGAGATCAGGATGTCCGTTCGAAAATGGGCAAGGCGGGCGAGCGTTCCGTTGCTGTTGGCGCTTCTGCTGCCGCATCAGGTTCGGGCGGAGTCCGATACTGTTCGCATCGCCCAGCCCTATGGGTTGGTGTATCTGCCGAGCTATGTGGCCGTCGATCAACATATGATTGAGGCGCGGGCCGCGGCGGCTGGGCTTGGGCCGATCAAGGTCACGCTGACACGCTTGTCCAGCGGGCCGGCGGGCAGCGACATGATCCTGGCCGGCGACGCCGATCTGGCGATGGGTGGGTTTGGGCCGGCGCTGACGTTGTGGGACAAGACCCGCGGCGCCAACAAGGTGCGCGGGATGATGCCGCTGGACAGCTCACCGATGTTCGTCGTCAGCACCGATCCGCGTATCCACAGCCTGAAGGACTTCACCGACAAGGACCGTATCGCGGTGAGCGCGATCAAGGTCACCGACCAGGCGATCACGCTGGAGATGGCCGCGGCCAAGGAATGGGGCTGGGATCAGCGGTTCCGGCTCGACCCGTTGACCGTTTCGATGTCGAACCCCGATGGCGAGGCCGCCCTGCTGGGGGGGCTGAGCGAGGTCCGCAATCAGGCGACGATCATTCCATTCTCGGTTGCGGAGCTGGAATCGGGCAAGGCGCACCTGGTGATGAGCTCGAACGACGTGATGGAGCCGGGGTCGTCATCCACGGTGGTGTATGTCTCGGCGCGCTTCCATGACGCCAATCCGAAACTATATGCGGCGACGGCGGCGGCGTTCGAGGATGCGATCGTATGGATCCATGCCCATCCGCACGAAGCGGCGGAATTGTACATCGCGCGAGAACCGACGAAGCAGGGGGTCGACTGGATCGAGCGGATGATTCGCGATCCTTCCCTTATTAGTTACAGCTCAACGCCGCGTGGGATGCAGGAACATGCGGACTTTATGTACAAGGTGGGGACGTTGAAGCATAAGCCGACGAACTGGCAGGACCTGTTTTGGGAAAACATGGCCGGGAAGGACGGGAGTTAGAACCGCCGGTCTGATACAGTGGGTTACTGTTGCGGATGGCCCGGACTGACGCCGGGCCATGACGAGGTTAATGACAGCGGGCAATGACGAGCTACTGGCGGTGGGCCATGACGGGGTTACTGACGGCGGGCCATGACGGGGTTACTGGCGACGGGGCATGACCAGGTGGGTGTGTCGATGTCAATGCGACTTGGTATAGGCCGTCCCACGCCTACAGGGATCGAGTCGCGCCGCCATCGGCATCAATGATGGAGCCCTGAATGAAATCGGCTTTCGAGGATGCGAGATAGGCGACCAGATTACCGATTTCCTCCGGCTTTCCGACTCGGGTTGTGCCGTGCGAGGATACCAGAAACGTCAGAGCTTCGTCACGGTTGAAACCACGTTCGCGCATCACGCGCTCTACATTGCGGGTGAAACGGTCTGTGGCGATCAACCCCGGGTTGACCGCATTGACGCGAACACCTTGCGATATGCCGATGTCCGCCATTGCCTTGGTAAAGTTCAGCAAAGCGACGTTGACAGACCCGCCTATGGTGAATTCGGCGGATCCCGAGCGGGCGCCAATACCGACGATGTTGACGATATTGCCATTGGTGGAGCGCAAGTGCGGCCAGGCGGCTCGGGTCATTCTCACGTAGCCGTGAAATTTCAGCGCGAATCCGTCCTGCCAGTCTTCTTCTGTCAATGTGAAGAAGTCCGCCCGTTTGGTTGCCCCCGCATTGTTCACCAGCAGGTCGAGGCGTCCGAAATGACCGACTGCCGCCGCAATGGCCTGCCGCGGCGCATCGGGGTGGCGAAGATCGGCGGGGAACACCTGAACGTTGATATTTGCCGTCTTCACAAGGGTGTCAGCAACGTCCTGAAGCTTCACCGGGTCGCGGGCCACAAGGCAAAGATGCATGCCTTCTCTTGCAAGTTCCGTCGCGATCGCCGCGCCAATTCCGCGATTCGCCCCGGTTACCAACGCAACCTTACCGTTTAATTCCAGTTCCATAGCTTCCCCCGGCGCCTCTACAGGAATGATGCCGGCAAAATCAGCCGATCGCAATTCGGTTTGCGTCCTTCGCAACGACATATTATAAGGGAATCTTACAAAATACTATGGCGCCATTACCCAAGCTGCGGTATATTGCTGGAGCTGGATTGCAGGAAAGAAATATATGGCAGAAGATGTGTTGGGCCTCACGGCTCAGATCGTAAGCGCTCATGTTACCAAGAACTCGGTCTCTGTTGAGGAGCTGCCGGGTCTTATTCGTGAGGTTTACAAAACCCTGGCGAATGTCGGGGAAGTGGCGGCGCCAGTCGAAGCTGCCAAGCCGGCGGTCGCGGTGACCAAATCGGTGTTCCCGGACTACATCGTTTGCCTTGAAGACGGCAAGCAGATGACGATGCTGAAACGGCATCTGATGACCGAACACAACCTGACGGTCGATCAGTATCGCGCGAAGTGGGGTCTGCCGTCGAGCTATCCGATGGTTGCACCGAATTACGCCGAAACCCGGTCCACGCTGGCCAAGAAGATGGGCCTGGGGCGGAGCCGGACAGTCGTACCGCCGCCGAAGAAGCCTGGCCGCAAGCCTGGTCGCAAAGCCGGCACTCGGGTCTAAGACGTAGACTGCGACAAAGCCCGGCCGGAGGAGCTTTCCAGTGTCTCCTTCGACCTCTACTGGCGTCTTGGCCCGGCTCCGTCCGGGCCAGTCGTCGTTATAGGGGCTGAACGTCTTTACTAGCTATAATCTGACGGAGGAATCGTCAGATTATATCCACCAGGCGTCAATTTGGTGGGCCGATTCACCCAACGCCTGGAAACCAAGCGTTGGGATCGGACTATTACCGCCCTTTGAAAGCACGCGGTTTACGCTTCTCCTTGAAGGCCAACGCGGCCTCCCGGAAATCCTCGGTCAGATACAAACGCATGGGCGCCTGCTGGAACGCAGCCTCCTTTGCGTAACGATCCAGGAACCAGCGGCGTGCCCTGACAGTCGCCCTTACAGACAATGGCGGGTTGGCGGCAACAGCCTGAGCCAGTGCCATTGCCGCGTCCATGACTGTATCCTTTGATGCGACCCGGTTGATCACATTCGCCGCCAGTGCTTCCTCGGCGGTGAAATACCGTCCGGTCAACGCCACTTCGTCGCCGAACGCCCCTGCCCCGCGGAAGTGAAACTGCGCCCAGTGCTTCGCCGCGCCCAGGCCGCGAGATGTCTCGGTCAACTGGAACCGGGTGCCCGTTTCGGCGACGATCAGATCACAGTCCAGCACCAGGCCGAGACCAAGACCGAGCACATAACCGTGCACCGCGGCGATGACCGGTTTCCAATTGACCGACTGGAACAACAGATCGCCGGAATTGGCGCCATGTCCTTGGGGACCGCCAAGACGCTCAAATTCCTCCCGCGAGCGCAATTGCCGCTGATGCACGTCGGCGCCACTGCAGAATGCCCTGCCGCGGCCGCACAGGATCGCGACATGCGCATCCGGGTCCAAATCGAATCGGCGAAACGCCGCCATCAACTGGCGGACGACTTCATCGCTGACCGCATTCAGTTTTTCCGGTCGGTCCAATGCAATTGTCGCGATGTGGTCGTTGCATTCGTACACAACGTATTGCCGGTCGTCGGGTGTGTCCATGCCATCCTCCTCTGGTCTTCGTGGGCATTGCTGTTAGCCTAGGCGTGATGAACCGGATGGCAAACCGGCACCAGGAAGGACGCCAGGAAGGACACCATGAAACACGGCAGAATTCACCTTGAAACGACCGGTGACGTCGCGGTCATGACGCTGAACGACCCCAGCGTGCTGAACGCGTTCGGGCAGAAATTGCGGGAAGACATGACGGCCGCGATGGATCAGATCGAAGCCGGTTCGGCGCGCTGCCTGGTGATTACCGGCGCTGGGCGCGCCTTCTGTTCGGGCGCCAATCTGAACGATCCCGACCGGCCGCCGCGCGACCGAGCGGCCGAGGCACGTGGGGAGGCGAAAAGCGACCTGGAGACATGGTACAATCCGATGTTCATGCGGCTGCGCGGCCTATCGATCCCGATCGTCACGGCGATCAACGGAATGGCCGCCGGCGCGGGCATGAGCCTCGCTTTGTCCGGCGATATTCGGATCGCTGCGCGTTCTGCCTCGTTCCTTCAGGCCTTCGCGCGAATCGGGCTGGTGCCGGACTGTGGGTCATCCTGGATACTGCCGCGGCTGATCGGCATGGCTCGGGCGATGGAACTGTCGCTACTGGCCGAACGACTGCCGGCCGAGACCGCGCTGGCGTGGGGGCTGATCAACCGCATGGAGGAAGACGACGCGCTGATGCCAAAAGCCATGGACATGGCGCGCGCGCTGGCGGCGGGTCCGAAGTCGATCGGGCTGATCCGGCAGATGTATTGGGAATCCATGGACAACAGCTACAGCGAGCAACTCGACCTGGAGGCGAAACTGCAGACCCGGGCGGGCATGACGAAAGACTTCGAGGAAGGTGTCGCCGCGTTCCGCGAGAAGCGGCCGGCGAAATTCAGCGGGCAGTAAGGGAACACATTGGTATGCGTATTGGTATCGTCACTATTCCATCCGCCGAGGAAACCGGCGCCCAAGTCGTGGAACATGTCACCGCAATCGCGCGCCAGGTGGAGGCGTTCGGTTTCCACGGACTGTGGGTCACCGACGCCTTTGCTCGCGGCAAGCCGACGCTCGATCCGCTGATCCTGCTGGGGGCCTTGGCATCCCAGACGTCGCGCATCGAACTGGGCACCTGCGTCGTGCAGGTGCCGCTGCGCCATCCGGTCGAACATGCTCACCGGGCGGAGACGTTGAACGTGCTGTCCGGAGGACGCTTCCGGTTTGGTGTCGGCAGCGGATCGACAAAGCACGATTTCGATGCCGTGCAGGTCGATTACGATGCTCGTTTCAAATTGCTGACCGCTCACCTGGAGGTGATGCGGCGGGTGTGGGCGGGCGAGCCGGTCTACGGCCCCGCGTTGTCGGTCTGGCCGGGCAGCAAGGGTGGTCCGCCGGTCCTGTTGGGTGCCTGGCGCAGCGAGCGGTGGATCAATTTGTCAGCGAAAGTATTGCAGGGCTGGATTGCCTCGGGGATTCATACGTCCTGGGAAGACTTGGCGATCGGCGTGAAGATGTTCCGCGACGCGGGCGGAAAACGGGCCATCCTGGCGAATATTTTCACCGATTTCCGTGACACGCCGGGCGGTTTGCCGTTCACGCACACGCCGAAGATCACGCTGTTCTGCTCGCCGCGGGAAGCCAGGGATAGGTTGAAGCGACTGGAAGATACCGGCATCGACGATGCGCTTCTGGTGGTGCCGTCTGGCGATCCGGGGCAGTTGGAGACGATCGCGGGGTTGATGCGCTGATCCCGTGCCCGAGCCCTGTCGCGTGATTGCCTGAGGCCATGGGTCGGGCGACAGGACAAATAATTGGGTCAACCGAACGATGGGAACCGCTGGCGCCGCGACGATGCATGTCAATCGGAGTTCAAGTATCGCCGGCGCCCGGTTTTCCTCTTCAATTGACAAAATCCGCAAATTGCGTAAAATACGCAATTGAAAGCGAGGCATGATGCGGGAAGTCCCTGCCACTGAATTTGCCAGGAATTTCGGCCAATATCGGGAAATCGCCCAACGTGAACCGGTGGCGGTTACCAGCCACGGCCGCGCCATGGGGTATTTCATCTCCGCTATCGAATTCGAGGAGATGCAGCGGCTCAAGGCGTTCGTCCGCCGCAGCCGCGCCGTCACCGATCTCAGCAAAGAAGAGATCGACCGGATGACGGCGGGCCGCATGGATCCGGAGCATGATCACCTCAATGCGCTGCTCGACAAGGAATAGGCTGGGGGCCAATGGCGCTTCCTGAGCCGCGGTTCGGCCTCGTCATCTCCTACAGCTATCTCTGGCACCACGAACACAACGCCGGGCGAGACGAGGGCACCAAGTCCCGTCCCTGCGTCATCGTGCTGGCGGTCGAGAACCAAGCCGACGGCACCATTCTGGTGCGCGTCTCGCCGGTAACGCACAGTCCTCCGCACAACGCTGACGTGGCACTGGAAATTCCCCTCGCGGTGAAGCGACATCTGGGCCTGGACGACGCGCGTTCATGGGTCATCCTCGATGAAATCAACGAGTTCGCCTGGCCTGGATTTGACCTCCGCCCGATTCCGCCAAGCCGCGACCGTTTCGCTTACGGATTCCTGCCGCCCCGTATGTTCGACCAGATTTTGGTGAAGTTCGCGCACGTCTGGAGCGCCGGCCAGGGCACGGCCACGTCACGGGACTGAACCGCGACCACCCTTCCCTGTTCTACCCCGCGCTGATGCTTTCCAGCCCGCCCATGTATGGCCGCAGCACGTCCGGCACGACGATCGATCCGTCTGCTTGCTGGTAGTTTTCCATGACCGCGATCAGCGCACGCCCGATGGCGACACCTGAGCCGTTCAGTGTGTGGACGTGGGCGACGGTCTTGCCGTCCGCTCCGCCTCGGAACCGGGCATTCATGCGCCGAGCCTGGAAGTCCTTGCAGTTGGAGCAGGAGGATATTTCCCGGTACATGCCCTGGCCTGGCAGCCACACTTCCAGATCATAGGTACGGGTGGACGCAAAGCCGGTGTCGCCGGACGACAGCAGCATGCGCCGGTAGGGCAGATCCAGTTTCTCCAGGATGATTTCGGCGGAGCGGGTCATCCATTCGTGCTCTTCGCCGCTTTTGTCGGGATGGGCGATACAGACCAGTTCAACCTTGCGGAACTGGTGCTGGCGGATCATGCCGCGCGTGTCGCGGCCGGACGCGCCTGCCTCACTGCGGAAACAGTCGGTCAGTGATGTCAACCGCAGGGGAAGTTGCTTCTCCGGCACGATATCCCCGGCGACGGTGTTGGTCAGCGGGACCTCGGCGGTGGGGATCAGGTAGCGGCCGTCGGTGGTTTTGAAGAGGTCTTCCTCGAATTTCGGCAGGCTGCCGGTTCCGAACACTGCCGCCGCATTGACCAGCGACGGCACGATAGTTTCCAGGTAGCCACGCCCCTGCGTGTGCTGGTCCAGCATGAACTGCCCGAGTGCGCGCTCCAACCGAGCGAGCGGGCCGCGCAGGACGGTGAAGCGGGCACCGGCGAGCTTGGCGGCGGTGGCGAAATCCATCATCCCCAGGGCTTCGCCCAGTTCGAAGTGCTGCTTGGGCGTGAAGTTGAAGTCGCGTGGTTGGCCGGTCTGCTTCAGCCGAACGTTGGCGGTTTCGTCGGGACCGTCGGGGACGGACGGATCCAGGATGTTGGGCAAGCCCTCCAGGATGTGGCGAATGCCCGCGTCCAGCGTCGGAACGTGTTTTTCCAGGCTGTCCATGTCGCCGCGCAGGGTGGTCGCCTCGGCTTCCAGCGCGGCGGTGTCGGCGCCGGCGCGCTTGCCCTGGCCGATCTCCTTCGCCAGGGCGTTCCGGCGTGCCTGTTTCTCTTGCAAGGCGGTTTGCGCCGCGCGCCTGTCGGTATCCAGGGCCATCAGCTCCGCCGCGGCCGGCGGCAGGCCGCGGCGCGCCATGGCGGCGTCGAAGGCGGCGGGATCGGCACGAATGGCTCGTATATCGTGCATGGACTCAGGCCTCGACTGGCTTCGGTTCGACCCATTTGGCGGAAATGATGGAGATTTCGTACAACGCGATCAGCGGCAGGGCCAGCCCGGACTGGGTGATGACGTCGGGCGGCGCCAGGATCGCGGCGATGATGAACATTCCCACATAGGCATAGCGGCGGAATTTCCGGAGTTGCTTCGAACTGGTGATCCCGACCTTGGCCAGCAGCGTCAGCGCCACCGGAAGCTGGAATGTGATGCCGAAGGCGAAGATCAGCTTCATGACCAGGTCGAGGTATTCGCTGACCTTCGGCAGCAGTTCGATCGGCACGCCGCCGCCGCCGATCGGGTCCTGGAAGCTGGCGAAGAACCTCCAGGCGAAGGGGAAGACGAAATAGTAGGCCAGCGCGGCGCCGGCGACGAACAGGATTGGCGTGGCGGCGAGGAACGGCAGCAGCGCCCGCTTCTCACTGCGATACAGGCCCGGTGCCACGAACAGCCATAGCTGCACCGCGATCATCGGAAAGGCGACGAACATGCCGCCGAAGAACGCCACTTTGATCTTGGTGAAAAATGCCTCGTATAGCTGGGTGTAGATCAGGTGAGGATCGGGATTGCCCTGCGCGCGCATCACATTGGCCAGCGGTTCGGCCAGAAAATAGTAAATATCGCTGGAGAAATAGTAGGCCACGCCGAAGCACGCCAGGAATGTGCCGGCGGACCAGATCAACCTTGTGCGCAACTCGATCAGATGATCCAGCAGCGGCATCGGCTTGTCGTTGATGGGGTCGTCTTCAGGTGTTGCCACGTTCGGCTTTCTCGGTCTGTGGAAGCGGCGATGCGCTGGTGTTCTGGAACGGCGACGCGCCGATATTTAGAGTCCGGCGCGAAATATCCGAATCGACGAGCATACGGCATCGGCCTCTCGTCGCCATGGTGGGCGCGGGCCCACCAACCACGCCTTCCCATATCGATCTCGGAAAAGGCGTGGATGGCGGGCCTGCGCCCGCCATGACGGTATCGGGCAGTCGTGCCTCCTCTGGAGCGGTTCTTTCGCGCCGGACGCCTTCCCATGCCGATCCCGGAAAAGGCGTGGATGGCGGGCCTGCGCCCGCCATGACGGTATCGGGCAGCCGTGCCTCCTCTGGAGCGGTTCTTTCGCGCCGGACGCTTAGGACCGGCGACGCGCCGATGTTTGGGAACGGCGACGCGCCGATGGTATGGAACGGCGACGCGCCGATGACGAGGTGCATCGCCTATCCTTTCGACTGGCGTTGCAGCACGGCTTCGGGGGGAATGAAAGCCGGAGCCTCGGCTGGCGGCGTGGCGGCCAGGATCGGCGGAGGCGGCACAAGGCCTGGTGGGATGAAGGCCGGTGCCAGGGGCTTCGCGGGTACCGCTTCGGGGTCGGACAGCGGTTCCAGGATGGGCGGGGCGCTGACGGCGACCTCATCCAGGGTGGAGACCTCGCTGGCGGCGGAAAACGATGGTTCCAGCGGATTGTCGGCGAAGGTGTCGCGGATCGAATGGTCCGGATCGACGTGCTTTTCCAGCAGGCTGGGAATATCCAGGTTGCGAATGTCGGAAAAGGCTTTCTTGACGTCGCCGAGATCGGCCTCCCGCACCATCTCATCGACATGGGTCTGGAATTCGGCGGCCATGCGGCGCGCCTTCTTGATCATGCTCGAGGCGGTACGAATGGCGGCGGGCATGTCCTTGGGGCCGATCGCGATCAACGCGACGGCGCCTATCAAGAGTATTTCCGACCAGGCAAAATCGAACATGGGTGTGCGTATGTCTCCGGGGGGCGCTAGCTAGCAGGAAGCGGGCGCCGGGGAAACCTGTCGCGTGGGCGCGGCCGGGTTACCGATGGGCAATAGACACCGGTTCGTCCATCGGGTCGGCGGTCAGGAAGCCCAGCGTGTCGGCTTCCAGGACGACACAGGTCAGTTTGCCGCCGAACACGGCCCCGGTGTCGATGGCGATGCGGTTGTGGCGGACGACCGGGGTCTTCACCGGCGTGTGGCCATGCACGACGACGGCGCCGAAATCGGCCTCGGAATACAGGAACGGCTGGCGGGAGCGCAGCAGGTCGTCGCGGGCCTGGTTTTCCAGGGGGATCCCGGGGCGGACACCGGCATGGATGAAGGCGTAACCGCCCTCGCGATGCATCAGGATCAGGTTCCGGAGAAAATCCTGATGGGATTGGGGGATCAGGGCGGCCCATCGGTCTCGCGGGCCGTCGGGATCGATGCCGTAGCTCTGCAAGGCGGCCTTGCCGCCGGCGAACAGCCAGTCGGTGCCGGCGGCACGTTCCCCCGACAGGGCGTCCAGCATGGTGCTCTCGTGGTTGCCCATCAGGTTGACCATGTCCATGCCGGGAATGGGGCAGCCATCGACCAGTTTGGCGATGACGCCGGCGGTGTCGGCGCCGCGGTCCACGTAGTCGCCGATGTGGAGCAGCAGGGCGGAGGCGATGGGGCGGCTGGCGAGATCGCCGGCGATGATGCCATGCAGGTCGGCCAGTTGCCGGGCACATCCGTGGATGTCACCGATGGCGTAGATACGACGGCCGGGCGGCAGGGACGCGGGTGCGCGGGAAAGTTCGATCATTGCGCATCGGGGTTACAGGGCAACGGGGATTCAGGCAACTCGCGCGGCGGGGCGGCCACGCCGGTAGAGGAAGCGATCCATTTCGGGGACGAACCGCACCACGTCGAATCCCGCTTTCTGCAACACACGCCGCGAGCCGATGTTGCCGGGCCGAGCGAACGCGCGAAGTTCGGGCACGCCGAGAACATCGTCGGCGAATGCGGTGCAGGCCTGCGTCAGTTCCGTGGCGTAGCCGTTTCCCCATGCGGCTGGGTCGAAGTAGTACCCGACCTCGATGCCCCAGCCCGGGTCGAATGGATCGTCATACAGGCCGCCCCAGCCGATCATCCGGGCATCGGCCTTGGTCAGGACGGTCCAGGGGGCGTAACCGTTGCGGCGACGTTGCCACTCGTGGACCGCGATGCGGCGGCGGCACTGCCGTAACGAGGCGTCGGCGTGGGTGTGCCGCATGGCCTGTGCGTCGCCGAGGAACGCGAAGAGCCGGGGCACATCCGACAGGGTGGGACGACGCAGGATCAGACGCGATGTTTCGATGCCCATGCGAGCCTCCCGGGGGGCAGTGTTGCTGGTCCGAGGATGGGCTGTCCATCCGGGGGAGGTCGTTGAGGCCGGTGTGCCGGTGGCGGGCGGATGGCAGGGCGATATGTTGGTTATGGATGAGCGCTTTCAGGTCGCCTTCGCACCGGCCGATGAAGCGCGGATGGCCGGGACACGCCCGGCCATGACGGCTGGGCCGCGGTGGGTTCGGCCACGATGGATGGGCCGCGGTGGGTTCGGCTGCGATGGGTGGGCCGCGGTGGGTTCGGCTACGATGGATGGGTGCTTCCAGGTCGCCTTCGCACTGGCCGATGAAGCGTGGATGGCCGGGACACGCCCGGCCATGACGGCTAGGCCGCGGTGGGTTCGGTCAGGGTGGAGACGCTTTAGACATCCACCTCCTCGACCGTTTTCGCCCGATCCTGGATGAATGCGAAGCGCAGTTCCGGCCGCCGCCCCATCAGGCTTTCCACCAGGTCGTTGGTCTGCGCCCGCATCTCCGGCACCGCCATCACCTTCAGCAGGGTCCGTTTCGCCGGGTCCATCGTGGTTTCCTTCAACTGGGCGGGCGGCATCTCGCCCAGGCCCTTGAAGCGGCTGACTTCCACCTTGGTGCCGGCCTTGAACGCCCGCCGCATCTTCTGTTCCCGATCGGCGTCATCCATCGCGTAGACCGATTTCGCACCCTGGGTCAGCCGGTACAGCGGTGGCTGCGCCAGGTAAATGTGCCCATGGCGCACCAGTTCCGGCAGTTCCCGGTAGAAGAACGTCATCAGCAGCGAGGCAATGTGGGCGCCATCCACGTCGGCGTCCGTCATGATGATGACCCGGCCGTAGCGCAGCTTCGTTCGGTCGAAGCGATCGCCGACGCCGCAGCCCAGGGCCTCGATCAGGTCTTTCAGTTCCTGGTTCTGCCGCAGCTTGTCGGCCGATGCGCTGGCGACGTTCAGAATTTTCCCGCGTAGCGGCAATACCGCCTGGGTTTCGCGGTTGCGTGCCTGTTTCGCGGATCCGCCGGCCGAGTCGCCCTCGACCAGGAAGATTTCGGTTTCGGCGGCGTTCTCGCGCGAGCAGTCAGTCAGTTTGCCGGGCAGCCGCAGGCGCCTTGTGGGGGATTTCCGAGCGGTATCCTTGTTTTCCTTGCGGCGGATGCGGTCTTCGGCGCGCTCGATCACGAAGGACAGCAAGTTGTCGGCCGAGGCCGGATCGCCTGCCAGGAAATGGTCGAACCGGTCGCGCAGGGCGCCTTCGGTGAGCCTTGCGGCCTCCGCGTTGGTCAGTTTTTCCTTGGTCTGGCCCTGGAACTGCGGATCGCGCAGGAACAGCGACAGTTTCGCCGCCACAGGGTCCAGGACATCGTCGGCGGTGATCTGCCCTGCCCGCTTGTTGCCGCGATGATCGCCCCAGGCGCGCAGGCCCTTGACCAAGGCGGCTCGGAATCCAGCCTCATGCGTGCCGCCCTGTGTCGTCGGCACGGTGTTGCAGTAGGAGTGGAGGAACCCGTCGCCCTGCTCCAGCCAGACCACCGCCCATTCGAGTTTGCCGGTGGCTTCGCCTGGTAGAGCCGCCTCACCCGCCCAGATTTGCGGCAAGACTTTTGCCAGGTCGCCGATATCGGCGGTCAGGCTGTCGCGCAGGCCACCTGGGAAGTGCAATACCGCCTCGGCCGGGACGTCGTCCTTGCCTTTGAGCAGCGCGGGCGCACAGGTCCAGCGGATTTCGACGCCGCGGAACAGATACGCTTTCGACCGGCACAGCCGGTACAGCCGGCTGGGGACAAACGACAGAGTGGCGCCGAAAATCTCGGTATCCGGCTTGAAGCGGATGCTGGTGCCTCGGCGGTTGTGCACCGGCCCGGCATTGATCAGCTTCGTGGTCGGCTTGCCCTTGGCGTAGGACTGCTTCCACATCACCCGGTCGCGGGCGACCTCGACGTCCATGATTTCGGATAGCGCGTTGACGACCGAACTGCCGACGCCGTGCAGGCCGCCGGAGGTCGCATAAGCCTTGCCACCGAATTTACCACCCGAATGTAGCGTGGTAAGAATAACCTCCAACGCACTCATATTATTGAATTTTGGATGCGGATCGACCGGGATACCGCGGCCGTTGTCGCGCACCGTCAGCCAGTTGCCTTCCTCGAGCGAGACCTCGATGAAACTGGCATGGCCGGCAACGGCTTCGTCCATCGCGTTGTCGAGAATCTCCGCTGCCAGGTGATGCAGCGCCGTTTCGTCGGTGCCGCCGATATACATGCCGGGGCGTTTGCGAACCGGCTCCAGCCCTTCCAGGACCTCGATGTCCTTGGCCGAATAGTCCGAGTCGTCGCGGGCAGGCAGCGGCAGGCGCTTGTCGGTGTCCGCCTTCATTGGCTTGGCGGGCGGCTTTGGTCCTGACTTTTCGGACGGCTTGTCGGACGCCTTGTCGGACCCTGGGCCAAACAGATCGTTCATGCTGTGTTCCCAAATCTGAGTCGCACCCTACATGGGGGTGGGCGGTTTCGGCAACTGTCTTGCCTGAAGTTGGATATTGCCGGGGCCGTCCCGGCTGCCTTGAATTGCGGCGCGCTTGGGTCGAGACGCGGGTTTCGACCCGGCGTATGGTTGGACTCCGAAGCGTACAGCCAAGAGGCCGACCATGGACCTGATTTGCTATCTGCGATCGAGTTGGGAGCCGATGATCCGGCCGGCCGAAACGACTCGCGCGTGGATGGATGGCACCTCCCTGTCGTATGCGTATCGCTGCCTGCCGCTGACGACCGCCAATGCGCATGGCTGGGAGATCCTGTGTCCGGTTTCGTTCGACGCCATCTGGAGCGGTGGTAGCGGACTGGGTGACGTCGTCGTGCAGGTGCCACCGGACACCAGCCCGGCGCATACGCCGGTGTCGACGTTTGGCGAGGCCATATTGACGTTCCACATCAGTGGTTTGTTTCGCACGCCGCCGGGCTGGAATTTGTGGGTCGGCGGGTCACCGAACAGCCCGAAG
>NZ_LMUJ01000036.1:88587-157729 GCF_009765975.1 Acidisphaera sp. S103 | reverse complement strand
TCCCCCCGCCACAATCACCGGGTGCATTTCGAGGCCGGCGAGCCGATCTGCTTCCTGTTTCCGGTGCAGCGTACAGTGCTGGAAACGGTTCAGCCGCGCTTCCTGCCGTTCGAAACCGCGCCGCAACTGGCGGACCACCATGCCGTGTGGCAACAGTCGCGCTACGATTTCCTGGAAAAGATGCGGAACGAGCGCAAGCCGGTCGCACCGGTGGACCAATGGCAGAAACGCTACTACCGCGGTGCCGACATGACCGACAAGCCGGTGGTGCCGGATCATCGCGTCAAACTGCGGCTGGCGCCGTTCGCCCCCATCCCGGCCGAGACGCCGGCGGAACCGGACCCCAACGCCCCGGTCATCCTGCAGACCGACACGGAGACGCTGGGCAAAGTCATCGGCGAGATCGCCGCGGCGATCGGCGGGGGATCGCTGGACTCGGACGCTGCGGTGGACGTGTTGGTAAAGCGGCTTGCCGCGATCGGGTTGGGGGAGTCGGAGGCGCTGGAGGTCGTTTTGACCGCGATGGCGCGTGCCGAGTCCGGCGAGGCCTGACCCGGCGAGGCCGCATGGCCGTCCGTGCGCCACCGCCATGTATCGTCACCGGTGCTGTATACGGCCCGGCACCATGCGCACCTTCCGCGGTGCCGCGATCCAGATCGCCGCGGCGGAGAGGATGCAGCACCCAATCGCCAGCAGAAACGCCGGCCGGTAGCTTCCGGTGGCATCGCGGATCGCCCCGGCCGCCCAGGGGCCGGCCGCGCCGCCGCCAATCAGCGCCACCGTCACGGCACCAAATATGGCACCATAGCTCGGGCCTTCAAAAATTTCCGCCACGATGGGGCCCATCACCGATGTCATGGCGTATCCCAGGAAACCTTGCGAAATCACCATGAGGTACAGCAGCGGGCGCGATCCCGGCATTTGTTCGAGGGCGATCAGGGCGGCGTAGCAAACGATGAAACCGGCACAGCCGGCGGACCACACCCATTCGCGCCCTATCCGATCGGACAGGGCGCCCAATCCAATCTGGCCTGGCACGCCCACGACGCTGACGATCCCCAGCGACCAGGCCGCCAGCAGGGGGGAGAAACCGACCTCGACCAGGTATTTCGTCTGGTGCACCTGGATGGCATACCAGGCGAACAGCGCACAGAAATAACCCAGCGCGATCCACCAGAAGCGGCTCGTGCGGATCGCCCTGGGCAGGGTCCACTGGATCGCGGCCCAGGCCGGATCGACGATATTCGTTGGTCCGCGGGCTTTGCCGCTGCCGGTGGCGTGCGACTCGCCATCCGGCAGCAGGCCCACATCCCGCGGCCGCAACCGCAGCAGCAGGGTCAGGGGTCCGATCACCAGCAGCACCAGCAACCCCATGACGGAGCAGGATGCCCGCCAGCCGTCACGGCCGATGATGGTCTGCAGCCACGGCAGCAGGACGATCGCGCCGACGCCGGCACCGGAAAACGCGATGCTGATGGCCAGGCCACGCCGCCGCACGAACCAATGCGGCAGGAATTGCGAATGCGCCGTGTAGGTCATCAGATTGGCGCCGCCGCCCACCAGCACGCCCAGCGTGGCATAAAGCTGCCAGGGCGTCTGGATCGCCGGGGCCAGGAACAGCCCCAGGCTCGTCAGGCACACGCCGCTGCCAATCACCAGGCGAGGCCCATGACTGTCCATCAGCCGGCCGGACAGGGGACTCAACACCGCGGACACCAGGAAGCCGAACGAAAACGCGCCCGCCACCAGCCCGCTGTCCCATCCGAACTCGTTGATCAACGGCGGCAGCAGCAGGGAAAACGCGGTACGTGCCGTCACCGCGATCGCCATCGTCACGAAGGCGACCGCGACGATCACCCACCCGTAGTAGAACGGCAGGCGGGACGACCAGTGCTGCGGCGAACGTGTCATCCATGACTCCCCAGGCCCCGCCGATACCATGGCCCCCGGTTTCCGTCCCAGCGCGACAGTTCGGCCGCGGCCGAACCATCCTCGCATGCGTTCGGCCGCGACATTGCCTATATTCCGTACCATGAGCGACATCACACGCATGGCCACGGTCGCCGCGCTGCTGGGTGATCCGGCCCGAGCCAATATCCTGACGGCGCTGATGGATGGTCGTGCGCTGACGGCGAAGGAACTGGCGTATGCGGCGCGGGTCTCGCCGCAGACTGCCTCCGGCCATCTCGCGCGGCTGACGGATGCCAGTTTGTTGGCGATGGAGAAGCAGGGACGGCACCGCTATTTCCGGCTGGCCTCGCCGCTGGTCGGGCAGATGCTGGAGAGCGTCATGGCCGTCGCCGGTCCTGAGCCGGGGCGGATCAACCCGTGGCGCGGCGGCGACGCGCTGCGGACCGCCCGCACCTGCTACGACCATCTGGCGGGGCGGCTGGGCGTGGCGCTGGCCGATTCGCTGACCGAGGCCGGGCACGTCGCGTTGACCGGGGATGGCGGGGAGGTCACCGACCGCGGCCACGCCTTCCTGCGCGATTTTGGCGCCGAACCGGTGGCCAGCAAGCGGGTGTTCTGCCGGCCTTGCCTGGATTGGAGCGAGCGGCGTCCGCACATCGCCGGCCGCCTGGGCGCCGCGCTGGCGGCGCGCTGCCTGGAACTGGGGTGGATCGCGCGGCAGCGGGATTCGCGGGCGGTGACAATCACACCGGCGGGGGCGCAGGGGTTCGCGGAGCGGTTCGGTATTGATCTGGCGGAATAATTGGGGGGGCTTCTGTTGCCCGGTGCCCCCCCGAACCGCGCCTATCGCTTATGCAGCGACGGCGAGCGCCTGATTATCGTTGGCACTTGTGATTTGACCCGATAACGGCGGTATCATGCCGGGCAAAAGGCGAGTCTTTACCACGCGTGTCGAGCCTGTTTCGCCCCCATATGCCCCGAAATCCTGGGGTAAATGGTGGAGGCGCCGGGCACTGCCCCCGGGTCCACAACGATTATTCCACGCGCCGTTTATCACCATAGTCAGCAAGCTGACGGGGCATCATCTAGGGGTTCCGGCGCGGCGTTACAAGCCATTTTATTGAATTTCATCCACCATACCCATGGATCGGTCATTGACGGGGGGACGAGGCGCTGCACCTCAAGGCGAAAACTAACACCCATGTCATTGGCGCACATGCTCGATTTCGTATATCCGTGAGTATCTACAAAAAATCAATGCCACGTACATAATAGCAGATGACATTGATCAAAGCCCCCATGGCCGCTTCCCAAGCGCTACTCCTTCTCATCGATCTCCAGGTGTGCAATCGCCGAAATGCGCTCCAAAAAATTGAGATGTGCCTCGATGTTTTCCGGACCAGCGAGTACACCGCTCTCCCACACATTGGCGAATCGATCTATTGTGGCGAATCTTTGCCGCAGCTTCTCAAGCACAATTTTCAATGCGCCGGAAGATGGCAGCCTCAATTGAGGCAGGATCGCACTGGAGACAAATTTAGCCATTTGGAGAGCGATGGTTGATGTGTCGAAGCTGATACGACCGATCTGGCGATCCGCTCTTTTTCTGATTTCTGTGTGATATCGTTCTATTTTCTCGTCACGTATCGAAGGATCACAGGCTAAGAGATGAAAATAAAGACCTCGTCCTTTTATTCTGGCGGATTCCAAATCCGTTACCTCATCAAGGCTACACGGACGGTTAAATCGGAAGATCCCGATGGGAGGGAGAACAGTAGAAACAAAAGACGAATTGGCTGTGTTGGTTTGTGGAACTCCTAACGCCAGCGTTCTATGCAAATTCATAAAATCAGCTTGGTGATTACCTAAGGCCATCCATAATTTGGCTCCATCAATCGGAGTTAGCACCCTGGCACGCAATGCGTGAGCAACACAGATCGGCTCGGCCAGAGTCATATGCCATAACTTTAGATCAAGTTGAGCCCCTTTGGGTACACTCTCAGGAATAATCAAGTCAGGAATCATACTGGCGAAACCCTTTGTGCCGGCAGAATCCAACACCTCCAATGCCGTTCGGAGCATGGCGATAGGCTGCATTACATGAGCAACCACATGTGAGTTTTCAGGATTGGGAAATAACCTCATCATTTCCTAAACGGCTTGGCGACTCTCGTCTCCGAAGAAAGGATATCGTTGTTTTACAAGCACAATATCTGCAAGACAGAAGGCAGCATCTCACGGCGCCCTATTAGAGCACCGGGTGCATGATCATAGATCTCCTCAATAAAGTGCGTGTCTAAGCGCTCTTCGGGTTGTTCCACGATGAATTTCAATCTCCCCACCACCGCTTGATTCACTAAGTCCGCGCGGGTGATTCTGTGCTGCGCAAGAAACCCCTCTTCGGCTTCAGCCAATGGCATGGTGAGATAGACAGTGTCAAAGAGTGCAAGAGCATTCAGAACCGCTCACAAGAACTCTTCATTCGCGTACTCTTATCTGCCCTTCACCTTCCACCCCACCTTGCCTCCCAGGCAGCCGCAGCCCTACGACACCCCCGCACCCCCAGGGATTCATCCATGACCCAAGACCTGCTTTACACCCAGCGCGACGGTATCGGGACCGTCACCTTCAACCGTCCCCAGGCGCGCAATGCGCTGACCTTCGCGATGTACGAACGCCTGGCCGAGATCGCCACCGCCCCAGGCGACGTCCGGGCGCTGATCGTCACCGGGTCGGGGGACAAAGCCTTCGCGGCGGGGACCGACATCAACCAGTTCCGTGCCTTCAGCGGCGCCGATGACGCCATGGCCTACGAAGCTCGCATCGACCGTGTCCTGGGCACCATCGAGCGCTGCCCCGTCCCCACCGTCGCCGCCATTGCCGGTGCCTGCACCGGTGGAGGGGCCGCCATTGCCGCCGCCTGCGACCTGCGCATCGCCGCCGCCAACGCCCGCTTCGGCTTCCCCATCGCCCGCACCCTGGGCAACTGCCTGTCGATGTCCAACATCGCCCGCCTGAACGCCCTGGTCGGTCCTGCCCGCGTCATCGAGATGATCTTCACCGCGCGTCTCTACAGCGCCACCGACGCGTTGTCCGTGGGCCTGGTGACCGAAGTGCTGCCCGACCAGCCGGCCCTCGAATCCCGAGCCCTGGCGCTTGCCACGCTGCTGGCGGGCCACGCACCGCTGACCATGCGGGCCACCCGCGAGGCGCTGCGCCGCCTGCGCGACAACTTGCCGCCGGACGAAGACCTGATCCGCCTGTGTTACACCAGCCGGGATTTCCGCGAGGGCATGGACGCGTTCCTCGACAAGCGGCCGCCGGTCTGGCGTGGGGCCTGAAGCCGGCGCCATCACGGCTGGGCGCCGACCTCAGGATTTGGCGACGGTGTCGCGGTACATCGACGTGGCGACATCCGATCCAGCCAGGATCTCGACCAGCCGAAACGTTCTGATCGGGGTCAGGGTGCCCGACTTCGCCGCCACAAGCACGGTGTCCGCCGCTTGATGCAGTAACTGGTCGTAGCTGCCGGAGCCGCCGACCTTGCGCGCCACCGTTTCAAGCGAACGCAAATCCCGGGCGCAGGTCTCCAACAGCGTCTGACCGGCCGCGTCCAGCGCATCGGATGCGGTGGCCAGGGGTTGCACGAGACCCTCGGCCAGCCCCTCGGCGAACCTTTCCCGGCAGGCCTGGTCGAGCCTTTCCCGCATCGCCTTCAGGCGGGGCCGATGGGCGGCGGCGCCGGAATCGTTATCCATCTCACCCAGGAATGCGGCGATCCGCCGCACCTCCTGCCCCGCCGCCGCCAACGGTGCCCGGGCTATTTCGTCCATGACCCCCGACGGCGCCTCCAGCCGGGTCAGAACCTGTTCCATCCCGCGCGCCAGTGCCCGCAGCAATATCGCTTTCTCGGCCGCGTTCCGCACCGATGCCACGCATTCGCGGAGAACGGGGACCGCGTGCGGCGCCTGCAACAGGATAAGCGCGACGACCATCGCACATCCCTCGGGCGGCTCATCGGCCATCGACCGCAGGATGTTCTCGATCGTTCGCTGATCCGCCGCCAAAGCCCCAATGGCTTGGTCCCGCGCGAGGCATCGCAGCCACGCGGCGCGGCGCGGCACGGTGACGACAGCCCCGGCCAGAGGTGGATAGACCGTCGAACGCAATCCCGTGGTTTCCCAGTCCCCCGGGGTTGGCGACACCGCAAGCAGTTCGGCGGCACGTGGCCACAGCGCCAAGCCTGCGACGGTAACCACGTCTGTCGCGTCGGTTTTGTGACTGGCGATGATCGCGTCGATGGCCGATGCCTCGGCGCCGAAGCCGGTCCGCACGACGGCGGACAGCGGTGTCAGCACGGAACGGGGGATCGCCACGTCACCCGGACGCCACGCGCTGGGGGGCACGATCACGGGCTCAAACGGCGTGAACAGCAAACGGGCGAAACGAAGCGGACGGACGGGTTTCAGCGAGCCCAGCCGGTCCCGCAACGGATCGAGGATTGCCTGCTTCCCCGCCGGATCGGCGACATCGTCCAGCATGGCCGTGATGCGTATGATCTTCTGGTCGTCCGCCTGACGCAATTGATGGCGCAACGCGTGTGCCGCACGTCCGGCCGGGTCCGCGGATCTAGTTTGCATCGATTGCGGCCTCCTGAAATAGAAGTCGGGATGTGCGATCCCGAAGATCGCCGTGTCCCCTCCTGTCCCGGTTCGACGTCACGCCGGCCGGCATGCGATCGCCCGCAGATGCTCGTTTCGGGCAATCAGCTCGAAGACGATCGAGCCGGTGCGCCAGTCCTCATTCAGTGACACCAGCCGGCGGAAGCGGATCGCCCGGTCCATGTCGCATTTGATCTCGGACCACTCGCTGGCTTCTTTCGGCAAGATCGGGATAAGCCCGATGATCTCGACCAGGGCAGCCCGCCGTCCGGCGTCGTCCCGGGCGTGGTTCCATATGAGACAAATCTGCTCCCAGCCATCCAGCAGCCATTCGGGGCGGGTGGCAAGCTGGCTGATAGACCCCGGATCGGTGCCCCAGTTTCGCAGAAGCCGCACCATGTCGCCGGTCAGTGCCTGCGCCTGCGCCAGGGTCGCCTGGGCCAGCGACAATGTCAGGTCGGCCACGGTGCAGGCCATGCTGACGTACTCCACCTGATCGTCATTCTGCCGTGTGGCGCTCCATTCCGCCATCGCGGTTCGGAGGTTGCGAAGCATGGCGAGCAGCCGAGGCAACCGGCCTGTCGCGCCGCTGGGACCAACGCCGATATTCGTCAGGACGTCGGACAGCGCCTCCAGCGCGGTGGCCGTCCAGCTCGCCGTCCGGCCCAGGCGTGGCGAGATCCATTCAACCGTCAACCGGGCCTGTGTCATCAGGTCGGGCTTGCCGGACCCATTGGTGGTTGACTGTGCGGCAAAACGGCCACCGACCTGCTCCACAAGGGTCATCAGCAATTGGTAGTTGGTGACCAGCCTGTCGCCTTTTTCCAGGTTCACCGCCTGGCACGCGGCTTCCATCGCTTCCTCGCCCGCCAGGCCCTCGGCGGAGAGCTGCAAGGCCACGCGCCGGATCGCGGCGGGCGTGACGTTTTTCAACGAGGCGATCCTGTCGTTGAACACCGAGTCATGCAGCGTTGGCTGGCACCACGCGGCGATCCCCGCCCAGGGCATGATGTAAACCCCTCGCCCGCCCGCGGGATTGGGGATGACGAGCTCGACCCGCTGCTTGTCCGTGGGCCGGGCGCGCGTGCCCCCGAGAAGCGGGGTGGTGAACGGCACCGCCACCCCGCGTTCCTGGAACGTCATCGGATGATACGGTTTCAGCCGCGGAAGCTCGGTTTCAGACATGCCTGGACGGTGCGATCATATTGCCGCGGACCTTCTACGGGCATTGGGAGACCGCCCGGATACGCCCCAGCGTAGGCCCGGAACCTTGACGAATGCTTAACAGGATCGGCCGCGTGTGCCCCAACCCCGGTTTCGTAACGCCGCGCCTGGGCAGGCACAGATCAGGCGTGGTCGTTATTCTCGGCGGCGGACGGCGCGCAGGCCCAGAACGCCGGAGAGCAATAAGGCGAGTGAGGCCGGCTCAGGGGCCGGGGTGGGAGCCGGCGTAACGTCGGCGCGTTGAAGGCTTGGCGGCGCAAGGTTAACCTTTCCATGGCCGGATCGATATGGCTAGCCATCGTGAAGTCGGCTAATTGTTGCGCAATGGATGGACCCGCGCATTTAACCAGACACGAATCGGAAACCGCCGATGATCGGCCAACCCCGCGCCTATGCGCGGCACTTTCGTTCAGCCGAGGACTATGCTGCTTTCAATGGCCTCGGTGGCATTCGGATGAATGGGCGGGCGCCGCGCCAGTTCACCGCGCGCATGGCTTTCATGGATCTCGGCGACGTATGTGTCAGGCGCGGCGAGGCGACGGTCGGACTCAGCCTGATCGGCGCGACATCCAACAACCACATCTTCACATTCGCCACGGAACCGGCCCGTCCCCGCCTGATGTCCGGGCGCGAGGTAGGGCACGACGTATTGTTTCATCCACGTCCCAATGAAGTGTTCACCACCCGCTCGCAGTCCGACGAACCGTTTCCCTGGGGCTCTCTCGTGGTCCGCTACGACGCCCTGGCATCGGCCGGAGGAACTCTGGTGGGCCGCGACGTTGCGCCCTCGGCCATCGACGCGGCGACGATCCGTACGTCCTTACTCGCGCAGGGACGTCTGCTGCGGCTGGTGCGAGACGTCGCGGACCTCGCCGCCACGACGCCCGAGGCCGCGGACAGGCCCCCGACCCGCGCCGCATTGTCAGGCCTACTGACGGAGGCACTGGTTGACTGCCTCAGTGGCGGCATCTTGGAGTACGACCGGGCGGCGGTGCGCCGGCACCGCCTGATCATGAGCCGTGTGGAAGCCGCGTTATGCGAACGCGACGACGCCGGCCTGAGCATCGAAGACCTTTGCCGCTCCGCCGGCGCCTCGCGGCGCACGCTGCACGAGGTGTGCATGGAGTTCACGGGGGTGCCGCCGATGCGATACGCCCGCGCGTACCGCCTGAAAGGCGTGCGAAATGCCCTGCTCGCCGCCGACCCACGCACCGAGACGGTGACCGAAATCGCCATGCGCTTCGGGTTCTGGCAGCTTGCGCGATTTAGTGCGGCTTACCGCGACGCGTTCGCTGAAGCGCCGTCTGAAACGTTACGCTGGCAGGGATAGGTTGGGCGGCCGCCGGTCTTGTCACAACGCGGCGGTCAGCCCCCGTCGACTACCACAGGCCCAGGGTCGGATTGCCACCCATTACGGCAAACTCGCCAGAAATTTGCGCGCCACTGTTGTCCTGGCTTTCATCTTGCGATGGTGGATTTAATCGGGTCCGGCCCCTAGTGTGCGCGCAAGCACAAGGGGAGGATGGCGGATGAGCCAGCGTCGGCGGGTTTCCGTGGCATACAATGACGTCTCGATCGACGTGATCCTGGACGAACCAGGCGAGGACCTGGCGGACTGCCTGGTGCTGCTGCCGTCCTCGTCGCGCGATTCCGAGGATTTCGACGAGATTTCCGAGATGTTCGCGGCGAAAGGTTTTCGTGTGTTGCGGCCGCAGCCCCGGGGCATGTGCGGCAGCACGGGTCCGATGGATGGATTGACCCTGCACGATTATGCGCGGGACGTGGCAGTCGCGATCGAGCGTCTGGCCGGCGGGTCCGCCTTCGTCCTGGGCCATGCGTTCGGGCAATGGGTCGGGCGTTGCGTGGCGGCGGATCATCCGCATCTGGTGCGCGGCATGATCCTGGCCGCGGCGGCGGCGAAGTCGGCCAATCCGGCGCTGCGCGACCACCTGGCGAAATGTGTCGATACGGCCCTGCCCGATCCGGTTCGGTTGGCGGCGCTTCAGGTCGCGTTCTTCGCCCCCGGCCACGATCCGTCGCCCTGGCTGGGCAACTGGCATCCGGTGGCGTCCAGGAGCCAGCGGGCCGCCAGTGCCGCGACTCCACAAGGCGACTGGTGGGGCGCCGGTTCGGCACCGGTGCTGGATATCCAGGCCGAATGCGATCCCTGGCGGCCGGCGGACACGCGCAACGGCATCGTCGACGATCTTGGCGCGGCTCGGGTGACCGTCGTCGTCATCGCCGATGCCAGCCATGCCTTGATCCCCGAACAACCCGAAGCCGTTGTCCGCGCCGTGCGCGATTGGACCCGGACACTCTGATCTTCGACAGGAGAACCCATCATGACGACGTCTCGTGCCACGCCGCCGTTCCGAGCCGATCATGTCGGTAGCCTGCTGCGCCCCAAGGTGCTGCAGGAGGCGCGGGCCAAATGGAAGGCCGGCACGCTGCCGCATGACGCACTGCGTGAGGTCGAAGACACCTGCATCGCCGCCGCAATCGCCAGGCAGGAGGCAATCGGCCTGCGCGCGGCGACCGACGGCGAATACCGCCGCGCCTATTGGCATTATGATTTCGTTGCGGGGCTGGATGGCGTGGAAATCTACGAACCCGAACAGAAAATCCAGTTCCAGGGCAACGTTCCGCTCGGGCACAAGTTGCGTGTGAACAGCCGGATCGGCTGGACCAAGCCGACGATGATCGACCATTACCAGTTCCTCGCCGGTCATGTCCGGACGGCGGTGGCGAAACAAACCATCCCGTCGCCGTCGGTGGTGCATTTCCGCGGTGGGCGGGAAGCGATCGACCCCGCAACGTATCCGACGCTGGATCCGTTCTTCGCCGACCTTGGCGTGGCCTACAAAAAGGCCGTTGGCGCGTTTGGTGCGGCGGGCTGCCGGTATCTGCAACTCGATGAGGTCAATATCGCCTATCTGTGCGACCCGGAGCAGATCGCGATGCTGAAAGCGCGTGGCGAGCATGTCGAAAACCTGCTGGAAATCTACAGTGGGATGCTGAACCAGGCGATCGAGGGCAAGCCGGAGGGCATGGTCATCTCGATGCACCTGTGCCGCGGCAATTTCCGCTCCACCTGGGTGGCTTCCGGTGGTTATGAGCCGGTGGCCGAGGTGTTGTTCAACCAGATCAATTCGGATGCGTATTTCATGGAATACGACACCGACCGCGCCGGTGGGTTCGAGCCGCTGCGTTTCGTCCCGCGCGGGCCGAAGATCGTCGTGCTGGGGATCATGACCAGCAAGACGGGTGAACTGGAAAGCAAGGACGAACTGAAGCGGCGCATTGATGAGGCCTCGAAGTTCCTGCCGCTGGAACAACTGGCGCTGTCGCCGCAATGCGGGTTTGCCTCGACCGAGGAAGGCAACACGCTGACGGAGGACCAGCAATGGGCGAAACTGTCGCGCTGCGTGGAGGTGGCGCGGGAGGTTTGGGGCGAGGTTTGAGACGACGGACGTTCAGGGCTGGTTCGATGGAACTGCGTCAGGATCAGCTGCTTCTCCCTATCGCCGTGATTGGGCGTGTCGCGGCCAGCTTCGCACAGATGGACGAAGCGCGGATGGCCGGGATACGCCCGGCCATGACGGATACACCGCGGTAGATCCGGCCAGCAATTCTCCCGCCACCCACGACTTTGGCTTCACCCCACCGCCGGCAGTTCGTAAAACTGTTGCGCGGTCCGATGGAACAATGCGGCCTTTTCGTCCGCTGAGCAGCCGGCGGCGAGGCGTTTGAAGGCGTTCCACAGTACCGGGTAGCTGCACATGCCCTTGTCCACCGGAAAGTTGCTTTCGAACATGCAGCGGTTGACGCCGAACGCCGCCACGGCGGTCTCGACGTAGGGGCGCCACGCGGACGCCATCTCGCCGGACGATGGCGGCAGCGGCTCATGGTGATAGCCGAAACCGTTCACGTTCATCGCCAGGCCGCCGAGTTTGAGGTATAGATTCTCGCAGGTCGCCAGTTCGACGGTGTGGGCGCGCCATTGGGCGAAGACTTCGGGCCGTCGTCCCTCATAGGGACCGACACCGAGTGGACCGCCGAAATGGTTCAGCACGACCTTTTGATCGGGGAATGCGCGCAACAGGTCCAGGAGATCGCCTAGTTGCGGATGATACAGCCACGCCTCGAACGTCATCCCCAGACGATGCAGGCGGGCGAATCCGGCTTGGAATGCCGGGTCGCGATACAGGCCCGGCGGCGCGCCCGGCGGTGCGGTGGGGGCGATCCCGGGGTCGTAGGTGCCGCTGTGGCGGATGCCCTTGAAGCGCCCACCGCCGGCCTGGATGTGGGCTTCCAATACCGCGTCGATCCGGTCCCCCAACAAACAGTCCGCGTGACCGATGATGCCGGCGCAGGCACGCAGGTTACCATAGGCGCCGCTTTTGCATTCCGTCGCGGCGGCGGCGACGAATTCGGTCTCACCCACCGGCCGCAGCTCATCCGGACCGTCCTTGCGATAGGCCGACCCGCACTGGATGAACACCGTGGCCAGCACATTGTGGCCGGTGCGAAGATCGGCGACCAGATCCGCCAGCAGATAGGGATCAGGCCGTGCTTTCCACAGGTGATGGTGCGGGTCGATGATCGGCTGGGCGGGATCGAGCACTTCTTCCGTCAGCTTCGCCAGCCAATCCGGACGAACGCGCGGGTGGTGAAATGGCTTGCGATCCTGCTGTTGCATGGCCATGGCGGCTTCTCCCCTCGATCAGGGTGCCATCCAGCCACGGACGGGCGGGTCTGACAATGCGGCCGGATCGCGTCGCGACATCCAGCGCGGCCAACAGCGACCCGGTCATCGCATCGCGCGAAAACCGGGCTTGTGCGAAAGCGACCTGCTGGCGGCTGCGTTTTTCCCAGGCGGCGTCGTCCCGCAGCAACGCCACGACCGCGGCCGAGAACGCCGCGACATCATCCTCGACCGCGACGACCTGCGACAATCCCGGCAGCCCTTGCGCCCCTGCCTGCGTGGTCACCAACGGCAGGCCGGCGCGCAATGCCTCGATCACTTTCAGCTTCACGCCGGCGCCGCAGCGCAACGGCACCACGGCCACGCGGGCATCGTCGTATGCCGCCGCCAGTTCGGCCTCGGTCACATTGGCGCGAATAGTGATATCGTCTGAGGCCAGGGCGCGCACCTGTGCGGTGGGATTGGATCCGACGATCGACAGATGCACCCCGGGAACCGCGGTTCGGATCGATGGCAGGATGTCCGCCACGAACCACAGCACGGCATCCTCATTCGGTGTGTGTGCGAAGCCGGCGACGAAGATGATGCGGGGTTGCGGGGTTGCCGCCCGCGGTTCGGCGAACGTATCGAAGCAATAGGGCACGACGGACCCGATCTTCGCATCGGGTTGCAGGGCGGAGGCGATTTGCGCTTCCTCCTCCGACGGGTACAGCGACAGATCGGCCTGCCGCCATATTGCGTATTCCCGCAGACGCATGTGTTCGGCGCGGCGCAGCAGCGCGTCGTCGTGCGTGACCTCGGCTTGCTGGTGCATGCGGCGAAAATGCAGGTCGTGACCGTAGTAGACGATCCGGGCTCGGGAATGGCGGCGAATTGAGAGGATCACATCCTCGGCGACGTCGGGCCGGCTGACCAGGACGACATCGAGTTCGCGGCCGGCCTCCTTGATCCAGCTCTCGAGCGGGGCCTGACCGGGACCTTGCAGGACCTCGATCCCCATGCCTTGCAGGACCTCGGTGTAACCCGGACTGTAGGCTTGGTTGTGCGGCCAGAATTTCACCACATGCCCGGTTTGCAGCAGCACGTGCAGGTGCGCCATGATCGTGCGCGACCCTGCGTCGCGGTCCGGGGTGGGGACGTAATGGTCGATCACCAGCACTATCTTGCGATGCATCGCCCGGTCGCGCGCGCGGAAGACGTTCTCACCGTTCAAGTAATGGTCTCGCGCCAGGACGTCCGCCCATATATCGGCGAAGATGGCCTGGTTCACGACCTGGCGGGACTTGATGCCGGTGGTGACATCCCGCCCGTGTGAGACGCCCTCGTGATGCACGACCCGAGCGCTGGGCTGATACAGCGTCTTCAGGCCGATTTGCCGGAGGCGGAAGCACAGATCGGTGTCCTCACAATAGGCTGGCGCATAGCGTTCGTCGAAACCGCCCAAGTCGTCGAACACCGATCGTTCCACCATCAGTGCCGCACCGGAACAGTAATCCACCTCCCGCACGTAGTTGTATGCCGATTTGGCCGGATCATCCATCCGGCCGAAGTTCCAGCCCGAGGCATCCTGCCAGATGATTCCGCCGGCTTCCTGCAACCGGCCACCCGGATACAGAAGTCTGGCACCGACCGCCCCGGTTCCCGGCCAGTGCTGGAACAGCGACACCATCGGATCCATCCAGTCATTCAGCACCTGGGTGTCGTTGTTGAGGAAATAGAGGTAGCGCCCTTTCGCCACCCTGGCTGCCTTGTTGCAACTGTGCAGGAAGCCGATATTGGTTTCATTTCGTATAAAACGGATACCGCGCACCTGGTCCAGTTGCGCCGCGCCGGCGCCGTTCCATGCGTCGTCGATCACGATCACCTCGATCGGCAGCGACGGCGCGTGCGCCGCGATCGACGCCAGGCAGCCCAGGGTGAACGGCAACTGCCCGTAGGTCGGAACGATCACGGAGACGACCGGCTGGTCGGAGAACGGCACCTTCAACTGCCGCGGGTCCACCGTTGCCATCGGTTGCACGGGTTCGGCGCGGGGCGCGGCACGACGGTCCAGACGAACGCGCAGGCAGCGGCCGAGTTGCGTGTGAAGCTGCAGCGTGACGGTCCACCACACCAGCAGCACGCACCGGCGAAGCTGTCTTGCCATCCAGGGCGACCGGCCATGGAGCGATCTCGCGAAGGTCAAGGTTCGGAACAGCGTGGCGTCGATCGCGGCCGCGACATGGATGCGTGAAACGCGGAAAGACTGGCTCACCCTGAGGTCTCCGTGAGAAGAACCCGTCCTACAGGGGAAGTCTTAACGTATCGTTAAGGGTGGGTGGGTCGTTTTGGCCGGTGCTCGGGAACAGGGTGTTGGGAGAAGGCCACTCAAGCGTTTCGGAATCACCGCGTCGGACGCCCGTGTATGATTGCGTTACCGTCATGGCTGGAAGGGTCCCAGGCATTTGTCCCATCGTGCGTGCGTAGATGGCCGGGACACGCCCGGCCATGACGGATGGGCCACAGCCACGCCCGGCCATGACGGGTGGGCTGCAGACACGCCCGGCCATGACGGGTGGGCTGCAGACACGCCCGGCCGTGACGGGTGGGCTGCAGACACGCCCGGCCGTGACGGGTGGGCTGCAGACACGCCCGGCCGTGACGGGTGGGCCGCAAGCCCACCATTTTGCTGGCACTTGCGTATGGCCCATAGCACGCGGATTTCCGCGTTCAGGCGATCGTCAGGCGGCGGAGCGGGCCAGTTCCGGTGCCACTCTGCGCAGCAGTGGCCCGTGACCGGCTGCCGCATGCCCGACCTCGGTCGCGGCTGTGTAGAAATAGGTCGTGACGTAGACACGGACCGCGCTTGTGCGGCCGCCCGCGTGCCCGGCCGCTTCGATCTGACGCACCAACGTGCTCATATCCTGCGCTTCGCGCTCACAGATTTCACTCAGCAAGTCCCAGAGTTCGGGTTCCAGCCGCATGCTGGTCCGACCGCGCTCCGCGACAACGTTTCGGTTGACTAGACGACTGACAGCCATTGGCCACCTCCTAATTGCCGGAGGGGAGAAGATCAGGAATTTATTAAGAGAAGGTTCACAGCGCGAAAAAAATTTGATTTTTTTGGCACGCGATGGTGTTCATACCGGCAACGGCGCGTCCTTCATCCGCTCCATGCTGAAGCGGCTGCTGACGTTGCGCAGCGGCACGGCGGCGATCAGCTTGCGGTAGAAATGGTCGTAGGAGGCGATATCGGCGACCACCACATGCAGCAGATAATCGACGTCACCGCTCATGCGCCAGGCGTCGACGATCTCCGGCGTGTCCTGGATCACCTTGGCGAATCGGCCGAGCCAGTCGCTGGAATGATCGGCGGTTTCGACGGCGACGAAGACCGAAACGGGCAGGCCGACCTTGTCCGCGTCCAGGATGGCGACGCGGCGCTGGATGATGCCGTCCTGCTCCATCCGGCGGATGCGTTTCCAGCACGGCGTCGGGGTCAGCCCAACCTTAGAGGCGATGTCGGCCAGGGACAGCGAGGCGTCGACCGATATCAATCGGAGGATTTCCCGGTCGAGACGATCGATATCTTTATCCGCGGACATTCAAGGCAGCCCCTTCTCTCAAACCTACCGTTCAGCAGATATTTTCCGTGATACAGCCATAACGAGTTCTTCGAGAGAAGAAAATACTCTAAATTCCTGGTGGGTGAGGATGGTGGGGATTATCCTCCGGGTCGGGCGGCGTACTCCCCGGGCGTGCGCAGGGTCAGGGCCAGGGCGTGCATGCCGCCCAGTTCGGCCGAACCGAATTCCGCCGCCAGGGCGGCATGCACGGCGCGGGACCGGGCGACGCGGCTGACGTCCTGGAAGGCGGCGCTGACCAGCAGCACGCTGAAGTGGGATTGGCCGCCGGCCTGGGCGCCGGCGTGACCGGCATGATGGGCGCTGTCGTCCTGAACGGTCAGTTCGGTTGGCGCGAATGCCCCGGTCAGGATGTCGCGGATCCGGTCGGCGCGCGATGGGATGTTTGTCATGGTGGGATTATCCGTCCTTTGTGGGAGGGCGCCAAGATCATAACGGGCCTGCTTTCGCCGGCACCCCGGCCTCGCATAGGGTGATGCCCGCAATTGAGATCGAGCCGTGACAATGAGCCTTCGTCTGTCGTGTTTCATCCTGGTTCTATCCCTGGTGGCCGGTTCGGCCCGATCGGCACCCCCGGATGCCGCCCGCCTGGTGGCGGGACCCGCCCTTGGCGCCGGCCTGATGGCGTTTCCGCGCATCGCGGCACCCGATGGAGCCGCGTCGCAGCGCATCAATAAAGCCCTGAGCGCCGCCGATGACCGGTTGCGCTCGGCCGCGAAAGACTGCGATGCGGGTGCGTCCGGCCCGCTGGCGGACCAGAAGGATGCCGGATGGCAGCGCAGCGTGACGGTGGCGATGCGCGGGCCGGGGTATCTCGCCCTGGTCGCGTCCGACGACCTGTTCTGCGGGGGCGCCCATCCCGACACCGACAGCTTCGCGCTGGCCTACGACCTGGGTACCGGGGCGCCGCTGAACTGGGAGCGGCTGCTGCCGAAGACGCTGGCGGGGAAAGCCTCGCTGGACACCGCAGCCGACGGAACCCGGCTGGGCGTGATGGCCTCACCGGCGTTGACGGCGCTGTATCTGAAGCTGTCGAAGCCGGATGCGGACTGCGCGCCGGCGCTGCGCGACACAGAGCTGCAATTCATGCTGTGGCCGGACGCGGCGCGTGAAGGCGTGGCGATGGAGCCGTCCGGCCTGCCGCACGTGATCGCCGCCTGCGGGACGGATGCGGTCATCCCACTGGCAACGCTGCGCTCGCTGGGCGTGGATCCGGCACTGCTGGACGCTATCGCGGCGGGTCACAAGGCCGGGCTATACGATTCCAAGCCGTAATACAGGAGGACGCCGATGGCGGATGCGACCGAGGAGTTTCAGCGGGGCTGGGACGCGGCCCTGCTCGCCGCGCGCGATTGGCATGAGGCCAAGGCCAAACAGGCCCTCGTGCAGTCGAGGCGCAGCCGATTTCCCAAAACGCTGGAGCGCGAGGCGGACTTTCACAAGCAATCCGCCGAGATGATCGTGACCCTTAGCCCCGACGACGTGTGATCAGAGCGCGGACCCCAGGCTGATCGCGAGCCCGCGCGCCATCATCAGGCCCATATCGCCGGGACGGTCGCTGAATTCCTTCATCGTCCGGTACGGCACGGCGGTGACCTCGGCGATGTAGTTCAGCTTCTGCGCCACATCGAGGGCGCTGAAACGTCCGGCTTTCGGCCGCCGCTCGAACAGCGACGCCACCGATTGCAGCGTTCGCGGCGGGATGACGGCCAGGACCTTGCGATGCTCCGGCGTGATGTCGTTGATGGTGAGGACGCGCGACGGGGTGGCGGATGCAGGGGCCGGCCCGGTTTTCGTCGCCGGGGGGGTCGCGGTCAGGTCACGCGTCGGAAAATCGATTTCGACGCCGTTGGCTTGCACCAAGTAGGTGGTGTCGCCGTCGCACTCCAGGACCGTGCCGCTGTGCTTGCCGGTCCTGTGATAGACTGTCTGTCCGACCGAAAACATGGGCCTGCTTTCTGTTTGGGTGCGGACAGGATACGCCTGTGACTGGCCCGCGATAGGGGGCGGCGCCGCGTGGGCGTCAGGGTCGGACGGCTTGACCGGATCGGCCGCGGTTGGCTCTTCGTGTGTTCGGGTACCCTTCGCATGAACGTCGGGGGGCGGATGGCCGGGACGCCGCCCGGCCATGACGGTGGAAGTGTGCACGCCGGTGACGGTGAAAGTGTGCGCGCCGGTGACGGTGAGAGTGGGAGTGGGCGGGCCAACGGGGCGTGTGCGGATGCCTCGGCGTCCGGACCGGTTATACCGCCGGCAGTGCCGTGATGAACCGATCGATCAGCGCGTTTGTCCGTGCGCTCTCGTCGAGCTGCGGGAAGTGGCCTGTGTCGGGGACGATCTCTATTTCGACCCAGGGGATGTTGGTGCGCACCATGTCGAGGTATGGGGTGATTTGCCCCTCGGTCATCGGGCGGCGTTCACGCTTCTCGTTGCTGTAGGTCGATTGCAGCGCCATGACGGGCACGCGCAGGCTGGCCAGCGATGCTGCCAGACGACCGACATCGTAGCGCTGCATGTCGGTCAGCATTTTCTCGCCGATCTCACGCGGTAGCGTGGCGGCACGCGCGCCGACGGCGGCGGCCACGGCCGGGTCGCTCCTGGTGGTGAACATGTCGGTGAACAAACCGTTCACCAGCGTCGCATAGCCGTCCGGCGCCGCGAAACGTTGCCGCAGCACCGTTGCCATCGAGGCGGCGAACTGGCTGCCGTCGACCAGGATCACCGCCGCGGTGTGGGCCGGCGCCTGCAGCGCGGCCTCGGTCACCACCCGGCATCCCATGCTGTGGCCCACCAGCACCGCCGGCGGCAATGACAACGCCCGCATGACGTCGGCGACATCGGCACCGTACCGCTCGATGGAGCAGTCCGCGGCCGATCCCGGGCTGGCGCCATGTCCGCGCAGATCGACGGCGACCGTTTGGTGACGTGGCGACAGATGCGCCACCTGGGCGTCCCAGTCGCCGTGGGCACAGCCAAAGCCGTGCACGAACACAATCGGCGGCCGTCCCTGGCCTGCTACGACATGATGGATCAGCGCCATTGTCTCCCCCCACCGTCATTCCGGGCGATTTCGGTCTGCAACCTGCTGCGGCGGGATAATTCTGACAAGCCTCCGGCCGGATCAGCCGTCGAACCGCGTCACCGCGAGAACGGCGTCCAGCAGGTCGTCGGCATCCTCGTTCGGGGATAACGACCCGATCATTCCGGCGAGCCGGCCGTCGAGCAGCAGCATCGCGAAGCCGTGGACCAGCGACCAGCGTGCCGCCGCCCGCGCGGCCGCCTGTAGTGGTGGCAGAGGCACGGCAGGGGGGGCACCGACAGAGCGGAGCGCCTGGGCCGCGGCGTCCATTGCGTCGCGCAAGGCCGGACGGGTGGTGTCGAGCCGCTCGCCACGGAACATCAGGATGAACAGGTTCGGGTAGGTGCGGGCAAACGTCACGTAGGCCTGGCCCATCGCCCTGGAGCCTGACGGCTGGCCGCCGCCACCGGTGGCGCGCGCGGCGGTCAGCATCGCGCTGAACCGGATGAATCCGACGGCGGCAAGCTCACTGAGCAGGCCGGTCAGGTCGCCGAAATGATTGGCCGGGGCCGCGTGGGAAACGCCGGCAGCCCGAGCGGCTGCTCGTAGCGTGAGGGCCTGGATGCCGTCGCGTTCGAGGATCGCCTCGGCTTGCGTGAGCAACGCGGTTTTCAGGTCGCCGTGGTGGTAGGGGCGGGCGACGGCCGTGGCTTCGGAGTGGTCCATGGGGGATGTTTACGGTGGAAAGATTGTTGTTGACAAGGCGGGGCGGGAGCGCCTAGCCATATGTTGTCAATGTCAATATCTGGAGTGCATCCAAGATGCCGAACGATTTCAATTTGGATCCGGATGACAATTTCGCGCCGATCGACCGTGGATACGGCCTGGCGGATCTGCGGATCGTGGGTGATTTGCCGCGTGGGATGAACGGCACGTTGTTCCGCAATGGGCCGAACCCGCAATTTCCGCCTCTCAACCCGATGGAGAATCATTGGTTCGCTGGTGACGGGATGGTTCACGCGTTCGCGCTGCGGAACGGCCGTGCGTCCTATCGCAATCGGTGGGTTCGCACGGACAAATGGATCGCCGAACGGGCCGCCGAACGGCCGCTGGTGGCGGTTTTCGGTGACGCGTCGTGTTCGGATATCCAGGTTCCCGACACCGGGATCGCCAACACCAACATCATCTGGCACGGCGGCCGGCTATTGGCGCTGGAGGAGGCACATCTGCCATTCGAACTCGATCCCGCGACGCTGGCGACGCGTGGCGTGCAAAGCTTCGGCGGAGTGCTTGAAGGGCCGTTCACCGCGCATCCGAAGATCGATCCGGTCACCGGGGAACTGGTGTTCTTCGGCTACTCGGTGGGCGGCCCTCTGACCCCGGGCATGACTTACGGGACGATCGGTTCGGACGGACGCCCGGGGCGCGTCGAGCGGTTCGAGGCCCCCTATTGCAGCATGGTGCATGATTTCGCCGTCACCGAACGGCACGTGCTGTTCCCGATCCTGCCGTTGAGCGGCAGCCTGGCGCGGGCGGAGGCCGGGCAGATGCCGTACGCCTGGGAACCCGATCTCGGCAGCCATATCGGGGTTATCCGGCGCGACCGGGGCGTTGCCTCGCTGCGCTGGTTCCGCGCGGAAAATTGTTATGTGTTCCATGTGCTCAATGCCTGGGACGAGGGAAGCAAGATCGTCGCCGATGTGATCCAGTATGACGAACCGCCCCTGTTTCCGCGCGCGGATGGCCAGCCCTCGGCCCCCGGCGCGACGCGCGGCAGGCTGGTGCGCTGGACGCTTGATCTGGATGCCGGCACGGATGCTCTCAAACGCAGCGAACTCGACGGCATGAACGGCGAATTCCCCCGCCTGGATGAGCGTCGCGCGGGGCTGCGCAACCGCTTCGGGACGTTTGCCGGGAAAACCCGCGACGAGGGTTGGCTGGACACGCTTGTCTGGCTCGACTTCGTGTCGGGGCAGCGAGCGGCCTACACGCTGCCGGCGGGCGATGCGGTCTCGGAGCCGGTATTCGTGCCGCGCGGGCCGCTGGCGGCGGAAGGCGATGGATGGGTGCTGGCCGTGGTGTGGCGCGGTGGGGAGCGGCGCAGCGACCTGATCGTGCTGGATACGGATGCGATCGAGCGGGGGCCGGTCGCGACGGTTCAACTGCCGCACCGCGTGCCGTTCGGGTTCCATGGCAACTGGGTCGGACATCCGGCCTGACCGAGCAGAAAGGGATAGTCCGATGCAAAATATGCTGAAGGCAGCGAAACTGCTACTGTTGGATATGGCCTCGACGTTCGCTTTACTCGTGGTTTATCTCGCGACGAAGAACATGAGCGTGGCGGTCGGTTGCGGCATGGCGCTGGGGATCGCCCAGATTGGCTATGAGTATGTGCGAAAGCGGCCGATCGATACCATGCAGTATCTGAGTCTGTTCCTTGTGGTGGGGTCGGGCGGCGCGGCGCTGCTGACCGGCGATCCGCGGTTCGTGATGCTGAAGCCGAGTGTCATCTATGGTGTGGTTGGCACCGTCATGCTGAAACCGGGCTGGATGAACCGCTATCTGCCGCCGATCGTGCAGGAACTGGTGCCGGACGTCGCATTCATCTTTGGCTTCGTCTGGGCGGCGCTGATGTTCTTCTCGGCCGGACTGAATATCGTGGTCGCGTTGCATTTCAGCGTGACGACGTGGTCGGCGTTCATGTCGTCGTATGCCATCGCCAGCAAGGCCGGGCTGTTCCTGATCCAGTATGCCATCATGCGGGCGATCGGCGTGCGCCGTCGTCATGCGCAGGTGGGGTTGACCGATGGCGGGGTCAGGCCGGCGTAGCGAATGACGGGAATGTCAAGCCGCGAGGCGTCGGGGCTGCTGGCAACCGGGGGGCGAGCCTTGCGTTAGGGGTTCGGTCCATCGACCCCAGAAGGAGATCGCGGTGAGTAACGCCCCTGTGAGCAAAGACGCGTCCGGCAAGCCCTTTCTGAGCGATGTCAAAACGTTGCGCGAGCGTGCGCGGAAGAACATGTCCTCGGGGGTGGTGACGTCCACGTATGGCGGCGACGTCAAGAAGACGATCGAAATCCTGCAGTCGGTATTGGCCACGGAGATCGTCTGCGTGTTGCGCTACACGATGCATGCGGTGACCGCGACCGGCATTTCCAGCGAGGGCATCAAGGCCGAGTTTGCCCAGCATGCGAAAGAAGAACAGGCCCATGCGATGGCGGTCGCGGAGCGGATCGACCAACTTGGTGGCAAGCCCAACTTCAACCCCGAGGGAATGGCGAGCCGTTCGGCATCGCAATACTCCGAGGGCGGTAATCTGGTGGACATGATCAAGGAGAACCTGATCGCCGAACGGATCGCGGTGGATCATTACCGGGAGTTGGTGCGCTATTTCGACAACGACGACCCGGCTACGCGGGTGATGCTGGAGGGGATCCTGTCGGTCGAAGAAGAGCACGCGACAGACATGCACGACCTGCTGATCGCGCATGAAGGCAAGCCTCGTCTGGAGGATTGATCGGCGCGTTGGGGTTTCACGAGACCCCATGACGCGCCGGTTCGGATCGGCTACAGCAGCGGCATGATCCGCCTTAGCATCTCCGATCCCGGCTTCGAACCCCAGTTCGTGGCGTTGCTCTCCCAGGCCCGCGAAACTACCGAGACGGTGGATCGTGTCGTGGCCGGCATTCTGGCCGATGTCCGAGCGCGCGGCGATGCGGCGGTTATAGATTATACTGCCAGGTTCGATCGGATGGTGCTGACGGCGGACCGGTTGCTTGTGTCCTCGGCCGAGGTCGATGCGGCGGTGGCGGGGATTCCGGCTGAACTGGCGGCGGCGTTGGATCTGGCGGCGACGCGGATCGAGGCGTTTCACAGGGCGCAGTTGCCGGCCGATTTGCGGATGACGGACGCGGCCGGGGTGACGATGGGCATGCGGTGGACGGCGCTGGATGCGGTCGGGCTGTATGTGCCGGGGGGCAAGGCGGCATATCCGTCGTCGGTGCTGATGAATGCGATCCCGGCGCGGGCAGCGGGGGTGGCGCGCATCGCGATGTGCGTGCCGACGCCGGATGGGGTGTTGAACCCGCTGGTGCTGGCGGCGGCTCGGCGCGCCGGGGTGTCGGAGATCTATCGGATCGGCGGGGCTCAGGCGGTGGCGGCGCTGGCGTATGGCACGGCGTCGATCGCGGCAGTGGACCGGATCGTCGGGCCGGGGAACGCGTATGTGGCCGAGGCGAAGCGGCAGGTGTTCGGGCGGGTCGGCATCGACAACATCGCCGGGCCGTCGGAGGTGGTGGTGTTGGCGGACCGGTCGAATGACCCTCGGCGGATTGCGGTCGATCTGTTGGCTCAGGCGGAGCACGATGAGGCGGCGCAGTCGATCCTGATCACGGATGATGCGGGGTTCGCGGATGCGGTGGCGGCGGCGGTGACGGCGGAGTTGCCCACCCTGCCCCGGTCTGCGATCGCGGGGGCGAGCTGGGATGCGCATGGGGCGGTTATCGTGGTGGAGAACTGGGACCAGGCGGTCGGGTTGGTAGACCGGTTGGCTCCGGAGCATTTGCAGTTGATGTTGCGCGATCCGGAGGCGGTGTTTGCCCGGGTGCGGCATGCGGGGGCGGTGTTCCTGGGGGCGTTCTGTCCGGAGGCGGTGGGGGATTATGTCGCCGGGCCGAACCATGTGCTGCCGACGGGGCGGACGGCTCGGTTTGCGTCCGGGTTGTCAGTGTTCGATTTTCTGAAGCGGACGACGTTCGTGTCGGCCTCGGAGGCGGCGCTGGCGGTTATCGGGCCGGCGGGGGTGGCGTTGGCGGAGGCCGAGGGGTTGCAGGCGCATGCTCGGAGTATTGCGCTGCGGCTGGGTGGGTGAACGCTTGCCCGTGACGTGGGATCAGTGCATTCCCTCTATAGGAGGAAATGATCGATGCCAGATGTTGAGCCTGCCGCATGAGCCGGGAAATTCGTCTGCTGTCCACCAGCGCGATCCTTGGGTACGGGTTTCCTGAGGCCTCGCTACAGGCTGGGCTTGATCGCCGGCCGGATGTGATCGGCGTGGATGGCGGCAGCGTCGATCCGGGGCCGCATTACCTGGGGTCGGGCAAGCCGTTCTGTTCCCCCATCGCCATCCGGCGTGATCTGCGATTGATGCTGAACGCGGCGGTGCGGGCGGGGATTCCGATGGTGATCGGGACTTGCGGCGGGGCGGGCGCGGCGCCGCATCTTGATCTGGTGGCGGGAATGGCGCGGGAGATCGCTCGGGAGGACGGGCTGCATTTCAAGATGGCGCTGATCGAGGCGGAGCAGGACAAGGCGTCGTTGAAAAGGCGGGTGGCGGCGGGGCGGGTGAAGCCGTTGGTTCGGCAGCCGGTGTTGGCGGATGCAACGATCGATGCATCCACACGCGTGGTGGCGATGATGGGGCCGGAACCGTTTGTCTCGGCGCTGGATAATGGGGCGCAAGTGGTGCTGGCGGGGCGGGCGAGCGATCCGGCGTCCTGGGTGGCGGCGGCGACGCGGGCGGGTTTGCCCCCTGCCCCGGCCTGGTATGCCGGCAAAATGCTGGAATGCGGGGCGACGCCGTCGATCCCGAAGGGGCATGACTGTCTGTTCGTTACGGTACGTGACGACCATGTCGAATGCGAGCCGACCAATCCGGCGCGCCGTTGCACGCCGCTGTCGATCGCCAACCACTCGCTGCACGAGAACAGCAGTCCGATCCATCATATCGAGCCGGGAGGGATGCTGGACACGTCCGATTGCCGGTTTGAGGCGGTCAGCGATCGGGCGGTGCGGATTTCTGGTATGCGATGGGTGAAGGCCGAGCGGTATACTGTCAAATTGGAGGGGGTTGCGCTGGCGGGGTATCGGTCGGTGTGCGTTTGCGGCACGCGCGACCCGTTGCTGATCGGGCGGTTGGACGACTTTATTTCCAGTGTCCGTGGTGAAGTTGCCTCGAAGGCGGCGGCGTTTGGTGCGTCTCCGGATAGTTACCAGCTTGGCATTCGTGTTTACGGACGTGATGGCGTGATGGCGGCCCGAGAGCCGCTGCGCGACGCGGTGCCGCATGAGCTGGGGTTTGTGTTGGAGGTTGTTTCCCAGGTGAGTCAGGAAATGGCCAGTGCGGTTCTGGGCATGGCGCGCACCAACATGCTGCACACCGATTTTCCCGGGCGATTGTGCCGGGAGGGGAACATGGCGTTCCCGTTCTCGCCTTCGGATATCGAGGTGGGGCCGGTTTACCGCTTCAGCGTGTATCACGTCGCCGAACTGGACGATCCGGTTGAGCCGTTCCCTATTCATTATGAGGCGTTGTGACATGGCGCTGCTGAAAGATGTCGCGAAAGTCTGCAAGAGCAAGAATGCCGGGCCGTTCGAGCTGACCGTGGATGTGGTGTTCGAGGATGCCGAGACGTTTCAGCGGGTGAAAGCCACTGGGGTGCTGTGCGCGGCGTTGTTCGCGCGTCTATACAATGTGCCCGAGGAGCATGTTCTGTTCACCCCGTATGATGCCGCGTTCGCGTTCAAGGCGACGTTTCCCCGGCTGGTTCCGGCGGGGGATTTTGGTGATACCGATGTTTATGGCTGTCAGCAGCATGCTCCGCTGCTGGATGTCGAGATTCCGGAGACGACACGATGAACCGCATGATGACCTTGGTTGCGTTCTTGCAGGCGCAGAATTGTTCCAATCTGCCGGGATCGTGGCGACATCCGTCGTCGATGTCTGACTTTATGACACCGGAATATTACCAGCGTATTGCTCGCACGTTGGAGGACGGGAAGATACAGTTGGCGTTCTTCGATGATCGCCTGGCGATGCCCGATCTATACACCGGTCACCACGCCGAGGCGGTCGGTGCCGGTGTGCGTGTGGTGAAGATGGATCCGTCGACGATCCTGATGGCGATGGGCATGGCGACGTCGAAGTTGGGGCTGGGGACGACGTATTCCACGACGTATTACGAGCCGTATCACGTGGCGCGTGTGTTCGCGACGATGGACCTGATGCTGAAAGGCCGCGTGGCGTGGAATATCGTTACGTCGCTGAATAGCGCGGAGGCGCTGAATTTTGGTCACGCCGAACACATGGAACATGATGCTCGTTACGACCGAGCGGATGAGTTCATGGAAGTGGTGATGGGGCATTGGAATACGTGGGAAGATGATGCTCTGATCTTGGATAAGGACGGTCGTTTCGCCGATCCGGCGAAGGTGCATCGGTTGGATCATGTGGGGCGGTATTTCAAATCGCGTGGGCCGTTCAGTGTGCCCAGGTCGGCGCAGGGTCATCCGGTGCTGATCCAGGCGGGCCAGTCGGGACGCGGGCAGTCGTTCGCCGCGCAATGGGCGGAACTGGTGTTCGTAATTTATCACAATCTGGAAGCCGGCAAGCAGCAATACGCCGACTTCAAGAAAGCCATCGCCGCTGCCGGGCGCGATCCGTCCCTGGTGCAGGTGGCGCCGGCCTGTTACGTGATCGTCGCGGAATCGGAAGAAGCTGCCCAGGACAAGCGGGCCGTCATCGAGGCATCGATGAAACCGGTCGATGCACTGGTGCTGATCTCTGAAGTGCTGAACTATGATTTTGGATCCAAAGGGTACGACGAGCCATTCAGCGATGAGGAACTGGCTGGGTTTTCGTGGCACGGGTTCCGGGAACGGGTGGTGAAGTTCTCGGGCAAGAAGAACCCCACGGTGCGTGATTTTGTCGAGGTATCCGGGCGCGGCACCATTGCCGAACACAAGGTGTTCTGCGGCACGCCGAAATCGGTGGCCGATCAGATGGAGGAATGGTTCACCGCGCCGGCGTGCGACGGTTTCGTTCTGGCTGCGACGCATATGCCGGGCGCTTATGAGGACGTCGTGCGGCTGCTGGTGCCGGAGTTGCAACGGCGTGGGCTGTTCCAGAAGGATTATCTGGGCACGACATTGCGGGAGAACCTGGGGCTGCCGGTTCCTCGGGCGGTTGATTGGCATAATGGACGGAGGGCGGCGCAATGAGGAGCATGCTGTTCGCGCCCGGCAATCATGCGCGCCGGGTGGAGAAGGCGCTGGGATTGCCGGCCGATGGGGTGATCCTGGACCTGGAAGATGCGGTTGCGGTGTCGGAGAAGGTCGCGACGCGGCCGGTGGTGGTTGGGGCGTTTGGCGCGCCTCGGGTTGGCAAGCTGTATGTGCGGGTCAATGCGCTGACGACGGATTGGTGCCATGGCGATTTGGTCGCGGTGGTGCAGAAGGGGTTGGACGGGATCATCCTGCCGAAGGTGGAACATGGTCATGAGCTGCGCACTGCGGACTGGCTGATCAGTAATCTGGAACGGGAACGCGGGCTGCCGGTTGGTGGGATCGACCTGATCCCGATCATCGAAACGACGCTTGGCATCAGCAATCTTTCGCGGATCTGCCGTTCGGGCACGCGGGCTAAGTGCCTAGCGTTCGGGGCGGGTGATTTCACCTTGGATATGGGCATGGTTTGGAGCCGGTCGGAGGCGGAGTTGTTGCCGCATCGGGCGGCTTGCGTGATGGAGTCTCGGGCGGCGGGGTGGGAACCGCCGATGGATACGGTCTGGGCGGATTTGCGAGACGCGGATGGTTTCATTGCGTCGGCAAAGCATGCGGCGGCGCTGGGGTTTCAGGGTAAGATGTGTATCCATCCCGATCAGGTGGCGCCTACCAACGCGGCGTTCAGTCCTGATGAGGCCACGGTCGCGCGGGCGAAACTGGTTGTTGCGGCCTTTGACGAAGCCGAGGCGAAGGGGTTGGCGTCGATACAACTGGATGGACAATTCATCGACTATCCCATTGTGCAACGCGCTCGGCGTGTATTGGCGGCTGTGCGATGATCGATGTGCAGGCGTTGCAGGGCTGCAAGGTCCTGGATGTGTCCACCTTCCTGGCGGGGCCGTTCTGCGCCACTCAGTTGGGCGAGTTCGGGGCGGATGTGATCAAGATCGAGCTTCCTGTTGTGGGCGATGCCACGCGGCGGTTCGGTACGATGACGGAATGCGGGGATTCGCTGCCGTGGCTGTCGGAATCGCGGAACAAGCGCTGCATTACGTTGGATTTGCGCAAGCCAGATGGGGCGGCTTTGTTGAAGCGGCTGGTCGCCGAGTCTGATGTGATGGTGGAGAATTTTCAGCCAGGTACGTTAGAGAAATGGGGCCTGGGCTACGATGTGCTGAGCGCGGTGAATCCTCGGCTGATCATGGTGCGGATTTCGGGGTATGGGCAGACGGGGCCGTATAAGGACCGTCCGGGGTTCGGGCGTATTGGCAATGCGTTTGGCGGGCTGTCGTTCCTGGCGGGGTATCCGGATCGGGCGCCGGTGACGCCTGGGTCGGCGACGATTCCGGATTATATGGCGGGGCTGTACGGCGCGCTGGGTACTCTGCTGGCGTTGCAGGCGAGGGAGAAGACCGGACGCGGGCAGGTCGTGGATATTGGGCTGTATGAGCCGATCTTTCGTATCCTGGATGAGCTTGCGCCAGCGTTTGCCTATAAGGGGACGGTGCGGCAGCGCATGGGGCCTGGGACGGTCAATGTCGTTCCGCACAGCCACTATCCGACCAAGGATGGGCGCTGGATCGCCATCGCCTGCACCAACGACAAGATATTTTCCCGACTCGCCGAGGCGATGGGGCGGCCGGAATTGGCGGATGCGGATCGTTGGGGTACCCTTGCGGCCAGGGAACGCGATCGGGCAGTCGTGGATGAAACGGTCGGGGCGTGGACGGCGACGTTGGATCGGGCGGAACTGATGTTTCGTTGCGAGACCAGTCAGGTTCCGTGTGGGCCGGTCTATTCGATTGAGGAAATATTCGAGGACCCGCAGTACGCTGCCCGGGGGAATATACTGCGGGTGCCGGACTCCCGGGTGGGTGAACTGGCGGTGCCGAATCTGGTGCCTCGGCTGACGGAGACGCCGGGGAAGGTCAACTGGCTGGGCATGGAACTTGGTGCGCACAACTCGGAAATTTACCAAGGGCGGCTGGGTTTGTCGGATGCGGAAATCGAACGGTTACAGGCGGAGGGGGTGATTTAGGCACGATGGCCGGGCATTTTCGGCGGCGAACCATCCTGACGTCTGTGCTGGCCGCGGGGATCGCGGGGCCGGTTTGGGCCGGAAGCGATATCGGCGTCGTCGTGTTGCATGGCACTCAGGGCCTGCCGGGAAGCATCGTCACGTCCCGCTTTGAAATGGCGTTGAAGAATGCCGGCTACGCGGTCCAGGCGCCGGAAATGTGCTGGTCACGCAACCGCATTTATGACGCCCCCTTCCCCGACTGCCTGCATGACATCGACGCCGCTGCTGGGAAATTGCGGGCGATGGGCGCCCGTCGCATCGTCATCGCCGGTCAGAGTGAAGGTGGCAATGCGGCGCTGACATATGCGTCGACCCATCCCGACATCGCCGGCGTCATCGCGTTGGCCCCGGCGGGCAATCCCCAAGGTCTGGTCCGTAATCAGAGCGTGCAGGAGAGCGTAACTCAGGCGCGGCAGATGGTCTCGAACGGCCATGGTAACGACCGAGCGCGCTTTACCGCGACCAATAATGGCAACCACTTCACGGTTTACACCACCGCCGCGATTTTCCTGAGTTTTACTGACCCCGAGGGTCCCGCGGTGTTCCCGCGCAGTCTTCCGAAGATAACGGTGCCGGTGCTGTGGGTCGCCGGCGATGACGATCGCTCGCAGGGCAATGCGGATGCCTGGTTCGCGACGCTGCCGGCGAACAACCTGAACCACATGGCACATGTCAGCGCAGTCCATCTCGGCACGCCCGACGCGGGGATCGAACCGGCGCTGGCGTGGCTGAGGACGCTGCCAATGCGATAGAGGATGCACGTGGAGGGAACAGTCATGGGAGGCGTCGAGTCGATCGAGACCGCAAGCGTCGATGAACTGCGAGCCTTGCAGTTGGATCGCATGCGGGATGTGGTGCGGCGGGCATATGAGCAGGTGCCGCATTATCGGTCTCGGTTCGATGCGGCCGGCGTGCATCCGGACGATCTGCGGCGGTTGGAAGATATCAGCCGGTTTCCGCTGACGGCCAAGGAAGACCTGCGGCAGAACTATCCGTTTGGGATGTTTGCGGTGCCGATGGACCGGATCGTGCGCATCCATGCGTCCAGCGGAACGACGGGGAAGCCGACGGTTTGTGGTTACACGAAGAACGACATCGAGGTGTGGTCGTTGCTGATGGCTCGGTCTATTCGGGCGGCGGGCGGACGGGCTTCGGACAAGATCCATGTGGCATATGGGTACGGGTTGTTCACCGGCGGCCTGGGCGCGCATTACGGCGGCGAATATTTGGGCGCGGCGGTCATTCCGGTGAGTGGCGGGTTCACCGAACGGCAGGTGCAGATCATCAACGACTTCACGCCTGATATTATCATGGTCACGCCGTCCTATCTGTTGGCGATTGCCGACGAGTTCGATCGGCAGGGGATCGATGCGCGCGCATGTAGTCTTCGGCTGGGTATTTTCGGCGCGGAACCTTGGGGTGAAGGGATGCGTGCCGAACTGGAGCGGCGGCTGGGGCTGGAGGCGCTGGATGTTTACGGGTTGTCGGAGGTCATGGGGCCGGGTGTGGCGCAGGAGTGCGCTGATTCAAAGGGCGCACTGACGATTTGGGAAGATCATTTCTTTCCGGAGATCATCGATCCGGCCACCGGCCAGCCGGTCGCGGACGGAGACATGGGGGAGCTGGTTTTTACCACGCTGACCAAGGAAGGCATGCCTCTGGTTCGCTATCGCACGCGCGATCTGACTCGTTTGTTGCCGCCGGCGAACCGGCCGATGCGGCGGATGGATCGTATTGGCGGGCGTAGTGACGATATGCTGATCATCCGGGGGGTGAATGTGTTTCCCTCGGCGATCGAGACGGTGCTGGCGAAGGACGCGAAGCTGGCGCCGCATTATGTGCTGGAACTGCGGCGGCCGGGCAGCCTGGATGAGCTCGATGTGGTGGTGGAGACGCGGGCTGCTCTGGGTGACGCCGAACGGGCGGAGATCGAGCGGCGGGCGGAACATCAGATCAAGGTGTTTGCCGGCGTTACGACGAAAGTGCGGGCGGTGGAACCGGGGACGCTGGAACGATCCCAGGGCAAGGCGAAACGGGTGGTGGATCTTCGACCGAAAGGGTGATGCCGATGCTGGCCAATCGTTCCGAACGGATGGCGTTCCTGCGCGATCATGTGGAGTCGGTGTATGATCGTTTGACCAACGGATTGACTCGGTTCGTGCGGGTCGAGGAGTTGGTGCTGCGGGCTGCCGATGCGTATCCAGGGCTGGTGCCGACACGGGCGGCGCTGGCGGAGGAAGCGGGGCGAAAGCTGAAGGATAAGGAGGGGATTGAGGTCGATCAGAGCCTGCTGCTGGCGCATATCCTGGCGAATCCTCGGTGTGGCACGCATCTGTGTCATGCGATGTTGCTGCCTCGGCCGGAGACGGCGGTGGCGTTGGCGGCACTGGATGCTCAGGGGTTCGTCGATCTGGGGGCGGTTCGGGTGGAACGGCACGGGCGGGCGGCGCATTTGTTGAGCAGTAATCCTCGGTATTTGAATGCGGAGGATCAGGGGACCATCGAGGCGATGGAAATCGGGGTCGATGTGGCGATACTCGATCCCGGGACGGATATTGCGGTGTTGCGGGGGCAACCGGTGCAGCATGCCAAGTATGCTGGGCGGCGGATCTTTGGCAGCGGCATTAATCTGACGCATCTGTATCATGGCTCGATCCCGTTCGTGTGGTATCTGCAACGGGAACTTGGTTTCATGCACAAGTATTTCCGTGGTGTGGCGACACCGGACGTGCTGCCGGATGATGTGAATGGCGTGGCGCGGGAGAAGCCGTGGATCGCGGCGGTCGAGGGGTGGGCTATTGGCGGGCACTGCCAGATTTTGCTTGCCATGGACTATGTTCTTGCGACGCGCGGGTCGTTCATTACGTTGCCTGCTCGGAAGGAAGGTATTATTCCGGGGGCGGCCAATTTGCGGTTGGCTCGGTTTACCGGGGATCGGCTGGCACGGCAGTTGATTCAGGCGGAGCGGCGGATTGAGAGTGATAGTGCCGAGGGTCGTTTGCTTTGTGATGAAATCATCCCGGATGGGGGGATGGATGAGGCGATTGAAGATACGGTGGCGTTGCTGACCAGTTCTGGGGCGGTGGGGGCGATTGGGAACCGGCGGGCGTTGCGGGTAGCGGTGGAACCGTTGGATTTGTTCCGGCGGTATTGCGCGGTTTACGCTCGGGAACAGGCGTCCTGCCACTTTAGTCCGGCGTTGGTGCGGAATTTGGAGGAGAATTGGGGGGCGGGGAACCGGGCGGTTTGAGGAGACGTCGTCTGCTCAAAGGCGTGGATGGCCGGCCTGCGCCGGCCATGACGCGGGGGGATTGGGCGGCGTCGGATGACAGGCGACTACGGGTGGCGGGCGCGGCGGGACGGGCGCGGCGGGACGGGACGGGAGTGGACACGCGGGCGGTGTCATAGGCCCCGGAAGCCGGTTGGGCGGCCGAAATGGGCGCGGGCTACGTAGGTCGCCTGGTTGTTCTGTAGAGCCGAGACGTGGGAGTTGTACATCGCCACGTCTCGGTAGTAGCGGTCCAGGCGGCTGCCTTTTTTTGTTGGGGCGGACAGGGAGTTTTGGAACAGCAGTTCCACCGCCTGGCGGGCCAGGCCTCCGGCTTGTTGGGCGAGTGCCCATAGGCGCAAATTGTCCTCGACGGTGAAGGGGGTACGGTCGCGGTCCCAGGCGCGGCAGTGGGCCATGTAGCGGTCGGCTACGCCGTATAAGATCGTTTCGGCGGCCTCGGTCATTGACATGGCAAGACCGAATGGGCGCAGGTAGTCGGGGTGGTCGGCCCATAGCAGGGTTGGATCGGCCAAGGAACGGTTGCGCAGCATCAGCGTTTCGAATTCGTCCAGTGCGGCCCAGGCGGCGCCAACCACCACCGATACCAGAGAGCAATGATATGGTCCCATCATGCGGCCGAGATACATCGGGTTGCCGTGCAGGCGGGTGCCGGCCGTGCCGTTCTCCAGGCCGTCGGGGCGGGCGCCCATCCAGTCGAGGCGGATCACCATGTGTTCGGGGACGAAGGCGTCTCGGATGCGGGCGCTGTGGGAACCGCTGGCGCGCATGCCCAGGGTGCGATCGCCGCCCCAGTCGTCGAGGACCTCGAACGACGCCCGCGGCACCACCACCTGGCGCGGGTCCCCTGCCCCGTCCAGCGTGGCGCCGCACAGCAGGTGTGTCGCGTAGGGAATGCCGGAGCAATAGTTCCACTGGCCGTTCAGGATGTAGCCGCCGTCCACCGGTTTCAGGGTGCCCATGGTGGCCGGGCGGTGCGGGGCGATGAAGTGGCCGTCGGTGCCGAACAGTTCTCGTTGGGCCTGCTCGGGCCAGTGCGAGCCGACGACGTAGGCGTGGGAGCCGCCTAGGGACAGACACCAGCCGGCGGCGGGGTGGCCTCGGGCGATCTCGACGATCAGGCGGTAGTTGGTTCGCAGTTCAAATTCATAGCCGCCGAACAGGCGGGGCTGGGTGACACGGTAGAAGCCGGCCTGGCGGAAGGCTTCGTGCACGTCCGGGGAGTAGGTGCCGAGTTCGTCGGCCTCATCTTGCTGCGCTCGCAGCAGGGGGCGCAGGGCGATGGCGCGTTCCCACAGACGTTCGGGGGTCATATCGGGTTCGGGAACCGGGATCGGGGTCACGTGGCTTGCTCCGGCATGTCTGGGGTGGACAATTCGGGCGTGTGGGCGGACGGGTCAAGAGCGTTTGTGGGTTGCATTATGCAATCTTGATCCCCACTCTGAGGTTGATATTGTCATGCAACCTAGGGAGACTTTCATGCGACTGGACGGTAAAGCGGCCTTGATCACAGGCGGCAACAGCGGGATCGGGCTGGCGACCGCTCGGGTTTTCGTCGAGCAAGGGGCGAAGGTGGCGATCACCGGGCGCGACCAGGCGACGCTGGATGAGGCTGTCGCCAGTCTGGGGCCGAATGCGTTGGCGTTTCGCGCGGACATCATGGATGCGGCGGCCAATGAGGCGGCGATCCGCGCGGCGGGCGAAGCGTTCGGTCATCTGGATATCGTGGTGGCGAATGCGGGGATCGCCGGTGGGACACCGGTAGGCGGCACCTCGGCGGAGCAGTTTGGACGGATATTGACCACCAATGTCACCGGGGTGTTCCTGACGGTGCAGGCGGCGGCGCCGTATTTGCGCCAGGGGGCGTCGGTGGTGCTGATCGGGTCGGTGCATGCGGTGCTGGGTATGCCGGGTTATGCCGCCTACGCCGCCAGCAAGGGTGCGGTGAGCTCTCTGGGGCGGGTGTTGGCGTCGGAACTGGCGACGGCCGGGGTTCGGGTGAACGTGGTGGTGCCGGGGGCGACGCGGACGCCGATCTGGTCTCGGTTCGGGCGTGGGCCGAATGCGCTGGCGGAGATGGAGCCCGCGATGGTGCGGGCGGTACCGAGCGGGCGGATCAGTGAGGTGGCGGAGATTGCCAATACGATTTTGTTTCTGGCATCGGACGATGCGACGAACATCACCGCGGCGGAGATCGTGGTGGATGGCGGGCTGACCGGGGCGCCGTCGGGGGCTCCGATTTATCGGGGGTGACGTTGGCGGCGGTTGCTGGTTCGGGTCCCGCCGTTGCGTTGCTTCGGGCAGCGGACGGCGGGGGGCGAGCCGGATGGCCAAAGGCAAAGGACTATACCAGGCTTATGTGCGTTGGCCAAAATGCCACAGTGAGGTGTAGTGCATGATCGGGCGCTGGAACGTCGCGCCTTCGGCGACAAATCGCTTTCCCGCATCCAGCATGGGCTGGAAGGTATCAAGTTGCCTGGCGTGGTCCAGCGTGTCCCAAACACTGGTATTGATCAGCGACAGTGTTGCCTCATCCGCGCCGGCGTAGAAGGAGAGCAGCCCTGGCATTGCCTCGATGCCGGGCCGAAGGGATGCCTCGGCGTCCAACATCATCCTTTGCAACAGCGCGAACTTCGTCGCGTCACACCGTAGGATGGACACACGCAACACGGGGTCAGACATCGAGTACCTCAGCAAGACCTAACGCGCTCTGACTGCACGTTAGGCCATGCCGAATCCCGCCTGCAAGCCGCATTCGCGGGGATGCAGGCGGGGCGGCTGTCATCACGCCAGCTGAATATCCGCAACCAGCTGCGTGCCCTTCGTTTCGGGGCTGAACAACATCGCGATGAACACCGAACCGGCGGCGACGGTGGTGCCGATCATCATCGGTATCGCGAAGCCCATGTGCCAACTGGTGGCGAAGTAAGCCAGCACCGGCCCCACCAGGCCGCCGAAGATCGCGCCCTGATGATAGCAGAATCCGGTGGCTGTCGCCCGCACCTCGGTCGGGAAGCGTTCGGACAGGTAATGCGGCCATTGCGTGTGCATGCCACCGCCACCAAACCAACCTTGCAACGTGAAGAATATGACGATCATCGTATAGTTGGTGGTCAGAAGATAGAATGGCGCAATCGGAATCGTTACGAGAGCGGTGATGATGAGAGTCAGCCGCCGGCCATAACGGTCGGAGAACCAGCCCCAGAGGATTGCCGAGAGGAAGAACATCAGGCTCTGCAGCATGATCGGCAGGGCGACATAGGCGGTGGGAAGGCCGAGGTCCCTCTGCAGGTAAGAGGGGAACATGCCGCCGACCGAGTAGCCGACGACGAACGCGCTGGCCATCATCCAGCACGCCGTGAGGGTATTGCCGAGCACGGCCGGTTTGAAAATGCTGAACAGAGGTGTGCGGAACTCGCGGTTCTCCTCGCGTTGCTTGCGCCGGTTTTCGATCCACACCGGCGGTTCTTTGACGTATTTACGGATGTAGACAATCACCAAAGCGGGCAGCACGCCGATCAGCAACAGGCCGCGCCAGCCGATGGAGTCATAGAGCAAGGCGTAGGCTGCGCTGGAGAGCAGCGCTCCCAAACCCCAGGAGCCTTGCAGGACCGATCCCATGAAGCCGCGTGAACGTTGCGGCCACGTTTCCATTGCCAGCGCGGCACCGGCCGGCCATTCGGCGCCCATGCCGATGCCCAGGGCCGTGCGGAACAGCAACAGCAGCAAGAAGCTCGGTGCCAAGCCGGCCAAGAGGTTACAGACCGAGAACCAGGCGATCGAGATCATCAACGGCTTTTTGCGGCCGATCCGGTCGGAGACCCAGCCGGAGGCGGTGGCGCCGACCAGGCGCATCCACAGGGTCAGAGTGAAGACGACGGCAACCTCGGTCAGCGGCACGCCGAAGGTCTTGGAAATCGGCACCATCAGCAGCAGGAAGATGGTGAAATCGAAGGCATCGAGGGTCCATCCGAGCCAGGCGGCGACCCAGGCGAGCCATTGATCCTTGGTTGGTTCTTTCCACCACGGAATCGGAACTGTATTGGCGGCTGTCGCTGACATGAAGCGTTCTCCCGTCTCTTTTTTTAGATTGTTTGGACGCACTTCGGCGGCGCGAACCCATCATTGTGGGGTCACCAGCGCGGCGGGACTTCACCGCATCGCGCTGCCGCTTCTTACTCTAATTCTTGGCGCCGCGTCGAAGCATGGTTTGCCGATGGATGCAGACGGGCCCCTTACAAAAGATCACGATCGAGTTATCGATTGTCTTCGCGATCCGAGCCAATAATCCCCAATCTACTGTAATCCTTTTGCCGCCCCTCCAAAGTACGCGGCATTATGACTTACAGTCATGATGGCATGAATCGTAGCGGCGGTTACCATAAGGATGTATTATAGTCGGAATGACGCCAGACTATATCGTGAAACCACCACGCCCTGACCTACTGCCCAGATGGGTGGATCGGCCGCCCGTTGGGTAAATGTCGGACAAATATACAGGGGGAGTTCCATGCGCGCAGCATTCGTTGTCACCCCGGCAACCGCGCCGGATCCGTTAGACGTCGTCGGCGAGAAAATCACGGTTCTCGCGTCGGGTGCACAAACCGGCAGTTATGAGATTTTTCGTCAGGCGGGTCCCGAAGGCAGCGGGCCGCCGCCTCACAGCCACCCGTGGGATGAATCCTTCTACGTGGTGAAGGGCGATATCGCGTTCGGCGTCGGTGCCGAGGACATGATCGCCGTCCCGGGCACGCTGGTGCATCTGCCAGCCGGAACGACACACTGGCTCCGCTTCGGCAAGGGCGGTGGGGAGATGATTTCCATGACGTCGCGCGAGGCGGCATCGCATTTTCACCGATGTGCACCGCGCGATCTCGCCCGAGAAGCCGGATATCGCTAAACTTGTCGAGGTTGCCAATGAGCATCAGCTGACGGTCGCGGCTCCCCCAGGCTGACGCATTTCGAAGCCACAGCCAATCGGCAGGATCAGCGTCCGGAAGCCGTTGGCGGACGCCGCTGCATCGCCTCGGACAGTGAGTGGCGGGCGTTGCCGGCGGGGTCGAAATTGGCGTCGTCGAGCCAGGTTTTGATGATCGCTCGGACTTCGGGCCACTCGTCGTCCAGGATGGAATACCAGGCGGTGTCGCGATTGCGGCCCTTGGTGACCATGTGATTGTAGAATACGCCCTCAAACCGGAAGCCCAGGCGGCGCGCGGCGTTGCGCGATTTGAGGTTGAGCGCGTTGCAGCGCCACTGCATGCGGCGATAGCCGAGGTCGTCCATGGCATAGGACAGCAGAAGCAAAAGCGCCTCGGTGGCCGCGCGGGTTCGCTGTAGCGCCGGGGCGAACCAGATGCCGCCGATCTCAATGACGCCATCCAACGGACGGATGTCGAGGTAGCCGGCCATTCCGGCGACCGTTCCGCTCGCATGGGACCGCAGCGCGAACCGGATGGGGTCGAAGGCGGCGGCCTGGGTTTTCAGCCATGCCAGGAAAGACGGCTGATCCGGCCATGGTCCGGCAGGCAGATAGTCCCAGACCCGCAATGCCTCCGGCGAACCGTGGCCAGCCTGGTAGAGGTCCGCGGCATGAACGGACGGGTTTAGCGGCTCCCATTGGATATGCCGGCCGGACAGTATGGTGCGAGCCGGGACCAGCCCGGGTGGTGGGTTGGGAACGGGGCGTCCTGAAGGCGGGCGTGGGTAGGGCTGTTCAAGGGCGTCGGGCATGACTGGATTTGTCAGTTTAAATGGGCTGACTGGAAAGGTCCGATTGGTTCTGTTGGGCTGGTCCGATTGACCTCTTTCAAGCCGGGCAGCGCACCGACAGTTCGAAGCCGCCGCCGAACGGCAGGGTCATCGTGCGAAAGCGGTTGGCGGGGTCGTTCAGGAAGGCGAAATAGTCGGCGTAAGCCTCGCGATGCTGTTCGGTGTTGTCGCAGACGACGATGGCGCCGGGCCGCAGGTGCTGGGCCACCCGTTCCAGTGCCGGCCGAGCCATGGCGATCCAGATGTCTACCAGCACGAAGTCCACGGGACCGTCGATCTGCTTCAGAGTCTCGCGCAGGTCGCCTTCACGCAGATCGATTAACTGGCTCAGGCCCGCCTGGGCGAAATGAGCGCGCGCGGCGGCGGCCTTTTCGGGCTCGTATTCGGTGCCGATGACCGTGCCGGCGCCGCCGTTGGTTCGGATGTTGTCGCGCACGGCGGCGGCGAGATACAGGGTCGAAACCCCGTAAGAGGTGCCGATTTCGACGATCCGCCGGGCGTCGGACGCTCGGCAGAGCTGGTAGCAAAATTCCGCTTTGTCGCGGTCGAGCGCGACCAGTTTGTCGCGGCGGAAGTCCTTCATCTCATCGGGTGTTGCCTGCTGGGCAGTGTAGCCGGCGATCACCGGGATCTGCGCGTCGCTTCTGGCGTGCAGGGCAGCCAGCAATTGTTCCAGTTCCGGATCGTGAAGAATGCCCATGGCAGTCGGCTCCTGATGATCGCCGGCACGATAGAACTGGCCTTGCGTCGATGTCCGGCCAGAAACTGTCGCGCACAGGCCAGCCGGCCGTGTTTAGAGCAGGATGACTTTGCTTTCGCTCAGCCGTCCAGATCCAGTAACAATTGGCATTGCTTCTGACGTACTACCCCTACCGTCATGGCTCGGCTTGTCCTGACCACCAATCGCCGCCCGTGCTGGACCAGATGGCCCGGACACGCCGGGCTATGACGGGAATGAAGCGCCGACGTCAACGACGGTTGGTATAACTCTTTGTTTGATCGCGTAATTCAGACCTCGGCGATTCCGCGTCCGGTCATCACGCGCTAGCCGCCCGAAGCGATCTTGTCCTTTGCAACCAGCCGCAGCGCCACCCATTCCGGGCCTGGCACAGTACGCACCTTGGGGTAGATCAGCATCATGACAAAATCGCGCTTCTCGGCGCGCACCGCGTCGACGCCGGCCCAGACCTCGGCCGGCGTGGTAACCGGCTTGTCCTGCACGCGCAGAATGACGTCTCCGGCGGTCATGCCGCGGGTCGCCGGATCGGAATCCTTTACGACGTTCGTCACCTGGACGCCCTTGAGATCATCCACCAACCCAAGCTTGGTTTTGTCCGCCGGTAAGATCGGCGCCAGCGTCAGGCCGAGATGGGGTGGAACAGGGTTGTTCGGTCGCAGGATCGGGGCTGGCGCGTCCAGTGCCTCCCACTGATTGCGAGGCCATGCGTCAACGGTGAGCGGAAGCGTGAGCCGCTTGCCGTCGCGCAGTACCACTATCGACGTCGCAACGCCCGCGGAGGTATGGGCGATGGCGCGCAGCAGCGCTCGTTCGTCGCTGGGTGTCCTGCCGTCGAATTGCAAAATGACATCGCGGACCTGCAGGCCGGCCTTCATCGCCGGTCCACCCGACAGCACCCACGACACCACGGAACCCTCGGATTGGGCCAAGCCCATGGCGGCGGCGATTTCGTCCGTCATCGTCTGGACCTTCACGCCGATCCAACCGGGGTGGACCCAGCCATAGGTCCGCAACTGGTCGACCACGAAGTGGGCACTGTTCGACGGGATGGCGAAACCCAGGCCGACCGAACCTGTGGTGGGTGAGATGATCGTCGAATCGACTCCGATCACATTGCCCTGCATGTCGAACAGCGGGCCGCCGGAATTGCCGTGATTCAACGTGGCGTCGGTCTGGATCAGGTCGTCATACGGCGAGTTCATGATGTTCCGATTGAGCGCACTGACGATGCCGCCAGTCACCGTAAGACCCAGTCCGAACGGATTGCCGGCGGCGAAGACCTGGTCGCCGACCTGCAGCGTGTCGCTGTCGCCCCAATGCGCCGCCGGTAAAGGATGATCCGCCTTCACCTGCACCAGCGCCAGGTCGGCGAGCTTCGACGCGCTGGTCACCGTGCCCTCCAGCCGCGTGCCGTCGGACAGCGTGACGACGATCAGGTAGGCACCGTCCACGACGTGATAGTTGGTCACGATCAAGCCGGACGGATCGATGATGAAGCCGGAACCGACATAGCCCTTGATGGTCGTGGCGCCCTCGGATGCCAGTTTCGCGGAATCCGTGGCGGGTGCGTCGACGGTGGCGGCCGCGGCGGTGGGCGGCGTGACCGCCTCTACCTTCTGGACGTGGATGTTGACCACGGTCGGCAACAGACGGTGGATGATTTGGGATTCGTTCATGGCGGCGTCATCGGCTCGCGCGGGAAGGGCCGCCGCACCGATCATCAGGGTGGCGATCATGGCAGCCGCAAGAAGATGGCGAAGAGAGGCCTGATGTCGGGTCATTGTCATCGTGCTCCGATCTGGTCGCGCGGTCATGATAACGGCCGTTTTAACGCGTGGATAGGATGAACCATCGGTGGTGTTGCGTGCCAGCAGTTCTCCTTCTGCCACAGGAGGCTTCGGAAGGCCTTAGCGTCGCAATGATAATTTGGGACTGGGCGTGGCCTGCAGGGCCAGATGAGAATTGCTGGTCGCGGGCCGCGTGATTCGCCCTGCGGCTTGGGCGGCCCTTATGATGGGGCGGACAATACTTTCGGGTCGGTGGTCGATGGAACAAGATCTTGCCCATGCGTTTGCCGGGATTGCGTTGGGGCACGTCACCCGCGAATACCCCAACAAGCTGGACCACGTGCTGGCCGGACCCCAGGATGTGCGCGGCCCTCGGGACCTGCATCCGGTGTTCTACGGTAGCTTCGACTGGCATTCCTGCGTGCATGGCTATTGGATGCTGGCGAATTTGTACCGGCGGTTTCCGGGGATGCCGCGCGCCGGGGCAATCCGCGCGTTGTTCGACGCGCATCTGGTGCCGGACCTTGTGGCGGCGGAGTGTGCGTATCTCGATCGGCCGGCGTCTCGGGGGTTCGAGCGGCCGTACGGCTGGGCGTGGCTGCTGAAGCTGGCGGCGGAACTGGCATTGCATGAGACGCCGGAGGGACGGGCCTGGGCGGCGGCGCTGCAACCGCTGGCCCGTGCTTTCGCGGCCAGGTTCATGGCGTTCCTGCCGTTGGCGACGTACCCGATCAGGGCCGGGGTGCATACGAACACCGCGTTCGCGGTTCGGCTGGCGCTGGATTATCCGGACTCGGCGCTGCGGGCGTTGCTGACGGACACGGTTCGGCGTTGGTATGCCGGGGACGCCGGTTGCCAGGCGTGGGAGCCGGGTGGAGACGAGTTCCTGTCGCCCACGCTGATCGAGGCGGAATGCATGCGCGCGGCGCTGCCCGATGCGGAATTCCGCGGGTGGTTCGCCGGATTCCTGCCTCAGGTGGGCCAGGGGTTGCCGGCCAGTCTGTTCACGCCGGCGATCGTCAGCGACCGGAGCGACGGGAAGATCGCGCATCTGGATGGGCTGAACCTGAGCCGGGCATGGTGCTGGCAGGCGCTGGCGGCGTTCACCCCCGATCCGGAGGCGATACGGCGGACAGCCCAGGCTCACGTCGATGCCAGCTTGCCGCATGTCGGTGGCGACTACATGGGCGAGCACTGGCTGTGCAGTTTTGCGGTGCTGGCGTTGGGTGGAGGATAATCCGCTTATCGACCACGTGCTGAGAGAGAATCGACGCCTCTCTGGACAGTGGATTGCAAAGCATGAGTCGAATCGGAGCAGACCGGCGCCCCTATGGGGCCGGGCCGACCGATGCTGTCGATGGCAAAAGAAGACGCTCCACCCGGGCTGCCGCGTAGCCAATTTCATTGGGGTTTGCATCTTCGTTTCAACGATTCGGCCCGCGTTGGTACTTTGACGCTACTCCGCGAATTTTTGCACGAAGGGAGACGGAGGACCACGAAAAGCCACGGAGGGCATCACGCCTCACACGATGAAGCGCAGTAAACCGTCTTTCAGGCGAGGCGCGTGAAAATTCAACAGCAGGCCGACGCGGACGTGGCTCATACGCAGATAGGTCAAAATTTGCGCTTCGTGTGCCGGGATAAGGGCCGCGACGCCTTTGATCTCCAGAATCACCGCATCCGCGACCACAATATCCGCCCGAAATCCGAGCGAGATTGACGTACCTTTGTAAACAACAGGAATATTGACCTGACGCCGAAAAGGAATGCCGGCCAGCTTAAGTTCGACGCACAGGCCGGTCTCGTAGACCGCTTCCAGAAGCCCCGGCCCTACCGTTCGGTGAACCTCGATCGCCAATCCGATGACCCGTTCGGTCAGGTCGCGATGTTCAAGCATAGCCGCCCTCCGTGGCGCTTCGTGATCCTCCGTCGTTCTCCGTGAAGAGAATTACCAAATCATGAATCGGCACGAATTTTCCACGCACGCCAGGCTGACACGGCCAGGATGAGCACGCCCGGAAGGCACGCGGCTGAAGATCGGCAATGCCGCCGTCAATTATTGCGGCAGCTTCAATGCAGCCGCCTACAATGACACCTCGATATCCGGAATAGACCGAAACAGCACCAAAGGATCGTCCCGGCTCGGCAAAACCATCCTGGCTCATGCGCAGGAAAGTGGTTTCCATCAGCACGTCCTCCGCCGCACGCACTGCCGCGTCCCGCGCGAAATCCGTGCGGGAGCGGCCACGCAAAACTTATCGAAGCATTTGGTTTTCGGGCCTCGCATCGTCTCGTAAAGGCCAAACGGCGCGCCGGAACCCTCGCGCCAAGCATCTTTCCGCCCTCCGGTTACAGGCGCGACTTGACCTTACCCCCGCCGAACATCATGTTCCCGCCGAATCAACAGAACCAAGAGGCCTGATGTCAAAAGAAGACATGATCGAATTCAGCGGTACGGTGATGGAGCTTCTGCCCAACGCCATGTTTCGTGTGAAGTTGGATAACGAGCACTCCATTCTTGCCCACACCAGTGGCAAGATGCGGAAGAACCGCATCCGCGTGCTGGCTGGCGACCGGGTGAATGTCGAGATGACGCCCTACGACCTGTCCAAGGGCCGCATCACCTTCCGCTTCAAGTAGCGTGCAAAACCAGCGGGTGACTCCGCCCCCGCTGATCCTGGCTTCCTCCAGCCCGCGACGACTGATGCTGTTGAAGCAAATCGGCATCGTGCCGGATCAGGTCGTCTCCCCCGACATCGACGAGACTCCCCGGCGCGACGAATTGCCGCGCCCCTACGCGATCCGCATGGCCCGAGCCAAGGCGGCGGCGGTGATTTCGCCTGATCATCTGGTGCTGGCCGCCGACACCGTTGTGTCCGCTGGCCGCCGTATCCTGCCGAAGGCGGAGAGTGCGGCGCAGGTGCGTGCCTGCCTGACGCTGCTGTCGGGGCGGCGCCACCGGGTGATGACCGCGATCGTGCTGACCGGTCCCGGTGGCCGCGTCACCGACCGGCTGGTCGAGAGTGTCGTCACGTTCAACCGCCTGACGGATACCCAGATCGAACGCTACGTCGCCACGCGGGAGGGCGAGGGCAAGGCCGGCGGCTATGCGATCAACGGCGAGGCGGCCAGTTTCGTGCGCTTCCTGTCCGGCAGCCACTCCGGCGTGGTGGGGTTGCCGTTGTTCGAAACCGCGCAGTTGCTGCGCGGGCATGGCTGGCAGGTGCCGTGACGATCTCGATTCGCGTCGCCACCAGCCCTGGCGAGGCTCGGATCGCCGTCGTTGACGACAACCGGCTGGTGGATTTTTTCCTGTGGCGGTTCGGTACGCCGGACGGCGTCGGCGATGTGCATCGCGGCCGGATCATGGCCCATGTCCCCGCCATGGCGGGTGCGTTCGTCGCCCTGGCCGATGCCGAGGGCTTCCTGCCCGACAGCGAGGGCGCCAAGGGGCTGACCGCCGGCACCATCCTGACCGTGCGGATCACGCGCGCCGCACAAGGCCATAAGGGGCCTCGCCTGACCGCCAGGGGTTGCGATCCCGCGGCCGGTGGACCGGTGGGGTTGATCCACCGCGGTCCCGACCCTGTGGCACGCCTCGCCGGCCGTTACCCCGACGCGGCCGTGCTGGTAGACGACGCGGGGGTGGCGGCGGGTTTGCGGCTGGGTGCCCGCGTGTCCGTCACGCCGTCGGTCTGGGAGGAGGACGTGGCGGAGGCGATCGACGCGCTGTCGGAGCCGGTCGTGGTGCTGCCGGGGGGTGCCAGCCTGTCGATCTGGCCGACGCCGGCGCTGGTTGCGATCGACGTGGACGCCGGCGGCGCGCTGACCGGTGCGGGTGGGGCTCGGTCCCGGCATGAGGCGCTGAACCGAGCGGTGGTGCCGGCGTTGGCGGAACAGATCAGGCTGCGGAATTTGTCGGGGGGGATCGTCGTTGACCTCGCCGGGCTGTCGCCGCGCAAGCGGGCGGGCCTGGGACCGGATTTCGTCGCCGCCCTGGCGGGCGATCCGCTGCGGCCCAGGTTCCTCGGTTTTACCGCTTTGGGTTTGGCTGAAATCGTGCGTTCGCGGGTGCATCCGCCGTTGCACGAATTGCTGGCGGGGCCGCTGGCGGCAGGACTGATGGCGTTGCGGGCCGTGATGGCAGCGTTCGGGCGGGACCCGCGCGGGATGCCGGCAGTACGGGCTCACCCGGCGGTGGTGTCGGCGTTGCAGGGCGACACGGCGGCGCTGGCTGACCTTGCGCGACGCACCGGACGGGGGGTTACACTGCGTTCGGACCCGTCGCTGCCGGCGACGGCGTGGGTGCTGGAGAAAGACCATGGCTAAACAACCACCAGCGTGCCCCATCTGCGGGCGGCGTTCGTCCGAGGCTTACAGGCCGTTCTGCACGCCTCGCTGCCAGGAGGTCGATCTGGGGCGCTGGCTGACCGGCGTTTACCGCGTTCCGGGACCGCCGGCGGAGTTGGACGACGATCCGCCGCCATCTTCGGATGCGGCTTGAGGATCGGTCGAAACCGGCTTGATCCGCGTGCGGGCATGGGTTAAGCACCCGGCCTCGTTGCCGCTCCCTTGGTTCGGCCACGGTGTGCCCAGGTAGCTCAGTTGGTAGAGCATGCGACTGAAAATCGCAGTGTCGGTGGTTCGATTCCGCCCCTGGGCACCATTATATATGAAATTTCAACAATTTACAGCGAATGGCACGATGATGGCACAGAATCGGATTGTGCCAAGGATTTGATGGTGCGAGTGCGACTCGCCCCTCATCGCGCCTCCCGACCCCAAATCGGCACCGTCGCTCCGCGCATCCCCACCCCAGGCGCCAGCCATGCATCGGCGACGCATCCGCGGCACGTCTGGCATCGCATGCGCCACAACACGACCCCATGCGTCTCGTCCGCTCTATCCACGCCGGCGACATCCCGCAGCATCAGCGGTCGGCGTCCACAGGCTCGGTCGCGGTCCACCACCAGGATCATGTCGCCTATGTCGGATATTCCGACCGCCCGGACAGGTTATACCGGCGGCCACTAACGTTGGCACATCAGCCGCGTCATGGACCAGGAGTTAGCCCCAGGGGGCGAAGACGCTGAACGCGGCGATCGTGGCGGCTAACGCCTCAGCATCCCGGTAAGCGTCCGCATCGAACCAACATCCTCCAACCGCGCCACGGTTTGGATCACGCCGTCTATCTGGTTGGCGGACAGAACCGATGCGGCATAACGCCGGAACTTCGCCCGCACCTGTTCTGTTGTCAGTGGGTTCTCTGGCGAGCCTCTGGTGTGGATGCAGCGCGCGGCAAGTGTGGTGCCGTTTTGCAGCCGGAGTTCAACCGTCGCCTCGGGACCGGTCAGGGCGGTGTCGAGCGACACGCTGACGTTTTCCGTGGCGAAACGGACGATATCCGATGCCTCATACCGTTCCGGCTCAAACTGGTGCAGCGACAGGTCGCGGTCGTGCAAGACCGCCGCGGCCGCGTAGTGCGCCGATAGCATCGCCTGGAATTTGCCTTTGTATGTGGCATAGAAGCCATGCATGTCGTAGGCACGCTGCCCGAGCGCGACATGCACGTGGCGCACGTCTTCGGCACGGAAATCGTGTTGTTCCAGCAGATCGAACAGAGCGGAGATCATTCCCTGGATCGCGGCGGCGGCGGGCCAGGGGCGCAGGGCGATTTCGCCTAGTTCCCAGCGCGTGCCGAGATCCTCGGTCACCCGTTCGGGATATCCTCTGTCCGAATAGGCGCTGAACAGGCCGCCGTCGGGGCAGGTCAGGAAGTCAGGATTGGCGACGAATCCTTGCTGCGCCAGCAGCGCTGCCATCAGGCCGGACATTGCGCCGCGACATTGGTGGAATTTGACTGTCGGTGTGCCCCAGGCTGCGAACGTCCCCGCCGCCTGACTGCCGGCGAGCCCGAAACTACGCGCCATAGTCGCCGCGTCGAACCGCAGCAGGCGTCCCACCGCGGCGGCGGCTCCGAACGGGCCGAGAATGCCCGGCCCATGAAATCCGCGTGCGCGAAAGGCTGGAAAATCGAGGCCGAGGCCGATGCGCGTGGTGACCTCGAATCCTGCCGCCAGGGCGGCTAGAAAGTCACGGCCGGACAGATTGTCGCGTTCGGCGATCGCCAGCGCGGGAGGCACCACTTCCGGCGTCACGTGGGTCAGGGTGGCGCGATGCGCGTCGCACATGGTGACGGCGGTGATCAGGAATGCGTTCAAGATCGTGGCGCCGGTGAGGGACAGGTACGCGCCGCCGATGATGCTGGTGTCGGCGCCTGGCGCCAAAGCCGTGGCGAAGGCGGCGACCTGGGGCGTTTCCTCACCGGCATGACCAGCCACGGCGCAGGCGAGCGCATCCAGCAGGAGGTTCTTGCACTGCATGCGCACCTTGTCGGGGATGGCATCGACGTCGAGCGTTGCCGCATACCCCGCCAGTGCCTGTGTCGCTTCTTCCGCCATGATTCTGTCCTCCGGCCAGCAGATTGACAGAGCGTGTCCGGTGAACAAGCCTGGGCAGCAAGAAATTGGGGGAAATCGATGCCGAGCAGCAGTACGGCGCGTGGGCGTGGGTGGCTGCGCGACATTACATCCTATCAGTGGCGGGTCTTGCTGCTGGCGTGGTTCGGTTGGGCGCTCGACAATACCGATTTCAATCTGTTCGCACTGGTCTTGCATCCGGCACTGACGGACCTGCTGGGCGGCAATCCGTCGATTGCCGCGGTTGGACGGGTTGGCGGGCTGCTAAGTATGGTGGGGCTGCTTGGTTGGGCGTTGGGCGGCATGTGTTTCGGTGTCGTCGGCGATTATATCGGCCGCATCCGGACCCTGGCGTTGAGCGTGGTGCTGGTGGCGATCTTTACGGCGCTGCAAGGGCTGTCGCCGAATACCGTTGTGTTTGGCATTTGCCGTTTTTGCGCCGGTGTGGGGACCGGGGCGGAGTTTGTCGTCGGTATTCCGTTGGTTGCCGAGGCGTTTGCCGATCTGCCTCGCGCCCGGATGCTGGGGTTCATGATGACCGGCGCGTCGTTCGGCAGCGTGTTTGGTGGGCAGTTGTTTGCCTGGCTTGGCCCCTTGGGGTGGCGGTATCCATTGTTTGCTGGCGTGATTCCCGCGTTGGTGTTGCTGGCCTTGCGCCGCGGCATGGAGGAACCGGAACGATTCCAGGTCGTCCACGCCCGGCGTCAGGCGCTGAAGGCGTCTCGGACGCTGAGCGTGGAGGATCGCCGATTCCTTGGTTTCGCGCCGAAACAACTGTTCAACCGGGAGAATCGTTACGCAACCATGGTCGGGGTGCTGTTCTCCCTTGGCGCGTTGCTGGGGATTTGGCCCAGCAACGTGTGGCTGCCGACGATTCAGGGACAAATGCTGGTTCGGAACGGGATTACGGGTGCGGCGGCGGCTCCGTTCATTGGGCACGGTATGATCCTGTTCGGGATCGGCGGGATGCTGGGACAGGCGGCGTATGGGTTCATTGCGGATGCGATCGGGCGGCGTGGGGCGAATGTGCTGTATAGTTCGGTGACGCTGGTCTCCGGGCTGGTCCTGTACGTGTTGTTGCAGGACTATAGCTATTATCCGTATGTGCTGCCGATCTTCGGGTTCTCGGTGTTCGGGATCTTCGCCGGCCTGGCTGTGTATTTGCCGGAATTGTTCCCAACGCATGTGCGGGCGACGGCGGTATCGTTCTGTAGTGGGTCGGGGCGGGTGGTCACGGCATTTGGACCGCTGGTGGCTGGTTTGCTGGTGGTTCCGTTCGGCGGGAATTTCGCTTTGGCCACGGCCGCGATCACCGGCTTCGCCGTGCTGGCGATCGTGGCGATGGCGTTGGGGCGGGAGACGAAGGACGATATCCTGCCATTGTGAGCGTTATATCGATACCGGTACTATTTCCATCCTGCTTAGCCATCAGCACTGGCGGCATCGGTGTGAGCCGCGTTGAGCGACCGACGCGCCGACGCCGCACGTCTCAATTGAGTGTTGCCGCTCGGACGATTCTCGCCGCAGTGTGATTCCAAAGTGGTTCGACGGAGATGCCTATATGCAGAGCGATCAGCCTATGTGTTCAATCCTTGCACGCCTCGATCGGCTGCCTCCGACGCGTTATTTCGTGCAACTCGTCGCGCTTATAGCCATTGGCGGCTGGTTTGAGTTCTACGAGTTCGCCATGCCGGGCGGCATATCACTGGGCCTGACGCAGCACATATTCACGACCACCAGCGTCGGAATGCTGGCCTGGAACAGCTTCGCCAGCTTTCTTGCCTCGTTTTTTCTGGGGATGTTCGTCGGCGCGTTCGTGTTCAGTTGGATTTCCGATCGCTTTGGGCGGCGTTCGACCTTCACGTGGTCGATGCTTGCCTATTCGGTCGCCATATTCCTCACCGCGTTCCAAAGTTCTGCCATGGTCATCGACGGGTTGCGATTTATTGCCGGTTTCGGCATCAGCGTGCAGCTCATCAACAACGACTCGTTCATTGCGGAGATCACGCCGCGGCGGTGGCGCGGGCGCTACATGGCGTTCAGCATCATGGTCGTGCTGACATCCGGACCCGTGGCGCTGCTGCTGTCATGGCTGCTTGTACCGCACAGGATACTGGGCCTCGACGGGTGGCGTTGGATCGTCATTATCGGTGCGCTGGGTGGTGTTTTCGTACTGTTCATCCGCCGGAATTTACCTGAGTCACCACGCTGGCTGCAGAGCCGTGGCCGCCACGCTGAGGCGAACGCAGCGATGGAGCGAATGGAGGCGCGAGTACGTCACGAACTTGGTCGCGACCTGCCGCAGCCTGATCCGGAACACGTCGAACCCGTTGTCACACGCGGCTCCTGGCACGAGATGTTCAGCCCGCTGTATCGGCGCCGCACGATCATGTTGTCACTGTTTCAGTTCAGCCAGACGATCGCAGCATTCGGCTTCATCACCTGGGTTCCAATCATGCTGGTGCGAGAGGGGTTCGCTATCGCCCATTCATTGGAATTCACCGCGACAATCGCACTTCTGGCGCCCGTGGGTGCGGCACTAGGTCTGATTTTCGCTGAACGAATCGAGCGGAAATGGCAGTTAGTCGGGACGGCGATCGGTATTGGCGTGTTTGGTTTGCTGTTTTCGCTGGCCCGAACGAATTGGTCGATCCTGCTTTGCGGCGCACTGGTGTCACTATGCATGAACTGGATGATAGCCATTTTCCATCCATACGCAGCCGAACTATTCCCCACCCGCATACGCGCGCAGGCGCTCGGTTTTACGTTCAGCTGGAGCCGGGTCAGTTCGATTTTGGTAGGATATGCGATCACGTTCCTGCTCGCAGCGCACGGCACGGTGGGCGTGTTTTCGATGATCGCCATCGCCATGCTTGTGATCGTGCTGGCGGTTTGGATCATGGGGCCGACGAGCAATCGTCAAAGCCTGGAAGTCCTGTCACGATGATGCCACGCCTGGATGACACGCTTGGTGCCATCAGTTGCAAAAAACAGCGTCCCAGAATGGCAGCATCCAACGATAACCGTGCAAGGCCATGATGGGATCGGCATCTCTTCCGTGCGGATAACGATCGGCGAATGACTCCTGCATGCCAACCAGATTCAGCGGCCGTTCGATCCTCGGGCCGCGATCCTGTCGATCGCCGATACGCCGCACGATAAAAGCCTCCGCCAGAATATCGCGCGCCCGTTCATATGGATTGAGCGACGCATACGGACGTCGCATATCGCGACAGGGTCGTTCGATCGGTGCCATCGAACGGCACCTGTACGCCCGCGACGATGATGCCGGTCAGCAGCGACTGGCCGGGCCGAGCATGCCCGCCGTTTCCTCGATGTAGAAGGACGGGGAGCCAGTCCGGCCGCCTCGGCGGCACACCTTCCGCTATCCGTTGAGCTGCCTTGTCAGAAACAGCCTTGCTCCTGGTGATTGATGCCAAACGGGTCCCTCGTCGAGCCTGAGTTGACCGGATATAGAAAATTTTCTATAGAAAGTTCTCTGCCTCTAAACCAATTCAAGGACCCGCGCTGAAGCCGGGCAGGAAACGTTCCGTGGGCTCCATCGTCCGCTCCACCCTGGCCGAACAGGCCTATTTCGATCTGCGCGAACAGATCATGTCCGGCCGCCTGCCAGCCGGACATCGGCTGCTGCCTGAGGAACTGTCACTGACGCTCGCGATCAGCGCGACGCCGATCAAGGAGGCGCTGGTAAAGCTGGATCAGGATGGGTTGGTGGCAATGGAGACACGGCGCGGGGCCGTGGTGCGCCGTTTTACCGCCGCGGATGTCCGCAACCTCTATGAGGCACGCGAACTGATCGAGTTGCACGCTATGTCTCGTGCCTTCGCGGAACGGCGCATCGACCGTGCGCTGTCGGAACACCTGCACGCGACGCAGGCCAATCTGCTCGCGTATCGGGCGCAGGGGACCGAAGCCGGCCTGATCGACGCGCTGGCGCAGGATCGTGCCTTTCACCGGTTAATCGTGGCGCTGTCCAACAATCAAACGCTGGTGGACTGGCATGAGCGCGTGATGATGCAGACGCATACGGTGCGGGTCTATTCGCTCGCCACCTACCCGCTGGAACGCCTGGCAGCAGAGCATGCCGCGGTCATTGCCGCTGTACGGGACGCCGACGCGACCGCCGCCCGCGCCGCGCTGGAGCGTCATCTGGTGCTGAGCCGCGACGAAATCCTGTCGCGGTTGCCCGACGGGGATGGGGTCGCAGCCCGATGATGTTCGATTTCTCCGGCACGTTCGCACGCTGGCCGGAACTGGCTTGGGGGGCCACCACGACGATCTGGCTGGCGATCCTGTCGATGATGCTGGGGCTGCTGCTGGGCTCGCTGGGTGCGGCGGCCCGCCTGTCCCGCCACGGCGCGCTCCGGCTGGTGCCGACGGTCTATGTGGAGACGATCCGCAACACGCCGCTGCTGGTGCAGATCTATATCATCTACTTCGGGCTTCCCGCCGCCGGTATCCGCTTCACGCCGCCGGTTGCCGCCGTGCTGGCATTGGGCATCTATACCGGCGCATACGCCACCGAAATCCTGCGATCCGGCATCCAGTCGATCCCGAAGGGGCAGTTGGAGGCGGCGCGGGCACTGGGCCTGTCGCGCTGGCGCACGTTGCGGAACGTGGAGGCAGGGCAGGCATTGGCCGCGGTGTACCCGGCACTGATGAGCCAGTTCGTGCTGGTGATGCTGGCAACGAGCCTGGTTTCCGCGATCTCGGTGACCGACCTGACGGCGTCGGCGAACAACATCCAGGGGCTGACGTTTCGCTCGTTCGAAGCGTACTTGGTGGTCGCGGCGATTTACCTCGTGCTGACTTTCGTATTGCGCAGCCTGCTATCGGGGCTGGAGCGCGTGGTTTGCCCGTTCAAGTTCGTTGGGCGCTAGCGATGTTCCAAACATTTTCCTTCGGGCATGTGGTGTTTCTGGCGCACGCCGCGCTGTGGACGGCCGCGCTCGCCGGGATCGCATTGGGCGGTGGCGCGGTGGGTGGGATGATGATCGCCGTGCTGCGCGTGTCGCGGACGCGCGCGCTGCAATGGATCGCGATCGCCTTCGTCACGATCGTGCAGGGGACGCCACTGCTGGTGCAACTGTTCCTGGCCTACTTTGGCGCGGCCTTCGCCGGGCTGGACGTTCCGCCGTTGGCGGCGGCGGCGTTGGCTTTCACATTGTATGCCTCGGCCTTCTTCGGCGACATCTGGCGCGGTGCCATCGAGGGCGTGCCGACCGGCCAATGGGAGGCAGCGGGCGCGCTGGGTCTGGGCCGGATGGCCACGCTGCGGCTGGTTGTCGTGCCGCAGGCGATACGGCCCGCCATTCCACCGACCGTGGGGTTCATCGTGCAGTTGGTGAAGAACACCGCCCTGGCCTCGATCATCGGCTTCCGTGAGTTGACGCGGGCGGGGCAGATTGTTTCCAATGTTACGTTTCAGCCGCTGGCGGTCTTTCTGACCGTGGCCGCCTTCTACTTCGCGATCTGCTATCCGATCTCACTTGCCAGCCGCCGGCTGGAGGCTCGGATGGGGCGCGGACATGTCGAACCGTCACTGATCTGACCCATCAACAAACCGGAGGAATACATATGACGATCTCCCGCCGCCTTGCTTTCGGGGCCGCTGCGTTGCCGCTGGCGTTGGCTGCCACGGTCGAGGATGCCCGAGCCCAGTCTGCACCGGGCGGCGACACGCTGGACACGATCATCAAGCGTGGGTCGCTGATCGTGGGCACCTCGCTGGGCACGCCGCCCTATGGGCTGACCAACTCGAACATGGAACCGGACGGCTACGATGTCGGCACGGCGAAGCTGATCGCCAAGGAACTCGGGGTGAAGGTTCAGATCGTCGATATCGTCGCCGCCAACCGGATCCCGTCGCTGACTTCGGGCAAGGTGGACATCGTGATCTCGTCGTTCTCCATCACGTCGGAACGGGCCAAGGCGATCGCGTTTTCCAACTGCGTGTTCGTGGATCAGCAGGTGGCGCTCGCGCCCAAGTCGCTCGGGCTGACCGGCAACGCCGACCTGAAGGGCAAGCGTATCGGCGTTACGCGCTCCACCACCAACGACATCGCGGTGACGCGCCATGCGCCCGAGGGCACCGATATCCAGCGCTACGACGACGACGCGAGCACCAGCCAGGCGCTGCTGGCCGGACAGGTCCAGGCGATCGTGACGTCGGCGGCGCTGGGTGTCGCCATCCGCGATCGCAACCCGGCGTTGGCACTGGAGACGAAATACGTGGTGTCGCAGGCGCCGATGGCGATCGGGCTGCGCCGTGGTGATGCCGATCTGCTGCACTGGGTCAACACCGCGCTGTTCATGCTGTGGACGAACCAGGAGATCCAGCCGCTGCAGCAGAAATGGATGGGCACGGTGAACGCCGAATTGCCGCGTTATTCATAACCGGGGGAAGGCGTAACCAATGGCGAAGATCGTCAAGGTCGAGGCGCTGCTTGTGGACCTCGTGCCCAAGGTGAAGCGCGTCGATGCGATCCAGAGTTTCGTGTCGCAGGAAACGCCGATCGTGCGCATCACCGATTCGGATGGTGCGACCGGGGCCGGCTATTCCTACACGATCGGCACCGGCGGCGCTTCGGTGATGAAGCTGATCGAACGCACCTTCGCCCCTGCCCTGCTCGGGCGGGATGCGGCGGAGGTGGAGCGCATCTGGCGCGACCTGATGTTCATGACACATGCAACGACCGTGGGGGCGATCACAGCCATCGCACAGGCGGCGGTGGATACGGCGCTATGGGATCTGCGCTGCCGCAAGGCGGGGTTGCCGCTGCATGTCATGGCCGGGGGCGCGCAGCCATCGGTGCCGCTATATACGACTGAAGGCGGATGGTTGCATCTGGAACCGCAGGCGCTGGTGGATGATGCGCTGCGGGCGAAGGAAGCCGGGTTCGGCGGTGTGAAGATCAAGATCGGCCGGCCGCATGTGTCCGAGGACGTGGCCAGGCTGTCGGCGGTGCGCGATGCGATCGGGCCAGCCATGGAAATCATGACCGATGCCAACCAGGCCTTCACCGTTGACGAAGCGATCCGCCGAGCGCGGCAGTATGAGCCGCTGGATATAGCCTGGTTCGAGGAACCTCTGCCGGCCGACGATCTGGGTGGGCATGTGCGGCTGGCGCGCAGTACGGCGGTGCCCATCGCTGTCGGCGAAAGCATCTACAGCCCGTTGCATTTCCGCGAATACATCGCGGCCGGCGCATGTTCGATCGTGCAGGTGGATGTCGGGCGCATCGGTGGGATCACGCCATGGCTGAAGGTCGCGCATCTGGCGGAGACATTCAATGTGCCGGTTTGCCCGCATTTCCTGATGGAGCTGCATGTCGCGCTGTGCTGCGCGGTGCCGAATGCGCGCTGGGTGGAATACATCCCGCAGTTGGACAGCATTACGACCGAGGGGATGCGGATCGAGAACGGACGGGCGGTGCCTTCGACCGAACCCGGCATTGGCATCGCGTGGGATTGGCCGGCGATCGAAAAGATGGCGGACGCTTCGCTGGGATTCACGGCGGTTTAAGGAGACAGGATAATGGATGCGCTGACCGAACGGTTGGAGCGTTGCTATACAGGTGTGGTGCATGACGTGATGCGCGGCATGGGTTTGCGCGACTTCACCTTTCCGCCGGAACTACGACCGATCATGCCGGAACGCCGCATGGCGGGACCGGCGTTCACCATCGAGGGCATGACGTCCGCCGATTTTGACGCGCACGACACGTTGCTGGCGTGGACGGGGCTGTTGTCCAAGGCGCCGGCGGGTCATATCTGGATCAATCAGCCGAACGACCGGATCGTGGCGCATATGGGTGAGTTGTCGGCCGAGACCCTGCGCAACAAGGGTGTACGCGGTTGCCTGGTGGACGGGTTCGCGCGCGATATCGACTTCCTGCTGGAGCTCGGGTTCCAGACCTGGTGCCGTGGCTTCACGCCGCGCGATATCGTGGCGTGGTGGAAGCCGCGCGCGACCGATGTGGAAATCAAGATCGGCGACGTGGTCGTGCAACCCGGCGATTACATCCTGGGCGACCGCGACGGTGCGATCCGCGTGCCCAAGGCGATCGTCGAGGACGTGATCGGCAAGTCTGAGACCGCCATCGCAACCGAGAACAAGGTGCGTTCGGCCATTCTGTCGGGCGTCGATCCGCAGGAAGCCTATCTGCGTCACGGTAAATTCTGATGGCCGCCCTTATGCCGGACGCGGATACCGATCGCCGCCTGCTGCTGCTGCATGCGGACGACAACGTGCTGATCACGCGCTCGCCGATCGGTGTGGGGGAAACGATCCAGATTCGCGGTGCGGACGTGACGATGGTTCGGGCCATGCCGCTGGGCCACAAGTTGGCGCGCCGTCCGATCGCGGCGGGCGAGAAAGTCAGCAAATACGGCGCGCCGATCGGAACGGCGACACGCGATATCGCCGCCGGCGAGCATGTGCATGTGCATAATATCGCCAGCGACTACACGCAGAGCATATCGTTACAGGGAGCGAGCCAATGAGTGTCATGCGCGGCTGGCTGCGTCACGACGGGCGCAAAGGCATCCGTAACGTCGTCGCGGTGGCGTATCTGGTGGAATGTGCTCACCACGTGGCTCGGGAAATCGCGCTGCCGCTGCGCGAGAACGATGTGCATGTCATCGGTTTTCCCGGCTGCTACCCGAACGATTACGCGCATTTGATGCTGGAGCGGCTGTGTACGCATCCCAATGTGGGTGCGGTGCTGCTGGTGTCGCTGGGGTGCGAGAGTTTCGACCGGTTTCGGCTGGCCGAGTTTGTCGCCGCGTCCGAACGCCCGGTGCATACGATCACCATTCAACGGACCGGCGGCACGCGTGCGGCGATCGCCGAGGGACGCGCCTGGGTCGCGGACCGGCGGGCCGAACTGGATGCGGCACCGACCGTGGCGATGAACGTTTCGGAGTTGGTGATCGGCACCGTCTGCGGCGGATCGGATGGCACGTCCGGCCTGACCGGCAATCCCGCCGCGGGCATCGCGTTCGATCTGCTGGTCGACGAAGGGGCGGCGTGCATCTTTGAGGAAACCGGTGAGTTGATCGGCTGCGAACACATCATGGCAGCGCGTGCCGCGACACCGGAATTGGGGCGCGAGATCGAGGGCGCCGTGGCCAAGGCCGCACGCTATTACGAGACGCTGGGCTACGGCTCGTTTGCCGCGGGCAATGCGGAAGGCGGGCTGTCCACGATCGAAGAGAAATCGCTGGGGGCGTATGCCAAATCGGGGTCTTCGCACATCGCGGGGCTGATCAAGCCGGGCGATGTGCCGCCGCGCGGCGGGCTTTACCTGTTGGATGTCGTACCCGACGGAGAGGTGCGCTTCGGTTTCCCCAATATCAACGACAACGCCGAGATTGCCGAATTGATCGCCTGCGGCAGTCATGCCGTGCTGTTCGTCACCGGACGCGGGTCGGTGGTGGGGTCGGCGATTTCACCGGTGGTGAAGATCTGCGCCAACCCCGAAACCTATCGCCGGATGCATGAGGACATGGACGTCGATGCCGGCCGCATCCTGGAAGGCCGGGCGGAGCTGGCGGAGGTCGGTCAGGAAATCCGCGATCTGGTGGTGTCTCTGGGGAACGGGACGAAGACGTGTTCCGAGTCACTGGGGCACCAGGAGTTTATCCTGACTTACAAGAGTTTTGAGCCGATCGGTCCTTCCTGCCTTCCTGCATAGTGTCTGCGCCGCGGTTCAAATAGCAAAAAATCCACTGGAGCCTGGGCATAGGGGCGATGGCGTGGGCTGGCGCAGGGCGCATGGTTCAACGAAAACTGCTGCTCGTTTTCGACGATCTCGCGCGCGCTTCTCACTCCCTGCGGCTGCGCGGTCCGACAGCTTCTGACCTTTCTCGGACTATAGGAAGCCGACGACCTCGTGCGGAACGTAAGGTTCCTCAAGTGCGGCGATCTCATCTCCGGACAGTCTTACGTCCACCGCGGCGATCGCGTCGCCCGCCGTTGATGATCGGCGGTGTCGCCGTTGGATATCAACTGCTGTGGATCGTGGGGACGTCGGCGCTTGCGATCCTGGCGCTGGCCGTGTTCTTCGGGCTGACCCGCACCGGCAAGGCAATGCGGGCCTGCGCCATCGACCGCGAGGCGGCGGCATTGCAGGGCATTCCGGTGGCGCGAATGTTGTCCCTGGCGTTCGCGCTGAGCGCTGCCCTTCGGGCGTTGGCCGGGATCCTGATCACGCCCACACAATATACCGCCTTTCGGACCCGGCGGCCTGCTGGTGGTTCCGCCGAATGTGGAGCATTGGGGTGAGGTGGTCGGCGATGAGCCGGTTCTCAATCTCGATGTCTTTTCACCGAGCAGACCAGAGTACGCCAGCTAGTGGTATGAGTCTCGTTCGGCGTGTGGCCGCCCCGCCAACCCCACGCGGCCCCAGACGCGCGCGTTATCGAGTCGGTCGCGATAGAATACGTCCGTCGCGAGCAGGTACACTTCGATCGCCAGGATTGCCGAGCCCAATGCTTCGACGGCCCGGCGATCACTCGATCGATGATCAGCGTTCACCAGGCACGAGCGAACGCGACACGTGCATGCCCGGGAGCCGAGAGTGCGCTGATCGGGCGGCAAAATCTGCGACAGAACCTGCGCCCGCCATCGCCAATCAGATCGTCAGCGTGTCCATAAGCTCCTTGACCGCCGGGGTCTTATCAAGCGCCTCTAACATCGCGATCGACTGCTCCAACCGTTCGCCCTGCAGAACGCGCGATGCGCAACCACGATACTTGCCAACCAACTCGTCGCGCGTCATCGGGTTGCCCGGGCTGCCGCGTACCTTCTCCACGGTCCTGGTGAACGTCCGTCCATCATTCATCGTGATGGTGACCGGGGACTTGCGACGCGCCGTCGCGTCATTCGGCCATCCGGCGTGAGCGTTGACCTGCACCTTGTCCAGCGACGCCCGCATCCGCGGCGCGTTGCAGTACGCGTCGGTGAACGAGTCCAGATCGACGCGCCCATCGAGCAGCATCGCTGCCAGCACATAATCGATCGAGAACTTGCCACGGAAGCCCTGCCTGGGCTTATGAAATCGCACGACATGCAGTAGGTCCGGATGCACATCGACCTCCAGCCTGGCCACGTCGTCGAACCGAATGTCGTTCTCCCGCAGCAATGCCTGCGCGGCATCGAGGGCGCGTAGATTGCCGCCGCAGCATGGATAATTCTTGATGGTCAGGCCTGGATCGACGATCGACCAATGCGTGCCCAGCCCATCCGCCATCTTGCCGAGATCATAGTTGCCCGGGCCATGGAACGCTGAGAAGAACCCATAGTCGCCCTCGATACATTCAAGGTCGGCGAGATAGTCTTTCCGCGCCAGCAACACAGACGTCACGCCCGCGCGCGCCGCGTTGCCGGCGTGGATGCCCTTGCCCCAGGTGCCGAAATGCTGCGTCAGTCCACCGGCGTTGGCCGCCGCGAGTCCGATGGCGACCGCCATCTGCGTGGGGTTCAGTCCGACGATGTTGCCCGCCGCCGCCGCGGCCGCCGAACACCCATACAACGACGTGGGATGAAAGCCGCGGCGCCGCAGTGCCGGCTCGTGTTGTCGCCCGGATGATGACAGCCGCTCGAAGACTTCCAGGCCGACGCAAACGGCAGCCACCAGATCGCTACCGCTCGCGCCAATGCTTTCCGCCATCGCCAGCGCGGCCGGCAAAATGCAAGCCGTCGGGTGCGAGAACCCGGTATCGTCATAGTCCAGCAGATGCGCGAGCGCCCCATTGGCCCAAGCCGCCGCAACAGTGGTCGTGCGCAGGCCCGACCCGAATACCCTTGCCTGCGCTGCGCCACCCTGTTCCTCCGTGATATCGAGGATGATGCGCCCCGCCGGTTCCGTCGCGGCCGCGAGCGCCACGCCGGCGCAATCCAGGATATGCCGCTTGGTCGCAGCAATCGCCTCGGCACTGATGTCGTGCGGGCGGGTCCTGCTGGCAAATGCGGACAGTACGGCGGTTGCTTCCATGTCGTTTCCTCCTCCTGCGGTGGCGGCGCGTGCCGCGGCAATTCCCGGCATGCCTCCCGCGTCGCGCGTCCTCATCGTGTCGACGTGATCAGTATGCCAGTACCGAATTCCAGACGGCAGGTGCAGTTGGGCCTTTGAGGCATAATGTGCCGAGATCGAAGGGGGCGCGGTTGCAGTGTTGTTGGCGACCTCGGGGCCGGCGACGCCCTCGATCGCGCCTTTGCCGAAGCGGAATGGGTCTTTGGCGATGCGGCGTTCCGTCGCGTAGGAGACAAAAGAGGCGAGTAAGGGGCCGGGGCCGGAGAAGATGCCCAGGAAGGCACCCAGCATGGATCCTCGGGCGGCAAGCGCTATTGTCTTTCCTTCAAACCGCCCTGCCCTTTCCATCAGCACTATCAACGTTGATCGATAAGGACAATTCAGTAATCCTGGGGCTAAATGACACGTCTGACTTATCAGCGTATTTTTCGTGTTCATGGCATTTTGCCGTGACATGCCCGGCGGGCGATCGAGAGGAAGGAAATTATCGATGTTCGAGAACTTCACGGATACGTTTATCGAAACGACCGGCGCTCGGATTCGGGTTCGGCAAGGGGGTGAAGGTCCGCCGTTGCTGTTGCTGCATGGAAATCCGCAAACGCATGTCTGCTGGCACAAAATCGCCAACCAGCTTGCCGAACGGTACCATGTGGTGGCGACGGATTTGCGTGGCTATGGCGACAGTTCGGCGCCAGAACCGGACGAGACGGCCTCCAATTACTCATTCCGAGCGATGGGGCAGGATCAGATCGAGGTAATGCGGGCACTTGGTTACGAGCGGTTCTATGTCGCCGGCCATGACCGCGGCGGGCGCACGGCACATCGGATGGTGCAGGATCATCCGAACGCGGTGATCAAATGCGCCATCCTGGATATTCTTCCCAGCCGGCATGTCTGGCACAATGCCTCGCGGTCCTGGGCGATGAAGTCGTGGCACTGGGTGTTCATGCCGCAAGGGCGCGGGCTGCCGGAAGCGATGATGGCGGCAGTGCCGCCGGAGCAGTTTCTGGACACGATGATGGTGCGGCCGCCGGCGGGGCGGGACATTTTTACGCCCGAAGCCTGGGCGGAATATGTGCGCTGCTTCACGCCGAAGATGATTATGGCGTCGTGCGCCGATTACCGTGCCTGCGCGACAATCGATCTGGCGATGGATGATGCCGATTTCGGGCGCAAGACGGATGTGCCGCTGCTGATCATGTGGGGGGCGGAAAGCCATACGCAGGCGGTGTTCGACAATGTGCTGGATGTTTGGCGGGAATATGCCACGCATGTGGAAGGCGGGCCGGTGATCAGCGGCCATTTCATTCCGGAGCAGGCGCCGGAGGAGACGTTGAGCCGGTTTCTCGCGTTTTTTGTTTAAGGCATCGAGGGTCAGGGTCGAAGTCCTGGCCACACCGTTATTTATTCAAGCGCGGAATCTCTCGACGGCGTCCCAATCGATATCTACGCCGAAGCCTGGGATTTTACTGAGTGCTGCCATCCCGTCTTTTATCGTGATGCCGCCTTGGTAGATCGCGTTTTGGATAGGGTGGCGGGTATCGGAGATGCAGCCTGGACATCGTAGGGCGCGCGTGCTGGCAACGGAGGCTCGTGACTACCTGCTGAAGCCTTCGTTGGTGAAAGCGACGGTAGATTACTGATGCCGGCGGGCCGACAGGAACCTTGGTCCTGCCGTCACCAGCGGCAGATCGTAAAGGCACGCCCTTAAAAGCTGTGACAGAACCCATCCGTCGACCATGGCGCGAAAGGTCAGAATGTCACCTGCCGCGCTACTATCCGCACTTCACCACTTGTAGATTTTCTGCAACGTTCCGCCCATGAGCATGGCCTTGTCGTTCTCGGACAGACGTTTGGTATCGCGGAACGGCGCGACGCCCTGTTCATAGGTCAGCATGCCGATCGTTCGCGTCCAGTCGGTGCCCCACATGCAGCGATCCAGTCCGAACGCATCGATGACCCGCAGGACCGGTTCCCAGATGTCGTCGTAGGGGAACGGAAGGTGCGACATCGTGCAGGCGCCGCTGACCTTCACCCTTACGTTCGGGTATTCGGCCAAAGCGAGCAGCTTCGGCAGATCAGCCCAGACATCGGCAGGAACCGGCGGACGGGCGGGCTGCAGCAGGCCGAGGTGGTCGATCACGATGACCGTATCGGGATGTTGCCGGATATGTGGAAGGCCTTTGTCCAGGATCCCCCAGCACAGCAAATTGACCGGCAAGCCATGCCTGGCGGCGGCGGAGAAAGCACGATTCAGGCCGGGATGACCGGCATCCGTCGGCAGGCCGTCGCGCATGCGGATCCTGATGCCTCGTGCGCCTGGTGTGGCCGCCCATTTCGATACCACATCATCGATCGCCGGATCGGTCGCATCCACGGGCGTCACGACGCGAAATTTGTCCGGATAGGTGTTGTAAACCTCAAGCGCATAACTTGGATCGTACTCATAGGCACTGAACGACGACACCATGATCGCGCCGTCGACGCCGACACTGGTCATGGCGGCGACCATCTGCTCGCCCGTCGCGGAATCCAGGCCGTGCGAGGGGCCAGCCCAGGGCCGGCCGGGGTGATTGCGATCGAAGGGATGCACCTGAACGTCGATCACTGGCATGGCCGTCCTCCTGTCTGTTCGGTTCATTGTCCGATATCGTGACCGACTTTGCCAGAGAGGCCGACGAAGATCTGGAGGAGGATGCCATGAAGGCCGGATTCACACGTATTTTCGTGGGCGCAGGTGCCACCCCTTCCATGCAAGGCATCGCCGGGGGTTATGTCGCGAAGTTGGCCCACTGATCCGCTTGGCGTACGTTTGCCAGCGGCGATCTTGCTGGGCAAGCGAGCGATGATCTCCTTGCCTCCTTCGATCGCTGCCCGACCAGGGCGCTATGGTTGAAATTAACCGGATCTTCGTCTGAACTGCCCGCAATTGGCGAAGAGACGGGTGATGGAAGACGAACCCAGGGCCATTTATCGGTTCGATCGGTTTAGGCTCGACCTCGACGGCGGGCTTCTGTTGGGAGACGACGGTGAGGAGTTGGCGCTCCGTCCGAAGGCATTCGCCATGCTTCGTCATTTCGTCGAAAATGCAGGCCGGTTGATCGATCGCGACGAACTGATGCGGACGATTTGGCCGGATGTCATCGTATCCGACGACAGTATCGCGCAGTGTATCACGGAAATCCGGCGTGCCTTGGGCGCGGATGGGCAGCGTCTTTTACGAACCGTGCAGCGTCGGGGTTACCGTTTCGAAGGCCCGGTATCGAAAGACGAGCAACGGAAGATCCCAGGCTCGCCGGAAATCCCGGTATTCGATGCGCTTCCACCCCCGGCGGCGGTCGCAGGCAACCCGCCGACGATCGCCGTTTTGCCATTCCAGAACATGAGCGGCGATACGGAGCAGGACTACTTCGCCGACGGCATGGTGGAGGAAATCATCACGGCGCTGTCGCGCATCCGATGGCTGTTTGTGCTGGCACGAAACTCCACGTTTACTTACAAAGGACGTGCCGTCGACATCAAACAGGTCGGGCAGGAACTGAACGCGCGATACGTGCTTGAAGGATCGGTCCGCCGGTCCGCAAGCGTTGTACGTGTGACGGCACAGTTGATCGACGCCAGCAACGGCGCACATCTCTGGGCCGAACGCTATGATGGTCCGATGGAGGACGTGTTCGCCCTGCAAGACAAAATAGCGCTGGCAGTCGCCGGCATCATTGAACCGACACTCCAGGCCGCGGAAACGATCCGCGCCGTGGAACGCCCGACCGCCGATCTGACCGCCTATGACCTATATCTGCGCGGCTACGCGACCGCCCTGTCATCCGCCGCGCGCTTCCGCGAGGCGCTCGTGCTCATGGAGCAGGCTATCGCCCGCGATCCGAGCTACGGCCCCGCCTTGTCCTTTGCGTCGGTCTGCTATTTTCGGTTGGTCTTCGATGGCCGAAGCGACGACCCAGGGTCCGACGGACGCAAATCGATCGACCTCTCGCGACGGGCTCTGCAGGCGGCGCCCGATGATCCCTCTGTCATGGCGCATGCCGCAAACATCCTCATGTATTTCGGCGAAGACGCCGCCACGATGATCACACTGGTGGATCGCGCGATGATGCTCAGCCCGAGTTTCGCACGCGGCTGGTACATCAGCGGCACGATGCGGGTCTGGACCGGCCAAACGGACGAGGGCATCGAGCATGTCGAGAAGGCCCTTCGTCTCAGCCCACGCGTCCGGGTCGGTTGGGTGGGGTCGGTCATCGGCATCGCGCATTTCCTGACCGGGCGGTTCGAAGACGCGGTGCCGAGGTTTCTGCTGGCGATTCAGGAAGACCCGACCTATCCGGATCCCTATCGGTTTTTAGCCGCAAGCTATGCGCATATGAAGCAGCTCGAAGCGGCACGCGACGTCGTGGCACGACTGCGCGCGGTCAGTTCTGTCGTGATTCCCACCGTGGATCATCTTCGGGTCGCGGAGCAACGGGAACTCTTCCTGTCAGGTCTGCGCATGGCGACCGGCGAGAGAGCATGACCGCGACGGCGGGGACCTAGCCTGTATGTTCGAGAGCGTTGTTTGATCGCATGATTCACGCGCTCTGGACGTTCCGCCCAGCGCGATCATGCTCTGATTATGCCGCCCGGGCGAGTGTGGGTTGCTGACGGCGGGCGCGTGCAGAGTCCAGACAGGCGACCCGCGCAACAGGTTCAGCGCCTGGTGGCAAGGATGCGAGGCACTCCTTCTCGACAAAGGCGATCAGCAAGTCGCGCACAGCCTCGGCCGCTTGCGTCAGCGCTTCGTCCGCCAGCCACAATACCGAAGCCGTCAACTGGATTTTCGGCTCGATCAGGGTGGTGAACAGGCTGCCGTTGCCGGGAACGTCGGAGAAGTCGCTTTTCGGCATGATGGCGCCGCCGATGCCGGCATGCACCGCGGACAAGCTGTTGGACATCACGTCGGTCTCCGCCGCGATATGCGGCGCCAGGCCGGCCCCGGCGAAGACCCGATCGAGCTTGCTGCGCACGACGTTCGGAGCCGCCGGAAGGACCAGTGGCAGGGCGGTCAGATCCCGCAGCGACACCGTCGCCGGATTGCCGGGCAGCGGCGCATTCCGGACCAGGTAACAGGATTGGCGAAATACCGACTGGCGCGCGAATGCCGGCGAGAAATCGTCTTCGAAAGCGTACGCCAGATGCAGGGTGTGTGCCTCAAGTCGAGCCTTCAGCGTGGTGGCGCCGTCGGAACAGCAGCGCAGGGTCACCTTCGGAAGCGCCGCACGGCACGCCTTGACGAACGATCCGAACAGGGTCGCGGCCAGGGTGGATGATGCTCCGAGGTTCACTGTCCCCTCGATTTCCGGTCCGCCGGAGCGCAGCAGCTCTGCAAGTTGCTCGACGCGGCCGAGGATCGAGACCGCCTCGTGATACAGGATGTCACCGGCCGGTGTCGGCCGCACCCCCCGCGCGCTGCGGTGCAATAGCGTCACGCCCAGGTCGAGTTCCAGTTCGGCGATCTGCTGGCTCAGGGCGGGCTGGGCGATGTGTACGACCGAAGCGGCGCGCGAGAAGCTCCCCGCCTCGACGATCCGCGTGAAATAGCGCAGGTGGCGCAGTTGCACTGGCATGGAAGGAACCCCCTTATCGGTTTCATTCATTGCGCGGCAAGACGTCGTGCGGCACCGCGGCCCAGGGATCAGCTACCGAAGGCCACCCTTGAAGTCCTGATGGTAAGTTGAATTTCTGCCGAAATCGGTATCCAGGATTCGTTCGGTAAGGTCCGGCGTGGTCCCCGGAGACGGCGATTGCCCCCTTTGTGCCGGCCTTTGTCCAATTCGGCCATTCGTTGGCGCCGCCGTGATCGTCGCCCTGGCCATGTGAACGTCGCCCTCAAACCGCCGTGGCCATGATCCGCCTGGCGACGCGCCACCGGCGTCACGGTCCACCTCACCGGAACCGGCTATATCCGCCACCGATACCTGGATAACGAACCAGTATTTGTGGTTGGAATTCGCATCGACTTATTTCCGACAGCGCACCACGACGGCGGCAACGACCGATCCAATGCTCGCCACCGGACGATGTGCAAGAGCTGACGATTTCCGTTTTCCGACGCCGACAGCGTCGCCGAATGACGCTGTCACCCACTCAGGAAACGAGGCGATCGCGGCCCGGCGAAAGTGGCTATCCGATTGGAATAACCTGGAGGGTGAAATGATGAAATCGTTTGCTGCCTGCGCGATTGTTGCAGGTCTGCTTGGCGCCGCATCGACCGCGGATGCTGCGATCGCGACCGCGCCATTCGCAGAATCGAATGGAGCCATCGTGCTTGCCGCCGATGGTTGTGGAGCCGGCTGGTATCGTGGACCCGGCGGGGCATGTCACCGCTTCGGTCATGGTCCAGGCCCGGTCTGGTCGGGACCTCGGTTCTATTGCGGCAGCCATCGGGCGTGGGTCCAGGGACCGTACGGCGGCTGGCACTGGAGGTGGATGCCCAATTGCTGACCAACAGCCAGCAGCAGCGACGTACATCCGGCGCGACGGTTGATGCCGGATGGCTGCCTGCCGCCGACGGTGAGCAAGCGACACAGCTTCGGCCAACGTGCAATTCTGGCGAATACGCAAGCGCAACTGCTGATACGGAGGCTGCCCACATGTCAGTCGATCCCATGATCAAGGCGTCCGCGATTCAACCGATGCCGTTCCGGCGATTGCTCGCGGTTCTGGTGCTGGCAGCGCTCGCGTTGCCGATTGCCACGGCACACGCCGCGCAGCCGGCAGCCGCCTGTACGCAGATCGGCACCGATGACACGCCGCGACCGATCCCGGAGAGTTTCGTACCAGCGGTCAACGCGGCGTTCGGCACCAGCATGCCAGCCGACGCGGCAATCCGCACGACCGTGTTCCGCTGTGCCGACAGACACGTGCTGGTCTGCACGACAGGGGCCAACCTTCCCTGCAGCCCGGCAAACACCAGCCGAACGCCGGGGGCGGGCGAGGTGAACTGGTGTCGTGAGCATCCGGATGCCGCGTTCATTCCGATGGTAGCGACCGGGCACGACACCATCTACGCCTGGCGTTGCCATGGCACCGCGCCGCAGATCGTCCGGCAGGTGCAGGACGTCGATGCGCGCGGCTTCATCGCCCCGTATTGGAAAGAGTTACCCTGACACCGCTGCCCCGACGCTGTGCCTGGCCGCATGGCCGTTGCCGGCATCGGTTGCCATCGCCATCCGGCCATCTTCGAGACGCCCGAACAGGACTGAGCCAATGTGCCGTGCTCTGACGAAATGCTGCTGCTTGTGTCTGCTGCTGATAGCCGGATGCGCATTCGGTGCGTCGCCGGCGCCGGGTCGTGCCATCCAGACACAGGACAGGCCGGGCACCGTGCTGCAACAGGAGGCGATTTCCGGTGCGCCATTCGCCGCGACGGCGTACCGGGTGCTGTACCGATCCACCGGCCTGGATGGCCGGCCGATTGTCGTCTCCGGGCTTGTGGTCATTCCCGCCGGACCGGTACCGCCGGGCGGTCGGCCGATCGTTGCCTGGGCGCATCCGACAACCGGCGTGGTTCCCCGCTGCGCGCCATCCCTCGCGTTCTTTCACTTCCAACAGATCCAGGGCCTGCGCGACATGGTTCAGCACGGCTACATCGTCGCCGCGACAGACTATCCCGGCCTGGGAACCGAGGGGCCGCACCCATATCTGGTCGGCGTCAGCGAGGCGCGCGCAGTGCTCGATTCGGTGCGGGCCGCGCGTGCCATCGCCGGGGCCGATGCGAGTTCGCGTTTCGCCCTCTGGGGCCACTCGCAAGGTGGCCAGGCAGTACTGTTCTCCGCCATCATCGCCGCGCACTATGCGCCTGAACTGCAGCTCGTCGGGGTCGCGGCCGCCGCACCGGCAACCGAACTTGCCGAACTGCTTCAGGCGGATCTCGACACGCCAGCCGGCAAGAACCTGACGGCCATGACGCTTTGGTCCTGGTCCCGCCTGTATAATGCGCCGATCGCCAAGGTGGCAGCACCATCGGCCATACCGGTCATCGACCGGCTGGCGAATGAGTGCATCGAGTCGATCTATGGTCTCTATCTTCGGGAGCACACGGAGCGACCGCTCGAGACGGCCTTCCTGACGGTCCCCGATCTGTCGACGACGGAGCCGTGGGCCGAGCTGGTGGCCCGCAACACACCCGGCACGCTGCCGCCCGACATCCCGGTGTTCATTGCCCAGGGCACCGATGATCGCATCGTCCCGCCGCGCATCACGCAAGACTATGTGCGACGCCTTTGCGCCGCGGGCAGCCGTGTGACCCTCGACGAGATGGCAGGCGTCGGGCACGGGTTCGCCGGCATGCGCAGCGCCCGCGACGCCGACTCCTGGATCGCGGATCGCTTCGCCGGCCGCGAGGCGCCGAACGATTGTTCGTAGTACTGTTGGGAGGCCATCTGGACGATGTGTCTGGTGTTGGCGGTGATGCAAGCGAAATGGTCCCGAACGAGGAAGTTGAGTTGCTTCGATCAGTTCGGGGCCGAAATCCCGCTCTGGATTGGCTGACAGTCTACCCAAAGCAATCGTAGGAGAGACGGACCATTGTTGCGAAGAGCCACCGCCTCGCCTGCCGGCACATGCAAGCCGTCCAGATAGCCGAGGCATGTATTGGTGTTCTCCAATTTGGTAATCAGCTGACCTTCAACGACAAGATACAACCGTGTCACCCGCCGCGCCGCGCGTGGAATACTGTTGCCTGGCTCCAAAACCGTCATGCCGATGCTGATCTTGTCGTTCCGGACCGCGCTGTCGGGGTTGGGATCGACCGACCCGGCGAAACCACCGACCCAGTTCACCGACCATCGCATTGTTCCCGGTTCGCGAGCATCTGGCTCCGGAAACGCGGCCTCCAGGTCGGCGAAGCGCACAAGCTTTATTGGCGGCACATCTCCGAACGGATGATCATCCGCATAGTAGACCGCCGCATCGTTGCGTTCGATGCCATCATGTACCCAGATCAATACGACATCGTCCAATCCGCAGTTGCGGACCCCATGCGGACACCCCGCGGGAATGTAGGTACAATCCATCGGCCCCGAGCGATGCGGATGGCCGGATGCATCGAACCCCTCCAATTGGCCGCGTAAAACGATGTAGACCTCGGTGACGCCATGCGTGTGCTTGCCGGCCTGCCGCTGGCCGCGTGGCAGATACATCATGCCCACAGCGCATTGCGTGCTTTCGATCGCATCGTCTGGATTGGTGTTGATATATTCGGCGGGCCCGCCAACCCAGGTGACGAGCCAACGCATATAGCCCGGTTGCCGCGCCTGTCTGGTGTTCCAGGAGGCTTCGAGATCGTTGAAACGAACGATGCTTGGCATGGCGTTTCCCTGTATATGGCGAACTCGTCTAGCGGGCGTGGACCCTGTTGACGCCTGTTGTAGCGTTCCGGTTTGCCGCTGGACAAGCCATCCCCGAACAGACCCTCGTTTGACCGCACTACAGAGATATTGCAGAGTGCGGGGCGCTCCCACGTTCGTGAGCGCTGATTTGAATACAAAAAAGGAAACGCCAGGCATGATGTCGCGAACCAGCAATCTCCGGTCCATCGGAAACCATCCGGTGCCGCAACATCGTCATTGCGGCGTTCGCATTGCTGGTTGTTCCAATCGGGCCTAGAAGCCACACTCGGCTGATTCAGTCGCGTCATGACCCGTGCCAAGGTCGGGATGACGATTCGGGCATGTTTTGACAATTAATAAATGGGGAAAGTCCTGTCATGGCGAAGTTGAAAGTGCTCGCCGCCACGCTTTGTCTG
>NZ_LMUJ01000036.1:79873-88577 GCF_009765975.1 Acidisphaera sp. S103 | reverse complement strand
GCTTTCATGTCGGCAAGCGCCAACGCCCTGCACTACCAACAGATCGGCTTCTTCCAGGGTGGTCTCGCCGTCACCACCGCCGGCCTGACCGCCGCCATCACCTACCAAGGTGGCAAGGTCAACAACCAGTTGGCCCTCGACCCCAGCGGCGGCGCGCCCATGGACGCGACCGTCTTCGGCCTGACCTACGTCAACGGTCCCTGGGTATTCGGCACCGCCATCGGCATCATCAATTCCCAGGGCAGTGCGAACCTGGTAGGGGTCTCGCAGCGTCACCAGTTCGAAACCGCGATCGGTGGCAACTACAAAATCGCCCCGGGTGTCAACATTGCGTTCGAATACAACTACTATCAGACCCACCAGGGCGACTTCAACTTCGCAACAAACGGGGTGGGCAGCAGCGCCTACAACGACGTGAAGGGTCAGGCTCTGTACTTCTCGACCGTGCTGACCTGGTAATCGACTCGATCAACCAGACGACCGAAGCGGCGGGGCATCACCCCGCCGTTTCTTTTTGTGACACGCATTTGTCCCCGGCTTTCTGCCACGATACGAATCCCGGTTGCTGACCGCCCTGGCGGGCGCTAAAGCTGCCCGACTTCGGCGAGTGCCAACAAAAGGCTTTTCATCGCAATGCGATCGACCCCGCTTTCTATCCGGCTTCTTCCCGTGGCACTCCTGACGGTGCTGGCCATTGCCGGATGCTCGTCCGACGCCGTCAAGCCAAACCCGACACCGGCCGAATTCAACGGTCTGGGCAGTGGTTCGCCTGGCGACCCGTCCACGACCCGCATGGGTGGCAGCGACAGCGGCACGATCTTCGGGATTGGCAAAGGTCCCAAGGACAAGGACCAAGGCACCGGCGGCGGCGGTTCTGGCATCGGCGTCAATGCCTTCCTGTGGCGTGGCGCGCTGGACACTATCTCCTTCATGCCGCTGGCCTCGGCGGACCCGTTCGGCGGCGTGATCATCACCGATTGGTACACCCCGCCCGGCACCAGTGGGGAGCGTTTCAAGGCCACCGTTTATATCCTCAGCCGCGATCTGCGCAGCGATGGTGTTCGGGTCAACATCTACCGGCAGGTCCTGCAGAACGGCCAGTGGGTGGACGCGACCGTCGCCGACTCGACGGTTGGCGACATCGAGAACAAGGTCCTGGCACGCGCCCGCCACATGCGGGAACAACTGCAAACCAGCAGCTAACCCGGCACCCCATCTTCACCGTCATGGTCCGAACCGGCCAGCCCCCGACGGTGAGACCCTGATGCCGCGGCGATCGCCACCCCGTGTCAGAACCCGCGGGACCGTATTGGCCGCATCTATCCGCCGTGAAACCACCTCCCAACGCTGCTGATGCCCATGCACCAGCCCGAGGCGGATCGACTGGTGCAAGCCGCGGCCGCGGACCTCATCCACGGCCACGTCACGCAAGCGGCCGGCCTGCTGGAACAGGCGCTGCGAGCCGATCCCCGCCACAAAATGGCGCTCACGAAGCAGGCCGAACTGGCACTCTTCGACAAAGATCCGCAACGCGCCCTCGCCTTGACCGACACCGTGCTGGCCATCGAGCCGCATTTCGCCCCGGCCTGGCATCAGCGCGCCGCCGCCTTCTGGTCGGCTGGCCGCCAGGCCGAGGCACTGCAAGCCGCTCGGAAAGCCGTCGATATCCAGCCCCCCAACCCCGAATTCCGTCTGCGACTCGCGCGATTCGCCGCCTGGACCGGTCACGGCGCAGACACGCGGAACGCGTTGATCCCTCTGCTGGCCGCCGAACGCCACGACCCGCTCAACCACGCCGCCGCCCTTGGCATGCTGGGGGAACTGGCCATCGCCGAGGGCCGCTTCGACGACGCAACCCCGTATCTCGATCAGGCACTGGCGCTGTGCCCGGCCCTGGACGTCACCCGGATGCAACGCGGCATGAACCGGCTTCGTCTCGGCCAATTCCAAGCCGGCTGGGCAGACTATGCCGCTCGGGAGGCCATTCCCGAACTCCGCAGCGGCGCGTCGCCAACCCGCGCGGACCAGGTCTGGCAGGGCCAGCCCCTCACCGGGAAGACAGTCCTGGTGACCGACGACCAGGGTCACGGCGACTCGATCCAGTTCTTCCGCTATCTGCCGCTGCTGCGGGATCGCGGGGCGGCCCACGTCACCTGGCAGACGTTTCCGCCGTTGGTGCGGCTGCTGTCCGCCGCCGCGCCATACGCGACGGTCGTGGACGCCCTGCCCGACAACGCGCGATTCGACGTCCAGTGCGAGTCCACCAGCCTGCCGCGCTGGTTCGAAACCGAGCTGGACAGCATTCCGGCACCAAGAGAGTACCTGCGGCCCCCGGCACAACTGAAATCACCACGCAAACACCTGACAGACCGGCGCCTGAGGGTGGGGCTGGCATGGTCAGGGGATGCCCGGCACGCACGCGACCATCTACGCTCGATCCCGGCCGATCTATTCCTGACCCTTGCCGACGTGCCGGAAATCAGCTTCCACAGCCTGCAATACGCGACGCGTCCCGCCGACCGCCCCGCCCTCAACGCCCACCCGGCAGTTACCCGGGACATCCAGAAGGCGACAGATTTCGCCGATACCGCCGCACTGGTCGCGCACCTCGACCTGGTGATCGCGGTCGATACCGCGATCGCGCACCTGGCCGGCGCGCTGGGTAAGCCGGTTTGGATCGTGTTGCACGCCGCACCCGACTGGCGCTGGCTGACCGACCGATCCGACAGCCCATGGTACCCCACCGTCCGGTTATTCCGCGTAACCCCTGCCGAGTGGCTGGGCGGCGCCGGTTGGGGCCCCGTTGTCAACCGGGTCGCGACAGCGTTGGCCGCGCTATGATGCGCGTGATCGCCTGACGCCGAAGGCCAGAAAGGCGTGAATCACGCCAAAACCAGACTAGCCCGGAATCATGCGTCCCAAGGGCCGGCCGGCGAACAGATGAACGTGGAAATGCGGCACCTCCTGCCCGGAATGCTCACCCATGTTGGCGAGCAGCCGATAGCCCGGCGCCTCCAGGCCCAGGTCCTTGGCGATCGTGCCCACGGCGCGGATAAATCCGGCGATTTCCGCCTCGCTGGCCGAGGCACTGAAATCGGCAAAGGAACAATATGGCCCCTTCGGAATCACCAGCACATGCGTCGGCGCCTGCGGATTGATGTCGTGGAAAGCAAACGCGAAGTCGTTTTCGAACACTTTCTTCGCCGGAATCTCCCCACGCAGGATGCGGGCGAAGATATTCTGCGTGTCGTAGGGTGGCAGGCCGCTGACCGGCATCGGAACGTCTCCCTGAGGCGATATGTCCAGGTTTTACGACGCCGCCGCACGCCATGCCAGACACCCTACGGAATCTTCGACGTCCCCACCTTGCGCCGCACCACCACGGGCTTGGCGCGCGCGGCCTTCTCGGCGATGCCGCTGATTCCCTCACGACGGATCAATTCCGCCCAAACCTCTTCCGGCCCGACATCGGAGGACACCCACAGCACCAGCAGATGGTACAGCACGTCGGCGCTCTCGGCGATCAGGGCGTCGCGGTTGCCGGCGACCGCTTCGATCAGGCACTCCACCGCTTCTTCGCCGAATTTCTGCGCCACCTTGGCGGGGCCCCTCGAGAGCAACCGAGCGGAGTGGCTGACAGTGGGATCGGCGCCGCGGCGACTCTCGATGACGGCGAACAGCCGGTCCAGGACGACCGCATCGGACACCACCGGCGCGGCGGCCACCTTGGCGACCCGGGTTTTTTTCGACTTTCCCCCCGCCGTCCGAGACACCTTCACGGACGCCTTCGGCCGGCCAGCCGCCGTCTTTTTCTTGGTGGATTTGGCCATGCTCAGGCGGCCTCACGGGGCAAACGAATTGGCAGGCCGGCATCGGCCAAGGCCTGCTTCACCTGCATGATGGTAAACGTGCCGAAATGGAAGACGCTGGCGGCCAGCAGCCCGGTGGCACCCGCCCGCGCACCCTCCACGAAATGCGCCAACGTGCCGACACCGCCCGAGGCGACCACCGGCACCCGCACCGCGCCACACGCGGCCCGCAGCAGATCGAGGTCGAAGCCCGTCCCGGTACCATCGCGATCCATGCTTGTGAGAAGGATCTCCCCAGCACCCAGCGAAACCACCTGACGGCACCAGTCGATCGCATCGATGCCGGTGTTCCGTCGCCCGCCATGGGTGAACACCTCCCACTTGCCGGGGCCGGTCTGCTTCGCATCCACCGCGACCACGACACACTGGCTGCCGAACTTCGTCGCCGCCTCACGCACCAGCTCCGGCCGCGCCACGGCGGCCGAATTGATGCTGCACTTGTCGGTGCCGGCCAGCAGCAATCGGCGCATATCCTCGGTCGAGCGAATTCCGCCGCCAACGGTCAGCGGCAGGAAAACCCGAGCGGCGGTGCGGGAAACGACGTCGAGGATGGTGTCGCGGTTCTCATGACTGGCGGTGATGTCGAGGAACGTCAGTTCATCCGCGCCGGCCGCGTCATAGACGGCGGCCTGCTCCACCGGGTCGCCGGCGTCGCGCAGGGACACGAAGTTCACGCCTTTCACGACGCGACCGTCTTTCACGTCCAGACAGGGGATGACGCGGAGTTTCAACATGGGGGGGCTTTAGAAAGCGCGGCGGCGCACGATGCAAGGACATAAGCACATATCGGCTGTGCAAAGATGCATACAACCGGATCACGCCTCAACTTATCCGGATATCAGGCTGCCAGCAGCGCCAACGCCGCACCCGGATCGATCCGCCCGTCATACAATGCTCGGCCGACGATAACCCCCTCGATTCGCGTGCCTTTCGCGGCATGCTTCAGGGCCTCCAGATCAGCCAGGCCCCCCACCCCACCGGAGGCGATGACCGGCGTGGTCAATCGCTGCGCCAGCGATACGGTCTGATCCAGGTTGAGGCCGCCCAACATCCCGTCCCGCCCGATATCCGTGTAGACGATCGCCGAGACGCCAGCGTCCTCGAACCGCAGTCCCAGGTCGGTGGCCGGCATGCTGGACGTCTCCGCCCAACCCTCCGTCGCGACAAACCCGTCGCGGGCGTCGATGCCGACAACGATGCGGCCTGGGAATTGCGCGCACGCCTCGATCACCAACGCCGGTTTTTTCGCCGCCGCGCTGCCCAGGATCACCCGCCGGACCCCAGCGTCGAGCCACGCCGCGATGCCGGCCAGGTCCCGGATGCCGCCGCCAAGCTGCACCGGAATCGTGACATGACCCAGAATCGAGCGCACCGCCGCCGCATTCACCGGCTTGCCCGCGAACGCGCCGTTCAAATCCACCACATGCAGCCAGGCGAAACCGGCATCCTGCCAGACCTGCGCCTGCGCCCCCGGATCGTCGGCATAGACCGTCGCCTGATCCATGTCGCCACGCCGCAGGCGCACGCACTGGCCGTCCTTCAGGTCGATGGCAGGATACAGGGTGAGTCCGGTCACTGTCCGCTGCTTGCCTTGGGCGGCCGCAGCCGCTTGTAAAAGAAGTAACCCGTGACCGACTTGCCGCGCACCAGCGCGTACTCCGGATGCTCGCCCCAGCGGACATAGCCGTGCGATTCGTACATCGCGATCGCCACCGCCTGCGTCTCCCGCACATCCAAATTCAGGATGTGATACCCGAGTTCCCGCGCCCGCTCCTCCACCGCCGCTGTCAGCATCCGCGCCAGCCCATGCCCGCGCGCGTACGGAGCGATGTAGGAGTGCATCAGATTGGCCGCGAACGCCTGCGCTTCATTGTTACGCGGCGGTCGCACCAGGATCGCCGACCCGACGATGTCACCATTCAGGCGTGCGACGAACAACTCCCGCTCCGGCACCAGCAGAACACCGCGGAAATACGTCTCCAGCGCCCGCCGGCCCGGCGGCGTCACCCACCCGAAACCGCCACCATCAAGGATCGCCGCGTCCGTCGCCTCGCACAGCGTGTGCAGGTCGTCGTCGCCGAACGCCTTGAGCCGCTCGATCAGCAGTTCCGGTTCCCGAGTGGCGGTAGAGTTCCCCGACATGCTCACGGCGCCCAGCGCAGGAAGTTGGACAGCAGGCGAATGCCGACGTCCTGGCTTTTCTCGACGTGAAATTGCGTGCCGGCGCGATTGCCGGCCACGACGATGGCCGGGATAGTGCCACCATAATCAGTGGTGGCGATCGTCTCCGAAGGCGCGCCCTGTACCAACGCATAGCTGTGAACGAAATAGACGTGGTCGCCCGGCTCCAGCCCCTCCAGCAGCGGATGCGAGCCAGGAACGAAATCCAACCCGTTCCACCCCATCTGCGGCAGGCGCAGGCCGGCGGCCGGCATCTCCGCCACGTCCCCCTTGATCCAGCCGAATCCGGGCGTGACGGTGTGCTCCAGGCCGCGTTCGGCCATCAGTTGCATGCCGACGCAGATGCCCAAAAAGGGTGTGCCACCGCTGGTCGCGGTCTGAATGGCATCACGCATCCCGGCGACCGCCTCAAGCCCAGCGGCACAATCCGCGAACGCACCCTGGCCGGGCAGCACGATCCGGTCGGCGGCCCCAACCACGGCAGGATCGGCGGTCACGGTCACCGAGGCATCAATCCCCGCCCGTTCCGCCGCGAGCGCCAGTGCTCGGGAGGCCGATGCCAAATTGCCGCTGCCGTAATCGACCACCGCGATCTTCATCACGCCGGCTCCGGCCGGAACCTGGCAGCCAGGTCGGGCCGATAGGTCAGCAGGCGCACAAAGGCATCGTCGGGGTTACCGGCAGAAACGACATGGACCAGCAAATAACCGCGATGTTCCAGCGCCCAGCGACGCAAGTCGTTACCGGTCAGCCCCAGGATCAACGCCACGCCGGCCGCGAAAATCCCGCCCGCCGGTTCGGCCACGAGGACACGAATCAGCACATAGGCCGCCAGACTGATCGCCGCGGCGATCCAGGCACGATGTGCGGCCAGCCACAACGGCCCCAGCACCAACGCGCCCCAGGAAAACCCCTCACGCACCAGAACCGGAGCAGCGTCGGCCTTCAGCAGCGCGGTATAGATCTTCACAGTGCCCCCTTGGTCGAGGGGATGGCATCGCCCACCCGCGGATCGAATTCGACCGCCATCCGCAGCGCCCGGGCCGTCGCCTTGAAGCAGGCCTCGGCGACATGGTGCGCGTTGCGGCCGGCTCGGCGGGTGATATGCAGCGTGATCAGCGCGTTGAACGCCAGCGCCCGGAAGAATTCCTCGAACAGCTCGGTGTCCATCTCGCCGATCTTGGGACGCTCGAAGTCCACGTTCCAGGCCAGGAACGGCCGGCCGGAGATATCGATCGCGGCCTCGGCCAGCGTCTCGTCCATCGGGATCAGCGCGCTGCCGAACCGGCGGATGCCGCGCTTCTCGCCCAGCGCCTTGCGCAGCGCCATGCCCAGCACGATGCCGACATCCTCGGTGGTGTGGTGATCGTCGATATGCAGGTCGCCCTCGGCGTGGACCGTCAAATCGAACAGCCCATGGCGGGCGAGCGACGTCAGCATATGGTCGAGAAAGCCGATCCCGGTGGAAATATCGCCGACACCCGTCCCGTCGAGATTCAACGTCAGGCGGATATCGGTCTCCGAGGTCGTCCGGGTGATCGTCGCGGTGCGGGCCATGATGACCGGTTCACTACAGCGCCCACGGCGCCTGGTCCAGGGGCAGTACGGTCCCATAGGGCTCGGGGCCGATCGCGGCCGATCGAAGCTTGCCTCCAAGCCCACGACCACCGAGCCATCAGCCCCAGCGCCCGACATGTCCCCAGCGTTCCGCTATGGCGGACGAAGGCCCATCCATCCTCGCAATCACGGAGTTCATCTCCACAATTGCAAGGATAATTACCCGTCGCGTCACGCCGCGCGCGATCCCGCCCCCCCTCATGACGGGCGACGGCCCGCTATCGACGCCTTACGGTGCTGATTTCAGGATAAAGCGCCGGTGACGATCCTTCGTCCGCCATGATCGGATCGGGCACCCGCACCCCACGTTCATGCAGTCATTCCGAGACGCCGCCTCGCCACCGCCCGGCCAGGTCGCCAACTCTCCGCGTCGCGGTGGCGAACGCCGGCCTCTCACCAAAAGCCATATCCGCGACGAACCAGTCATAGTGCGCGCGATATGCCGGGACAGGCTGCAACGCGCGCAACGCCTTCCCCTTCTCACTGGCGACATTATCTGCGTAGGCCGGATACTCTGGTTGGCAGCACGATTTGTTTGTCGGCGACGATATACGGTTGTCATCAATGATTATGTTTAGACGCATCAAAGGGGAGCAACTTCTGAAACTTTCAATCGGTGCCCCATCGTCGCCCTCTTTGTGTAACATTCTACTGTTTGAGTTCGATAAATTAGTCGACGCTGAGGCTCGGAAACGTGGAATCATCTATACTAGATATGCTGATGACCTCACTTTCTCAGGCCAGCGTGTCGGCATGTTGAAAGATATGATCAAAGTTGTTCAGAAATCGACCCGCGATATTGTTCGACCGCGCCTGACTGTCAATTCGGCGAAGACCACTTTTATCACTGCCAGCCGGCGACGTGTGGTGACCGGTGTAACACTTGCAAATGACGGAGCATTGAGTCTCGGTCGTGATCGTAAACGCTTGATTTCAGCTCAAGTGCATCACGCATCGCTTGGGAAATTGTCTCCGGGGGATCTGGAGCTTCTAGCTGGACAATTGGCGTTTGCGAATGTTGTAGAAAACCAACTCTT
>NZ_LMUJ01000036.1:14004-79863 GCF_009765975.1 Acidisphaera sp. S103 | reverse complement strand
CCCAATTCCGTAGATGCAATCAGCGATTTAAGCGACACCCGCCAGCGAATCCCTGCTATGCGGGTAGAGTCGAGGACGGGCGCGGTGGCATTGCCCCGTTTCCCGTCCCCGCTCATCAAACCGGACGTGCGGATTTCCCGCATCCGGCTTTCCGACTGGCTTCATCTCGCGGCTGTCGGCGGTGCGCCAATGTGCATCCGGCGCAACCGGAGCACGCCCAGTGTTAGCGCCGCTCTGAATCCGTAGGTATTTGCTGATGTCCCGGAGCAGCCTGAGGTCGGCGCAGCCGGAGCGGGCGTTTCGATCTGGTTTTGGAGGCGCAAGAAGAGAACGGGGCCGAAGGCCCCGTCTTCAGCCGGTATCACGGATTAGAACGGCAGTTCGTCGTCCGGGATGACCACCCATTCGGTTGGTGCCGATTGGCATCGCTGTCGCGCCGCGTCCTGGATGCGGGTTCCGTAGACACCCAGAATGATGTCGCGCATTTCGTCGACGAACTCGAAGATGGCGAGCGCTGCTTCGGGTGGCCAGCATGTCGGTATGCCGAATGGGATGGCGACCGGCAGACCGGGGTTGGGTCGCGGTTCGGCACAGAGCGGGCAAGGATGCCGGGATTGTTTGTGTCGCTTATGCTTGGTCATGACTTGCCGCCACGGCGCTGCTTGACCTTCCGCTCGGCGCGTTCCCTGGCTTCTTTCGCGCGATAGGAGTCACCCTCGATAGAGACCACCTCGGCGTTATGCATGAGGCGATCGACCATGGACACGACACAGGCGGCGTTGGGGAAGATCTCACGCCAGTCGGCGAAGGCGCGATTGGTGGTGACGACGGTGCTTTTCTGCTCGTAGCGGCGGCTGATCAGTTCGAACATCAGGTCGGCGTGGCGGTTGGAGTAAGACAGATAGCCAACTTCATCGATCAGCAATAACGCTGGGGCAACATAATGCCGCAACCGGCGGCGTAATGCGGCATCGCTGTCGAGCGAGGCCAGTTCACCGAGCAACTGGCCGGCGGTGGTGAACAGGACAGTATGACCGTGGATCACCGCCTCATGAGCAAGATTGCGGGCCAGGGTGGATTTGCCGACGCCGTTCGGGCCGACCAGTACGGCGTTGGTTGCGTCCTTGAGAAAGTCGAGGCTCATCAACGCCTCGAAGGTTCCCCGGTCGATCGCGGTGGGCCAGTTCCAATCGAAGTCGCACAACGGTTTGAAGCGGCCGATGTGGGCACCCTGAAGGCGACGTTCGAGACTGCGCCGGGCACGTTCATCCTCTTCCCAGCCGATGAGGACTTCCGGCCAGCCGGCGGCGGCGGCTTCGGACCAATGCGCCAGCAGGCCGTGCAGATGCAGGGCCTTGGCGCGTGGCTGCAAAGTGTCAGGGTTCTTCATGACCCACCTTCTTCAACTGGTCATAGATCTCAAGGGAATGTGCCCGCACGGCCCTGTCGCGCGCCTGGACATGCGCCGGCAGGGTGAGGGCAACCGGCGGGGCCTGCTGGCGGTCATCGCGGCGGCGTTCGAGCGCCAGGCGAACCGCGTTGGGATGGGGCACATCACGCTCAAGCGCCTCGATGATGGCGGCATCGAGTTGGTTCGCCCCGTAGCGCTCCAGCAACTGGACCAAAGTCACGGTGATGCTGCCGAGATTAGCGCCGCGTTCTGCCGCGCGGACCAGCAAGGTCCGGCTGGCCGGCGCGGCCTGTGCCAGGCGATCGGTCGCGCGGTGGCGGCGCGCCTGACGTTTCCACGCGACGAGCGCCTGGACATGCGCCGGCTCTTCGATTTGCTGGCCTTTGTCGAAACTGCGTGGATGGCTGGCGACGATCGCCTGGCCGTCGACAATGCGCAGCCGGTCGGGATCGGCCAGCACGGTCAGGGTCCGCCTTACGTAAGAGTGGGGCACGGAGTAATCGTTCAGGTCGAAGCGGACATAGGGTGTCTTACCGGCCTTGACGGCGACCTGCTCGACAACGGGATAGGGATTGTCAGGCAACGACAGCAGTCGCGGGGCTTCCTCGGCGAAGACCTCGGCAACACTGCGGGTGTGGTCTTCCGGGCAGCGTCGATCGGCGGCCTGGCCGCGACACCAGGCGTCGGCCTGCGCATTGAGATCGTCCAGGTCGGTGAATGTGCGGGCGGCGAAGAACGCGTCCCGCACGAACCTTATGGCTCTTTCGACGCGACCTTTTTCGTTGCCGCGCGCCACTGCGACGGGACGAGGTTCGTAACGATAGTGCCCGGCGAAGTCGAGCAAGGCCGGGTTGAAGCGGATCGCCTCGCCTTGCCGCTCCAGCACAGCGCTGCGCTGCGCTGCGCAGGTTGTCGTACAGAATGACCCTCGGGATGCCGTTCCATGCGGCAAACGCGCCGAGATGGCCGCGCAGGAAGTTCTCCGTGCAGGCGTCGAGGCAGAAGCGCAGAAAGATGTGCCGCGAGAAGCTGAGCACCAAGACAAAGGCCATCAAGGGACGACGCGCGCGGCCAATCACCAGATGACCGAAGTGGGCCCAGTCGCATTGCGCCTGCTCGCCGGGCAGCGTGCGCAGGCGCAGATAGGCCTCTGCTGGCGGACGGGGCCGATGGCAGGCGATGATGGCGCGGAAACGACTTGGCCTGCCGCGATAGCCGCGCTCACAAACCATGGCGTGCAGGCGGCTGGCGGTCAGCGTCGGGAACTTGGCCAGCATCTCGCGGATGAACGGCAGATAGGGATCGATCTTCGATGGCCGCTGTGGCGCCCCGATGCGTGGCAGGCCGGCCTGGGCCAGTACCCGGGCGACGGTCTCGGGATGCACGCGCAACTGCCGGGCGATCGTTCCGATGCGCCACTTTTCGACATGGTAATAGCGCAGGATCTGCGCCTCGAGTTCAGGTGGAATAGTCATGATCGGGTCCTCTTCGCCTGTTCCGACGGACCCGATGCGGCAGGAAGCCTTGCCGCACATGGTCTGAACAACGCCGGCCACAACGCAGGCAGCACCATCGCTGCCCGCGTGCAGGCGACCGACTGTCCAGCGGCGATTGTTGCTCGACCACCACCACCACCACCGGGTCCGTGGCCAGCACAGCATCCGATCGATGCAGGAGTGAACCGTGATGCGTCACTTTATTTTGCCGCGCCCGGTAGCGGCGCGATCGTGCCGCATGTTTCACCCGGCCATGATGGCTCGCCTGGTAGCGCCGCCCCGCTGCATGCAGCGAACGTCGGCGCGCGTGCGGCGCACACTCGGCGCAGTAGATGTGGCCCCGGTCGCAATGGCTGCAAATGAGCGCCTGGGCACGACAACCTGGGTCCGCGCATAGAAACAGCCGGGCTTGCGGCAGACGATCGTGGTCGCAACCGCCGCTCCTGTCATGCGCCCGCCGATGGCGTGGACGCGCGCCGTCGCGACTGCGATGATGCCCCTGCAATCGTGCCTCTGCACGGTGTAGGGCACGGCGCCGAAGCAAAACTGCCCGGTGATGGATCGGCGCTGTGCCTGCCTTCCCAATTCCGGAAGGTCTACCGCATCACCCTCAAATATCCCGAGGCCAGACCCTTGGCTGGAGTGCCATCCCGGATTGTCCAGGTAGTCCACAGGAACCTCCCGCCCCTTCGCTTCGCTGCGCGCAAAAGGGCGCTCCGCTTCGGGGCGGGTCCCTCCTATGGACTACCTGGACAATCCGGAGCGCCGAAGCGCAGCACGGCCATCTGACGACGCTTCAGCAAGTAGCTACGGATTCTGACCGGCATCGACAGGGGGAAGCACCCAAACCCTGGCAGACCGCAGACAACACGCACGCCGCCACGCGCCCACCATCGCAGCAGTCTAGTTCAATCTTACAAATTCGCATGCCTGGGATTCCGTCCACACAGCTTGAGACTGACCGGAAACGGTATCGGAATCAAATCTGGTAAGGGTTAAGTCTTTGTAGACGTTGACCGGTCTCGCAGGTTGCGATTCGCTGGCTCTGCAACAAGACCGAGTGATTCGCGATGCCTTGGAACGAGACCGATCGAGAGAAATATGCGGTGATCGGCGAACGCTATGCAAGCGACCTGTCGGACGCGGAGTTCGCGTTGATAGCGCCGCTGTTACCCGCGCCCAAGCCATGTGGCCGCAAGCCGACCGATCCGCGTGTGATCCTGAATGCGCTGTTCTACCTGGTCCGCGCGGGGTGCCCGTGGCGCTACCTGCCGAAGGATTTTCCCCCGTTCACAACCGTTCAAAACCGCTTCTACGCCTGGCGCGACAGCGGGTTGTGGGAACAGATCGTCAGCGTCCTGGTCATGGCCGTTCGCGAAGCCGAGGGCAGGAAGGCGGTGCCGAGCGTCGTCATCGTCGACAGCCAGTCGGTCAAGACCACCGAGGCCGGAGGGGTCAAGGGTTACGACGCTGCCAAGAAGGTCAAGGGCCGCAAACGCCACATCGCCGTCGACACGCTCGGTTTACCGATCAAGTGCCAGGTCACCACGGCCGACGTGCAGGATCGCGACGGCCTTGTACCATTACTGAAAGCGGTCAGCCAGAAAAGTCCATGGGTGCAACTGGCCTTTGTCGATGGCGGATACGCCGGCGACGAAACCCGACGCGCCGCCTATGAGGCAACCGGTATCCGGCTCAGCGTCGTCAAACGCACAGACCGCGCCGTCAAAGGCTTCGTCGTGCTGCCAAAGCGGTGGATCGTCGAGCGGACCTTCGGATGGGCGAACCGTGCTCGACGCCTCGCCAAGGACTTCGAGACGTTGACGACCTCGTCGCAGGCTTGGTTCATGCTGGCCATGGGCTTCCTGCTCATCCGCAGGATCGCTCGAGATTGCCAGGCGATCGCTTGATTTCGAGTCAGGTTCTTAGAAAAATTGCGAGCGCGATATGGTTCAGATTTAATTAGACAGATCCAACATACTGTACCTCAAGGCAGATAGTTCCGCCACAGGGACCACCACGATCGGTCAAATGAGAAGTGCGTTCGCGCCAAGCCTGATTGATAGCGTAAGATAGGCCAAACTCCGCCGCCCCAAACGGGAATTGAGCAGGCCCCCCCTCAAGAAGAAGCACCTCGCCGCAAGAAACCTATCCCCTACCCCAACATAGCCTGCGCACAAGCATCCAAAATCGCGTCCGTATCCAGCCCATACTCCCGATACAGATCCGGAATATCCCCACTCTGCCCAAACCGGTCCGGCCCTAGCGGCACCACCCTCTGCCCCCGCACCGACCCCAACCAGGCATGCGTAGCCGGATGCCCATCCAGCACCGTCACCAAAGCCGCCCCCTGCGTCAGCGGAGCCAACAGCCGCTCTACCCAAGCCACCGCACTCCGGTCTCCACTGCGCCGGGCACGCATCGCCGCCAGCCACCCCGCATGCAGCCGATCCGGCGACGTAATCGCCAGCAACCCGGCCCCCGGTTCCTCCTCCCGCAGCACCTCAAAAGCCGCCTCAGCTTCCGGCGCCACCGGCCCCTGATACGCCAGCGCGATCCGCGCGCCCTCCGCCGGAGGCGCCACCCAATGCGCCCCCGCGATCACCGCCGCGGGATCCAGCGCCCGCTCATTCTGCTCCAGCGCCCGAGTAGACAACCGCAACCAAACCGCCGACCCATCCGGCCGCTGCATGAAGTCGAACGCATGCCGCAGCAACACTCCCAACTCATCAACATGCGAAGGCTCGAACGAAGCCAACCGATCCGCCGCCATCCCGATCAGCGGCGTGTTCACCGACTGATGCTGCCCCCCCTCCGGCGCAAGTGTCAGTCCCGAAGGCGTGGACACCAGCAAAAACCGGGCATCCTGGTAACAGGCATAAAGCAGCGCATCCAACCCCCGATTAACGAACGGATCATACACCGTCCCCACCGGCAAAACCCGAGCGCCAGACATCCCCGGAGCCAACCCTGCAGCCCCCAACAGCAGAAACAAATTCTGTTCGGCGATCCCCAACTCGATATGCTGCCCCTTTGGCGACATCCCCCAACGCTGCGCCGAGGCCAGCTTCGAATCCCGGAACACATCATTCCGCGTATGCCGATCGAAAATCCCCCGCCGGTTCACCCAAGGTCCCAAATTCGTCGAAACCGTAACATCCGGCGACGTCGTCATGATATGCGTGGCCAGGTCCTTAAATTCCCCCTGCCCCCGCCCGATCTCCGCCAGAATCTCCCCGAAACCACCCTGCGTCGACATCCGCCGCCCCGCCAGCCGGGGAATCGGCAACGCCGCCGGCACGAAAACCGAAGGCGCCGACAGCGTCCGTCCCTCCGGCGTCAGCAATGCCCCAAACGGACAATCCCGTAGAAACGCCTGAAGTTCCGCCTCCGGAACATCCAGCCCCTCGAACAGGTCCCATTCGTGTCCGGGCCGGATATTCATATCCCGCCGGAACTGTTCCATCTGTTCCTTGCTCATCAACCCGGCATGGTTGTCCTTATGCCCCGCGAACGGCAGCCCCATCCCCTTGATCGTATAGGCAATGAAACAAGTCGGCTGATCCCCATCCGCATCCGCCGCCCGCAAACACTCAATGACGGTCTCGATGTCGTGCCCACCCAGATTCGTCATCAGGGCGCCCAATTCATCGTCGGTCAGCTCATCGATAATGGCCCTGGCCTTCGACCGCCCTAGATCCGCCAGCAGAGTCTGCCGCCACGCCGCCCCGCCCTGGAACGTCAGCGCCGCGTAAAGACTGTTCGGGCAATCATCGATCCAGTCCCGCAACGCCTCCCCGCCCTCACGCGCAAACGCCGCCTCCAGCAGCCGGCCATATTTGATGGTAACGCAGTTCCAGCCCATGTCGCGGAACAGCCCCTCGATCCGCCCGAACAGCCGATCCGGCACCACGCTGTCCAGGCTTTGTCGGTTGTAATCCACGATCCACCAGACGTTCCGGACGTCGTGCTTCCAGCCCTCCAGCAGCGCCTCGTAGATATTCCCCTCATCCAACTCCGCATCGCCGCAGATCGCGATATGCCGCCCCGCCGGCAGATCCGTCCGCCCCAGCCCATGCAGCCGCGTATAATCTGCCATCAGCGCCGAGAAACTGGTCATCGCCACGCCCAGCCCCACCGACCCGGTGGAAAAATCCACCTCCGCCCCATCCTTCACCCGGGACGGATATGGCTGGATTCCGCCGAACTGCCGCAGACCCTCCAGCTTCTCCCGAGTCTGCCGTCCGAACAGATAGTTCATCGCGTGGAACACCGGTCCCGCATGCGGCTTCACCGCGATCCGGTCCTGCGGCCGAGCCACCTCCAGATACAGCGCCGCCATGATGGAGATGCACGACGCACAGGACGCCTGGTGCCCGCCGACCTTCAACCCGTCCCGATTGGGCCGGATATGGTTGGCGTTATGGATCATCCATGCCGACAGCCACAGCAGCTTGCGCTCAAGCTGCTTCAGGATCAGCACGTGCCGCGATTCAGGCGGCGCCAACGGTGTGATCGCTGTGATGGGCGCGTTCATAAGGGTCCTCCCGCCAATGTCGGCCAGTGCCCGTTCTCGCACCGTTCGACGCTGGAGTCATCAACGTCAGACAGCACCCTCCCCCGCGTACGCCGCCTCATCCAGCTACGACATGCGCATCAGCACATCCATCATGCGCTGGACCTGTTCGGGGCGACCGTCCCTCTGCATCCGGCTGACCGACCGGGGCACGATCTGCCACGACGCCCCGAACAGCGCCGTCGAATCACACACGGTGCGATATCCCCGGATCAGACTCCCGAACCGCCGACGCCACACATCGCGGCCTTGGCCGCCGCGGCCACTTCCTCGGCCGTCATCGTCCGCTGCGGCGTGGCCACCGACCATAGATGGCCGAACGGGTCCTCGATCAGGCCATAACGATCGCCCCAGAACATGTCCTGCACCGGCATCTTGATGGTCGCGCCCGCCTCGGCTGCCTGCTTCACCACCGCATCGGCATCCTTGACGATCAGGTGGATCGTAACAGGCGTGCCCTTCAACGACCGAGGTGACAGCATCCCATAAGCCGGGTTTTCATCCACCAGCATCACCGACGATCCGTTCACGAGGATCGAAGCATGCATCAGCTTCCCATCCGGCCCGGGCAGCCGCATCATTTCGGTCGCGCCAAACGCCGCCTTGTAGAACGCGATCGCATCAGCGGCGCCCGCACAGACCAGGTGTGGCGACAAGGCATGCATGCCCGCCGGCGCGGTTACGTTCGAGGTCTCGGTCATGGCGTGTTCTCCCTTGGTTTATGAGCATCAAACAACAGCCTGAAATACCGGCGCAGATGCTCGATACTGTCGCCGGCGATCGACGGATCGTCCTTGGCTTTCGCCAGGATGAAGGCTCCCTGCAGCACCACTTGGGTATGCAACGCGAGGCTCTTGGCCGTGATCCGCTCGGCCGTCGACCCACGAATCAGCGCCGCCAGATCGGCTTCCAACGTTTCCGCATGGCCCGCGATGCTGTCAAAACACGCATCCCGGATCGGGGGATTGGTCAGGAATGTCTCCTGCGCCATCGTGCCGACCAGGCAGGTGAATTCAGCCGTCGTCCCACGGATCAGCGCGGCCCGAAAATCCAGATACCCCATCACCCGATCAAACGGGTCGTCCGGCGCGTGATACGGGGCACCGGCGAACAAACCGCCGGTTGCCGTCGACCAATGGTCCGCCGCCGCGACGCCAAGATCTTCCTTGCTTTTGAAATGATGGAAGAACGCCCCCTTGGTCACCCCCGCGGCCGCACAAAGCTCGTCCACCGACGTCGCGTGATACCCCTTCTCCCGAATGACGCGCACAGCCGCATCCAGCAGTCGGGTCCGGGCGGTTTCAGGGGCGTGTGTCGTCATGCCACCATCACATACCAACCGGTTGGTATGTGTCAAGCCCCACCGAACCCGCCCTTCCCACCGACAAACGATTGATTTGTCCCATCAACCAAAGCACACTCGCACCATCACAGGTCTGCGAGCAGCGCATTGCACATGGCCCTAATCTTGCCTAACCAACACTGAGCCGAAGCGACGGGGAGTCCGCCTCTGATGTCCCAAGCCACCGCCGATCCACGGCTCATCGCCGCTCGGGTTGCCCCCAGGCGCCGCATGCGATTGTCCTGGACCGACCCCGTCTTCCGCTCGATCGTCTGGCAGATCGTCATCGTCGGCATCGTCGCCGTCATCGCCTGGTACTTCATCCACAACACCAACCAGAACCTCGCCGCCCGCCACATCGCCACCGGCTTCGGCTTTCTCGACCGCGTCGCCGGCATCCCGATCGGCGAGCACCTCCTGCCCTACGACCCCGCCGTGAACACCTACGGCCGAGCGCTGCTGATCGGCGTGCTGAACACCCTGCAGGTGGCGGTGATCGGCGTCGTCCTGGCCACCATCCTGGGCACCCTGATCGGCATCGGCCGCCTGTCGAAAAACTGGCTGCTGGCAAGGCTGACCGGGTTCTACGTCGAAACCTTGCGCGACATCCCGCTGCTGCTGCAATTGCTGTTCTGGTACACCATCCTCCAAGGCCTGCCCGGCCCCAAACAAGCCTTCCACCTCGGCCACATCGCCTTCCTGTCCAACCGAGGCCTGAAGCTTCCCGAAATCGACTGGCAGCCCGCCCACACGGCGGCTGTGCTGGTCTTCATCGCCGGTGTCGTCGGCACGATCCAGTGGAACCGCCGAGCCCGCCGCCAACAAGACGCCACCGGCGTCCGCCCCGCCGTCTGGCCCGTCGCCCTGGCCCTGCTGATCGGCCTTCCCGTCGCCGTCTGGGCCACCCTGGGCGCACCCTTCAACCCCGAGCTCCCCGTCCTCCGAGGCTTCAACTTCCAGGGCGGCGGCACCGTCAGCCCCGAATACTTCGCCCTTCTGCTTGGTCTGGTGACCTACACCGCCTCCTACATCGCCGAGATCGTCCGCTCCGGCATCCAGGCTATCCCGCAAGGCCAATGGGAAGCCGCCGGCGCACTGGGCCTTCGCCCCGGCCACGTGCTGCGCCAAATCATCCTGCCCCAGTCGCTGCGCGTCATCATCCCGCCGATGACCAGCCAATACCTGAACCTGACCAAGAACAGTTCCCTGGCCGTCGCCATCGGCTTCCAGGACGTCGTCTCCATCGCCAACACCACGCTGAACCAGACCGGTCAGGCCATCGAGGGCATCGCCATCATCATGGCCGTCTACCTCACCATCAGCCTGTCCATCAGCCTGTTCATGAACTGGTACAACGCGCACATCGCGCTGGTGGAGCGCTAAGCCATGAGCCAAGCCAGCACCACCGCCGGCCACGTGCCAACGCCCGCCCGGGATCAGCTTAAAGTCGCCGCCCTTGGCCCCTGGGCCTGGCTGCGCACCAACCTGTTCGGCTCCACATGGTCCACGGCGGTCACCCTGGCGCTGGGCTACGTGATCGTCCGCGTCGTGTTCGGCCTGTTCGAATGGGGCATCGTCCACGCCGTCTGGCACGTCCCTTACGGCCCCACCGGCATCCCCGACACCACGGTCTGCCAGAAAGCCGCCGGCATCGGCGCCTGCTGGGCAGTCCTGGCGGACAAATACCGCCTGATCCTGTTCGGCCGGTATCCGTACGATGAGCAATGGCGCCAGGCCATCGTCGTGCTCCTGTTCATCGGCCTCTACATCGTCTCCGGCATGCGCCGCTTTTGGCGCAAGGAACTGGTGCTGATCTGGATCGCCACCCTGACCGCCGTCGGCATCCTGATGTGGGGCGGCGTGTTCGGCCTACAGTTGGTCACCGAGGACTACTGGGGCGGCCTGCCCATCACCCTGATCCTGGCGACCTTCGGGGCCGCCTTCTCCTTCCCCCTTGCGGTTCTCATCGCCCTGGGCCGCCGCTCGACAAAACTGCCCGCCGTGAAAATGCTCTGCGTGCTCTACGTGGAGATCATCCGCGGCGTCCCCCTGATCGCCGTCCTGTTCATGGCCAGCGTCATGTTTCCGCTGTTCCTGCCCGCCGGCGTCAATATCGACAAACTGCTCCGCGCCCAGGTCGCCTTCATCCTGTTCGCCGGTGCCTACCTGGCCGAGGTCGTCCGCGCCGGCCTTCAGGCCCTGCCCAAAGGCCAGGCCGAAGCCGCCGACGCACTCGGTCTGAGCTACTGGAAAAAAACCGGTTTCATCATCCTGCCGCAGGCCCTGCGCCTGGTTATCCCGCCGCTGGTCAACACCTTCATCGGCTTCTTCAAGGATACGTCGCTGGTGCTGATCATCGGCCTGTTCGACCTGCTGACCATGGGCAAGGTCGCCCTCAGCGACCCCCCCTGGCAAAGCTTCTCCACCGAGGTCTATATCGGCCTCGCCGCCATCTACATCGCCTTCTGCTTCGCCATGTCGAAATACAGCCGAAGCCTGGAGCGTGACCTCAACCGCTCTCGCACCCGCTGACGGAGACACGTTTAGAATGAGCCAAACAATGAGCCTGTCCGGCCCGCCGGCGATCGTGCTGGACAAGGTGAACAAATGGTACGGCACCATGCACGTGCTGCGCGACGTCTCCCTGACGGTGGCCGAGAAAGAACGTGTCGTCGTTTGCGGTCCGTCCGGTTCCGGCAAATCCACCATGATCCGCTGCATCAACCGCCTGGAGACGCACCAGGAGGGCAGCATCATCGTCGATGGCACCGAACTGACCGACGACCTGCGTGCGCTCGACACCATCCGGCGAGAGGTCGGGATGGTGTTCCAGTCGTTCAACCTGTTCCCCCACCTGACGATCCTGGAGAACTGCACGCTCGCCCCGATCTGGGTTCGCAAAATGCCCAAGGCCGAGGCGGAAGCCCTCGCCATGAGCTATCTCGAACGCGTCAAGATCCCCGAGCAGGCGAAAAAATACCCCGGCCAACTATCCGGCGGCCAGCAGCAGCGCGTCGCCATCGCTCGGGCGCTGTGCATGAAGCCCAAGATCATGCTGTTCGACGAACCCACCAGCGCGCTGGACCCCGAAATGATCAAGGAGGTCCTGGACACCATGATCGGCCTCGCCGACGACGGCATGACCATGGTCTGCGTCACCCACGAAATGGGTTTCGCTCGGCAGGTCGCTCACCGCGTGGTGTTCATGGACCGCGGCGAGATCGTCGAAAACGGCCCGCCGAACCAGTTGTTCGAAAACCCGCAGACGGACCGGTTGAAACTGTTCCTGAGTCAGATTCTGCGGGGACACTGATTACACGGCAGCCCCCAGACCCTGTGTCAACACCGGTTTCTGGCTCGTCATGGCCGGGCGTGTCCCCATTGGCATCAGGATAAGCGGTGGGCTGAGAATCATTTCACCAGCCATTGCGTTGCCTGACCGTCATGGCCGGGCGTGTCCCGGCCACCCGCGATTTTGTCTCGATCCCGTATAGGAAATCGCGCACCATCAATCCGACCCGCTCAGTATTCCTGGCGTGTCGGCCGGAACAGGATTTCGTTGATATCCACATCATCCGGCTGGCTCATGGCGAACACCACCGTGCGTGCAAACGAGTCAGCGGGGATCGCGGTTTCGTAGACCTTGCGGACCCGTTCGGCGATATCGGGCTCGCTTGTGCTATCCGGCAGTTCCGTCGCCACCGCGCCCGGCGAGATGATCGTCGTGCGGATGTTGTAGGGCTTCACCTCCTGCCGCAGTCCCTCGGACAGCGCCCGCACGGCATGCTTGGTCGCCGCATACACCGCGAAACCCGGCCCGACCTTATGGCCGGCCACCGATGAAACGTTGATGACGTGACCGGACTTCTGCCGCTGCATATATGGCAGCGCCGCGGCAATGCCGTACAGCACGCCCTTGATGTTCACATCGATCATCCGATCCCACTCATCGACCTTCAGCCGCTCGAGCGGTGCCTGTGGCATCACGCCGGCATTGTTGATCATGACATCGATCCGTCCATATGTCTGGACAGCAGCATCCACCAGCCGCTTCACCTGCGCTCGGTCGGTGACCTCCGTCGTCACGGCGAGCGCCTTGTCGTCGCCGCCCAAATCACGAGCCAGCGTCTGAATGCGATCCTGACGCCGAGCCCCCAGCACAACCCGAGCACCCTGTGCCGACAGCATGCGGGCGGTCGCCTCGCCCAACCCGCTGCTCGCGCCCGTAATAACGACGACTTTTCCTTCGATATTGTTACTCACTGATCCACATCCTACTTCCATTAAAGCCCGGTCATCCGTTCCAGGAATTCCGGGTAGCGCTCGCCCTGCACAGCGATCTTCGCCGCGGCACTCTCGATCTCATCCATATCGGCAGCAGTCAGCGTAACGGCCGCCGCGCCGATATTCTCTTCCAGCCTATGCTGCTTCGTGGTGCCCGGGATCGGAACAATCCACGGCTTCCGGACCAGCAGCCAAGCCAGAGCGATCTGTGCCACTGTCGCCTGCTTGCGTGCCACGATCTCGGTCAGCATCGCGACCAGGGCAAGGTTCGCCGTCCGTGTTTCGGCCGAAAACCGGGGAATCCGGCTGCGCAGATCCGAAGTGCTGAACGTCGTGCTTTCGTCGATCTTTCCGGTCAGGAAACCCTTTCCGAGTGGACTGAAGGGAACAAAACCGATGCCGAGTTCCTCGAGCGCCGGCAGCACCTCCGCTTCCGGACGCCTCCACCACAGCGAGTATTCACTCTGGACCGCCGTCACCTTCTGCACCGCATGGGCGCGGCGGATCGTCTGCACGCCCGGTTCCGAGAGCCCAAAATGCCTGACCTTGCCTTGCTGGATCAAATTCTTCACGGCACCGGCTACGTCCTCGATAGGCACATTCGGATCGACTCGGTGCTGGTAGAAAAGATCGATCACGTCGATCCGCAGGCGCTTCAGGGATGCCTCGGCGACTTGCTTGATGTGATCCGGTCGGCTGTTGACGCCACTGCGGCGCGGCTCCGCTGGATTGATGTCATGGCCGAACTTCGTTGCGATCACCACCTGGTCACGCACCGGCGCCAACGCCTCACCGACAAGTTCCTCGTTGAGGAACGGCCCGTAGACTTCGGCGGTATCGAAAAAGGTCACGCCCCGCTCGACCGCCGACCGGATGATCGGAATCATCTCGTCCCTATCAGGGTTTTGTCCGTAGGAATTGGTCATTCCCATGCAACCCAGCCCGATAGCAGAGACCTCCAGGCCACTGTCGCCAAGTTTACGCTTCTGCATTGATTTCCATCCTTCCCGATGCCGCTCAGCGCGGCACGATCCTGATCGTCGTCGACCGGGCCTCGGCATTCGTCACCGAAGCCACGTATTGGGCGCCATGCCGACGATACTTGGTACGGTAGGCAGCATCGATTGCGTCGCCGGCGGCAGGATCGGCGTCCTCAAAGAGAACGTCTTTTCCGACACCACCGGCATCGATACGACCCTCATGCCGAACCTGGACACCGCGAAACCAGCCGGCACCCCGCCCGTAGGCCGATCGCACATAAACATCGCCACCGACCCGAACCGCCCAGATGATCACCGGCTTTCGCAACGTTCCATCGCGCCGAACCGACGCGATCGCCAGTTCGTCCGCCCCGCCGATCCGGTCCAGTTCCTCAATCGTCCACATCTCGCTTCAGCCTTTCGTAGATCCGGCCTGGTATTGTTCGTCGCTGACCTTTTCCATCCAGTCCACGACTTTGCCGTTCAGCGCTTCCTGAATGGCGATATGGGTCATGCCCGTCGTCGCCGTGGCCCCGTGCCAGTGCTTTTCCGCCGGCGAGAACCACACCACATCGCCCGGCCTGATCACCTCGACCGGTCCGCCCTCCCGCTGAACCCAGCCGCAACCGGCCGTGACGATCAGCGTCTGACCCAGCGGATGCGTGTGCCATGCGGTCCGGGCGCCCGGCTCGAACGTGACGCTCGCGCCGGCAACGCGGGCCGGCTCCGGCGCACTGAACAACCGGTCGACCCGCACCCGTCCGGTGAAATAGTCGTCCGGGCCTTTGCCGGAAGGTTCGGAACCCGCTCGCCTGATTTCCATCGCCCATCTCCATGGTTTGCCGATGCTTCCCCATCTAAGAGGCGCCGCGCTCTGGGATTAGGTGCTGGAATCTGCATGAACCTATAAGCTAGACTTCTGAATGCCCCGTACCGACCTCAACGACATCGTGGCTTTCCTCGCCGTGGCGCGCGAACGCAGCTTCACCCGAGCCGCCGCGAAACTGGGGGTTTCACAGTCGGCGCTGAGCCAGACGGTCCGCGGGCTGGAAACCCGGCTCGGCCTGAGGCTGCTGACCCGCACCACCCGCAGCGTCGCACCGACCGAGGCGGGGGACCGTCTGCTCCGCGCCGCCGGACCGCGTCTGGAAGAAATCGACGCCGAACTGACCGCGCTCACTGCGCTGCGCGACAAACCCTCCGGCACCATCCGCATCACCGCGCACGACCATGCCATACGCGCCGTCCTCTGGCCCGCCCTCGAAACGCTTCTGCCGGCCTACCCGGATATCAAGGTGGAGGTCGTCATCGACTACGGACTAACGGATATCGTCGCCGAACGTTATGACGCCGGCGTCCGATCCGGTGAGATGGTTGCGAAAGACATGATTGCTGTGCGCATCGGCCCGGACATGCGTTCGGCGGTGGTCGGTGCACCATCATACTTCGCCGGACGGCCCAGACCGAAGACACCGCGCGACCTGACAGCCCACACCTGCATCAACCTGCGCCTGCCCACCCACGGTGGCCTGTACGCCTGGGAATTTCAGAAGGGAAAGCACGAACTGAAGGTCAGGGTGGAGGGCCAGCTCATCTTCAACGGCACCACCCCGATGCTGGACGCGGCACTCGCCGGCTTCGGCCTGGCCTACGTGCCGGAGGATGCCATTCAGACGCACCTAGCCACCGGCCGACTCATCCAGGTGCTTGCCGATTGGTGCCCGCCTTATCCGGGCTACCATCTCTACTACCCCAGCCGCCGCCAACCCACGCCAGCCTTTGCTCTGGTGGTCGAGGCGCTGCGATACCGCGGCGACGCTTAAGAACACAAAAAACGAAGCGGGACCCAGGCAATCCCCGGGCCCCGTTCCATGGCGTTAACGAACCTGCAGCGTCACCCCGCCGGAACTGTCGCGATCCGCCTTGTGCTCCTCATGGTGGGCCGCATGGAAATCCTGATGCGCCGCCGCCTTGTCCTGCTCCGCGGCCGAATAATTACCCACCGCCGCGTTCGCCCGCGCGGCGTCCATGTTCTGATGCCCCGCCGAACGAGCCTGATCGGACTGGTATTCATGCGCCGCGGCAGCACCATTGTTCGGTGTGGTGATCACCACCTGCGCCATCGCCGGACCAGCCGCGAGCAACCCCGCCATCGCCACGATATAACCCATTCGCATAGCAATACTCCTGTTGCCGTTGATGAAAAGCCTGGACGTCTTGTAACGAGTCCAAGCTGGTCATCGTTCCGGGCAATCAGGTGGTAAGATCGTGGCAACCCGGCGACATCGCGCGCTCGTGTTTATGTCGCACCGATAGGCCGAGGCGCTACCAGCCGCCTAACCCCGCCCCTCGCCAATCCCCGGCAGATCGCCGGTCATTCCCGCCAGCACCTCGGCCACATGTCGCACGTGCACCGTCGAACCCTCCCGCCGCAGCCGCCCGGCGATGTTCAGCAGGCACCCCAGATCACCGGCCAGCACCGTATCCGCGCCTGTGGCCACAATGTCCTTCGTCTTGTCCGACACCATTCGCACCGAGATATCCGGGTATTTCACACAAAACGTCCCGCCGAACCCGCAGCAGATCTCCGGTTCGGTCATCTCGACAACCTGTGCCCCAGCAGCAGCCAGCAGATCGCGCGGCTGCTGCTTGATCCCCAGCTCTCGCAACCCCGAGCAACTGTCGTGATACGTGACCACGCCGCCGAACGCCGTCCCGGTGTCGCGAACGCCCAGCACGTCAGTCAGAAACCCCACCAGCTCGTACACCCGGGACGCCATCGCATCCGCCACCGCCCGCAGATTGGGATCGTCGTCGAACAGATGCGGCAGATGATGCTTCAACATCCCCGCGCACGACCCCGACGGCGCAACCACGTAATCATACCCGCGGAACGCCTCGACGATTCCCACCGCCAGGTCACGCGCCGTCTTCCGGTCACCGGAATTATACGCAGGCTGCCCGCAACAGGTCTGCGCCCGAGGCACCTCCACCTGGCACCCGGCCCGCTCCAGCAGCTTGATCGCTGCGAATCCGACCGAAGGCCGGTGCAGATCGACCAGGCAGGTCACGAACAGACCCACCCGAGGCTTCGTCTCAGTCATCAAAGTATCCTGGTAAGATCAGCCGCTGCGCGCCGCGACCAGCCGCCAGGTCGGATCCTGCTGCGACAAATCACGCTCGAACGTCCACAGATCGGTGATTTCCGTCACGGCATCGGCGCCCGTCAAGGGCTTGCCGTTGGCATCGTGGGTGTAGCTGACCTGATCCGACACGATCTTCACCGTTACCGATCCGACACGCCCCTTCAGTTCCGCCGCATCGATGCTCAGATGCTGCATCGACTTGACCTCGGAGACCTGGGTCTCGCCGGCCTTCTCCCGAGCACTGATCGCCTGCTCGAACGCGCTGTAGGTGTCGTCCGACAGCAACGCCCGCAACCCGACCCGGTCGCCGGCGGCGAACGCGGCAACGATCATCCGGAACGCCTGATCCGCCCCTGCCAGGAACCGGGCGGGATCGAACGTAGGATCCAGCGTCCGCATCTGTGCCAGCGCCTGCCCGGTCGGCGACGCCGTGTCCGGCATCGGCTGCACGGCAGCCGGCTGCGGCGGTTCGGCCTTGGCCTCGATAATCGGCCCGCCCACCGGACGCAACGGCACCGGCTGAACCGGCGGCGCCTGACGCTCGAACCCCTGCCGCTTGCCCAAAATGCTTCGCAGCCGCAGGACCAGAAAGGCCGCGATCATCCCAAACAGAACCAGATCAACCGGAAATCCGCCGCTCGCACCCATACCACACGCTCCTTATCCCTCCACAGATAGGCGCGAGCAGGGGCCATGACAAACGAAACCCGGACGAATTGCCCCGAACCGCCTCATTTGCCGCACTTGCCGCCCGATCGGACCGCCTGTATGGCCGTTCCATGATCCTGCTGCGTCATGGCCAGAGCGAATTCAACCTGCATTTCGGCGCCACCCGCCGCGACCCCGGCATCATCGACCCGCGCCTCACCCCGCTCGGTCACACCCAGGCACAGGAAGCCGCCCAACAACTGGTGGGGCAGGGAATCGAACGCATCATCGTTTCCCCCTACACCCGAGCCCTGCAGACCGCCCACCCGGTCGCCGAGGCGTTGAACGTCCCCGTCACCATCGACCCGATCGTACGGGAACGCTTCGCCTACGCCTGCGACATCGGCTCCCCTCGCACCGATCTGGAACGCGATTGGCCCGGCCACGATTTCGCCCGGATCGAAAACATCTGGTGGCCCGCCGAGGAAGAACCCGAACACGCCATCGTCGATCGCGCCGCCCGCTTTCGCACTGGCCTGGCACAGCGTCACGATTGGGCGAACACCCTGGTGGTCAGCCATTGGGGCTTCATCCTCAGCCTGACCGGCCAAAGCGTGACCAACGGCCAATGGCTGCGCTGCGACCCCACCGAACCCGCGCCCGAACGCCTGACGTGGCGCGCGTGACACGTTCGCGAACCCGGAAACCCGGTGGCATTTGCGGAACAATCGTGCTACCCGGCCTGCCTTCGCCGAAGCGAAGCTGCTTCGGCTTCCCGCAAGCAGGCGTGTCCTAATCGAACGCCGAAGACGGCGTGGTTTTTGCAACGGAGCCCGTAATGTCCGAGACAACTCCCGCCCCGCAGCCCACCGGCCAGCCGGCCCAGCCGCTGGTGGTCAACATCCAATACGTGAAAGACCTGTCCTTCGAGGTGCCGGGCGCCCCGCAGATCTACACCCAACTCAAGGCGCAGCCGCAGGTCAGCATCAACCTGGATGTGCAGGCCCGCCGCGTGCAGGAAGGCCAGAGCGTCTTCGAAGTCGCCATCGTCATCCGCGCCGAAGCCCACGACAACGCGGGACAGACGAACGGCCAGTCGGCCACCCCGCCGGCCACGGTCTTCGTCGCCGAACTGACCTATGCCGGCGTCTTCACCCTGAACGGCCTGCCCGACAACGCGATCGAGCCGGTTCTGCTGGTCGAATGCCCCCGCATCTTGTTCCCGTTCGCCCGCAACATCCTGTCCGACGTGACCCGCGACGGCGGCTTCCCGCCAGTCCTGCTGCAGCCGATCGATTTCGTGGCGCTCTGGCAGTCCCGCCGCAACCAGGCCGGCGCCGCCAACCCCGCCATCGCCTGACACCAACCGCCGCGCGTTCTGGCCGGCGCTCGCTGTTGTAGCCTTCGTCGTGGCCGGCGCAGGTCTCGCAGGCGCCAGGATAAGGGGTGGAGGACTGGCCAGTTCCTCCTCGTGTCATCACCGGGCTTGGCCCGGTGACCCACGACTTTCTACCCGGAACGCCCCATCAATTCCGTTCGAACGCCTGCTCCGTGATGTCCACCGCGGGCTCGTCCGCCGTGACCGCCAGATGCGAATCGCGCGGCACCGTCAGCGCCGCATCCAGCCGCCGTGCCCGCATCCCGGCCGCGAACGTGTTGCACGCCCTGCTCCACAGCTCGCCGATCGCGAACTCGGTCTGATAGACCCCGTCGGCCAGCCCATCGAACGCCGCATGACCGCCGGGCTCCATATACACCGCCAGCGCGACCGCCCCCGTCGCATCCCGCAACTTCACCACGACCGGCTGCACCGCGCGGTTGTCGATTTCCAGCGTCGCGCCGCCAGTAACGCGGTGTTCTAGCAATTCCCCGTCGGTCGGCGGCGATCCGGCGTTGTAGCCGCAATACGCCCGCCGAGCGGCCACCACATTGCCGGGTGTCAGATGGTCGGCGCTGATGAAGCCGTTGGCATGGTCGTTCATCGTCACTTCCAGCATGCCGCTCTGGCGGATCAGCCGGATCGCGTGCACGGAACTGAACGGCGGCATCCGGCCAACCGGAATCAGCGTGCCGTGTTCGGCATCCAGTCGCCACAGGATGGCCGGCGACGCGTTCGGAGCGACATAGAAATTGGGTACTCCGGCCAGCCGCACCGGCGCCGGGCCATACAGCACCGCCTGATGCGCGGTCGGCGACAGCGGTGCAACGATTGCCGCGTTGGGCGGGATATCATCGCGCACCGTCCGTGGCGGCGCCAGCAGATGCGTCGCTGCCTGATACACACACAGGCACAGGAACACCGCCAGCCCGATCCATAGCATCGTCGAAAGATCGAAAAAACCCGGCCGTTGCAGCACCCCTGCCATTACCGGTTCGGGCTGGACCGGACGAACCGGCCGCCGCACCACGATTTCCTCCGGCTCAAAGTCATCGTCGTTCGCCGCCTCGACGGCCCCGCGATCATAGGCCGAACGCCGCTCCGCGTTCGACAGCACATCATAGGCCTGCTTCACGGCGACGAACGCAACGGCGTTCCCGGTCTTCGGCACATCCGGATGCAACAGCCGGGCCTTCACGCGAAACGCCGTCACGATCTCCGCCCGACTCGCCGCCGGACTCAGGCCAAGGCGCGCGTAGTAGTCCTCGGGGTCCGCTCTTGTTCGGGGTGGCACCATGGGCTTTAGATGCTAGGTCCGGAATGTAGCGGCAAGATAGGCCGATCCGTATGCGAGGGAAACCTCGATATCCATGGCAGAAGATGACGGCACGTGCTCAGCCGTTCAGGGAGAATGCGTGCCCACAGGACAAAAAAGCGCCCTCCGCTGGGTGGCGCTGGTCATACTGCTGGCGGGCGGCTTCATGCCGCCGCTGGACTTCTTCATCGTCAACGTTGCCCTCTCGTCGATCCATGAGAGCCTGGGCGCAACGCCGGCCGAACTGCAACTGGTCATCTCGGGCTATGCCTGCGGCTACGGCGTTTTCCTGATCACCGGCGGCCGGCTGGGTGATCTGTACGGCCGCAAGCGCTGCTTTCTGATCGGCATGGCGGGCTTCTCGCTGGCCAGCCTGGGCTGCGGCATCGCCGCCACACCCATGCACCTGGTGCTCGCCCGCATCGTCCAGGGATCGGCCGCCGCGGTGCTGCTGCCGCAGGTCTTGGGCTCCATCAGGGCGCTGTTCCCCGAGGAACGTGCGCTGGCACGCGCCATGAGCGCCTATGGCATCATGATGGGCATGGCGGCCGCGATCGGTCAGTTCAGCGGCGGCGCGCTGATCCAGTGGAACCCCGCCGACCTGGGCTGGCGGACGATCTTCCTGCTGACGCTGCCGGTCTGCGCGATAACCCTGTTCCTCGGCTGGAAAGTGGTGCCGGAAACCGGCGGCGGCGCCAATGTCCGGCTGGACCTGGGCGGCGCGGCGCTGATCTCGCTGACCCTGGCCGCCATCGTCGTCCCCCTATCAGAGGGCCAGGGCCAGGGCTGGCCCGCCTGGGTGTTCGTCACCCTGGCCTGCGCGCCGTTCCTGACCGCCGCCTTCTTCCGCTACGAAGCGCGTCTGAGCCGTCAAGGCGGCATGCCGCTGGTCGATGTCGCTCTGCTGCGCATCCCCAGTTTCCGCCGCGGCGTACTGGTCGCCACGCTGTTCTTCTTCACCACCAGCTTCTACCTGCTGTTCGGGCTGTACCAGCAGGAAGGCCGCGGCATGGCGCCATTGCAGGTCGGTCTCGCCATCGTCCCCTACGGAGTCGGCCTGTTCTTCGGCCCCCTGATCAGCGCGCCGCTGGTCAGCCTGCGACCGAAACTGCTGTCGATCGGCATGGGCATCCAGGTCACCTTTTACACCGCGGTCGGCGCACTGGTGGCGGTCGGGATCGACGGCGCGATGCTGACCGGCGCCGTGTTCCTGGCCGGCCTGGGGCAGGGCATCGCCTTCCCGCGCCTGTTCGCGACGGTGCTGGGGGACGTCCCGGCGGCGCAAGGCGGCGTGGCGGCGGGCATCACCAATTCGGCGCTGCAAATCGGCGCGGCGATCAGCGTGGCCGCCATCGGCAGCCTGTTCTTCATGGTGCTGGGCGGGGGCACCGGGGAACGCGCCTACGCCCATGCCTTCTCCATCGCCCAGTGGGCCGCGACGGCCGGCCTGTTCCTGGCCATGCTGATCGCCATCCCGCCACGCCGACGTGGCATGGCACGTTGATGGCGTGACACATTGAGCATGATCGCTCGGGGGCGCCAGCGTTTCGTCGCCGCCAGCCAGGCTGACGAAACGCGAAAGGAATGTCCGAAGCGCGCGAATCATGCGATCAGACAAATAGCGGCATGGTTTCCTATAAACCGATCATCCCGTATGATTGCCGAGTACAAGAAAGTGCCCCTTGCGGCCCGAGCACGTGAATGAGTATGGAGCGTCGCATGCGAACCATTTCCGCCAACCCGCGCCTTGTCCGCTCCCTGCTGCTCGGAAGCACCCTGATTTTGCTGAGCGGCTGTAGCGGCGACAAGATCTCGCGCACCTTCGGCCTGACCCGGGACGCACCGGACGAGTTCACAGTCACAACCCGTGCGCCGCTGTCGATGCCGCCGGACTACAACCTGCGTCCGCCCCGTCCAGGCGCCCCGCGCCCGCAGGAACAAAGCGAGCGGCAGCAAGCCGAGGAAACGCTGGCGCCACAGACCGCGCTGGACCCGCCCGCGACCGGTCAGAGCCCCGGCCAGGAAGCCCTGATCCAGCAGGCCGGCCCGGCCGCCCCCAGCAACATCCGCAGCGAGGTCGATCGGGACGCGCACAACGCCGCGGACGACGACAGCTTCATCAACAAGGTGCTGTATTGGCGCAAGCCGGACACCGCACACGCCCAGGTCGACGCGCCGGCGGAAGCCCAGCGGCTGCGCCAGGACGCCGCATTGGGCCAGCCGCCGAACGTCGGCGACACCCCGATCATCAAGCGGGACAAGCAGGGTTGGTTCCGCAGCCTGTTTTCCTGGATGTAGGCCGCCCACCGGGTGACGACTGACGTCCACTTCGTCCAGGGCGGCGACGAACCGGTCCTGGCCGGGGTCGGCGGGGGAACGCTGTCCTGCGCCTGCGGCCATACGCTGATCGCGGGCTACGACGCGGATCGCGTGCTAGGCATCGGCATCCAATGCGCACGCTGCGGCACCGTGACCACCACACCACAGATGGCTCAGGGCGCATTGTCGCCGCCCGCGGTTCTGATCGCGGCCCCCTCAACGGAACCCCGGACAGTCCCCATGACGGTGGCACAGGGGATCACCGTGATCGGCCAGGCGGAAATGGACCGGCTGAGCGCCCTGTTCCGGCCCGTGACGCCCACTGACAACACGTACCGGATATCGCCCGAACGGCTGGACGAGGTCGCCGCGGCCTACGAACGCCATGTCGGCGATAAACTGCCCGCGGTGGCGATGGACCCGAACGAACCGTTCCGCGGCCTGCGGGATCACGCCCTTGGCTGGGCGGTGGAACATCTGCGCGCCGAAACGCGGGACCCGGCCTGGGCCGGCATCCAGAACGATGTGACTGCCATGGCGGCGCTGCACGTCGCGGGATTCCTGCATTTCGTGGCCACGTGGTCGCATCACCCGCGGTTTCCGGCGATGGCGGCCACGGCGGCCGATCGAGGCTGCTCCCTGCACGGGTTGGCGACGTTCGCGGCGGCGCATTCCCTCAACATGATGGGCAACCGGCTCATCTTTCCGCCGCCGCAGGGCTATCCGGGACGGATCGAGACCTTCGCCCTGCTGACCGGTTCCGCCAACGCCCTGCCGGTTCACGTCGATACTTTCGACCGGTTCGAGTTCCCGTTCGGCCAGCGCTGGGATCATGCGAATCTGCGCACAGCGGTTTCCGCGGCGATCGAGGCCGCCCAAGGCCGCATCAATCTCCGCAACCCCGGCCTTCTCTTGTTATCCCCCGGTTCGGCCTTGGGTGGCTACGACGCGGCGCTGCATCAGGCGATCGAGGCGGCGATGCTGTCCGTGGGCCGGAAAAATCGTGGGCTGATGGCGGTGGGCTCCATTCTGCTGCGCCAGCAGCCGACCCCGGACCCGGCCGCCGTCCGGTTCGGATACGGACTGATTCCAGTGGCCAATCGCCGCTATCAGGGCCAGACCCAGATCCGGGCCAGCTAAACCGCCGCCACACCGGTTTCTACACCAGCCGATTTTGCCGTTGACCCGTCGGCACCATCGTGCGGCCGCCTTGGCGCCGATCGCCGGATTTTCGTCGGCCAGCATGACGCAACTGTCGCCGATCTCGATCTCGGCATGCCCGATCCTGTCATCAGGCATCGGCAGACGCATCCGCTCCTTGGCGCCAAAGGCTTCCCCACACCACGCGAGCGCTCGGATGGCGCCATCGACGATGAGGCAGGGCGTCAAGGTGTGATAGCCGGACGGAACAGGTGATACGGGCATCGCCATCTACTCCATTAGATGGATCACAGTGCCAACTTGCCCCAAACTCCACCCCCATCATGTCTCAGTTTGAAAGACAAGGCGCGAAAAGTTGATGTGGCAGGTGACTTCTGCGGCCATGAAAGGCGTCCTAACGACTCCGAACTTGAATCCAACCCTTTGTATCAATATGCGGGACAAAACTCGGAAGACGTGTTGTTTGTTCAATGGTTGATGCAGGTCTACTTTGAGATGACGGGAATATAGCTTCCGCCAATCCGGCTTTTCATGTGGAACACACGTCCAATTTCTACTCGCATAATCCCGAAGTGCAGTTGACCCGACACCTCAAAGATCGACTATGTTTCTTGATTGACTACGCTGAGTAAATCTAGGAAATTTATTGTCATGCATGTCGGACAGATCATTGGTCCGCAAGTCAGTGGTAAAACGCCGCAGTGCACTACCCTGGTGCCGACGATCTTCCACGAACCCTGGTGGCTGGAAATCGCCAGTAACGGCGCTTATCAGGAGGCTTTGGTATCATCCGATGGCGTGATAGTTGGACGGCTGCCTTATCTGCTTGGCAGACGAATCGGTGGTCAAACAACCCTGACCATGCCAGCGATGACACACGTTCTGGGACCCGCGCTGGCAAACATGAGCGGATCCACCCGTTCCTTGCGACGGTTCAACATCACCCGTGATCTGATCGAACAGTTGCCGCAAGCATCCCATATCTGGTTCCGGCTGCATCGCGGTATCAGCGATACACTCGCGTTTGAAGCGGCCGATTTCGCTACCGGCGTTGATTATACAACCGAGGTGGCGCCTGACTCGAAAGAAAATCTCTGGCAGCAGATGCGTGACAAGACCCGCAACGTGATTCGTCGCGCGCAGGAAAGTCTGACGGTGGAGCAATTGCTCGATCCGGAACCGTTCCTGGATTTTTACGACCGTAACCTTCACGCGCGCGGTGTGCGGAATCACTATGATCGCCGTATCTACGGCAAACTCATTACCGAATCTCTACACCGAGGTGTCGGACGCATATTGGTGACCAGGGACTCAACGGGCGTTGCCAAATCCGGTATTTTCACGATCTGGGATGATGACTCCGAGTATTACTTGATGTCTACCCGCACGCCGAATTCGCAGAATGGAGCCACGAGCCTGCTCATTTGGACAGCGATCCAGCATGCGGCCTTAAGCGGGCTGACGTTCAACACCGACGGCCTGGATAGCAAAACCAATTTATTACTTCTAACCGGGTTCGGCGGGACCATCAAACCAAGATACTTCGTCCGAACCACGTCGACGATGTTTCAAGTTGTACGATACGCCAAGAATCTGCTTGTCCCAGGCTACACCCTCCAAAATATAATTGCTCGCCGCCGTCTCGATCCGCCAGACATTGCCCCAGAAAGGAATGCGGATTGACCCGCTGCCGGATTATTCTCTGTGCTTTATCCCCATCTTAATGATTCGAACAAATATCAACAATAACCCATAGTTTATGCACCACGCCAGCCGGCATCGCCGAAGTACATTTCAGAGTCGTGTAAATTTAGCGGAAATTGCAGTGCATGGGGTGCAGCCCGATCGTATGCGCGCGATTATCGATCTTTTTTTCTGAAGGTGCTCGTCCGTCTAGTCGGTTCCGGCGACCTGCGGCGTGCGGCGTACATGTCCAACTTCGGCGTGCGTTAGGTCGATCGTCGGTAACGGCTCTAGCCGCGAGATCGACAATCACCTTGGCAAGTTGATTTGTATTGGCGGATCGCCGCGGGATCTTTCAGGCACGCCCACCACCCCCAAACCGACATCCCCGCATCACCACTTGCCATCACCGTCGCCGCCCTTGAAATGGGGGCCACCAACCGCGCGCCCGGAGCCAGCCCCACGATGTCCGACCCCTTCGCCCCATTCCGCCTGACCGGCCGCACCGCCCTGGTGACCGGTGCCCGCCGCGAGATCGGCAAAGCCATCGCCCTGGGCCTCGCCGGTGCCGGCGCACGCCTGGCCATCCATCACGCCGGCACCGAAGAGGAGACCCGCGATGCCACCGCCGTCGTCCAGGAAATCCAAGCCACGGGCGGAAAAGCCGCCGCGTTCGGCCAGGATTTCACCCATGACGACGCCGGTCACAGCCTCGCCGCCGCCGTCACCGCCTGGGCCCCGGTCGACATCCTGGTGCTGAACGCCTCCATCGAATTGCCCGAGGATTTCAACGCGATCACCCGAGAACACTTCGACCGCCAGATCGCCGTCAACCTGCGCACCACGATGGAGTTGCTGCAAACCTTGGTCTCGCCGATGGCCGAACGCGGCTGGGGCCGGGTGGTGACCATCGGCAGCATCCAGCAGGAACGGCCGCACCCCGCGATGTTCGTCTACGCCGGCACCAAGGCCGCGCAACGCAACTGGACCCTGAGCCTGGCCCGCCAATACGGTAGCCAGGGCGTGACAGTGAACAACCTCGCCCCCGGCGCCATCCTGACTGCCCGCAACCGCGCCCAGATGGCGACAGAAGGCGAGGCCCTGGCCCAACGCATCCCCGCCGGCCGCCTCGGCACCCCCGACGACCTGGTGGGCGCGGCGATGCTGCTGTGCTCCGACGCCGGTCGTTACATCAACGGGGCCAACCTGTTTGTGGATGGAGGGCGGGCGGCTGTGTAATGATTTGCCCCTCACCGCCGTGCCAACCAAGCCGCCACCACCAACCCGCCGGCCGCCGCCAGCGAAGGCACCGTAAACCCGCCCAACGCATCCGACAGCACCCCGGCCAGCAGTGGCCCAACGATCTGCCCCACCCCGAACGCCCCGGTCATCGCCGCCATCACCGGCCGAGGGTCCCCGATCGTCAAGTCCCGCCCCCGCATCAGACCCAAAGCGGTCAGCCCCATGAACGTCCCCCCGACCAGCACCGCGGCGATACAAATCCCCACGGTATTCGGCACCACCACGCTGGCCAGCACGCCCACCGCCTCGGCCAACGCGGCCACCGCGAACGCAGCCGGAATCCCGATCCGCCGGCCCACCACCGTCCACAGCCACACGGACGGCGCCGCCGCCAGTCCGACCACGATCCAGATCACCGGCTCCAACGGCCGGATCGCCGGCGTGGCCCGCACGATCGCCACCAGAAACGTCGCGGTAATCACATAGCCGAATCCGAACAACCCATAGGCCGCCGTCATCCGGCGCAACCGAGGATCATGCGCCGCGGTCACGACATCCTCCTCCACCGCCGGCCCGGCCGGTTGCCCCGACACCAAAAGCGCCACCGCAACGGCCCCCAGCAACGAAACCGCCCCACTTCCCAACCACATCGATGCCCAATCAGCGCCCTCGGCCCGTTGCACCGCGACCAAAGCGGCGGACACCGCGATCCCCACCCCCACACCACCGAAATGCAGTGCCGCCAACCCTGATCGCCGAGCCGTCGCCAACCGCCCCAGCACCAGCGCCGACGACAGGATCAGCACCAGCGCACTCGCGACACCGCCCAGAAACCGCAACACCAGGAAAGCCGCCACCGACGTGGTCAGCCCCATCGCCCCGGTCGTAATCGCGCTCAGCACCAGCGCACCCGGCAACCACAACTGTTGCGGCCCCGGCAGAGCCGCCCGCGTCGCCCCCAGCGCACCGATCAGATACCCGGCAAAATTCGCCGACGCGATCAGCCCGAACGTCGCCTTGCTGAACCCGAGCGCCGTCATCATCGGCGGCAGGATAGGGGTATAGACGAACCGGCCGATACCGATGGCGACCGCCATGGCGATCAGACCGCCCAAGGCAATGGATATGGGGCGCTGGGACATGACCGCACGAATTAGCGACACAAGGCGATATCTTCAAACGATTGCTTGTGATATAACTAATCACCAAGAACGATATCCCACCAAGGCAACCATCCCATGGAAACCGCCGAACTCAAGGTCTTCGAGGCCGTCGCCCGCACCGGCGGCATGAACCGCGCCGCCGCCGAACTGAACACCGTGCAGTCCAACGTCACCGCCCGCATTCGCGGCCTGGAGGAAGAACTGGGCTGCGCGCTGTTCGAGCGCCACAGCCGCGGCGTCGCACTGACCCCAGCCGGCGAACGCCTCCTCCCCTACGCCCGCCGCGTCGCCTGGCTCCTTGCCGACGCCGCCCGAGCCGCTCGGGATGATGGCAGGCCACGCGGCCCACTGACCATCGGGTCGCTGGAAACCGCCGCCGCGCTGCATCTGTCGCCGCTGTTCGCCAGCTACGCCGCCGCGTGCCCGGATGTCGACATGGCCATCCGCCCCGGCACCACAGCGGAGCTGATCGAGGCGGTGATGGAATCCCGCCTGGAAGGCGCCTTCGTCTGCGGACCCGTCGCCAACCAATCGCTGATAGAACAGGTCATGTTCGAGGAAGAACTGGTGATCCTCACCGCCCCCCACATCACCTCCATCGAGGCCGCCACCCAAGGCGGCATCGCCCGCATCGTTGTCCTCCGCTCGGGCTGCTCCTATCGCCAGCGCCTCGAAGCCCTCCTCGCCAAACGCGGCATCGCCGTCCCAAGACTGATGGAATTCGGCACGCTGGAGGCAATCTTCGGCTGCGTCGCCGCCGGCCTGGGGATCACCCTGCTGCCACGCGCTCTGATCGGGCCGGTATGGCGCACCGAACGCGTAGCCCTGCATCGCCTGCCGCGAGAGGAAGCCATGGTAACCACGGTCTTCATCCACCGCCGCGAAGCCCACCTGTCCAGCGCCCTACGCGCCTTCCTCGATCACGTCCGAGGCGCCGCATTGACCAGCCAGCAGCCAGCCGAGGCCACGATCAGTCCCATGATCGCGAACGGCGTCAGCCGGTCCCCCAGGATGGCCCACGCCAACACCGCCGTCGTTCCGGGCACAAGATAAAAATTGGAGGTCGTCCGCGCCGCCGTCCCCTTGGCCAGCATGGCGAAATACAGTCCCATCCCGCCCAAAGAAACCATGACCGTGTTCCACGCAATGGCCGCGATCCCGGGACCGACCCACTCCGCGCGCGGCGTTTCCAGCCACCAAGCCCCCAGCGCCGAAACCCCGGCTGCGGAGACAAACTGCACGGTCGCGCTGGGCAGCAGAGGCACCCCCCGACAGAACCGCCCAAAATACAGCGTCCCGGCGACCAACCCGATCACCCCGACAAACGCCAGCACCAGCCCCTGAAACCGGGCGGCATCCGCCAGCGCCGCCTGGCCGACGACGAGGCCGACTCCGGCCACCCCCAACGCCAGCCCGAACCATTGCCGGGTGCGCAGGCCTTCGTGCAGCAGCACAACACCGAGCACCGCGGTCAGCAGCGGCGTCAGCGATTGCACCAGCGCGATCTGCGCCGCCGGTGCCAGCAGCAGCCCGACATGCGGCGCCATCAGCCCGATCGCGTTCAACAACGCCCCGGCGATCGCGCAATGCAGCCACCGCCATCCCGACAACGGCCGCCACGACCGCCGCAACACCACCATCACGACAACCAGCACAGCGGCACACAAGGCCATCCGGATGGCAACGAACAACAACGGGCTGAAGTGCCGCAACCCCGCCTTGGCGGCTATGAACGATGAGCTCCAAAGCAGCACGAACAGGAATGGAGCGAACCGAACGAGCATTGTTTCCCCATTGGACCCGTATGCTCTGTCGGGCGCCTCTATTCCGTCAGGCCAGACCGAAATAAGTCCGGTGCAGCGAGTCATCGGCCTCGAGTTCGGCGACGCTGCCCTCGAAGCGGATCCGCCCGCCGTCCAGCGTGAACACCCGATCGGCGAGATCCAGGAACGCGATATTCTGCTCCGCGATCAGCATCGCCAGCCCCGACTCGCGGAACCGGCTTAACACCTCGATCACCTGCCCGACGAACAGCGGCGACAGGCCCGCCGAGGGCTCATCCATCACCAGCAATCGAGGCGACGACGCCAGCGCCTTGGCGATCCCCAGCATCTTGCGCTGCCCACCCGACAAGCTGCCCGCCAGGGCACCACGCCGATGCGCGATGTCGGGGAAGTAGGCGTAAAGTTCCTCCATCCGGCGCTTCAACGCGGTCTTCTCGATGAACTGGCCGCCAACCCGCAGATTCTCGTCGATGGACAGACCCGGAAAAACCCCGATCTCCGACATATAAGCCATGCCCCGCCGGACCCGCTTGTCGGTGCGCCACGCCGTGACGTCATCCGGTTCGAGCCGCACGGCCCCCTTCCAGGCCGGCAACAAACCGACAACCACCTTCAACAGCGTGGTCTTGCCGGCGCCATTGGCCCCCAGCAGCACAACGCTTTCTTTCTCCCGTACATCCAGTCCGGCGCCCCAAAGCACCTGAACCCGGCCATATCCCGCCTCGATGCCGGCGGCGCGCATGACAGAGGGGCGATCAGCCATGACGAGAACCCGACGAGGCCGTCCCTCGTGTCATGGCCGGGCTTGGCCCCATAGGCATCAGGATAGGGATGCCGGGGGCAAAAATTTGGTCAGCCGGCACGCTCTTGCCGTCATGGCCGGAACACGCCCGGCCATGACGGATGGGCCGGAGCCGGTTTGGCCACCCGCCTCTCCATCTACCGCCTATCCTGATGCCTATTGGGCTTGGCCCGGCCACCCACGACCTTACCCGCGTCGACACCACGCCAATTGCCAACTCACCCCCGACAACCAAGCGATCACCCATGATGACCACCCCCCAGGAACACCCGGATCACCTCCGGATCGCGCGTCGCATCCGCCAACGTGCCGCCGAAGAACTCTTTCCCCGCAGCCATCACCACCACCCGGTCGGTGACCTTGTCGATGAACCCCATCAGGTGCTCCACCACCAGCAGCGCCATCCCGCCATCGGCCAGCGCCCGCAGCCGGTCCGCCATGCGCGACAACTCCGCCGGGTTCAGCCCCGCCGCCAATTCGTCCACCAACAGCAGCCGAGGCTCCGTCGCCATTGCCCGAGCCAAATCCAATGTCTTCTGCTGCGCGCTGTTCAGCTCAGCCGCCGGGCGCTGCGCATACGAATCGAGTTCCAGCAACGCCAGCAACGCATCGATGTCGAACCCCGGCTTCGGATCGCCGTAATGCGCCGCGACCTCCACATTCTCCCGCACCGTCAGCGACAAAAACGGCCGAGGCGACTGGAACGTCCGGTTGATCCCCGATTTAACCAGCCGATGCGACTTCTCGCCCACGATCGACCGGCCATTATACGTCACCGACCCGCCATCCGCCGCGTACAGCCCGCAGATGACATTGATGCAGGTGGTCTTGCCGGACCCGTTCGGACCGACCAGCCCCAAAACCTCGCCCGGGTTCAGATGAAAGCTGACCCCGTCCAGCGCCCTGAATCCGCCAAACCGCTTGACCAGGCCCTCAACGTTCAACAGAGGTTCAGGGGACACGGATGCCTCGGTTGGTCAGCAGGGACACCAGGCCGTTGGGCAGGAACAGCACCAGCAGCACAATCAGCGCGCCATAGGTGAACTCGAAATACTGCGGCACGGCGATGCCGATGACGTTGTAGATGCCATACAGGATGAACACGCCCAACAGCGGTCCGCACAGCGTGGTTGCGCCGCCGAACAGCAGGAACACCGTGGCGAAGATCGAGATGTTCAGGTCGAACGCCGTATCCGGATAAAACACCGAGATGTGCCAGGCGAACACCCCGCCTACCAGCCCGGCGACCAGCGCCGACAACAGCCAGGCAATCGTGCGACCGCGGACCACGGACACGCCGGCCATCGCGGCACTGACCGAATCGTCCCGGATCGCCTGCAACGACATGCCGAAGCGCGAATTCCGCAGCCAGACCACAAGCAGCAGCGTGAAGGCCAGGATCGCCAGCGCGATGTAGTAGGAAAACGCCGGCGCGAAGACATCGGACAGCGAGACTCCGTACGGCCCCTTGGTGATGTTCTCGAGATCGGGATTGGCAACGACCTCATACACCGCCTGCGCGGCGGCCATACTGGCAATGGCGAAATACGCACCGGACAGCCGCAGCAACGGCAACAGGATCACCGCCAGCACCAACGCGGCTACGGCCGCGGCGGCCATGCCCACCAGCGCCGAAGCATGCAGGTGCATCACAACCAGCGAAAACCCATAGGCCCCAGCACCATAAAACCCGACATAGCCAAACGGCAGGTAGCCGGTGAAGCCGTAGATGATGTTCAGGCCCTGCGCCAACGCCAGGAACATGACGAAGTTGAACAGCATCAGCTCGTTGGAATAGACGCCGCGCGCGACGCCCATGCCGATGACGACCACGGCCGCGATGCTGGTGTCCAGGATAACCCGCCGGACCAGCTTGGCTCGGGCTTCCGCCCCAGTATCAGGCACGCCGCACCTTCCTTCCGAAAATGCCCTCGGGGCGGACCAGAAGCACGGCGATCAGCAGCAGGTTCGGCAACAGATTGGCCCAGGAACTCAGATAGGTCTGCATCAGCATCAGCGACACGCCATAGATGATCCCGCCCAGCAGCGTGCCCAGCGGATTGCCCAGCGTGCCGACGACGATGACGGCGAAGGCGGTGATGTTGATCGCCACCCCCATGTTCGGCGTGATGCTACCCAGGATGAACGGCGCGAACACCCCGGCGACCCCGGCCAGCGCGAGGCTGATGCCGAACGCCACGGCCGAAACGAAATTGACGTCGATCCCCGTCGCCAGCGCCTCATCCCGGCTGACCATCACCGCCCGCGTCAGCGTGCCCAGCCGGGTGCGATACAAATAGAGATACACCAGCAGCACGGCGACCGCGCTGGCAATGGCGCTGAAGATCCACGCCTTGGGCAAACGGGTGCCGAACAGGATCACCGGACCCACACCCAGCAGCCGCGGCGGCAGCGACCGTTCCGTGGACCCGAGGCCAATGGTCGTCACCGCCTCGATCATCTGCGAAACACCGAAGAACAGGATCAGCGACAGCATCTCGGAATCGCGCGACCGCAACAGCCGAGGCACCACCAGGTAATAGATCGGCAACCCGATCAGCACGAACACGACGACGACCAGCCCGGCCGAAACCAACGGATGCAGCCCGAGACTGGTGAACAGAAACCAGGCGGCAATACCGCCCAGCATCAGGAAGTCGCCATGCGCCAGGTTGACGATGCGCATGACGCCGAACACCAGGTTCAACCCCAGCCCGACCAACGTGTAGTACAACCCGAACACCACGCCAGCGATGATCGCTCCGGTCAGCATGTTCGTATCGTCATGAAGGGTGCCCTGATCGTCAAGGATGCCCTCATCGTCATGGCGGGCGAAGGCCCGCCATCCACGCCTTCGCCACATCCACGAAACGTCACGGCAATGGATGTCCGAACGACCAACCGACTCACTTGCCGATGATCGCTTTCCCGTTCGCCAGATCCGGCGGGTACACCGCGACCAGCTTCAGTTTGTCCTTCCCCTCGGGCTGCAACTGCCCCAACGGAGTCACCTCACCGATCTGCGCCCCATCATCGCGTAACTCAAACGTCCCATCCAGCGTCTTCAGCTTGCCGGACAGCCCGAACACCGCGTCATGGATCGCCATCTGGTCCAGGCTCTTGGTCGTCGCCAGCGTCTGCTGCACCACAAGCCCGGTCATATACCCATAAATCGCATTGGCACCGAACGCGACGCCCGACCCGGGCGGATACTTCTTGTCCCACGCCGCATGGAACGCTTTCTGGTCCATGCCCACGTCCGGCTTGTATTCGTAGTCCGACGCCGGAACGTAACTGTAAATCCCGTTCATCGCCGAGATGCCGACGTTCTTCTCGATCTCTTCTTTCTCCGTACCGGCATAGATCGAGAACACAAACCGGAACTTTTCGCCGCTGTCCTGCAGGTTGCGCAGGAAGGCGATGTCGTTGCCGACGTAACCCAGTTCCAGCACCGCATCGGGATTCAGCGCGGCGATGTTGTTGATCAGCACCGTATAGTTGGACGTGGTGGTCGGCACGCCCTGGTAATAGACGATCTTGACCTTGCCATCACGCTCGAAGAACCCCTTCAGCGCGGCGGCCTGGGTGCCGGTGAAGTCGTTGGTGGAATACAGGATCGCCACCGTCTTGACGCCTTCCTTGACCCCCTGGTCGGCCAGGAAGTCAGAGATATAGTGCGGCCAGATCGTCGAAACCGGATCGGACATCAGCGCGATATAGGGATTGTCCTTGGTGAAGAACGCCGCCCCGGTGCCGGACACGTCGAACAGGAACTGCTTGTGCTCCTTGGCGATCGGCACGCCCACCGAGGTCAGCACCGACCCGGAATCCGCCACCAGCAGGTCCACATGGTCCTGGGTGATCAACTGGTTGTACAGCGTCGCCGCGGTCGCGGTGCTGCTCTGGTCGTCATAGGCCACCAGCTTGATGGGGATCTTCTTGCCGAATGCCTTCACCTCGACGCCGCCGGCGGCGTTGGTCTGGTCCACCCACAGCTTGAACGCATCGAACACCGGCATCGAGATGCTGGCATAGGGGCCAGAACTGGCATACAGCGTGCCGATGGTGATCGCGGCGGGCGCGGCCGGCTGGGCGTTCGCCGAACCGGCGGCGGCAACGGCGCACAGCAATCCCAGTGCCAGGGCCTTGGACTTCATCAACGTTTCCTTCATGCGTCTTGTGGTGCGGTTTGTCATTGCGGGGAGGGCGGCGGCGGCACAAATGCCCACCTTCGGGCAACGAGATTGCTCGTCGCCGCGCTCCTCGCAATGACAGGACCGGCGGCGGCGGCATGTGATACACGGCCCCTACCTGTGTCAATCGCCTGTTCGGCGGCTCTGGACCGTGTGGTGATTTTGCCGCACGCTCCAGTTTCACCCGATCCGTGAAGGACACGGCACATGACCCATCGTCCCACCGTCTACGGCACACGGCACGCGGTTTCCGCCGGCCACTACCTCGCCGCCGCGGCCGGGTTTTCCATCCTGGAGGCCGGCGGTAACGCCATCGACGCCGGTGTGGCCGCGGGAATGGCCCTGGGCGTCCTGCAACCCGACCTGGTCAACTTCGCCGGTGTCGCGCCGATCCTGATCCGCCTCGCCGACGGCACGACCGAGAGCATCGCCGGCCTCGGCTGGTGGCCGAAGACAATCCCCGCCGACCTGTTCATGCGCGAACACGGCGGCAAGATCCCCGACGGCGTGCTGCGTACCGTCGTGCCCGCCGCCCCCGACGCCTGGATCACCGCGCTCCGCCGCCACGGCACGATGCGCTTCGCCGACGTCGCCGCCTCCGCCATCCGCTTCGCCGGTGAGGGCTTCTCCGTCTACCCGCTGCTGGAACGCTCGATCGGGTCCCACGCCGCCGAATACCGCCGCTGGGCCTCCAACACCGCCGTCTTCCTGCCGAACGGCAAGGTCCCCAAGGCCGGCGACAAATTCGTTCAGACCGACCTGTCGCGCACTATCCAGTACATGGCCGACCAGGACCGAGCCGCCGGCCCCGACCGCCTGGCCGGCCTGGATGCCGCGCACCACGCTTTCTACAAAGGCGATATCGCCCAGGCCATCGTCCGCTTCCAGCAACAGGAAGGCGGCTACCTGTCGATGGCCGACCTGGCCGAATACCACTCCCCCATCGAGCCGGTGGTGCGGCGGAACTGGCGCGGCCACGAACTGATCACCTGCGGCCCATGGTGCCAGGGACCATCCCTGCAACAGGCGCTTGCCCTGGTGCAGCACGTCGGCATCGACGGCCTGGCCCACAACTCCGCCGACTACCTGCACCGCATCGTCGAGTGCCTCAACCTCGCCCTCGCCGACCGCGAATACCATTTCGGCGACCCGGCCTTCATCGACGTCCCCGTCACCCACCTCCTCGACCCCGCCACCATCGCTCGGCGGGCCGCCGCGGTCCGCGACGACCGGGCGTTCGGACAGATGCCCGCCCCGCTGGACCTGCCGAACCGGTCCTACCTCGGCAGCGATGCCGACCTGCCGAAAGTGGAAGCCGATACCTCCTACTGCTGCGCCGTCGACCGCTGGGGCAACGCCTTCAGCGCCACGCCATCCGACGGATCAGGGAACGTGCCAGTCGTCCCCGGCCTCGGCATCACCCCATCCGGCCGAGGCTCGCAAAGCCGCCCCGATCCCAAACACCCCGCCGGCGTCACCCCCGGCAAGCGCCCACGCCTGACCCCCAATCCGGCGATGCTGGTCACCGACAAGGGCGGCGTCATGCCGTTCGGCACCCCCGGCGGCGACGTGCAGATCCAGGCGATGCTGCAGGTGCTGCTGAACGTCATGCATTTCGGCATGGACCCGCAAAGCGCCATCGAGGCCCCCCGCGTCGCCTCCTATTCCTTCCCATCATCCTTCGCGCCATTCGAATACTTCCCCGGCCGCCTGGCGGTGGAGGGACGCATCGACCAGGCCACCCGCGACGACCTGGCATCCCGCGGCCACACGATCCAGGACTGGCCGGACTGGACCTGGCTGGCCGGATCGGTGGAAGCGATCCTGACCGATCCGGAGACCGGCCTGATCGGCGGCGGCGCCGACCCCCGCCGGCCGGCCTACGCGATTGCCATTTGAGTCGGTAGGTATTGGGACTTTTGTTGACTGTGCGGAACCCGAAATTAGACTAACTCCAACGAGCGACAGCGCGGGAGCACAATGCCGGCGTTTGTGGATGGAGGATCGGGTAGCTGATGGTCGACTATGACCAGGGCGCAATGTTTGACGAACTCGGGCGAAAGTACGAGCGGGGAGATGGCGTCGTCCAATCCGACTCAGAGGCCTTACACTGGTTCCTTCAGGCCGCGCATCACGGCAACGTCCACGCTAGACACAGCAGTGGTGTCTTCTACGAGTCTGGCCGGGGTGTAAAAGCATCAGACCGGGAGGCAGCGCATTGGTATCGCCTCGCAGCCGATATGGGCGACTCCTGGTCGCAGTTGCGACTTGGCCGGCTGTACAAAAGCGGCCGTGGCGTATCGCACGATCATCAGCAAGCCGCCCAGTTGTTCCGACTCGCAGCTGATCAGGGGCTCGCCGACGCTCAGATCGAGCTTGGAGCGCTTTACGATCAAGGCCTCGGCGTACCGAAAGATGCAGAACAGGCCGTCGCGTTGTTCCGGCAAGCCGCCGAGCAACGAAATCCGACTGCAGAATACTATCTTGCACTGTGCTATGCACGTGGCACAGGCGTGAGAAAGTCCGACGTCACAGCAGCCCATTGGTATCGGTTGGCCGCGACTCAGGGTCACAGTGCCGCCCAAAACGACTATGGTTCGATGCATGCGCGGGGACGCGGGGTCATACGGTCGGATGACGAGGCGATCCGCTGGTTCAGGCTTGCCGCGGAGGCCGGCAACGCCAACGGGCAATACAATCTCGGTTTATTCTTCGCAACGGGTCGTGGTGGCGTGCGGTCGGATTCTGATGCGCTGCATTGGTATCGCTTGGCGGCCAACCAGGGTTCTAACGCGGCCCGCAACGGTTTGGCCCAATTCTTCGAGGACGGCAGGGCGGTGGAACAAAACGACGCGGAGGCGGTCAGGCTATATCAGTTCGCGGCCGACGCCGATTACGCACCGTCACAGTGCAATCTTGGCCGCATGTATGAATTGGGGCGCGGCGTCGCCACCTCACTCACCGACGCAGTGATGTGGTATGAACGCGCAGCTAAGAATGGTAGCAAGCTAGCGACTGAGGCCCTGCGCCGCCTGCGTGATGACAAATCGACGGCGGACTCATAACGGCCCGAGGAAGTCTTCGTGACTACCGAACGAAGTCGTCGGGGCGGGCGGGCGCGAGTGCTTTCTCACCAGGGTGGCTGACCAGGATGGTAATCCGCCCCGGCCCGATAACCCCCTTATCATGCCAGCATCCGAAGGCCCATGCGGTCGGATAAAGGCCCGGCTGCAGATCAAACCATGCGGTCTCGAAATGCGTGGATACGTTATTGACGACGTTGAGACTGAGGTGCGAGACGATCCGATGTGGGCCGAATCCCAGGCGTGTCACACAATTCGCGACTGGGGCCGGTGGACGCTCAAAACGCAGCGACAACGCATAGATTCCAGGTTCTCTAACCACGAAAAGCCCTGTTCCCACAGCGACATACAGCGTATCCCTTGGCCCGTCAGCCAATATTTGATCCATATCAACGTCCCGCCCCGTTATGGATAAGCCTGACAACGAGTCAGGCCTGATATCGACATCCATGGTCGGACTGACTTGGATCGGTCTCGCTACCACACGCCATCCGACTTCGTGCCCAATCAGACTTCCATCAGCACCCGTTGGCGGCAAAGGACGGACCGGTTGTACCGTCTGCGGTTGGCTCGCATCGTCGTTCCAAGGTTGTGGGTTCGGCCGAGGGGTTGCCCATGCCGGTTGTTGGTATGTTATCTGCTGCCAACCTTGAATGCTGCCCCACAGGGCACAAGCGAGTGTCGCGCCGAGGAAAGATGCCGGCCCCAAAAGTAAGGCGACACGGTAGCCTCCGTCCTGCCGCCACAATCGTCCGTGAACAAAGCTAAATTTTCGGAAGAAACGTCTCATGACATCGCCGCTATTGCTGTTTCGATATCGATCGGTGTCAATTGATTCAAATCGACCGTGCGGCCCTCAAGAAAAGGCGCGATCCGCACAGCCTGGGCCTCTCGAGCACGCTCAAGCAGCGTGCGCGCAGTCCGTGCGTTGCCGAAATCCGAACGCTGGCTAGCCCCCACAAAAAAGTCCTTCAGTAGCGAATTAGAAGCCTCGTCCAGACGAAGACCGTCTCGGCGTGCAGTGGAATGCATGATCGCGACAAGCTCATCGGCATTGTAGCTTTCGAAGCTGATGGTTTTTGTGAAGCGAGACGGCAGGCCAGGATTCGCCATAAGAAACATTTCCATCTGCTCGGGATACCCGGCAACGATCACAACCAATCGATCGCGTTGCCGAGTCGGCCCGGGGAGTCTCACCCCGAGCCGCTCACAGATCCGGACTTGATACTCTCGCATCATCCGGCTCGTGCCACCGAAACGAAGGCTGCCGCCTTCCGTCAAGAATTGGGGCTCATCCTGTTACCAGTTGGCCCGCTCCGACGTCGGTGACCTGCCCCCTTTGCTCCACGGGCATTACCCCGCTTCATCACTACTACGGAGCAGTCCGCCCCTGGCCGCCGCATCGGTATTTCGGCCTCGCGGTTTCGGCCGCTTGCGCCTTTTCCCTTGGCATCGCCGACCAGGTTCTCAAGTTCCATACGAGAGCCCGAATGAGAGTCACGCCTCCTATACACCGGACACCACATGGCCAGTAGGTAGGTTCCCGCCACGCTCTTCCTGGAACAAGGACACGGCCCCAGTTTCGATGTCACATAGAGGTTTCGATGCGTTATCAGAGGTTTGCTTGCGCTCGTCTCTCTCATTCATACCTGACGTGATAAATCTCCCGCCTTTTAACCATGACGTTCACCACCGCGGATTTTGTCCGCAGCAGCTCATGGCGGTTTGGAGCCTCCCCCTACAGGGCGGCTCCGAAGGGTCCTCCTTCATCTCTCGCACAGCATGACGCTTACGCGTCTTCTTGACACAATATCCTCCATCTCCTTCAATAAAGTATCGACGGCTTCCGAACCGAACGAGTCACTTTTTCCGGGCGTGCGGCCGACAAGAGTGTATGCTTCGTCGATAAACAAAATGCCATCGAGTGCCTGATCTATTACCTCCCTGGTCTTCAACGCGGTCTGCCCGACATAACCGGCAACAAGACCAGCGCGGTCGGTCTCGACTAGATGACCTTTTTCCAGCACGCCGAGATCGCGCAGGATCGAACCGTAGAGCCGCGCGACAACCGTCTTGCCGACACCCGGCGGGCCCGCGAAAACCATATGCAGAGAAATAGGCGCGACCACCATGCCTTGATCGCGCCGGGCGTTTTCCACCCTCAGGCGTTGGATAAGTGTGCCGATCTCCGCTTTTACCGTATCGAGACCCGTCATCCGCTTCAGTTCTTCAAGCGCTTCGATACTTGGTGCGGCATCGTTTCCGAGAGCGTCCCTGCGTGTTCGCAAGCGGTAGCTGCCCGAACGAGCGTCACGCATGACTTGTGGCCACAGTCGAAACACCTGGTTGGCCCAGTAGAAGCAGGCTGAGGCCACGATGGTGATAACGACAGCGTATCCCAGCCAGGGTGGCACCGATGGGGTGATCTTGAACGCCGTAAGGACGCCAAGGATAGTCATGACCAGCATGGAGAGGGTCATGAGCGGGCTTGGTCCCAGCTGAGCCTTCAGCCACTTGGCGACACTAGCCATTCGGTTGCTTGCAGCGTCGTATGGGTTGCCAGGTCACTTGGTGTGTGGCGCTGGATTCCTGCGCCGTAAGATGCCACGCCGGGTTTAGGGTGAGAGTCACGTTCCCGCCGCTGTGCAATACCGTTAACATGCCACGTCCCGTTTCGTACGAGGCGGGAAAAGGGATGGCGATCCGCACCGGCACACCAGACAGATTGAAATCAGGCGAGTAATAGGAGCCCGACCTCAGGCGAATCGTTCCCGTCGGCTGGCCGGAAGCGGGTGTCACGGTGACCCACGCCAACGGCGGTGGGCAACCATCTGCACGTTGCTTGAAGCGAGCCAGCGATGCCGGTAGGCCACTCATCGTTGTCAATGCGCCCGTAATGTCCTGACCATTAACGGAGGCCAGTTCGCTGGCAACGGCGGCGGCGCCACTATCCGGCGCCGGAGCAGCCTTGAGAGTCGACAGCAACCAAACTGAGCAGAGAACCGCGGACAGCGCCACGACCGAAGCGACCGGCAAAAGTCCTGGCGCCCCGCTGGGCGTTTGTACCCCCGACGCCGTCGGCGTGGCCTCTTGCGATGTCCGCGACTCCTGCATGTTCCCTCAATGGGCTACGGGGATATGCGAATATCTTGGGCTGATAGTGCCAACCATCATGGGCGTCAACCTCGTAACGAGATGGAGTCGCCGCACATACTTTATGTTACAAACAAGTTGCGGTCTACATCAAGTAACCGCCGTCAGCATCTCCCACAACCCATCCGCCCCGTTCGCGCACGCATACGACCCGACCCGAGCGGCCCATTCCGGATCGGACCCGAATTCCTCCCGCCACGACCACAGCCGTCGAGTCGACAGTTGCAGTGCGTATTCCTTGGTGAAGCCGATCGCGCCATGCACCTGGTGCGCGATCTCGCAGGCCAACGTCGCCGCCTCACCCACCCGGGTCTTCGCCACCGCGATCAAAAACGTCTCCCGTTCAGCATCGACCCGACCCAGCGCCTCGATCCCCAAATTCGCCGCCGCCACCGCCGCCGCGGTCTGCCCAGCCAGCACCGCCAAGTTCTGCTGCACCGCCTGGAACTTCGAGATCGGGCGTCCGAACTGCACGCGCTCCTGCGCATACGACACCGCGAGGTCCATCGCTCGCTCCAACGCCCCCGACATCATCGCCGCTCGAGCCAGTGCACCTCGCCGGTACAACGCCCCACGCGAGACACCGCTCCCCAGAGCCCCCACCGCATCCGCCGACAGCCGCACGCCACTAAACGCCAGCGTATCCCTGGCCTCATTGGCGATATTCTTCCCCGCGGTCAGCTCGGCACCGCCGGTGCCTTCCAGGGCCACCGCCATCTCCCCATCCGGGCCATCGGCGATCAGCACCGTCCGGTCCACATGTGACGCATAAGGCAACCGAGACGCCTTGCCGGACAACCGCCAGCCATTGCCGTCACGCACCACCGTCAGCCGATCGGCACCCCGCACCGGCCCGACCGTCATCGGCCCGTCGGACAGTTCCAGGCCGGCGCTGGCGGCAACCCAACCGGCCAACATCGTTTCGGCCAGCGGCAGCGGAACGGAATACCGCCCTGCGACCCGCAGTACGGCATAAAGGTCGGACCATTCCGCGTCCGCACCGCCGGCAGATTCCGGCAAGGCCGCCAGCGGCACCCCTGTCTCCGCCACCACCTGCCACAGATCGGCGGCGAATTCGCCGGTCTCCGCCCGATCGATCACTTGCTTGGTGGATTTGTCCTCGAACAGCCGGGTCATGCTTTCCAGCAGCATCCGGGTTTCGTCGCGCATGGCCATGATGCATTCCCCCTTCAGCGCAACCCAAGCCCACGCGCGATAATCCCGCGCAGGATCTCGCGAGTCCCACCCTGAATGGAAAACCGCGGCGCATTCATCGTGCTGCTGGCGATCATCGACACATACGTCTCGACCGCCTCCAGTTCCGGTTCCGTCGGGAACAACTGCCTGGCCACCACCGGAATATCCTGCTCATACCGAGTGCCCAGGTCCTTCACCACCGCGGACTCGTTATTGGGCGACAACCCGTCCTGCAGCATGCCCGCGATCGACAGCGACATGCTGCGCAACGTCGCCAACTGAGCGATCAGCTTCCCCAGCGCCGCCGCCGTCGCCTTGTCCGGAGATGGCCCGGCCATCCGCACCATCTCCCGCAGCATCTGGAACAACACCAGGAACCGATCGGGCGCACTGCGCTCAAACGCCAGCTCGCTGGTCAACTGGTTCCAACCGTTACCTTCTCTCCCCAGCAGCCGGTCGTCGCGGACAAAGACATCGGTCAGAAAAATCTCGTTGAAATGGTGTTCACCCAGCAGGTTGATCACCGGCCTGATCTCGATGCCCGGCAGTTTAAGGTCGAGCAGAAATTGCGTTGCGCCCGCATGGCGATCGGTTTCGTCATACCCGCCGCCGCCCATCTTGCAGAACAGGATCGCGTAGTCCGCCCGATGCGCATTCGACGTCCACAGCTTGCTGCCGTTGATCTTGTAACCGCCGTCGACCTTTACCGCCCGAGTCCGCGTGCCCGCCACATCAGACCCCGAGTTCGGCTCGCTCATCCCGATGCAAAATGTCAGCTCTCCGGCAGCGATCTTCGGACAGAAGAACATCTTCTGCTCCTCCGTGCCGAACCGCAGGATGTTCGGCCCACTCTGCCGATCGCCGGTATAGTGCGCGGACAGCGGAGCCCCCGCCGCCAGCATCTCCTCGATCAGCACGAAGCGTTCGAACGCCGAACGTTCATGCCCGCCATATTGTTTCGGCCACGTCAGGCCGATCCAGCCGCGCTTGCCCATCTTCCGGCTGAACTCGCGATTGAAATCGCCGCGCGGAAACTTCATCAGCTCCGCATTGTCCTTGATGAATTCCCGCACTTCGGCTCGCATCACCAGCGCCTCCGGCGGCAATTCGACGGGATCGAAACGGAACATCGGCGTCGCCATGGTCGTTTCCCTACCAGTTTGTGTTGAAGCCCGCGAATGTGTGCGGGATGCGGCGGATATCGCTCACCAGCTCCTTCGCCAGCCCAGGTGCGACGCCCGCCGGAAAATGCAGATCGATCGAGTCAGCCACGCCACCGAACCGGTCCTCGACCGCCTCGGCTAGACCATCATACGTGCCGCAGGCGGCGAAGATGCGCACGGTATCATCGGAAACTTCCGCCCCCATTCGATCCCACTGCCCCTCCACCGACATGCGATGCAGCTTAGCACTCAGATCTTCCAACCCGTGCAGCGCCAGGATCGGCAGATACGTCCGCGTCGACCCATAGAAACCGATACGACGCCGAGCCTTTTCCATTTCGGCGGCAACCGTCCTCTCATCCGGCCCAGTGCAGACAAATCCCCCGCCATGCACATCGAAATTCAGCCGAGACCGCCCGCTGCGCCGCATCCCCTCCATCATCTGCGGCATGCACACCTGCTCCAGATACGCCCGTGAGCACAGCGGATGCAGCCGCACCCCATCGCCCACCTGGCCAGCGACTCGCAGCATCGCCTCCCCCACCGCCGCCACGGTCACCGGCACCATCGGCAACCCTGTCGGCTCTGGCGAGAAATCCGGCGTCATCAACGTCAGCTTGTAATGCGGACTGTCGAAATTCAGCCGCCCGCGCGTCTCCCACGCCTTCCACACCGCCCGCAGCGCCAGCACATAATCGCGCATCCGAGGCGCCGGCGCCGTCCAGGCAATCCCGAACCTCCGCTCGTTATGCCCCTTCACCTGGCTGCCCAACCCCAGCACGAACCGTCCACCCGAATTGGCATGGATGTCCCAAGCCTGCTGCGCCAGCACCGTCGGGCTGCGTGGAAACGCCACCGCCACCGACGGCGTCAGTTCCACCGTCCGCGTCGCCAACCCCGCCAGCGCCAGCGGCACCAACGGATCATGCCCCAGTTCCACCGTCATCAGCGCATCGAACCCGGCCGCTTCGGCCGCTTCAGCCGCCGGAGCAACCTCCCGCCAGTGCCGCTGCGGCAGGATCGTGTAGACCCGCATCAGCCGCGCGCCAGCCGGCGTTGGACAAACTCCAACCGATCCTGTCCCCAGAAAATCTCCTCACCAATCACGTAGCTCGGTGCCCCGAATACATTCCGCTCCAGCGCCCACTTCGTATCCGCCACCCGCCGTTCGGCCCAGCGCGGCTCCGCCCCCAGCTTCATCACCTGGTCGGCGTCCAGCCCGATTTCAGTGATGAACGACGCCAGCGTGGCGGGATCGGCCGGGTTCTTTTCCTCCTGCCACAACGCCTTCAGGACCCGGTGCGCCAGCTTGATCGCCGGCTGATCGCCGACCGTCTCCCGCAGCGCGATCACACAGCCCGAGGTCAGCGCCTCACTGGACGGAAAGAACTTCGGTTCCGGATGGATCGGGATCCCCAGATGGTCGCGCCAGCGCGCCAGCTCCTGCATCCGATAGAAGCGCCGCTGCGACGACCGCTTCGGCAGCGGGAACCCACCTGAATTCGCAAAAATCTCGGTAAAATCAACCGGGTAGATGCGCAGAGACGCACCATGGGCCATCGCCATTGCCTCGATACGCGCAGCGCCCAGATGCGTCCAAGGCGAGTTCAACGACGCGTAATAGTCGATATGCAAGCCCATCCGTTTCCTCCAGATCCATTGATCGGCGATCCTGATGGACAAGGCGGATTGGCACAAGCCGAACGACCCGGCATAGGATGGCGGCAAATCGGAGGGCACCGTCATGAAATGGCAGATCGGCGACGTCACGGTCACCAAAATCGTCGAGCTGGAGATGACCGGCGGCTCGCGTTTCCTGCTGCCGCAAGCAACGCCCGAGGCAGTCCTGCCCATCACCTGGCTGCAACCGCATTTCGCCGACGAAAACGGCCGCCTGCGCATGAGCATCCACAGCTTCATCGTCGAAACGCCCGACCGCCGCATCGTCGTCGACACTTGCCTCGGCAATGACAAACAGGGCCGCCGCATCCCCCACTGGAACGACCGCGACGGCCCGTTCCTCGCCGACATTACCGCGGCCGGTTTCCCGCCGGAATCGATCGATACCGTGCTCTGCACCCATCTCCACGTTGACCATGTCGGCTGGAACACCAGGCTGGTGGACGGCAAATGGGTGCCGACCTTCCCCCGAGCGCGCTACCTGATGGGGCGCACCGAATACGACCACTGGCGCACCGTGAAGGACCGCCCGGACATGGCGAACATCCTGGCGGACTCAGTCACACCGATCATCGAGTCCGGCCTCGCCACCATGGTCGAAACCAATGAACGCATCTGCGACGAAATCACCCTGACCCCAACCCTGGGTCACACCCCCGGGCACGTCAGCGTGATGATCCAATCAAAGGGCGAGCAAGCCCTGATCACCGGCGACTTCATGCACCACCCCTGCCAGATCGCCCACCCGGAATGGAGCACGCTCGCCGACAGCGACCCCGACCAAGGCATCGAAACCCGCCGCCGCATGTTCCAACGCCTCGCCGGCACGCCGGTGCTGATCATCGGGACCCATTTCGCCGGCGCAACCGCCGGCAAACTCGTCAACGACGGCGACGGCTACCGGCTGGACGTCTAACCCGCGACCGTCGAACACCCGTCATGGCCGGGCGCAGTCCCGGCCATCTGCGCACCAGCGCCCAAACCGCCATCCGTCCTACCGGCTGAGCACAAACCCCTCATACCCATTCGCCGCAACCGAATCGCACCGCCGCTTATACCCGGCGAACCCACCGACATACGGCATGAACACCCGCGGCTTGCCCGGAATATTCGCCCCCACGTACCAGGAGTTCGCCAACGGATACAACGTGCTGTCAGCCACCTGATTGACGTGCTCGACCCACGCATCCTGAGCCGGCCGGCTCGCCTCGATCCGCTCGTAGCCATGGTCGCGCATATACGTCAGGCAATCGGCAATCCAGTCCGTATGCTGCTCGATCGCCAGGATCATCTGGGTCTTCACCGACGGGCTACCCGGCCCTGTCACAACAAACATATTGGGAAACCCAGACACCATCAGCCCCAGATAGGTCCGAGGCCCAGCCTCCCACTGCTCCGCCAGTGCCGGACCGCCCTCAACGCGAACATCGATCTCCCGCAACGCCCCGGTCATCGCATCGAAACCCGTGGCAAACACGATCGCATCGAACGGCCCAAACGTCCCATCGCGAGTCCGCAGACCCGTCGCGGCAATCTCCTGGATCGGATCGCTCTTCACATCCACCAGAGAAACGTTATTGCGGTTATACGTCTCGTAGTAGTTGGTATCCAGGCACAATCGCTTCGTCCCGATCGGATGATCCTTCGGCGCCAGGATCTCCGCCGTCGCCGGATTGCGGACGATGCTTCTGATCTTCTGCCGCACGAACTCCGACGCCGTATCGTTCGCCTCCTGGTTCACCAGCAGATCGGTATAGGAATACAGGAAACTGATGCTGCCCCCCTCGGCCCATTTCCGCTCATAGGCACTCTGCCGCTCCGCCTCGGTGACTTGCAGAGCGCCCTGGGTCGGCGCCGGATGCCCGGCAATCCCGAACGGCGTATCCAGCGCGGCCCGCCGGCGATCCTCGTATTCCTGCTTGTGGCGTCGCTCCTTCTCCGGATCCAGCGGTGCATTCCGCGCCGGCAAACTGAAATTCGCCGTGCGCTGAAACACCGTCAGATGATCTGCCTGCGCCGCGATATGCGGGATCATCTGCACGCCGGACGATCCTGTGCCGATCACCCCCACCCGCAAGCCGGAGAAATCCACACCTTCATGCGGCCACAGCCCGGTGTGGTACCATTTCCCTTGAAACGACTCCAATCCCTTGAAATCCGGCACCCGCGGCGTGGACAAATTCCCACTCGCCATCACGCAAAACCGAGCGGTAACCATCTCCCCCTGCTCGGTCCCCAACGTCCACTGCCCGGCCGCCGGATCGAACACCGCCGACACCACGCGGGTATTTAGCTGGATATCCCGACGCAAATCGAACCGATCAGCGACATGGTTAATATACCGCAGGATTTCCGGCTGCGTTCCATACCGCTCCGGCCAATGCCATTCCTGTTGCAACGGATCGGAGAACCCATAGGAATACTCCATGCTCTCGACGTCGCACCGAGCGCCAGGATAGCGGTTCCAGAACCATGTTCCGCCGACGCCGGACCCGGCCTCGAACACGCGCACCGACAGCCCCAGCCCGCGCAGCCGATGCAGGGCGTACAGGCCGCCCAGCCCGCCGCCCACGACCACCACATCGAAGTGCCGCGTATCCGCAGCCGTGGCGGTTCGCCCTTCTTCCATAACCTCAGACACGGCGCGGCCTCCCGATTGTTTCCACCCGCCCCGACGCTCCGGATTTCCCACCCTCTGTCAACCCTGGCATTGAACGCACGCCCGAATTCAACCAGATTGCCCGCGAAATCCACAGGAGCCCCCAATGACCAACCTACGCAGCGGCATCTTCCTCGCGCCGTTCCACAGCCTGGCGGAAAACCCCATTCTGGCCCTGGAACGGGACATGGAGCTACTCCAGCATCTGGACGCCCTGAACTATCACGAAGCCTGGATCGGCGAGCATCACTCCGGCGGCTTCGAGATTGTCGCCAGCCCCGAGGTCTTCATCGCCGCCGCCGCCGAACGCACGAAACACATCCGCCTCGGCACCGGCGTGGTGTCACTGCCCTACCACAACCCGTTCATCGTCGCCGACCGCATGGTCCAGCTCGACTACCAGACCCGCGGCCGAGCCATGCTCGGTGTCGGCCCTGGTTCGCTGGTGCATGACGCGAAGAAAATCGGCATCGACCCGGCCGACCAGCGCCGCATGATGAACGAATCCCTCGATGTGATCATCGAATTGCTGGCCGGCAAAAACGTCACCCGCAAAACCGATTGGTTCGACTTGCGCGACGCGCAACTGCAACTGCCCCCGTACACCCGCCCGCGCATGGAGATGGCGGTCGCCGCCGCCCGCTCCCCCGCCGGCGCGCTGGCCGCCGGACGCCACGGCCTCGGCATGCTGTCGATCGGCGGCACCAGCGACGACGCGCTGAAACACCACGCCAGCAACTGGGATCTCTACGCCACCACGGCAAAGGAAAACGGCCACACCCCGGACCGTAAGGACTGGCGCCTGGTCACCCTGATGCACATCGCCGAAACCCGCGAAAAGGCCCGTGAAAACGTCAAGCACGGCCTGGACCAGTTCTGTGACTACTTCCGCGATGTCGCGACGTTCCCGATCGTTCCAGGCGAAATCACCGACCGCTACCAATACATGGTCGACAGCGGCACCGCCTGCATCGGCACGCCGGACGATGCCATCGTATTCATAGAGCGTCTGCTGAAAGGGTCCGGCGGCTTCGGCGTCATCATGGAACTGGCACAGAACTGGGCCGACTGGGCCGAGACCAAGCGCCACTACGAGCTGATGGCCCGCTACGTCCACCCGCACTTCCAGTCGTCCCGCGAGTGGCGCACCGGCAGCTACGCCTACGCCCGCGACCACCACGACGAGTTCACCGGCCAGTCCGGCGCCGCCGTACAAGCGGAGATCGACCGGCTAGCGGCGAAGAAGCGGGCGGCCGAGTAACCCCAACTCCGCCCGTCATGCGGCGGAGTAACGCAACTCCGCTCGTCATGCCGATGCAGTTCGGCATCCACGCCTTCTGCCTCTCCAACCCAAGGCATGGATGGTGAGCCTTCGCTCACCATGACGACGAAAGGCCGGTGCCTCAATCTCTCGCCGGCCGGACATAAACACGCCCTACCGAACCGTCCGCCAAGCCGCCAGCGCGCCGAAAAGCTGCACCACGCCACCCAGCAGCATCGCGGCGCGCCACCCTTCCACACCACCGCCGCCCAGCGCGAAGGCCGCACCCAGCACCGCCACACCCATCGTGGCCCCAACCATGCGAGCGACATTGATCAGCGACGACGCGGTGCCCGACCGCTCCGGTCCCACCGCGTCAACCGCCACCGCCATCAGCGGCCCGGTGTTGATCCCCATGCCGATCCCGGTCAGCGCCAATCCCACCAATGCCGCCGGCAACGGCGCGCCAAGATGCGTCAGGCTCAGCGCTACGAGCCCCAGCCCAATAATGGCCGTTCCCCCGGCGGTCGACGCCCGCACGCCGATGCGCTGCGCCAAATGGCCGGACCGAGGCGCAATCACGAAGAACAGCACCGCGCATGGCGCCAATGCCAACCCGGCACCCCGAGCCGTCAGTAACCCGGACGACTGCCAAACCAGCGGCAGCAGAAAAATCATGCCGTAGATACCGAACGTCATCGCCGAAGTAGCCGCGACCGCCCCACGGAATGCCCCACCCCGGAACAAATCCAGCGGCACCAGCGCCCGCCCGCCCGCTCGGTGTTCCACCCTCAGGAACAACGGAATGGCGATCACCGCGACGGCTAGCGACACCACGCCGGCCCAGCCGCCTTCACGCAAGGCAATCACCCCGAACACCAGCCCGCCAAGGCTAACCGCACCCAGGACCTGCCCGGGGAAATCCAGGCTTCGGCCGGCCGGGCTCGCTGACTCCGGCACGACAACGCCCGCCAGCACCACCGCCGCGACCGCCAGCGGAACCGCGACCAGAAACACGGCCTGCCAGCCGAAATGCCCGATCAGCAGGCCGCCTAGCGTCGGCCCGATCACGAACGCCAACCCGTTGCAGCTCGCCCACACACCCAGCGCCCGCTGCCGTTCGGCCCGATCCGGCCAAACCACCCGCACGATCGCCAGCGAAGCCGGCAGCAGCATCGCCGCACCGACCCCCATCATCACACGAGCACCGACCAGCACGCCGATATCAGGCGACAGCACGCACCCCACCGAGGACACCGCGATCACCGCCGCCCCCGCCTGGAAAATCAGCCGCCGCCCGAACAGATCGGCGCACAGCCCGCCACTCAGCAGCAGCACCGCGTAGACCAGGTTGTAGGCGTCCAGCACCCATTGCAGCGAGGCGACGGACGCATGAAACGCCACCCCGATCTGCCGAGCGGCCAGGTTGACCACGGAGGTGTCAACCTGCGCGACCAGCACCCCCAGGCACAGCGTCAAAAGGATAAAACCGCGCCGGCGAGCGGTGTTCTCCACCGGCGCGACAATTTCGGCAACTTGGGAAAGCATGAATGGTCCCTTCGAACGTACTTCGAATGCCCATCATGCTAACGACCCCCTGCTGACACCGTCCTGTCAGCAGGCTCTACACGTCCCCGAGAGAACCCGTCCCAATCACTGCCCCATCCCGTGCAGGAACGAATGGATCGCCTGAGACACCAGCCCCGGCGTCTGCACCGACGCGAAATGCCCGCTGTTCAGCTCCAAAAACTGCGCCCCAGGAATTCGCCCGGCCATCGGCTCGATCACCGACCGAGGCCGCAGCCCATCGTGCCGCCCAGCCGTCACCAGCGCCGGACACCCAACCCGATCCAACTCATGCTCGATATTCTCCGCCGCCAGCATCCGATTGATTGCCGCGAAACTCTCCGGATCATTCCCCAGCCAACGCGCTCGAAATCCCTCGAACACAGCCTGGTTGTGCCGCACCACCGGTGGATATGAAGCAGCCAGGCTGGTCTCCACCACCCCACGCATCCCGCCCGCCTGCACGGCCGCCGCCCGATCCAGCGTCGCCTGCCGCCGATCCTCCCCCACGCCAACCGCCGGCCCATGCAGCACCAGCGCCGCCGCTCGGTCCGGGTAACGCACGGCGAAATGCACGGCGATCGCCGCCCCCACCGCAATGCCGGCCAGCGACACCTTGCCGGTGATCCCCAGCGCATCCAGCAGCCCGGCGAGGTCGCCGGCCATCTGGTCCCAGGTCACCGTCCCAGCGATCTTCTCCGACAACCCGGCCCCGCGCGTATCATAGCGCACCACCCGGCGGCTGGCGTTCAGCGCCGGAAGCACCTGGTCCCAGCTATCCAGCGTGCCACCCATTTCGTGCACCAGCACCAGGGTGGACGGCCCGGCGCCGCTGACCTCATACCGCAGGCTGGTGCCGTTGACTTCGATCCAGTTCATGGCAAACGTCCCCTTCCCCTCTTTGGCCCGCACGATACGGCGGACCGGATGCCTCGTGAAGGTGTGCGCATGTCCCAGACGATGACCCTGCATTGGTCCCCACGGTCGCCCTATGTCCGCAAGGTGATGATCGCGATCGCCGAGATGGGCCTGCAGGACCGCGTCCGCATCGTCCGGACCGTGACCGGCGGCACCACCCCGCATTGGGAGCTGATGAAGATCAACCCGGTCGGCAAAATTCCCACGCTGGAGCTGCCCGACGGCACCGCCATCTACGACTCCCCGGTGATCATCGAATATCTCGACACCCTGCACGACGGCCCGAAACTCTACCCAGCCGCCTGGCCCGAGCGCCTCACCGCGCTGCGTCGTCACGCCCTGGGCCAGGGGATGCTCGACAACGCCCTGCCGCTGTTGGCCGAGGGCTTCCGTCCCCCCGAACGCCAAAGCGAACCGCACAAGGCCCTGTGGCGCGCCAAGCTGGTCGCCTGCGTGGCGGCGCTGGAGGAAGAAGCAGAGGCCCTGGCGTCCAGCCGCTTCTCCGTCGGCCATCTCGCGATCGGCGTGGCGCTGGCCTACCTGGATTTCCGCTTCGCCGACCTGTCCTGGCGTGACGGCCACCCCGAACTCGCCGCCTGGCACGCGACGTTCAACGCCCGCCCGTCGGTGCAAGCGAACATGCCAGTGGACGACCGCTAAAATCATCCTGATCGGGAAGAATCATCCCCCGTTCGGGACAAATCCCCACCATTCTTACCGCTCAGGAAGTTTCTCCTTGCAAAGACCGGATTAACTTGCCATTCTTCCCGCTCGGGAAGATAACCACATGACCCCCCAACAGTTCGGCCAGACCATTCGCGCCTTCCGCCGCCGCCAGAAAATGACCCAGCGCGATCTGGCCCTAGTCATCGACACCGGCGAACGCTTCATCATCGATCTCGAGGCCGGCAAGACCACCTGCCAACTCGGCAAGGCCCTGGCCGCCGCACAGGCAGTCGGCTGGCACCTCCTGCCGCCCGATCCGCCGCCTCCATGACCATCCCGGTCTGGTACCAGGACCGCCATGTCGCCAGCATCGAGGACGGTCCGGTCCTCCGCTACGATCCCGACTGGCTGACCGCGGCCGACGCGTTCCCAGTCTCGGTCCGCATGCCCCTGGACCCGGGCGACGTTCCCGCGGAGGTGCTGATCCCATGGCTGCAGAACCTGCTGCCGGAGAGCGGGCCGCTCGACACCATAGGCCGCACCCTGGGCATCGCGCGTGGCGACGTCCTCGGGCTGCTGGAACGCATCGGCCGTGACACCGCCGGCGCGCTGACCATCGGTCCTCAGGGCCCAGACGAGACCCCCGGCTACCGCGACGTACCCGACGACAACGCGCTGGAATGCATCATCGACGCGCTGCCTGCCCGCCCTTTCCTGGCCGGCGACGAGGGTGTCTCCATGAGCCTCGCCGGCGCACAGGATAAGCTGCCCGTGGCCATCCGCAACGGGCATGTCGCCATCCCGATCCACGGCGCACCCTCCACCCACATCCTGAAGCCAGACAATCCCCGCCTGGCCGGCAGTGTCCAGAACGAGGCCCTGTGCCTGACCCTGGCCAGGCACAGCGGCCTGCCCGCAGCCGAAATCACCACCGGCAAAGCGGTGCTCGGTCCTATCTCCTGGTGACCCGCTACGACCGCGTTCCGGCGACCCCGTTGTGGTATCGCCTGCACCAGGAGGATTTTTGCCAGGCACTGGGCCGGCCACCGAGCGCGAAGTACCAGCACAATCAGAGTGGGACGCCGGGGCCGTCACTGATGGATTTCTTCGGGCTGACACGCGCATGCATGACAGGTGCCGATACACTGCGTCTGCTGGACGCGGTGATCTTCAACGTAATCATCGGCAACGTCGATTCGCATGCGAAAAACTATTCCATGCTGGTCGACCGGACCGGCTTTCGTTTCGCCCCGCTATACGACCTGATGTGCGGTGCGGCATGGGAAAGTATCACCCTGAACCATGCGCGGAGCATCGGCGGCCAACGCCGCGGCATGCACATCCAGCGCCGCGACTGGCAGCGCATGGCGGCTGACTGCGGCCTGAACGCCACCGCGACCGTCCGCCGGGTGATCCGCATGGCGGACCTGGTTTTCTCCAGGTTGGACCCTGCGATCGAGACTGTACGAAACCTGCCCGCCGCAGGCCACCATAACCTGGATGTTGCCCGCGACGAGATCCGCAAACTATGCGTCACCGTCCGCCGCAACGCAGAACGGGACACACCCTGACGGCGCCGGAAATCGAACCCAACACGGGCTACAAATCTCCCGATTCAATTATCCGAAGAGTAAATTGAACTCTCCATGTCGGTTGCGGCGGACAATAATTCTTCCCCGCGAAAGAGTGCTGACGACCCCTCGGGCTTCCTGATATGGCAACGTCCCGACCACTGCTACCGGCGAAACTGGTGTGGTAGGCTATCACGTCGGAGCGGATGATCGCGTATGCACTTGTTTTCCAGCGTTAACCCTTTCTTCATCCTTTCGGGGTTTTTCGTGGGCCTGCTGGTCGGACAGACCGGCGTCGGCGGCGGCTCTCTGATGACACCCATCCTGGTGCTGCTGTTCGGCATACATCCGTCAACGGCGGTGGGAACCGACCTGCTCTATGCATCGGCTACCAAGTCGGTCGGCACCCTGGTTCACGGCATGAACCACACGGTCGATTGGCGCATCGTCCGGCGGCTGGCGACGGGCAGCGTACCGGCGACGGTGCTAACGCTGCTGGCGATCTCCCACTATCACATCGGCGGCCCAGGCAGCGGACAGGTCATCTCGGTCGTCCTGGGAATCATGCTGCTGCTGACGGCGCTGTCGTTGATCTTCCGCCAATACTTCCTGAGCCTGATGGGACCACTGCTGGATCGCGTGACACCAAGCCAGGCCGCCAGCCTGACCGTGGTCACGGGCGTGGTCCTGGGCGCTCTGGTCACCCTATCCTCGGTGGGTGCCGGGGCGCTTGGCGTCACCGCGCTGCTGATGCTCTACCCGAGGACCCCAATGGCGGTGATCGTCGGGTCCGACATCGCCCACGCGGTGCCATTGACACTGATCGCCGGGGCCGGCCACTGGTGGCTGGGATCGGTGGACTGGCCGCTGCTGGCGACGCTGCTGAGCGGCTCGATCCCCGGCATCGTGCTGGGTAGCTACTTGTCCGCCCACATCCCCGACGCCGTCCTGCGCCCCATCCTGGCGGTGGTGTTATGCATCGTCGGCGGCCGACTGGTGTTTTAGGAGGAAGCCATGCGACGCAAGCGCCCATCATCGAGTGCTGGCACCCCCAACCGGGCTCCCCGCCGCCGCGACGTCGACCTGCCGGCCGTGCCGGTTTTTCGGATTGATTCCTTACCCGGCACGACACCGCAACCAGCGGAAACTGAAGACCACCCCGCCGACGAAGCCGTCAGGCGGATGGTCGAAGCCGCCTACACGTAACTCTGCTACCCATTCACCTGTCGCATCACCGAAACCCACTGATCCAGCATGGGTAAAATCGTATCCTCACCCTCCGACGGCAGGCTGGGATACACGATATCCACCCCCAACGCCTGATACTGCCCGATCAGCGCCGCATCGGGCAGCTGAGCGCCCATCACGATCTGCATCGCCGCCGGGTCGCGTCCCGCCTCCGCCGCCATCTCGCGGAACCGGGGAATCAATTCCGTCAGCGGCGTCTTGTTCGCCGCTGTCGCCTGCGGCATCCACCCGTCGCCATACCGTATCGCCCGCCTAGCGCTGTACGGAAACGCACCCCCGATCAGGATCGGCGGATGCGGCTTCTGCACCGGCTTCGGCCAAGCCGCCATCGGCCCGAAATCGACGAATTCCCCATGATATTCCGCCGTATCCTGCGTCCAGATTGCCTTCATCGCCTCGACCCGCTCGCGCGCCAGCTTGTGCCGGGACTCGAACACCGTGCCGTGGTTTTCCATCTCGTCCTGGTTCCAGCCATTGCCGATCCCGAACACGAAACGACCACCCGAGACCCGATCGATCGACGCCACCAGCTTCGCCGTCTGAATCGGATCCCGCTGCGCGATCAGGCAAACGCCTGTTCCCAGCTTCAACGTAGACGTCACCGCCGCCGCCGCCGTCAACGTCACAAATGGGTCCATCACGTCGTAGTAACGCTTAGGCAACTCTGCCCCGAGCACAAACGGAGTCTTCCGTGACACCGGAATATGCGAATGCTCCGGCGCCCACAAAATATCGAACCCTCGCTCCTCCAACGCTCGGCCCAACGCCACCGGCGTAATCGAGTAATCCGTGAAAAACATCGACGCGCCGAACTGCATGGGACCGTCTCCTTACTCAGCCGAAACCCTGACCAGTAGCTTGCCGAAATTCCGTCCGCTCAAGATGCCGGTCAGCGCGTCCGGCGCATTCTCCAGCCCGTCGATCACATCCTCCCGGTATTTCAGGCTGCCGTCCGCCACCCAAGGCGCCGCCAGCGAACGCCATTCGGTCATCCGCTCCGGCCGGTCCGAAACAATAAACCCCTGGATATGCACCCGCTTGCCCACGACGAAACCCAAATTCGGCCCGGCCGGAAAGGTGTGCTCATTATACTGCGAGACCATCCCGCACATCGCGACACGCGCGAACGCATTCAACTGGTCGAACACTGCCGCCTGCACCACGCCGCCGACATTCTCGAAATAGCAGTCGATGCCGTTCGGACACGCCGACCGCAGTTCCCGACCCAGATCCAACGACCGGTGATCCACGCAATCATCGAAACCCAGACTGTCCTGCACCCACAGGCACTTATCCGCACCGCCGGCAATGCCGACAACCCGAGCACCCGCCCGCTTGGCGATCTGCCCGGCAACCGATCCGACCGCGCCGGACGCCGCCGAAACAACAAACGTTTCCCCAGCCTTCGGCTTACAGATTTCCGTCACACCCGCATAAGCCGTCGCGCCCGGCATCCCCAGCACACCCAGATACGTCGACAGCGGCGCACCGCCCTTCGGGATCTTGACCAGCCGTTCTCCGGGAGTCACCGAATGCGTCTGCCACCCCCGAGCGCCCACGACGATATCACCTGGAACGAACGCAGGATCGGCCGACGCAACGACCTGCCCCACCGTCTCGCCAGTCATGACTTCACCGATCTGGATCGCCACCGCGTAAGTCTGTTCCTCCCGCAGCCGGCCCCGCATATACGGATCGATCGACAGAAACAGCGTCCGAGTCACCACCTCACCCGGGCCCGCCTTCGGGATGGCATCCTCGACAATGCCGAAATCCTCGGCCACCGGTTCGCCGCGCGGCCGGCTTTTCAGCACGACCGAACGGCGCAGCCCGCTGGCGCTCATGCCACCGCCTCGGCTTTCAGCACCAGGCGGCCGGTCACTTTGCCATCCCGCAGCCGCATCAGCGCCTCATGCGCCTGGCTTTGGGGCACCGTCGCCACCGGCAACGCCTCGAGTTCCCCGTCCTGCGCCAGCTTCACCAGCTCCCGCAGTTCCTTCGGGTTGCCCACATAGCTGCCGCGAACCGTCAGCGCCCGTATCGCCATGATCGGCAGCGGCAGCATCAGCTCGCCGCCGAACAGACCAACCTGGATCAGTTTCCCGCCTTTCGCCAACGCGCCGAAGGCAAACCTGGCCGTCGCCGTCCCGTTCACCAGGTCGATCACCGCCAGCACCGGCGCGCCCGCCGCCTCGATAATCCGCTTGGTCACCGTCGGCCCGTCACCACTGCCGTCCACCACCTTGTGTGCGCCCGCCTTCAGCGCCGCCTCACGCTTCTCGACACTGACATCCACACTGATGATGTTCTGGTGCTTCATCGCCTTCAGCACGGCGATGGCGTTCAGCCCCAGCCCACCCGCACCCACCAGCACGATCGGCTGCTCCGGCGCCAGCGGCATCGCCTTCTTGATCGCCGAAAACACCGTAATGCCCGAACACGCATAGGTCGCCGCCACTGCGGGATCCAACGAACCCGGATCAACCAGATGCCGAGGATGCGGCGCAACGACATGGGTGCCATAGCCGCCGTTCTGATACACGCCCAGGCTACGCGCCGCGACGATGCACATATTGTCTTCTTCGGCGAGGCAAGTCTCGCACTTGCCGCATCCAAGCCAAGGAAAAACAATCCGCAAGTCACCGATCTTCACGCCTTTGGCGTCCGGCCCCAGCTTCACCACCCGGCCAACAATCTCGTGCCCCATCGCCAGCGGCAAAACCACACCACGATCGACCAGCGACATCTTCTGCCCGCCGCCAACGTCGTAATAACCCTCCCAGATATGCAGGTCGGAGTGGCAAACGCCGCAATGAGTCACCTCAAGCAGAACCTCGGTGCCCGTCGGCTCCGGCGTCGGCAGCTCGATTTCCTTCAGGGGCTGCCCATTCTCAACCACGGCCCAAGCGCGCATGTCTGTCTCCTGCTTTCTGGCGTTCGACCGATGGATAGCGCGTGGGCGGGATTAAGCAAGACCGGGCTCTGCCCGGACCCGCAAAGGGCCATTGGCCCTTTGATCCCGCTTATTTTTTAGGGAAGGTGGGCAGGAGGGAGCGACGCAGACCTATCAACGGCCTCGGTCGCCCCTCCTGCCCACCTTCCCTAATAACCAGGTTCCAAGGGGCCTCGCCCCTTGGCGGGGTTCGGGGCAGAGCCCCGATCTTTGCCTTAAGCCGCCTCCGCCATCGTCGAAAGCTCGCAGCCGACGGTCGTGCGGTGCATGTCGCGCACTTCCTTTGGGTCGAACGGCCGAGCGCGGTGCATCGTGGCCCTGTTGTCCCACATCACCAGGTCCCACTGCTTCCACTCATGGGCGTAGACGAACTTCCGCTGGGTTGCGTGTTCGATCAAGTCGCGCAGCAGGGCGCGCGCTTCCGGCACCGGCCAGCCGACGATGGCACCGGCGTGGGACGCCAGATACAGCGACTTGCGGCCTGTCGACGGATGCCGCCGCACCAGCCGTTGCAGCACCGGCTTGAACCGAACGCGATCCTCCTCACTGAAATCGTCGAACCCCAACAGCGCTCGGGAGTACAGTTGGCTGTGCTCGCAAACCAGGTTCTCGATCTCCGCCTTCGTTTCGTCATCCAGCGTGTCGTAACCTGCCCGCATGTCGGCGAATTCGGTATTGCCGCCGGCCGCCGGAATCTTACGAGCCGACAACAGCGAGTATTTGGCAGGCACTTCCTTGAACGAACTGTCGGAGTGCCACAACCGGTTGCCCAGGCTGAACAGCCGCTTGCGATTGTCGCGCGCCAAGACCTGGTTGTCGTTATCCAGGTTGGAGATGTCGTTCACGAGCGCCGACTCGATACGCCGAGCCTTGCCCCAGTTCAGGTCGCCACTGGCTTCCTCCAGCATGCCGAAATTGCGGGAGTACGCCAGTTGCGTTTCGTCATCGAAGTGCTGGCCGTGAAAGACCAGCACACCGTAATGGTCCATACCCTTTTCGATCGAGGTGGCTTCCTCGCCGGTCAACTTCCGGGTGATATCGATGCCCGACACTTCGCCGCCGAAAAACGGGCGAGAAACAGCGTCGAGCGGACGGATCGAAAATGTCATGATATAAGTCCCTTACTCAGTGCAGTTCCGCCAGACCCATCGCATGGCCGAAGCGGCGGGACGGTTCTGACGGATCGCCATACTTACGGTGCATGGCGGTATGATAGGCGGCCACCAGTAACAGCTTGTCACGGTCCGGCTGCCGGTTGGTGCCGAAATCCATCAGCATGCACTGAGCGATTTCCTGGTTGTGCGGATCATTGCCCAACTTGCACGCCGCCAGAGCAATACGTTGCACAAGCCGATCCCGCTCACTCACGTTGTCGCAGTACGCCTGCGTCCAACCCACGGCCTCATCCCCGTTCAGGGCACAGATCGCGGTATCGACCCGGTCCAGCAACTGATCCGCGCTCAGCGATCCCGCACCCGAGGGAACCTGTGACGGCACCGGATGCACCTCACCCAGGCCCTGCTGGTTGTACGCAACCTTGTTGGCGAACATCGCCGCGACGTACAGCAGCCGCAGCCGCCGCGGATGGTCGAAGTTGTCGTAAAACCACGCCAGCGTGTTGTGATATTCGTAGCAGTGATGCGGCATGTTGAACGCGTTCGGATCCCGCGTTTCCAGCACCAGTTGTCCCACCGCCAACTGCAGCACATCCAGGATCCGCCGAGGGTCTTTGCCGGCCTTCAGCAGCTTGGTGACCGCTTCCAGCGTCTCGATATCCCCCTGCCGCAACACGGCGTGGGTGAATTCCGCGGCTTCCTGCTGGTTCACCGGCTGGGTGTTGCGCAGCACCGTCAGTTCGGCCTCGCTGACGCCGCCATACGGAACCGCGCGCAACGTTTCGCCTTCGATCATCATCTTGACGTAGTTGCAGGCGACTTCATACGTCGAATACCAGCGCGGCCCGACGGCGATATCCAGCGCCCCGGCATACACCACATTATGGGCATTCTCCCAGCCCAGCGCGTTGCCGATCTCAACGGTCGAACGAGCCCGATACGCCTTATGACCCGTCGTATAAGACCGGTTGTGCAGCACCCGATCCTGCACATCGATCAGGCCAGCGAACACCATCTCGGCCAGCACCTGCTTCCGTTCGGCGCTGTTTTGCATCAGCCCGAGGAACACCCGGTATGCCTCGATCACCTCGCCGCGGTGCACCAGCGTCATCCAGTTGTTCAGACGGTCCTTCAGCGGGCCGCCCAGCGCGGTCGGTTCCTGATCCGGCCAGTAGACATGCGGCGCCGGCGGCGCTTCCTCCACCTGACTATTGCCGCGATGACGGGTGTAGTGACCGGGCGCCTGATCGATCTTCTGCGCCCAGATATCCAGGCCGGTGGGGATGTACCAGATCGTCTGTGCCATCGGCAGCATCGCCAGATGCGAGGGCAGCATCCGGTTCAGATTGATGGTGGCACGTGCACTCAGCAGGCAATGGTCATTGTTGACGAAATTGGGGTACCCATCGTCGATCCGCTCGTGATAGGGCACATGCGTATAGGGCGCGTGGATACGAACGCCCTCGGCGATGATTTCCGTCAACGGCCGGCCGGCGCGCACCAGGTCGTAATAGACATCGCTGGCGCCCTTCTGGTCACGCATCAGGCAGCGGTCTTCCAACTTGTCATATAGACCGCGCACCGCGCTGTTGCCCCTGGCATCCGAAGCGATATTGGTGTCCACCTTTGTTCCCTCCGACTATTCCCTGTCGATCCTACGCTTGACATGCTGGCGGCGACAACCATCGTGAGGCTTGACAGAGGGGAAAACGGCACAATGAGCAGCACCTGGACCGTCAGCGTCGTGGCCGGAACCGGCGAACAAGGCTATTCCGGAGACGGATCAGCCGCCACCGCCGCCCGACTGAACAATCCATTCGACCTGACGTTTCTCCCGGACGGAGACTTGGTTTTTTCCGACACCTTCAACCATTGCATCCGCCGGGTCGATACCGCAACAGGAACCATATCGACGATCTGCGGCACCGGCCGGAAGGGATTTGCCGGCGACGGCGGCCCCGCGTCGCACGCAGAGCTGAACGAACCCTACGGCGTAGTCGCCGACCGTTCAGGTCGCGTGTTTTTCGCCGACCGGTTGAATCGCCGGGTACGCGTTATCGATACCAGCGGCACGATCTCCACTTTGGCGGGCGACGGCGCCGGAACCTACAGCGGTGACGGTGGACCCGCCGCCGTCGCTGGATTGGCCGAACCGAACGGCCTCGCCCTCAGCCCCGACCAAACAAGGCTGTTCATCGCCGACGTCGCCGGCCACCGGGTTCGCGTGGTGGACCTGACGACCAACACAATCCAGACATTCGCCGGGACAGGCGAGGCACGCCACGACGGCGACGGCGGCCCCGCAACCCAAGCGGCGGTGTTCGGCGCCCGAGCGGTGGCGTTTGCCCCCGATGGATCGCTGTATGTGATGGAGCGCCAAGGAAGCTGCATCCGCCGCATCCGCGACGGCATCATCGAAACCGTTGCCGGCACCGGCGCCCGTGGCTACGCCGGAGACGGCGGCGATGCGCGTCTCGCGGTGTTCGACGCACCGAAGGAAATGGCGGTCGATCTGGACGGCAACATCTTCGTTGTGGATACGGAGAGCCACGCGATCCGGCGGATCGATGCGAAGACCTGGACCGTAACGACGATCGCCTCAGGCTTGGCCCGTCCGCACGGGGCACTGGTCGCACCGGATGGCAGCGTACTGGTAGGAGATAGCGAACATCATCAGGTGGTGCGGCTGGTGAGGGGATAGGAGCTTGATTATTTCACCGCACGCCGCACCACTGGCATCAATCCCCGTTACTCAAATGGATACGAACAGGGCCCGTTCCACGATCCAAAGCGACCCGCCCGGTGATCGCACGTCGGCCAAAGCCAGGAAATCCCGCAGCCGATCCAGCAACGATCGGGGCGTCACCCGAGCTCCTGGCTCCAATACGACCAATTCCGCGCTACGTTCGGGCGGAAACCGCAAAACCTGACCGAAGTCGTGATCCAAGGTAATCAGGATCCGATCTTCGCCAGCACACACATCGAACAACGCTTCGTCGCTTGCACCCTGAAGGTTCTGATCCCGCACCGTCATCACGTCATGACCGGCCGACCTCAGCTATTCCAGGCCGCGGCGCCCAATGTTCTCATCCAGCTTGATCTTCATTCACGCCACACGCTCCAACGGTACCGGCAGGATTCGCTCGCGCGACATCTCAGCGCCATAGGCGATCGCCGCCATGACATCCAGATGCGCCAACTGAGGATATTCCGAGAGCAATTCCACCTCGGTCATACCATCCGCGAGAAAATCCAGGATCAGCGCGACCCAAAGGCGAGTGCCTTTGATGCACGGCTTTCCACCACAGATCGCGGGATCGATGGAGATCCGGTCAAGCAGCGCGTTCACGGACGATCATCCTTGCCGACAGATCGAGCGATCCTATCATCCAATCCCGGCCCCAGCCACCTACCCCCCAACAACCCTCCGCATAATCGCCACCGCCTCCTCGATCTGCCCCGCATCCACATCCAGATGCGTGCAAGCCCGCCCCCGATACGCCTCCGACACCGACACAGTCACCCCCAGCGGCCGCAACCGGCTCGCGAACTCCGCCGCCGTCAGCCCCGTCCCCGTGGTGTCGAAGAACACCAGGTTCGTCTCCGGCGTCTCCACCGTAATCCCCGGTATCTGCGCCATACCTTGAGCCAACGCCGCCGCGTTCCGGTGATCGTCCGCCAGCCGGTCGATATTATGCTCCAACGCGTAGATACAGGCCGCCGCGTTCATCCCCCCCTGCCGCATCGACCCGCCCAGACGCTGCTTCCACCGCCACGCCTCACCAATAAAGTCCCGAGGCCCCGCCAGCACCGCCCCCAACGGCGCCCCCAGCCCCTTGGTGAAATCCACCCATACCGTATCGCACGAAGCCGTCACGTCACTCGCCGCCACCCGCAACGCCACCGCCGCGTTCAGCACCCGAGCGCCATCCATATGCACCTTCATGCCGTGCGCATGCGCCACATCCGCCACCGCCCGCAGCTCATCCACCGTCCAGCACGCCCCGCCACCCTTGTTGGCGGTCTGCTCCACCTCCACCAGCCGCTGCGGCGGCGAGTAGCGCGACACCGGCCGCACCGCCCCAAGCAGCGTCTTGGCGCTGAAAATACCCCGCTCGCCGGCCAACCCGCGGATCATCACCCCGCTGATCGCACCGGGACCACCGGCCTCGCTGGACTGGATATGCGCATCCTCATGCGCCAGGATCTCGTCACCCGGCCGGCAATGCGTGGCGATCGCCACCTGGTTGCACATCGTGCCGGACGGCATGAACATCGCCGCCTCCTTGCCCAGCAGAGCCGCCGTCCGATCGCATAGCTCCCATACCGTGGGATCGGAGCCACCCTGCTCATCCCCCATCTCCGCCTCCAGCATCGCCTCCTTCATGGCCCGCGAAGGCCGCGTATGCGTGTCGGAGTAAAGGTCGATACGGACAGGCAAACCAAAATCGGCCCGCGCAGGTTCGTAGCTCATGGCGATACACTCCATCGACTGGGACGCTGGTCGTACCAGAAGGGGCATTGCCTGCAAAGCCGCCACGTCGGATGCTAACGGTTCGTTCACAAAGGTGCCGGATGAAATTCTCCAACTTCCTGTTTCCCGCCGCCATGTCGGCCGCCGATGACGGACGCATCATCGACGAGACCCTCCAGGAAGCCCAACTGACCGATGCGCTCGGGTACGACACGATCTGGCTGGCGGAGCATCATTTCGACGGCATCGTCGCCTACGTCGATCCGGTCAGCTTCGCCGCCGCCCTCGCCGTCGCCACGACACGCGCCCGCATCGGCTTCGCGGTGGCGCAGATGGCGCTGCACCACCCCATCCGCTTCGCCGAACAGATCGCCCTGCTCGACCATCTCAGCAAAGGTCGGATGATCGTCGGCCTGGGCCGCGGCACCGCCTACAACATCTACGACTACCAAGGCTACGGCATCGACCACACCGAGGCCCAGGCCCGCTTCGAGGAAGCCGAAGCCATCATGTTCGAGGCCTGGAAAGGCCAACCGCTGGACCACCACGGCCAGTTCTTCAACCTGAAACTGCCCGAACTACGCCCCGCCGTGTTCACCAAGCCGCATCCCTACGTGATCCGCGCCGCCGCCACCGAACACGGCATGCTGGACATCGCCCGCCGCGGCAACCCGTTCATGATGAATGTCCAGAGCAACGCCATCACCACACAGCGCATGGACCTGTATCGACAGACCCTGCGCGAGACCGGCCTGGACGACGCCGCCATCGCGACGAAATCCGACGAATGCTGGGCCTGGCGCAACGTCTTCGTCGCCGAAACCGACGCCGAGGCCGAACGCATCGCCGTCCCCGCCTTCATCGCCATGCACGAACACCGCGTCGCCATGCGCAACCGTATCTACGCGGAGCAGAAAGCCTCCATCCTGCCGATGCCACCGCCAGGCTCCGCGCCGCCCGCCCACGCCGCCATCGAGCACGCGCTGGTCTGCGGCTCCCCCGCGACGGTGGCCGAGAAACTCGGCCCCCTGAAGGCCGCCGGCGTCGGCGGCCTGATCATGCAGTTCCGCCTCGGCCCGATAAGCTACGAACAGGCCGCCGCCAGCCTCACCCTGTTCAATCAGAAGGTGGCGCCTGAACTGTGACCGAGGACGAGGGTACCGCCCACTGGCAGCGCAACCTGTGGGTCTGCGTGTTCGGGTCGCTGACCACGATCATCGCGATGACGCTGCTGCTGCCATTCCTGCCGCTCTACGTTGAGCAACTCGGCGTCACCGATCACGCCGCGATCGTGCAATGGTCCGGCGTGGCCTATGGCGCGACCTTCCTCACCGCCGCATTGACCGCGCCGCTATGGGGCCGACTAGGCGACCAATACGGCCGCAAACTGATGCTGATCCGCGCCAGCCTGGGCATGGCGGTCGCGATGTCACTGATCGGCCTGTCGCAGAACGTCTATCAACTTGTCGGACTGAGGCTGCTGACCGGTCTGTTGGGCGGCTACTCCTCCGGCTCAATGACCCTGGTCGCCACACAAACCCCCCGCGCCAAAACCGCCTGGGCGCTCGGGATGATGTCATCCGGGATCATGGCCGGAAACCTGATCGGCCCACTGATCGGCGGCGCCCTGCCGCCGTTGATCGGCATCCGCATGACCTTTCTGGCCGCGGGCGGCATCATCTTCGTCGCGTTCCTGGCCACCACCTTCCTGATCAAGGAGGCACCGCGCCCACGCCGATCCCGAGCCTCGAAGCAGAAGACCGGATTTGCCTCGATCCCCGACAAAGGCCCGGTGATGGCCATGCTGGCGACCGGCATGCTGCTGATGTTCGCCAACATGTCGATCGAGCCGATCATCACGGTCTACGTCGCGCAAATCGTTCCCAACCCGGCGCACGTCACCCTCACCGCCGGCTTCGTGATGGCAGCGGCGGCCCTGGGCAGCATCATTTCGGCATCGAGGCTCGGGAAACTGGCCGACCGGATCGGCCACTGGACGGTCATCGTCGGCTGCCTGCTGGTCTGCGCCGCCCTGCTGATCCCCCAGGCCTTCGTCACCGCCGGCTGGCAACTGATCGGGTTGCGCTTCCTGATGGGCCTGTCGCTGGGCGGCCTGCTGCCCTGCATCGCGACAGTGATCCGCCACAACGTCCCCGAACGCAGCGCCGGCAGCATCCTGGGCTATTCGACCTCCTCACAATACGTCGGCCAGGTCGCCGGCCCATTGGC
>NZ_LMUJ01000036.1:0-13777 GCF_009765975.1 Acidisphaera sp. S103 | reverse complement strand
CCTATCCGTCATGGCCGGGCCTGTCCCGGCCATCTACGCACCGGCGGGCGGAACCGCCTCAATCTCCACCTGATTGGTATTATAAGTCGTAGCCCCGCACGGCGCCGCCCGGTCCGTCGTCAGCACATTCGCGCACCCCTGCGAATCAACCCCATCAACCCCCGGCGCGTACCAGGCCCCCTCCTTGATCGACACCACCCCCGGCGCGATCCGATCCGTCACCTGCGCCGGCAACACCGTCGCCCCGATATCGTTGAACACCCGCACGCGCTGCCCATCGACGATCCCGCGAGCCGCCGCATCATCCGGATGCATCCAAACCGTATCGGGATCCACACGAGCCAACCCAGGCTGGTTACCATGGATACTATGCGTCCGAGCCCGTGATTTCGGCGTACACAAACTCAACGGAAACCGTTGCGTATCATCATCCGGCGCGAACCACGTCGGTATCGGCGGAATCACCCCCAGCCCGTACGGATTCGGATTGGCGGCCAAAACCGTCGAATAAACCTCAATCTTCCCGGTCTGTGTGGCAAACTTCTGCTCCCCCCGGATCTGCTTGGCGAACGCCACAGCATCCTCCGGCGCCGGAAACCGAGCCACCCCCTGCTCAGCGAACGTATCGAAATCATCTATTGCGTCGGACGTCAGTTCCCGCAACCACTGCGCCTCGGACTTGTTGTTATACCCGTTGATACCAACCCGCCGGGACAATTCATCGAAAATATCGATGTCGTTGCGGCATTCATACATCGGCTCGATCGCCTGCTTCATGTAGATCGCATAGTGCCCAGCCCCGGCCCACGGCGTATGCACATCATTCCGTTCCCAGAAAGTCGTCGCCGGCAACACAATGTCGGCCAGTCGAGCCGTCGGCGTCAAAAAATGATCCTGCGCGACAATGAACTCCACCTTGTCCAGCGACGCCGCCATCTTCCCGGCATTCGGGCACTGGTTGAACAAATCCCCACCCGAGGAATAGATCATCCGGATATCCGCCGGATACCCACCCGCCTTGCCCCGAGCCAGCAGGTCCGCCAGCAACGGCGACGCCACCCGCGACTCGATCGGGTTCTTCCCAATCGGCAAACTCTTCATCCCCGCCTTACCCGTCGCCCCGTTGCTGACGCCGGAGCCGCCGCCGCTGACCCCGACATTCCCGGTGATCGCCGCCAGCGCATAAGCCGCGCGATGGAACTGCTCCCCAAACATCGTGCGCCCGGCGGCATACCCGGTCTGCAACGCGGCCGGCTTGGTGGACGCAAACTCAACCGCCAGTTGCCGGATCGTCTCGGCCGGAATACCGGTGATCGCCGCCGCCCATTCCGGCGTTTTCGGCTGCCCATCAGCCAGCCCCAGCAGATAGGACCGATAGGACGCACCTTCCGGCACCTCCCCCTCATCGAACCCATGCACGTAACGGTCGCAATACGCCTGGTCGTGCAGCCCCTCCGACACGATCACATAAGCCATGGCGATCAGCGCCGCCGCATCCGTCGACGGGCGAATAAACACATGCTCATCCGCCAACTGCCGGCTGGTCATCGTCACCCGAGGATCGACGCACACGATGCGTGTCCCGTTCTTCTTCGCATGCTTCAGATACTGCATCGTCCCGGTACCGAACGTGCCGTCACCCGGACTCCAGCCCCACATCAGGATCAGCTTGGAGTTGACGAAATCCGTCGGCTCCCGCCCCGCCGACTTGTAATCCTTCTCGCCATACGTGATCCGGACCGAGAACACCTCCGCCTCAGCGGACATGTTCGACCACAGATCGGTGCAGCCCCCGAACATGTACAGAAACCGTTGCGCCGCCACTCGGCCGTGCAGCATCGACTGGCTGCCGGTGCGCGACGCATCCAGGATCGCCGCATTGCCATACGTCTCCCGAACCCGCAGCATCTCGGACGCGACAGTCCCCAACGCCTCGTCCCACGTAATCCGCTCATACTGACCCGCCCCCCGCGGGCCAACCCGACGCATCGGATACTTCAGCCGGTCGGGATGATAGGTCCGCTCGATCTGCCCCACGCCACGCGCGCACGCAGGCAATGGAGGGTGCTCGGGATTCCACTGGCGGGCATCGGTCGAGATGTGCACGATCCGCCCGTCCCTGACATGCGCATTGACCACGCAGCGCCCGCCGCAATTGTGCCCACAGGTACTGGTGACAACGGTCTCGTCCGGCTTGGCGGCAGCGCGCGGGGCTTCGTAGATCGTGGCACTCACGGGCTGAGGTTCCTCGCCTGTTGGATCGCCTGCCAGACCCGTTCCGGGGTCGCCGGCATATCGATATGGGTGACGCCCAGCGGCGCCAGGGCATCCAGTATGGCACTGATCACGGTCTGTGGGGCGGCAATCGCTCCGGCCTGGCCCGAACCTTTCACCCCCAGCGGATTGGCCGAGGTCGGCACCCCGATCAGCGTCACATCCAAATCCGGCAGGTCAACGGCCCGAGGAATCTGATAGTCCATGAACGACCCGCTCAGCATCTGCCCCGACTCCGGATCGTACACGGTATGCTCCGTCAGCGCCTGCCCGATCCCCTGGGCAACGCCGCCCTGCACCTGCCCGATGGTCAGCAGCGGGTTGATCAGCGTACCGTAATCATCGACGGCCGTATAACGATCCAACGTCACCTGCCCGGTTTCCGGATCGATTTCGACCTCCGCCACATGGCAGCCATTGGGAAACGTAATGATATCCAGCAGGTTCCAGACATATGTATCCAGCGGCGTATCGCGGGCAACCGACAGCAGATCGACAGACCGGTCATCCGCGGCATAACGCCCAGCCGAGAACACGATCTGATCAACCCGAGCCTGCAACAATCGCGCGGCGACCGGCTTGCCTTTGTCGATGACCTGCTGTGCCGCATTGAACAGCGCGGCCCCGCCCATATGCATAGACCGAGCGCCGCCATGACCATTGCCTTCGGCGATTTCCGCAGTATCCGCCTGGATGTAACGAAACTGCTCCAGCGGCAGCCCCAGCAGGTCGGCGGCGATCTGCGGATACGCGGTTTCATGACCTTGCCCGTTGCTTTGGGTCCCCACCAGCAACGTCACGATATCATCGGCACCGAACCGGATTTCCGCTCCCTCATTCGGCGCCCCCCGAGCGGTCTCCAGGAAGCAGGCAACGCCGACGCCACGCCGCAACCCCCGGCTTTCGCTGGCAACCCGGCGCGCATCGAACCCGGCATGATCCGCCAGCATCAACACGTCGTCGACATTGGCGGCAAACCGCCCGCAATCCACGACCGTGCCCAACGCCTTCTGGTACGGAAACGCCGCAACCAGATTGCGCCGCCGCAGTTCGACCCGATCGAATCCACAACACAAAGCGGCCTTGTCGATAAGCCGCTCGATCAGATAATTCGCCTCCGGCTTGCCGGCACCACGATACGCATCGATCGGCGCCACGTTGGTGAACGCCGCGCGCACATCCATGTAGATCGCCGGAATGATATACCCGCCGCCCATTGCCGCCGCCGGCGCATTGGTCGAACTGCCAGGCCCACCGCCCGACATATAAGCCCCCAGCCCAGCCACCGTGCTGACATCCATCGCCAGGAACCGTCCCTCGGCATCCAGCGCCAACCGCGCAACCGACCGATTGTCCCGCCCCTGAGCGGTCGAAACGAAATCCTCCGCGCGGTCCTCCACCCATTTAACCGGACGGCCCAGCTTACGAGCACACCACAGCAGCATCACCCATTCCGGATACAGGCAGTTCTTGATGCCGAACCCGCCACCCACATCCGGCGCCCACACCCGAACCTGATCCTTCCGGCACCCGAGCACACCGGCCAACTGATCACGGATCGCATGCACACTGGCCGCACTCACCAGCAGCTCAAACCCATCCCCCCACCGCGCGATCGCCGCCCGAGTCTCCATCGGCGCGATCACCAGCCGGTTGTTGACCACATCGACTTCCACGACATGATCGGCAACAGCGAACGCCGCCTGCACCGCCGCCCGGTCGCCACGCTGGAAACGAAACGACTCGTTACCCGTATCCCACAAAGCCGGCGCACCAACCGCCAGCGCCGCCGCGGCATCAACGACACAAGGCAGCGGCGTATAATCCACCACCACCTGTTCCGCCGCATCGCGCGCCGCCACCGCCGTTTCCGCCACCACGAACGCCACCGGATCGCCGACATGGCGCACCCGATCCCGAGCCAGCGCCGGCCGAGGCGGCACGATCATCGGGGCAACACTCGCCACCTGGGTCGCGCACGGCAACAGCCCCAGATCGTCGATGTCCTCATACGTGTAGATACCCAGCACACCGGGCATCCCACGCGCCGCCACCGTATCGATCCGATCGATCGTTGCGTGAGCATGGGGCGACCGGACCACATGTGCCCAAGTCTGCCCCACCCAATTCACATCATCGACAAACACCGCTCGGCCTACCAAAAACCGAGCATCCTCCAACCGCCGAGTGGATTGGCCGATGAATGGCGCCATTTACAGCCCGAGTTTGTCGGTCAAACCGTAACCCTTCGCCAATTCCTTGACCTTGGCCCAGGTCGCATCCTCGATCACCACGCCGTTCTTGCGCCGATCCAGTTCCTTCTTGTACTCGACCTCACCCGGGTAAAACACCTCGGTAAAGCCCTGCGCCAGCGGCGTGGCCTTCAGGTATTGCGCGAATTCCGTCACTTCCTGCTTGAACACCGCCAGGTCACGGAACGCCGCCACATTGAACACCGCAATGAAACACCCGTCATTGTGCCGACCGCTCGGTTCCACACCGAAACCAAGCCCCGTCAGCAGCCCAGACATGATCTCCACGATCGCCGCCAAACCAGTCCCCTTGTAACCCTCGGCACCACCCAACGGCAGCAGCGCGCCACCCGACTTCAGCACCTTCGGATCGGTGGACGGCCGGCCCTCCGCGTCGATCAGCCACCCCGTCGGCACCTGCTCTCCACGAGCCGTCGCCACGTTGATCTTGCCGGCGGCCGCCGCCGACGTCGCCATATCAAACACGAACGGACCATCCAGGTTGGACGGAATGGCAAACGAAATCGGGTTGGTGCCCAACCGAGCCTTTGCTCCGCCGAACGGCGCGACGGCCTTGGCGGACCGGCCCGAATCGGCGGTGATCATCGCGATCATCCCCTCGGCCGAGGCCAGAAGAGGATAACTGGCCAGCCGCCCGATATGGCTCTGCCGGAACACCGTCGCCGCCGCGACATTCTGCTTTTTCGCCTTCTCGATCGTGTACCGCATCGCCCGATCGGTCACCGCGTAGCCAAAACCCCAGTTGCCGTCGATCACCGTCGTGGTCGGCGTTTCCTGCGTGATCACCCATGGCGCCTGCGGAACGATATGCCCAGCCTTGATCCGGTCGATATAGCTCGGGATCAGATGGATACCGTGGCTGTCATGGCCAACAAGGTTGGCGCCGACGTTGTAGCGGGCAATGATGGAAGCTTCTTCCGCTGACGCGCCAGCCGCGATCAGCAGCGCAATCTCGATTTCGGTCAGTTTTTCGGCGGTTACGGTGGGCATCGACTCTCTCCCCTGATTCCTGCCGGAAGGCTAGCCCAGGGGCGAACAGTTGGCCAGAACACCAAAACCGGCGTAGCGTGTCGGCTGGAAAACAACCCAAGGGAGCGGATCATGGCGAGCAAGTCCAATGTCTACGCCGGCGTCGCGGGCTATGTCGGCCGCGCGGATCAAAAAGGAACGGTGGGCGTGTTCACCCGGCCGGCGGAAACCGGCCGCTGGGAACATGCGCTGGCCGATCGCGAAACCTACACCGTCAACATCCACCCGACCGACCCGAACGTCGTGTTCGCCGGCACCGCCGACGGAGTCTACCGCAGCACCGATTGCGGCAAGTCCTTCCAGCGCACCAATTTCCCCGACAAGAACATCCAGATCTGGTCGTTCCTGGTGGACTCCAACAACCGGAAACTGATCTACGCCGGCGGCTCGCCCATCAGCATGTACCGCAGCGAAGACACCGGCGAAACCTGGAAGGCCCTGCCCAATCCCGGCATGCCGGACCGAGCGGTGATGCCGTTCGCCTGCCGCGTGATGCGGATGGCGCAGCACCCGTCCAAGCCGAACACGATCTTCGCCGCGCTGGAGGTCAACGGCGTCATGCGCACCGACAACGGCGGCGAAAGCTGGACCGATTGCAGCACCAGCCTCATCGAACTGGCGCAGCAACCGCACCTGAAGAGCAAGATCGTCAGCGACACCTATAACGAGGGCATGCTGGACGGCCACGCCATCGCCATCAGCCCGGCCAACCCCGACAAGGTGATCGTCGCCGTGCGGATGGGCCTGTTCGAGACAGCGGACGCCGGCAACACCTGGCAGGACATGGAACTTGGCCGGTTCTCACCCACGACCTACGGCCGAGACATCAAGGTGTCGCCGCAGGACGGCAACACGCTCTACGCCGCGCTAAGTGTCGCCGCCGCCAGCAAAGACGGCGCCGTCTACCGCAGCACCGACAAGGGCGCGTCGTGGAAACGTTTCGATAAAGTGCAGGTCCACGGCACCATCATGTCCGTCGCCCTGCACCACACCGACCCTGATCAGGTCTACATCGGTGCCCGCTACGACGGAGAAATCTACGGCACCCAGGACGGCGGCACCACCTGGGACTCTCTCCCGCTACCCGCCGGCGTAAAGGATATCTATTCAGTCGCGGTGGGGTAGACCATCAATTCGTCATGGTGGGCGAAGGCCCACCATCCACGCCTTCCTGTGTATGGACAATGCCGTGGATGGCGGGCCTGCGCCCGCCATGACGAGATAACGTTCTTTACCCCAACGCCACCCAAGCCATCACCATCACAAACCCAGTAATGGCGATCCCCGCGTGGATCGCCATGACCACGCCTTTCCGTTGCAACAGCAACAACCCGAATCCCGTCAGCAGCGCCACGGTAAACAACCCCGCCGCGACCGCCCCAAACGACCCGACCCCAGCCGCAACCCCGCGCGCCGGCCCGCCCAACGCCAGCAGCAACAACCCAAGCCCCACGGCGCCAACCACCGCATGCGCGGTCCCCGCGACAAGCGGCGGCCGAGACACCCCGCGCAAATGCCACAGCGCCAGCACGCTGCCGGCAACAACAGCGGCCGCCAGAACCCAGAATGCAACCGAAACCAAGGCGCGTTACGCCACCACGCCCAACCCGCGCAGCCGCTGGACATCGTCGGCCGAATACCCAGCCTCCAGCAGCACCGCCTCATTATGCTGCCCGACCGAGGGCGCCCGAGACGCGGCCACTTTCTCCACCCCATCGATATGGAACGGGCTCATCACCGTCAGCCCCTGCCCATCCGCGAAGGGCTCCAGCGCACCGGCATGCCGCATCTGCGGATCGTCCAGCGCTTCATTCACTGTCGCAACAATCCCGAATGTAACCCCGACCCCGTCCAGGATCACCCGCCACTCCGCCAGATCGCGCGTGGCAAAAACCTTGTCCAGCACCAGCACCAAATCCCGCGCATGCCGCTTGCGCGCATCCGGCGTAGCGAACCGAGGATCATCGGTCAGTTCCTCCCGCCCGATCGCCCCCAGGAAGCCCCGCAACTGCCGCTGCTCATTAAACAGCGCCATGATGAACCACCGTCCATCCCGCGACCGGTAGTGGTTCGCCAGCGCATTCGGCGCGTCATCCCGATGCGGCCGCAACTGGATATCCTCACCGAACAGCCGGGTCTGCACGGCACACCCATTCGCCCACAACCCGTTCTGCAACAGCGACGACCGTACCACGCCGCCCAGCCCCGTCTTCTCCCGCCGGTACAGCGCCGTCACGATCGCGGAATAGACACCGGTAGCGCTGGGAAAATCCCCCATCCCCGGCATCGACCGGGACGGCACGGTCGCCGCATCCGACCGCACCATGTCCATCAGCCCGGTGCGAGCCCAATACGCCGTCGAATCAAACCCGGTCTTCGCCGCCTCCTCGCCTTCCTCGCCATACGCCGTAAACGACGCATAGATCAGCCGCGGATTCAGCGGAGTCAGGTCCGAAGGCGCCAACCGCAACCGATCCCGCACCGGCAACGGAAAGTTGGTAATGAAAACATCAGCCGAGGCAGCCAGGCGATGCAACACCGCTTGCCCATCCGGATGCTTCAGATCCAACGCCAGGCTGCGCTTGTTCCGAGACGTCAACTGCCAATAGTAATCGACCGGCTTCCCCGGAATAGGCGTCGACGCCCGCCAGGGATCGCCAACCCCCGGCGGTTCGATCTTGATCACGTCGGCACCGAAATCCGACATGATCGTCGCGGCCGCCGGTCCGGCGATCCAACTGGCGCAGTCGATGACCTTCAGGCCGGTGAACAGACTGTCGGTCATCGCATTAGGGCGCCTGGTTGCTGAAAATAATCGTCCCGGACGCCGCAAACATCCCACCTACACCATGGCAGACGGAAATCTTCGCATCCGGAATCTGCGCCGGCGCGATACCCCGCATCTGCCGCACACTCTCCTGCAACGCATACATCCCGTACATGCCGGAGTGCATATACGACAGCCCGCCACCATTGGTGTTCAACGGCAGCGACCCACCGGGCGCGGTATTGCGGCCGGCGATGAACCCCGCCGCCTCACCCTTCGGCAGGAACCCCAGATCTTCCAGCCCATAGATCGGCAGATGCGCGAACGCGTCATAGATCATCAGGTGATCGACGTCCTTGTGCGTGATCCCCGCCTCCTTGAACGCCGTCGGACCCGCCACACGGAACGCCCGAGACGACGTGAAATCCTCCATCTGGCTCACCATCGGCGTCTCGGCGCTTTCGCCGGTGCCCAGGATGTAAACCGGCTTGGTCGGGAAATCCTTCGCCCGTTCCGCCGAGGTCAGGATCAGCGCCCCGCCACCATCCGTCACCAGGCAGCACATCAGCAACCGGAACGGATAGGCGATCATCCGGCTGTTCAGCACGTCGTCCGTGGTAATCAAGTTCCGGAATGTCGCACGCGGATTTTTCGACGCCCATTCCCGCTGCACCACGGCAACCTGAGCAATCTGTTCCGCCGTCACGCCATACGTCTTCATGTACCGCAGCACCGGAATGGTGAACATGCTCGGCGGCCCCATCGGACCGAACGGCTGCTCGAACTGCCCATTCAACGACTGAGGATGCACCGCTCGCGCCGGATTCCCGACACGGGATTTCCCCGATTCGCCATGCGTGATCAGGATCGTCTTCGCCAACCCCGCCTCGATCGCCGCCGCCGCGTGGCGAACATGGATCATGAAGCTGCACCCGCCCACGGCCGTCCCGTCGATCCAGGTGGGCGTGATGCCCAGATAATGCGCCAAATTCACTGGCGTTTCGTTGGCGGCACAGGCGATGCCGTCGATATCCTTCGGCTTCAGCCCGCAATCGGCCATCGCGTTGATCGCGGCATCGGCATGCAGCCCAAGCTGCGACAGCTCAGGAATAACCCCCAACCGAGTAGTCTCGGCGGCGCCGACAACGGCGACTGTATTGTGCGGCATCGGATCAACCTTTCGCCGGACGGAAGAAGGGAAGGGTGATGGTGTCGGTCTGCGGCTCAAACACCACCTCGACTGGCATATCCAGCACCAGCGCCTCGGGAGTCTGCTCGCACTCGACGATATTGGTCATCATCCGAGGACCCTCGGCCAGCTCGACCACCGCAATGGCATAAGGCGGCGTGAACCCCGGCACCGGCCGATGATGGATCACGTAGCTGTAAAGGACAGCCTTGCCGCTGGCCTTGGTGACGGACACCTTCCGCGACGCACAAACCGGGCAGAACGGCCGAGGCGGAAAGTACACCTTGCTGCATTCATCGCAGCGCTGCAGCAGCAACTCGTTTGCCTTGGTGCCGTCCCAGAAATGCTGGGTCTCAGGGGTCGGCTGCGGCAAAGCACGTCCGGGTGTCGCCATGGTTCGTTGTCCTCCTGTCCGATAAAGGGAACGTTAAGCTGCCTCGGCCCCGCCCGCAACTTACGGCCGAGCCACCATGGTCTTCGCCCGATGCGGACGAGTCATTGCCTCCAACTGCAACAGTTCGTTCAACTGCACCGCCGTCAGCAACCCCTCATCCAGTACGATCTCCGCCACCGATCGTTTCTCCGCCAGCGCCCGCCGAGCCACCCGAGACGACGCCTCATACCCCAACGCCGGCACCAGCGCCGTAACCAACCCAATGCTGCCCCGAACAAGGCTTTCGCAACGCTCCCGATCCACCTCGATCCCCTCGACGCACCGGGTCCGCAACGTTTCCACCGCCGCCGTCAGCATCCGCAGGGCATTCAGCACGCAGTAACCAATCGTCGGCTCGAACGCGTTCAACTGCAGTTGGCCCCCCTCGGCGCACATCGTCACCGTCAGGTCGTGGCCGATCACCAGGAACGCCACCTGGTTCACCACTTCCGGGATCACCGGGTTCACCTTGCCCGGCATGATCGACGACCCCGCCTGCACCGCCGGCAGCAGCAACTCGCCGAACCCGGTACGCGGCCCGCTCGATAGCAGCCGCAGATCATTACAGATCTTCGACAGCTTCACCGCGACCCGCTTCAGCAGCCCCATGAACAGCACGAACGCCCCCATGTCGGACGTCGCCTCGATCAAATTCGTCGCCGGAGTCAAAGGCTGCCGCGCCGCCCTGGCCAGTTCCTCCACCGCCAGACTGGCATAACGCGGATCGGCATTGATCCCGGTACCGATCGCCGTCGCCCCCAGGCTGATCTCGCGAAACAACCCGGCGATCTCGCCCAACCGAGCGACATCCTCCTTCAGCGTGGCGTGGAAACCGTCGAACTCCTGCCCCACCGTCATCGGCACGGCATCCTGAAGCTGGGTGCGCCCCATCTTCAGCACATCGGCGAACTCCACCGATTTCGTCTTGAACGCAAACGCCAGATCGTCCAGCGCCCTGGCCAGCGGCGCGGTGGCGAAAATCACCGACAGCCGCAGCGCCGTGGGATACGCATCGTTGGTCGACTGCGCCATGTTGACGTCGTCGTTCGGATGCAACGCGGCATAGGTCCCGCGCCGCAAGCCCATCGATTCCAACGCCACGTTGGCGATCACCTCGTTGGCGTTCATGTTGGTGGACGTGCCGGCGCCCCCCTGGATCGCATCCACCACGAACTGATCATGGAAACGGCCTTCCTCGGCGATCAGCAGACAGGCCCGCTCGATCGCCGCCGCCTTGACCTCCGGCAGATACCCCAGCCGCTTGTTCGCCCGGGCCGCCGCCAGTTTCACCAGCGCCAATGCCCGCACCAGTTCGGGAAAATGCCCGACCGGCACGCCGGTGATCGGGAAATTCTCCACCGCGCGCTGGCTATGAATGCCCCAATAGGCGGACATCGGCACATCCGCCTCCCCCAGCAAATCATGCTCCCGCCGCGTCTCGGCAGAGGCGGTATGCAGCGGACTGGGCGGTTCCTGTCCGGTGCGCTCTCCGACGACCAGAGGGGCAGGTATCGGCTCGTCGTTCATCCGCGAACTCCCGATTAAACCTAACTCACCAACACCGCTTTGCCGATCACCGCTCGATCGATCACCACCTGAAGCGCCTCGGCCGCCTGATCCAGCCGGAACGTATGGGATATGCGCGGCCGCAGCTTGCCCTGCTCCGCCAGCACGATCAGCGCTTTCATGTTGGCGATCGCCAGAGCCGGGTTGGCTTCGTTCAGCCCACCGATGCGCACCCCGACAGCGTCGATCCCCTTGATCAGCAGATAGTTGCTTCTGATATTGGTTGGGCCGCCGCCCAGGAAGCCCAGGATCAGCAGCCGCCCGCCCCACGCCAGGCAGCGCAGCGATTCCTCCGCCACCTTGTCGCCGATCGGGTCATAGACGATGTCCACACCACGCCCGCCGGTCAGGTCCTTCACCTGGTCGATGAAGCCGGACCGGTAGTCGATCGCGTGATCGGCCCCCTCCTCCAGGCACGCCTGGCGCTTTTCCGCGCTGCCGGCGGTGGCGATCACCTTGGCACCGAACGCCTTCGCCACCTGAATCGCCGAGATCCCGATGCCCCCCGCCGCGCCATGCACCAGCACCCATTCGCCGGCCTGCATACGCCCGCGTTGCAGCAACGCATGATACGCGGTCGTATAGGCCCCCCGGAACCCCCCCGCCTGCGCCATCGACAGCCCCACCGGCACCTTGTCGCACAGCGCCGCCTTCGCGTTGCCCAGTTCCGCGAACGCCCCCAGCGTGTGCCGCGACATCACCGCGTCACCCACCGCGAAATCCGTCACATCCGGCCCCACCGCCACCACCTGTCCGGCCGCCTCGCCACCCGGAATAAACGGCGGTTCCGGCCGAAACTGATACTTCCCCGCCAGCATCAGCACATCGACGTACTGAACGCCCCGCGCCGCGATTCGCACCTGAATCTCGCCCGCGCCCGGCGGTGCCGGGTCAGGCACCTCCCGCTCCGCCAAAACTTCCGGGCCGCCAAAGCGCTCACAGACAATTGATTTCACGCTAATTTTCCCTGCCTTCATGAAAAATTGTATCAAACGCCATGGTTGGAACCCGGCATAGCTTGATTGTGGTCAAATCCTTCCGGTAAAACCATAGGCAAGAGATTTTTTTATCCCCATCGCAATGCCGAGGTTTTCATGCCCAGTCGAGCCATGCTGACCGAAATGGTCCGATCTAACCAGTCCGATAATACGTATATTCTTGAGGCTTTGCGCGCCACGCCGCTGCTGCGCGATCTCGCCGATCCGGTCCTGCTTCGGCTCGCTGCGATCAGCAAGATCCTGAACGCGCCGGAAGACGTCGAAATCTGCCGCCAGGGTGACCCCGCGGGTGAGCTTATCATCGTGCTGAGCGGACAACTCGCCGGCTTCAGCACCGCGCCCAACGGCACCGTCGCCGTCGTGGAAGTCGTCCGAGCCGGTGAAACGCTCGGTCTCGCCACCTTGCTGGCCCGCCTGCCGCGCCTGCTGGGCGTGCGCACCGTCACCCCCAGCAGCCTGATTTCGATCGAGGCCGAGGGACTGCTCACCATGGTCGAGCAGGAGCCATCCCTGGTCGCCGCCCTGCTGCGGGCCGAGGCAAATGAGTTCCACGCCCTGGTCCGCCAGGTGTGCGACCTGAAACTGCGGACCACTGCCCAGCGCCTGGGCTGCTACCTGCTGTCACTGTCCGCCGAGAAACAGGCCAACGCGACCGCCCTGCGGCTGCCGTTCGATAAGCGCTTGCTGGCCGCCCGCCTGGGCTGTCGGCAGGAGAACCTGTCCCGAGCCTTCGCCGCGCTGCGTGGTTTCGGCGTGGAAACCCACGGCGCCCGCGTGATCCTGCACGACATTGCCAGCCTGACGGCCTATTCCGAACCGGACGAATCCATCGCCTGAAAACACCGCGTTTGTCCCGGCATACTCACACCGTCACGGCAACACACCGTCACGGCAACACACCAACCGTGACGACCAAGCCCCTCTCGCCGTCATAGAGCTGGGCTTATCCCGGTCCTCGTCGCGATTGGCACCCTCACCAAGGCGGCCAGCACCCCTCCCGCCGTCATGGCCGGGCGAGTCCCGGCCATCCGCGCACCGGCGGACGAAGCGCGAAGGGCCGGTACCAACCAACGTTATCGTTGACCCATCGGCACCGTCCTCGAACCGTTGCAGCGAGCACCGGCCTACCCCCCGTGTCATGGTCGGGCATGTCCCACGGTTGTCTGGCACGTTTCTTGATATGATACGGTATCAGACTGTCTCATATCAGGACACCCTGTCCGGGCACGCCCTTGAGGCTTTGCGGCG
>NZ_LMUJ01000035.1 GCF_009765975.1 Acidisphaera sp. S103 | reverse complement strand
AGCATCCATTCCATTCGTGAAGCCCCAGCCGCCAACCTACCCGACTGGTCCTATCCGATCGTCACGTCACGGTCCCCCAGATCTCTGGACGGTCCCCTAAATCCGTCGCTTACTACCTGAAATCATTGCCTTTCCGCAAAACGACCGGACAGATTAGGCATCGACCTCGCTTTTAGGCTGCGCTGCCTAAACCGCAACAACTTTGCCCTGGCATTGATGAAATATGTCAATTTTGATGGCTTCCTGATAACCGGCCAACACTCAGGGACACATTGGATCAAGTGGATGATGAGCCACGCAATCGCTCATCATTACGGGGTTCCCCCACCAAAATATATAAACAATAGCTCATCCAACGAACTGATCGGCCACCCGAAACATCCCCGGCCCTATCCCGATTTACCTCGTATCGCCAGTTCTCATTCGATCCCACCCTATGCCCTCCAATGGAAGTGGGTGCGTCGTTTACGCACGCCGCCGCCGTATGCGGTCGTGGTGCGTGACGTTCGTGATCTTTTAATTTCCAATTACGAGAAATGGCGGGATAACTATGCCGTGCCATTCAGTCAGTATGTGGCGGGTGATCCACGTGGGAAAGCCTATGTCTGCGATGTCCGGTGGTACGTCCGCTTCGCCAATCGCTGGGGCGCCATAGCGCAGCGTTACCCGCTCGAAACACTCGTGCTGCGCTACGAAGATTTTCGCAAATATCCCTTGGCAAGCCTGCAGCGGCTTTGCCAACACTTTGGGCTGAAATTGACGGAAGACGATTTGGCGGCCGGCATAGCTGTCGGTTCAAAAGAAATCATGGCCCGCCACCAAGACCCCAACATCGACGAGAAACCGGTGCGGCCGGACGGCCGGGGCGACACACATTTCTCGCGAGAGGACCTTATCACGTTGGATAACATTCTCCGCCGACACCTGCGCCATGACTTTGGTTACTCTTACTTTGAGGAGCCGCGTGGCTTCCAGATTGCGGAAGCACCGACCAGTGCAAGAGGGACGGGCTCAAGATTGGGGGGGGGGACCCCGACCGGCTAAATTCCGGGTAAAACATGATGTGTTGCTCCAGGACTGGGCGGTTTCGCCGAGCGACCGCGGACCGTCGGCACTATCACTGAGAGCATGCAAAGTCGTGGGGACCAGTCGTCATCGGGTAGAGTTGAGGTCGAACAGCGGAGGATGAGACCATGGCGAAGCTGGTATGGCGACTGAAGCTGATCGCCGAACTCGAGCGGGGAGTCGTGTCTGAGACGGAGGTGGCGCGCATTGAACGCGACAATTTCGCAGCCCCACGACTTTGCATGCTCTCCCCGATATGTTCCAGCTCGAAATCATCCGTTTTGCGCTGCGGTGGTGGCTGGGCTCAACGAATGATCGACGCGTATCGCCTCCGAGCAATTCAAGCACGACCATATCCGTCGGCCGCGCTCAGCGTGTACGGCGGTCGTTCTCGGATGTAACGCCGACTTTCTCCCGGACTCGAAACAATTTTCACACAGCCAGTGAAACGACTCTCGTCCCCTAGCGGTTGGTTTCAGGACATAGACGAACATCCCCGGCTCAAGCTCCTGCCTGTGATAGCGAGCGCTGATTTTGGGACCTCGTCGGGTAGCCGCTGCCACCGTGCTCTCGTCGACATCGGCCCCGCCGGCCCGGTCTTGATCGAGGGAGATTATAAATTTCTCGATTTCCTCAAGGTGCATCTGCAATTTCAGTCGGGCAGTGGTCAGGTTTCGGCCTTTCGTGGTCGCGAGCGAAGTGGCGATTGCCTTTGCGGATCTTACGGCATCAATGGCGCTGCCGAAGGCGCCAGGGTCGGTCATTTAAGGGTTTCCCGCGCTGGTTGTCTGACAGCGCCGATCATGGGCGATGCGAGGAGGTTGGGCGAGTCCTTCCTTCCCGGTTGGAGCCAAGGGGAGACCGTCTAAAACCTGGGGGTGCTATGGAACGGCCCGGCAACCGGGAGTGCGGGATGAAGTGGCGGGGGCACCGTCAACTTGTCGTCGATGGAATAGCGAAAGACGCGATGGTTTGAGTCACGGCTATCGACACGCGTGATTACGCAGCCATCGCCACCCCAGTGATTTCGGCCCATGTGGTGAATGGCATTGGCAAATTACTCACAAGTCGTTAATTAAGACGACAAACAGCTTGTACGTGCGTGCCTGTGCTGTTATGATGAGGCATGAAGCGAGATGGGCGCAGCTTTGATCACCGGACG
>NZ_LMUJ01000034.1:100595-148751 GCF_009765975.1 Acidisphaera sp. S103 | reverse complement strand
CGGCGCCGACCGGCCGTCGCGCTTCTGGTCACTGCTACAGGCGGGCATCATCGCGGCCGGGCCGTTGCCGCCCGAACGCGGCTCCCCCGCCATGCCGGTCATCGGTTGCTTCCTGCCGGACGTCGCCGGTTTCGACCATGGCTTCTTTCAGCTTTCACCGCGCGAGGCCGAGGCGCTGGACCCGCAGGCGCGCCTGCTGTTGGAGGTAGCGTGGGAGGCGCTGGAAGATGCAGGCCAGGACACCCCGGGCCTCGCCGGCCGGGAAGTCGGTGTGTTCGTCGGCATCAGCAATGCCGACTACGCGCTGGCGCAGTTCCATAGCGGTGTCGCGGACCGCATCGGTCCCTATTCATATACCGGCTCCGCGCCTTCACTCACCGCGGGACGTATAGCGCATGCGTTCGACTTTCAGGGACCGGCGCTCGCCGTCGATACCGCGTGTTCGTCTTCGCTGCTCGCGGTGCATCTGGCGGCTGAGAGTCTTCGAACCGGTGACTGCACCATGGCGCTGGCGGGCGGCGTCAACCTGATCCTGGCATCTCCGGGTTACGCCAGCCTGGGCCAGCTTGGTGCGCTTTCGCCCAGCGGCGCGTGCCGCCCCTTCGATGATGCGGCGGATGGCTATGTGCGCGGTGAGGGCTGCGGTGTCGTGGTGCTGAAGCCGTTAGCCGCGGCGCAGGCCGATGGCGATCCCATCCTGGCGGTCGTGGCGGCGTCCGCAGCCAACCATGACGGGCGTGGCAGCGGGCTGACGGTGCCCAGTGGCCGCGCGCAGGCGCAGGTGATTCAGCGGGCGCTGAGGCGGGCGGGCGCTGACCCCGCGACCATCGACTATCTGGAGGCGCATGGCACCGGCACGCCGTTGGGCGATCCGATCGAGGTGCGTGCGTTGGACGCGGTGTTCTCGCCGCGTTCGGCGGAGGCGGGGAAGCTGCCGATCGGCTCCGTCAAGGGCATTATCGGCCATCTGGAAAGCGCCGCCGGCATTGCCGGCCTGATCAAGGCCGCGCTGGTGCTGCGTTCCGGCACTATCCCGCCCAGCCCGCATTTGGCGACGCCGAACCGGCACCTCGATTGGGAGACGCTTGCCGTCCGCGTGCCGCATGGCGGTGAGACGCTGCCGCGGCGTGATACCCCACGTCGCGCCGGGGTCAGCGCCTTCGGTTTCGCCGGCACCAATGTGCATGTGGTGCTGGAGGAGGCGCCTGCCGTCGCGGCCTGCAGCGCGCTGGCCCCGCCCGAAGGACAGGCTGGGCTGATGCCTTTGTCTGCGGCCAGTCCGGCCGCGTTGCGGGCACTGGCGCAGCGCTGGCAGGCCTATGCGTTGGCAAATCCCACGGTTTCGCCGCACGTGATCGCGGCGACGACGGCGTTGCGGCGCAGCCACCTGGGCCATCGTGCCGCGTTGCGCTTCGCGAATGGCGAGCAACTGGTGCGGCAATTGAGGGCTCTGGCCACCGGTGAGCCGGCGGAAGGCCTGGCGATGGGACGGCGGAGACCGGATCGGTTGCCGGCTCTTGGCTTCGTTTACACTGGGCAGGGCGCGCAATGGGCCGGGATGGGCGCCGCGTTGATTCGACGGGAGCCGGTTTTCCGTGCCGCCATCGAGGCGTGCGACGCGCTGATAGAGCCGCTGGCTGGTTGGTCGGTGGCAGCACTGTTGCAACAGCCGGACAGTTCGGTGGAGATCGCCCGCACCGATCGGGCGCAGGCGGCAATCTTTGCGGTGCAGTACGGTTTGACCGAGCTGTTGGCCCATTGGGGCGTCGTCGCCAATTGCGTGGTCGGCCATAGCTGCGGCGAGGTTGCCGCGCTGCATGCCGCCGGGATGCTCAGTTTGGCGCAGGCCTGTCGCGTGGTCACCGAACGCGGCCGGCTGATGCAGATGGCGGCCGGCCGGGGCGCGATGCTGGCGGTTGCCGGCTCGCCCACCGATGTCGCGCCGTTACTGTCCGACCAGGTGGAGATCGCGGCCGTCAACAGCCCGCTCGGCCTGGTGCTGGCAGCACCGGCCATCGAAGTGGCGGCGCTGACTCGGGCGCTCGAAGTTCGTTCGATCTCCTGGCAGCGCCTGCCCGTCGATTTCGCCTTTCACAGCCGGCAGATGGCGCCGGCCGCGGTGGCATTGGCGGGTGGGTTGGCCGACCTTTCCGTCGCCGCGGCGCGGCTACCGTTCTATTCGACCGTCCTGGGCCGCCGGGCTGATGCGGCGGACATCGACCAAGCGTATTGGCAGGGCAATGTACGCGGGACGGTGCGGTTTGCCGATGCGGTGGCCGCGATGCGCCGGGATGAGACCACTCATTTCCTGGAGATTGGGCCGCATCCGGCGTTGCAACGGTCCCTGGCGGAGTGCCTGGAGGGCACCGATGGGGCGGCTCCGCCGATCACCACGCTGCGCCGTGGCCAGGGGCAGGACGCACTGACCCAGACGCTGGCGGTGTTGTATGCGGAGGGGTTCGACCTGCGCTGGGATCGGCTGTGTGCGCCGCCGCCTGTGTTGGCAGATGTGCCGCGGTATCCCTGGCAGCGAACCCGCTTTTGGCAGCCCGGTTTCGATCCTTGGTCGGACTTGCCCACGTCCTCGGCCGCAACGGTGGAGACGCGTCCGGAGCCCGGCCTGTATGACGTTCGTTGGCACGAGATAGCCGCGCCACAATCTGGTTCGGGGACGTCACACCGCCTGCTGGTGCTGGCCGACCCGACAGACGTGGTTGCCGCCGATATCGCCCGCGGGCTTAGCGCGACGTTGGACACCGGTTCCGGCGGCCTGGCGGCGTGCCTCGCGGGTGCCTTGCCGCCAACCGACGTCCTGATGATGCCGGGTGGGCCGATGGGGGACGCGGACCCGCCGACTGTCCAGCGAGCCGGGCTGCGCTTTGTCCTGACGGCGCTGAATGCGGCTGTCGCGAAACCGCCGCGGTTCTGGCTGGTCACGCGGGGCGGCCAGGCTCCTACGGACACGGCCGGTGAGCAACTCGGCGCCGACATGCTGTGGGCATTGCTGCGCAGCGCCGCGACCGAATATCCGGAACTGGGCTGCCGGCGGATCGACCTGTCCTCGCATCCTGGCGCGGAAGAGATCGCGTTGCTGAACCGGGTACTGGCCGCGCCCGGCTTGTCCGCGCCTGATTTGGCTATCCGCCGTTCGGACGTGGCGACGACGCTGTATGCGGCCCAGCTTGATCGGTCCTCACGCGCGCCGGCGGCGCGAGCGCTGCGGGTGACCCGCGATGGCACCTATCTGGTGACGGGTGGTTGCGGCAGTTTGGGGCTGCTGTTCGCCCGCTTCCTGCTGGCGCATGGCGCACGCAACCTTATCCTGCTGGGCCGCGGTGGAGAAAGCCCGGCGGCGCGTGCCGCGCTGGCGTCGCTGACGGCGGGCGGGGCCAGGGTGTTGATCCGGCGGGCCGATGTTACCGATGAAGCGGCGTTGCGCGGCGTGCTGGCCGAGATCGATCGCGACATGCCGCCGCTTGCGGGCGTGGTGCATGCGGCGGGCGTGCTGGAGGACGGCATGCTGGCCGGCCTCGATTCAGCCGACCCGCTGGGCGGCGCATTTGATCGGGTGCTGGCGCCGAAACTCGATGGGGGCTGGGTCCTGCACCGCGTCACGGTCGACCGTGCGCTGGACTTCATGTGGCTGCTGTCATCCGCCAGCCTGCTGCTGGGCTCGCCGGGGCAGGGGGCTTACGCCGCGGCGAATGGCTTCCTGGACGCGCTGGCCCGCTATCGCAGCGGACTGGGGATGCCGACGCTGAGCCTGCGGCTGGGGGTGGTGGCGGGGTCCACCATGTCCCGGCGCGCAGTGGCGGCCGGACGCGACGTTGCCGCGGACGGCGTGTTTCCACTGACCGAGGCCGAGGTGGCCGCGGCGATCCCGGAACTTTGGGAGAGCGGTCAGCCGGCGGCGACGCTGATGGCGTTTCGCGCTGAAGATTGGCTGAGGGGGATGCCGAACGAGATGGCTCGGGCCTGGTTCGCGCCGCTGCTGCCGAATCAGGCGGGGGCTGCCGCGGTCGCCGCGAGTCAGGTGGTGTCGGCGGCGCCATGGGGTTTCGGGCAGAGGGCGGTGACTGCGCTGCGTGGTGAATTGACCACCATTGTCGCGGGGGTAACCGGCCTCAACCCAGCGGACATCGCCGACGACCGGCCGCTGCGTGAACTCGGCGTCGATTCGCTGATGACATTGAAAATCCGCGGCGAGATCGTGCGGCGAACCGGTTGTGAGGTGCGGATTACCGCATTTTGGGCGCATCCCACGATCGGCACGTTCGCGCGCCATCTGGCCGGCGAACTGGGCGTGCTGGCGGCGGCGGAACCTGCGCCGGTGGCGCCCGAGCGGGCCGAGCCGGCGGATAAATGGGAGAAATATCTGTGACGCCGCCGCCGTATGACAACGGCAAGGGGGACGCACCAGACTCCATGCCCCGGGAGGTGGCCTCTGCCGAACCGGTGGCGGTTGTGGGCATGGCGTGCCGCTTCCCGGGTGCCGATGATCCGGCGGCGTTCTGGCGGCTGCTGGCGGACGGACGTGACACCAGCCGAGAGGCTCCGGCTGATCGCTTCCCCGGCATGGCGACCCGGCCGCGTGGGCACTTCCTGGATCAGGTGCCGTATGGCGTCGATGGGCAGTTGTTCCGTTTGCCACCGGAGGAGATCCGCAGCCTGGACCCGCAGCAGCGGCTGTTGCTGGAACTGGCGTGGGAGGCGTTTGAGGACGCCGGGATGCCGTACGCGGCGGTCTCGGGGTCCCGTACCGGCGTGTTCGTCGGCATCGAGAAGGCGGATTATGCCCGGGCTGGGCTGTATTCCGACGATCCAGGGCGGATCACGCCTTATACCGCGACCGGCATCGCGCTGAGCGCGGCGGCCGGGCGGTTGGGCTATGTGTTCGATCTGCAGGGGCCGTGCGTGTCGCTCGATGCGGCGTGTGCGTCGTCGCTGGTGGCGCTGGATCAGGCGTGTTGGAGCCTGCGGCGTGGGGCCTGCGATGCGGCGCTGGTGGGTGCGGTCAGCCTGATGCTGGCGGCCGAACCGTTCCTGGCCCTGTCCCGCCTGGGTGCGCTGTCGCCGGACGGGCGCTGCAAGACGTTTGCCGCTGACGCGAACGGCTATGCGCGGGGCGAGGGCGGCGCGGTGCTGGTGCTGAAGACGCTGGCGGCGGCGCAGGCGCAGGGTGATCGCATCCATGGCCTGGTGCTGGGCAGCGCGGTGCGGCATGGCGGGCGGGGCAATGGGCTGACGGCGCCGAACCAGCACTCCCAGGTGGCGGTGATCCGTGATGCGCTGGCGTCTGCTCGGGTCGCGCCGCACGAGGTCGACTACGTCGAGGCGCACGGCACCGGGACGCCGCTGGGCGATCCGATCGAGATGGCGGCGCTGGAGACGGTGTTCGCCGCGGGTCGGCGGAAGCCGCTGACGGTGGCCTCGGTCAAGACGAATATCGGCCATCTGGAGACTGCCGCTGGCATGGCGGGCGTGCTGAAGGTGCTGTTGAGCTTGCGGCACGGGATGGTGCCGCCGCATCTGCATTTCTCCGAACCCAGCCCGCATGTGCCGTGGTCGTCGCTGCCGGTTCGGGTGCCGGTGGCCTCTGTGGCGTGGGCGGGGGATCGGGGGCATCGGCGGGTTGCTGGGGTCAGTGCGTTCGGATTTACCGGGACGGTGGCGCATGTGGTGCTGGCGGAGCCTCCGCTGCCGGCCGGGGTGGAGACGGGTGCGTTGGCGGATCGGCCGTTGCATGTGGTGACGGTGTCGGGCCGGACCGAGGCGGCTCTCGCGGCGAACGTGGCGGCGCTGGCGGCGGCGGTGACGCCGGATATGCCGATCGGCGACCTGGCGTGGTCGGCCAATACGGGCCGGGGGGCGTTCGAATACCGAGCGGCGGCTGTGGTTGGGGATGGTGCGGAGTTGGTGCGGGCGTTGGGTTCGGACCTGCATCGCGGGGCGATCAAAGGTTCGGATATTGGCGATCGCATTGGCTTCGCGTTTACCGGCCAGGGTTCGCAGTACCGTGGCATGGGGCGGGGGTTGTATGACAGTGCGCCGGCGTTCCGGTCGGTGCTCGACCGGTGCGATGTGCTGCTGCGGGATGAGTTGGACGTCCGGTTGCTGGACCTGCTGTATGGGGCGGCGGGCGATCCGGACACGCTGGACGATACCGCGAATGCGCAGCCGGCGCTGTTCGCGTTGGGTGTGGCGCTGGCCGCGTTGTGGCGGTCCTGTGGTATCGAGCCGGCCCTGGTGTTGGGGCACAGCGTCGGGGAACTGGTGGCCGCGCATGTCGCCGGGGTGTTCTCGCTGGAGGAGGGGCTGCGGCTGATCGCCGCGCGCGGGCGATTGGTGCGGCGGTATGCTGAACCGGGTGGCATGGCGGTGGCTTTCGCCGGCTGGGACCGGATCGTGCCGGTGCTGCGGGATATTGGCATCGATCCGCGGCAGGATGTGGTGCCGGCGGCGTTCAATGCCCCGGGCGTGACGTCTCTGACCGGTGGCCACGGTGCGCTGAGACGAGCGACGGCGGCGTTGGAGGCAGCGGGTGTCGGCACGCGGGTGTTGGCGGTGTCGCACGCGTTTCACTCGCCGTTGCTGAACCCGGTGCTGCCGCATTTCCGGCGGGTCGCAGAATCGATCCGTTATGCGGTGCCGTCGGTGCCGATCGTGTCGGGGGTGACCGGCGACCTGGCCGATCCGCGGGTGATCGCCAATGCCGATTATTGGTGCCGGCATTTGCTGGAGCCGGTCCGGTTTGCCGACATGGTCGGTGCGGTCGCATCGTCCGGCATCGATAGCGTGGTGGAGCTGGGGCCGGCTGCGGTGCTGAGTGGCTTGGCTCGGCAGTGCGGGGCGGCGGAGACGGTCTGGCTGCCGTCGCTGGCGGGGGCGGGACAGGATTGGCCGGCGTTTCTGGGGTCTCTGGCGCGGCTGCATGTGCGCGGGGCGGCGGTGGATTGGCGCGGGCTGGACCGCGGCCGGTCGCGGCGGCGTGTCGACCTGCCGCTCTACCAGTTCCAACGACGGTTTGATTCGTTGGAGCAGCCGGCCGGCCGGCCGGCGGTGTCTGCGGCTGCAGATTCGGTGCCGACCGCGACTGGTGTGGCGGCGGGGTTTGCGGCGACCGAACGTCTCGGCCGAGTGCTGCTTCGAGGTGCGCTGACACGGCTGGGGTTGTTCGACGCGCTTGGCAATGGGCCAACGGTGGCGGCGTTGCAGGGGCGTCTCGGTGTGGTGCCCGCCTATGGCCGGCTGTTCGCGTATTTGGTCGACATCCTGGCGCGTGACGGTGCGCTAGTCGTGACTGGCGACCGGGTGATGCTGGGTGCGGTGGAGGCGGCGCCGGTGGATGCCGATGCGGTTGTCGCAGAGCATCCCGGTATGGCCAGCATGGTGCGGCTGCTGGTTGCTTGTCTGAATGACTATCCGGCGGTGCTGTGCGGGACTCGCAATCCGATCGAGGTGCTGTTCCCGGGTGGCCGGATGGACCTGGTGGAGAGCGTCTACCAGAGCGGCGGCATTGCCGATTACTTCAATCGAGGTGTGGCCCAGGCGGTGCTGGCGGCGACGCAGCATGCGAGCGGCCGGCCGGTTCGGCTGCTGGAGATCGGGGCCGGGACAGGCGGCACGACGCAGTCGGTGCTACCGGTGTTGGCGGCGGCGGGGATCGAGCTGCACTACGACTACACCGATGTTTCGGCGGCCTTTGTGCGGCAAGCCGCGGCTCGGTTTGAGAGCCGGTATCCGTTCCTGCGCTTTGCCACGCTGGATATCGAGCGTGAGGCGGCGGCGCAGGGTTTCGCCGCCGGCGAGCATGATGTGGTGATCGCCGCCAATGTGCTGCATGCCACGCGGTCGATCGCCGATACCCTGGCTGCTGCTGCCGGATTGCTGCGGCCGGGTGGCTCGCTGGTGCTGAACGAGGTGACGCAGCCGCACGAATTCATCGGCATGACCTTTGGGCTGACGCCGGGCTGGTGGGCGTACGCCGACACGGCGCTGCGGCAGCCGCACTCGCCGGTGCTGAGCCTGGACGGGTGGCGCCGGACCCTGGCCGCTGCCGGCATGGGTTCGGTCGAGGCCCTGGGACTGGAGGGAGACGACATGGACAATCCGCTCCAGGCGGTGATCGTGGCGCGCCGGGATGATGCCCCTGCTGCGGCGAGCGGTGTGGGGGATGTGCGCGATCGGTTGGCCGCGTTGGTTGAGCGCATCTCGGGCATCGCCATCGGGCCGCATGACGACCAGACGAACCTGTTCGAACTGGGTCTGGATTCGCTGTTGCTGATGCAGATCAAGCAAGGGATCCAGGGCGACTTCGGCGTCGAGGTCGATATGGGGCAGTTCTACGAGCAACTGTCCACCCCCGTTCGGTTGGCGAGCTTTATCGCGGGACGTTGGGCGCCGGCGGTTGTTCCGGCGGCGGCTCCGGTTGTGATGGCAGTGCCTGTGGTGCCTGTCGCTTCGGCACCGGTCGCGCCCGCGGTGACTGTGCCGCCGCCTGTCGCCGTTCCGGCGTCCAGCGGCATCACGCATCTGCTGGAACAGCAACTGGAGGTGATGAAGCAGCAGATCGCGCTGCTGGCCGGCCATACGGCACCGGTTGTTCCGGCCCCGGTGGCCGCGCCGGCACCGGTTGTTGCCGCGCCGGTGCCGCGTGCCCCTGCGCCGGCGCCGCGGATGGCAGCGGTGCCTACGACGCCTGTTGCACTACCGAAGGCCGCGCTGTCTGCTCGGCAAACCGCGTTCCTGGATGCGCTGATCGGTCGCTATACCGAACGCACCGCTCGGTCGAAGGCGTATGCCGAACGGGCCCGGCCGGTGTTGGGCGACTGGATCGCAACGATCGGCTTCCGGCCGGAACTGAAGGAGATGGTCTATCCGATCGTCTCCGTCGGGTCGGAAGGCAGCCATATCCGCGATCTGGACGGCAACGAGTATGTCGATCTGGCGATGGGCTTCGGGGTCGGCTTCTTTGGCCATCGACCTCCGTTTGTGATGGAGGCCGTGCGCGAACGGTTGGATCGCGGGTTCGAACTGGCGACGCAGTCCGATCTGGCGGAGGACACCGCCAGGCTGGTCCACGAACTGACCGGCTGCGAGCGGGTGGTGTTCAGCAACACCGGCACCGAGGCGGTGATGACCGCGTTTCGGCTGGCGCGCACCGTCACCGGCCGCCGGCGGGTGGTGCATTTCAAGAGCGCGTTCCACGGTTTCTACGACGGCGTCATGGCGTACGGTTCGCCAGCCGGCGCGATGCCGATGGTGCCGGGCATCGTGCAGAGCCAGGTCGACGATGTGCTGGTGCTGGAATACGGCAGCGAGGCCGCGCTGCGCACCATCGCCGCGGAGGCCGACACGCTGGCCGGCGTGATGGTCGAGCCGGTGCAGAGCCGCAATCCCGATCTGCAGCCGCGCGAATTCCTGCACGCGCTGCGCCAGTTGACCGAGGCACACGGCATCGCACTGATTTTTGACGAGCTGGTGACGGGGTTCCGCATCCATCCCGGCGGCGCGCAGGCGCATTTCGGCATCACCGCCGACATCGTGACCTATGGCAAGATGATCGGCGGCGGCATGCCGGTCAGCATCATCGCCGGCAAGTCTCGGTTCATCGACGCGATCGATGGCGGGGCATGGCGGTACGGCGATGCCTCTCGGCCGAATGCGACGATGACGTTTTTTGGCGGCACGTTCTGCCGTCATCCGTTGTCGATGGCGGCGACGCATGCCTGCCTGCGTTACATGCGGGACCAGGGGCCGGCGTTGCAGGACGGGATGAACCGGCGCACCGCGGCCCTGGCCGAACGGCTGAATGCGGTGTTCCGGCAGGATGGGGTGCCGTTCCGCGTGGCGTGGTTCGCCTCGCAGTTCCAGGTGCGGCACGCGGTGGCAGGCGGCGAGACGTTCCAGTCGTTCGAGTTGGCGGTGTTCTTCTTCCTACTGATGGAAAAAGGCATCTACACGTGGGAGCGTCGGGTCTGCTTCCTGTCGATCGCTCATACCCAGACGGATTTTGACCGCATCGTCTCGGCCGTGGCGGACAGCGTGCGGGAGATGCGGCAGGCGGGGTTCTTTGGCGATCTGCCGCCTGATGGGGGCCGGCAGGACGGGCCGCGGCTGGATACATGGGTCGAACCGAGCCGATCCGAGGTCTCGGCCGAAGGCACTGGCCTGATGACCTGTCATGCTGTCGAGCTGACGCCGGGTCAGCGCGACCTCGCGTTTCGTGCGGCGCAGGGGGCGGCGGCGTCGACCGCTTTTGCCGAACCCCTGGTGCTGGACCTCAGCGGTCCGCTCGATATCTCGGCTTTGCAGCGGGCGCTGGATATTGTCGTTTCACGCCACGATGCGCTGCGGATTCGCCGCGTGGGTGAGCGGGTGGCGAAGATCGCGCCGGCTCTGCGTGTGCCCATCTCGGAGCAGGAGGCGGGTTCGTTGCCGGCTGCTCTGGCGGATAACGACGCGGCCGGCTGGCTGGCGGCGATCTGCCGGGAGGCGTTCGACCTGGAGGCCGGGCCATTGCTGCGGGCGCATCTGCTGACGCTGGGGCCGGAGCGTGCCCGCTTCGTCATGGTGCTGCACCACATTGTTGCTGATGGCTGGTCGATCGGCGTGGTGCTGCAGGAGCTGGCGCGCTGCTATACCGCCCTGGCCGAGGGGGCGGAGCCACCGGCGTTGCCGGCGTCCGTGCCGCTGGGGGAGTACAACGCCTGGTATACGCGCAGGTTGGCGGAGCGGCGTGACCAGGCGGCTTCGTTCTGGCGCGGCCGACTGGCCGATGTCACGCCGCTGACTCTGCCCACGGACATTGCGCGGCCGCCGCGCAGCCGGGGGATCGGGCGCCGGCTGCGCCGGACGTTGGATGCAGCGGACGTCGCGGTGTTGACCTCATTCTGCCGCGGCCAACGGTGCTCAAGCTTCATGGTGCTGCTTGCGGCGTGGCAGGCTCTACTGTCCCGGCTGAGCGGGCAGCGGCAGGTCGTGCTCGGCATCGCCGGGGCCGGGCAGGCGGCGATGGGGGTGGAACGGCTGGTCGGGCAGTGCGCGTCGATCCTGCCGCTGGCGGTTCAAGTGGTGCCCGGCGCCAGTTTCGCCGCGTTGTTGGATGGGTTGAAGGCTGATTTGCTGGCGGTTTGGGACCACCAGGACCTGCGGCCCGAGGACGTTGCCGACGACTTGACATTGCCGCCGATACGCGCCGCGTTCAACCAGGACCGCGATCCGGGCGGCTGGCAGTTCGGCGGGGTTGAGGCCCAGTTGGTGGCCGCGCCGATCGGGTTCGTCAAATACGACCTGTTCCTGAACGCGATCGAGACTGGATCGGTGTTGATACTGGACCTGGACTACGACGAGGGTCTGTTCGAGGCGGATACGATAGCGGCATGGCTGGAAGGCTATGTGACGCTGCTGCGGGCCGCGCTGGCGGCGCCGGATGTGCCGGTCGCGTCGCTGCCGCTGGTCGAAGCGCGGGCTCGCCTGCCGGTCGATGTTGGCGCCGCGCCGGCTGGCGTGCTGGCGCGCATCGCCTCGCACGCGGCCGTCGCGCCGGAGCGGACCGCGCTGGTGCGCGACGGCATGGTGATGAGCTATGGCGAGTTGCGGGATCGGCTGGCGCAGGGGCGCGGTGTCCCGGTGGCGCGCCAGTGGATCGCGGCGTTCGCCCGTATCGACGACGAAGGTGTTGGTGGGCTGTCGCCTGCCGCGTTCGCCAGCCATGTCGAGACCTGGATCGAAGCCGCGGGGATCACGGCCGGCGACGTGGTGCATGTGTCCGACGCGGCGATGGCGGTGGTGGGCCTGGATACCTGGGCGGCGCCGCTGGTCGCGGGGGCGACCGTTACGGCGGGCAATGGCGGGCCGGTGCCGACCGTGGCGGTGATCGCGGCGTGGGAGGGGTTGACGCCGGGCGGTGCGCCTCGTCTGCTGTTGGCTGGTGGGGCGACGCTGCTGGAGCGGACGGCGAGCCGGATTGGCAGGTTGCAAGCGGGCCGCGATGTTTTTCTGCTGATGCAGCCGGTTGGCCTGCCGGTCGCGCTGGGCGTGCAGCGGCTGGACATGGAACCGGAGGGTTGGCGGCGTGTCGGCCTGCGGCAGGTCTCGCCCGCGCTCGACGCCCGGATACTGGATATGGGCGGTAACCAGGCGGTCCCTGGTGCCGTCGGCACGCTGTACCTGAGCACGCAAGGAACCGGGGTCAGGGCGCGTCTTCGTGCCGATGGAGCATTGGAATTGCTTGCGCCTGCGGAGTCAGCGGATCTTGCCGTGATCGAGGCGGTGCTGTTGGCGCATCCGTCGGTGCGGCGGGTCGCGGTCGAGTGGCACGGGCAGGCGGTACGGGCTCGCGTCGCGGTGGCCGACACGCTGATGGATGCCGCGATGCTACGGCGCTTCCTGCTGCGCTATCTGCCTGCCACCAGCCTGCCGGCCACGTTCGCCGTGGCGTTCGAACTACCCGAACCGGATACGGCGAGCTGGGGCAGCGGTGTTGCGTCCGCTGATGCTGGCCATGAGGGCTCGGCCGACGTCACCGCGCTGTTTCGAACCGTGCTGCGCTGTACCGGTGTCGGTCCTGACGACGATTTCTTCGACTTTGGCGGCGACTCGCTGGCGGCGGTTCGGTTGGTCAATCGGCTGCGTGATGATCTGGGTGTCGAACTGCCGCTGCGGGCGGTGTTCGAGGCGCCCACGCCGGCTCGCCTTGCCGCTCGTCTGTCGGCTGATGCGCGGCAGCCGGTGGCGTTGGCGGTTGGACCGCGGCCGGCGGTGCTGCCGCTGTCCGCCGCACAGCAAAGGCTTTGGTTTCTGGAACAACTCGGCCAGGGCGGCGACGCCTATGTCATGACCGTGGCGCTGCGGATCGACGGGGCGCTGGACCCGGCTGCCCTGGAAGCCGCGTTAAACGACGTCCTGGCGCGGCATGAAAGCCTGCGCACGCGCTTTCCGCTGTACGGCGACGAGCCCTACCAGGACATCCTGCCTGTTGACGCGGTGCGGCTCGACCTGCCTGTGGTGAATGCCGACGAGGCCGAGCCGGAGCGTTTCGATCTGGCGACCGACCTGCCGCTAAGGGCCACGCTGTGCCGGCTGGCGCCCGGTGTGCACCGGCTACGGCTGCGCATTCATCACATCGCCGGCGACGCGTGGTCGCTGTTGCCATTCGCCCGTGATCTGAGATTGGCTTACACGGCCCGTCTTGCCGGTCAGCCGCCGGTGTTCGCGCCGCTGCCGCTGCAGTACGGTGATTTCGCGCTGTGGCAGCGTGACCAGGCATTGACCGAGGCGGAAGCGTTCTGGCGCGATGCCCTGGCCGGCCTGCCGGCGGCGATCGACCTGCCATACGATCGGCCGCGGTCCGAGGGCTTGGTCCGGCGGCCGGCGGGCCAGGTGGAATTCGCGCTGCCGCCCGCCCTGGTTGCGCGCCTGCGTGACCTGGCGCACGAGATGAACGCCAGCTTGTTCATGGTACTGCAGGCTGGGCTGGCGACTCTGCTGCTGCGCCATGGCGCCGGTGAGGACATCCCGCTTGGCGTTCCCGTCGCCAACCGGACGCGCGGCGCGTTGGAGGGGCTGATCGGCTGCTTCGTCAACACGCTGGTGCTACGGTGCCGGCTGGACGGAAGGCCGACATTCCGTACGTTGCTGGCACGCCTGCGCGACGTCACCCTTGCGGCCCTCGCGCACCAGGACCTGCCGTTCGAGCGCCTGGTGGCGATGCTGCGGCCTGACCGTGGCAGCAGCGGGACGCCGCTGTTTCAGGTCATGCTGATGCTGGACCAGGCGCAGGAGCAGGGGGTGACGCTGCCTGGCCTTGTCACGCGGGTCATCGCCGAACCGCCGGTTGAGGCTAAGTTCGACCTGACCTTCGGACTGACCGAGACAGCAGATGGCGCGTTGACCGGTCAGTTGGAATATGACGCGGCGCGGTTCTTGCCGGAGACGGTAGCTCGGCTGGCGGCGCATTTCATTGCGGTGCTGGACGCTGCGACCTTCGCGCCAGACGTTCCGGTCCAGCGCCTCGACTTCCTGAGCCAGGCGGATCGGACGGCGCTGCTGGCGGTGTCCGCTGGACCGGTTTTGCCGATGCCGGATACGACGCTGACGGCGTTGCTAGGGGCGCAGGCGGCGCGGACGCCGGATGCGGTCGCGGTGGTGGCGGCGGACGGAAGCACGCTGTCCTATGCGGCGTTGCATGACGCGGCGGAACAGGTTGCTCGCGTCTTGGCGGGGCGGGGTGTTGGCCCGGGGGATCTGGTCGCTGTTGCCTGTCCGCGCTCGCCGGAGATGGTCATTGGTATTCTGGCCGTTTTGAAGGCGGGGGCGGCCTATCTGCCGCTCGATCCGGTGTACCCGCCGGCGCGGCTGGCTTTCATCCTCGGCGACGCTCGGCCCGTGTTGCTGCTGACCGTTGGTGGTGTCGCGGATCGGCTGCCGCCGTACGACAGTTTGCTGCTGGACGCGCCGCTCGATGGCATGGCCGGGCAGGTGCCGCGTCCGGCCACGCCCGGTTCTCCGGCCTATGTGATTTATACCTCGGGTTCGACCGGCCAGCCGAAAGGGGCGGTGCTACCGCATCGCGCGGTGGTCAACTACCTGACCTGGGCGAAGGCGGCGTATCGCACCGATGGTGGGTTCGGTGCGCCGGTCAACACCTCGATCGGCTTCGATGCGACCGTTACCAGCCTGTTCTTGCCCCTGATTTCGGGCAGTGCGGTGCATTTGGTGGCCGAAACGGATGAGATCGAGGCGTTGGCCGACAGCCTGGCGCGGCGGGGCGATTTCAGCCTGGTGAAGCTGACCCCGGCGCATCTCGATATCCTGCAGCAGTTGGTGCCGGCCGAGGCGTTGGCTGGGCAGGCCAGAGTGCTGGTGATCGGGGGCGAGCAACTGCCCGCGGCGACGGTGCGCGCCTGGCGGCGGCATGCGCCGGCGACGCGGCTGATCAACGAGTACGGGCCGACCGAGGCCACGGTTGGCTGCGTGGTGCATGAGGTGACCCCGGATACCGCCGACGACGGTGCCGTGCCGATCGGCCGCCCGATCGCCAATACAAGCATCCTGCTGTTGGACGCCGACCGGCAGTTGGTGCCGCATGGTGCGGTTGGTGAGATTTACATTGCTGGTGCGGGGGTGGCTGACGGCTACCTTAACAGGCCGGTGCTGACAGCGGAACGATTCTTGCCCGATCCGTTCGGGCCGCCAGATTCTCGGATGTACCGGTCCGGTGATCTGGCCCGCCGGCGGGCGAATGGCACGCTGGTGTATCTCGGTCGCGCCGATACGCAGATCAAGTTGCGTGGGTACCGGATCGAGCCGGGCGAGGTGGAGGCGGCATTGCTGGCCCTGCCTGGTGTGGCGCAGGCGGCGGTGGTGCTGCGGCGCGATGCCGCGGGTGACGCCGAACTGGTCGGGTGCCTGGTGGCGCAGGCCGGTGTTGTTCCGCCGGCGGCGCTGGTGTTGCGTCAGACGCTGCTGAGCGTCTTGCCGTCCCCGCTGGTGCCGGCGGCGTTCGTGTGGATGGACCGGCTGCCGTTGTCGCCGAACGGCAAGGTCGATCGCCGGACGCTGCTGGCCGGTCTGGCGGTGGTGCCGGTTGTGGAGACCGATGATGCGCCGGAAGGGACGGCTGAGGCTGCGCTGTGTGAGGCGTTCGCCAGGCTGCTTAATCGGCCGTCGGTCGGGGTGGACGAGAATTTCTTCCATATCGGCGGCCATTCGCTGCTGGCGGCAAGGTTGGTGAACCAGTTGCGCGGCCGGATGGGACTGAGCGTGGCGCTGGGCGATGTGTTTGCCGCGCCGACGCCGCGTGGGCTGGCGGGTCGGGTTGCGCGGCAGGCGGCGCAACCGGGGTTGCCGGAGCCGGTGGCGGTGCCGGATGCGGCGGATCATCCGGTCTCGGCTGGGCAGCAGCGGCTTTGGGTGCTGGATCGGCTGGCGCCAGGCAGCGCGGTCTACAACATGACCGGGGCTTTCCGGCTGATCGGGCCGGTCGATGCGGATCGGCTGCGCGGGGCATTCGCGGGGTTGATGCGGCGGCATGAAAGCCTGCGGACGGAGATCGTCGTCCGGGACGGCAAGCCTCGGCAGCGTGTTCTGCCTGTCGGGGAGCCGCCGTTTATGGTCGAGGACGTCTCTGGGGAAACGGAGGCGCTGGCGGTTGCGGGTGATGAGGCGCTGCGGCCGTTCGATTTGTCGACGGGGCCGTTGTGGCGGGCTCGTTTGCTGCGCCTGGGGCCGGAGGATGGCGTGCTGGTGTGTAACCTGCACCATGCGATCAGTGATGGCTGGTCCCTGGACGTGGTGGTGCGGGAATTGTCGGCGTTGTACGACGCGCCGGAGGCTGGGTTGCCGCCGTTGACGCTGCAGTACCGGGATTATGTGGCGTGGCAGGACGGGTTGCTGCGCGGTCCGGACGCCGAGGCCGATCTGGCTTGGTGGAAGGAGCGGCTGGGCGGGGTTGATGGGCGGTTGGATCTGCCGACCGACCGGCCTCGCGGACGGGGCACCAGCGGGCGTGGGGCGCAGGCCGAACGGCGGTTGGATGCGGTGGTCACGGCGGGAATTGGGCGTGTTGCCGCTGCCGCCGGTGCGACCCCGCTGGCAGTGCAGATCGCCTTGGTGGCGGCCGTGCTGCATCGCTACACCGGCGCGAGCGATCTGGTCGTCGGCACGGTCACCGCGGGGCGCGATCATCCGGCGTTTGAGGACCAGATCGGTTTCTTTGCCAATACTCTGTCGCTGCGCCTCCGGCTGGATGGGTCGTTGCGGGTGGATGCGTTGGTCGCCGGTACCGCCGCTGAATTGCAGGCGGTGCTAAGCCACGCCGGGACGCCGTTCGAGCGGATCGTCGAGGCGCTGGGCATCGCTCGAGAGCCAGGCCGGACGCCTTTGCTGGATGTGGTGGTTGCCGGCGATACGCCGCTGCCTGCCTTGCGCCTGGGAGGCATCGAGGCGGCATCGATCGCGTTGCCGGTGCGGACCCGGCATTTCGACCTGGCGCTGTTCTTCCGGGCGGACGGCGATGGGACGGCGTTGGCGATCGAGTATGACAGCGATCTGTTCGACGCCTGGCGGATCGAAGCGCTGGCCGATCACATCGCGACGTTCGCGGCCAACGCGTTGGCGCGGCCTGACGTCTCGTTGAACGACACCGATTTGCTGAGGCCGGCGGAACGGGACCGCCTGGAGGTGGCGTGGAACGCCACCGCCACGGCGTATCCGCGTGATAGCGGCATCGTCGCGTTGTTCCGCGAACAGGCGCGTTTGCGGCCGGACGCGGTGGCGGTGGTTGGGGAGGGCGCCGGCAGGCTGACTTATGCCGAACTGGACCGGCGATCGGATGGTTTGGCTGGCCGGTTGGTTGCGCAAGCGGCGGTGCGGTGCGGCGATCTGGTCGGCATTGCGGCGTTGCGTGGCCCTGAACTGATCGTCGGCCTGCTGGGGATCTTGAAGGCTGGTGCGGCTTATGTGCCGATCGACCCGGCGTATCCGCCCGATCGTGTCGCTGCCATGTTCGCCGTGGCGCCGATCCGTTGCCTGCTGTCCGACGGATCGATGACGCAGCCGCCGTCGGAATGTCCGGTGCTGGGCCTGGAGGCGCTTGATGCTGGACCGGCGCCGGCTTGTGCGGCCACTGGCGATGACCTGGCGTATGTGATGTTTACCTCGGGCACCACCGGGGTGCCGAAAGCCGTTGCGGTGCCACAGCGTGCTGTGGTGCGGCTGGTTCGCGATACCGATTTCGTCTCGCTGGGGGCGGACGAGCGGTTGCTGCTGACTGGTTCGATCTCCTTCGACGCCGCTACGTTCGAGATCTGGGGCATGCTGCTGAATGGCGGCACGCTGTATCTCGCCGGGACGCATGATTTGCTGAACCCGGACACGATGCGGCGGCTGCTCGCCAGCCATCGGATCAGCACGATGTGGCTGACCAGCAGCCTGTTCAACCAGTTCGTCGACCATGACCCGGCGATGTTCGCGCCGTTGCGGCAATTGCTGATTGGTGGGGAGCGTCTCTCGCCGCCGCACGTCGCGCGGGTACGACAAGCGTTGCCGGCACTGCGTCTGCTGAACGGGTACGGGCCGACGGAGAATACCACGTTCTCACTGGTGCATCGGATCGATGGCGTGGCGGACGGGCGTGATATCCCGATCGGGCGGCCGATCGCCAACAGCCGGGTCTATATCCTGGGGCCTGGCGACCGCACCGCGCCGGTTGGCGTGACGGGGGAGATCTGCGTTGCCGGCGATGGGCTGGCGTTCGGCTATCTTGGGCGAGACGATCTGACGGGCGAATGGTTCGTCAACCATCCGACCATCGCGGGGGAGCGTCTCTACCGCACCGGCGATTTCGGCTGCTGGTTGCCGGAGGGTGTCGTCGCCTACCAGGGCCGGCGCGATCGGCAGGTGAAACTTCGCGGCGTGCGGATCGAGATCGGCGAGGTCGAGGCCGCCTTGCTGGCGCATGACGGGGTGACTCGGGCCGCCGTGGTGGTTCGGCCGCGGGAGGGCGGCAACGAGCTGGTCGGCTACGTGATGGGCGACGGTCTGGACGCCGCGGCGATACGGTCGTGGCTGAAGGGCCGGCTGCCGCAGGCCTGCGTGCCGGCGCACGTTATCGCCGTTGAGCGCATGCCGCTCGATCCGAACGGCAAGCTGGATGTCGGCGCGCTGCCGCAGCCGGAGGACGCGCCGACCGTTGGCGATGTGGTTGACCGTTCGGTTGGCAACCCGTTGGAAATGGCTCTTGCGCGGCTATGGGCCGAGGTGCTGGGGCGCGGCCGGATCGGTTCGGGGGAGAACTTCTTCGACCTCGGGGGGCATAGTCTGCTGGCTATCCGCCTGGTGCATCGGATCCGAACAGAGCTTGGGCTGGAGGTGGAGCCGGCGGATATCTTCACTGCCCCCACCGTGGCGCAACTTGCGGCGCATATCATGGCGGTGATGCTGACGGCGCGGCGGCCACGGCAAGTGCCGGTGGTTCCGGTGCTGCCGGCGGCGGCGGACTATCCGTTGTCCGCCACCCAGCAGCGGTTGTGGTTTCTGAACCGGTTGGCGGACGGGCAGGCCGCCTACAACATCGTCGGCGCGTGGCGGTTGCGTGGCGGGCTGGACGGGACGGCGCTACGCCGGGCGTTTGCTGCGCTGGGGGCGCGGCATGAGGCGCTGCGGACGGTGTTTTCGGTCAGGGACGGCGAGCCTCGGCAGGTGATCCTGGGTGCTCTGCCGCCTCTGCCGGAGGAACGGACGCTGCCGGATGAGAGCCGGATCGCGGCGGAGTGCCAAGCGCTGGCGGGCGCGGTGTTCGACCTGTCGGCGCCGTTGCTGCGGGCCTCACTGCTGCGCGTCGGGCGCGACGACGCCGTGCTGGTGATCACCTGCCATCACATGATCGCCGATGGCTGGTCGGCGCAGATCATCGGTGAGGATCTGGCGGCGCTGTATGCCGGCTCGACGCTGCCGTCGGCGGTGGCGTTCAAGGATGCCGCTGTGTGGCTGGCCGATCGGCGGCAGGCGACGTCGGAGGCGGATCGGGCGTATTGGCAGGCTAAGCTGGCTGGGCCGCTGCCGTTGCTGGACTTGCCGACCGATCATCCTCGTTCTGCGCGGAGCGATCGGGCGGCCGGGTTGGAGCGGATCGCGTTGGACCCGTCGGTCTCGGCGAAGTTGCGGGCGCTGGGGGCGGCGCGCGGCGCCAGTCTGTTCCCGGTGTTGGTCGCTCTGGTGAAAGTGCTGCTGCATCGGTTGACTGGTCAGTCGGACATCCTGGTGGGCACGCCGGTTGCTAACCGCGACGATCCTGCCGTGGCGGGTGTCGTCGGATTCTTCGCGAATACTGTCGTGCTGCGCGACACGTTGGCGCCGGAAGCTGGCTTTGCCGCTGTGTTGGACATGGTCGGCGACACCGTGGCGGGGGCGTTGGCGCATGTGTTGCCATTCGACGCGGTGGTGGCGCTCGCCGGTGGTGCGCGCGATGCGTCTCGGTCCCCGCTGTTCGATGTGATGGTGACGCTGGCCACGCCGGCGGCGGCTCTGGTGTTGGGGGATGTGACCGCGACGCCGATCGTTTGCGACGATCCGGGTGCGCAGTTCGACCTGACGTTCCGCTTCGCCGATGGTGACGATGGGCTGGGGTTGGAGATCGTTTACGCCGCTGGGCTGTTCACGCCGGCCTCGATCGGGCGGATGGGGGCGCAACTGGCCCGTGTGGCTGCGGCGGCTGTGGGTGATCCAGGGGTACCGATCGGTGAGCTGCCGTTGATGGATGCGGCGGAAGCTCGGCTGGTGCTGCATGATTTCGCCGAATGCCGGTTGGATTTCGGGCCGCCGACCAGCCTGGTGGCGATGTTCGAGGCGCAGGTCGATCGGACGCCGGACCGGATCGCCGTGGTGGATGATGACCGCAGCCTGACATATCGCGCGTTGGATCAGGCGGCGAATGCAGTGGCGGCTGAGCTGCTGGCGCGTGGTCTCGTGGCCGAGGAACGGGTCGGGCTGGCGTTTGCTGCTTCAACCGACGGCATCGTGGGCATGCTGGGTATTCTTAAGGCTGGCGGCGCTTATGTGCCGCTGGATCCGGAACAACCGGCCGAACGGTTGCGCGGGATGATCGCGGATGCGGGATGCCGGTTCGTGGTGGGCGAGCGGGATGGGGTGGTCCCGGTCGTCACGTTGCCGCGGTTGCCGCTGGCGGTTCGGCCGGATGTGCCCATCGCTGCCGACCGGCTTGCCTATGTGGTTTTCACCTCCGGTTCGACCGGGCGGCCGAAAGGGGTGATGGTCGAGCATCGAGCGGTGTTCAACCTGGTGCATGGGATTTGGCGGGCGGTGTTCGCACCGCTCGACGGGGCGGCGCCGTTACAGGTGGCGCAACTGGCGGCGCCGGTGTTCGACGCCTCGGTGCAGCAGATTTTCCCGGCGCTGCTGGGCGGCCATACGCTGCACCCCATTCCCGCGGCGTTGCGGCGCGACGGGCGGGCGCTGCTGCGGCTGTTGGCGGAGCGGCGGATCGCCATCGCCGACGGCACGCCGACGCTGTTCGACCTGCTGCTGGATGCCGGGTGGAAGACCGCGCCGCTGAAAGAATTGCGGCATCTGGTGATCGGCGGGGAAGTGCTGCGCGGGGCGTTGGTGCGGCAGTTGCGTGCGAACCGGGTGCTGGGCCGGCTTACCGTCAGCAATGCTTATGGTCCGACCGAGGCCACCGTCGATGCGACGCTGCATCAGTTGCCGCCGGGTGCGCCGGTGCCGGATGTTGTTCCGATCGGCCGGCCGTTGCCCAATGTCCAGGCGCTGGTGCTGGACGCGGCGGGTGCCGCGGTGCCGATTGGTGTGCCGGGCGAACTGTATCTGGGCGGGCCGAGCTTGGCTCGAGGGTATCTCGGTGCTGAAGCGGCTGTTGTGGCGCGGTTTGTGCCGCACCCGTCTCGGGTGGGTGAGCGGCTGTATCGCACCGGCGATCGGGTCTGCTGGGCTGCGGACGGGGCGTTGCGTTTTCTGGGCCGTGGTGATGGTCAGTTGAAGATCCGCGGCCATCGGATCGAACCCGGCGAGGTAGAGGCGGCTCTGTTGGGTGTTCCCGGCGTGCGCCAGGCGGTGGTGGTTGCGCATGGTGGCGGTGCTGCCGCGGTGCTGCTGGCGTGGTTGGGTGCCGATGACCCCGTGGACCCGGCGTGGCTGCGGCGGCAGCTCGCCGAACGGCTGCCGGAGTGGATGATTCCGGGGCTGGTGCGCACTTTGCAGGCGTTGCCGCAGACGGCCGGCGGCAAGATCGACCGGCAGGCGCTGGCGGCGATGGCGGTGGGTGAGGATACCACGACGCAGGAGGCTCTGCGGGGTGCGCTGGAGGTCCAGGTGGCGGCGATCTGGCAGGCGGTGCTGGGCTGCCGGGATGTTGGACGCTGGCAGAATTTCTTCTCGGTTGGCGGGCACAGCCTGGGCGTGCTGCGGGTGCTGGCGCGGATCGAGGCCACGCTGGGCGTCGCGTTGCCGGTGCAGGCGTTCTATCGCTCGCCCACGATCGCCGATCTGGCGATGTTGATCGAGGCGGCGGGGCAGGACGCGGCCAGCGCGCCGGCGGTGGAGCTACCCGTTGTGGCTCGGGCCGAGACCTATCCTCTGTCGCCGGCGCAGCACCGGTTGTGGGTGGTGGCGGAGCTGCGGCCGGATTCCGTCGGTTACGCGATGCCGGCGGCGTTCCTGCTGCAGGGGGCGCTGGACACGGCGGCGCTGTCCCGAGCGGTGACGGGGTTGGTGGGGCGGCATGAGGCGCTGCGGACCGTGTTCGTCGTGGTTGCGGGGGAACCGCGGCAGCGCGTGCTACCGGCTGGGCCGGTGGCGTTGGCGGTCGAGCCTGTCGCCGATATGACCGAAGCCGCAGCGATGGTTGCTGCCGAGACCGCTCGGCCGTTCGACCTGGAAGCCGAACCGCCGTTGCGTGTCAGGCTGCTGCGGGTTGGGCCGGATCGTTATGTGCCGGATCGTCATGTGCTGGTGATCAACCTGCATCACATCATCTGCGATGGGCTGTCGCTGACGGTCATGGCTCGGGAACTGGGTTGGCTGTACGACGCCTTCTCGCAGGGTGGGGTGGACCCGCTGCCGCCGCTTCGACTGCAATATCGAGACGCGGTGTCCGCCATGGCTGCGCGGCGCGAGGGTGGGGCGGCGGATGCGGCCAAGGGTTGGTGGCTGGCGCAGTTCGCCACTCTGCCGACGCCGCTTCCGTTGCCTACGGACTTTCCGCGCGGGGATCAGGCGGCTGGTGCGGGGGCGGCGGCCACGTTGTCGCTGGATGCGGCCACGGCTGATGCCTTGCGGGCGCTGGCACGCGATGCGGGTACCACGCTGTTCACGTTGGTGCTGGCGCTGGTGGTTCGGCTGCTGCACCGGACGACTGGCGCGGACGACATGGTGATCGGCATTCCGGTGGCCGGGCGCTTCCATTCCGATTTGGAAGCCCAGGTCGGACTGTATGCCGAGACCTGCCCGCTGCGGCTGTCGGTCGGGGCGGATGAGGCGCTGGCGCCGCTGCTGGCGCGGGTCGGTCCGACGCTGCAGGGGGCGTTGGCGCATGACGCCTTCGGACTCGATCAACTGGTAGAGGCGCTGGATCCGCCGCCTCAATCTGGGCGGTCGCCGCTGTTCGACGTGATGGTTGCCTGGCAGGTGGCGCAGCCGGTGGCGTTTCAGCCGGACGGGATCAAGGTCAGTCCGTTCGATACGCCGGTTGCCGGCGCGCAGTTCGATCTTTGCTTCAGTTTCCTGGACCACGATGGCGGGCTGGACCTGACGCTGGTCTATCGCTCCGACCTGTATCGGCCGGAGACGGCTGAGCGTTTGACGGCGGCGTTCGAACAGGTGGTTCGAGCTGCCTTGCCGCCGGTGGTGCCGCCGACGCTGGAGCGGTTGCGCGGGCTTTGGCGGGATGTCCTGGGGCGTGCGGAGATCGGTGACACTGAACACTTCGTCGAAGCCGGCGGGCACAGTCTGAAGGCTGCCCGGTTGGTCGCTCGCATCCATGGGGAGTTCGGCCGCACCCTGCGTCTGCGGGAGGTGTTCGCCAATCCGACGCTGCGGGCCCAGGCGATGCTGATCGATCGTGTCGCAATCGTGCCGGCTGTTGAGGTGGTGCAGCCCGTGACCGGTGCGGAGACGGCGTTGCTGGTGCCGGCGTCTGCCGGGCAGCGGCGGTTGTGGGTGCTGGGGCAGCTTGCCAGTGATCCGGCGGTGTATGCGGTTACCGCGACGCTCGACTTGGAAGGGCCGTTGGATGTGCCGGCGCTGACTCGGGCGGTCGAGCAGTTGGTGGATCGGCATGAGGTGCTTCGGACGCGGCTGGTCGCTGGGACCGATGGCGGATCACTGGCGGTGATGCAGCGTATCCTGCCGGTCGCGGCCAGTGGCATTGCGTTGGAGGTCGCGGGCGAAGGGGCGCTGGCGATCACGCTCGATGGCGGGCCGCTGTTCCGAGCGCGGCTGACTCGGATGGGGGCGGATCGGCATCGGCTGGAGATTGCGCTGCATCATGTGATCGGCGACGGCTGGTCGATCGGCGTGTTGTCGCGCGATCTGGGGGTGCTGTACAGCGCGAACCGGCGCGGGGTATTGGCGGTATTGCCGCCGTTGTCGCTGCAGTATCGCCACTTGGCTGCTCGGCAGGACGCGTGGCTGGCCGGTGGGGATGGGGCCGCGGCGCGTGGCTATTGGCTGGATGTGCTGGCAGGGGATCTGCCGGTGATGGATTTGCCAGCCGATGCGCCTCGGCCGGCCGTGCAGAGTTTCGGGGGGGCGCTGCATCAATTTGCGCTTGATCCGGCTTGCGTGGAGGCGGCGCGGGGACTGGCGGTTCGTTGCGGCACCACTCTGTTTGCCGTGCTACTGGCGGGCGTGACTGCGTTGCTGCACCGGTATACCGCGGCGTCGGACGTGATCGTCGGGATGCCGGTGGCCGGGCGGGATTCTGCTGACCTGGAGGATCAGGTCGGGCTTTACATGAACACGGTGCCGTTGCGTGCTCGGTTTGACCCGGCGGCCGGATTTGGCACGCTGGTGGCGACGCTCGGCCAGGCGGTGGCGGGTGCGCTGGAGCATCAGTCCTATCCGTTCGACCGGCTGGTGGAGGAACTGGCCCTGCCGCGCGACCCCAGCCGGTCTCCGCTGTTCGACGTCCTGGTGGTGATGCATGACGAGGCCGCCTCGGCGCCCGGGCTGGACGGGTTGACGGTGCGGGAGGCGGATGCGGACGGCACCATCGCCAAGTTCGACCTCAGCGTGCATTTCCGAGCCGTCGCCGACGGTGTCGAGGTTTCGCTGGAGTACAACACCGACCTGTTCGCGGCGGAGCGGATGCGGCGGCTGGGCGGGCATTTCAGCACGTTACTTCTGTCGGGCGTGCGGCAGCCGGGTCGGCCGCTGGGCCTGCTCGATGTGGCGACGGGGGTGGAGGCGGCGGCGCTGCGGGAGTGGATCGCGCCGGAGCTATTGCCGCGGGTGTCGACGGTGCTGGCGGCGTTTGATCGGCATGTGGCCGCGACGCCGTCTCGGCTGGCAGTGCGGGATGCGGACCGTGGGCTCGATTACCGCGCACTGGATGCGTGGGCGAACGGGATTGCGGCGGGGTTGTCCGCACTTGGGTTGCGTAGTGGGGATCGGGTGGCGGTGGCGCTGCCTCGGTCGGCGGCGTTGCCGGCGGCGATCCTGGGGATATGGAAGGCTGGGCTGGTTTATGTGCCGGTCGACCCGGCGTATCCGGCCGTTCGACAGGCGTTCATCCTGGAGGATGCTGGCTGCCGGGCGGTGATTGGTGCGTTGGCGGGGACCGGGTTGCCGGCGGTCGATCCGGAAACGGTTGGGTTGGCTGGTTCAGTCGCTGTGGCGCCGCCGGGGCCGGAGGATACGGCTTATGTCATCTATACCTCGGGTTCGACCGGGGTGCCGAAGGGGGTGGCGATCGCCCATCGCAACCTGGCGGCGTTCGCACCGGTGCTGCGGCGGGTCTTCGGGTTGACCGACGGTGATGTGGTGTTCGCGCTGACCACGCCGAGTTTCGATATCTCGCTGCTGGAATTGGTGTGCCCGCTGGCGGAAGGGCTGGGCCTGGCCATGGCCGACGATGCCGCGGTGGCCGATCCCGCCGCCACCCTGGCCGCGTTGCGTGGCAGTGGGGCGACGGTGTTGCAGGTGACGCCGTCCCGTCTTGCTATGCTGCTGTTGCATGATTCCGATTTGGGGGCGGTGCATACGCTACTTGTGGGTGGCGAGCGTCTGCCACCGAAACTGGCCGCCGCGATACGCGTGCTGCCGGGTGTGCGTGCGTTCAACGTCTATGGGCCGACTGAAACCACCATCTGGTCGAGTTGCGCGGCGATCGACGATGCACCTCCGACGATCGGTTGGGCGCTGCCGGGAGAGACTATGTTGGTCCGCTCGCCGGCGGGGCAGGAGCAGCCGGTCGGAGTCCCGGGCGAGATCGTCATCGGCGGCGTTGGTGTCGGGCTTGGCTACCTCGGCCGCGAGGCGCTGACGGCGGAACGCTTCGTCACCGACACTGGACAGCGTCTGTATCGTACCGGCGATCGTGGTGTGCGCCTGGCTGATGGTGCCATCGCTTTCCTGGGACGGCAGGACGATCAGGTGAAGCTGCATGGGTTCCGGATCGAGCCGGGTGAGATCGAGGCCGCGTTGGCCGCGCATCCGTCGGTGCGGCAGGCTGCCGTCGCGGTGCGGGACGTCGCCGGTGGACCGGAACTGGTCGGTTACGTCGCTGCGCCCGACCTGACCATCCCGGGCGAGGATGAGGCGGCGTTGCGTGCGCATCTGCTGGTTCGGTTGCCGCGGCATATGGTGCCGATGTTGCTTGTAGGGATGCCGGCGCTGCCGCTGTTGCCGTCGGGCAAGGTGGATCGTAAGGCGCTGCCGGCGCCAGTCGTGCAGGCGGCCGCTGCGCCGTCTGACGAGCCGGCCGACCCGCTGACGGTCACGGTGCTGCGTGTGTGGCGGGAGGTGTTGGGACGACCTGAGGCGGGGCTCGATGCCGACTTCTTCGCGTTGGGCGGCCACAGTTTGCGTGCCGCTGCGCTGGCGGGACAGTTGGGCGCAGCGCTGGGGTTGGCGGTCGGGCTGCGCGACGTCTTCCTGTATCCCACGCCGAGATTGCTGACGGCGGAGATCGCGCAACGCCGGACCACCGCGCTGCCTGCCCTGGTGCCGTCGGCGGTCGAGCCGGATTATCCGCTGTCGCACGCGCAGCAGCGGTTGTTCGCACTGGCGACGCTGCGGGCCGATTCCCAGGCTTACATCATCGCCGACGGTTTTCAGATCACCGGTCCGTTGGACCTGCCGGCGCTGGAACGTGCCTTTACCGCAGTGATGGTTCGGCATGAGGCGTTGCGGACGGGGTTGCTGCTGATCGACAGTGCGCCTCGGCAGGTGATTGCAGAGGCGCCGCGGTTCCCGCTGTCCGTCATCGATCTGTCGGGCCTGGCGGATCCCGAGGCGGCGGCTCGGGGAGCTTGCGATGCGTTGGCGGCGGCACCGTTCGATCTTGCTGAACCGCCGCTGATGCGTGCGCAGGTGCTGCGGCTGGCGCCGTCGCGGCATGTGCTGGCCTTCGCGCTGCACCACATCATCGCCGATGGCTGGTCGCTCGGTATCCTGCTTGACGACCTGGAAATTGGTTATCGCAATGCCTTGGCCGGTGAGGCGGTGTTGTTGCCGCCGGCGGCGTTCCAGTATCGCGACCATGTCGCCAGGGAGCACGCGCTGCGTGCCTCGCCGGCCTGGGAACGCAGCCGGGTGTGGTGGCTGGATCATTTGGGCGGTGCGTTGCCGGTGCTCGATCTGCCAATCGCCGGGCCTCGGCCGCGGCAGCGTGGCGACCGGGGCGGGCAGGTGCCGTTCAGCATTCCATCGGACACTGCCGCCGCGGTCGAGGCGATGGCTCAGCGCCACGGCGCCTCGGTGTTCATGGTGCTGCTGGCCGCCTGGACCGCGCTGTTCCATAGGCTGACCGGCGGTGACGACATGATCCTGGGGTCGGTGTCGAGTAACCGCGACGTGCCGGGCCTGGCCGATGTGGTGGGCTGTTTCGTCAACCCGTTGCCGCTGCGGGTGCGTCCGGGGTCTCGGCAGAGTTTCGCGGCGTTGCTGGGGGCGGTGCGGGGCATCGTGCTGGGTGCGCTGGACCATGCCGCCTACCCGTTCGACCTGCTGGTGCGGGCGCTGCGGACCGGGGGTGATGCCGGTCGTTCTCCGCTGTTCGATGTCGGGTTTTCGTGGAATGCGCTGCCGCACATGGTTCGGCAGGACTTCGCCGGTTGTGCGCTGGCCTCGTTCGGTGAGGCGCCGGTGGTCGCGAAATACGACCTGCTGATCATCGCTGGCGGCGACGCGGATGGGATTAGCGGGGTCATCGAGTATGCCGCCGACCTGTTTGCCGCCGCCGATGTGGCGGCATTGGCCGAACAGTTGGCCGCCATCCTGGGGCAAGTCACCACCGGCGGCGACGGGGTGCTTCTGATGGATCTGCATCTGGGGGCGGCGGCGCCGGTCGCCGCGGCCGCGCCTGCCAGTCTCGCCATTGAATTACAGTTCTGACGGTATCTAAAATGAACGTGACGTTCGCCAAAGGCCAGGGCGGCTTCGCTCGCTACACCGGGCGCGATTACGAAACGCATCGGGCGTTCTGGACGGATCGGCTCGCGGCGATCGAGGATCCGATCGTGCTGGACGGGGGCGATTCTGCCGCCACGCCCGGTGAGCATGCCGCGCCGCTGTCCGCCGAGGCCGAGGCAGTGCTGAGGCGGATTTCCGCAGGTTCCGATCTGGGGCGTTTCGTCGTTGTGCTGGCGGCGCTGGCGCGGGTGATGGCGGCGCATGGGGGTGGGCGCTCGATCCTGGTGGACGTTCCGCCGCTGGCGGCGATGCCGCATGCCGGCGAAACCCTGCCGCTGACGTTGCCGTTGCGCTTCGACGGTTCGGTGCGGGATCTGCTGGGTGCCACGCGGGATGTCGTGTCGGCGTGCGGCGCGCATCAGGATTTTCCGGTGCGGCGGCTTGCTGCTGCGGACTTGCCGGCGGCGCCGGTTTTTGTTGCCAGTGCGGCGCTGCATGGCCCGCAACAGGGCCAGGGCGAGGCGCCGGTGGGCGTGGTGCTGGCGGGTGACGGGTTGACCATCCGCCATGCCGACGGTTCGGGGGCGGCTGCCGCGCTGCTGGCGCGCATCGACCGAGCGCTGGTTGGGTTCGCGGATACTGGCCGGATGCTGGCTGAGATCGAACTGCTGTCGGACTCAGAACTGGCGGCGGTGTTGCGCTGGGGGCAGGGGCCGGCCGAAGTGTGGGCGCCGGCGATGATCTGGAGCCTGTTTCGCGACTGTGCCATCCGCCATGCCGGCCGTGTCGCGTTGCGCGGCGAGGGCCGGACGCTGACCTACGGCGAGTTGTTGCGCGATGCGGAGGCGCTGGGCGCGGTTTTGCGCCGGCGGCACGGCGTGCGGCCGGACGTCCTGGTTGGGCTGATGACGGCCCGGCGGGTTGAGTGGATTGTAGGCTTGTTGGGTATTCTGTGTGCCGGCGGTGCCTACCTGCCGTTGAGCGCCGATCAGCCGCGTGTTCGGCGTGCCGCTGTGCTGGATGAGGCTCGGCCCAGGTTGGTGCTGTCTTCCGACCCGCGGGTGGATGAGCCGGGCGTGTTGGGTTTGCCTTTCGGTGTTGATCCGGGCGAAGGCGTGGATGGTGGGCCTTCGCCCACCATGACGGTGGGGAATGGACATGCCGTGCTCGACGGGCCGGGTGTTCCGCCTGCGCCGGAGGACCTTGCGTATGTGCTGTATACCTCCGGTTCGACTGGTCAGCCCAAGGGGGTGATGATCGAGCATGGCGGGTTCGCCAACATGATCCGCCATCAGATCGCGACGTTCGGTGTCGGTCCCCAGGATCGGGTGCTGCAACTGGCGTCGGCGTCGTTCGACGCCAGCCTGTCGGAAATCTTCATGACGCTGCTGGCCGGGGCGGCGTTGGTCTTGATCGATGAGGAGACGATCGCCGACAAAGCGCGGTTTGTTGCGCATATGGCGGCGGAGGGAGTGACCGTCGCCACCATCACGCCGGCCTATCTGGCGGCACTGGACGGCGATAAGCTGGCGACGTTGCGTGTGCTGATCGTCGCCGGGGATACCGCCATTCCGGACATCACGCGGTCCTATGCTCGGGACAGAACGGTATTCAATGCTTATGGGCCGACGGAGGTGTCGGTGTGCGCGTCGATCCATCGGGTCGCTGCCGATGCCGGCGGGTCGATCCCGGTCGGCCGGGCGGTGGCCAATAGCCGGATCTATGTGCTGGATGGATTCGGCCGTCCGGTGGCGCCCGGGGCGACGGGGCAGATCGTGTTTGCCGGTCCGGGGGTGGCGCGCGGTTATCTCGGACGGGTCAGTGAGGCTTTTGTCGACGATCCGTTCCGGCCGGCGCAGCGTGCCTATCGTACCGGCGATCTGGGGCGGTTCCTGGCAGATGGGGCGCTCGATTTCCTGGGGCGCGACGACCGGCAGGTGAAAATCCGTGGGCATCGGGTGGAACCGGCGGAGATCGAGCAGGCGCTGCTGCGCCATGATCTGGTGCGGGAGGCGCATGTGGCGCCGGTGCGGGCGCCGGGCGGGCAGACGGAGCTGGCGGCGTGGGTGGCGCTGCGGGAGCCAGTCGAGTTGTGGCCGTCGATCGCCGAGTTCTTTGTCTATGACGACCTGGCCTATGGCGCGATGGCCGGCGATGAGCAGCGCAATGCCGCCTACCGGGCCGCGTTCATTCGGCATCTGCCTGGAAAGACGGTGTTGGAGATCGGGCCGGGCGCTGAGGCGGTCCTGACGCGGATGGCGGTCGAGGCGGGCGCTCGCAAGGTTTACGCGGTGGAGATTTCGCCCAAGGTGGCCGAGAAGGCGCGTGCCCGTATTGCCCAGGCGGGCATGGCGGACCGCGTGGAGGTCATTGTCGGCGACATTACCCGGGTGATGCTGCCGGAACGCGCGGATGTCTGCATTTCGGAGATCGTTGGGTCGATCGGCGGGTCGGAAGGGTCGGCGGTGCTGATCGAGGCCTCGCGGCGGTGGCTGCGTGATCCTGCCGCGCAACTACCCGCTCGCAGCCTGACCCGGCTGGCCGGTGTCGCACTGGGTGATCGTCTGAATGCGCTGGGTTTTCCGGAGACCGCTGCTTCCTATCTGGCGCCGATTTTTGCGCAACAGGGTGGTGCGTTCGACCTGCGGCTGTGTCTGAAGAACCTGCCGGAGGATGCGGTCGTTACGAGCGCCGACGTGCTGGAGGATCTGGATTATCGCGGTGCATTGGCGACCGGGTCTCGGCACGACATCCGGCTGGATGTGACGGCGGCGGGGCGTATCGATGGGTTGCTCGCCTGGCTGCGGCTGATCGTGGATGCGGACCATCCGGAAGAGGCCGTGGACATCATGGAGTCGGTCGCCAGTTGGCTGCCGGTGTATCTGCCGTTGGCAGAATCGTCGCCGCCGTTGGTGCCGGGCGATACGGTCGTTGGCACGGTTACCCGAAGCTTGTCGGCGAACGGGATCAACCCCAACTTCCGGGTCGAAGGTACGTACCGCCGGGGGGACATCGTGTTGGCGCCGTTCGTCTGCGATGTTCCGCATGTCGCAGACGGGTTCCGTGGGACGCCGCTGCATCGGGTGGCGTTCGACGACCAGGGCGAGCCTCGCCGCCTGGAGTCGCCACTGGAGCGGGTGCGCGACCATCTGCGGCAGGTGGTGCCGGCGGCGATGGTGCCGGCGCATATCGTCCGGCTGCCTCGGCTGCCGCTGAACGCCAGCGGCAAGATCGACCGCAATGCGCTGCCGGCGCCTTCGCGGGAGCCGGTGGAGTCGGTCGCGCCTCGATCGGCGCTGGAGGAGACATTGTGCGCCGTGTTCGCCGAGGTGCTGGGGGTGGATCGCCTGGGGATCGAGGACGATTTCTTTGCCATGGGTGGCGATTCGATCAGAGCGATCCAGATCGCCGCGCGGCTGGGTGCGCGCGGGGTCAGCCTAGTGTCGGCCGATATCCTGCAATATCGCAGCGTGGCGGCTCTGGCGCCGCATGTCAGTGCTCGAAGTGGAGCGGACGCGTCGGGGCCGGTTGAGGGGCCGTTTCCGCCGACGCCGATCCAGACATGGTTCGTGACGCAATTCTCCGCGGCACCGCATCACTTTAACCAGGCGCTGCTGCTGCGGACGGACGAGCGGCTGGACCCGGTTGGGCTTGGCGTGGCGCTGGATGCGGTCGTCGCGCACCATGATGCGCTGCGGGCTCGTTTCTGGGTTGTCGATGGCGTGCCGCGGGGGGAGATTCCGCCGCACGCGCCTGGGGTGGTTGTCGATGTAGAGAATGCGGACGCCGACGGGCTGCCTGCCCTGTGTGCTCGGTCACAGGCCAGTCTGGATATCGGGGCGGGGCCGCTGTTCCGCGTGACTCTGTTGCGAATGGCGGACGGTGACCGGGTGTTGTGGGTTATCCATCACCTCGCGGTTGATTGGGTGTCGTGGCGGATCCTGCTGGGCGATCTGGAGCAGGCTTATCGGCAGTGGCAGGCCGGGGCCTCGTTGGCGCTGCCGCCGCGCACCGCGTCGTTCATCGCCTGGGCCGACCAGGTGGCCGTGGCGGCGGCGGACCCGGCGCAGGCGTGGGAGCGGGAGCGGGCGTACTGGGGCCGCGTGGTTGGCGGCCCACTGGTGCAGTTGCCGGGCGGAAACGGCGAGGATCTTGCCGGCGATACCGCAAGCGTCGTGACCGCCATCCCTGCCGACGTGACGGCCGCGTTGCTCGGATCGGCCAACCGGGTGCATGGCACCGAGACCATCGACCTGCTGCTGGCGGGGCTGGCTCGGGCGATGCGGGATCAGGCCGGACCGGGCCGGTTCCTGGTGATGCTGGAAGGGCATGGGCGGGAATCGGCGCTGGCGCCACTGGATGTCAGCCGGACGGTGGGGTGGTTCACCTCCTTTTATCCGCTGGCGCTCGATCTAGATGGTGCCGAGACGGTGGCGGATCAGGTGCGGGCGGTGCGTGATGCCATCCGCTCGGTGCCGCGTCGTGGGGTTGGATATCTGCTGCTGGCAGATGGGATGACCGAGGCCAGGCCGCAGATCGGGTTCAACTATCTCGGGCGGCTGGACGATGACTATGCCGGATCGGACCGGCTGTTTCGGCTGGCCGAGGAGCCAGCGGGACCGGTCTGTGACCAGAACACGCGCCGGCCGCTGCCGCTGGACCTGCTGGCGAGCGTTGCCGACGGCTGTTTGCACGTGGCGCTGAACTTCAACCGGCGGCATTTCGCCGAGGCGGCGATGCAGCGGTTCCTCGATAGCTATGCCGCCGCCCTGGCCGCCATTGCCGCTGGCGGCGAAGCGGCGTCCGATTTGCCCGACTTGGCGTTGGCCGGGATTGGTGCGGACGAGCTGGACAGCATTATGCAGGACTGGACCTGAGCGTGCTGCGCCGGGACAACCTGCAGGAAATCTACCCGCTGTCGCCGATGCAGGAGGGCATGCTGTTTCATGCCGTTGAGGATCCCGCCTCGACGGCCTACTTCGAGCAGCTCAGCTTCCGCATGGCGGATGCGCCGGACGTGCCGACATTCCGGCGGCTGTGGGAACTGCTGTATCGGCGCCACGACATCCTGCGCACGGTATTCGTCTATGAGGCCGGTACCAGGCCGTTGCAGGCGGTGCTGAAGCAGGCGCCGCCGTCGATCCGGTGTGAGGACCTGCGTCGCCTGTCCCCGGCCGAACAGCAGCGGTATTTGGCGGAGTGGAAAGAGGCCGACCGGCTGGCCGGATTCGACCTCGCTGCCGCGCCGCCGTCGCGGATTGCTCGCTTCGAGCTGGGTGGCGGCGCCTGCGAGGTGGTGTTCAGCCACCACCACATCCTGTTGGACGGCTGGTGCCTGGGTATCTTGCAGCAAGAGTTCATGGCGGCATTGCAGTCGGTCACCGGTGGGGGTGGCTTGGACGACCTGCCGCCGCCGGCGCCGTTCAGCCGGTACATTGCATGGCTGGGTAAGCAGGATGCGTCCGCGGCGCGCCGTTACTGGCGGGACCGGCTTGCGGACTATGAGGAGTTGGCGTCTCCGGTGCGCGATCGGGCCGGCGCGACACAGCGGCCAGTGTCCCACTATGTCGCGTTGGATGCGGCGACGGGCGAGCGGTTGCGTGGCCTGTCGGTGCGCGCTGGGGTCACCGTGGCGACGCTGGCGCATGCGGTCTGGGGGTTGTTGCTGGGCCGTCTGCTGGACCGTGACGACGTTGTTTTCGGTTCGGTGATCGCCAACCGGCCGGAGGCTATCCTCGGCATCGAGCAGATGCTGGGACTGTTCATCAATGCCGTTCCGGTGCGGGTCACCTGGGGTGCCGGCGATAGTCTGTTGGACCTGCTCGGGCGGTTGCAGGCCGAGATGATCGCTCGCCGGTCCCATGAATTCCTGCCGCTGGCGGAGATTCAGGCCGAGGCCGGACGCACGCTGTTCGATCATGTGATGCTGGTGCAGAACTATCCGATCGAGCAGCAGATCGGCGATGGCGGCGACATCTCGGACGTCGAGTTGTTCGAGCACACGCATTATCCGCTGTCGGTCAGTGTCGTCCTCGGTGCGGCGCCGTGTTTCAAGCTGGAATACGACCCGGTTCGGTTGTCGTCGGCGGATGTGGTTCGGTTGGACGAACAACTGCGGTGGCTGGTCGAACTGCTGCTGGGGGCGCCGGAGCAGGCGCTAGAGACGTTGCCGCTGGTGTCTGGCGGTGGGGCCGCGGCTGTCGATGCGCCGGTGGCGACGACGCCTGTCGCGCAGTTTGCGGTGGCGGTGGCTCGTTATGCCGAGCGGGAGGCGGTGCGTTGTGGGGATCGCACGCTGACGTATGCCGAACTGGATCGGCTTGCCGGGGGCGTGGCGCGCAAGTTGCGATCAGCGGTGACTTTGCGGCCGGATGATCGCGTTGCGCTGCTGGCTCGGCGGTCGGAATTGTTGCCGGCGGCGATCCTTGGGGTGGCACGAGCGGGCGGGGTTTATGTGCCGATCGACCCGGGTTATCCGGCGGAGCGCATCGCCATGCTGTGCCGGGACAGTGGTGCTCGGGTGGTGTTGGCGGTGCCGGGTTCGGATGGGGCCTTGCCGGAGGACAGCCTGGATGCGGTGCCGGCCGGGTTGCCGGTGTTGATGATGGAGCCGGAGTGGGAGGCGGACGACGGTGGCGAGCCGCCTCGGCCGGCGGATCTGCTGTATGTCGCTTACACGTCCGGGTCGACCGGGCGGCCGAAGGGCGTGATGGTGGAGCATCGCAATGTCGCGGCCTTCACTTCCACGCTGGATAACGTGTTCGGCCTGGGTCCTGGCGACCGCATCCTGGCGTTGACGACGATCACTTTCGATATCTCGGTGCTGGAACTGCTGTGCAGCCTGGCACACGGCATGACCGTGGTGGTCGCGACGGAGGAGCAGGCGGCCGATCCAGAACTGGTCTTGGCGGCGATCGAGCGAGAGCGAATTTCCGTGCTGCAGGTGACGCCGTCTCGGCTGCGGACGCTTCTGGATGCTGGCGGGCCAGCGGTGCTGGCGGGGCTGAAGGTGCTGCTTGTGGGCGGCGAGAAGCTGCCTGCGGCGATGGCCGAGGAACTGGTGGCGCTGGGCGGGCCGGCGGTGTTCAACGTCTATGGTCCGACCGAGGCGACGATCTGGTCGACGACTCAGCGCCTGGGTGCGGCGCCGCTGTCCATTGGCCGAGCGCTGCCGGGTGAGACCGTGGCGATCTTGTCGCGCAACGGGCGGCTGTGCCCGGCTGGTGTGGTGGGTGAGATCTGCATTGGCGGGGTCGGGCTGGCGCGTGGCTATCTGGATCAGCCGGACCTGACGGCCGCTCGGCGTGTCGTGCATCCGGGGTCTCCGGATATGGTGCTGTATCGCACGGGCGATCTGGGCCGCTGGCGGGATGACGGCGAGATTGAAATTCTCGGGCGTGCGGATGATCAGGTGAAGCTCCGCGGCTATCGCATCGAGCCGAGTGAGGTCGAGGCGGCGCTGGCGGCGTGCGATGGCGTCGGGCAGGTGCTGGTGCGGGCCGAGGGTGACTCCGAGTTGGTGGCTTATGCGGTCGCTGAATCCGGGACGTCGGTCGCGGTGCTGCGTGAGGCGCTGGTTCGGCGGCTGCCGGCCTGGATGGTGCCGAACCGGATCGTGCTGCTGGACGCCATGCCGCTGCTGCCGAGCGGTAAGATCGATCGTAAGCGTCTGCCGGGGCCGGAGGCGGTTGTCGCGAAGGTGGCGGAACCGCCGCGCGATGCGCTGGAAGGGCGTTTGGCCGCGCTGTTCGGTGAGGTGTTGGGCGGTGGGGTGGTGCCGAGCGTTGGCGACGACTTCTTTGCCCTGGGTGGGCACAGCCTGAAGGCGTTGCAGTTGATCGCCAAGCTGCGCAAGGAATTCAGCCGCGATCTGCGATTGCGGGACCTGTTCGACGCGCCGAGTGTCGCTGGTTTGGCGGGGCGGTTGCGGGCCGCGGTGCCGGCGGCGGCGCATGCGATCGCGCTGGTGGAGGATGCGCCGTCTTATCCGTTGTCTCATGCGCAGCGGCGCATGTGGGTGCTGGAGCGGATGCTGCCTGGCAGCCCCGCCTATCTGCTGCCGGCGGCGTTCCGGATCGAGGGGGCGCTGGATGGCGCTGCCCTGTCCGCCGCGATAGACGCTCTGGTTGCCCGACATGAGGCGCTGCGCACGGTCTTTCCGTCGATCGACGGCGAGCCTCGGCAGGTGGTGTTGTCGGCCGGGCCGGTGGCCATCGAACGGCGCGATGTCTCGGCGGATGGGCTGGATGCGGCGATTCGGGACTTCTTCGGGCAGGGCTTTGCCTTGGAGGCCGAACCGCCGTTCCGCGTGGCTCTGCTGCAGCATGGTGAGGCGGCGCACACGCTGTTGTTTGGGCTGCACCATATCATCGCTGATGGGCAGACTTTGGCGATCCTGCAACGGGATCTGAACCGGCTGTATGCGTTGCCGCCGAACCGGCCGGCGCCGCCGGGTCCGCGTTATCGCTATCGGGACGTCGCGGTCTGGCAGAATGCGTTGCTGGACGGTGATGCTGTCGCCGCGGACAGAGCGCACTGGCATCGGCTGCTGGCGTTGCCGCTGCCGCCGCTGGAGCTGATTCCGGATTATCCGCGGCCGGCTGTGGCCGATCCGCGCGGCGAGACGCTGGTCGTCTCGTTCGACCTGGCGGAGAGCAACACGCTGCGGCGGCTGGCGCGCGACGGCGGTGCCACGTTGTTCATGACCGCGGCTGCGTTGGTGGCTGTGCAGTTGCGCGGTCAGGGGGCGCCGGAGGTGCGCCTCGGGTTCCCGGTGGCGGGGCGCACCCATCCGGATCTTCAGGACGTGGCCGGGGTGTTCATCAATACCCTGGTGCTGCGCCTCGCGATCGATGGTGCGGCGGACTTTGCCGCTGCGCTGGCCGGAACTCGCGCGGCGGTGCAGGGGGCGCTGGAGCATCAGCATTATCCGTTCGACCGGCTGGTGGATGAGTTGCAGGTCAGCCGCGATCCGGGTCGTTCGCCGATCTTCGATGTGATGGTGACGTTCGAGCCTGCCGCTGCTGGCGCGTTGCGGCTTGGTGCCGCCAGTGTCTCGCCGCTGGCGCTGCCGGCGACGGCCAGCCGCTTCGATTTGACGTTCGCTTTTGCCGAGACATCGGATTCGAGGATCAGTCTGGCGTTGGAATACCGCACGTCGCTGTTTGCGCCGGCGCGTATCGCCGGTTTTGCGGCGCAGTTGCGGACGCTGCTGGGGGGGCTGCGGGCGACGCCGGATTGCCCTGTCGAGCGGCTGCTTCTGCTCGACGGTGCCGCGACGGCGGCGTTGGCCGCGGCGAACCAGACCGCGGTGGTGTGGCCGGCGGGGGAGACGCTGGTGGACCTGGTCCTCGCCCAGGTGGATCGCACGCCGGATGCGATCGCCGTGGTCGATGAGGCGGGCAGCCTGTCGTATCGCGCGCTGTTGGACGCGGGTTCGGCTTTGGCGCACCGGTTGGTGGGTTTTGGCGGGGATGGCGTTCGGGTTGCTCTGCTGGCGGAGCGGACCGTCGAGGCGGTGGTCGGGGTCATCGGCATTTTGCTGGCTGGTGGGGCGTGGGTGCCGCTCGATCCGGCACAGAGCGATCAGCGCCTGGGGGAACTGCTGACCGCCAGCGGTTGCGTTGCTGTGGTGACGGCGGGGTCTGGGTTGACCGAACGCGCTGGTGGGCTGACCGAACTGCCGGTGCTGGAAGCGGATCGGGATGCCGTGGGTGGGGGCTTGGCGGCTGCGCCGGTAAGGCCGGAGTCGCCGGCTTATGTCATCTATACCTCGGGCACCACGGGCGTGCCGAAAGGCGTCGTTGTGCCGCATCGAGCGGCGGTGAACCTGGCGCATTGGTTGGATCGCGACTTGTACGATCACCTGGGACGCGGGCTGCGGCAGGCGGCGATGGCGTCGCTGGTATTCGACGTGTCGGTGCACGAGATCTTTGGGTCGTTGCCGCGGGGCGATACGCTCTACCTGGTGCCGGAGGCTGTTAAGCGGGATCCTCGGCGGCTGGATGCGTTCCTGTTCCGGCATGGTATCGAGGTGTTGAGTATTACGCCGTCGCTGCTGGCGGTGGGGCTGGAGGCCGGGTTGTGGGCGGATCGGTTCACTCTGCGGCATCTGACCATCGGCGCGGAGGCGCTGACCGGGGCTTTGGTGGATCGGCTGCTGTCGGCGCCGCATCGGCGGAGCGCGGCGCTGTGCAATCTGTATGGTCCGACCGAGTGCTGCGTCGAGTGCATCTGCCACCGCATCATTCCCGGAGTGGCCGAGGCGGCGGTGCCGATTGGCCGGCCGATAGCCAATACTCGGGTGCATCTGCTGGATGAGCGTCTGCGGCCGGTGCCGTTCGGCGTGGCGGGGGAAATCTGCCTGGCGGGCAGCGGCCTGGCGGATGGGTATCTCGGCCAGTCGGAATTGACGGCGGAACGGTTTGTGACGTTGCCCGGCCAGCCGGAGGAGCGTGTTTATCGGACCGGTGATTTGGCCTGGCGTCGCGTCGATGGTGCCATCCAGTTCCTGGGCCGGCGTGACAACCAGGTGAAGATCCGCGGCTATCGCATCGAACTGGCGGAGGTCGAGCATCACGTGCTGCGCCAGCCCGGTGTGCGGGCCGCCGTGGTGTTGCCGGTTGAGGATGCGCTGGCCTGCTGGTTCGTGGCCGAGGGAGAGGCAGACGTTGGGTCGTTGCGCACCGCACTGGCGGTGGCGCTGCCGCCTTACATGGTGCCGTCGCATTTGATTCCGGTCGCGGCGTTGCCGGTGACGGTCAGTGGGAAGATCGACCGGGCTGCCCTGCCGGCTCCGGCGCCGTCGGGCGAGGTTACGGCGGAACCGCCCGTTGGACCGGTGGAGCAGGCGTTGGCGGCGATCTGGGGTGACGTGCTGGGTTGCGGTGCCGTCGGCCGTTCGGACGATTTCTTTGCGTTGGGCGGGCACAGCCTGAAAGCGGTGCGAGTGGTGACGGCGGTGCGCGACCGGCTGGGTGTGGACCTGCCGTTGTCGGCGCTGTTCGCGGCGCCGACGATCGCGCAGCAGGCGTTGTTGCTGGCGACGCCTGAGCCCGTGGAGGCTGACGGCGTTGTGCCGCATGCGCCGGAGCAGGACGACTATCCGCTGACCGCGGCGCAGCTTCGGTTGTGGCTGCTGGCGCAGGGTGACGGCAACGCCGCCTATGGGTTGGCGGCGGGATTCCGGCTGGATGGTGCGCTCGATTTGCCGGCGTTGGAGGCGGCGCTGGAGTCGTTGGTCCAGCGGCACGAGAGTTTGCGCACCGTTTTTCCGGTAGTCGATGGTGAGCCTCGCCAGTGTGTGCTGCCGGTCCGGCCGTGGCGTGTTGTGGTGGCGCCGCTTTCGGCCGGCGAGGACGTGGCGACTGCCTGCCAGGAAGCGGCGGCGGCTCCGTTCGATCTGGCGGTCGGGCCGCTGCTGCGGGTTCGGCTGTGGAAGGTCGCGGACGACCGGCATGTGCTGTTGGTGGCACTGCATCACATCATCGGCGACGCGGCCTCACTGGATGTGCTGATGCGTGAGCTTGTGACGTTGTATCGCGATGGTGAGTTGGCGTTGCCTCCGCTGACCCGTCAGGCGCGTGATTTCGCGGTGTGGGAGGAGCGGCGGGCAGACGATCCTCGGCAGGCGGTCAGCCGCGATTACTGGCTGACGAAGCTGGGTGGCGAACGTCCTGTCCTGGAATTGCCGACCGATTATCCGCGGCCGGCGTTGCGGGGCTGGCAGGGGCGAACGCTGGACGCCCGCTTGCCCGCTGCCGTTGCCGAGGGGCTGGAAGCGCTGGCTCGGGGCGAGGGTGTCAGCCTGTATGTGATGCTGCTGGCGCTATCGAAACTGCTGCTGCGTCGGTGGAGCGGGCAGGACGACATCCTCCTCGGCACCGTGGTCACTGGGCGGGACAGCGCGGCGCTGGACGGGCAGATCGGATTCTACGTCGATACACTGGCGTTGCGGGACATAGTGCGTTCGGACGAGCCGTTCGTCGACTTGGTCCGGCGGGTGCGTGACACGCTGGATCAGGCGGTGGCCCATCGGCGGTGTGGTTTTGACTCGATCGTGCGGGCGCTGGGGGCGGGCGGCGATTTGTCACGCAATCCGCTGTTCGACGTCATGCTGGTGCTGGAGACGGCGGTTGAGGCAGCGCCGTCGGTTCCGGGGCTGCGCATTTCGCCGCTGCCGCTGGAAAGCGGGATCAGCAAGCTGGACCTGACATTCCACTTCCGCCGCGATGCCGAGGGGTTGGGGGTCGCGATTGAGTATCGCACTGATCTGTTCGCCGAGGCGCGTATCCGGCGGATGCTGGGGCATGTGCGGGCGCTGGCTGAGAGCGTTACTCGGGATCGGGCTTCTCCGGTCGGGCAGTTGGAGATGTTGCCGGCGGAGGAGCGGGCGCTGCTGGCTCGGTTTGCCGATGGTGGCGTGTTGCCGGTGCCCGACGGCCGCATCCAGGATTTGTTTGCCGCGCAAGTCGCGGCAGTGCCGGATCGGGCGGCGGTTGTCTCGCCGAGCGGCGTCCTGAGTTATCGGCAGCTTGATCGCATGGCCAAACGTGTGGCGGCGTTGCTGATCGGGGCGGGGCGGTTGCGAAGCGGAGAGGCGGTCCTGGTGATGCTCGACCGGACGGAATCTTGGCTGGCTGCGCTGCTGGGCACGTTGAAGGCAGGGGGTGTCTATATGCCGGCGGACCGGCAGCATCCGCCGGGCCGGGTCACCTCGATGCTGCGGCGCAGCCATTGCCGGCTGGCGCTGGCGGAGATGGCGCCTCCTGGCATGACGAAGCTGGCGGAGCAGGATGGGCTGTCTCTGTTTGTCTCGGCGGAGCAGCCGGACGATGTGGGGGCGTCGCTGCCGGATGACACCGCGTATCTGATCTTCACCTCGGGGTCGACGGGTGAGCCGAAGGGCGTGGTGCTGGGGCATCGCGGCTTCGTCAACATGATTACCCGGCAGATCGAGACGTTTGGCGTCGGGCCGGAGGATCGGGTCGTGGCGTTTGCGTCGCCGGCGTTCGATGCGTCGCTGTCCGAGGTGTTTATGGCGCTGCTGTGTGGGGCCGCCGTCGTTCCCGCCGATGCCGGGACGGTCGCGGATGCTCGTGTGTTTCCGGACTATCTGCACCGCTATGGCGTTACGGTGGCGACACTGCCGCCAGCCTATTTGTCGGCGCTGGGCCGGCCGGATCTGGGGACCTTGCGGGTGCTGATTACCGCGGGGGAGGCGCCGGTGGCCGCCGACCTGCGGCATTACGCGAGCCGGCTGCGCTACTTCAACGCCTACGGCCCGACGGAGACGTCGGTGTGCGCGACGATCTGGGAGGTGCCGGCGGATGGGCCGGCGGATGACGATCTGCCGGTTGGGCGGCCGTTGACGAACACCAGTATCCATGTGCTGGACGCCGATCTGCAGCCGGTGCCGGTGGGCGTGGCGGGTGAGATCTGCGTCGCCGGCATGGGGCTGGCGTTCGGCTATCTGGGCAATCCGGACCTGACCGGGCTGAGCTTCGTCGATGGCCTCGGGACGCGGCTGTATCGCACGGGCGACCGGGGCGTGTGGCGGCCGGATGGGCTGCTGTCGTATGGCGGACGGATCGATCGGCAGGTGAAGATCCGTGGCCAGCGCGTGGAGCCGGCTGGTGTTGAGCGCGCCTTGGAGGCGTTGCCGTCGGTGGCTCAGGCGCTGGTGCTGGCTTGCGGGCAGGACGCTACCGATCGGCATCTGGTGGCCTGGCTGGTTCGGCGGGACGGCATCGAGCCGCCGTCAAGCGAGGCGATACGAGGCCGGCTGGCTGAGACGCTGCCGTCGGCGCAGGTGCCGGCACATATCGTCTGGCTGGATGCGTTCCCGCGCACAGTCAACGGCAAGATCGACCAGGCCGCTTTGCCGATGCCGGCTGTGGCCGACGCGGTCGATCATGCGCCGCCACGGACCGACGACGAAGCCTTACTGGCGGAGGTGTTCGCCCAGGTACTGGGGGTCGAGCGGGTCGGCATCCATCAGAATTTCTTTGAGCTGGGTGGGGATTCCATCCGGCTGCTGCAGGTGACGGCAGAGCTTGGCCGGCGGCAGCGGCGTATCGCGATTGCCGAGGTTTACCGGCATCCCACGGTCGCCGGGCTGGCGGCGGAGATGCAGGCGGGCGAAATCGGCGCCGAACAGGGACTGATTGTCGGGCCGGCGCCGCTGACCGCCGCGCAGGCCTGGTTCTTCCGGACGTATCGCGGCAACCGCAACCACTTCAACCAGTCCGTGCTGCTGCGGGTCCGTGGTCGGCTGGACGTGGACGGGCTGGAAACCGCGATGCGGGTGGTGGTGCGCCATCACGACGCGCTGCGGATCAGCATTGCCGCGCGCGACGGTGGCTGGCGGCAGCATTTCGGCGATGTGCCGGGCGGTCCGATCGCCTCGCTGATCGATCTGCGCGATACGGCGGATGCGGATGCAGAGATGAGCCGGCATGCGGAGGTTGTGCAGCGCGGCCTGGACCTGGCGGCCGGACGGGTGGTGGCCGCGGTGCTGTGCCGGCTGCCTCGGCAAGATGCCGTGCTGTTGGTGATCCACCATCTGGCGGTCGATGCGGTCAGTTGGCGGATAGTGTTGGATGACCTGGCGGTGGCGCTGGATGCCGGCCGTCAGGGACGGGTGCTGCAGTTGCCGCCGAAGACTCACGCCTTCCGGGATTGGGCTGAACACCAGGCGCGGGCGGCACTGTCTCCGGCGTTGGCGGCGGAGCGTGCCGGATGGGCGGCGGTATGCCGGATAGCGGACGATCTGCCGTCCGGCATCGTGCGCGATCGAGTCAGCCATACGAGGCGGATAGTCGAAAGTTCATTAATGGCAGGGCAACGCAATCTGGAGCCGGTGTTGCTGGCGGCGTTCGCGCGCGCCCTGCGGCGGCACAAGGTGGTCTCCGGGCCGGCCGTCGTCACACTGGAGGCGCATGGGCGGGAGAACATCGTCGAGGGCCTCGACGTCAGCCGCACGGTCGGTTGGTTTACCAGCCTCTATCCGGTGCGGCTGGACTTGGCGGGGCTTACCGGTGACGCGGCGGTGGCGGCGGTTCGGCGGGCCTTGGAGGCGGTGCCCAATCGAGGCGCCGGGTTTGGCATGCTCGCCGAACTGACGCCGGCGCCGGAATTGCAGCGCCTGCCTGGCGGTATCGGCTTCAACTACCTCGGCCGCATCGCCGCGCCGGCGGGCAGTGATCTGTTCGAACCGGGACTGGCCAGCCTCGGCGATCCTGTCGATCCGGGTTCGCTCGCCCCATTCGCAATCGACCTGCTGGCTAGTATCGAGGACGACACGCTGAATTTAATTTTGTCGCATGGCACGGCGGTGTTGGACGCGGCGGTAGGGGAACAGGTGATCGGCACGATCGTCGACGAATTATGCCGGCTGCCGGCCGCGGGATCCGCGATGCCACCCGCTGTCAGGCCGTATATCGGCCGGGTGGCGGATGATGTGCCGCTGCGCCTGCATCCGGACCGGCCGCACGCTGTCTTCGCCATGCCGCCGCTGTTCGGCTACGGCGCAGCATTTCGCAATGTCGGGGAACAGCTGACCAATGTCGCCTTCCATGCGTTCGACTTTATCGAGGGTGACGACCGGATCACGCGCTATGTCCGAGCGATCAGGGCACATGCGGGGGGACGGCCGTTGACCATGCTTGGCTATTCCGGCGGCGGCAACCTGGCGTTCGCGGTTGCCAAAGGGCTCGAAGACGCCGGCACGCAGGTCGCTCGGGTCATCCTGCTGGATGCACCGATGAAACTGCATGCGATCGAGCAGGATGATGCGGCAATTCAAGCGATGATGGATAACAACCTGGGCTATTTCCGCGACCGCTTGGCGAACGACGCCGATTATGGCGCCTACATGTTGCAGCCGGACCTGCGGGCGCTGATGCTGCGGAAGATGGAGGCGTTCATCCGCTATCTGAATGGCCTGATCGATGACGGACGTATTGATGCCGACATTCACCTGTTGCGGTCGGCGCAGGATTGGGCGACGCCGGCGGAATGGAACGGATGGGCCGATCACACCAATGGCAGGTTCGCCATCCATCAGGGCACAGGTGACCACTCCCACATGACCGAGGGCGAATCGCTCGACAGAAATACCCGGATCATCCTGCGCATCCTGGCGGGAGATTCGGCGGATGATGGTACACCGCGTGGGCCGGTTTCGCCCGCTGGCCTGATCCAAACCTGAACGGAAGGTAAACGAACATGCTTCCCCTGCTGCTGGGCCTTTATGTCGCGGTTGCCGCGGCGCTCGCCTTTATCGGGCGGGACACCCGCGTCGGACCCGTCTTGATCTTTCTGGTCTCGATCTTCATCACCCCGATCTTCCCGGCGATCTATGTGATGGTCGCGCGCCTCGAACGGAAGGATGAGCGCGTGGCCCGCGGATGAAGCTTTTCCGCTTTATCAAGCCGTCGAGTTCGGCCGCCGCTGCTCAATTCCTGATCGTATCGCTGCTCGCCGGGGTGATGAATGCCGGCGTGCTGGTGATCGTCAATTTCGCATCCCAGACCGCCTATGGCACCGTCTGGAGCTTCTATCTGTTTTTCATCTTTCTGCTCGCGGTCTCGGTGTATTTCGTCGCGCAAAGCCACGCCTTCGGCATGGTGGCGGTCGAGGTCGAGGCGACAGTATACCGAGCGCGCTTGGAAGTACTGGATCTGGTCCGACGCTGTGAACTGCTGAGTATCGAGGCCACTGGCGAGGCGCGAATCCTGGGCGCGATGACGGGGGAGGCGCAGCGCCTGTCGGCGGCGATGGCGCAACTCACCACCGGCTTGCAGTCTGCGCTGGTGGCGGTGATCACCGCAGCCTACATCGCCTATGTCTCGGGTGCCGCCTTTGCATTGTGGGTCATATCGGTGGCGGTCGCGGCATACATGATCCTGCGGCAATGGGGGATTTCGCAGGATCTGCTGATCCGCGCGACGGTGAAGGACGGCGAGTTCCAGGATACCAGTGCTGCGCTGCTGCACGGCTTCAAGGAGGTGAAGCTGAGCCGCCGGCGGGCGGACGCGCTGTACGAAGAACTGTTCGGGCTTGCCGACGAATCGCGGGCGATACGAGCGGAGGCTCAGGCGGGGATGAACCGCAGCTTCGTCGTCGGCCAGGTACTGTTCTTCCTGTTGATCGGTTCCATGGTTTTCCTGCTGCCGGCGCTTGGCACGATCTCGGCCAAGACCCTGGGGCAGGCCACGATGGCGGTGCTGTTCGTGCTAGGACCTGTCAGTATGATTATCGGCGCTATCCCGGCGTTGTCCAGCGCGGAAGCGGCAGCGCGGGCCATCTACGACCTTGAAGCGACCCTGCAGGCCCAAATCAAGGCCGAGAGCTCGCTGCTGGCGAACGACCCGGCGCCGCTTCCCGAACGCAAGGATTTCCGTTCGCTTGAACTACGTGGCGTCACCTTCCGCTACCCGCGCAATGAACGTGGCAGCGGATTCGTGCTGGGGCCGTTGGATTTCCGGGTGAACGCCGGTGAAACGGTGTTCATCACCGGCGGCAACGGTGCGGGCAAGTCGACCTTCCTGCGCATCCTGACCGGCCTGTATCCGGCGCAGGGCGGAGAAATCCTGGTGGACTCCCGGCCAGTGGATGAGGCGAATCTGCAGGATGTGCGCGATCGCATCGCCGCGGTCTTCTCCGACTACTTCCTGTTCCGCAAACTTTACGGACTGACCGACACGATGGAGCCGGATGAAGCGGATGCGCTGTTGCGGGAGATGGCAATCGCCGACAAGGCAGCGATCCGTGACGGCGCGTTCACCACGGTGCAGTTGTCGACTGGTCAACGCAAGCGGCTGGCGCTGATCGCCGCCGTGCTGGAGGGCAAGCCCCTGCTGGTACTGGACGAATGGGCGGCCGACCAGGACCCCGTGTTTCGCCGTAAATTCTACGAGGAGGTGCTGCCGTCGCTGAAGGCGCGCGGCATTACCATTATCGCCGCGACGCATGACGACCGGTGGTTCCACCTCGCCGACCGTCAGATCCGGCTGTCCGAGGGCCTTATCGTTCCGGTGGACTGAACCGAGCGCCGGTCGCGTCAGGTGCCGGGCTGGACTGGTGGTGGCGCCGGCCCCGCCAGCATTCGTTGTGTCGCCCGACCAGTCAGCCACCGGCGCAGCGCGGTCAGCAGGGCGAAACCGGCCTGGAAGATGACGCCGAACAACACGATCCCGAACGCGAACAGCGCGAACTGGCCCAGGCGGGTGGGCGTCCGGTCGGCTTGGCGAAGGATGATGCCGATCGCCTCCCGCACCCCGATCGCCGCCGCGGCGCCGGAGGCCATGACCAGGACGAAGAAGGCGCGTCCGACATTCGGCAGGAACAGCAAGGCGGTCGCCGGGGCGTTCAGGCGCAACTGATGCAACGCGTCCAGCCCGCTCTCTGCGATGTAGTAGGCGGAGTAGGGCAGCAGCGACAGCGCGACGATCGTCACGCCGGACAGAGGGATCCGTACCGACAGGACCGATATCTCCGACGGGATGATGTTCAGCAGGAAGAACATCACGACGAAGGTGGGGGATGCCCGCATCAGGGCGACCAGCGCGCCGGCGAACCTGGCGGGCAGGCCTGGCCGGACCTGCGCCAGCGCGAGCGGGATGCCCAGCACGAAGCCGCCGATCAGCGCCAGCACCGCGATGTGCAGATTGACGGCGATACCTCCCAGGACCTGCCACGGGAAATCCGGTGGCAGGTTGCCAAACAGCGCCTTCATGCCAGACCGGCTCGGCGTTGCAGGAACCACCGCAGCGAGGCGGACAGCCGCACCACCACTGCGACAATCAGGATATAGAACACCAACATCACCCAGTAGATACTGGTTCGGCTGCTGGCGAACGAACCGATATCGGTCAACTGGTTCAACAGCTCTGGCGCGCCGATGAAGCTGGCAACCGGCGTGCCCTTCGCCGCATTGATCAGGAACGCCTCGATTTGTTTGGCCGACAGGCAGACTGCGCGGAAAAACAGGTGCGAATCATCGGCCGACCGAGCGGTGAAGTCGAGTCGGATCGCGGCGACGGTCTCCGCGATGGCCTGGCCGGCGTTTGCACCGTTGATCAGCCCAAGGACCGCGATGGCCGCGATCATCACCGTCAGCGGCGTGAATTCGGCGAACCCGCGCAGCAAAGCCGCGGCGACGATGAGTGTCATGATCGGTGGCGATGACTGCAGGACGATCACCACCAGACGCGCCGGCCATCTCAGCAAGCGGGATGAAGCGCTTGCCAGGGCGCCGACGGTGAGCGCCACCAGCAAGGTCGCGACGATCGTGCCAGCGACCAGCAGCAGCGAGTTGACGATGCCGGCTCGGAACAAAGACCAGGCATGCTCCGTCTCCAGCATCGGCAGCGCGACACGGATCGATAGTTTTGCGCTCAGCCACGCCTCCACGGCGGCCACCTGGGGGGCGAAGCTGGTCGGCTGCAAATCGGACGTGGCGGGCGGCAGGTTGCAGGCCGGGTCGCTCAGTCCGGATGCGGTGGCACACACGCCTTGCCAGGCGGCTTGCTGCTGTTCCAGGAACCGTGTCGCGATCTGATGTGTCCGCGCCATGCCGATCAGCACGCCGTCGCGATGAAAGATCTGGAGGATGAGAGACAGGGCCTGTTGAAGGTCGTGCGCACCGCCGCGGGCGACCGCCATACCCCACGGAACGGGAGCGAAGTCGAATTTGGCGGCGTATCGTTTGGCGAAGTCAGGGTCGCTGAGCGATCTCGCGAAGAAGCTGCTGTCCTGCGCGACGATCTGACATTCATCATGTTCCAGGCCGCTGACTAACTGTTGTGGGCTGGTGTACAGCATCAGGCGGGCGCCATGCTCCGCCAGTTCCCAGCTTGAGTTGTTGCCGACCGTGACGCAGACCGTTTCGCCGGAAATGTTGTGCCAGCCGCTGATAGGCATGGCGCGGTCGGCAATGACGACCGTGTCTGACTCGTAGTAATCCGGGTTGACGAATTGGACCAGCGGCGCTCGCCCGGTGGTGTATCCCATGGTCGCGATCACAACGTCGACCTGCCCCTC
>NZ_LMUJ01000034.1:50915-100447 GCF_009765975.1 Acidisphaera sp. S103 | reverse complement strand
CGCAGAGCGAATTGCGGATAATCGGTGCGGACGCCAATGCGAAGCTGGTGCGTGCACATGACCTGCACCAGCCGGTCGGCACCAGTGCCGATGCAGGTGTGTTGTGCGGCGGTGCGGGCCTGATCGAGCAGACTGGCGAGCGACGCGTCCGCTGGCTGGATGGTGGCGGACAGCGTCGAAAAAGATTGACCGAAGACAAGAATGCCGATCAGCAAACCAAATAACAGGGATGGCAGCGGGCACCGGCCTCGAGACAGATTACGACGCATTCATGCGCGACTTTCGGTGCGCCGAAACTCAACGATAGACATTTCCCCGAAACTGCACGGGCCGTACACATGAATTGTGCGGCCTTGCTGCCTCTGTCGGACACTGTCTGTCATGGTGCGGAGCTTTTCCGTTGGAATGTAGACGAGAGAGGGGAGAACGACGCGAAGGGCAAAACCATACCGTGCCGCGAGGTCGCGCGAACAGTCGAGATCGACAAAGGCATTGTGGGTCACCAGCGCCCGTCCCTCCGTCCGGAGGTGCTCCGCGAGGCCCTTGATGAATTCATCAAGGAATTTGCGCCCATCGGGTCCGCCGCAGCTCCAACTGGGCAGCCTGTCGCCGACCGAACCGTTTTCCGTCGGGAAGTGCGGCAAATTGGCAACGATAAGATCGAACCGCCGGCCGGCGACCGGCAACCACATATCGCCTTCGAAAAGCTCGCAGATGGCGGCATAGCCGAGATCGGCGAGCATCCTGGAGGCGGCGTCGGCGGCCTGCTGTTCGATATCGACGCCGCAGAGATGCGCCGCCCCGAGGTCGCCGAGCGCGGCAAGAACGACACCGCTGCCGAACCCAATCTCGAGAGCGCACGCGCCTACGATTGTCTGAGGGTCAGCGCGTAGTGCCTGGATCAGCAGGGTGGTATATTCGCTTGGCCGAAGCTGACTGCTGACGGCATTGGTGGCCCGGGCGGGCATGTCGATGGGTTGCTTCACGATCGGCAGATGGCACGGTACGTTCACGGATAATTTCCTGTGGCTTCTGCGCATAGCGTTTACGCGGTTTGCTACGTCCGGGTAAATAATTCGTGAACACGCGCGGCACAATTGACATATGAAGCGTGGCGCATTTCGTTACGGTTGTAACCGGCCACGCTTTGAGAAGCGGTGTTCGGGAAGACGGTGCCGGCCTGCGTGGCCAAGACGACAGGGGACCCCGGCGCAATGGGTTGTCCCCCCAGGTTGTCTCTCGCCCCTGCATTTCCTGATCCGCGCGCATCGATCCGCAAACCCGCGGCGTGCCCGGGCTGGGCCGGCTCGGCTTTGTCCATCCAGGCGAGGCAAACCGCGGTTTCCGCTACCTGCATGCGGCGCAACGACCGGTGGATTGGTATGTGAAACACGCAGTTTCAGGTTGGGTGCCGCGTTACGATAACGACGATCCTGACCTCGCCTTTCTGCCCGACCACACCGAGCGTTAGCGGAGCGTCGCCCAGGGAATGTTGCAGCTTATTTATAATCTGAAGGTTATGATATGTATTATGCTGTACTGGATAATGGATCGTATGAAGTACATCGAGAAGGGAAGCCTTGTCTTGATCGGTTCTCTCGCAGCAGCGACAAGCACAATGTCGACCCGGTCGTGAACGGAGACAGCCCGACCGAGACACCGCTGGCATCGCCAACCCCGCCCCCGCCAGCCCGGCGCGCCGGATCATCGTCCGCAACCTCATCGTGTTCTCGATGCCGGATACGCAGGTGGAGCGCGCCGCCGATCGGGCCGGCATGCGCGTCCTGACGCTGTTCCTGGCGGACCGAGCCTATACGCCGCGCGGCGAGCTGGTTTCCCGCAAAATGCCGGGATCGGTCATCACCGACGTCGATGCGGTCCGAGCGCGGGTGCGGCAATTCCTCGACGATGGTTCGGTCACCACCGCCGACGGCACGCGCCGGTCGGTCCGCGCACGATCCATCCTGGTGCACAGCGACACCCCCGGTTCGGTCACCCTCGGCAAGGCGGTGCGGCAGGAAGTCGAGTCAGGCGGCGGCCGCGTCGTCGGTGCCGCCGAACTGCTGGCATAAACCACTCCATCTTGAGGCTCGGGAGCAATCATGCTCCTGTCCGCCACGATCACACACCGAGGGAAACGCACCATGACACCGCCCACCCGTCTCAGAGCCTTGCTGGCAGAACCCGGCTTCGTCGTCATGCCGGCCGTCTGGGACGGGCTCAGCGCCAAGCTCGCCTTCGCCGCCGGCTTCAAGACCGCCTTCCTGTCCGGGTCCTGCGTCGCCGCCGCTCGGTTGGGTGGACCTGATCTCGACCTGATCTCCTTCGCCGAGATGTTCGATTCCTTCAACATGGTGCGCGGCGCCGCCCCCGACGCGCTGATCCTGGCCGACGGTGACCACGGCTACGGCAACGCCATGAACGTGCAGCGCACGGTGCGCGCCTACGGCCGAGCCGGGGCCGCCGCCATCCTGATCGAGGACAAGATCACCCCACGCGCCTTGACCGCCGCCGGCAAACCCTGCCTGCCGCGCGAGGAAATGCGCATGAAGATGCGCGCCGCCGTAGAAGCCGCGAAGGACTCCGGCATCCTGATCATGGCCCGCACCGACAGCCGCCCCACCCAGGGCATCGATGAAGCCGTGGCGCGCATCGAAATGTATGTGGAGGAAGGCGCCGATATCCTGTTCCTCGATTCGCCGAAGGACGAGGACGAAATTCGCCGTGCCGTGGCCGCTGCCGCCGGTCGTCCATCCTTCGCCGTCCTGTCCCCCGGCGCTGCCCGCGAGACGCCCACCAATGCTCGTGCGGAAGCACTTGGCCTGAAGATCGGCACCTATCCCACCGGGCTGCTGTCGCCGGCCGCCGCTGGGCTGAAGGCCGGCCTTGCGGCACTGGTGGCCGGCAAGGCCCAGGCGGACAGTGCACTGCCGCATGCCGAATTCCGCACCACGATGGGCTACGGCGATTACGACGCCGTAGCCCAGCGCTTTACGTTGCCGGGCTGACCACGCTTCGACTGCAATCGGATCGATGATCAGGACGCTCGTTGTCCGATCCCAACGCTTGGTTCCCGGGCGTTGGGTGATCCGGTCCACCAACGGCTAGTGGACGTTATTTTTTTTGTAACTACTCGTGACGTAGTCAAAACGGTGGCTTCGAATCGCATCAACCAATTGATGACGAGATCGCTGCAGCATAGTTGCGAATGCAATATGGCGGGTCAATCGCCGCCATAAAGCGCCGAACGGCGATCGGCAGTTGGGCGGCGATGGTCGGGGCGATGATCCTGGCGCGTGTGACCGATGACCCCGCACTGTCCGGCGAGGTGCTCGATCAAACGCATGCCTGGCTGGAGACCCAGCGCAGGGATCGTGGGCAGAACAAAACGAGGAACCGGTCGACCAAGGTGGGCAGACCCGCCTGTTGATGACGCCGTGGCGGATCGCACGGTCCGGCCCCTCCATCAAGGACACACCAATTTATCATCAGAGGGCCGGAGGCATTCGATAAAATTAGTGTTGACTAATGCATTAGTGATAACTATTGAATTAGATATGACCGAAGCCGCCGCCATCAACGCCGTTATGCGAACCCTTGCCGACCCCACGCGGCGGGCCGTGTTCGAGCGGGTCGTCAAATCCAATGAGATCACGGTGGTCGAGCTGACGCGGGGAAGCGGCGTAACGCAAGGTGCCATCTCCCAGCACCTCAAGTCCTTGAAGTTGGCCGGCCTGGTCGCCGAACGTCCCGAGGGTCGCAACGTCTACTATCGCGCCGAGCCGGAAGGCCTCGCACCGCTCGTTGATTGGATGAGCCACTACGGCGTCTTCTGGCGCGAGCGGTTCGCCAACCTCAGAACCCTCTTGAAGGAGATTGATCCATGAATGACGGCGCGTTGAAGTCCGGTACGCAAGACATCGTGGTTGACGAGGTCTTCCCGCATGCGCCGGAGACGATCTGGAAAACGCTGACGACCGGCGAACTTATTGGCCGTTGGCTGATGGCGCCGACAGGATTCGAGGCCGTGCCGGGCAAGCACTTCACGTTCCAGACAACGCCGGCCGGCGCCTGGGACGGTGTCATCCGCTGCCAGGTGTTGGAAGCGGTGCCAAACGAACGCCTCGTCTATTCCTGGAAAGGTGGACATGAGGAAAACGTCGGATACGGCTCGCGGCTGGACACCGTCGTCACGTGGACTCTTTCCAAGGTTGGACGTGGCACGCGGCTTCGCCTTGTCCACACCGGCTTCGTGCTCCCGAAGAATGACACTGCGTTCAGGAGCATGAGCGAAGGTTGGACGAAAGTTGTTCGAAACCTTGACGCCATCGCCGCGGAACAGGGCGCGTCGAACAAGCCGCATTAACGGGTGCCGAAGATCTGAACGTAGGCGTCGACGTCAAAACTGGAAAAAGACAAGAATCTCAACAAACAGGAGGCTACCATGCAACATCAAATCGTTTCGCGTGATGAGTGGCTTGCGGCCCGGATCGGGTTGCTCGAGGAGGAGAAGGCATTAACGCGGCGTAGCGATGAACTGGCACGGCGACGTCAGGAACTGCCGTGGGTCCGGATCGACAAGGAGTACCAGTTCGAGACCGATGGAGGCCGAGCCTCGCTGGCAGACCTGTTCAGTGGGCGCTCGCAGCTTCTCGTCTACCACTTCATGTTTGGGCCCGACTACACGGCGGGGTGCCCGTCCTGTTCGGCGATCGCGGACGGCTTCGACGGATTCGTCGTCCATCTCGCGCAACGCGACGTTACGCTTTCGGCGGTGTCGCGGGCGCCGTTGGCAAAACTTCAGGCGTACAAGCAGCGGATGGGATGGACGTTTCCCTGGGCATCCTCGGTCGGCAGCGACTTCAATTTCGACTTCAACGTCGCGTTTACCGAAGAGCAACAGCGCGAGGGGACTGTCGATTACAACTATCAGTCAGGCGGCCACGCGATGGACACGGCACCGGTCCCGACGCCCGTCGCCCGATTCGCGGCCACATGCGGAACCGACGCACCCACGTACTCACGCGATAGGCCGGGTTTGAATGCATTCGTTCTCGAGGACGGCGTCGTCTACCACACCTATTCCACCTACGCGCGCGGCGTGGATGGTCTATGGGGCGCATATCAGTGGCTCGACCGAGCGCCTAAGGGACGCAACGATACCGGGCTGGGGTTCCGCCGCCATGATGAGTACGCCAAGGGCGGCTAGATCGCCCATGGCGGGCGCTAACACGCGGCGAACAGCAGCAACAACGCGCATGGCCGACACGCTCCGCTCATTCGGGCGAGCGCGGGAATCAGGGGATTCCTCTCCGGGGTTCTTCGCGGTCCAACCGCATTTTATTGCAGGGTAGAAATCATGAGCCAGACTCATACTGGCGGAAGTGCTCGCGGCGTCATCTATCATGAAAGCGGCGACGCGGCCGCCATTGGGATAATCGACTGGCTATGCTTCGCGGCTGCGCCGACCTTCGCGATCATGGCGCTGCTGACCGGTGTTCTCGACGGTGGCGCGCCGGAGACGCTCTGCTCGGCCACGCAAAATACGTCGCCGTTGAGCGGAATGATCCCGATGTACTTGCTGATGAGTGTCTTCCATTCGGTACCTTGGCTGAAGCTGATCTTCAGCCGAAGAAGGGGGTGCCTACCGATCCCGCGATCTCCGCGCCAAGCCTGAGGCAATACACGATCTCGCGATGGGCTTCCCGTTTGGCGCATAACTCCAATGCTGCAGTGCAGCATTATCATCCGGCCCCATCGGTCCATCTATGCACCCATCGAAGGCGGACATTTCGCCCGATAGACGATGGAGAATTCCGATGAAAAAGATGTTTTTTGCCGCCCTGGCCGTTCTGAGCCTCAGCGCCGCGGTCGCCCCGCTGGCCAATGCGCAGTCGTCAGGCCACGGCTGAACGGCTCAGCATTCCGGCCCATACGACAACACCGCCAACAGCCTGAACCGCAACGTCATCGGCGGCCAATAATCCCGCTTCAGTCGGTGGACAGCGGCAGAGGCCGGGATCACTCCCGGTTTCCTGCTGTGCACGGCCACCCGGGCCTCGCTGTTCCCCCGGACGTCATGAGGTCATGCCGGCCGATGTGTTAGGAATAGCTCGGCAATGCCGCGCCCATGCGGCAGCTGCAGTCACGGCTGAGGCGCCAGACTGCAGGCCTGTTCAGAGCGGCCCGAGTTTGCCGAGTTCCATCGCCTTGATCTGAAGGGCCAGGTACTTTGAGTTGATGCGGCACACGCCCAGGCCACCGGCAATGAACCATACGCCTTGTTGCGGTGTACGCCTGAACATGTTGTTGAGCTGACCGTCCGCACCAAGGCCCCAGACCGGGCCGATGCGCTCTGCCGTTTCTTCACCGAGTGCCCGGCGGACAAGTTCTTTTTGCGGGAAGTAGCCGGTGGCGAGAACGATCAGATCGGCCGGCACGGTCGTGCCGTCTTTCAGCAGCGCGCCGTCGGCACTGAAACGCTCGATCCTGTCGTATTGCAGCAGACCGATTTCGCCCTTGATCATCAGCATCGAACTGCCGGCATCGAGATTATAGCCGCCGCCGCGCCGGAAGTACTTCATCTGATGGCCAGCTTCGTCTTCACCCATGTCGTGCTTGAAGCCGATGCCCTTGAGGCCCTCGATGATCTCTTTGTCCAGTTCCACCATCCGCTTCACGACGGCTTTGTAGCCCTTCAGGACCAAGGGCGGTGTCGCAGACGCAACGATAAGGTCGAGGTCCTCCAGCAATCCACCTTCATCCCAGATCGCCTCATTCAACCTGGCGCTCGGGTCGATCGACACGACCGTTGTGGAACCGCGTTGAATGAGCGTCGTGTTCACGCCGTGGCTGTGCAGATCGAGCGCGATGTCGTTGGCGCTGCTGCCGGTGCCCAGGATCAGCGCGTTCTTGCCCTCCCAGCCCGCGCCGCTGTTGAAGCCTTCGGAATGGATGACCTGTCCCTTGAAGTCCTCTAGACCCGGCAGGTCTGGAATCATGGGGTAGGAACTGACGCCATTGGCGAACACCAGATGCTTGGGTCGCACGACGCGTTCAGTGCCGTCGCCGCGTTTCAACCGAGCGGTCCAGCGCTTTTCAGTTTCGTCCCATGTGCCGCCGACGAATTCCGTATCGGTCCAGCAATTGATCTCCATGACGTCGGCGTAGAATTCGAACCAATTCCCCAGCATGTCCTTCGGGATGTATTTCGGCCAGGTCGGCGGAAAATCCATATACGGCAGGTGGTTCAGGTGGATCGAGTTGTGCAGCGCCAGCGAGTGGTAGCGTTGGCGCCAGCTATCGCCGATGCGCGGCCATTTCTCCACGACAAGTGTATCGACGCCCTGCTGGTTGAGGCGGGCCGCGGTCGAAAGGCCCGCCTGGGCGGCCCCGATCACTAGGACCGTGGGTTCCCGGTCTTCATAGGCGGAGGCCTTCCGGCGAACGTCGGCCCAGTTGTCGCCGCCGAAATTCCGCGAATAGGCGGCGCCGGTCGGGCGATTGGCGCCGAGCTTCTCCTCGTGGCCGTCCAGTGATTGCAGTGTTGTGGACAGCAGCCACGCTTTCATCGCACCGGCGTCGGGGGACAGGCGGATGATGCCGGCGCCACGACCCTCGGCGGTCTTGAACTCGAAGATTGCCTCGACGCTGTCGGTCCCGAGGCGCTTGACCCTGCGGGGCGCTCTCCGGCCTGGGGGCAGGTGAAATCCGTGGGCGCCGGTGCGTGCCTGTTCGGCGGCGAGGCGTGCCGCGATGGTGTCCCGGCCAGCGACAGGGGTCAGGTCCCAGGTGAAGGCCAGGACGTCCCGCCAGTGGCTGTCCTGGTGGAACAGCGCGCCAATCCGCACGACGTCGCCGGACACAAGGGCGGTTTCAAAGGCAACCAGCCAGTCCTCGGCGGAGCGCCTTGTCTCTTGTTCAGCTTGAAATTCCAGGAAGGATTGGTCGAAATCGTTCATTTTGGTCCGCTCCGAGGGAGGCTGCTACCGGCCAGTATGCAAACCTTTCCGCCGGTGTCCATGGTTTAGAACCAACTCCACAGATCCTCGTGCCGAGCGAGGTCGGCGCTTTGCCCGTCGAAGATGATGCCGCCGGTCTTCAGCACGATCGCGCGCTCGACGATGCGCAGGGCCGCGGCGACGTTCTGTTCGACCAGCACGATCGCCGTGCCGGTGGTGCGGTTGATCTCCATCAGGCTGCGGAACATGTCCTGCACGATGATCGGCGCCAGCCCAGTCGTCGGTTCGTCCAGCATCAGGGTCGTCGGCTTGGTCATCAACGCCATGCCAACAGCAAGCATCTGCTGCTGCCCACCGGACAGGGACCCGGCGATCTGGGTGCGCCGTACCAGCAGCATGGGAAACAGCCGATAGACTTCGCTGATATAGGCCTGGTCGTGCAGCAGGCCGGCGATCTTCAGGTTCTGCGCGACGCTCAGGTCGCGGAACACGTTGTGCCCTTGCGGCACGAAGCCGAGGCCACGGCGGGCATTGCGGTAGACCGAACCGGGGACGATCGCCTCGTTGTTGTAGGTGATCGTACCGGCGACCTCATCGACGTCACCCAGGCCGCAGCGCAGCAGTGTCGTCTTTCCGGCTCCGTTATGGCCGAAGATCGCCACACGCTCGCCCGGGCGCACGTTGAAAGTGATGTCGCGCAGGGCGGTGAAGCCACCGTAGCGGGCCTCGACGTTGCGGAACTCAAGCATCGGCGGTGCCGAAATAGAGTTCGGTCAGTTCCCGCGAGCGCGTCAGGTCATCGACGGAACCGCGCTTCAGGATCCGGCCGTAGGACATGAATATCGCCTCGGTGCAAAGATCCTTGATGAAGCTGACATTATGCTCGACCACGCAAACCGCTCGGCCCGCGGCAGCCTCGTCACGCACGATCCGCTGCATCGTTTCGTAGTTGGAGCCTTCCACGCCGGCCATCGGTTCGTCGAGCAGCAGGCAAGGCCCGTCGTTCATCAGCGCACGAGCCAAACCGACCAGTTTCTGCTGACCAAAGGGGAGGTCGACGACGATGGTGCTGGCCGTGTTCGTGAGGCCCATGCGTTCCAGCACATGCATCGCCCGGTCGCGCGCGGCGGCTTCGGCGCGGTGGACGGAAGGGGTGCCGATCATGCTGCGCAACAACGACTCGCCGGGATAATTCCGCGGCCCCACAAGCATGTTTTCAAGCACCGTCATGGTGCGGAACAGGCGCATATGCTGCCAGGTGCGGGCGACGCCGGCGCGCGCCCGGCGATGCAGCGGACCAGTCAGCGCGTGCCCCTGCAAATAGATTCGGCCGGCATCTGGTTGGATCAGGCCGGAGATCAGATTGAACAGGGTCGTCTTGCCGGCGCCGTTCGGACCGATCAACCCGAGCACATCGCCGGCATGCAGCGACAGACAGATATCATCTGCGACGACAATACCGCCGAAGCGCTTGCAGACATTCTCCAGCCGGAGGATTTCCTGGGTCAATGCGCTGCCCCCGGCGTGCGTGTTCCGACCAGGCCGTGCGGGCGGAGGAACAGGAACAGGATCACCAATGACGTGAAGATCAGGCCTTGCAGCGGCCCAACCAGGCTGGATGGCAGTTGCAGGAAGGTGATGACCTGCGGCAGCGCCACCAGGACGAAAGCACCCAGCACGGGGCCCCAGATCGTGCCGATGCCGCCCAGCACGACCATCGTCAGGATCGTTGCCGATTGCGCGACGTTGAACTGCTCCGGGCTGATATATTGGAAGTAGTAGGCGTACATCCCGCCGGCGAGGCCGGCGGTGCCGCAGCCAAAGGCGAAGATCACCACTTTCATCGTGAACAGACCGCGTCCCAAGGCGGCACAGGCCACGTCGTCGTCACGCATGGCGCGCACGGCGCGGCCGAACGGGCCAGACATGCCGCGGTGAACCAGCCAGATCACCAGCAGGGCAAGGGCCGCGGTAATCATCAGATACAGCCAGCCTCGCGCCGGTCCACTCAACGTCACCGGAATGTTCGACAGCCCGGACGGACCGCCGGTGAAATCCAGGTTGTTGATCGCCTGCAACAGGCCAAGCTGGAAGCCCAGGCTGGCGATCAGCAGGTAGTCGCCGGAAATGCGCAGCGTCGTAACGGCAAGGAACACCGAGGCAATCACCGCCACGCCGATGCCGGCGGCGATGCAGATCACCGGCGGCAGGCCGGTGCCGATGGCCAGCAGAGCGGTCGTGTAAGCGCCCAAGGCGAAGAAAATCGGATGCGCGATCGTATTGAGGCCGCCGTAGCCGATGATCAGATTATAGCCGGCGGCAAGGATGATGTAGATGCCGATCAACACGCCGGCGCTGGCAAGATAATCCATACCGTCAGCCCTCCGCCTGCACGGGCGCCGCCGGTTTTGGCGCCGGTTGGATACGGCGCGGGCGCCAAGCCGGGATGCCGCGCGGGAACACCAGCAGGGCGAAGAACAGGATGCCGTACAGCAGCAATCCCTGCCATTTGGACGCAATGAACAGGATGCTGAAGCTTTGCAGCAGCGCCAGCCCGACCGCGACCATGCCCGCCGAGAAAACGCGGCCCAATCCGCCGATCAGGGTGGCAATCACCGCCGTCAGGATCAAATCGACCGGCACGTCCGGCGTGACCCCGGCGCGCGTACCATACAGCCAGATGCCGGCGACGATCAGCAGCGCGGAGATAACGCCGGACAGGATGTAGGCTCGGCGCGCGCTGATGCCGTAGATTTCAGACAGTTTCTCGTTGTCCGCCACAGCAAGCATGAACTGGCCATCGCGGGTAAAACGGATCAGCAGGTAAAGCGCGATCAGCAACGCCGCGGTCAGGCCGACCGCCTGCAAATCCCAGTCACTGACGGCGATGCCGCTGACAATACGCACCGGCGACATCACGCTGGGGAAGATGGTTTCCGGTTCGGTACCGAACAGAAGGGTCAACAGGAAGGCGACGAACTGGGAGAAAATCAGGGTGAAGATGAAGAAGATCAGTCCGCTGGAATGACGCCGGCGCAGCACATCGATCGCCCAGATTTCCATGCCGATTGTGACGCCGATGGTCAGCAGGACCGATGCGACGATGCCGGCCCAGGTCGGCCAATGGGCCGCGTTCAACGACCAGAACATGGTATAGAACGCGATGCCCATCAGTCCGGCCTGGGCGAAGTTCCACAGCTTCTCGACCTTCAACGTCAGTGCAAAAGCCACGGTGAACAACACGAAGTATGAGGACATCGCGATCCCGGTCCACAGGATCTGCAACAGGATGACAGGATCGGTCATTGAACGTTGAGGTCAGGCGATCGTGTCAAGCAAGGTGAACTGCCCGTTCTTCACCACATACAGATAGACCGGCTTGTCGACCCGATGGTCGTTGGTGACGACCAGTTTGCCGGTCATCGGCAGGTCGAAGGTTTTGATCTCCAGCAGCGCCTTGCGCATATTCTCGCCTGTCACCGGCAGCTTGTTCTTGTCGACCCAGGCGAACAGGTCCGCGACCACCACGGTGGAATCCCAGGCGTATTGCAGATACGGCAGGCCGTTCGGCGCCCGTCCCACCTGTTTCCACAGGTCCAATAGCTTCGCCACGTTGGGATTGGTACCCGCCGTCGGCGCCAGGGAGGTGACGATCAGTCCCTCGGCCGCCGCACCCAACTGTGCCAGCAACTTGGGATTGTAGCCGGCGGAGTAGCTGGTAATTTGTTGCGGCATGCCCAATTGGCGCATCTGCGCGATCACCTGCGGCAGTTCCGACAGGCCGTGGATATGCACCACGTCCGGGTTGCCGACGCGGGCTTTCAGCAGCACGCCGGTGAAGTCGGTGGCCTTCGGGTCGTACGCCTCGAATGCAACGATCTGCCCGCCGGCGGCGGTGAACACGTCGCGATAGATTTTCGCACCGCCAATACCGGTGTCATTATTGATGTAAAGCACGGCCGCCCGGGATTTGCCGAGTTTCTCGCGCGTGTATTTGGCGAGAGCGGTCACATCGACCTCGGCCAGCGGGAAGACGGTGTAGACGTAATCGCCCAAATGGGCGATGTCGGGCGAATTGGCGCCCATGTTGAGTTCCAGGACGGAGGTCCGGTTGGCGATCGGAGCAACGGCCTTCACCACGGAACTCCAGGCGGTGATCACAACCGCAACCTTATCCACATCGATCAGCTTGTTGGCGCCGCTGATCGCCAATTCGGGCTTCGCCTGGGTATCGAGAACGATCATCTCCAACGGCCGGCCGGCAACGCCGCCTTTGTCGTTGATGTCCTTGACGGCCATTTCGTAGGTCTTGACAAAATCCAGCCCATAGCCGGCCTCGGGGCCGGTGGTGGGCATCAGGGCGCCGAAACGGAAGGGTTCCTTCTGTTGTGCGAACGCCGCGCCAGCCCAAAGGGCGGCGGGTGCCGACAATACCAGCCTGCGGGTCAGTTGCTCGATCATCGTTTTCCCTCCTGTTTTTGGTCAGGTTCGGGGGATCATGCGCCGCCGTCAAGGCGGGTGGGTGCGCGTGCAACGGTCTCGTGCTTCAAAGACCTCCTGACGAAGTCCTTCTCGACGATGAGGATCCCGTATGGCGTGATTGCCTCCCTCTGTGCCGGTCGCGTCAGGGCTGGTTGAAGCCAAGCTCCAGGCTGACGATGTTTGTCCAATAGGCGATGCCGTCGGGGATGATTGCGTCGTTGAAGTCGTATTTCGGGGTGTGCGGGGCGTTGTAGCTGCCATCGGCGGCGACCCCGTTGCCGATCCGCATGAAGGCGCCCGGCCGAAACCGCATCATTTCGGCAAAGTCCTCACCGCCCGTGGTCGGCCGCAACGTGCCATTTACGCGATCAGCGCCCACGCTCGCGGTCGCGGCTGCCAATCCTACCTTCGTTTGCTCGGGCTGGTTAATCAGCGCGCTGGGGCCCAGGTCGTATCTGGCCTCGGCCCGGCAGCCCCACGCCGCGGCGGTGCTTTCGGCCAGTGCGATGATGCGCTGCTCCAGCAGGGTCCGCACCGCGTCCGAGTAGCTGCGCGCGGTGCCGGCTATCACCAGTTCCGCCGGGATGACGTTGGGTGAGTCCACCGAACCAGCCGAAATGTAGCCGACGCTGATGACGGCGGTGTCCAGCGGGGCGACGTTGCGCCCGACAATACCTTGCAGGCCCAGGACAAAATGCGCCTGTGCGTAGGTGATGTCGGTTGACAGATGCGGCGCCAGACCGCCATGGCCACCGACCCCGCGGAAGGTGACGCTCCACGCATCGGCGGCGGCCAGCATGGGGCCGGAGCAACTGGCGAAGGTGCCGACCGGCATGCCGGCGGTGTTGTGCATCCCGTAGATCGCGTCGCACGGGAAACGGTCAAACAGGCCGTCGGCCAGCATGGCGAGCGCACCGCCGCGGCCTTCTTCGGCGGGTTGGAAGATCAGGTGCAGCGTGCCGCCGAAATCGGGGTTTTCGGCGAGGTAACGGGCGGCGCCGAGCAGCATCGTGGTGTGGCCGTCATGGCCGCACGCGTGCATCTTGCCCGGGACGGTGGACGCGTAGGGCGCGCCGGTCTGCTCATGGATCGCCAGGGCGTCCATGTCGGCTCGCAGGCCGACGGCCCGCTGGCCGGGGCGGCGCCCGGTGATCGTGCCCACGACGCCGGTGCCGCCGACGCCCTCGGTGACGGTGACGCCCCATGCGCGAAGCTTTTCCGCGACGAGGGCGGCGGTCCGGGTTTCTTCCAGCCCGAGTTCGGGGTGGGCGTGGATGTCACGCCGGATCGAGGTGAACTCGGAATGATGGCGGTCGAGCCACTGGTGCAGGCTGGGGTTCATAGACGTCTCCACGTTGGCAAGGACGGCTACAGCCTAAGCCGCCGACGTTGGCTGCGCCAACCAGGCGGCTTGTGCCGCCGCACCAGCCCAGCGCAGGATCGCCCTAATCCCCGAACCGAAGGCACAGGCTGATGTCGAACCCCCGTATTCCCTACCAGATGGCGTCGGACCGCGCGCCTCTGCCGCCGCCCAAGCCGAACAAGAGGCTGATCGTACATGTCGTGGTCAACGTCGAGTACTGGCCGTTCGAACAGCCGATGCCACGCAAGCTGCTGCCTGGCCCGCACGGCAACGACAAGATCCCCGACGTACCGAACTACTCCTGGGTCGAATACGGGATGCGCACCGGCTTCCCCCGCATCGTGAGGGCGATGGAACAGCGCGGCTTGCCCGCCTCCACCACGATCAACGCCAGTGTGATCGACGTCTATCCCCGAGCGGCTGAGGTGATGCTGAAAGCAGGCTGGGAGTTCATGGGCCACGGCTGGACCCAGAAAGCGTTGCAAAGCGAACCGGATGAGGAAGCCGTCATCGACAAATGCCTCGACCGAATCCACCGCTTCACCGGCACCAAAGTCCGAGGCTGGCTCGGTGCCGGCCTCAGCGAGACGATGGACACGCCGGATGTGCTGAAGTCACGCGGCGTCGATTACGTCTGCGACTGGGTGATCGACGACCTGCCGACCTGGATGCGAACCAAACACGGACCAATGATCGCGGCACCCTATTCGCTTGACCTGAATGACGGGCCGCTGTGGGCTGGCCTGGGCATGCCCTCGAACGAACAGCACGAGCGGGTGGTGTGGACGCTGGAGACGTTCGAGGAGGAGCTGAAAACAAATTGCCGGGTCATGGTCCTGCCGTTGCATCCGCATCTTGTCGGCGTGCCGCATCGCATGAACTGGTTCAACCGCATCCTGGACATGTTGCTGAAGCGCGACGACACCGTGTTCATGAACGGCGGCCAGATCGCCGACTGGTACGCCTCGGTCGAGCCGCCGCCGGCCGGCTTCTAGCCAATTGCGATGTTTGGCCGCGGGCCCGCACCAAGCAGACTTTCCACGGTCGCCGCGATGGACAGCAGCCGGCGATCCTGGTCCAACGGCGCGACGATTTGCAGGCCTATGGGCAGCCCGTCCGTAGTCATTCCCATCGGCAGGCTGATCGCCGGATAGCCGCCGACATTCGCCAGCACGCAAAACGTCCCGGCGTTGTCAGGTGGTATCGTATCAAACGACGGGGCAGCCTGCGGCGTGGTGGGCGACAGCATCACATCGAACCGATCCCAGCAGGCGTTCAGGGCGCCCGCCGCTTCTTCCATGATCCGGTCAGCTTGCAACAAACGGGTCGCCGAAAGGCGTAGCCCGTAATCGAGGTAGCCGCGCATGGCGGCGGAAAACCGCCCCGGCTCCTGTTGATATAAGGTGCCGTGGACAAATGCTGCCTCCGCTTCGACCCGCACGAAACAGGCGCGGCGGACTTTGACCGGATCGAACGCCGGCAGGGTGATCGTCTCCACGCGCGCGCCGGCGTCGCACAGCCGCGCAAGTGATTGGGCGAAGGCGTCGGTGACTTCTTGCTCCACTGTCTCGACAGCAAAATTCGTCAGTACGGCGATCCGTAGGCCCGACAGGGATGGTTGAGTGGCGTCGCCGGGTGACGCTCGTCGTGACTCAGGACAAAGCGGATCGTAACCGGCCAGAACGTCCAGCAGCAGGGTGGCATCCGCCGCGGTTCGGGTCAGCGGGCCGACATGATCCAGGCGATGACTCAGGGGCACCACGCCGCGCGTGCTGATCAGTCCGTAGCTTGGCTTCAGGCCGACCACGCCGCACCACGATGCTGGGATGCGCACCGAACCGCCTGTGTCCGTGCCCAGGGCCGCGCAGCACAGGCCTGCGGCGACCGCGGCACCTGATCCGCCGCTCGATCCGCCAGGCGAGTGGCCGTGGCGAAAAGGATTATGTGTCCTTCCATGATGCGGGTTATCTGTGGTCGCTCCCAAAGCGCCCTCATGCATCGTCAGTTTGCCCAGAATGACCGCGCCCGCGTCTCGCAGGCGGCGGGTGACGGTGGCGTCCTCGCGGGGAACGCGCAGTGGGCCGCCGCCAAAGCCATTGGTCGTTGGAATGTTGGCGACGTCGATGTTGTCCTTCAGCGCGACGGGGATCCCATCCAGCTTCCCAAGCCGCTGTCCCGTTGCGGAACGGGCGTCGGCGGCACGCGCCTCCGCCAGGGCGGTGTCCGGACACAGCGTGATAAAACAGTTCAGTGACCGTCCCACGCCTTCCGCTCGGGCCAGGCACTGCCGGGTCAGCGCCTCTGCCTCGATCCGGCGCGCATCGAGCAATTCGGACAACGTTCCAATCGACAGAGAGGTCAGATCGTCGGTCATGATCCGGCGGAGTTTAGACCACGTCCCGCAACCCGCAAACAACACCTTGCGTCATTGGTCACGTTGCCAATACCCAACGCGGGCGCAATAGTTGCGGCAGGGATCAATTGGGATCCAGGCCAGCGTGAGGGATCGCACATGATATCGTGGAGACGGACGGGCATCGCATGTGTCGTCGCGTTGCTGATGGGGCTCATCGATATCACGGGCTCGGCCAGGGCAGACGACACGGGGCTGACATCGGTCGCGCGTGCCGATCTGGAGGCCATGCTCGCCGCTCACACGGGAGAGACACGCTTTACGCCGCCCGGGCCGGCGATCGATCCGGCTTCGCTGAAGGATAAACTGATCTTCACCATCCCGACGTCGACGGCGATCCCGTTTTGCGACGTCGTCGACAAGCAGATGGACGAATTCGCCCATAAACTCGGAATCCGGCACGAAGTCTGGCAGACCACCGCGCAATTGGGTCAATGGGTCCAGGGCTTCAACACGGCTTTCGCGCACAAGGCGGACCTGATCAATGTCGCGTGCGGCCTGGACCCCGCGACCGTCGCGCCGCAGATCAAGGAAGCGATCAGCAAAGGCATTCCCGTTGTCGCCGCGCACACCCACGCCAACGGCCAGACTCAGTTGGAGGATCTGACCGGCATCGTTTACGGCGCCTATATCGACGCGGCAAAACTTGAAGCGGCCTATGTGATCCTGAAGACGGATGGCAAGGCCGACGTGCTGGTCATTACCGCACCCAGCACGGCGAACAGTCCCTATATCGAAAAGGCGATCATGGGGATGTTCAAACAATACTGCCCGACCTGCAAAGTGCGGAGCGCCGGCGTCAACGCGGCCGACTGGGCATCCAAAATTGGCCCGACGGTGCAGAGTGCCATCCTGGCCGATCGTTCACTCGACTACGTGATCCCGATCTATGACGGGATGGTCCAGCCTGTGATCCCGGCCATCATCACCACGGGTTCCTCGGCTCGGGTGAAGGTGGCGACGTTCAACAACACCCCCGCGGTGCTGGACATGCTCCGCACCGGGGACATCGTAACGTTTGAGTCCGGCGAAGACACCACATGGCTCGCCGGCGCGATCCTGGATCAGGACATGCGCGTGCTGCTGAAACAGCCGTTGGTGAAAAACTACGTCGTCGGTATACGAGCATTCACGAAGGCGGATGTCGCGGCGGCCGGTGTGCCCGCGAAGTTCGGTGTCGGATACGGCGACGCCGCGCGCAAAGGGTATGAGGCGCTATGGGGCCTGAAATAGAAGGATCGCCGATGCCGCCCGCGATCCCGATCCTGGAAGCGCGGCACTTCAGCAAGCGCTTCGGTGGCACAACCGCTTTGGACGACGTGTCGCTGACGATCGACAGCGGAACGGTTCATGGATTGGTCGGCCATAACGGATCCGGCAAGTCGACGCTGATCAAAATCCTGGGCGGCTATCACGCGCCGGAGCCTGAAGCCGAACTGATCATCGATGGCAAGCCAGTGCGGCTTCCACTGGCACCGGGTCTGTTTCGCGGCCTTGGCATGGCGTTCGTGCACCAGGACCCCGGGCTGATCGGCTCTCTCTCCGTCGTTGAAAACCTGCGGATCGGCGCGATCGCGCAAGAACGCCTGAGGCCGATCCGGTGGGGTGAGGAAGCGCGGCGTTGCGAAGCACTGCTGACCGAGTTCGGTATGGATGTCGATCCGCGTGCCACCGTGGAAACCCTGCGGCCCTGGCAGCGGCCAATGCTGGCGATCGTCCGCGCGGTGGATGAAATCCGGCAATTGCAGGGCGAAACGGGCATCCGCCGCGGGCTGTTGGTGCTGGATGAGCCGACCGCGAATCTGGCCGATTCGAACGTGCATCAGTTGTTCGATGTCGTGCGGCGCGTGCGGGACGCCGGGTTTGGTGTACTGTTTGTCTCGCACGACCTGGACGAGATTCTGTCGGTCACCGACCACGTCACCGTATTGCGTGACGGCCGCGTCGTCGGTAGCGGTCCGACTGCTGGTTTCGTACGGAACGATCTGGTCCGGTTGATCGTGGGGTATGATATACCGCCGGCTACGCCGCGTACCGTCGAGACTCGGCGCACTGATCATCTGGTCGAAGTGCGGGATCTGTCTGGTTCCGGGGCGCGCGACGTGAATCTGTCGATCGCGCCTGGTGAGATTCTGGGAGCGTCGGGCCTGATCGGTTCAGGCTTCGCCGAAATCGGCCCCATGCTGATCGGCGCCCTGCCGGTTCGCAGCGGACAATTGCGTCTTGGCGCCACAACGATGGAACTGTCCGTGATGACACCAGCCGCGGCAATCGCGGCCGGCATCAGTTACGTGCCAGGGGAGCGGCTGCGCGAGGGCTGCATCGGCGAATTGACGGTCGCCGACAACGTCACCTTGCCGGTCTTGCACCGCTTCTTCCGGGGGTGGTTGCGGACACGCGCCATCGACGACCACGCCCGCTCGGAATTGCAACGATTTGGCGTGCGTCCGCCCGACCCGACCTTGCCGCTGGAAGCACTGAGCGGTGGCAACCAGCAGAAGGTCCTGTTGGCGAAATGGCTGCAACTGTCTCCTAAACTGCTGGTACTGCAGGAGCCGACGCAGGGGGTGGACGTCGGCGCGCGCGAACAGATCTTCGCAATTATTCGCGATTTCGCATCGCGTGGCGGGGGTGTGCTGTGCCTGAGCGGCGATCATGAGCAACTGGCGTTGCTGTGCGACCGCGTGCTGATTTTCCGTCGCGGCCGGATCGCCGCGGACCTCGCCGGACCGGATGTGACAAAGGATCGTATCGCGCATGAATGTCTCGGGTCCGACCTCTCCAGCGCCGCGTGAGGTGGCTGCGACACGTCAGAATGCCGTGGCGCGGTTCTGTCACCGGTTCGCCCTGCTGTTCGCCTGGGCGCTGACCATCGTGCTGTTCGGCGTGCTGGAACCCGACAGCTTCCTGCAGTTGCAGAACTTTACCTCGATCTTCAATTCGCAGGCGGTTCTAGTGGTGCTGACCTGCTCGCTGGTCGTTACCCTGACCTCCAGCGAGTATGATCTGTCAGCGGCATCGGTGCTGTCGTTGTCGGCAATGCTGATCGCCATATTGAACACCCAGCAAGCCGTGCCGATCGGTTGGGCCATCGTGGTTGCCCTTTTGGCTGGGTTGGTGGTGGGCGCGATCAATGGCATTCTGGTTGTTGTGATCGGGGTCGAATCGATCATCGCGACGTTAGGTATGGGATCCCTGGTCAGCGGGATCACGCTGTGGATCAGCCACAGCAATCTGGTGTCGGGCATTTCCAATACGCTGGTCGAACTGGTGATCGTGCCGCGATTTTTTGGCATCTCCCTTGGCTTTGTCTATGCGGTGGTGATCGTTGCCGCGCTGTGGTTCTTCCTGACCTATACGCCTTTGGGCCGGCAGTTGCTGTTTGTCGGACGTGGCCGGCGGATCGCACGGTTGTCGGGGTTGCCTGTGGGAAAGCTGAGGTTCGGCGCGTTGATGGCGGGATCGTTCCTGGCCGCGGTCGCTGGCGTGCTGTACGCAGGCACCAGTGCGTCCGCCGATCCGAACTCGGGAGACAGCTTTATGCTGCCGGCGTTTGCGGCGGCGTTCCTGGGTTCGACCGCGATCGTGCCGGGGCGGTTCAACGCCTGGGGTTCCTTCGCGGCGGTGTATTTCCTAGTCACCGGGATTTATGGTCTGTCGCTGATGGGGATTCAGGTCTTCATCCAGAACCTGTTTTACGGCGGGGCCCTGATCATCGCCGTCGCTTTGTCCATCATGGTGCGGCGATCGGAAACGCGGGAGCCTGACATCGCGAAGGAAGGGAACTGATCGGCGGAAGGAAAGTTATCGTGGGACGGCAGATCGAAGAATTGGCAAAATTCGTTGCGACCGTGACGTGGGACGATGTGCCCGACCCGGTGCGGTACCATACCAAAATGGTGCTGCTGGACACGCTGGGTGTTATTCTGGCCGGTTCGGCGCGCCCCGAAGTGAAACAATTGCGCGAGCGGCTCGCAGGTGGTGCTGGGGCGACGGTTTTTGCTTCCGGTTGGCCATCCAGTGACGTGCGAACGGCGGCGTTGTTGAATGGCATCGCCGGCCGGTCAATCGAGTTGTGCGAAGGCCTGCGCTTCGTCTCCGGTCAGGCTGCGATGCAGGTACTGCCAGGCGCACTGGCGGTCGGGGAACAAACGGGCGCCACTGGCCGCGATATGCTGATGGCGCTGCTGCTAGGATACGATGTCGCGGCCCGCCTCGCCGAGGGGTTCACACCGCGGCCACTGGCACATCAAAACGGACAGGTGTCGCTGCTCGCATCCGCGGCGGCAGGTGCTCGTTTGCGAGGGTTGGACGCCGCCGGCATCAATCGTGCTATGGGCATTGCAACGACACTTTTGTTGACACCGAGCTATACAAATGCGGTGGCGGGCGCGACCGCCTTGAACGTTGCTGGCGGAATGAGTGGATTCGCGGCGGCATTGGCGCCCGATCTCGCCCTCGCTGGCTTCGAACCGCAGGAAGATGCGATCGAATTGGCCCTCGGGCAGTTGGTGGGGGACGGTTTCAGGACAGATGGCGTGCTGGATGAACTCGGCAAGACCTGGCACATCACCCAAAATTATTTTCGACTGTATGCATGCTGCAACCCTATTCACCCCGCGCTTGATTGCCTCGTGGCGGCTTTGGCCGAACTGAAAGCGCGACCCGAGGAGATCGTCCGGATCGAGTGCGTGACCTATCGCTTCGCGTCCGTAATGCGCGATCCGAACCCGCGAAACTACTTCGCCTCGAAGTATTCATTTCCACATGCGGCCGCAACGCTGGCGGTGCGAGGCAGTGCCGGGTTCGCGGCACTAGACGATACGGCAGTGCATGATCCCTTCATCACTGCGCTGCGTCAACGGGTGACCGTCGCGGAGGATCCGGCGATGACCGCGCTTGCCCCTCGGCTGCGTCCCGCGCGCGTGACCGTTGAGTTAAAGGACGGCAGGCGTGCGACCCATGACCGTGATAGTCACCGCGGCGATTTTCAGGACCCATTCTCTGAAGCGGAGTTGCGCGAAAAATTCCGTGAACTCGCCGTCGTGGTACTAACGCGTAAAGGCGCTACATTGGTCGAGCAAGCCGTCGATCGATGCGAAGAATGGGATGACGTGGGCGTGCTGACAACGCTCTGTCGTGCCAACGGTCGCGCTTAATAGCTGCACCGCACATGGCAGCTTCCCGGGGGATCGACAACGCAAAGCAATGACCAGGCGTTGAACTCGTTCGGATCCTCGGTGGCGATGTTCGCCCGCACCTCCGGGTCGCGCATCGCCGCGACACGTTGCGGCAACGGCAAATGCGCGATCGAATGACAGGTGCGGGTGCCGGCGAACAGGTTCTGACTGCCAGATAGCCCCAACGATGCACCGGCAGGCCTGCGGATGCGGCCTGGCTGAACGGGCCACCGCCGAAAAGCACGATCTGCTCGCACGTCTTCAGATCGCCTGGAAAAAGCCTTGCTGTGGGGCCGGACAAACGTCAACGCCGATGCTGCCGCCTGGGCGAACGAAGCCGGCCTACCCTACGAAATCTCCCGCCAGACCTTTCCCGTCCGGGGCGTCACACCTGCTCCGATCGATGCGGGGCACGCCGTTGACGTCTATTTCCATGAGGGAGTCCTGTCGGTCCACGGCGATGCGGCTGCCGAGTTTTGCTGCTCATATAACGTGTAAGTATCGTATAACATGATTGACTCACGTGATGATGACGTGTGACCATCGCCACGATCATGAGTGACCGAAAGATCGAGGGATGAAGCGATCGGGATTTCGCGGCATCACGAAACTGGATGTTGATCCCGCGAAATTCGTCCGCCAGTTTAACGCAGGAGGAACAGACGTGAGCGCGACCACCGCCGAACTGAACTACATCGTCCCGACGCAGGAGCGCCCACGCAGCTTTACCTACGATCCCGGTGATGGCTCCCCTCGCACGACCGTGGCGACGGCGCCGCACAGATTGCCGGTGCATGACCTGCGGGAGGAGGAACACGCATTCACTCTGGATGGTGAGGGCTTCGCGGTGGTCGAACATCGATCCGCCGTCACCGATTTCCAGGATGAGGCTCAGGTTCGGGATACATATTACGCGGAAGCACAACGTCTGCTGAAGGACGTGACGGGCGCTGACCGTGTGTTCATTTTCGATCATACGTTGCGTCGCCGTGTCCCTGGCCAGCAGGATTATGGCGATGGTCCGCGCCAGCCCGCGACCCGCGTGCATGTGGATCACACGGCCAGGTCCGGTCCGCAACGGGTGCGCGACCTGCTGCCGGACGAGGCTGATGAACTGCTGAAAGGTCGTGTCCAGGTCATCAACCTGTGGCGCCCGGTCAACCATCCGGTCTATGACGCGCCGCTCGCTGTGGCCGAAGCTCCGTCGGTGCGCTTCGAGGAACTGGTTCCGTCCGATCTGATCTATCCAAATCGGGTGGGGGAAACCTACAATGTCGCGTTTAGTCCCGACCATCGCTGGCACTACATTAAGGAGCAGCGGCCGGACGAGGTGATCCTGATCAAGTGCTATGACTCGCGCACGGATGTCGCCCGCTTCGCCCCGCACACCGCGTTCCTGGTGCCCGACGCGCCAGCCGGTTCGCCAGCGCGGGAAAGCATTGAACTGCGCACTCTCGTTTTCCATAAGGAATAAACCGATGAGCTATGCCACCATACAAGTGAAGCCGGTGACCCCGCAGCTGGGTGCCGAGATTTCCAACATCGACCTGACCGCGGCACTGAGCAACCAACAAGTCGAAGACCTGCACACCGCCCTGGCGGAACACCAGGTCCTGTTCTTCCGCGACCAGAAGATCAACCTGGAGCAGCAGAAAACCCTTGGCCGTCATTTCGGAGATCTGCACATTCATCCGAATACGCCAGGTCCGGAGGGGCATCCCGAGATCCTGCCGATCCACGCCGATGCGAATTCCAAGCGTGCAAACGGCGAAAATTGGCACTCCGACGTTTCCTGCGACGTGGAACCGCCGTTGGGTAGCATTCTCTACCTCCACACTGTTCCACCGACCGGCGGCGATACGATTTTTGCCAGCCAATCCGCGGCGTACGATGCCCTGACCCCGGCGTTCCAGAGTTTTCTAGACGGATTGACCGCCACACATTCGGGCGACCGGTCGTATCGCCGGACCAATCGCTTGCTGGGCATCGATGACCGTAACAAGGTCTTTCCGCAGGCGGTGCATCCGGTTATCCGTACCCACCCAGTGACGAAGCGGAAAGGGTTGTTCGTCAACGAGAACTTTACCATGCACATCAATGAATTGTCGGCGGAAGAAAGCCGGTCGGTGCTGGACTTCCTGTACGCGCACAGCACGAAGCCGGCGTTCCAGGTACGCTTCAGTTGGCAGTCAGACTCCATCGCGTTTTGGGACAACCGAGCGGTGCAGCATATCGCGATGTGGGACTACTTCCCGCAGACCCGTTCGGGCTACCGCGTCACCATCAAGGGGGATCGGCCCTACTGATGTGGGACGTTCTGTACCCGGGACGGCTTTGCGACCTCGCCGCATTCTACACGACAGGGTGGCCGATCCGGTTGGGGTGAATGGATCGCAGACGGCCTGGATATCGGGACCGGCCTGGGATTTTTGGCGATCCGGGTCCACGGCGGCGGCCGGCTGACATGGCGGCCATTCACCGGGTCGTTGACGATCGCGACCGTGGCATCGGCGGATACCTGGTCAAGCGATTTTATCTTGTGTGAGAACAGCGCGATCGGCATCGTCGTTGTGGGATGATTTAGTCAGATCAGCGATAACACCCGACCCGCTTGAGAAGGGCTAGGCCGGCCTCCCTTCGTGATAGGAGCCGGATCATGGCCTCCGTCACACTTATTTTACGTCTGTAGAAAGTATATAATGAGTTTCATGGAACCCTTTGCAGACCGTCGGCACAACAACATTGGCCGCGACACCACCGAAGTGCTCGGCGTTCAGGGCGGGTCCGATTGACGGGGGGATATGTCAGGGCGACCTGAACATCATAAGCCGCACCGCGGCACAATTTGGTACCAGCGGTGAGCGCCGACATTCGCGTGACACGTAATCCATGGGACCTTGCATTTACTGCTGGCGGATCGTCCTCGGGCAATGGCGCCAGCGTGGCGGCGGGCGTAATGCCGGTTTGGGCAACCACGGACGGCGGCGGGTCGATCCGCCCCCGGCATGGATAAGCCAATGAACCACGGAATCCGAGAATACGGGATCGACATGCCCCGAACCGCGCGCGTAGAAGTACGGTTCGCATGCAACACGCTGTTGAGCGGATTCGGTACATTTCTCTAGAACTGGGACATCATACTGACGCCGATCTCGACATTCGCGAAGCACACGATCGGTACGCTGGACTATACCACGCTGAAAGACACCAACGCTGTGCTCGACTGGCACCATAATATGCGGGGCATATATGCCTACATGCAGCCTGCGGATCCGCCGGGTCGTTCGCTTCCGACCGCGACGCACGAGCGTGGTCGGACGCCGGGCATACAGGCGTTGTCCGGTCACCCCAATGTCGGGCTGTTGGTGCCGTTCGCGGCACAGCGCCAGCGGTTGCCGGCCGGCAAATGGGATGGCGGGCGGATGCCCAGCGTTCACCAGACTAGGGATTAAAGCGATGCAAGGCGATCGTCGGCTCGGCAGTCCCAAGAAGGGTCTCACAAATGCGCACCATGCTGGCGGTTTGGGGTACCTCTTCGGGATGGCGTTCGCCACCCTCGTGCTATTCGGTGGCCTGCCCGTCGCACACACCGCCGAACCTGCGCCGGATGTTCCGGTGCTGGTGCCGATCACCGGGTTCCTCGCCGCGGAGGGCAGCAGCCAGCGGAACGGTGCGTTGCTGGCGTTGCAGAATCCGCCGGCCGGTGTGCACCCGCGGTTCGCGGTGACCGACACGGGCACGTCGCCGGAAGGGGCGGTCAACGCGCTGGAACGCGCGCTGTCGGATGGTGAGGTGACTGTCGTCGTCGCCTCGATGCTGGGCACGCAGATGCTGGCGATGCTGCCGATCGCGCAGGCGCAGAAAGTGCCGCTGATCACCATGTCGGGCACCGCCGACATCACCCGCAAGGGCAACCCCTACATCTTCCGCTTCTTTCCCGCCGACAGCGTGGTGAAGGGCGCACAGGTGAAATACGCGATCGAGGCGCATCACATCCAGAAGCCGGCGGTGATTTATCAGACCACCGCCTATGGCCAGAGCGGGCATGCCGAGATCCTGACCGCGCTCGCCGCCGCCGGCATCAAGCCGGTGTATGAGGATGCGCTGGACGTCGGCGTGAAGGACATGCGGCCGGTGATCGCCAAGGCGGTGGCGTCCGGCGCGGACTCGTTGCTGCTGCAACTGCATGGTGGGCCGACGGCGCTGTTCCTGAAGGCGGTCGCGGCGATGGACGTGCACCTGCCGATCGTCGCGGGGTCGGGGCTGTCGCAACCGGCGACCGTGGCGCTGTTGGAACCGGCCGAGCTCAAGGGCGTCTGCGGGGAAACCGGGTCGTCGCCGATCTCGGGCGAGACGCCGGCGGCGCGGGATTTCCTGGCGCGCTATCGGGACGCGTTCCACACCGATCCGGACGGCTTCGCGCTGGGTCAGTACGACGCCACGATGATGGCGCTGGAAGCCGTGGCGAAGGGCGCGACCTCGGCGGAGGCGGTCACCAAGGCGCTGGCCACCGGCAGCTATCAGGGCGTGGCGATGACGTACAAATCGAACGGTCACGGCGATATGGCGCATTCGGCGGTCATCGTCTGTTTCGATGGCACGTCGCGCGTGCCGGCGGTCGTCCGGCACTACGACTTCCCGATCTCGCCCTGACTCGATGGCCATTGCGCAGCTTCTGGTCGAGGTGCTGGCGCTGGGCGCGGCCTATGCGCTGGTCGCACTGGGGTTCGTGCTGATCCTGAACGCGACGGGGGCGGTGAATTTCGCTCAGGGCGACCTGGTGATGGCCGGCGGCTTCGGCGCGGTGCTGCTGGCCGACCGGTTGCACGTGTCCGGCCTGGTGTTGTTGCCGGCGCTGCTGGCCGGCATGGCGGTGTTGGGCGTGGTGGTCGCGCTCGCCGCCTACATGCCGCTGCGCCGCCGGCCGCCCGAGGCGGTGTTCATCAGCACTATCGCTGTTGGGATCATCTTGCAGAACGTCGCCAACCGACTGTTCGGTGCGGAGCCGGTGGCGACTCCGCCGCTGTTCGGTGCGGGACGGGTGCGCTTCGCCGGGGTGGACGCCAGTGTGCAGTCGGTTGCCATCATCGGCGTCGCGGCCTTACTGATCGCGGCGCTGTATACGCTGTTCACGCACACTCAGTTCGGCCGCCGGCTGCGTGCGACGGCGTATGACCGCGACATGGCGATGGCGATCGGCATTCCCGTCGACCGCATGATCGCCGGCACTTTCGCCGTTGCCGCGGCGTTGGCCGGTGCGGCGGGATTGCTGCTGTCGAACACGTTCTTCGTCACACCGAGTTCCGGCAGCGACTACATGATCAAGGCGTATATCGCCGTGGTGATCGGCGGCTGGGGCAGTATCCGCGGGGCGGTCGCCGGCGCGCTGCTGATCGCGGCGTTCGAGGTGCTGTATCCCAGCCTGCCGCTGCTGGTTCCGGCCTTGCTGTGGATGCCGTCGTCCGATGCGGTGTTCTCGCAGACGACGTCGACGATCGTCCTGGATGTCGCGGTTCTGCTGATCCTAGTCGTTCGGCCGCAAGGTCTGTTCGGCGAGGCGGCTCGGCAGCGCCCATGAGGCGTTGGGTCGCGCACGGCGGGGTCGCGTTGCCGCTGGCGGTGGCGGCCTGTGCCTATGGCGTGTTCGTGCTGCCGCATGCGTCGGATTATGCGCTGCGGGTGCTGACGGTTGCCGGCGTGTATGCGCTGCTGGCGCTGGGGTATGGCTTCATCTTCGGCCAGGCGGGCGCGCTATCGCTGGCTCAGGGCACGTTCATGGGGGTCGGCGCCTATGTGTCCGGCATCCTCGCGGTGCGGTATGGCGTGGCGTTCGATGCGGCATTACCTGTCAGTGTTGGGTTGCCGGTCCTGCTGGCGTTGCTGGTGGCGATCCCGGTGCTGCGGTTGCAGACGCATTATTTCGCGCTGGCGACGTTGTTGATCGGGCAGGTCGTTCTGCTGGTGGCGACTCAGTGGGAGAGCGTGACCGGCGGCGCCAATGGCATCGGCGGCGTGCCTCCGCTGTCGCTGCTGGGGCATCCGATCGAAGGGCGGCTGCCGCAGTTGCTGCTGGTCTGGGCGTTGGTGGCGGCGGGCGCGGTGCTGGCGTGGCGGATCGTCAGCGGGCGGCTGGGGGACGCGTTTGCCCTGACGCGGCTGCATCCGGTGGCGGCGCGGGCGATCGGCATCGATACCGGGTCGTTGCGGCTGGCGGCGTTCCTGCTGAGTGCTGGGTTCGCCGGGCTGGCGGGGTCGCTGTACGTGCATGCGATCGGCGTGTTGTCGCCGGATGTGCTGGGCTTTCCGGTGATGATCACCTGCCTGACCATCGCCGTGGTCGGCAGCCGGCTGCGCGTCGCCGGCGCCATCGCCGGGGCGGTGGTGATCATCGAACTGCCGGAATGGGCGAGGTTCCTGCGCGACGACTATCTGCTGGCGTTCGGGTGCATTCTGTTGCTGGTGGTCGTGGCGCTGCCTGGTGGGCTGGTGGAGACGGCGGAACGGTTGTTGGGTTGGGTTGGTTCGCGGGCGGTCCCCTCCGTCATGGCCGGGCGCGTCCCGGCCATCTTCGCACCGGCGGACGAAGCGCGGATGGCCGGGACGCGCCCGGCCATGACGGAGGGGGTGGGGCCGTTTATCGCGGCACGCGCTGGCGACGCCGACCTGCTGACGCTGGTGGGGGTGAGTCGTCGGTTCGGTGGGGTGTTGGCGCTGGACGATGTTGCGTTGACGGTGCGTTCGGGCGCGGTGTTGGGGCTGATCGGGCCGAACGGGTCGGGGAAGACGACGTTGTTGAATGTCGTTACCGGGATTTTTCCGGCGGATGCGGGGCGGGTGCGGCTGGGCGGCCGCGACATTGCCGGGCGGGCGCCGCATGCGATCGCTCGGCTGGGCGTGGCGCGCACGTTCCAGACTGCGGCGCTGGCGGCCGAGCTTTCGGCGCTCGACAATGTTGCGGTGGCGCGGGGTGCGGCTCGTTTGGGTGTTGGCAGTGCTTTGCGGGCGGGGCGGCGTGACCGGGCGGTCGTTCGGGGCGAAGCGATGGCGCTGCTGGAGCGGATGGGGGCTGGGGCGTATGCGGCGGAGGCGGCCGGGACGCTGCCGCCTGGCATTGCTCGATTGGTCGAGATCGCTCGGGCGCTGGCCACCGAACCGCGTTTGCTGCTGTTGGACGAGCCGGCGGCCGGGCTGAACGAGACCGAGCAGGCCGATCTGGGGCGGCGATTGCGGGGCATCGCGGAAGACGGTGTCGGACTGCTGGTGATCGAGCATAACATGCCGTTCCTGGTGCCGCTGGCGGACCGGATGGTGTGCCTCGATCAGGGGCGGGTGATCGCCGAGGGCACGCCGGCCGCGGTGCAATCCGACCCTCGGGTGATCGAGGCGTATCTGGGCACGCCGCCGCCATGACCCTGCTGTCGATCGAGGCGCTGGAGGTCCGTTACGGTGCGGTGCCGGCGCTGCGCGGTGTCTCGGTGACGGTGGGTGCAGGGGAGGCGGTCGCGCTGCTGGGGGCGAACGGGGCGGGGAAGTCGACGCTGATGAAGGCGGTTATCGGCCTGGTGCGTCCCGCCGCCGGCCGCATCCTGTTCGACGGCAGGCCGCTGGAGGGTTTGCGGGCGGATCGCCGAGCGCGGATGGGGGTTGGGTATTGTCCGGAGGGGCGGCGGGTGTTCGCCGGCATGACGGTGCGGGAGAACCTGCTGGTTGCCTGCTGGGGTGGCGGGCGGCAGCGGGCGCAGCGGATCGATGCGATGTTTGCCATGTTCCCGGCGCTGGCGGCGCGGCAGGGGGTGCTGGCGTGGCAATTGTCCGGCGGGCAGCAGCAGATGCTGGCGATCGGCCGGTCGCTGATGGATGCGCCGCGGTTGCTGCTGCTGGACGAGCCCTCGCTGGGGTTGTCGCCGCTGCTGACCGACGAGGTGCTGGGACGCATTCCGGCGATCGTCGCCGGGGGGACGGCGGTGCTGCTGGCGGAGCAGAATGCGGCCAAGGCGCTGGGTGTGTGCTCGCGCGGGGTGGTGCTGAAACTGGGGCAGGTGGCGGCGGAGGGACGGGCGGCGGATCTGGCGGCGAGTGATGAGGTGCGGGCTGCGTTTTTGGGTGGGTGAGGGGGCGGGAATCTCAACCAGGTGGGCCGGCGGCGGGCACGGGGGTTTGGCCGAAGAACCGAACGCCATCGGCATCGAACGCTGATTTCAGGCGGTTGAACAGGACGGCTCGCACCCTGAACTGCTGGCCCGGCCGGGTGCGGACGATGATCCCGACATGGATTCCGTCGGCAGACATCGCGGTCACGCCGATCGATCGCGGGGGCGTAATGATCCCGCTGGCGAGCGACAGGTCCTGCATCACGTCGTTGGAGACCCGTTCGATGGCGCTTTCTATCCGTTCCAGGTCGGCCTCGAAGACGACGGCCACGTCCAATACTTCGTTCACCCAGTCGCGCGAGTAATTGGTGATTGCCTTCAGGTCGCCGAACGGCACGGTGTGCAGGGGTCCCTTGTAGTGCCGCAGTTTGACCGAACGGAGCGAGAAGGTTTCGACCGTGCCGCTGATGCCGCCGCTCTCGATCAGTTCGCCCACGCGGAAGGCGTCGTCGAGCAGGAAGAACACCCCGGACAGCACGTCGCGCACCAGGGTCTGGGCGCCGAACCCGACCGCGATCCCGACGACGCCGGCACCGGCCAGCAGCGGCCCGATCTGCAGTCCCATCGCGGCCAGCGCGCTTAGTGAGGCGATGATCAGCACGAAGATGAACAGGAAGTTCCGCAGCACCGGCAGCAGGGTGCGGATGCGGGCGCGCCGGCGCAGTTCCTCATCGTCCAGGTCGTCGATCGGCACCACCGCGCCGGTCAGCCGCATATCGATCACCGCGCGCAGCACCAGCCACAGCAGGTCGGCGCCCATCAGGATCACCAGCGCCTCGAACGTGCCGCGTCCGATCCGAGTCATCGCTGTTTCACTGCTGGCGACCGAGGCCATATCGATCTGCCAGATCTCGATCAGCGCGAAGGCGGCGGCGACCACCACCACTGCCTGCATGCAGCGATCGGCGATGGCGCCGACGGCGGAGACCTCCTCGCCCTGCAGCAGCCACTGGCCGCGGATCACACGCGCAGCGGCGTTGCGCAGGACATACAGGCCGATCGGCACGGCACCGATCACCAGCAGCGACAGGGCGGCCTGGGTGGCGTGGGTCAGGAACAGCAGCCAGATCAGCAGCAGGGCGAACGATACCAGCAGCCGCAAAGCCGCGCGCCGCGGGCTGAGCAGGAGTGGCGTCTGACTGTCGCGCCGCGTCCAGACGATGGCGATGCCGCACAGCGCGGGCGCGAGCAGCAGGATCTGACGCAGCAGTTCCTGGCTCTCGGGCGGCAGGCCCAGGCCGCGCAGGACCACGATCGTCTGCCAGCCCAATGCGCCGATCACGCTCAGCACCCCGATCCAGCGGTGCCAGAACCAGGCTCGCCTGGTCGTCAGCGGGACCAGGCGCAGCCGCTCCGTAGCGGGCGCCAGGAAGAAGCGCGACACTGTCAGGTTGAACCGGATCAATAGTGACGCCCACAGGTAGCCCAGGATCATCGAGCCGCTGGAGGCCGGCCAACTGAACAGCAGGAATATGCCCATGCTGCCCGCCGCGAAGGTGCCGAGCAGGAGGATGGCGAAGGCGAGGCGCTCGACGAGGACCGTCAGGCGGTGTTCCAGCGTGTCTATGTCGAGGCGGTCGAAATGGGCCAGCCATGGGCGCGCGGCGAACCGGAATAGCCGCTGGGCTGCGATGCCGCCGGCGATGAAGGCGACCAGGTAGATGAACATGTGGGCCGTGTCGGACGCCGGCATGACGGCGCTGACCCGATCCCAGCAGGCGTGCAGCGCGTCCGGCAGTGCTCGTAACTGGGTGCCGAGATCGATGAGCCGCTGGCGGGTGTTGCCGAGCTTCCGGTCGAGCATGAAGCCCATGGAGCCGGTCATGGGGGCTGGTGGATGCGCGGCGGTGGGTTCGGCCATCAGGCGGTCCCGCACGGCTGGGTCGCCCAGCAGGTCCATCAGGGTCGCGCCCTGCGGGGTGTCGAGCAGTGTCCGGGCCTGGGCGGCGCGTTCGGATGCGTCCTTGGGGGCGGCGTGCGCCCAGGGCGCGCTGAGCAGCAGGACGCATAGTAGCGTGGATGCAAACCTGCGCCCCAGAGGCCTCATCTGATGGTACCCGTGTTGGCGTTGCGGTCTGCCGCGACGCGATGCGATCCCCGCCGGCGCCAGCGCTGCCTGCATGGCGGAGGGACGCAGGCTGCATACGGTATGGGGTGCGGCGCTGGTTGGTGCAACGGGCCGGATGGCGGGTTTGCCGTTGACTTGGCGTTCTCGTGGGATAGACGTGCTGGAGAACGTATATCTATGAGGGGTGTTATGCGGGTTGCCAAATGGGGCAATAGCCTGGCTGTTCGCATTCCCGCTGCCGTGGTCGAGGTGCTCGAGCTTAAGGAAGGCGATGAGATCGACATCCATATTGCCGACGCTCGGGAACTGGTTGTTGCGCGCAAACCGAACCGCGAGGACTTGCTGAAGCGGCTTCGGGCGTTCCGGGGCCGCCTGCCGGCCGATTTCAAGTTTGACCGCGACGAGGCGAATGCCCGGTAGGGTCTTCGATACCAACGTTCTGGTTTATCTCGCGTCCGGCGATCCGGTGAAGGCTGACCGCGCGGAGGCGATCGTCCGCGAGGACGGTGTGATCAGCGTGCAGGTGCTGAACGAACTGACCAATGTCGCTCGGCGTAAGATGCGGATGACGTGGGCGGATACGCGTGCGTTGTTGTCGACGGTGGACATAGCTGACTAGTCCGCTCCCTGCCTCGAAAGACAAATACGCGGGTGGCTATTTTATTTGAAGCATTCGATTTCCAACCGCATCCAGCGCTCTCGAGTCGGTCTTGATTACGTCTGGCCTGCTAATTGTCAGCTTGATCCAAGGCTGGGGACTTCATCGATTCAAGTTGATGATCAGCCGAGGCGCATCGTAGAGATGAGATCTATCAATATCATTCGTGTAGCCAAAATTCGCAATCACCGAGCTAAGCGCAGCTACTATCCGCATGTCCAGGCGAGGATCGAACAAAACGCTTTCGATCAGGTTAGCTGCATTGAAGTCAAAGGATACGGTGTCATCACCAAGGTGCTCCTTGTCCACATCACAGAACAGGATGCGAACCTCGCGCTCGTGCTCAAATTCCGACCTTTTCACCAGCAGTGTGCGGGCAAAGCGATTGTTAGTTCCTCCGCCAGCCAGATCCATAAAACTAAGATCTTTGGCCATGGAAACGGTATCATTCTTCTCCTTATAGACAACTCGACCGATGAACATTTTCAAAGCAGATGTCGAGCTGGTTTCGTCATAAAAGCTGCCGAAGAGCTTTCCAACGGTAGTCCCTACGCATACCCCCTCCTTGCTTGGGCTGTAAATCCGCCACATCGCGTCACTTTCTGCGAGCGTTGTCCAACATTGTCCGTACCAGCTTTCCTTGATACCATTTATATCTATTGGGCTAGTTCCACTGAAAGCCTGAGCGCTAAGGAAGAAATTCTCGAACGGGTCGTCCCAAAGTTTCGGCCTGACAAGGACATTTCTGCTGTTTTCAAAAAGGTCTAGGACTCGAACCAAGGGAAAGACCCTGTAGATCTTCGTGTCCATGTCCAAGTCGAACACGTTGGCGGTCATCTCATGAGGCATTCGCCAAATACCTCAGGTCGGTAGCGCGAAAGATGAGCCGGTCCCGGCCGTGCAGCCGGTGGGGCATCCTCTGATCGCACCCTTTACGTAACCTCTCGCAACGAGATGCTCGGCGACGATAGATCCTGCGCTCATCAACATTTGGTCGTCGCCCTTGGCATAATCGACAATGATCTGCGTGAGCAGCGGGTCCACCCCACACAGCGGTGGGTGGCCGTCAGCTATGGCCTTCAATATAGCTGCTTGGCCCTCTTGCGAGCCGATCACTGCCCGCATCGCCAAATAGCGTGCACTTGCCAAGCCAACCCCGTCACCTTTAGCCATAACCAAACCTCGAATCGTTGCCTCGTCAATTTAGCACAATGATTGGAATGGCGCCACTCCTCAGCCCCGACCGATGGGGGCATAACAGGCGTCGGCAGGACTCCGCTTTTTGCGGGCACCTGTTCTATAGTCGGTAGTCCGCTTCTGGCCAATCTCGATCATTCTGGCCGTGGTCGGGAAAGACCATTTTGGATCGGAGAGAAAACAGGCGGTCGGTTCGCCCCCGTCAAGATCCCCTACGGAGGCATGACAAGCCGCCGCCCCTCAAGCCGCCGCCCCTCAAGCCGCCGGCCGCGTCAGCCCCAGATTATCCCGCAGCGTCGTCCCCTCATATCCCCGGCGGAACAACGCCCGCCGCTGCAACTCCGGCACCACCAGCCGCGCAACATCGTCCAGTCCCCCCGGCATATACGGCGTCTGGATCATGAACCCGTCGCACGCCCCCGCTGCCAGCCATTTCTCCATATTATCGACGACATCCGTCGGCGAACCTGTGAAGCCCGCGGCCGTGCGGCCCACGCCGTAGCGGCGGCCCAGTTCACCCAGCGGAATGCCGCTGCGGCGGGTGAGTTCGGCGACCTCGCGGTAGTGGCCTTGCACGCCGGGGACGTCCATCTCCGGCAGCATCTCGTCCTGGGGGAATTCCGACAGGTCGATGTCCAGGTGATACGACAGCGTCGACAGCCCGGCTGTCGGGTGGGCCAGGCTTTCCAGCAGCGCGCGGCGGTCCTCGGCCATCGTGCGGGTCTCGGCGACCACGGGGACGATGCCGGGCATCACCTTGATGTCGTCGGGATTGCGGCCAAAGCGTTCAGCACGAGCACGCAGATCGTGGCGAAAGGCGGCGGCGGGTTCGGGGGCGGCGTGGGTAACGAACACCACCTCGGCCCAGCGCGCGGCGAAATCCTTGCCGCGGTCGGACGCGCCGGCCTGCAGCAGCACCGGGCGCCCCTGCGGCGAGCGGCTGACGTTCAGCGGGCCGCGCACCTTGAACCAGCGGCCGTCATGGTTGATGCGGCGCACCTTCGCCGGATCGGCGAACAGCGGCGCCGCCGGATCGCGCACCAGCGCATCGTCGGCCCACGAATCCCACAGCTTGCACGTGACTTCCAGGAATTCGTCGGCGCGGTCGTAGCGTTCCTCGCGCGCGAATTGCTGGGTTCGGCCGAAGTTGCGGGCCTCGGAATCCTGGAACGAGGTCACGATGTTCCAGGCCGCGCGGCCACCGCTGAGGTGATCCAGCGTCGCCATCGCGCGCGCCACCGCGAACGGCTCGAAATAGGTGGTGGAGATGGTGCAGGCCAGGCCGACATGGCGGGTCGCGCCGCACATCGCCGCCAGCACGATCATCGGGTCGAGGCGCAGCGAGCCCAGCGCGCCGTAGCGCAACTGGCTGTCCATGCTGTCGTGCAGCCGGTCGGGGACGGCCAGGATGTCGGCCATGAAGACGAAATCGAAGCAGCCGTCTTCCAGGGTGCGGGCCAGGCGGGTGTAGTAGCCCAGCGAGGTGATGTCGTGGTCCGCCCCTGGATAGCGCCAGCCGCCATGGCTGCCGGACACCGGGCCGGCGCTGACGAACGCGGCGAGATGCATCAGGCCGTCTCGCCCCAGACCTCGGTGGGCGTGGTGCGGGCGATGGTGTTGTAGATCGGGCAGCGGCTGGTGAAGGCGTGCACCAGCGCGTCGGCCTCGGCCTGGCCGATGCCGGCGAAGCGGAACTGCATGGCGACGCGGCTGAAGCGGGTGCTGTCCTGCGGATCGACGGTGTAGGTGGTGTCGATCGTCGTCGCGGTCACCTTGTCGCCGAGCTTGCGGGCTTCGTCGGTGACGATGGCGAGGCCGCAGGTGGCCAGGGCGGACAGCATGAACTCGGCGGCGACGAACGCCTCGCCGGTGCCGCCGCGGGCGGCGGTGGCGTCGCCGACGGTGTGGACGTTGCGGGCGCTCACCAGGAAGCGGCCGGGCTGGCCGGTGGTGCGGGCGATGACGCGGGGATCGGCGGCTGCCATGCGAATTCTCCTGTATCGCACCGGGTCCGGGACGATGGTTGGCGCTGAAACGACAGACTACCGGGTGGCGGCGCGGGTGCAAGGGCCGCGCGCCGCAACTCGGCATGGCGCCACCGCTGCCGAGGATTGCTGGCGATCCGAGGGCAGTGCGCGATGCCTCCGCGGCGTGGCAGGCTTATCCGGGCGCTTGAGACGCGCTAGACTAGATCCGCCTGACCGGACTCGCGACGCATGACAATGCCTGCTTTCATAACGCCCGCCTCCCTGGCCGCGACACTGGCGCTACTGCGCAGCCGGCGGCCGTTGGTGCACAACCTGACGAACGCCGTGGTGGCCAATTTCACTGCCAATGCGCTGCTGGCACTGGGTGCCGCCCCGGCGATGGCCGAGGGAGCGGACGAGGTCGCCGATTTCGCTGCGTCGGCCGACGCGGTCGTCATTAACCTCGGCATGCTGTCGCCTGAACGGGCCGCGGTCATGCGTGTAGCGGTGGTTTCGGCGGCGGCGGCCGGCAAGCCTTGGGTGCTCGACCCGGTGGGGGCCGGTGCGATACAGCGGCGTACGCGGTTCGCCCAGGACCTGTGCCGCCTGCGGCCGACGGCGATCCGTGGCAACGCGTCCGAGATACTGGCGCTCGCCGGTGAGGCCGGTGGCGGTCGTGGCGTGGATAGCGGCGCGCAGTCTGAAGCGGCGGTCGCGGCGGCGCGTCGTCTTGCCGGCACCGCGGGTGCCGTTGTCGCTGTCACCGGCGCGGTCGACTACATCACCGACGGCGCACATGTGCTGACGCTGCATAACGGCCACGAACTGATGACCCGTGTCACCGGCATGGGCTGCGCTGCGACCGCGATCGCCGGCGCGTGTATGGCCCTCGGCGGCTCGGCACTGGCCGGCGTGTCACATGCGCTGGCGATAACGGGGATCGCCGGCGAGATGGCGGCGCTGACCGCGCGGGGGCCAGGCTCCATGATGGTGGCGTTTCTCGACGCCTTGGCCGCACTCGATCACGAGCGGCTTCGCACCGGCGTTGGTGCACTCGGCCGATCGGAGGCGAAATGATCCCGGGTTCAGGTTTTTTCTGCGAGAACCGCTTGGTTGTGGGCAGATGATGGACGTCTGCACCTGCCCGGGCGCGTCGTGCCGTCATGTCTCGATCTTCCAATGCATTGACGGCCGGATGTGGCGCACTCCCTCGGGACGTGCCGCCGCCGCATTGTTGTCGAGGGGCCAGCAGGTCCGATCTCGCTCCTCAGCGAATCCGTCCGCCCGTAATTTTCAGGCGTGAACTTTCAGCCATGGCCGGCGTGGGGTTAGCTTCCGGCTACCGATCATCGGGGCGGGACGGGACCGACCAGTCCAGTGCCTGCAGGAACGGGATCGCAGCCCACGCCGCATTGTTGTCCGCCGCGTGCCGAATGCGGAACTCGTAAACCATTCCATCGTCAACACAGCAGAACATGTAGATGTCGAGGTCTATCTTCTGCCGTTGACCGGCGAACAGGTCTTCATATCGTAGCGTCGCGGCTCGGCCGCTCTGCAACACACCACGTTTGACAAGATACACGGCATGAACATCGCGCAGGGCCGCGTCAGGGTAATAGTGCCGCACTTGCGTGATGGCGTCTTGCAGCGGTTGTGCCGAGGCGGATGAATCGGCTACCCGCTTACCCCCCAGCAGCGGGATAAGGCCAGCGCTGGCGACGGCATGAACGCGCACGGTGGCGATGATCGCGTCAGCACCCTCTCCAAGCGCATACCCTGCGGTCACATCAGTGTTGTCGTTTCTTCGAAGGATATCCATTCGCTTGAAGCGAGCCACTTGCAGCGGTGTGTCGATGGCAGCGGGATCGGCCGATGTAGCTGATTTGTTCGTTGCATCGCCGTCAGGTGGGCGTGTCGCGCTGCCGCAGCCGGTAATGCTGCCTGCAACCATGGCGAGGCCTATGCAGATGCGCAGGACACGTCGCGCGTAACGGCTGTCGGACGAGGCACGCTTTTTCCAATGTCTCTCCAGATTGCCGGACCCCCGCGGCCGGGCAGGGCACTGTGGATCGTTTGAGCGATGAACAATCGGCATCATGGATGCATGCACCAACGTGCAGGGGCCGCCAGCACCGATATATCAGCGCCCAATAGACTCCAGTCACACCGGTTCACTGTTGGCGGAAAACGCAGGTCATGAGGTTGGTCAGCTAAACCGCCAAAGACTGGCAACGAACCGCTACGCGGCCTGCTGGTTTGCATCGCCGTCGGCGATGTAGCGTGCCGTGCTCCAGAGTTCCAGGATCAAGATCGCGGGTGTGGCGAAATCACTGAGCAATTCGACCGGAAGAACCGAATCACCATCTGTCCAACGGAAGCCGTTATCCGGTTCGAACGCGTGAAAGCCGAGCGTCAACTGGGGGTCTTCCGCTTCGATTATCCGGAGTTGGGCGGCCCGCCGGACAACGATACGCCGCAGGGCAACGCCAAGGCTGCGCGGGTCGCGAGCCAAACCCAGTTCCTGCGGCGCGGCGGCGCGCGAGACGATCCTTATCGTGGAAGGCATATTGAGCAAATTGAAGGTGTACGTTGTCGCCGTCCGCTCCACGGCATCCAGTCGGATGCCATCCACCAACAGATGAAGATCGGGATCATCCGTCAGGGGAAAGCCATTGCGGATGCCGGAGCGGTCGAGGAGACGGCGCCAGGCCTCATCGACAACGGGGCCGCCGGTTAGGACCGGTGCATAATGTTCTTTCGGTGCTAGGTCCCAACCGGCATTGGCATTCTGAAACAACCAACGGTTACCGTCATCGCGATAACTTTCGAGCGGGGCACCATTGGCGAGAAGCACATCGTGGGCTTCAAGTTCGATATGGTAAAGCGACACCATCTGAACCTGGTCATCCCACAGAATAGAGCGGTGGTTGACCAGAAATTCGACTGGGATCAACACGCTATCCAGGTAAACCGAATGCCCTTTGGTCACGTGCAGATCACGGTGCGGCACGTTGTCGGCCAAGGCGTTCCTCCGCACGATGACGGGTGTCGCGGCGCCACGCTTGCCGCGTGTCGCCAGGACCTGGCCGACACCGATCCAGACAATCGGCCGAACCGTTCCATGCGCGGTCAGGACCTGGTCTCCGACGGCAAGTTGCTCGACTGGCGTTTCGCCGGCTGGTGTGGCGATCATCGTGCCAGCGCAAAAGCAGAGTGTTGTCGTAACGATATCACCGCCGCTGCCGTCGGGTGTTGCGGTGAAGATGGTGCCGGCGAAGTTCTGGCCTGGATCGAGTTGCACCTCGGCCAGCAGCGTGCCGCCGCTGGTCAGCGTGAGTTCGTTGGAGCCATTGACTCCGGCGGTGATGCTGCCGCTGCTGCTGACGGTGGTGAAGTCGATCGCATCGCCGGGCTGGAAGCCGAACACCGTGGCGGCGAAGCCGGTGGGATCGGCCAGGCCGAGCGTGCCGCTGTTGGCGGTGAAATCGACTGGTGCCGAGGCTGCCTCGGCACCGGTCAGCGTCAGGTCGCTGCCGGCGGCAATGTCGATCGTGCCGCCGGAGACGGCACCCGACACCACCCACCGCGCATCGGTGTCGACCTCGACTGCGCCGAAACCCGAGAAACTGGTGCCGATGCCGGCAATCGTCCCGGTGCTGGCAGCGGAGGCAAGTTCCAGTACGTTGCTGGTGCCCTGCGCCACGACGCTGCCGCCGAACACTGCACCAGGATCGACGATCAGCCGGTTGGCCGTGGTCCTGGCGAAGGCCACCGCCGTGCCACCGCTGCCGATGATCGAGCCGGCATTGACGACCGTTCCGGCGCCGCCGGCGATATAGACGCCGACAGTGCCGCTGATCAGGCCGGATCCGCCGTTGCCGACATAGCCCCCCGAGAGGAATTTGACGCCGTAGTACTCCGAGGCGGCCGTAATGGTACCGAGGTTGGCCACCGTTCCGGCGCCATTGGCGATCTCAACGCCGTTCTGCTGGCCCGTGATCACGCCGGAAACGCTGTTGGTGACCGAACCGCTGTCCTCGATCTTGATGCCAGACCCCGAGGTCGCCGTGATGCTGCCAGCGTTGTTCACTTCTCCGATGACGCCGTTGCCAAAGTAGACGCCCTGTCCACCGTTGATCGCGGCGTTGTCGGCATTGGTGACCAGACCGCCACCGTAGAGGTAGACCCCGCCGCCGATGCTGCCGGCATTCACCACCGTGCCGGCGGCGGTGCCATTGACGTATACTCCTTGGCTGCCGCCGGTGATCAGCCCGCCCGTCGCATTGGTGATCAAACCGCCCTCGACGAGATGGACGCCAAAGACTGTCCCGATCAGGCTGCCGGCGTTGACCACCGTTCCGGCCGCGCCGTTAACGTAGACCGCCTGCTTGTCGCTGATCACGCCGGGGCCGGCATTGGTGACGTAGCCACCGTTGTATAGCGCGACCGCGTCCTTGTTCTGGCCGATGATCCGCCCGTAGTTCACCAGCGTCCATGCCGTCGGCGAGGCACCGTCAACGACGGTCTTGCCGCTGGTGTTGGAAATCGACACCCCGCTGGCGATCGTCGTGTCCAGGGTGGAAAGGGTAATGCCCTTGGTACTGTTCGTGGTGATCGTCGTCATCGTTTCTATATCCGATATAAATGGTTGTCTCGGAATCACGCACAGGCCGAAGAGAGGCCGTCGCGTCCTCATTCGCCGCGGCGGTCTCTCTTTTGCGATACCTGTCGTTACTGCGGACTCGCGATTTTGTCCACATGATATCTTGCCTCTCCGGTCTATTGTAATAGTCTCTTCTTCTGTTGGTAATAGTCCAGCCGGCGTATGGGCAGGTTTTGCCCGTGTGGATGCCCGGCCAAGATGTTCCTTGAACGTCGCGCCATGATGCCGAAAATCAGGAAGGGGGTCCCATGGCGGTCAGTACCGCGATATTCATTTACTTGTAAGAAACACGCGCTATCAACTGCGCGCGGTCTAGTGCCAATGGGACCCTCGTATCAGTACTGGCAGGTCCACCCATGCTTCTTCCGCCCAAGCCTGTCGTGACCAGTTGGGATGTTTTTGACACGCTGGTTGCCCGTTCCGTACCCAACCCGAATTTAATCTTTGGTATGGTGCGGATATGCGGCGATATCGCCGATTTCGTGCAACGGCGAATGAATGCACAGGCTGTTCTGGACCGTATCGGAAACCCCTATGTACTGCACGACATCTATCGCCAGATGACCGTCGACGGTTTGCCATAGGATAAGGCACGTATCCTCCTCCGTGCGGAAGTCGAGATCGAACGCAATCTGCTGATCCCAATTCGTGCCAATGTTGCCCGCGTCGACGCCAGCGACCTCATCATTTCCGACATGTATCTCCCGCCGGAGCCGCAGCGCGGACGATCAGGCCCGCGTGTTCGGCGCACGTTTATCTGGCATCCCGGCACGAATCGTCGACATCAGCCGCCTCACACAGGATGTCCGCCTGGATCCGATATTCGCCGCCGCCATCATGCCCGCTACGGTCGCTGTCGACATGGTTGCCACCGGACACTCCTTCTTCCGGCTCGCGGAACGCATTGGCGATCCGGGCCGAGGCCTCATCACGTTCGCATTCCTTAGCATTCTTGACCGAAACGAGCGTGGTCGGGTGGAGCACCTCATGGCGCACGACCGCTTCCACACCATCTGTCGGGTGTCGGACACAAGCCTGAATTGCTGGCCTTTCGAGCACCTGCTTCAATCACACTCTCCACCGATGGCCGATGTCGCGCTCGATCGGCGGTCCGGTAGTGTTCTCCGTTCCTACGGCGCCGGCGATCTGGGTGCCGATGAAGTCGCGCTTGTCGGCTGCAAATCCAACGCCGTCACCGCACGAACCCGAGCGTTGGATTGGCGACCCGAATCAGACATCGGTCGCGCCAGCCATGCAAGCGGCGTTCGACGACATCGTCGCACAACCGGATATCATGAGCCCCTTCAGTTCGTTCAGCGCCCGCGAGAGCATGGATCACGCTAGAGATTGTGCCGCCGCGGGAAAATGCCTCATGGCGCAGCGATGTCGCGCCAGTAGCGCTGGCTGTCATCAATACTTCACTGAGACAGATACGATTGATGCGAACCGCCCGACGTATGGTAGCACCATCAGGCATGCACCGGGTTCACTCTTGAGGAAGGCGCCATCAGCAATAACATGACCTGGATTGAAGACCTGTTAGACCGAGCCCTTGCGGATCATCAGGCTGGACGGCTGGACGCGGCTGAACAAGGCTATCGTGAGGTCCTGACTGCCGACCCCGTGCATGCTGACGCACTGCATCTGCTCGGTGTCCTGGCACACCAATCCGCACGGACCGAGACGGCTATCGAACTGATCGAGCGTGCCATCGCGTTGCGGCCGGATACGATGCATTTCCATAACAACCTTGGCAACATACTGCGGGATACCGGTCGTGCGGCGGACGCGGTCGCTTGTTATCGGCGAGCGCTGGCCCTTAACCCCGATACCTCCGAGTTGCATCATAATCTTGCGAAGGCGCTGCTGGCACTCGGCACTTTTGCCGAGGCCGAGATCGCATTTCGCCGCGCCTTGGACCTGGACCCCGACCGTATCGATACGTGGAACGATTTCGGCAACCTGCTTACCGACACCGGCCAGAATGAGGCGGCCATTGCTTGCTTCTCCGCCGTCCTGAGCCGGCGTCCCGACGATGCACGCGCGTATAACAATCTTGGGCGCGCTTTGGTCGGGCAAGATCGGTATGCGGAGGCAGTTCAGCAGTTCAGTGCCGCATTACGCGTGAAACCTGATTATGTAAACGCGTGGTTCAACCTCGGCAGTGCACTGGACGTGTTAAGGCAATGGGACGGGGCGGCGAACTGCTGGCAAAAAGTACTGGAACTGGCACCTGATGACGCGGAAGCACACGTTTCAAGGGCATTGATGCTGCTGAAAGTTGGGCGGCTGAAAGAGGGCTGGCCCGGGATGCAATGGTTCCGCTACCTGCGCTGGAAGAATGACGATAATTTGGACATGGAATTCCCGTTGCCGACATGGAATGGGGAGGATATTGGCGATCAACCGCTTGTTCTTTATGCCGATCAAGGTCTGGGTGATGCCATTCAATTTTGTCGTTACGTGTCGTTGTGTGCGCGTTACGCCCGCATCATCCTCGTCGTGCCCCGCTCGCTGCACCGGCTTTTCACCCAACTGGAAGGGGTTTCGGACGTCGTCAGCGGACCGCCGCTGCCCCAATCCTATGTCCATTGCCCACTGAGTGAATTGCCGCGTATTTTTGAAACCGACCTCGGCAACATTCCCACTACTGTGCCTTATCTATGGGCTGATCGGCAGCAATCGACGGCTTGGCGTGAACGGTTCGCACCCTTGACCGGTCTGCGTGTCGGGCTGGTCTGGGCCGGCAACCCAAAATATCTCGGTGATCGCAAGCGATCGATTCCGCTTGAGCGCCTGGTGTCAAGTGTCAATCTGCCCGGTCTTCACTTGATCTCGCTACAGAAGGGTGAAGCCGCACATCAAATCCAACCTTTGCAGGGACCGGTCACAGTACATAACTGGATGGATGAAGTTGAGGACCTCGCTTCGACCGCGGCGCTGATCGATGGGCTTGATCTGGTGGTCGGCGTCGACACTGGGGTGATCCATCTTGCAGCCGCTCTTGGCAAGCCGGTCTGGTTGCTCAACCGTCTCGACACCGATTGGCGCTGGTTGCTCGATCGCGAAGACAGCCCATGGTATCCGACCCTGCGCCTGTTTCGCCAGGCTCGCGCCGGTGACTGGGAAGAACCGCTGCGGCGATTACGTGAAGAGCTCAGGCGGCTGGCCGCACGCGGCGAAATGCAGCCTCCATCACGTCAGGCTCGGGATGCCAGTGTGTTGCTAGGGAGCAGTCGTTGATGAAAAGTCCTCCTATAATGCGGCCGGCAACCCTGGATCGAGTTAAAAACAAGTTGATACGGCCATAAGTCTGAAAGAAAAAATTCATGACATTGCCCAATCGCTAATTGTACAAACGCGCGATCAATGAGTATAGAATGCCCTGATTGGCAGACATTTAAGCGTCCCATCGGGACGGCGGTAAAGTCGGTACGGCAGCGGTGCTACCGGGCAAGACGCCATTTGGGCATTGGGCGGCGCACTTTCAGCACGGATCATTAACCATGTCTCGCACGCCTCAGCGCAACCGGCAGAAGCAGTCCAGTCGTTGTCCCGAACCAACCCGGAAAGAGGCCTTGCGCTTTCAGCGAGCCAAACTGCTGTGCGGTGTCAGTGCCTTCGCCATTCTGGGGACCATGGCTGCCGCACCCCATGCGGTCGCGGGGACGCCGACACAGTTCTCCCCTGCATGGTTCGCCGGCAGGTCCGCGTCCGGCGTCGGTACCAGCGCGACGGCGGCCGCGCTCCCGTCGATGCAGGCCGTGCAGCAGTCGCTGGCCAATCTGCAGACCGCCGCGCAATCGATTGCCGCCATGCAACGTCTGCAGGCACAGGCCCGGTCGGTCGCGGCAACGGCGTCGGTGCCAAACGGCCTGACCATCGGCGGTTTGCAGCCGGCTGCTGGATCCGCGACCCCCGGATCCGCCAATGTATGGACAGGTGCCAATCAACCGATGCAGACCGCCAGCAGCGGCCGCGCCACCGTCACGATCAAGCAGACGGCGAGCACCGCCTTCCTTAACTGGCAGACATTCAACGTCGGCGCCAACACGACTCTCAATTTCGACCAGAGTTCCGGCGGCGCTTCAGCCAACACATGGGTCGCGCTCAACCGTGTCAGTGATCCGAACGCACAGCCCAGCCAGATCCTGGGGCAGATCAACGCCCCGGGTCAGGTCTATATCCTGAACGGCAATGGCATCATCTTCGGCGCCACGGCGCAGGTGAACACCGGCGCGCTGATCGCCGCGACCGGCGCGCTGAGCAACGCTCAGTTCACGAATTTCGGTATCTACAACCCGTCCGGCCCCAGCTTCTCGGGCGCGACCGCGCCGGTGATCGTGCAGGCAGGTGCGCAGATCACCACCAACACGCCGTTTTCCGCCGTCGAAAGTGGCGGCTTCGTGATGCTGCTCGGCAGCAGCGTGCAGAATGCCGGCCAGATCACCACGCCGTCCGGCCAGACGATCCTGGCCGCCGGCCAGGATTTCACCCTTCGCAAGGGCTACAGCGTCACCGGGCTGAACGCGACAACAGGCTACCCCTCCGGGTATGTCACCTCCACCACGCTGGGCAGTGAGGTCGCCGTCACCGGCGGCGGCGCGGCCAGCAACACCGGCCTGATTCAGGCCACCACCGGCGACGTGACGATGGTGGGTGAGGCAGTGACCCAGGCCGGCGTGATCCTTTCCACCACCTCGGTCGCTCAGCGCGGCACGATCCACCTGCTGACCGAAACCGTCGATTCAAACGGCAACCCCGATCCAAACGGCAGCGTCACGCTCACGCCTGGCAGCCTGACGTACATCGCACCGGACAGCAGCGACGCCACCGCATCGGATGCGCAGCGCGCCACCGCTATCACTGACTCCGCGGTGGCCAATGAAATCCCTGTGTCGGAGTATGCCTTTCCGTTACTCAACGATCAGGTTCGCCTGCCGGATCAGCAATATGAATCCCGGATCGAGATCACCACTGGCGGCGTGGTGGATTTCCAGTCGGGTTCGCTGACCGTCGCCAATGGCGGGCAGATCGCGGTCAGTGCCGGCACACCGGGCACCGCGACCAACCCGGCAACCGCGGGTCGCATCCTGGTCGAGACCGGTGCCATCCTCGATGTCTCCGGCCTGGTCGGCGTCGACCTGCCAGCCTCGGCGAACGATCTGGCTGTCACCATCGAGCCCTATGAACTGCGCGACGCGCCCGTTAACAGCGAAACGACATTGCTCAACAACGACGATGTCGAAGTGGACATCCGTCAGTTGACCGAAGTGCTGGCCAACGCCGCCGACCCGGAGAACCGCGACTACACGCCGGGCGGCCTGTTGGAGGTGAGCGGCGAACTCGGCAATGTCACCCACGGTATCGCCGAATGGAGCACATTGGGCGGCACCGTCACTTTACAATCGCCACAGGTCGTGGCGCAGCCAGGGGCATTGTTCAACCTGGCCGGCGGCACGGTTCAGTACCAGGCCGGCTATGTCCAGCAAAGCTATGTCGTCGCCAGCAACGGCGAAATCTACAACATCAACACCGCGCCGGCCGGGCTTCTCTACACCGGCGTGTACGACGGCTTCACCGTCACGCATCCCCGCTGGAATGTCACCCAGACATTCAGAAGCCCGCTGATCGCGCCGAGCGAACTCTGGGAAACGGGCTATACGGTCGGACGTGACGCCGGCAACCTGGTGATCGATGCCAACACCACGCTGATGGAGGCGACGATCACCGCCGGTGTCGTCAACGGGCCGTTCCAGAACACCAGCCCGGCTGGCATCAACAACACACCGTTTGTGCTCAACCCCACAACCGCGGCCACGCTGGACCCGTTCCTGTTGACACAGACCACGGTCCCGCTGGGCGGTTCGCTTTATATCGGCGACTACGACTCACAGGGGCTGCAGGGCGCTTACACCACCACCGCGCTGATCGGCGACGACGTCGTCCCGCTCGCGGCCTCGCTCTCGACCACGACACCGATCCCCCCCGACCGTGCCGGCACCACGGACATTCCGGCTTCGGTGCTCAACGGTAGCGGACTGGCCAGCCTCGCCGTCGCCGCCAACAGCACGATCTTCGTTGATTCCTCGGTCCAACTGGCGCCCGGCGGGCAAATCAACCTGCTCGCGGCGCAGACCCAGATTTCCGGCACGCTCGGCAGCCCCGCCGGCAGCGTAACGATCAGCAACGTTTTCACTGGGGCGGGCGGTGAGCAGAACGCGCAGGCACTAACCGTCGGTTCCGCCACACCCGCGATCGTGCTGACCGCCGATGGCGTGATCGACACCAGCGGGTTGTGGACCAATCTGCTGCTCGATCCGACCAACAATCGGTCGGAGGCCTTCGCCGGCGGCGGTCCGATCCTTTTGGACACCACTGGCTCACTGACCCTGGCCGCCGGCAGTCTGGTGAACGCATCGTCCGGCGGCGTGCTGCTGGTCAACGGCAGCACCAAGGGGGCCGCTGGCGGCGACATCACGCTGATCGCCGACGACGCGCAATTCGACACGCCCGGAACCGCGCCGGTCATCCTGGCGGGGACGCTTCGCTCCCTGGGCTCAACCACCGGCGGGACGCTGACGCTGAGCGTTCCCGGCGTCGTCATCAGCGATAGCGTCCCCACCGGCCTGCTGCCGGCTGAGGTTGCCTTAACGCCTGCCTTTTTCCAGCAAGGCTTTTCTGATTACACCATCACCGGCTACGGCAATCTGACCGACACGTCGGGTAATCCGATTCCGGGGGTCGGCGTGGCGCCGGGCGCGGCGATCACCGTGGTTGAGCCGGTCTATCAGTTCAACGCGCAAAGCTGGTCCGTACCGACCGGCAGCGTCCCCGCGACAGCCTTTACCGTGGCACTGCCGCCGCTTTACCTGGCCAATCCGGTGACGGCGACGCTGACACAGCGTCAGGGCGCCAGCATCAGTCTCGTCTCCGAGAGTCCACAGGGCCAAACCACCGCACCGTCGGCCTTCGGTGACTCGCTCGATATCGGCCCCGGCGCCTCCATTGCCGTCGATCCCGGCCAGTCGGTCAAGCTGCAGGCGTACGGCCAAATCACCATCGACGGCACGATCACCGCGCCGGGCGGTACGATCTCGGTCATCAACGACAACTTACCAACCATACCGCCAAACACATCGGAGGATGACAGTTACAGCTACCTGCTTAGCCTGTCGATCTGGCTTGGGTCCGACAGTGTTCTGGACGTGGCGGGACAGGCGGCAACCGCGCTCGACCGGTTCGGCCGGCCCTATGGCGACGTGCAGTTTCTACAGGGAGGCACCGTCGACATCGGCAGCGTCGCCGCCAATGCGGACAGCGCCGCGACAGGCGCGTTTATTTTCCTCAGGCCCGGTGCGGTGATCGACGCATCCGGCGTGGCCGCCGTGATCGATCCGGCCGCCGGGTCGACGTCGATACTAAGCGGACAGGCCGCCGCACTGGGTGGCCCGCGTCAGGTCGCCGGCGGCGGCGGGCTTATCGAGATTGCCTCCGCCGAGGGCATGTATCTTGATGGTACGATGCTGGCCGCACCCGGCGGCCCCTCCGCCGCTGGCGGCACATTGAGTGTCGCACTACAGACACCGCTCTACGCCCTTTTGAATGTCAACGTCACCTACTCCCTTCCCAATTTACTCCGGGTACCGCTCGACATCGTTGTCAGCCAGGACACACAGCCCAGCCTGCTGCCCGCCGACATTCAGCCCGGCGACCAAAGCCTCGCCAATACGCCGGGCGCGGTCGGCACGGTTCAATTAAGCGCCGCGCAGATCAACGCCGGCGGATTCGGTACACTGCAACTGTTCGCCACCGATTCCGTGTTGTTCAACGGCGACGTAACCCTGAAAACCAGTCAAAGCATCCAGATCACGTCGGGGGAAATCGGGGCGACACAGAACGCCGGCCAGGCCACGATCGCGGCACCGTATGTACTTCTGAACGGTTCGGGCTCGGGCGCGCCGGCGGCGGACGGCCTCCATCTGGTTGAAACATTCGCGGACGCCCTCTCCAACGTGGCACCTTGCCTGTCCGGCGTGGCGGACTGCACCAGCGCGACGCTGACCGTCCAGGCGGATCTGATCGACATCGAGGGCAGCGTGACGTTCGGCGCCAACAACCTCGACATTCCCCTCAATGGGCCATTCCAGGACGGGAAACCGCCAACCCTGACCGTGGAACAGCCCGGCTTCAACATGGTCAATCTGGCCAGCAGCGGCGACATCCGCTTTCTGGGTGGGGGTCTGCAGTCGTCCGGCAACATCACCCTCACCGCCGCGCAAATCTACCCGGTCAGCGGTGCGGCAGCGACGATATCCGCCGGGTTCGATCCGTTCTACGGCAGTACGACCGGTGCGCTCTACAATGCTGCGGGCAGTGCGTTCTACCTGGACGGGTCGATCACCATCAACGGGATCGCCGGCGACGATCCCGCGCCGCCGCTGTCCGCGTTCGGCGGTCTGACCCTGTATGCCGGGGTCATCAACCAGGGCGGCATCCTTCGCGCACCCGAGGGTACGATCGTCCTTGGAGCACAGGAGGGTACCGGCCTCGGGTCTGGCTCGTCCAACGGTTTCACGACGGCGGTCAATCTCCTGCCGGGCAGCATCACCTCGGTTAGCACCGCCGGATTGAACATCCCCTATGGTGGCACAGCGGACGGCGTGAACTATTTTACTGCCGGCGGCGGCGTCGCCGCCACGGTCCTCCCTGGTGTGGGTGGCGGCGGAACGGGCATCGTGCTTGCCGGCCAGTCGATCAATATCGGCACGGGGGCGGTCGTGGACCTGTCCGGCGGCGGCGAACTGACCGGCGCCAGCTTCATCTCCGGCAGAGGCGGGTCCACCGACACCCTGACCACACCCCTGCTCAACTTCAGCCCGGAGGCACCCGGTGCGGTCATGAAGACCCCGACGCCCGCCCCGGTGATCTACGCGATCATCGCCGGGCCGCAGCCCGCATACGCCCCGCCGCCGCCCGATCAGCCGGGTGCCTCCGCCGGATCGCCCGTAGGCATCGGCCAGCAGATCACCATCCCGGCCGGTATCCCCGGCCTGCCAGCAGGCACCTACACACTGCTGCCGTCCTATTACGCCCTGCTGCCGGGCGGCTATCGCGTCCAGTTCACCCAGGGCAGCGCGACTCCCAAATCCACCGCCACGGTGGAACTGACCAATGGCTCCTATGTCACACCCGGCACCATCGGCATCGCCAATACCAACGTCGAGGCCACGCTGCCGACATTGCTCACCGTTACCCCGGGCGCCACGGTACTGGCATATTCGCAGTACGATGAGGAAACCTACAGCCAGTTTGTGCTGGCGCAGGCCGCCCAGTATGGCACGCCACGCACGCTGTTGCCGATCGACGCGAAATATCTGGAGCTGGTTTATCCCGACACGGTGGGCACGCAACCCGCGCTGACCGCCGC
>NZ_LMUJ01000034.1:24793-50750 GCF_009765975.1 Acidisphaera sp. S103 | reverse complement strand
GCAGGTGCCGCGCCAACACCGAACTATGTATCGATCGCGGCGCCGCAAATCGACGCACTTGGCGCCCAGACGTTGGTCATCGGCGGTGCCGGCACCGCCGCCAATATCGGGGCCGGTCAAGCATACGACTTGCCCAGCGGCAGCGCCAGTGTCGTGCTACAGGGGGGCGCCACGTTATCGGCGTCGCAAGTCTTCCTAACCTCCAATCAGATTACGCTGGAGCCGGGCAGCAGCATCAACACCCTGGGCAGTCCGGCGACGCCGGCCGGCCTGACGCAAGACATCGCTTATGGCGATCGTTCCTCCGCCCTGGTCGCGCTCTCGAACGGCCACCTCACGCTGGACTTACCCATCGGTACCGGTTCCATCAGTGTCGGCACCTGCCTGACCGGCGATACCTGTGGCACTGGTCCGGTCGTGCTGTACACGCAAGGCACGCTCGGCTTATCGACCCAGGGCACGCTGACACTGAGCACTAACGTGCAATATGGCGCCCGCTACATCACCCTGAACGTGGCCGACATCAATGCCGGCACCGACGCGGCCTTGGCCGCCGCCGCGGTTCCCGCCGGCCTGACGCTGAGCAGCCAACTGCTCGCTTCACTCGTCGCCGGCAATCCATCCGCCGGTGTGCCGGGTCTGCTGACCCTCATGCTCAGCGCCAACCAGTCGTTCAACTTCTACGGCAACGTCACCCTGTCCACCATCGACCCGGCGACCGGCCAGTCCGGCCTGCAGGAACTGATCCTGAACACGCCTGCGATCTATGGCTATGGTGCGCCGGGCGATGTCGCCACGCTGGACACCGGCACGTTGGTGTGGAACGGCGCGTATACGATCGCCATCGGCAGCCCCCTTACCGCGATATCACCACCCGCCCCGACCGCGAACGGACCGGGCACCGGTGCCGGTACACTCGATATCGTCGCGAACCAGATCGTTCTAGGTTATCCGGCCGGCATCGCGTTAACGAGCGAGAACGTCTCGCTGCCCCGGCAGACACTGGGCTTCAGCACCGTCAACCTGACCGGCACCAGCCAGATCGCCGCCGGAAACATCGGTTCGCTGTCGGTTTACCAGGCCCAGGACACGACCGCGAACAGCACGACCCAGACCGGCGGCACGCTCAATCTGATCACGCCACTGCTGGTCGGCACCGCCGGCGGGACCTTCGGTTTCACGGCGGGGACCGCGATCAACATACAGTCGCCCACCGGCATCGCGCCCAGCACCTTCACGCAAGCACCGCTTGGCGCAAGCTTGACCTTCACCGCTGGCAGCGTGAGCGACAGCACGGCGATCGTGCTGCCGAGCGGCAGTTTGTCGATGACGGCGACTGTTGGCGACGTGACCCTGGGGGCCGGCTCGCAGCTCGTCCTCAGCGGCCAGACCACCCAGTATTTCGATCAGTCCAGCTACAGCTGGGGTGGCAGCGTCTCGCTGGAAAGCACGAACGGCAACGTCACGCAGGACCCAAGCGGATTGATTGACGTGTCCGCGGTGAACAATAACGCCGGCAGCATCAACGTCACGGCAACGGCGGGAACCGTGGCTTTGAATGGCACGATCAACGGTAGTGCCGCCGCCGGTTACACCGCCGGCAGCATCAACATCCGCACCGGCACCATGACACCGGACGAATTCACCAGCCTGAATGAGCAGTTGGACAAAGGCGGCGTGTTCGGTTCGCGTGGTTTCGACATCGGCAGCACGGGTAGCGGCAATCCCACACTGGTCATCGGCAACGACACCAGCGGCAATGCCGTTGTCCAGGCGCAGAATGTCAGCGTGTCGGTCGACCAGGGCAACCTGGAAGTCAGCGGAATCATCAACGCCAGCGGTCCGGCACCGGGCACGATCAGCCTGTCCGCCGGCGGCAACCTGACGCTGGACGGCACCGCCGTGTTGGATGCGCACGGCACGGTGCTGCAGGTGGACAGCACCGGCGCGGCCATCCAATCCGAGAACACTGGCGCGGTCACGCTAACCACGGTCACCGGGCTGCTGGCGCTTGATCCGAACGCGACCATCAACGTCAGCGCGCCCGACGGCTACGCTTTCGGCCAGATCAACCTGAATGCGCCGCGCCTGGCCGGGACGCCGACCACGGCGAGCGCCACTGGCACCGGCGCCCCGGCCAACGCGCAAGGCACCGATATCGACATCGCCGCAGCCGGCCCACTCAACATCCAGGGTGCCAGCAGCATCGCGGTCAACGGCTTCGCCACCTACACAAATGCGCCGCTCGATCCGAGTGTACCGGCCAACCAACCAACGAATCAGTTCGTCACCCAGGCCTACCTGGACCTGATCAACCAGGACAGCGTCGCCTTCATCAACGCAGCTTGGGCCAATGCCAATCTGCAAGCCCGCCTGGCGGGCCTGACAGCCTATGGCGGCGCTTTCCACCTGCGGCCGGGGGTGCAGATCGACAGCCTGCCCGGTGGCAACCTGACAGTCCCCAGCGACCTGAACCTGTCCAGCTATCGTTATGGGCCGAACGCCGACACCACGCCGGACACGCCCAACTATGGCTCCGGTGAGCCCGGCGTATTGGTACTTCGAGCAGCGAACAACCTGTCGATCAACGGCAGCATTACCGACGGGTTCGCGACGCCGCCGAAGACGCCGGACGACAACGGCTGGGTTTTGACCACTGGTACACCAACCACCGCCGCGATCGTCTACGAAGGCTCGTCGACCCAGACGATGACGGTGGTCACAAACGCCACGAACCCCACGTTCCCCAACGACACGTTGAGTTACGCGGTGGACGTGACGAACGGGACGCTGTTGGACGGCACGTCTGTCCCGGTCCCGGTCTCGCTGGTGAATGCGGTGTCTGACACAAGCCGTATCGCGCCGATCGTGGTTGATGCCGATATCGTCGAGCCTAACGGGACGACGTACCCCACCGGACACTCGTTCGCATTTGGCAGTCCCATCCCAGCGGGTACCATTTTAAGCCCGATCGCGGGACATTTGTCGTTTACCGTCCCATCTTCCGGAACCTGGACGGTCACGACGACCCAGACGCTGGCCCCAGCCACCGTGTCGACGACCGCGGTGACCTTGGGGGCCTCGGTCACCACCACGCAGCTGTTCATGACGACTGCCGCGATCACGCTCAATGGCAACACGCTCTATGCGGCCGGAGCAACGGTTCCGTCAGGTACGACCATACCGACGGGCGCCACGCTAGGGGCGGGCTTCCTGGTTCCGAACACTGGGAACGGGAACTGGGTGGTTCCGGCCGCGACCTGGCCGGCCAATACCAGTCTGGCCGCGTTCAGCACGGCTACTATCCAGCTTGCCGACAACGACGTCATTCCCGCCGGCACGGTCTATCAGGGCAGCACGCCGTTCTCCTATCGCACCGGGCAGATCTGGGCGGTGGCGCCGATGTTGCCGGCCGGCGATCTGTCGTGGTCGATCAGCCTGGTTGCCGGCGCCGATCTCGCCGCGGCTGATGATGCCACGCTGCAAGCCGCCAGTGCCTTGGCGGGTGGCGGCAATATCACGCTCGCCGACGCGCATTCCTCCTTGGATGGACAGCCACTGCCGAGCGTCATCCGCACCGGAACCGGTTCGCTCCAAATCCTGGCCGGCGGTGATGTCACCGAGGATTCGCTCTTTGGCATCTACACCGCCGGAACGCAGTCGTCTGGCGTGTCCACCCTTGACAATACGCCGCTCGTGGATCTCGCGGGGCCCAACTCGCCGCTGGGCACCGCCGGCGGCTCCACGATGTCCGGCGTCGTCAGCTACAACAACGCGGTTGCTGGTTATTACCAGGCCTACTACCCACAGGACGGCGGAAACCTAACGTTATCGGCGCAGGGTGCCTTGACCGAATATGTCTCCAAAGGTCCGGATACCAATGCGATCGGCGACTGGCTGTGGCGGCAGGCCATTCCGCAAATTAACGCGCAGGGCGAGGTCACCAGTGTCCGCTCGGCATGGTGGATCAATTTCGGCACCTACGCGCTCGTCAACAATGACGGCCTGACAGTCGAATTCATTGGCTTCAGTGGGATCGGCGCGCTGGGTGGCGGGAACGTCGCCGTGTCTTCGGGTGGCAACGCCAGCGGGTTGTCGATCACGGTCGCCAGCACCGGACGGACGGACGTCACCCCGGGCACGGAAACACTGACGGGTGGCGGCACACTCAGCCTGACGGTCGGAGGGGAACTCAGCGACAATGTGGCAGGCGATGATGCGACGCTGACAGACCTGCGCGGCAACATCTCGGTACTCGCCGGCTCGATCGGCAGCATGACGCTGGACTATGGTTCCAATGTGTCCGGCGACCCGCGGCCCAATGACGGCAGCGTTGCAGAGACCCTTTCATCGCTGGGCGGCGGCCCGGAGGTGGTAATCGGCGACGGCACTGCCTCGTTCTCCGCGCTGGGCAACCTTGTACTGGCCGGTGCCGGCGACGCGACGCGTGAGGACCAACTGAACGTCTCCGATGGCCAGGACGCCTGGTTCTCGCTTTGGCAGCCCACCAGCGCGGTGACGTTGTTCTCGGCCGGCGGCAACGTGGCGCCGATCACCGAAACGATCGCCACCACCACCAATGACGCGGCGACCGACTATCGCTACGTTTATCCGCCTAACCTGAGTGTAACCGCGGCGAGCGGCAGCATTTACGTCGGCCAATCTCCCAACACGCTTGCCGGCTATCCGAGCAGCCTGGAACTGGCGCCATCGGCACAAGGCCAACTCAGCTTTCTTGCGGCGCAGTCGATCTACGACGCAGGCGCCCAGTACACCAACCCCACTGGTAACGGGGCGATTACGCTTCCGGCCGCGGTCGACATTTCCGGGGCTAATCCGGCCCTGTTGCCGACCCCACTCAATGCCGCCTACTCGGGGCCGGCCGGGTCGAACCTCGATCCAAACGCAGATTCCGTCCCCAATGCGCTGTTCGCCCTGGCACTGGACACGCCGATCACGAATCTGCAGGCCAACGATCCCACCCCTGCGCTGTTCTACGCCGCCGCCGGCGACATCGTCGGCCTGTCGACGGGCGAGGAAATCCAGTACACCAACGCGACATGGTACATTGCCGCCAAACCCGTGCAGATCATCGCCGGACGCGACATCGTCGAACTGGGTATTCCCTCCGTGGGGCAGGGCAGTGTCGCCAGCAACACCAACGGCGACGCCCTGTTCGGCGCCCTGATCTACAACCCGAGTCCGACCGACGTATCGGAGATCATCGCCGGCCGTGACATTATCGAGGCCAATGTGTTCGTCGCCGGGGCTGGCTCCTTGTATGTGCAGGCTGGCCGCAATCTCTACCAGCCGAGTTTCCAGCAGAACGTGCAGCAGGACTCCCCGCTGCAAAACTATGTGCTGGAAAGCATCGGCCCGCTGGTCGACCTCGACCCCGCCAATCGTGACGGTGGCGCCGACATCACGGTACTCGCCGGGACCGGCGCGACGGGGCCGGACTGGACCGCGTTCGCCAGCCTGTATCTGAATCCCGCCAATCTCGCCGATCCGTCGACACCGCTGCAGGATCAGCCCGGCCGGGTGGAACGGACGTATCAGACGCAGTTGCTGTCGTGGCTGCAGCAGCGTTTCGGCTATACCGGCGCTGCCGCCGGCGAGATGGCCTATTTCGATGCCCTGCCAATCCAGCAGCAGCGGGTGTTCCTGCTGCAAGTCTACTTCGACGAGTTGAACCAGAGTGGCTTGGACTACAACGATCCCACCAGCCGCTTCTTCCAGAGCTACCTGGAAGGCAACGACGCGATCGCCGCGCTGTTTCCGGGCGGCCTGCCACAAATCGATACCGGTGACGTCACGATGCTCGGCGGTTCGGGGATCCATACCGATTACGGCGGCACCATCAGCCTGATCGTGCCGGGCGGCGATGTCATGCTCGGGGTCGAGGGCGGTCTCCCGCCGCCATCCAGTGCCGGCCTGCTCACCCAGGGTTCGGGTGATATCGACATCTATTCGGACGGCAGCGTCGAACTCGGGCAGAGCCGCATATTCACCACCTTCGGCGGCAACATCGTGATCTGGTCGGCGGACGGCGATATCAATGCCGGGCGGGGTGCCAAAAGCACCGTGGTGTTCTCCCCGGCGCAAATCACCTACGGCCAGATCGGCGACATCTTCCTGTCGCCGACGGTACCGAGCACCGGGGCCGGTATCGCCACCCTGGCGCCGATCCCCGCCGTCCCGCCGGGCAACATCAACCTGGTGGCGCCATTGGGCGTGATCGACGCCGGTGAGGCAGGTATCCGCGCGTCCGGCAACGCCAACCTGGCGGCGCTCGGCGTGCTGAACGCGGCGAATATCCAGGTGCAGGGCAAGACGACCGGCATTCCGGTGGTGGCGGTCCCGAACGTGGCGGCCGAGACAGCCGGCAACGCCGCGGCCGGCGCGGCACAGCAGGCCGCGGATCGGGCAGGGGGGAGGCCCACGCAGAATCTGATCCCGTCGATCTTCATCATCGACGTCATCAGCTTCGGATGCACCGACCAAGCCGAAAAGGACTGCAAGCGCAGCCAGTAGCGCTGATACCGGCGGTTCGTCCGCTGACCAGGGAATTGATGCTTCGGGCGGCTGCCAGGCAGCATGATCTCGCGCGGCCCGGTGCCCGCCGAGGCCGTTAGCATCCCGCCTTTCCGGCGAACCGCACCGAAACAAGACCCGGCATGGCGACGTCATCGCGCCGGTCAATTGTGCATATCTTACGATTTCAGCATGTTATCCTCGACGCGCCATATGCTAAGTACATCAAGCCATTGGTGGCTTGCCATGAAAGGAATGACTCCGGCGTGTCGGTCGACGAAAAGCTAGCCCGCGGATTGACCCGCCAGGCGGAGCGTGCGGTCTTCGCGACGTCGGATGAGGCTCGGCGCGAAAGCTTCGCCTTCGCCAGGGCTTTGCTCAATCGCAATCGTGATGGCCGCAAAATCGACAGTGCCGGTTTCAATGTCCCGCTGGCCCGCATCGGCAAGACCGCGCGGGAGAATGCCGCGACGTTGCGTCTGGAGGCGGACCGTTTCGCTATCGGTCATCCCGGCATCTACCGGCGCCAGTCGCTGCAACCCGAATCGATCCACCACCTGCGCGCCAGCAAGGGTGACTTCGTCGCGCGCGAATGGGCGGTGGCGGTCGACACCATCCGCGTGGAACGCGGCAACATGTCCGCTCGGTTCTGGACCGCGCCGGTGTTTTTCGACAACCACATCATGACCCGCTACCTGCAACGCGGAGCGGGCGAATGCGGGGAGCGGATCATTGACCTGGTGGATGCCGGTCTGCCGCTCGCCGGATTGTATCGGGCCTGTGCCCTGACCGCGGACGGCAAGCGCTTCCACCCCTGGGATGTCGCGTTGCCGGCACCTGGCGGTGTGTTGTGCGGCGGCACTGAGCTGGTGGATTGCGCCGCCCTGGCATACCGGTTTCTGCTCGGTCACCGCGCAGGCGGTTGGGGGATCGACGCCGAAGTGGCTTCCACCACGTTGCAGATGACGGTTTCCCTGCGCACCTACCTGTCCGATGAGACGTTGTCGTCCGGACAGATGGCGATCGCGATTGAACTGCGCCGCTGGTTCGTCGCCCATGAAGCGCAACTCCGCGCCGCGCCGCATCTCGCCTATGGCTGGCCGAGCACGGTGCTGGACGACGGGCAGGCGGCGTTGGTTGAAGCATTTCGTCCGCTGGCGCTGGCGGTGCAGCAGGAATTCACCTCCTGGCGGCGTGGCCTGCGTGAAGACGGTTATTTCGACATCCGGTTCGATGCACTGGCCAAGGATTATGTCGTCGCAGAATGGCAACAACGCTCGGCCGGGATGGACCTGCTGACACGTTATATGAAGACGGACATGGAGCAGTCGCAAGACGGCTGAATGCGCCGCATGCGACCCAGCCGGGTGCTCACGATTACGTGAGCGATATTATGGTTACTATACAGATTTGTTTAAGCGTCTCCGCCGTTGAGAAATCGTACATATCTATTTAATTATGTTTGCGTACAAATTACTATGGTATTCAAATTGTAATCATAATTTTTTGCAACTTAAGTGCTGAGTCCGATTATGACACCGCACACGAATCAGGTCGCAACAACCATGAAAAGCGGTTGTTGGCCGACATCTTGTCCATGTCGGGATTCGAGGGCTTCTGAGGAACATCGCTATGACTGCTGTCAGCACGTCCGGACCAAAAATCGCTATGTCCGGTGCAGAGCTGTTTCGGCGCGGTTTGGCGGCGCACCAATGCGGTCAACTTGAGGTTGCCGCAGATATGTATAGGCAAGCACTACGAATTTCGCCTGCACATGCCGATAGTTCGCACTTGCTTGGGGTCGTCGCCCATCAGTCTGGCCAAGGCACCGTCGCTATCGAACACATTCGGCGGGCCATCGCGCTGGATCCAGCCCAGGCGCATTATCATTACAATTTAGGCCTCTCATTTTTTGCGATTGATCGCACGGACGAAGCCATCGAGGCGTTTGACGTGGCACTGCGCCTGCGGGCGGACTATCCGGAAGTACATTACAATCGTGGTAATGTACTTAAGAAACAAGGACGCATGCGGGAAGCCGCGGAATGCTACCGTCGGGCACTCCGTCATCGTCCAAATTATGTTGAAGCATACAATAATCTTGGTAATTGCCTGCTTGATCTAGGCCGAGCGGATCGCGCGGAAGCAGCATTTCGCCGCGCCTTGCGGATCACCCCGAACGCCCCTGAAGTGCACCACAATCTTGGCATGGCTCTGCGCGACCTCGGTCGCAACGACCTGGCGATCGGCTGCTTTCACGAAGCACTGCGCCTGCGTCCCGATTTCGTCGATCCACTCTACAGCTTGATCGCTGTATTGCGCGGCAGCGGCCGGACGCGGGAGGCGATTGCGCCGCTACGACAGGTGGTGGCGTTGCGTCCGGCCGACGTGGACGGGCTTGAAGCGCTGGCATCGGCACTGACGGAGGTGGGCGCCTGGACTGAAGCCGAACGACATTACCAGGCCGCGTTGCGGATCGATCCCGAGCGATTCTCCGCCGTGCAGGGCCTTGCCGAGACGTTGCGTCTGGCGGGCCAAATGGACGAAGCCGAAATGCTGTGCCGTCGGCTGCTGGACGAATATCCCGGGTCGGCGGAAACGCACAATAATCTGGCCAACGTGGTGCATCAGATCGGCCGTCATGACGAGGCCATCTCACTGTACCGCCGCGCGCTGGAATTGAAACCGGATCTTGTCGTCGCCCACGTTAATCTCGGCAATGTACTGAAAGACACGCGCGCCATGGCGGCCGCGGAGGCATCCTATCGCTCTGCCCTCACGCTCGATCCAGACAATGCTGACGCCCATGTCGGTCTCGGCGCCCTCCTGCTGCGCACCGGCAGGCTGACGGAGGGTTGGCCGGAGCAGGAATGGCGTTTTCGCGGCACATGGCGCTTCATCAGTTTCCCCGAACGCAAGCTGGGACGGCCACGCTGGAATGGCGAGGCGCTGGGTGGCCGCACGCTGCTGCTGCATGCCGAACAGGGATTTGGCGACTCTATCCAGTTCTGCCGCTACATCGCTGGTATCCCCCGCGACGGCCGCGTGGTGCTGGAGGTACCGAAGGCACTGGTGACCTTGATGGCGGGCCTCGACGGCATCGATACCATCGTGGCGTATGGCGATGTGCTACCCCATTTCGACCTGCACTGTCCGCTGTTAAGTTTGCCTCTGGTGGCCGGGACCACCTTGGCCACGATCCCCGCGACGGTGCCTTATCTGCGCGCCGACCATGGATTGATGGCGGCGTGGGCGCGGCGCCTCGAACCGCTCGCAGGTTTGCGTGCGGGTCTCGTCTGGGGGGGTAATCCGCGCTATCCGAACGATCGCTGGCGTTCGGCCACTCTGGCGCAGTTGGCGCCGCTGGCGTCCGTGGCGGGTGTGACGTTCGTTTCATTGCAGAAGGGTCCTCCGGCGACGCAGGCCGCCACGCCGCCGGCGGGGATGGTGCTGCATGATTGGACAGAAGAACTGCAGGATTTCTCCGAAACGGCTGCGTTGATCGATGCGCTCGACCTCGTCATCTCGACCGATACGTCGGTGCCGCATCTGGCCGGCGCGCTCGGCAAGCCGGTCTGGCTGCTGAGCAGTTACGACGCATGCTGGCGCTGGTTGCTGAACAGAGACGACTCACCCTGGTACCCGACGCTACGCCAGTTCCGCCAGCGGCGGCTGGGGAATTGGCAGGCACCGGTCGACGATCTGCGGGCGGCCTTGCAGGCAGCGGTGCGGGATACCGCGCGGTGATGATGTCGTACATCGGGTTGCCACGAGGCTGTCACTTGCCTTGTCGCGGCGCTGGGGATCAATGGTGTCCGCGGCCCAAACCAATGTTCCATGGACGGTCATCTGCCGATGGTACCGATGGCGCAAAATAATCTGGTTTACCGGACAGGGTACGGCGCGGGCAGCGATTTGTCGGCCACGATCGAGGCGTTGACCGATATCGTCGTCCAATCGGGACATTGCGATTTGCGCACCATTGAGCGCGGCAAGCGGGTTGCCGCTGAGAATGGGCAGCGCCTGGATATGGTTCTGCTACAACTCGGCCTGGTCAGCGAACGGGGCCTGGTCAGTTCCTACGCTGCTCTACTGGACCTGCCGGTCGCCACACCGGATCATTACCCACCCGAACCACTGTTCGCCGATACGTTGCAACCGCGTTTCCTGCGCAGCGCGCGCGCGTTGCCGCTGGCGGTGGACGATGGGGGCATCGTCGTGGCGATGGCCGATCCGCTCGATCGTTTCGCGGCCAAGGCTATCGCGGCGGCGACCGGGCGTCAGGTGGCGATCAGGGTCGCCGTCCCGTTCGAACTGGAAGCGGCGTTCGAACGGCTGTATCCCGACGGCGCCGCGACCGATCAAAACGAAACGGCCGAACCGACACCAGGCGCCGCGGACGACGACACGGAACGCCTGAAGGATCTCGCCAGCGAGGCACCGGTGATTCGCCTGGTCAACCAGATGCTGTCGCGAGCGGTGGAAACCAAGGCCTCCGACATTCATGTCGAGCCGTTCGACGACCGGCTGCGGGTGCGGTATCGATGGGACGGCGCGCTGCATGACGTCGAAAGCCCGCCGGTCAGCCTGACCGCGGCCATCACCTCCCGCATCAAGATCATGGCGAGGCTCGACATCGCCGAACGCCGGCTGCCGCAGGACGGTCGCATAGGCTTCGCGGTGCGCGGGCAGGAGATCGATTTCCGTGTCTCCACGCTGCCGTCACTGTTCGGCGAAACGATCGTGCTGCGCGTGCTGGATCGCAGCGCGGTGGTGTTCGACTACGCGGTGCTGGGGTTGCGGCCTGATATCGTGGACCAGTTGCAGCGCGCGTTGCAGTTGCCGAACGGCATCGTGCTGGTCACCGGGCCGGTGGGCAGCGGCAAGACCACCACGCTGTATACCGGATTGCTTGGGCTGAATGCGGAGGCGCGCAAGATCGTCACGCTGGAAGACCCGATCGAGTATCAGTTGCGCGGCATCACCCAAAGCCAGGTAAAATCGCAGATCGGGCTGCATTTCGCCACCATGCTGCGCAGCGTGGTGCGACAGGACCCCAACGTCATCATGGTCGGCGAAATCCGCGATCCGGAGACCGCTCAGGTCGCGGTACAGGCGGCGCTGACCGGCCGTTTGGTGCTGTCCACCCTGCACACCAACTCCGCCGCTGCGTCGATCACCCGGCTGCGCGACATGGGGCTGGAGGACTACAAGATCAGCGCCGTGCTGCGCGGTGTGTTGGCGCAGCGTCTGGTACGCAAACTATGCCCTGCGTGTCGTCAGCGTGTGCCTGCACCGGCCGAAATGATCGTCCGCTACCAACTCGATCGCCGCTGCGATGGCCCGCCGATGGTGTGGCGCGCGGTGGGGTGTTCGGAATGCCGCGACACCGGCTATCGCGGCCGTCTGGCCATCGCCGAATTCCTGCAACCAGGCCCTGACGTCGAACGCATGATCCTCGACCGCGCCGATCACGTGGCGATCGAGCGGGCCGCGGTCGCCGGCGGCATGGTGACCATGTTCGAAGCCGGAATGACTGCCGCGCTGGACGGCATCACCACGATCGACGAAGTGATAGACAGCATCCGCGCGGAGACGTAATGCCGGCGTTCCGCTACACCGCGCTGAGTGACTCCGGCACCATTGTTCGCGGCGTGATGCAGGCGGCGAACGAAGCGGCTGCGACCGAACAATTGCGGCAACGCGGCCAGGTGCCGATCGATACCGTGCCGGACACCGGCCGCCTGCCCAGGATGCTGGACTGGCAGGTGCTGGGCGCGGGCAGGGCGGAGTTGTCACGGCAGGCGGTCACCGACTTCACCAGGGAATTGGCGGTGATGCTGTCGGCCGGACAGGACCTCGACCGCGCCATGCGGTTTCTGGTGGACTCGGCGAGGACCGCCAGCGTGCGGACGGTGCTGACCGCGCTACGCGACCGGGTGCGCAACGGCAGCGCTCTGGCCGTTGCGCTGGCAGCTTATCCGCGCAGTTTCCCCAAACTGTATGTCGGTCTGGTGCGGGCCGGAGAGAGCAGTGGCGATCTGGCGGCGGCGCTGGAGCGGCTGGCGGTGCTGCTCGAACGCGAACGCGCTCTGGCCGCCACGATCAAGTCGGCGATGATCTACCCGGCGCTGCTGTCGCTGGCCGCTATCGGGTCGATCACCTTGCTGCTGACCGAGGTGCTGCCGCAGTTCGTGCCGCTGTTCGAGCAGAACGGCGCGCAATTGCCGCAAGCGACGCGGATCATGATCGGCCTCGGGGCGTTCGTCTCGCAATACGGGCTTCTGATACTGGCGATGACGGCCCTGACCGCATTGGCCTTCCGCCAGGCACTCCGCCAACCCGGCCCCAGGGCGGTGTTCGACCGCCTGCTGCTGCGCCTCCCGGTGATAGGCGGCCTTGCGCAGGAGGTGTTGGCCGCGCGCTTCAGCCGCACCTTCGGCACGCTGCTGCAAGGTGGTGTGCCGCTGATCGCGGCGCTGACGGTGGTGCAGGACGTGCTGGGCAATGCCGCTGGATCAGCGGCGGTGGAAGCGGCGAGCAGCGCCGCGAAAGGCGGTGCCAGCCTGGCCGATCCACTGGAAGCCGCCGGCGTCTTTCCCATCCGGATGATCCACCTGCTGCGCGTCGGACAGGAAACGGCGCAACTCGGGGTCATGGCCCTGCGCGCCGCCGACATTCACGAGGAACGCACGCGGATCGGCGTGCAGCGGCTGCTGGCCTTGCTGACGCCGGCGATCACCATCGTCATGGGCGCGGCGATCGCCGGTATCGTAACGTCGCTACTGCTGGCGATGCTCAGCCTGAATGACCTCGCCAATGGATAGCCAGCATGGCTTTACTCTGATCGAAATGATCGTGGTGTTGGTTGTGCTCGCGCTGATCGCCGGTATCGTCATGTCTCGCGGCCCGTCGCGCAGCCCTACGTTGGAGGTGAAGCAGGCGGTTGCCATGGTGGCGCAGGCGATGCGGGGCGCGCGTGCCGCGGCGATCGCCGCCGACCGGCCGGTCGATGTCGAGATCGATACCACCCAGCATTCGATCAGGGCGGGGTCGGCACGGCCGATACTGTTGCCGGCCACTGTGGCGATCGAACCCGCGACACAAATCCAGGTGCGGCGAACTGCGATCCGTTTCGCGCCGGATGGCAGTTCGTCGGGTGGCGGCGTGCTGCTGACCGAAGGCGCGGCGCGGACGCTGGTGACGGTCGACGGCCTGACCGGCCGCGTGCGGTTCACCAATGCACAGTGAACGAGGCTTCACCCTGCTGGAACTGATGGTGGCCTTCGTCATCGCGGCGCTGGCCTTGGGCGCGCTGTTCCACGGCGCCAGCGGTGGCCTGCGTTCCGTGGCGGTGGCTAACCGTTACCAGGAAGCCCTGGCGCGCGCCCGTTCCCGGCTGGCGACAATCGGGCATGGCTTGCCGCTGACGCCTCGGCACGACAGTGGCGATGACGGGTCCGGTTTCCGTTGGGACGTCGATATCGCGCTGGCTGCGTCGGCCGCGCCGCTGCGCCAGCCGGCGGACCCGGTACTCGGGCCACCACCGCGCATGGCGCTGTATTCCGTTCAGGTCGGTGAATCATGGACGGGCGAGGCGGGCCCAGGGCGCGTGCGGCTGCAAACCGAGCTTGTGGGGTTGCCGCCATGACTGGGTGCCGGGAGCAGGGGTTCACCCTCCTGGAACTGCTGATCTCGCTGGCCATATTCGGCTTGCTGCTGGCGGCGCTTGGCCAGGGAACCCGCTTCGGCCTGGCCGCCCACGATGCGCAGGCCAGGCAGATCGAAACGGACGACGATCTGGACGCCGTGGACCGCACGTTGCGCCACCTGGTCGGCACCATGGATCCCGGGCTGACGGCGGACCTGACACCGCATTTCATCGCCAACGATCGTAGCATGGGGTTTACCGCGACGCTGCCTGAAATGGCGGGATATCCGGCCACGCAGGCCGATGTCGTGATGGCGGTGGATGCCGCCCACCGCCTTGTCCTGCGCTGGGCGCCGCATTACCCGGTGATGTTGGGTCCGCCGCCGTTGCCGCGGGTGACGCCGTTGCTGGACGGTGTCGATCACATCGAGCTGTCATACTGGACCCCCGGCCCGCACGGCGTCTGGGTCGATCGCTGGGCCGCCAACGTGCTGCCGGAGCTGGTGCGGCTGCGCATTGTCTTTGTCGAACACGACCGGCGACATTGGCCGGACATCATCGCTGCAACGGCGGTGAACTGACATGTGCGCATCGGTAGCCGCGGGCGGGATAGCCCATGCTCGCTGAATTCGCGACCTGGTGGGTGCGGCAGATACGGGACTTGGTGCCACCACACTGGCGCGGAGGTGGTGGTGGACCGCGATCGGCGCTGGTGATCGATTGCGGGTCCGGCGAGACACCGCTCACCGCCACCTGCTGGCGCCGCGTTCGCCGCCGCGAAACGCCGTTGGGTGCGTTCCTGCTCACCGGGGACGCGCCACTGCCAAACGCCGGCAGGCGCATGGTGGTACTGCGTGCCGCCATCGCGCCGCTGGAATGCGAGGTGACCCTGCCGCTGGCCGCCGAACCGGCGTTGCAGCGGATTCTGACCGCCGAGATGGACCGCCTGACGCCGTTCGCTGAGCCGGATGTGTTCTGGACAGCCTCCGTGGAGGGCAGGGAGCCCGCTCAGGGCCGTTTGCGGGCCATCCTGTCACTTATCCCCCGCTCAAGGCTGCAATCGCTGCTGGGTGCCCTCGATCGCCTTGGCGTGGCGCCCACCGTACTGGAGAGCGTCAGTCCCGACGGCACCACCCGTCACATTCCGCTTCGCCCACCTAACAGCCGAGGGCATCTCGCCTCGATCCAGGCCGGCTGCGCCGCCGCCCTGATACTCGCTGCCGCGATGGCGGCACCGTTTCTGTCGCAGTTGCGGGAGGCAGCCGCCCTGCAGCGCGAAGCCGCCGAACTGCGGCCGCGTGTCGACCGGGCGCAGGCACTACGCCGCCGTCTGGCGATCCGTCCGGTGGATGCGGCTGACTTCCTCGCCGAAAAGCGCCGCGTGGGCGATGCGATGCAGGTCCTGGCGACACTGACCGACCTGCTGCCGGACGATACGTTCATCACCACGCTGGGATTGCGGCAGCGCAAGCTGACGGTCAGCGGCCAGTCGGCGGCAGCGGCGGGATTGATCGCGATCGTGTCCTCGGGACCGCGTTTCCGCGATCCGGCCTTCGCCGCGCCGGTGGTGCGCGATCCCGCCAGCCAGATCGACACGTTTTCCCTGAATGCGGACGTGGCCCCATGATCGCGCCGCATACGGCGGGACAGCTTCCCGAGGGGCGGGCTGGTCAGGCGCTGGCCCTGGCGGTGCTGGGCGCCGGTCTGTTGATGCTGTGGCTGGGTATCGGCGCACCGCTAGCCACTTGGTACGCGGAACGCGCCGATGGGCTGGCGCAGCAACGGCAACTCGTGGCGCATATGCGGGAATTGGCCGCGACGCTGCCCGATCTGACGCACCAGGCTGGACAAACCCGCGGCCTCGCATCTGGCGCTGCAAGCGGCGAGACCGACGCCCTCGTCGCCGCTCGGCTGCAACAGCGCCTGACGCAATTGGCCGCTGCCGCTGGCACCGGGATCGCCACCGCCGAGGCCCTGCCGCCAGAACAGGCCGGCGGAATCGAGCGTATCCGGCTGCGGCTGACCCTGCAGGCGCCGCTGCCGGCGCTGTTGAAGCTTCTGGGCGCGATCGAGACCGATACGCCGCCGCTGCTGATCGACGACCTGGAGGTCACCACCGGCGAGTCGCATGACAACGACTGGCCACCGTTGCAAGCGCGGCTCTCGGTCATCACCTTGCGCGCCGGCACTGGCACTGGAGCGGCACCATGAAGGCGTGGCGGCCGATCGTGCTGGCGTTGGCCGGCCTGGGCGCCGTGGCTCCCGCCATACTGCCAACGCTGTGGCAAGCACCCACACCCAACATCGCGGCGGATCGGCGGGCATCACCGGCAACGCCGGCCCAGCACCCTCGGGACGTGGACACCTGGGAGGCCGCCAGCCTGGCTCGGCCCTTGTTCAACCGGGGGCGGCGTCCGCCGGCGGAGACCCGCCAACTCGCCGCGGCTTCCCCGCCACCGGCAGCGCCACGCCTGACCGGGGTGCTGGTAGGTCCGTTCGGCGCCAGCGCGGTGTTCGTCGCCGGCGGATCCGACAAACCGGTCACCGTGCAGGAAGGAGACCAGATGGGAATCTATCGAATCCGCCGCATCACGCCAGGCGAGGTGCTGGTCGACAGCCCGGACGGTCCGCTCGTCCTGCATCCGTCGTTTAGCCCTGCCACCGACCGGCGGCCCGCCCCGGATCAGCGTGCGGCAGGGTCGCGGTCACGTTTGGCGTCCCGACCATGAGGATGGTCTCGCGTCGCTGGCGCAATCTGACCTGGGCCGGCGCGTTCGCCGTCACCGCCTGCGCGCGATCGGTGCCCGGCCCTCTGGAATCCCTGCCCGAGGCCCCCGGCCTGAACGTCATCGCCGCGCCCCGGGTCAACGGCAACGCCGGGGCGCCCAAGGCAACCCCGCCGGCGCAACTGTCCTACGGCGTCCCGCTCCCTGGCGAAGGGCCGGAATCGACCGGTGCGACCGGTGCGAGGGACATTTCGCTCGATTTCGTCGATACCGACATTCGTGAGGTGGTCGACCAGGTCCTGGGCCACATCCTCCAGGTCAATTACACGATCGATCCGACCGTGCATGGCACGGCGACGTTCAAGACCCGCCAGAAGCTGTCGCGCGCCCAGTTGCTGCCGACGCTGCGGATTTTATTGTCCGAAAACGGCGCCGTGCTGGAGCAATCCGACGGGCTGTATCGCGTCCTGCCCAACGCCGCCGGAACCGGGCCGAACGGGGCCGTGCTGCTGCCGCTGCGCTACACCTCGGCGGAAGCGTTACAGAAGGTGTTGCAGCCGTTCATCGGCACCAACGCCAAACTGACGGCCGATCCGGGCCGCAACGCGCTGATCGCCAGTGGCGACGCAACGACGACCGCCGCGGTGGCCGATCTGGTGCGCAGTTTCGACATCGATCAGCTCGCCGGCCAGTCCTATGCTCTCCTGCCGGTCAGCGCTGGCACGGCCAAGGATTTCGCCACCGCATTGCAAGAAGCGTTCCGTACCCAGAACGGTGGTGCGCTGGCCGGCCTGGTGCACGTGGTGCCGATGGATCACGTCGACGCCGTGCTGATGATATCCAGCGAGCCTCATTACCTCGCGGACGCTCGGCGTATCTACACCCTGGTGCAGCGCAACGCCGATCAGACCGTACGCAGCTGGCATGTCTACTACCTGCAGAACAGCCATTCCGACGACATCGCCTACATCCTGCAACAGGCTTTCACGCCGAACAACGTCACCGCCCAGCCGACCCAGTCGGCCAACACCGGCAACGGCATGCAAACGGTGAACGGACTCGGGGCAGGGCAGTCGGGCATGAACAACACCGCGGGTTCGACCGCCGGGACAGCGGCCGGCGGTTCGACCCTCGGCACCGCGACCGGCACGCTGACCTCCGGCACCGCCACGCCACAGTCGGCGACCGGCGCCACCCAGCGGACGCTGGCCGGTTCGGCCACAAGCAATCCGCTGCTGGGCGGCCTGGATCAATCCGCCCAGGGCAGCGACACCGACACGATGCGGATCATCCCGAACGAACAGAACAACGCCGTGATCGTCTACGCCACGCCGCACGAGGACGCGACCGTGGAGGCGATGCTGTACAAGATCGACATCATGCCATTGCAAGTCCGCATCGATGCCACGATCGCGGAAGTCCAGTTGAACGACACGCTGCAATACGGCACGCAATTCTTTTTCCAGTCCGGCGGCATCAACGGCATGCTGAACAACAGTTCGCAGACCGTGACCGGAGCGTTGGCATCGGCACCGTTCGCGGCGAATTTCCCCGGTTTCGTCATTGGCGGCCACGGCGCCGGCGGCGCGCCGTTCGCGATCTCGGCACTCCAGGCGGTCACCACCGTCAAAGTGCTGTCTTCGCCCGAAATCATGGTGCTGGACAACCAGCCGGCCAAGCTGCAGGTCGGCGATCTGGTGCCCTATCTGACCGGCACGGCCCAGAGCGTCCTGACCTCCGACGCGGCGATCGTCAGCACCGTCAACTACCGTGAGACCGGCGTCATCATGCAGGTCACGCCGCGGGTGAACAGCGGCGGACAGGTGACGCTGGACATCGCGCAGGAAGTCAGCGGCATCGATACCTCGGCACCGACGACCAGCGGCATCAGTTCACCGACATTTTCGGAGCGCAGCATCACCTCGCGGGTCGTGGTGCAGGATGGCGAGACCGTCGGCCTGGCGGGGTTGATCAGCGACAGCGTGACGCGCGGCAACCAGGGTATTCCGTGGCTGAAGGATATTCCGGTGCTGGGGCTGCTCGCCGGTACGCAGAACAACCAGCGCGTCCGCACCGAACTGCTGGTGATGATCACGCCGCATGTCATCCACGACGAGCGTGACGCCCGTGGCCTGACCCAGGACATGCGCCGGCAGATGCCCAACGCCGCCCTGGTGCCGCAGGAAAACCGGGCGCTGGGCGCGAGCGGGTCCGACGATCCGGGACGTCCGTTGCGGCAGCGTGCCGACCCGACCCAATGAGACGCCGCGCGGAAGACGGGTTCGCGCTGCTGATCGTGCTGTGGACACTGGTTCTGCTGACCCTGCTGGTCAGCGGCCTGACCGCCTCCGGCCGCGGCGAGGTGAAGTTGGCGGAGAATCTCCGCGATGCCGCGGTGGCGGAGGCGGCCGCCGACGGCGCCGCGCAGGAGGCGATTTTCCGCCTGGCCGCCGGGCAATGGGCGCCGACGGCAGTGCTGCATGACATGCGCTTCGGCAATGCCGTGGTGACGGTGCGGGTTCAGGATGAGGCGGACCTGATCAATCCGAACAATGCATCGGTCGCCTTGCTGGCGGCGCTGTTGCGGCAAGTTGGCGCCGCCGCGCCGGTGGCGCAGATCCTGGCAACCGAAATCGCTCAATACCACAGTCGCGGCGGGGCGGATTCATCGGCCTATATCGCCGCCGGGTTGCCATATGGGCCGGCGATGCGTGATTTCCGCGATGTGAATGAGTTGCGTTTGATACCCGGCATGACCGACGACCTGCTGGCGCGTCTGGCACCGCATCTGTCGGTCCTGAATCCGACGCGGGTCGTGCCGGACGCCATCGACCCGGTCGTCGCCGCCGCGTTCCAGAATGCCGGGCCGAATGGCGGCTTCGAGGTGGCAACGCCCCCCCGTTCGCCGCCGCTGCGGCGGCCGAACACTCAGCTTTTCGTGCGCGTCACCGCGACGGCGGTCGCTGGCGGTGCGCGGTTCAACCGGGTCGCCGAGGTGCAGGTTTTCGGCCAGTCGGACAGCACGCAACGTCCCCCCCCTTACCGGATCCGGGCGTGGGGTAGTCCTCCGGACTGATCCGGGCGGGCGGGTGCTGGCCGCGCCTCGATGGCGTGCCGGATTTATCGTAACTCACTTAGTCAATGAAGTATGGCGGAACGTTGACATTTGGATACCAACTCGGCATCCGGCACGATGCCCGGCCGCATGCCGGCACCATGCCGCCATTCGCGATCGCGATGCGATAGCCACCCACCGTTGTCTGTCCCTCACGCCGCCCAGCCGCCGCGACGGCCAGTCCCGACGCTCAATTGTTGCAGATCATGCCGCTCTGCGACGGATCCGCCGTTTGGCCGGCCGGACCGGCCGAACACAGATCGTAATCATGCCCCTGCCGGGTGGACGGGCTGCGATACACGTATGCATGGTTCCACGGATCGAGCAGCGTGCCGTTGCCCTTGACGTAGGGCCCGTTCCAACCCTCGACGTCGCCCGGCTTGTCGATCAGCGCCTGCAGACCGTCCTCGGTGCTCGGGTAGCCGCCGACATCGAGCTTATACATGTCGAGGATCCCGTCGATCCGCTCGATCGACTGCCGGGCGACCGACACGCGCGCGCGGTCCACGACAGCCGTGTCGGAAGACAAGCCCAGCCAGCCGGATACTTCGCCGTCGTGCTGCAATCCCGCCGCGCGGGTGTCACCACGGTGCCGCCTGTCACGCCACCCTGACCACTGAACCGTCGTCGATGTATCGGGTGGATCCGCCCAGATGCAGCACCAGTTCCAGCCGCCCCGAACGGCCGGCGAACAGCGACACCGGCAGATCGGCGTCGCCGTTGGTCCAGCGAATGCCGTCCGCGGGTTCGGGGTCATGGAAGCCGTTTTGCAGTGCCGGGTCGGTCAGGGCGATAGCGCGGAACCACGTGCCCTGGCGCAGCACGAGCCGGCGCACCGCCACGCCGAGTTCGCGTGGATCGCGCGCCAGCCCCAGCTCCGCCGGCACCGCGGAGCGCGACACGATGCGCACCGAGCGGGCCGAAGCCGGTAGCGCGAACACCCGGATCATGCCGTCCGGCCCGCCGGCCTCAGGCCGGCCATCACTCGGCCCGTTGGCATCGACACGGCTTCCATCGACCAGCAGATGCAGGTCCGCATCTTCGGTCAGCGGCGCGCCGCGGCGCGGTCCGGTGCGGTCCAGCAGTTGCCGCCACACCGCATCGACCACCGGACCGCCGGTCAGCACCGGCGCACACGGGTCCCGCGGCGGCAAGCCCCACCCGGTATTGGCGTTCTGGAACAGCCAGCGGTTGCCGTCGTCGCGATAGCTTTCGGCCGGCGCGCCGTTGGCCAGCAGCACGTCGTGAGTGTCCAGCTCGACGTGGTACAGGCTGACCTCCTGCGCCCGGTCGTCCCACAGGATGCTGCGGTGGTTGACCAGGAACTCGACCGGGATCAGCACGCCGTCCACCAGGAAGGCATGACCCTTGGTCACATGCAGGTCGGCATGCGGCACGTTGTCGGCCAGCGCGCCCTTTCGGACGATGACCGGGGTGGCAGGGCCGCGCCGGCCGCGCGTGGCCAGCACGCGCCCACGGCCGATCCACGTCACCCGACGTGCCTGCCCCTTCGCCGTCAGCACCGTGTCGCCTCGGGCCAGCGTCTCTACCGCGGCCTCGCCGGTTGGGGTGGCGATCAGCGTGCCGGCACAAAAGCACAGCGGCAGCAGGCTCAGGGGCGCCAGGGCACCGTTGCTGGTGAAGACGTCGTCGATCGGCATGCCGTCCGAGGCTATCAGGCTGACATCCGAGATCACCATGTAGGGGTCTGCGTTGTAGGTTCCGACGACGTTCCCGACACTCGGCGCCCATGTGCCGGTCGCGGGGTTGAAGCCGGGCAGCACCTGCAGCAGCAGCGTATCGGCATTGTAGCCGATGAACTGGGCATAGACGGTCTTGGATGGGGTGCTGGTGCCGGATGGCTCGAAGCCCAGTTCCATGATCTGGGTCTGGCCGAAAGTGTAGAGACTCGGTTGGCTGACCGCATAGACGTTCTCGACGACGACGCTTCCCGTCGTCCCGACCCCATACACGCCCGTCCAGGTCTGGTTGACAGAGTGGCTCGGCAGGATGCTGAACGCGAGCGTCGTGGGGTTCTGCTGCACCACGCTGGCGAACGCCACGTAGTCGCTGGGGGTGCGGAAGGAATTGCTCACCAGCGTGCTGAGATCGAGATTGGGCGCCGGCGTGGACGGATTGAGGAACAGCGGCGCATCGATTGGTCCAATAGCGGACGCTACATAGAGCGACTGATCCGTGTTGCCGGCGCCGCTGACGGCGGTGGGCGTGGTGGCGAGGACGAACGAAGCCATGCCGTTGATGGACCCCGAGGGGCCGTTCACGTCATCGAAGGCCGAAAAGGCATTAAAGGCGATTTCCGCACCGTTCCAGCCGATCACCTGGCCATATACTGTCGTCTGGCTGCCGTTCGCCTGGGTGACCTGGAATGCGACCACCTGCCAATCGTCATAGACCGCGGTGACCTGCACCGTCGTGCCGCCGTCGACCACCGCGTTGCCGCTGTTTGCCCAGTCGCCGGCGGTAGCCATGTCAATGATGCCACGGCCGCTCTCATCGGTGATGATGGCGAACTGGTCGCTGCTGATCGTGATGCCGCCGCCGCTGGCCGTCACGCCGAACAGGTCATGCAGATTGAGCGACCAAGTGGCCAAGCCGGACGCAGCGGTCAGGCCGAACGCAGTTAGGTCCTCCCCTCCAGCAGGGGCGTTGATATCCCCACCTGCCGTGTCCTGGTTGAAGATCACGACTGGCACGCCGCCCGACAGGCTGTTCTTCGACAGTAGGATGAAGGGCAGGCTGGTATCGGGCGAGGACACCGCCCCGCTCTGCGGATTGAACCCGGTGTAGACCTGGAACAGCAGATCGGTCTGGCCGGTGCCGATCAACTGGCCATAGACATCGACCGTGTCGCCCTGCGCGTTGGTGTATTGCAGTTCGACCACCTGGGCGTCGTTGTAGGCGGCGACGATCGACACGTTGGTATCGTTCGCCGTCGCGAAGGTCTCGCCCGCCCCGGTGGTCAGCGCCAATGTGGACGGGTTCTGGCTGACCGTGTCGATGATAGCGACGTCGTTGCTGTCGAAGGTCGTCCCGACCAGGCTGGACCAAGAATTGCCGAAGCCGTCCAGCAGTTCCCCGTCGGGGTTGTTCAGTAGCAGTGGCACTGGCGTGACCGGATATTCCGGGTCGAAAATCGCCGGTGCGGGGCTGGTTGTGTTGATGCTGACGCCGGTCGGCGGCTCCGCGCCGGCAGCTAGCGCAGTGGTGGACAGATAGAAATATGGGACTGCGGCAATCGGATCGCTGAGTGTGCCGGTTGTGCCGTCGGATGTGTAGTTCTGATACGCCTGAAAGGCGACGACCCCGTCGTTCCAGCCGATGATCTGGCCATAGAACGGCTGGGAAAAAGTGCCGTCTGCCTGCGCGATCACGAATTCGAGGATGCCGTTGGTCTCGGCATAGGGATCGACCGAACCGGCCGCCGAGCCGCTTGTCACCGTGGGTACCGAGATATTGACGGCTTCCACCGAACCGCCGCCGCCAACCACGGATGTATCGTTGGTCCAATCGACGCCGGTCGCCGGTGCCAGGGTGAAGCCGCCGTCGCCATTGCTGACGGCTGTCGCCGTGGCGAAGTTGTCGCTGCTGAAAGTGATGAATTCACCGTAGAGGAAAGAAGTCGTCAGGTCCTGCAGGGACATGCTCATCGTGATCGGTTCCTTTTGCCGTCCGGCCATCATGATGACCGGCCTGGTCACTCAGTTGTTGCGGATCATCCCGCTCCGCCGGGGGGCTACTGCTCGGTCGGACAAATCGATGCGCCGCGGCGATGCCTAAGAAGAAGGGCTTGAAGCAATCCAGGATTGCGTCTTGTTTTCATGGTCGGGGCCGAGGGTTGAATTCCTTGCTCCGTGCAAATGAAAAAAGGCGGGTGGCCCACGACGGGCCACCCAGTAAGCAGTTGTTTGAGGCGTCGTGTTCAGCGTCCGGCGGGCGATGTGCACCGGGTGGCATTGCCACCGTTGACCCCGACGGTTGCGATGTTGAGGTGCTGGTTGTCGCCCGTCAGGAAGGCCGAGATGATCGCGGCGGCAAAGGAACCGGCCGTCGGCGCAGCGGAGTCGCTGGAGCCAGGGACCGGAAGGAACCCGCTGCCGGTGATCAGGTCGACATAATCCGTTCCGTTCATGCCGGTGCTGTTGTAATGGTCTTTCAGCCAGCCGACGACGTTGTTTGTGTTCGTTGAACTCGCGTAGCAGGTGGGGAAGAACAAGTAGGTGTAGCCGGCGACCGGATAGCCTGTGGAAGGATTCGGAGCTAGCGGCGCCCAGTTGGCCGGAATAGATTCAGCCGAGCCAGACGGAGGGGTGATCGTGCCCAACGCCGCCGAGGTATTGGCGACGGTTGGCAGATAGGTGCTGCCATTGTTGTTGTTCGTCACCTGGGCGACGAATGGGAACCCACCGGTATTCTGGTTGAGGGTGGAGATATCCGTGTAGTCCGGGCTGAGGTAGCCAATCGCGTTGGACGTGCCCGTCACGATCCCTTCGACGCCGCTGCTGCCGGTTCCCGCGCAGAAATTCGCGGGCATGGAGTTGGAACCAACCGTGGAGGAGATGCCGCACGGGTTGGTGGGCAGGGTCGTCGGCAACGTGACGCCATACACACTCAGCGCGAACGTGGTCGTCGGCATTGCGGCGAGCTGCGCAGCGGTGAAGCCCGGTGCCGACGCCGTGCTGGCTGGGCACACCGCCGCCAAGTGGCTGGTCAGCAGGAAGCTGGTGCCGCTGCTGTCCGCGCGATAGGCGACTTTGATGGTCGTGCCACTGGCAATGGACGAATCGATCGTGTGCCAGTCGGTGATGACGCCGGAGTAGATGCCGCAAAGCTGGGCATCGGTCAGCGTCTCTGCGCCATTGGCGGTGATGGACTTGGTGCCCAGAGAGTTGCTGAGAGCAAACGTCACCGGCGTGCCGAACGACGGGACCTGGATCAGCGGACCGGCATTGGCGCTGGCGTTGAAGTAAGTAACGCTGCTGCTGGGGATAAACGCGTCGCTGGCGCCGTAATCGACATTCTTGCCGGCCACAATGGTGGAGGGGCAGTTCGCGGCATCGGCTTCCAGTGGCGTGTCGCTGTTTAAGACGAAGGCGCTGGTGCCGGCGCCACTGCCGATCGAGCAGTAGGTGAAGTTCGAGCCGGTTCCGAAAATAGAGAACTCATTGTCGTAGTCGATGGCCGCGAGGGTGGAACCGCCGCCGAGCGTAACCGCCGCCATGGCGCCATGTCCGCCGGCCAGCGTCATGGCGGCTATCGCGGTCGAGTAGAACAGCGACCGCCGTAAGGAGATATTGATCATGTTGAGGATTTCCTGTTGATTGCACGAGACAAACGGCCCGCTTCCGTCGCCGATAAACAATCCATTGGCTTCAGGAAGGCGCCGCAACAGATGATAAGTCGGTAATGATGACGAACGAGTGACGAGCCCGCGACATCTGTACGAACGCAGGGTCTGCTTGTCCTGGGGATCAACTTAAACTGAGAAAAAGGTCGAACTAGCAACGGCATATTGTCGAATCAGTATGTGTTCGTGCCAGATTTTTCGGGTACTGCCTTGAAATAATCCGACGTGAGGCTTCGGGTCGCCCGGCCGGACCGGAGGCGGCCACGGCAAAACCACCATGTGATATATCCGTGCTTCTCACCGGTCGCTATTACACAATTCCTTAATCAACCATTCACTGGACAACTCGTTGCCGGTCAGCAGTAATTGGCCCGCTACCATCTGCCCACTTACCGAAGTAAATGCAAAATGAGGACTCACATGAGCGGTTTTATCAATCCCGGAACAGTAGAGTTTGCCTTCCCGACCGGTGCCGACAACAGCGTACTCATTCCAGTACAGGATGATCCGTTCTCGATCGCGGCCGCCACAGGCATCGCCGCGGAACTGCAGACGGAACTGACGGC
>NZ_LMUJ01000034.1:0-24690 GCF_009765975.1 Acidisphaera sp. S103 | reverse complement strand
CCCCAGCCCCTTCAACCCGCCCGCCGGCAACACAGAATTGATCGTCTCGTCTGGCACGACCGGCACGAACCTGATCATGCCCACCACCGTCAGCGATGTGCTGGTCGATACGACCTCTCGCGTCACCTTGACCGCGGAAGCCGGCACGACAGGGCAGCAGAACGTGATCGCCGGCACCGGCGGCATCGACCTCACGACCAATGACGGGACCGGCACGATCCTCGCCGCGGGCGGCGAAAACCTCATCACGGTGGCGGTCGGCGGTGACCACGAAATCGTGACGGGTGCCGGCGACGACATCATCCGCCTCACCCATGGCAACAACACGGTTTCGGCCGGGGCGGGCGACAACACCATCACCCTGGGCGACGGCGACAATTACGTCCTGTCGACCGGCACGGACAACATCGGGAAAGCGATCGGCGTGACCGTTGGCGGTTCCGACACCATCAACGCTGCGCTGAATGCCAACGCCGTGAATGTCAACGGCGGCCTGAACGACATCACCTTTATCAACGGCAGCGGCGCTTCCACATTCAACGGCCAGTCCGGTTCGGACACGGTGTACGGCGGCGTTGGTGGCGGCACCTATCAGGGCGGTTCCGCCGGCAACAACGTGATGATCGCCGGCACCGGTGCGGTTGACTTCATCGGCGGCGGCTCCGGCGACGTGCTGTCCCTGACAACGGGCAATGCCAGCAACGTGCTGACCGCCGGTTCCGGCAACGAGACGCTGACCGGCGGCCTCGCGACTGGCGCCAACACCTTCCAGGCCGGCAGCGGCAACGATCTGGTCGTCGGCGGCATCCTGGGCAACGACGTCCTGCAAGCCGGCACCGGCAACGCCTCCCTCGTCGGCGGCTTGGGCAGCAACCAATTCCTGTTCGTCAACGGCGAGGCCGGCGGCAACGACATGCTGCTGGACTTCCCTCTGTCGAGCGGCAATCGTGTCAATCTGCAAGGTTATGCCACGAACCAGGTGGAGACCGCGTTGGCGGATGCGGTGGTCGCCCATGGCAACACCACCATCACGTTGTCCGACAACACCTCCATCACCTTTCTCAACGACACCCATGTAACGGCCGCGAATTTCATCACGACCGCAGCCTGAACGGTCCGTCCGGCCGGGGCATTCGCTCCGGCCGGGCAAGATCCGCCTCATGCCCCGCTCTCCGGACATTGTCGCCAGGAATCGGCTGGTAGTCCCCCCGGTCGCCGCCGCGTTCGATGGCGTCGAGGTGTTGGCGAAGGACGCCTCACACTTTGCCGCGGCGGGGCGTCTTGGCGAAGCCGCCGAATGCTGGCGGACGATCGTCAACCGGCGGCCCGCCCTGGCCGCGGCGCACAACAACCTGGGCAGCACGCTACGCCTTCTGGGACGGGATGCCGAGGCCGTCGCGTGTTTTCGGCGCGCATTGGATCGCGATCCCTACTACCCCGAGGCCTGCAACAATCTCGGGACGGTACTGTGCGATCTTGGCCAGTTGAAAGAGGGCGAGGCATTTCTGCGCCGCGCTATCGACCTGCGGCCCGCCTATGCCCGAGCACACTGCAATCTCGGCAAGACATTGCGGGAACGGGGGGAAATCGGCGCGGCGCGAGACTGCTTCGAAACCGCCTTGCGGCACGTCCCCGATCTCGCCGAGGCACATCTGCACCTGGCCAACGTCCTGCTGGTTGAAGGCCGTATGCCGGAGGGCTGGGCCAGCTTCGAGTGGCGCCTGCGCCTGCCGGGGTCGTCCTCCCCGCAATTCGGCGTGCCGGCCTGGCACGGTGAGCCGCTCGGCGGCAGGACACTGCTGCTGCACGCCTCGGAAGGGTTCGGCGACATCATTCAATTTTGCCGCTTTGTGCCGCTTTTGGCGTCCGCGGGTCGGGTCGTCTTCCAGGTGCCGCGGTCGCTGCGACGGTTGCTGACTGGCTTTGCCGACGGGGTGTCGGTGATCGCCAACGACGAGCGGCCGCCGGCGTACGATCTCCATTGTGATCCGCTGAGCATTCCTTGCTTATTAAAAACGACACTCGAAACTATCCCGGCACGGTCGCCTTATCTGCGTGCCGACCCCGATCAGGTCGCATACTGGCAGTATCGTCTTGGCGGGCTGCCGGGTTTGCGCGTCGGGCTGGCATGGGCGGGTAATCCCACATATGGCGCGGATCGCCAGCGCTCGATCGATCCCGACCGGTTGGCTGCGTTGGCGGGCGTCCCGGGCATCTCGTTCGTATCGTTGCAAGTGGGGGCCGAACGCCCGCCGGCCGGGCTTGTCCTGTTCGATGCAACACAGCAGTTGACCGACTTCGCCGATACCGCGGCGCTGATCGCCGAGCTGGACCTGGTGATCGGCGTGGATACCGCCGTCGTGCATCTCGCCGGCGCATTGGGCAAACCGGTGTGGCTGCTCAACCGGTTCGACACCGACTGGCGCTGGATGCGCGATCGTTCGGATAGTCCCTGGTATCCGACCTTGCACCAGTTCCGCCAACCCGCTCCGGGCGACTGGCACAGCGTGCTGCAAACGGTGCGGCATGCGCTGCACGGCAGGCTTCCCTTGCCGCTATCGGCTGCCGACACGGCGTTCCAGGAGGCCTCGCGTCACCATCAGGCCAAGCGCCTGACCGAGGCGGAGCGGTGCTACCGCGACGTGCTGATCCATTCCCCGGAACACTACCCAAGCCTGCATCAGCTTGGGCTGATCGCCCTTGAGCGCCATGAACCCGAAACCGCGATCGCGTTGTTCACGCGCGTCGCCCAGCGCTTTCCGAATGATTACGGTACGATCAACAACCTCGGCAACGCGTACTTTGCGGCTGGCTTCCCGGCCAAGGCGATCACCTATTATCTCGACTCTCTGCGATTGTTCCCGGACGACGCGACGACCCTGTGCAACCTTAGCATTGCCCAGGCGGATACCGGTGAAATCGCGGCGGCGGAAGTCAGTTGCCGGCGGGCCTTGGCGATTCAGCCCGACCTGGCGGACGCGCACCTCTCTCTTGGTCTCACACTGTTGAGAACCGGCCGGTTGGCGGAAGGATGGCCGGAATTCGTGTGGCGCCGTCGAATAAGCCGTCATGTGGTTCGGTCGCTTCCCGGTATCGAATGGCAAGGTGAACCGCCTGGTGACCGCACCGTGCTGCTCTACTCCGACGAAGGATATGGCGACGCAATCCAATGCGTCCGCTACCTGCCGCTATTGGGCATCCGTTCCATTGTCCTTGAGGTGCCCCCAAGACTGGTACGGCTGTTTCGCCCCCTGCTTGACGTGCCGGAGGCCGGCGTGACGCGCGTGGTGGCGGAAGGTGAGGCATTGCCGTCAGTCCATCTGCATCGTCCTTTGCTGGACCTGCCCGGCCTGGTGGGCACCACGCTGAAAACCATCCCCCGCGATGTGCCTTACCTGCGGGCCGATCCGGTCAACGCTGTGCAATGGCATCGCCGGCTTGCGCATTTATCCGGATTTCGGGTCGGCATCGCCTGGGCGGGGAATTCGGCGCATCTCTCGGACAGCAAACGCTCGATACCACTCGCCCGGTTGCTGCCGCTGTTCACTGCATTCCCCGATGTGAACTTTATCTCGCTACAAATAGGTGATGCCCGCCGGCAAATCGACGATCTGAAAGACGCGGCGCAACTGTATGATTTCACAAATGACCTGAAAGACTTCGCCGATACGGCGGCTTTGATGGAGGCGCTTGATCTGGTCATTTCTGTCGACACCGCCGTTGCGCACCTTGCCGGCGCGCTCGCCGTACCGGTCTGGTTGCTGAACCGGTTCAACTCGGACTGGCGCTGGTTACAGGGCCGCGATGACAGTCCCTGGTACGCAACGCTACGGCAATTCCGGCAGTCTGAATTCGGTGACTGGGATGGCGTGGTGAGCCGAGTCCTGGCGGCACTGCGCGAGCGGTTGGAAGGATACTGATGCAGGCTGGGCTTGACGGCTCTCACCGGACGCTATCGTGATTTCCTTCAGGCCAGACCGGGATAGATCGGAACAATTGTTCTCGCCCTGCCGCTACGATATCGAGTACGATAAAAGAACGACGTAAGTGGCTTTCGCTGCAACAAAACTATCATGCCAGGAATGCGAAATCGGATTACAAGCCAGCCCGCGTTCTTAATGTCGATCGCAAACGCAGCATTTTCGTGCTGCCGACGTATTGTGCGATCTGTATCGAGGGTTCGGTGTTTGATCGATTGCTCATGGCGACGAGAGAGTCGGACGACGGTCATGAGCCGCGCCAGAAAAATCATGCTGCTGACGACGTTCGTCGCGCTGACTGGCGGCCGGACTGCCTTGGCGCAACCGGCCGTTACCCCCGCGCAACCGGCTGCCGCTCCAGCACCGCAACGGCACTTCGACGTCAACGAATTTCGTGTCGACGGAAATACGGTGTTGACTGAAGTCGAAATCGACAGGGCAGTCTACGGATTTCTTGGCCCCGACAAGACGGCGGCCGACGTGGAGAAGGCGCGGGCGGCGTTGGAGGCCGCCTATCAGGCGAAAGGCTACCCGACCGTTTCGGCTGAAGTGCCGGTCCAGCGTGTCGCCGATGGCGTGGTGGTATTGAAGGTCACCGAACGGACGGTCGGGCGGGTGCGGGTGCACGGGTCGCAGTACCACGACCTTGCCGACATCAAGGCCGCGGCGCCGTCGCTGAAGCCGGGCGCGGTGCCGCATATGCCGGACCTGAAACACGACATCGTCGCCCTCAACCAGTGGCCGGATCGCGCTGTCACGCCAACCCTTCAAGCGGGGGTGGCACCGGATACGGTGGATGTCGAGCTAAACGTAAAGGATGAATTTCCCGGTCATGCGACCCTGGAACTCAACAATAGGCAAAGCGCCGATACCACGGGGCTGCGCCTGTCCGGCTCATTGGCATACAACAATCTATGGCAGCGGGGCGACAGTGCCACGCTGAACTTCCAAGTAGCGCCGGAACGGCCGTCCGATGCGGAAGTTATCTCCGGATCATATCTTTTCCGTCTCCCGGACAGCGATCTGTCGCTGCTGTTCTCCTATCTGCATTCCAACAGCAACGTCACCACAGTCGGCTCGACGGATGTAATCGGCAAGGGTGACGTCGCAGGGTTGCGCTTGTTGGTCCCGCTGGGTTTCGGCGACGGCTTCATGCACGCGCTCAGCATGGGGTTCGACTACAAGCATTTCGACGACGACATCGCGCTTGGGGCGTCCAAAACGGATGCGCCGGTGACATATTTCCCGCTCACCGTGGCTTATAACGCAAGTTGGGCGAGTGAGCACGCACAGACCAATCTTCTGGCCAGCTTCGTGTTTACCCTCAGCGGCCCGGGCAGCGGTCCCGCCGCGTTTGACTTCGCCCGCTTCGAGGCCAGTCCCGGCTTCGCCTATTTGCGCACCGACCTGTCGCGGACGCAGACACTGCCGGATGATATTCAATTCTACGGCCGGATCACCGGCCAACTCACCGGCCAGCCGCTGATCAGCAACGAACAGTTCGGCCTGGGCGGGTTGGATAGTGTCCGCGGCTATCTCGAAAGCGAGGTGCTCGGCGACTACGGCGGTGCACTGCAAACCGAGATACGTACGCCGCCGCTGACCGGGATCGGCTGGATAACGCTGAACGAACTGCGCGGCCTGGTCTTCTTCGATGCCGGTACGGCGGTGCTGCATGATCCACTGCCGCAACAGCGGCCATCATACGTGCTGGCCTCAGCCGGCCTTGGTGTCCGGATACGGCTGCTCGATCAGTTGAACGGCGAAGTGCTGGTCGCGTTTCCGCTGGACGACGGCACCACCACGAAAGCCGGCGATCCCCGAGCCTTGTTTCGGGTCTATGGAGATTTTTGAAGCATGATCGACCGCCTTCCAAGGCGCGGTGGCCAGTTTGGCCGATCCGCTTGTCTCACGCTGTTGCTGTTTTGTGTGTTCTGCATCGTCGCGCGGCCGGCACACGCATGGTGGAACGGCGATTGGTCGTATCGCATGAAGATCGTAGCTGACGCCGGACCGAAAGGCGCCAACATCACCGCCCCGATCGGCCGCACACCGGTCCTGATCCGGCTGCACTCGGGCAACTTCAATTTCGCCACCGCGAAAGACGACGGTTCCGATCTGCGGTTCATCGCCGGAGACGACAGGACCCCATTGCACTACCATATCGAGCGGTTCGACGGCCTGATCGATCAGGTTGGACTGATCTGGGTGGACGTGCCGGATCTGGCACCCGGCGTGGCGACGCCGATCTATGTCTACTGGGGCAACAAGAACGCCAACTACGCCGGCGACAACCATGCTACGTATGATGCCGACCAGTTGCTGGTCTATCATTTCTCCGAAGACAACGGATTGCCGAAAGATGCCACCGGCTATGGCAACAATGCCTTGACCGCGGGCAAGCGCGATAACGCGGCGCTGATCGGTTATGGCGTGCGATTGGACGGCACCGCGCCCATCCGTTTGCCGACCAGTCCGTCGCTGGCCATAGCGGCCGGGCAGACCCTGACCTGGTCGCTGTGGGTTCATCCTGACGCCGGCGCCAACACCGCGATTCTGTACTCCGATCGAGACGGCTCGAACGCGCTGACCATCGGTCTTGACCAGGGTGTCGCCTACGCGCGGATCGACACACAAGACGCGACCAGCCGCACCACCGCTGGACCGCCGCTGACGGGCGACGGATGGCACCACATCGCGGTCACTGCCACCGCCGATCACCTGACGGTCTACGTCGATGGCCAGCCCCGCGGCGATGTCGCAGCGACGCTACCCGCGCTGGCCGGCCAGGCGGTGCTGGGCGGTGCGCTGCCCGTGGCCCCGCCCGTCACGCCAACCCCCGCCCCAGACGCCGGCGCGACCCCGCCGGCGCCTACCAGCGCCTCGCCGGCGCCCACGACCCCAATCCCGGCCACGCCGCCGGCAGCCGCGGACCAGCCAACCGCGGCGCCCGCGCCGGTCGTGGCACCACCGCCCAACTTCATCGGTGAGATGGATGAGTTCGATCTCTCGAAATCGATCCGGCTGCCCGGTGCGTTCCAGACCGCGGTCGCCAACCAGGGACCGGATCCGAAACTGCTGACCTTCGATGTCGCGGAGGAGGCATCGATTTTCGGCAGCGGCTATGTCGGCATCATCGTTCGCGCGGTTTCACCCGACGCCTGGGTGGTCATCGGCCTGCTGGGCATCATGTCGGTCATCAGTTGGTGGGTCATGCTGGGCAAGGCGATCTACCTCAGCCGCGTCAACGCGGCGAACGCACGGTTCCGCAACAGCTTGCGCACGGCCCAAGCCACGCACGGCAACGACACCCAGGCGGCCTATGCCGACCTCAGCCGGATACCCCCGAAGGTGATGCGAGCGTCCCCGCTGTTCAGGCTGTATCAGCTTGGCGCGGAGGAACTGAATGAGCGGCTGCACGGCGGCCTGACGCAGGACAACGGCATGCTGGCACCGCAGTCGATCGCGGCGATCCGAGCGGCTGTCGATGCCGGGCTGGTACGGGAGAACCAGCGTCTCGGCCGCACCATGGTCATGCTGACCATCGCCATCAGCGGCGGTCCGTTCCTCGGCCTGCTGGGTACCGTCGTCGGCGTGATGATCACCTTCGCCGCCGTCGCCCAGGCTGGTGACGTCAACATCAACGCCATCGCCCCGGGTATCTCGGCCGCCCTGCTGGCAACCGTCGCCGGCCTGGCCGTCGCGATACCGGCCTTGTTTGGCTATAATTACCTGTTGAGCCGCGTGCGTGAAATCACCACCGATATGGCGGCTTTCGTCGATATGCTGGTGACACGTCTCGGCGAGGGCGTGGGTGCTCCTCAAACAAAGGCAGCCGAGTAATGGACGTCCAGTCCGGCGATAAGCCGTATGATGAGATCAACATCACGCCGATGCTCGATCTGGCTTATGTGTTGCTCGTTATTTTCATTATCATGACCACGGCGGCGGTTCAGGGCGCTAAGGTGGACCTGCCCAAGGGCAGTTCGACACAGAGTCTGTCTCAACCAAAGACCAAGCTTATCAGTGTCTCCAACGAGGGGCAGATCTTTCTCGACGCTATCCCGGTATCGCTGGGCGAACTGGAAACACGTCTGCGCGACGCCAAGGCCATCACCCCGGATCTGCCGATTATCATCAAGGGCGACCGAGCGGTACAGTATGAGAAAGTAACGGCTGTGCTGGACTTGTGCAGCAAGGTCGGTATTTCTTCGGTCGGCTTGGCATACCAACGTGTGAACGGATCCTGAGACGGCGATGCGCGAATGGTTGCGCAAACTGGGTTGGGCGGCGTTCGCGCTGGTGCTGCTGGTCGGCGTCGGCGTGCTGGTGACGCAGCTCTTGCGCAGCGGCGGCACACCGCAGAGGCGGCCGATCACCACGATGATGCGGGTGATCCTGCCACCACCCCCGCCGCCGCCTCCACCGCCCCCGCCGCCTCCCCAAAAGATGATCGAGCCGCCGAAGCCCACCCAGCAGGAAGCGGCCAAGCCGGTCCAGCAACCGAAACAGGCACCGCCGAAGCCCGTCAGTGTACCACGGCCGCCCGGCAACCCGCTGACCGCCGAAGCCGGGCCGGGTCCCAATCCGTATGGGTTGGGCGTGGGCAACGGCGAGGGCGACATGATCGGCGGCGGTGGCGGCGGTGGCGGCAGCCGGAACGGCTACTATGCCGGACTGATCGCCAATCAGGTGCAGGTGGCGCTGCAAAGTAATGAACAGACACGATACGTCCAACTCCACGGACTGATGGTACGTGTCTGGCTGGCGCCGTCCGGTCAGATCACGCGCTGTGAACTGGTGAATTCGACCGGTGAAACCGCCAGGGACAGCGCGATCGCGCATGTCGTTGACGGTGTCAGCCTGCATGAATCGTGGCCGGCCGACCTGCCGCAGCCCGTGGTCCTTCGAATCGGCACCCAAGGGTGAACGACAGCTTCAGCGAACAGGAATTTCCGTGATGATGGGGTTCAGACGGCTTCGCCGCGGGCGCAAATGGTTCGGTTACGGCCTGATCGCGCTACCGTTTGTGATTGGTGTGCCGCACGGGGCGTCCGCCCAGGACGATGGCGGCAACACAATGGTTCACCTGATTCAGCTGATGGTGAAGAACGGCCAGATCACGGCCGACCAGGCGGCACCGCTGCTGCAGGAGGCCGAACAGGAAGGACACTCGGCAAAACGCACGCGCCCGGCGCCCAAGCCATCCCCGACGGCGCCGCATACCGCCAGTGCTGCGGCGTCTGCACCGGCCGAGACCGAGGCGAGCAGTACGCCGGCTGGCACCCCGCCATCCATTCACGTCACCTACGTGCCGGAGTTAGTCCGGCAGCAGATCGCCTCCGAGGTCAAACAGCAGGTAATGCAGGAGGCTCGGGACGAAGGCTGGGCCGAACCCAATTCTCAGCCGGAATGGACCCAGCGCATCAAGATATTCGGCGATATCCGGCTGCGGGGTGAGGAAGACATGCTTCCGCACAGTAACTGTGATTGCTTTCCCAATTTCAATTCGATCAATAGCAGTGCCAATGGGTACGACGATATGTCGTCGACCTTCCCACCCATCCTGGATATGAACGAAAACCGTACGCGGTTCCGCCTGCGTGCGCGCATTGGTGCGGATGCACAGATCAACGACTGGATCAGCACCGAAATCCGCATCGGCACCGGCAATGATAACAGCCCCGTTTCAGAAAATCAGACGTTGGGGGCTGGTGGCGACTTCGAGAAATACTCGATTTGGCTGGATCGTGCGTTTATCAGGATGAAGCCGACTGACTGGTTCAGCATGGATGTCGGCCGCGCCCCCAATCCCTTCTGGACCACGCCGGTCCTGTTCTATGACGATCTGAACTTCGATGGCATATCGATGCACGTGCAACATGCCATCACCAGCAAAACCAACGGATTCCTGACGGTTGGCGCCTTCCCGGTGTTCAATACCTCGCTCAATTTCGGTTCGACCTCCACGTCCGATCAGGAAAACAGCAGCCATGACTCCTACCTCGTTGCCATTCAAGGCGGTGGCGAGTGGAAGATAAACGACGACTACACCGCGAAATTGGCCCTCGGCTACTTCGATTTCCTCAACGTGCAGGGCAGCCAGTCGGCCCCGTGCCTAAGCCCCGTGGGCTACGGCAGTTGCAGCACCGACGATGAAACCCCGGGCTGGGTGCAGTTCGGGAACACCTTGTTCCCGCTACGCAATATCACCCCCAATCCACCCACCGGCAGCGTCGTCACGCCCAACCCGCAGTTCTATGGGCTGGCATCCCGCTTCGACGTCCTTGACGTGCATGGTGCGTTCAGCGTGTTGAACTTCCATCCGATCGACATCGTCTTCGGCGCCGACTTCGTAAAGAATTTCGGCTTCGACGCGGCTGCCATCACATCCCGCAATCCGCAAAACAACATTGGGTCGAACGGCCTGTGGTCGGGTGGCGACAACGGTTATCTCGTACAGGTCACCTTCGGACACCAGCAACTGGAGAAGATGTGGGATTGGAATTTTACGATTGGATATCGTTATCTTGAATCCGACGCGGTGCTCGACGCGCTCACTGACTCCGATTTCTATCCCGGCGGCACGAATGCCAAGATGTACACCCTTGCCGGCAACGTGGCACTCGATCGCAACCTGTGGTTCGACGGCAAATTCTACAGCGCGACCCAGATTTCCGGACCGCCGTTCACCGCCAACACGCTGCTCGTCGATATCAACGCGAAGTTCTGATCATGCCAACACCAAGCACCCGGATCATCCCGTTCGCTACCGTACTCTGCCTGTTCGCCGCCACCGCCGGGGCGCAGGAGGCGAGTACCGAGGATCGCCTGCGCGACGCGCTGCGCCATGTCACCGCCGATTTGCGCGCCGCGCAGGACAGTCAGACCACATTGCAGGCCACGCTCGACCAGGCCCAGAAACAGCGTGATCTGCTACAGCAACAGGTGACCCAACTGACGGCGCAGGTCGCGGCGCGGCCAGCGGCACAGCCGGCTCAACCCGCGGCCGACGATCAGCCATTGCGCGACGCTGTCGACACCCTGAAGAAACAGAATGCGGCCTTGCAGGATGGCCTGACCCATTGGCAGACGGCATATCAGCAAGCCGCGACCTTGGCGCAGACCAAGGATGCACAAGACCGCCAGTCCAGCGCCAAGGCCACCACGGCGCAACGGACCCTCGATGTGTGTCAGACCAAAAACACCAAGCTGCTTGCCGTCGCCAACAATATTCTGAACATGTATGACACGCGGAAATTCAGGTCACTGGCGACCAGCGGTTGGGACGTGGTCCTGGGATTCAAGAAAGTGGAGCTGGAAAACATCGTGCAGGACAACGAAGACCGCATTCTCGAGCAGAAATATTATCCCGGTGAGCAACCGGCGGCCGTCCGAGAGGTAAAGACTCCATGACACATCTGCATACCATCCTGGCGGGCATCGCGCTCGCCGGATTCCTCGGCGCGGCCGGACCGGCCCCCCAACCAACTGATGTGGTCGCCCAGGTCGGCACGACGACGCTGACCGTCGCCGACGTACAGGCAATGCTCGCGCATATCGATCCGGCGGTGCGGGACCAGGCGTTGCACAACCATGTCGCGCTGGACGAACTGGTCCGCGGCCAGTTGATACGGCAGGAACTGCTGGTGGAAGCTGAGGCAAAGAAGTGGGACCAGGATGCTGATGTGGCCTATCGGGCCAAGACGGCGCACGACGCGGCGATTGTCGACTCCTATCTGGCATCGCTGAACCAGCCGGACGCGTCGTATCCATCGGATGCTGACGTGCAGGCCGCCTACGAAGCCAACAAGACCCGCTTCGTGAAGCCGCGCGAATATCACCTGGCGCAGATCGTCTTCACGGTTCCCGCCGATGCGCCAAAATCGGCCGATACCGAAGCCCAGAAGAAATTGCGTGAGCTCAAGCAGACCCTGTCGCGTCCGCATGCCGATTTCGCCGACACTGCGAAGCATGTTTCGCAGGACAAGGCAACCGCCGAGAAAGGCGGGGAAATCGGCTGGGTGCGGGACGATCAGTTGATCCCGGCGATCAAGGATGCTGTTGCCGGGCTGCAGGACAATGCGATCAGCGACCCCGTTCGCGCCGCCGACGGCTGGCATCTGCTCAAGCTGCTGGACACCAAACCGGCGACCACCGCTACTCTCGTGGAGGTGAAGGACAAATTGGTGCAAGCCCTCAGGCAGCAGAAGGAAAGTGCAAACGCGCGTGCCTATCTACAGCAGATGCAAACCAAGCAACCCCTGGAACTGAATGAGATCGCGCTCTCCCACGTTGCGGCGCCCTAAACCGAACCGAGCATGGCTGGCTATGGTGGCTCTGTGCCTTGCGGCTGGACACGCGCTGGCACAGGCACCTGCCGCCAACCAGACGTCGCGGTGTATCGATGCCAGGGTCGGCACGTCGTGGTCGTATAATTGTTTGAATGAGGCACTGCGGGTGCAGGCGGCGCAACAACGTCAGGGCATCCCCGGTATTTCGCTGGACGCGACGTCGCCGGCACCAGCGGTGGGAACCTTCAACCAAGCGGCGGTGCGCGAACATCTGGGCTTCAATTTTGGCAAGTCGGCGGTGCCGCAGCGTCCGCCTCCGCCGGTCATGACCTCGCCCCTGGTGCGCTAAGCAGGATGCCTCTGGTTGTCACGGAGGCAGGCCCCGTCCGGCACCATCACCTCGCTGTTGTTGGCGGCGACAGCCTGTCCGACTTCCGAATCGACACTGTCGGCGGCAATGCCGACATCACGGTATGTTTCTGTGCGGGAGGCCGCATTCGCACACCTCGTGGCGAGATCGAAGTGGAAAAGCTGGCCGTCGGTGACACCGTAACGACATGGCGAAGGCAGATCCGGCCTGCCGTTTGGGTCGACACGGGGAAAGTCCCGGCCGCACGCAACCGCGGCAGGCCTGTCATCGTCGGCAAAGGCGCGCTCCGCGACAACATGCCGCACAGCGATCTTCTCGTCGATCCATGCAACAGCCCCAGAAGGGGCGTGTACGTTTCGATGCACCGATGACCTAGACGTTCACGTTCATCGGGCCGTTCACCATGGGGGGCTGACCAGGCTGTTCCTGGCGCCCCTCGCAGCGAGTTTCGCCGATCACCTTCGCCGCCGCCGGCCGGCGGTTGTAGCGTGACCGCGGGAGGCACCGCGGCAATCCAACCCAGCCAACGGTGAAGCTAACGGCTCTGTGGCATCCCTGTGGATCGCCAATAGGTCGGTTCTAGGGACTGCGGGCGGCAGCCGCCATCACCCGCCTCCGCCTGATAGCCTTGACACGGCCGTCGCCGCTTCCCACACTTCGCCACATGGTGAAGTTTCCAGAATCACAACTCGACCGGACATTCGCGGCGCTCGTTGATCCGACGCGGCGAGCGATCCTGGCACGTCTCGAACGAGAGGAGAGCGTGTCGATAGGCGAGCTCGCACGCCCTTTCGCGATCAAGCTTCCGGCGGTGATGAAGCATCTCGATGTGCTGGGTGCCGCAGGGCTGGTGACCAGATCGAAGAAGGGTCGCACCGTGGCGGTGCGCCTCGCGCCTGAACCGATGGAGGAGGCGATGAACTGGCTGCGTCGGTATGAACGTTTCTGGTCAGCACGTCTCGACCGGCTCGCCGCGTACGCAGAGGCCGAAGAGGCGAAGGCCAGGGCGGCGCCCGCTGCGGCGGCGAAGACGGAGGAGATCACACCATGACCACCCTGACCCTGGTGCGCCGGATCGCGGCCCGCCCCTTGATCGTGTTCGATGCGTTGACGACCCCGGACGGCATCGCCTGGTGGTGGGGTCCTGACGACGGACCGGTGCTGCTCGCCGAAACCGATATCCGCGTGGGTGGCCGCTTCCGGGTCCGGTTCCGGATGCTTGATGGCAGCGAGCATGAGAGCCGCGGCCAGTATCTCGAAGTCGACAAGCCCAACCGCCTGGTCATGAGTTGGCGTTGGCACCGCGGGGGCGAGCCGGAGGAAACGGGCGAGGAATCGCGTCTCGAGATCGATCTGCGACCGATTACTACTGGGACGGAACTGACCTTTACGCATGCGCGTTTGCAGACCGAGGTGTCCAGGCACAGCCACGAGCAGGGCTGGAATGGCGCGCTCGACAAGCTGGTGCGGCATTTCGCCGGTGACCGGATCTAATCGAAACAGCAATCGGGAGCGTAATATGATTCCGACTATCACGACGTTTGGCTGGGTACCTGAGTTCGCGCGTGGCTTTGTCCGCGACATGCGGCCTCGCTGGGCCTTCGAGGAGGTCGGTCAGCGTTATGCGGTTAATCTGATCAGCAATTCGAGGACCCCCGAACATCGCCGGTTTCAGCCGTTCGGGCAGGTGCCGACTTATCAGGACGACGAGGTTGCGATTTTCGAATCGGGGGCGATCGTGCTGCGCATAGCCGAACGCGCCGGCAAGCTGATCCCGCTGGATCCCGCCGCGCGGATGCGCGCGCTGCAGTGGGTGGCGGCGGCACTGAATTCCGTGGAGCCGTACGTCATGGCACTGGCGGTCAACGACATTTTCGAGGCGGATCGGGAATGGTCCAAGGCACGCCATGGGAAGGTCGTTGAGGACCTGCAGATGCGGCTGGGCGATCTACAGGCCGCGCTTGGCCACGACGCCTGGCTGGATGGGGACGCGTTCACGGTTGGCGACCTGATGATGATCTCCGTGCTGGGCGGGCTGCGCGGTACGCCCCAACTCGACGACTTTCCGGTTCTTGCCGGCTATATCGCGCGCGGGGAAAGCCGGCCGGCGTACAAAAAGGCGATGGCCGATCATATGGCGACGTTCGATACCCCGGCCGTGGCCTGAAATCTCTTTGCCGAATCAGAAAAGGCCAGAAACGATGAAATATTTCCAAGGATTCGTTATTCCGGTGCAGACCGGGAACAAGCAGGCCTTTCTCGACATGGCAAACAAGATGGCGCCGATTTTCGCAGAATATGGCGCGCTGCGCACTGTCGAGTGCTGGGGTGACGACGTGATGGACGGCAAGGTCACGGACCTCAAGAGGGCGGTCCAGGCGAAGGGTGATGAGACGGTCGTTTTCTCCTGGGTCTGGTGGCCCGACAAGGCCACGTGCGACACCGCTTCCGGGAAAATGATGGCCGATGAGCGGATGCGGCCCGACGGTGCGATGCCGTTCGACGGCCAGAGGTTGATCTTCGCCGGGTTCGAGGCGTTTTTCGACACCGGCGAGGCCGGTAAGTTCGCCTATGTCGACGCCGTGGTAGCCAGTGTTCCCAACGGCAAACGTCAGGATATTATCGGCCACGTGACCAAGATCGCTGGACTGTTCCGGGACCACGGCGCGCTGCGTGTTGTCGACGGCTGGGGTGTCGATGTGCCCGCCGGCAAGGTGACGGATTTCCAGCGTGCCGTGCAGGCGAAGCCCGGCGAGACGGTCATATTTGGTTGGATAGAATGGCCGGACAAGCCGACCCGCGACGCAGGCAGGAACGCCATGATGCACGATCCGCGCATGCGGGAAATACAGCCGCCCTACAACGGCCCGCTCGCAATCTTCGGCGGCTTCACGCCGATTATCGACACCAGCAACGTATAAGGAGATCCGACATGAAGATCACCGAAAAGAAGATCACGACCTGCCTATGGTTCGACCACGGCCAGGCGCGCAAGGCGGCCGAATTTTATGCGGCAACCTTCCCTGACAGCCACGTCGACGCCTGCCATGCGTCGCCATCCGACTATCCTGCCGGCAAGGAGGGAGACGAACTGACCGTTGAGTTCACCGTGCTGGGCATGCCCTTCCTCGGTCTTAACGGCGGCCCGCACGTCACGTTCAACCAAGCGGTCAGCTTCCAGGTCTACACCGACACCCAGGAAGAAACCGATCGCTATTGGAATGCCATCGTCGCTAGCGGTGGCGAGGAATCGCAATGCGGCTGGTGCAAGGACAAGTTCGGCCTGTCCTGGCAGATCGTGCCCCGCGTGGTTCTCGAAGCCACCACCGATCCCGACAAGGCGGCGGCGAAGCGGGCGATGGAGGCGATGATGGGTATGCGGAAGATCGACATCGCCGCGATCGAGCGGGCTCGGGATGGGGAAACAGGCGCGTGAGCCTGCAACTGTTCGGGCACCCGTTTTCGTCCTACACGATGAAGGCGCTGATCGCGCTGTATGAGAACGAGACGCCGTTCGAGTTCCGCGTGCTTGGTCCTGATCAGCCGGACAACACCGCCGAATTGGCGCGGCGATGGCCGATTGCCCGGTTTCCGCTGCTTGTCGACGGCGAGACGACCGTGTTCGAAACGAGCGCGATCATCGAGCATCTGGCCGCGTTTCACCCCGGCCCGGTGACACTGATTCCAGCGGATATGAAGGAAGCGGTGCCGATACGGATGCTCGACCGGGTGTTCGACAGCCATGTGATGGTCCCTGTGCAAACCATCGTGTTCGATGCACGCCGTCCGAAGGATGTTCGCGATCCGTACGGTGTCTCGCAGGCCAAAACCGTACTTGAAACGATCTATGCCTGGCTGGACCATGCCTTGGCGGGGCGCCGGTGGGCGGCCGGCGATGTGTTCAGCATGGCCGACGCGGCCGCGGCGCCAGCGTTGTTCTATGCGGACTGGGTGCATCCGATTGGTGAGGATCTTGCAACGTTGAAGGCGTATCGCGCGAGCCTGCTGGCGCGTCCGTCGTTTGCCCGCTGCGTCGACGATGCGCGTCCCTATCGGCCGTTTTTCCCGCTTGGTGCTCCGGATCGGGACTGATACCAATCCGCAGTGACGGTGGTGTACTGCCCCTGCCGTCAAGGCCCGGCGTGGTGTCGGGACATCTCTTCCGGGACGTGCGGCAATAGGTAGCCCGGACAGGCCGGGCCATGACGGGACCGAAGGGTCGGTGTCAGATGATCTTTCTATCTTTGAAGTCCTTGATCTGCGCCGAACTGTAGCCGAGGTCGGAGAGGACGGATTCGTTATGTTCACCCAATGCCGGGGCGTGACCGATCTTGGCCGGCGTTTCGGAAAAATGCCATGGCGAGCCATGGACTTTCAGCGTCTTGCCGTGGGTTGGATATTCTACCTCCGTGACGTATCCATTGGCCAGCACATCGGGATCATTGGACGCTTCAAGCAATGTATTGATGGGTGCGGAGACGATATCCGAACCGCGCAGCCTGCTCACCCAGTCGTCGCGTGTGCCCGTTGCGAACAGATCGTCCAGCAGGCGCAGCAGGATCGCCCGCTTCTCGTCCGAGGCGATTGCCACGCCGAGATCGCCGAACCCCGCCTGCTCAAGCCTCTCGTAAAAGCCCAGTGCCGCCATCGCCTCGCGCCATTTGCGGGCGCCGTTCAGTTGAAAGACCAGGGGTTTGCCGTCCCGGTCGTTGAAGCTGGCACTGAGACCGGGTCGCTCTGGCGTGCCGGTGACGCGAGCCTGTCCGGTGACCGGGTTGCGGTCGCGCCACATGGTCGTGGTCAGCGTCCAGCCCATGAGGCGGATCTGACCGCCCAGCAACGAACAGTCGACCTTTTGTCCGATACCTGTGGTGCGGGCGTAGGTCAGGGCCGCGAGAGCGCCACCAAATGCAAGGATGGCACAAGTTTCGTCGGCAACGGAAACGATGCCGGTGCGCAGCGGCTGGCCCGGTGTTGAATAGGCCTCCGCGATGCCGCCAAGTGCCTGCGCCATGGAATCGGTGCCGGGCAGGTCGGCATGCGGCCCCTTCGGGCCGTAACCCGAAATCGAGATATAAACCAGTTTCGGATTGACCTTGCGGAGATCTTCGTAACCGAAACCGTTCTTTTCCGCCGCCCCGGGGCGGAAATTCTGGCCGAACATCTCTGCTTTCGCGACCAGTTTATGCAGGATTTCCCGGCCCTCCTGGGTTTTCAGGTTCAGCGTGACGCTTTTCACGCCGCGGTTGTTTGTTTCGAAATAGGTGCTGGGCAGACCGGGCAGGATGCTCGATCCACGGGAGGTGTCGCCGCCGTCCGGCACCTCGATCTTGATCACCTCGGCGCCGAGATCGGCCATGAGCATGTAGGGCACTGTACCGGCCTGCGCGGTGGAGCAGGCGACGACCTTTACGCCGTGAAGAGGGCCCAATGGTTCAGTCATGTCGTGCCGTCCGGTCGAGCTGTGGCAGGTGGTAGCGGTCCTGCGGATCGTCCCATCCCTTGAACTGAGGCGGGCGCTTCTCTGCGAAGGCCGAGCGTGATTCCATGAGGTCGCTCTTGGCGCCGTGGGCGTGGAGGGCGGTGGCAAGGCGTTCAAAGTCCGGCCCGACGGTGGGGCGCATCTGGCGCATCATGTGCACCGTGTTGACGCGGGAGGCAGGCGGCAGGGTCAGCAAATGCGCCGCCATTTCCATCGCGGTCGGCATCAGCGCATCCGGTTCGACCAGACGGTTGATGAAGCCGACTTCGTAAAACCGTTCGGACGTGAACCGAAAGCCCAGTGCCATCTCCATCGCGATCGGGTAGGGCAGGTTGGCGATGTGGCCGTGGTTGTATCCGCCGAGGAGCCAGCGCTTTGCTTCCGAGACCTCGAACACCACGCCGCGCGATGCAACGCGCAGGTCGGTGCGCTCCACCAGCATAAAGCCTCCGCCCATCGCGAAACCGTTGACCGCCGCGATGACGGGCTTTTCCAAGTCGCCGGTCATGAACGGGTCCGCCGCCGCGGGGCGCCGTCCACCGGGGGCACCATCCTGGAGCGATTCCTTCATGTCCTCGCCGGCGCAGAAGGCGCGCCCCGCGCCGGTGAAGATGGCGACCTCCAATTCGTTGTCGTGACGGAACGCAGTCCAGGTTTCGGCAAGTTCAGACCGCAACTCATGGTTCAGGGCGTTGAGGCGTTCGGGACGATTCATTCGCACCACGAGAATCTGTCCGTGGCGTTCAGTCTCGACGACAGCCATGGCTGTGGGCTCCTTGGTATGACGGTAACGACCGTCGGTTTCCGCTTCCGCGGCAGTGTAGGGGGGCTGCGATACCGCACCAAGCCCCGCCCGTCGACAACCCTGCCACTGTCGTGGGAGGTGCCATTTTGGAGTGGATGGGGCTGCGGGGCGCAGGCTGCCAATGACACTCTGTTTGGCAATTTTGGCCGCGTGATCGAAACTGGCATACCGGCGCCAATAGCCTGAAATGGCGCAGTCATGGCGACGAAGGGTTGATACATGATGGCTACGTCTGCGTCTTTTCACGGCGGAGGTGTGCCACGGCGCCGGTCTGCTCGTCGCCCACATGCCTCAGGCTTCAGCGGTTTTTGCGATTTGAATCGTTCGGATCGGATGCGAACGCAGATGACTACAAGGCGTCCATTTGCTTCAGCTCTCGGCTGAGTTGCTGTACGGCGCTGCTGCCAAATGCCACATAGAGTCGCCGACGAACGATAACGGCGAGCCAGTCCGGTCGTTCGGGCAACACACCTTCCACGATCAGCCGATCTGCCTCCTCAGCGACCGCCTCATTGATCCGATCTATGATGTCATCAGACAGTTCCTGGCCCGCAAACGCCTTGACCCGTGCGTTAAGCCGGGCCGTCGCCAGGATTTCCCTGTCGGTGACGCGTGTCCGGGTTTCAAAAATCAGTTTTTGCAGATCCGCCATGGACGCATTTTTCCTTCGGCTCCGTCAGTCCCCGGGTGACAACGTGTCATGGGATTTGACCAAAACGATCGGCCTTTGTTGCTTCAGGCGCGGGTTCCCAACCAAAGACACTGCGGCCGCCGTATTTGTGCGAACGCTGCCTCTCTCCGGCGATGAAGTCAGTGAGCGAGGTACCGCCCGCATGGCGCTCAAGGCACCTAGCTTGCTCGTCGAGGCGGCGTATTGCGTCCAAGCGCTCGTCATTGCCGAGCTTCGCATTGGTCATGGCGGCTTTCAGCACCTCGATCGTCTTGTCGTAGACCTTAATCGGCACCGGATAGGGATGCCGGTCTTTGCCGCCATGGGCGAGCGAGAAGCGCGCCGGATCCGCGAAACGGCAAGGTGCACCATGGACGACTTCCGCCACCATCGCCAGTGAGCGTACTGTGCGGGCACCAACGCCGGGCACGAGGAGCAATTCGGCGAAGTCCGAAGGGCCGCGCTCCGTCGCCGCGGCGAGTGCGCCATGCAGACGGCGGATCATCACGTCCTTCGGGCGAACGTCATGATGGGTCGGCATGACGAGATGCGGCAGCAACGGCCCGTCCGGCACAACGGGTGGCGATATCTTGCCTTCCAGCGCAGCAACCTCCTGGACGATGCGGTCCGGCCCCAGGTCGCGAAGCAGCTCAAGTTGCCCACGCCGCGAGGCACCCGCTCGCTGATCTGTGAGGTTGACGATTTCCCCCTGGTTCCTGCCGTCGATCGCCGCGTGTGGTGTCTCGACAAAGCTCTGCAAATCCTCCGAGAGCCAATGATACCGGCGTGCAAGGCGGCTCTCACCGTTCATGCCCTGCTGGACCACGACCCACTTGCTATCGTCGGTCACGATGAAACCGTGCAGGTAGAGGTCGAAGCCGTCTTGCACCGCGGCACTGTCCACCTTGGCGACAAGCCGGCTCGCCTGGGCCAACGCGGCGCCATCGAAGCCAACGTTTTCACCGATGGCGAGCAATTCCTGCGGTGTCTGGCGTGAATGGTTGCCCCTGCCACCACAAACATGAATGCCGAGTTCGTCCGAGAGCGGACCGAGACCGCGCTTCAACGCGCCGATGACACTGGTCGTGATACCCGAGGAATGCCAGTCCATCCCCATGACGGCGCCGAAAGATTGGAACCAGAAAGGGTGGGCAAGCCGACGCAGGAATTCATCGCGACCGTAGTGGTGGACGATCGCCTGGGTGATGACCGCGCCGAGCCGCGCCATGCGTTGCCTCAACCATGTTGGCACCCGGCCAGTGTGCAGTGGCAGATCGGCGCTACCCGCCCGTCGAGCCATGAAGCCTCCTGAGAACCAATAAAGAACATACTACCATCGGCTGAGGCCCGGCACCACCATCCGAATGCCGCTGGCCTGTCGACAGGGCGACATCCGGCTGCGAATTGAGCAATAAAAATTGTGACGGCCATTCATCAAACATCCTCAGATTTTGTTGATTTTTGAAGTTGATGATTTTTTGTAAGTGATTTCGTATGGAGAACGGTTACATGCAGCCTCGGTCAGAACGGCGTCGGAGGGCCGTTTGGTGCGAGTTATCTGCAGCGCCCGCTCGCTCGAGAGACCGACGGAGCGGTCGTCGTCGAGATGCCGGTGCCGGAAGAGGGCAAGGGGCAGATGAGGATTCGACGAATGCTGGGGTTGAGCCAGATGCAGGGGCGGATCGGTGTCATCACCGCGGGTTGCCATCTGACCCTCTGTATTCACAGGACCAGGGCGCCCCAATTCCCTTTACCCCGAGTTGGACCGCTTGCGCCGCATGAACCCATTACCCGGCGCAGCATGCGTACCGCGATGATCACCCTTGGAAGCCTGTGGGGTCGGCTCTAGCATCGCCGTAACGCGAGGGGGACGTCATGCGTATCGCCAAAATCGAGGACTTGCACTGCAACGCCGGCTGGCGGGATTTCTCGTTCCTGAAAATCACCACCGACGACGGCTTGGTGGGTTGGTCGGAGTTCATGGAGAACTTCGGCGCCGAGGGGTTGAGCGGCACGATCGGGCGGTTGGGCGAGCGGCTGATCGGCATGGATCCGCGGCCCGTCGAGAAGATCATCGCCTTCCTGCACGGGCTGACCCGCCAGACTCCCTACGGTATCAACCAGCAGGCGATCGCCGCGATCGAAAACGCCCTTGTCGACATCAAGGCGAAGGCACTTGGCATTCCCGTGTATGAACTGCTGGGTGGTCCGGTGCGCGACCGGCTGCGGTTGTATTGGTCGCATTGCGGCACCTGGCGGGTCAGTTTCGCCGACCGGATCAAGGCGTGGACCGGGTTCGATCCGATCCGCTCATTGGCGGACGTGGAGCGGGCGGGAGCCGAGGTCGCGGCACGCGGGTTCAAGGGCCTGAAGACCAACATCATGCTGTTCGACGGCCCGACCCCGCGCATCCACATGCCGGGGTTCAACGGTCCGGGGTGGCCCGAACTGAACATCGACCGTCCGCTGGTCGATGCGCTGACGGCCGAGTTGGAGGCATTTCGCAAAGGCGCCGGGCCCGGGGTGGGGCTGCACCTGGATCTGAACTTCAACTTCAAGACCGAGGGCTATATTCGTCTGGCGCAGGCGCTGGAGCCGTTCGACCTGGTGTGGCTGGAGATCGACAGCTACGACCCCGCCGCGCTGGCGACGATCCGACGCAGCGCCCGCACGCGCATTGCCTCCTGCGAGTCCTTGTACGGAAGGCGGCAGTTCCGCCCGTATTTGGAGCAGCAGGCGGTCGATGTCGCGATCATCGATGTCGCCTGGAACGGCATTCTCGAGTCAGCGAAGATCGCCGCCATGGCGGATGCCTATGAGGTGAACGTCGCGCCGCACAACTTCAACGGCCACTTGAGTTCGCTGATGAGCGCGCATTTGTGTGCAGCGATCCCGAATTTCCGGGTGATGGAGATCGATATCGAGGACGTGCCCTGGAAGGACGATCTGGTGAGCAAGCCGCCAGTGATCGAGGCGGGCGAATTGCTGCTCCCCACAGGCCCCGGCTGGGGCGTTGAGGTCAATGAGGATGTGATCCGCGCGCACCCGCCCGCGCGGCCAGTGAAATGGACGAAATAACCAGGCTCAGTCGCGAAGTTCGGTTTCGTTGATATCGGGCGGAGGCGCTTTGGTGCCGGTTTCTAACCTGCGGCAAGGCCGGATTCGGAACAGTGCCCACCGAACCATCGAATGGAGAGATTGAGATTGCGGCCCGGGCTCTCCGGCCCGTTCGCCAAAATCTCATGCTGGAGAAGGAAGAAGACATGTGACGATCGATTTGCCAACGCGTGTTTCGATGAGTACGGCGACTCGCACCATGGTGACGATCTGTACCGTGCTGGCCACGTTGATGCAGTCACTCGACAGCACCATCGCCAATGTCGCGCTGCCCTACATGCAGGGATCGATGTCGGCCAGCCAGGACGAGATCAACTGGGTGCTGACCAGCTACATTGTGGCGGCAGCGATCATGACTGCCCCGACCGGCTTCCTTGCCGCCCGGTTCGGCCGTACCAAACTATTCGTCACTGCCATAGCCGGCTTCACTGTCGCCTCCATCCTGTGCGGCATGGCCCAATCGTTGGACCAGATCGTGGTTTTCCGCATCCTTCAGGGCATGTTCGGCGCCTCTCTCGTGCCGCTGTCGCAAGCCGTGATGTATGATATCTATCCGCCCGAGCAACGTGGTGCGGCAATGTCCGTGTGGACAATGGGTGTAATGATCGGGCCGATCTTCGGTCCAATCCTGGGCGGGTGGCTTACTGAGAATTACAACTGGCGCTGGGTTTTCTATATCAACGTCCCGTTTGGTGTATTGGCGGTGACTGGTCTGCTGACTTTCCTGAAGGAAACGGCGCACAGCAACTCGGTCAAGCTCGACTGGATAGGGTTCGGTGCGCTGAGCCTTGCCATCGGCGCGTTCCAAACCATGCTTGACCGCGGCGAGACCTTGGACTGGTTCGCCTCGCGTGAAATCCTGACCGAAGCGTGTCTGGCCGGTCTCGGCCTTTACGTGTTCCTCGTCCAGTTCTCTTTGGCGCCGAAACCTTTCCTCTCGCCAAGATTGTTCGCGGACCTGAATTTTGTCGTCGGCATCATCCTCTACTCCATCAACGGATTGATCATGTATGCGACGCTGGCGCTTCTGGCGCCGTACCTGCAGACGTTGATGAACTACCCCGTGGTCACCACCGGCATTGTCCTCGCGCCGCGCGGCGTTGGCATCATGCTCGCCGCGATGGTTTGCGGACGTGTCCTGGGCAGGATCGGTCCGCGGATGCTGTTGGGTATCGGCTTGATTATCGGCACTTACGTTCTTTATGAGATGACGTTTTGGACCCCCGATATCTCGGAGTGGACGATCGTTAGTGTCGGCATCGGCCAGGGATTCAGCATCGGCTTCGTCGCCATACCGCTTAACATCACGGCCTTCGCAACCTTGCCGTCGGAACGACGGACCGAAGGCACCAGCATATACGCCTTGACGCGCAATCTGGGCAGTTCGATAGGCATTTCCGTCACTGGCGCTTTGCTGCAAACCAATACTCAGGTCAACCATGCCCTTGTCGCGGGAGCGGTAAACCCGTTCAATCACGCTTTTCAAACAGGGGCGACTTTACGGTTTTGGAATCCCTGGTCCACACAGGGAGCCGCGATGCTCAATGAAGAGATCACCCGCCAAGCTCAAATCATTGCTTATGTCGATGATTTCAAACTGATGCTCATTCTCGCCATCGTCACATTGCCTCTGGTGCTTCTGACACGGCCATCCCGCCGGGTGTAAGTCCGCTTCTGTCCGGCAACCTGTCAGCGACAGGACTTTCCGCGTCGTTAGCAGTCAGGTATCGACCCCAAACGGCTGGTTTTCATGGACGAAATCGGGACTTCCAGAACCTGACCCGGCGTCGCGGCCGCGCCCTGATCGGCAAACGATTGAGTCCATCGCGTTGCCGATCAAACTTGCCATGCAGCCGGCGCTTGTACGGATCAGCTTAGTGTCTGTCCGGGATCAAAGCGAGTCATTGGAATCGGTTAAGGTGAGGGGTTGACCGGCTCGGATCGAATGTGAGTCCCTGCTAGGCCTCACTTG
>NZ_LMUJ01000033.1:19005-62374 GCF_009765975.1 Acidisphaera sp. S103 | reverse complement strand
AGCGAACGTCGGCGCGCGTGCGGCGCACACTCGGCGCAGTAGATGTGGCCCCGGTCGCAATGGCTGCAAATGAGCGCCTGGGCACGACAACCTGGGGCCGCGCATAGAAACAGCCGGGCTTGCGGCAGACGATCGTGGTCGCAACCGCCGCTCCCGTCATGCGCCCGCCGATGGCGTGGACGCGCGCCGTCGCGACTGCGATGATGCCCCTGCAATCGTGCCTCTGCACGGTGTAGGGCGCGGCGCCGAAGCAAAACTGGCCAGGTGATGGATCGGCGCCGTGCCTGCCTTCCAATCCCGACAGGTCTACCGCATCACCCTCAAATATCCCGAGGCCAGGCACTCCCCTGGAGTGCCATCCCGGATTGTCCAGGTGGGTCCACAGGGACCTCCCGCCCCTTCGCTTCGCTGCGCGCGAAAGGGCGCTCCGCTTCGGGGCGGGTCCCTCCTATGGACTACCTGGACAATCCGGAGCGCCGAAGCGCAGCACGGCCAGCTGACAACGCTTCAGCAAATAGCTACGGATTTGGAGTGGCTGCGACACCCAGCTTTCCAAAGACCACAGGGTCCGAGAATCGCCGTGTGCCTCGCGAAGGCACCTTGTGGCGCCGCGTCAGGAACCCGCGAACCGACTCGTAGACGTGGTGGTCCGCCGCCCGGTAGGCCATCAGCCGCGTGCCGTAGCTGAAGTAAGTCGCCCAGCCCCGCAGGAGATTGTTCAACCGGGTGCGCACCTCATCCCAAGGAGCAACATTGGAGGGGACCGTGATCTCCGCCACACGCGCCTTGAGGCGTTGCACGCTCTTCTGCGACGGACTGGCCCCCAGATACCAGTGGCCATCCTTCCGGTAGTAGTGCGGTCCGAAGCTGTAGCCCAGGAAGTCGAAGTGTTCCTGCCTCGCATTGCGCAAGGCAGTTTTCGTTTCGTTGACGGTGAGCCCGAGCCTGGTCATGACCTGCCGCGTCCATGCCAGGGCCTCCTCCGCGTATCCGCGGCTGAGGATGACGAAGTCGTCGGCATAGTTCACGATATGCGCTTTGTAGGCCTCACCGCGGCCCTGGTTTCGCCAGTGCCGGAGGAAGCGGTTCATGTAACGGTTGGCCAGCAGTGGGCTGATCACCCCGCCCTGCGGCGTACCGCAGGTGCTTTGCTTGCCACCACTCATGCGCCGCCGTCCATCCGGGTCCGTTTCCTCGACCGGTGCCTTGAGCCACGCCTTGATCAGGCGCAGGACATGGCGGTCGACGATCCGCGCCGCGACCGAACGTAAGAGTTCATCGTGCGGAATCGTATCGAAATACTTCGACAGGTCGGCGTCCACCACATCGGTGAACCCTTGGCACAGCAGTCGGTGCACTTCCTTGACCGCATCGATGCCGCTGCGGCCTGGTCGGTAGCCATAGGCACTCGGTTCGAGGTCCGCCTCGAAGATCGGCTCCAGCACCAATTTCGCGGCGGTCTGCACCACTCGGTCCCGGATCGTCGGGATGCCAAGCGGCCGCTCGCCGCCGCCGGGCTTGGGGATCATCACCCTTCGCACCGGTTGGGGCTGGTACGTCTTGGTTCGCAGTTCCGTCTCGATGCCGTCCAGCCAGTTCTCCAGCCCTGCCGCCTCGATCGCCGCGAAGTCCACGCCATCGACGCCTGGTGCGCCCTTGTTGGCGCGTACCAGGTCATACGCATGGCGCAGTATGTCCGCGCGGTAGACCTTGTCGTAGAGCAGATAGAACCGGAAGTTCGGCTCCGCCTTCGCCTTGAAATAGAGCTTCCTCTGAAGCGTTCTGATCTTATCGGGTGTTGTCAGGCTCATCACCAATCCCGATCCTCGGCTCCTTCGAAAGCGTACCAGAAGTCAGGGCCCTTCCCTCCGCCGGAGTTACCCGGCCTCGACAGTACTATGACCCTGTCCGACACCCGCCTGGGCCGCCGTCCTGCGACGACGTCGAGGCCGCTACCCTCGCCCGCGACGGGTCTCCCCCAATTACCCGGTTCACCCTTTCGACATGCCGTGCCCACTACCCCGATGGACCAGAACGGGTCCGTCTGTCGGTTGCTACCCCGTCCCACTTGGGCCTTCCCCGTTATTCAGGCGGGTCGGCGTCCATGACTTCACTTTCGAGGCCTGCTCAGGCTTTACTCACGTTACGGCCTGCCGGATTGCTCAACCGCCCAAAGGCGGCCTTTGTCACGAGGCTTCGGCCCGCCCGGTTGCCCGAACGAACCGCTCGTCAGCTACCAGGGTCTACCGACAACTCCCTGGGTGGATCCTCCCTCCACTGGTGAACCGCGCCGTTGGGGCGCACTGAATAAGATGGGCTAAACCAGCACGCTTTTCAGCTGCGTCCGTCCGAGCAGCCGTACCCCGGCGAACCATCCCTCGCGTCTGAGACCAACGGCCCTATGAACTGACCGTTTTTGCCCAATCGCGTTGAGTGATCGACCGGATGCGTTCTGGCGGAGCCATCAATGCGTTCCAGGCATCACAGCATGCGTCGACGATAGCCTCATAGCTTTCGAATACACGGTTGCTGAGAAAGTTTTGCCGGAGATACTGCCAGACGTTCTCGACTGGATTGAGTTCCGGCGCGTATGGCGGCAAGTGCAACAAGGCCGGATTGGCCGGCACCACCAACCGGCCACCGGTCTGATGCCAGCCGGCACCGTCCAGGATGATCACCCCGAAGGCGCCCGGCGCGATCGTCCGACCGACTTCGGCCAGGTGCACGTTCATGGTCTGCGCATTGGCCTCTGGTAGAACCCGGCCAACACCGATTTCGCGCGCCGGGCACACGGCGCTAAATATGTAAGCCCAGTCATACCGCAGGTCGCGTAAGGCTGGCGGACGGCTGCCCTGCTCAGCCCAGATATAGGTCAGGCTGCCCTGCTGGCCGACCCGCGCCTTGTCTTGCCACCAAAGCTCGATGGCTTTGCCGCGGGCATGGGCCGGGATGACTTCGGAAACCAGTGCGACAAAGTTTTTTTATGCGCCTCCTGGGCGGAAACCTCTGCCCGCGGGTGCCTCGGACGCACTGAGATATGCCGAAACCCCAGGCGCCGCAGCAGCTTGCCGACACTCCGCTCGTGCAAGTGCAGCCCGAACGTTTCGGCAATCTTCGCTTGCAGATCAATCCGCCGCCAGCGCACCACCCCGTCCTTTCCCAACACCGGCCGGCCCGAACCCAGGCAGCCACCTGTTCCTGCTGCGCCGGCGATAGACGGTCTCGAACACCACCTGCGTGGGGCCGGTCCGATAGACCCGCCACGCCTTCCGCATTGAACCGATGCCAGCAAGAACAATGGGTTGCAGGTCGCCTGGCCCTGAGAGTTCAACTGGGCCAGCCCGCGACCACCCACGATCCGACCACGCATAGATGTTCATCTGACCATCTTCCCAGACAGCCCCACATCCCCCTCCCCCCCGCTGGGACTGCCGGAGGATCGGGGGGGATAGACGTCCAGGTGGACAAATCGACATGCACAGCAGCACTGCGGGTACTGTCCGGGTTTGTGCTCTGGCCGAGGGAGGATGTACGCATGGCGTGGATCAACACGCAGCAGCCGATCGTGCTCTCCCTTTCCCTTTGTCTCTAGACGTCAGCGAGGCATTCGCACACGGTGAGCGCCAACCAATGGCCACAGCAGATCGGCACGACCGCGCCTTCTCCATTTTTGTTTCCGTGGGTGGCCAACGAAGCCCGGGCCACGGCCCGGATCTCCGTCATGGTCCTCGGCGGCCCGCGGCGCATCAGTTCGGCCACCACGTCGGCCCGTCGGCGTTCAAGCGCGGTCATCTGCGCCTCGGTGCGGCGTTCATCGGCGATCGTCAGCCTTTGGGCAACGAGCGCGGTGGCTTCGATCTCGATCTCGATCAGACTATCGCACAGCGCGACGATCGCTGCATCCGGCGAATCAACCATGGCAGCGGGACCTCAGTGCGCAGCCGCCAGCGGCAATGGTCGCCACACTAAAGCCGAGCGCAGCGCGACGGGTGGGGACGATAGTACGGCAGGTAGCCGTTCTCATGAATGACTCCATGTAGATGGTTTGCCGCAGGCGGAGGACTGCGGTTCGCGGCGTGGAGGATGACCGCAGCCAAGGTCTCGACGCCGCCCGGATCCACACTGGAGCCATTCGGCGAGTTGCCAGACTCGCTGAAAAGCGCCGGAATGATCCTGTCGGCGCTGCCGCTCTGCTCCGCCTGCGAGACCGCGGTAGCGAGAGTATTTTCGAGCGCCAGCTGGTCCACGAAACACCTGGCGAACCGGTCGAGGAAACAAAGGTGTCACGTGACGCTGGTCATAAAGACACATGTTACCGACCGTCTGCCCGCCATTGGCGCCAAGCGAGCCGGGATTGCCGCCGCCAAACAGATCGATCATGAGAGCGGTGTCCCTTCCGGTACTTCGGATCGCATTGCAGGCAGTGAGATGCTGTGCCGAGATAGCTGTCCCGGCGGTGACAAATGACATGCTGCCTCCGCAGCTCGTTCGTGTCGCCAAACCATACGTAGGGGTTGTCAGCGAGCGTCTTTGCCGGGCTCGCATACGAGCCAGCCTCAGCGGCCGATTGCGCTCTGCCACACACAATCGGACCACGAGACCGCAATCATCAAGCCTGCCAAATGAGGATTGGCCCACAGCACTAGACCCGGAAGCGCGGCGGTGCCGATCTGATGGACAATTTTCTTGCCACCCTTGAAGATTACCAACTGCGGGGGTCCAATCACCGTAAATCGGGCGGCGGTGCCATCAAGCCAGGCGACATATGGCCTGGAGGCCAGGGTGATGGCCCGCTTGTGTTCCCCTCCCGTGATCTGCTCAATATCACTCATCTCGACGCCCTATAGTTCTATAAAGTTGCGGAAGAGATGATTTGATGGTCCAGGCGCGCCTCACGGACCCAAAGCGGTCACAGCAGAGATTCGCCTGATTCCACGATATCCAGAATCGATCGACTGTTTGATTCTCCATCAAATCATCATAGATTACCACAGCGCAGACATCGATAGCAGATAGACGCCTCATGCAGTATGGTCAAATTCTTGGTATCCTGTCTGTCGACTACAGCATATTCTCGTCGTACCAGACGATAATAGATATATCTGTCAATATACTGTTATTATACTGTAAATCTCGGAGTGCAGGAAGTGGATTGAACGTGATAGGAGCGTGAAACGAGGGATTTGGCGATTCGGTCGGTTCCGCGGCCGATTCGACCCCACACACCGACCTACGTTCGATGCAGCGTGGCCGCCCGCTAGCACACGCGTTTGTGCAAAGACGAACCGCCAATTGTAATTTTAGTTGGTGGGCACCACTCATGCACGAAGGTGAATCGACGTTAATTTGCTCGTACCAGCACCCGCGACTCGACACGAGTCTGATCAAGTTTTTTTGTTTCGTATCGATATATTGCGGAACTTGCGGGCATCTCGTGTCCGACCGTTGAGGGGCAGGACGATTGCCCATCGCCCAGAAATCGATGGCATGAAACCGTTGAGATTATCGGCCACACTCAGGCGATGACCTATGCCGGAATTCGGGCGAACACAAAGGCATATCTGTGATGTTATGATAACAAGCAACAGCCATAATGATGTCGAGTTACATCTGATGCGCAGTCTCTTCAGGAGACATTTGGGTGGTTAAGCGGCCCGACAAAAATGCCGCCGATATAGCCCTGGCGATATAGCGAAAGATGCGAGACCATGAGCGATCATGCAGCGGTTCGGATCCGCCTAATCGGACCTATGGGGGCCTGGGCTGGGAACGATGAAAATGTGCTGCCGCCCGGACGCAAAACCCGGGCACTGCTAGCCTGCGTCGCCATGGCAGCGCCCCGTCCCGTTTTGCGGAGCCGGTTGATCGAGCATCTATGGAGCCGCAGTTCGGCGAAACAGGGGCGTGCCTCACTGCGCCAAGAAATACACCGCCTACTGGATGCGCTGGCCCCGGCAGAAGCCGACATCCTGATCGTCGCGCGCGGTCACCTGGCCTTTCGGCCAAGCGCGGTCTCCACCGACTTTCAGGAGGTAACGCAGGCGGATTCTACAAGGCCCTCGGCGCTTTCCCTGCTGGATGCCGACTTGTTGGAGGATTTGGAACGAATCGATCCCAAGTTCGACGCTTGGCTGCAAGGCGAGCGTACTCAGCTACGCAACCGCAGTCTCAGAATCGCCGAGTCAATGTTGCAAGGCATTACCAGTCCTGACGAGGCGATCGAGGCAGCAGAACGGGTATTGACGATTGACCGTGTACACGAAGGTGCCTGGCGGGCTCTGATGAATGCCCATCACACACGCGGTGAGCGCGGACTAGCAATCCGAGCCTATAACCGCTGCCGAGCAGCATTAGCGGATACAGTCGATGCAATGCCTTCGGCAGAGACGCAGAAGCTTTCATATGACATCAGGGGCCCTTCATACCACCAAGGGCAGCCTCAACTAACTCCGCCAGTCGTGACCGTCGCCTCACCGGCGAAACCTGGGGTGCTTCAAGAGCCGACGGCCGCGTCAAGTTTTTGCGTAGACGTAACGATTATGTCTGAGGGTACGCGCATCGGCGTCATGCCGTTCCGCCTGATCAGCTCGAGCAACGAACACGCAAGTCTGGCGCAAGGATTAGCAGACGAAATTGCCAACGCGTTATCACAATTCCGATGGATGTCCATTCTCTCATCCGACTCCCTCGACCGCTTCGCGGCTGATAACCGTAACGAGGCCGCAATCAGCCGGGCGTTTGGGTTGGATTTCCTGCTGGATGGTTCGGTGCAGCGAGCCGCCGACAAAGTCCGTGTTAGCTTGCAGCTCCTGGACCTGCGCTCAAGCGCGCAGGTCGTCTGGGCACGCCGCTTCGACTGTAAGAACGACGACCCATTGTCGTTGCAGGATGAAATCGCCGCCGAGGTTGCGGCACAGATCGATCCAGAAATTCCGCTGATCGAGGCGAAGCGAAGCACGAGCCATAAGCCGGCCGATCCAACCGCCTATGATCTGATGCTGCGGGCGATTCCATTGATCGGACAAATTGAGCAGGAGCCGTTCATGCTGGCCGGGCGATATCTGGCCGAGGCGATTGACCTTGAGCCCGACCAAGCCCAATCGTACGCTTGGTATGCCTACTGGCACATGTTCCTCGCTGAACAGCATTGGGCTGAAAACCCGGCGGCAATCATGGAAAAAGCCGGCGTGTTGGCCGAACGAGCCACCGTCCTTGACCCTTTGGACGCGCGCGGTTTGGCCGTCAGTGGCCATGTACGGGCCATTCTGCATCGGCGTTTGCCGGAGGCGATGGTGCTACACGACCGGGCACTATCGCTCAATCCGAACCTGGCAATGGCTTGGGCATTGTCTGCTGCTGCCCACACCTATGCCGGCGACCTGGATGAGGCCGAGCGACGCAATGACCGTTACAAGACGCTGTCGCCGTTCGACCCGCACGGCTTCTTCTTCAACGCCTGCTTCGTGTTGGTCCGCCTGATGAAACGCGACTACCAGACCGCGGTTGACATCGGTCGGGGGGTGATTGAGCTAAACCCGTCGTTCTCGGCGGCCTACAAGCCATACCTTGCAGCGCTGGGATATCTACGACGTGACCGGGAGGCGGCGTCGATCCGACGCCGTTTCTTGGAACGAGACCCGTATTTCACCATTGAGCGCTTCCTGGAAGACACCCCGATTGAGCGGGAATGCGACAAAATGCACTATGCGGAAGGCTTGCGCCTCGCCGGCATTCCGACGGCCTTTCGAGGCTAGCCGGCATTCCCATACGAATCAGGAGGGGTCCTTCAGCTGGTACTTCTGCATAAGGGTTTTGTCGGGTTGCCAACTGGCCCACCCCGCCTCTACCGGATTCGCACTTCTCGGAAACATTCCGGCTGCGTGCTGGTTGGGCCATTAGTGAAGCTTTCTAATCCTGTAGCCCGCGGCCATGGCTGTAAAGCGGTCGAGCCCAGCAAAGATGACGATTGGACCGGGTCGTCCATAGTAGCCGGTCCAGCCGCCAAGCCTTGCACAGACCCAGGTGGCATAGGCCAGCGATCCCGGCGGATGAGGGTTCTTCTGCTTGACCGTCTTGCCTTCGAGTGTGGCGCCAATCGCCTCCAGGACGGGCTGGTCCTCCGGGCTGAACGCGTCCGTCAGTGGCCGCTTGCGGCGCCGTCGCGCTCGTACACCATCTGCAACACCCGCACGGCGGCGATCAGCGTCGCGGCGACGAGGTTCTCGAACGCCATCACGTCTTCCATCACCACGGCTTCGATATCGAAGCCGTGGGTTTTCATCACGCGGAACAATTGCTCGACGATCCAGCGCCGGCGGTAGAAGCCGACGATCCGGCGCGCATCGGCGGCCGTCGCGACGCGGTGCGTGGTCAGCAGCCGCCAGTGCAGCGGCTTGCCGCGGGGCGGCGCGCCGATCTCGCGGACCTCGACATAGTTCAGCGTCGTCTCCGGCGGCAGTTTCGCCGTCTCCTCGGCGCTGTTGCGCTTCGGGCGCCGCAAGCTCACCTGGCGGCTGTACAGCGCCACCACCGCGTCGCGTTCAGCCCGCCCGGGCGCGGCCGGCACGTGGACGATGTCGCGGCCCAGTTCGGTCCGTTCACTGGTGCTGGCATACAGCCGTGTCCCGTCCGCCAGGACGCGGTCGTGATGACAGCGGATCAGCAGCTCGGTGGTCGCCGGACGCAGCGCGAATTCGTCGTAGATGTCGCATTCCCGGTCCGCCACCACCGTCACGCACCGTGCCCCGGCCTCGGCCAGCCTGGCCGCCTCGCATGTGGCTTCCAGCCAGCGGGCGCTTTCCTTCTGCGCGAACGGACGCGTGTTGCAATGCGTCTTCTTCTTTCCCGTGCGCAGCAGGAAACTGGCCGACACCACACCCAACAGCGTGCCAGCGTCCGCATCCACTGCGATCGTCGGGTGCAGATAGTGGCCCTTTTGCTTGCCGTCGTCGCGCAGGCTGGTGGTGTCCTGGATCGCCAGAATATGCCGTCCGGCGACCAGGGTGAGGGTATGGCCCAGTGCGGTCTCGATCATCTCGTCCGGGGTGACCGCCGGGTTGTGCAGGAACCGCCTGATCTTCATCTCATTGCCTCGGTTCCCACCAAGCGTGCGGACTTGTATGCCTTGCTGGCCCACTTCATGCAGCCGGTTCAGCAAAAATTCACCCGCTTTTTCCCGCTGCCGATGGCCAAAATGTCCCAGTCCCGTCATCGCCGAATCACCCTCGATTGCCACATAGACCCGCCGACAGCGAATCGAGATTTCAGCGCCAGAGCACGAAAAATCGTTCCCACGATCTGTGCATCCGGTAGACCCCGCCTTTGTCATCAGAGATGAGGGCACGCTCCGCGCGGCCACATTCGACCCTAGCTGGTCCTGCGACGGTCCAAGAGGCGATCTCACAAGCGGACGTTCAACGCCGCCTGGTGCCGACCGCAAAGCGCCATCATCGGCACCAGTAAGCCGGGTGGGCAGAAGCTCTGCCAGTGAGCTTCGTCCTTTCGAACACTCCTTTCTTCTTCGCACCACAACGGCGCACGCCCTACAGGTCACACTCCCTCGCGCAAGCGCACATGCGGCCGCAGACGCGGCCCGCCCCGCTGCGCGGGCTTAGGGGCCAGCCCCTCGGCGCGCTCCAAGGGGCTTCCGCCCAGAACGCAGACGAAATTTCCGCAGCCGGCAATTTCGTTTCGTTCCGGGTCCCCGCGAAGCCCCTTTCCGCTTGCACGCCCCGGTCTCGCCGACGGGCAGGAAGCAGCGCGCTGCTTCCGAAACGAAAGGCACAGGACCATGAGCGAGACAACGCCCGACACCGACACCCGCAGCACTCACAGCCCGCAGCGGGAACCCCATCCGCATAGCCCGAACCGCAGTCACCACCGGGGCAGCAATCCCAGCCGTCGTCCCCCCATGTCAGGGGAACAGCGCCAGAAGGTGTCCGCGGCGCAAAAGGCCTATGTCGCCACCGATCCCCGCTGGGCGGCACATCGCCAGAAGCTGGCCGAGGCCCAGGTCGCCCGGCGCATGAGCCTAACACCCGATGAACTCGACATGGTCCTGAAAATGCGCGCGAAGGGCCGGACCTTCTCCTACATCGAGGCGGAAATCGGCGTCTGTCATGACGTGATCCGCCGCGCACTCGCGGAACGCGGTTATTCCACCGCTCCCATCCGGAAGGAAAGACGCGCGAAGCGCGGCACCGGTTACTGGCGCAGCTTCGACTGACCTGCATCAACCGGAACCGGGGCCTTCCGCAGATGTGGAAGACCCGTCTGGAGGTATCCCGATGTTCCTTGTTCGCTACGAATGCCCGCGCTGCGATTGCGCCTGGTCCGACGCTCGGGTCTGCCAGATGGACGACGACTGCCCCGCCTGTGGCGGCCTGTGCGGCTGAAAGGAACAGAAAGCCGGCATCACGCTGTTCGAAAGTCCCATGCGGAAATAGGGTTCCTGAGCGGCCTCAGACCGCCGTTCATAAAGGTGTCGGGCAGCGAGAAGTCGTACCGCCCGAGGAACACGACCGCCGCTCTCGACCCAAGCACGAACCCGCTTTGCGGGATTGGTGCTGTGGTTGAGTTATAAGCTGTCGCCCCAACCATTTGCCGCTGAGGCAAAGGAAGATTGGGGCGCTGCCCCAAACCCCGCCAGGGGCCGAGCCCCTGGACCTCACCACTTGTCGGGATAGTTGTTAGCGCCGGTCCGAATCCGTAGTTTTTGCCGATGAATCTCACACAAGCAATACCAGGGGCGTTGGTGCCACCAGGCAGGGCGCCGCGGGCCTGCCACCAACCTCGGTGGCGATTCTGAGGCCATGCACCTTTCCTGTGTAAAGGCTGGCCTTCGGCCACCGCCTTCGGCGGCTGACGGCCTTGACACAGCAAGGGTGCATGGCCGTTTCCGCTCACCACGTTTTCGACGCAGGTCCCGGCAAGGTCGCCGGGCAAATTTCGGGCCAACTTTTCTCGCATCGGCAAAAAACTACGGATTCGGACCGGCATTCACAATAGTCGTGGTTCAGAGTTGGGCAGTGACGTTTGCACGCGCCGGCGGTTGATTCACCTATTCAGTCACCGGCAACCCTTTTCGACAGTCCCGGAAGCGGACGTTCTTCCCGCCGCCAGGAAGCTTGCGGTTCAGAAGGCCCTGGCACGGGTGCGCCATCCGCAAATTGCCCTAGTTCCGGCTTCCCATCGCTGGCCGCCATGGCCAGATGTGCTGCTGTTTCGATACTCAGAGCGGTTGCCTTGCGATCGCAGACTTCATCGTAGGCTTGGCCGTCGCGCGCCGGGAGTGCGCCATTCGCGCGGGGTCTCATGCCAGACTGAACCAGGACGGAGGCTTCAAGCCGCGAGCGCGTATCCCAGATCGCGTAACGGGAGGTGGCGCACCCGCTCTCCCGTGGCGGTGAAGATAGCATTGCCCAGCGCGGGCGCCAGCGCGGGGAAAGCAGGTTCACCCATTCCCGTCGGCGGATTGTCCGATTGGATGAAATAGGCGTCGATTGTCATTGGCGCGAAAGGCATCCGCAGAATGGGATAGGCATTGTAGTTCTGCTCCAGGATCACGCCGTTTTGGATATCGATCTTGAGGCCCATCGCCGTTGAAAGCGCGTCGGTTGACGCGCCTTGCGCCTGGGCTTCGGACCCGGCCATGTCAATGATGGGGCCAACATCAAGCACCGCCACGATGCGATGAATCGTGATCTGCTTGTTGGCATCCACACTGAGCTCAACCGCCTGTGCGGCATGGCCGGCATGGGAATAGCACCAAGCCAAGCCCAGGCCGCTGCCTTTCGGCATGGTCTTGCCCCAGCCCGCCTTTTGCGCGCACATCGCGATCACGTCGCTTGCCCGCTTAGGGCTGAAATTGACGCTCGGGTCCTTGGGCGCCAGCGCAGGCACCTCCCGGTTCACGGCATCGATCAGGAACTGGACATGGTCGCGACCCGAGGCCAGCGACAACTCATGCATGAAGCTTTGCGCCGCGAAGACCTGGGCATTGTCACCCGGCGCACGCCATGCGCCGGTTGGGATCTTCAGCGGCAACATCGTCGTGCCGCGGCGCAGATTGGGCGCCTTGATCGAGTATTTCAGGTTTTCGGTGAGGTTGGCGCCAGGGCCTTCCTTTTTGCCATCCGCGGTGAAAGTGATGAAATGTTCCTGCCACGCGTCGAGCCTGCCATTCTTGTCGATCGCGCCCTTGAACTGATGGTAGCCGGCGGGACGATAGAAATCGTGAGCAAAATCGTCCTCTCGGGCCCATTGTAGCTTGACCGGGACGTTGAGCTTGCGCGCGATGGCCGCGGCCTCGCAGGTATAGTCGTTGACCAAACGCCGACCGAAACCGCCCCCCACGCGGGTCTGGTGCATGACGATCTTGTCCTGCGGTATGCCGGCCAGCTTGGCAACCTGCGGCAAGGCGCGATCAGGTTGCTGTGTGGGCACCCACATTTCCATCACGCCGTCATGCCAGTGCGCCGTGGTGTTCATGGGTTCCAGCGGCGCATGAGCGGCGAAGGGATAGTCGTAATAGGCCTCAACGGTCTTAGCAGCGTCGGCGAAGGACGTGTCCACATCGCCGACATTGGCGCTCGGCTTTGCCGGGAAATTGGCCGCCAGCGTTCGCGCATGAGCGGAGATCTGCGCTGAAGAATCAGTGGACGCCTCGCCGAGGTCCCAATCCACCTTGAGCTTGCCCTTCGCCTGGAAGGCACTCCAGGTATCCCGGGCGATGATGGCCACGCCCGGCATCACTTCGATCACCATGCCAGTGCCGTCCAGGGCAAAGGCGTCGAGTACGCCGGGCTGGGCCTTGATCTCCGCCACGTTGAAGGACCGCACCTTGCCGCCCGCTGCCGGACATTTGGCGTAGGTGGCATAGACCATGCCGGGAACCTGGACATCGATCCCGAACAGATTATGGCCGGTGACGACCTTGGGGTCGTCGACGCCGCGATAGCGCTTGCCTAACAATCGGTACTCAGCGCGAGACTTCAGCTTCAGGTCCGCGACGGCAGGCACCGGCAGCTTTGCCGCGGCCGCCGCAAGCGACCCATAGGTCGCGGATCTGCCGCTGGCGGCATGGGTCAGGACCGAATCCTTGGCGTTGATCTGCGGCGCCTCCACGCCCCACTGGCTGGCAGCAGCGGCAACGAGCATCGCTTTGGCCCCGGCGCCAGCCTGACGCAACTGGTCCCAGGCGCGCGGAATCGACGTCGAACCGCCCGCGCCCTGGTACCCATAGACTTTCGGATTGATGTCCGCCTGCTCCATGACAACATGGTTCCAGTCTGCGTCGAGTTCCTCGGCAATGATCAGGCCGAAGGAGGTCTTGATCCCCTGGCCGATCTCCGGACATTTGGAATAGATGGTAATGGTATTGTCCGGAGCGATGCGGATAAACGCGTTCATGGCCTGGTCTGCTGTGCCTTGGTCCGCGCCGTCCGCCGCCGCATGGGCGTAACCAGCGTCTCCCAGTTGGAAGCCCAGCACCAATGCGGTCGCGCCAGCCAGTTTGAAGAGGCTACGCCGCCCCGCAGTAAACGACGCTTTGGCCGCCGGTACAGCGCGCAGGTCCTCGATCAGCGCCGAAAGATAATCATTGGACCCGGCAAAATTGGACTCGGTGTCAACCATTGGGAGTCTCCCGGGAATTCGATTGCTGGGGGGCCTGCTTTCGCAGATTCGCCACATCTTGGCTTGTCAGGTGCGCGCCTTTGGCACCAAAGCGGGCCGTCACATAATTTGCCACGGCGGCGATGTCGTCGTCGGACAGCCCCTGGCCGAAAGCTGGCATGAAGATCTTGCCTGCATCGGTCTGCCGGTTGACACCGTTGATGACTGCCTGCGCCACATTGGTCGCATTCGGATCGTTCACCGCGCGCACGCCAGTCAGGGTGGCATAGCCGGTGACCGGGCTCACGCCGGTCCAGTCATGGCAGCTTGCGCAGGCGCCCGCGAAGATCTTCTCGCCGCGCGGGTCGAAGTCCGCGACCACACCTTGCTTGTACGAAGCCGGTGCAGGCGCGGTGACGGTACGCGGCAGGTCGCTTTTCTCGGCGGGAACGCTGCGCAGATAAGTCACCAGCGCATGTACGTCGTTCGGCACCAGATAGCTGAGGCTGTCGTCACTGGCCTCACCCATGGGACCAGCCGCGCCGCCATGTCCGTTGGCATGACCAGTGGAAAGATACTGGTACAGGTCTTGGTCGCTCCAGCTACCGATGCCGGAATCCCTGTCGCTCGTGATGTTGTAGGCGCGCCAGCCTGCGGTGACGGCGCCCGTGAATTTGCTGTGGTTGTCCAGCGCAAAGGCAATGTTGCGCGGGGTATGGCATTCGCCACAATGACCCATCGCTTCGGCCAGATAGGCGCCTCGATTCCATTGCGGGCTCTCGCCGGTATTGGGGCGGAAGCGCGTATCGGGATTGAACGCCACGCCCCACAGCGTCAGCAGGCTGCGATGGTTGAAGGGCCAGGAAAGCTGGTCCTTCCTTGCGGGGGCATGGTGCGGCGCCAACGTAAAGAGATAGGCCTTGATCGCCTGCACATCGCCGTCCGTCATGTAGGTGTACGAGGCATAGGGCATGGCGGGATACAGGTGCTCGCCATCGGCGCGAATTCCCCTGTGCATGACTGCCAGGAACTGGGCGTCGGTGTAGTTGCCAATGCCGGTTTGCTTGTCCGGGGTGATGTTGGTGGAATAGATGGTGCCGAACGGCGTGGTGAGGGCGAAGCCACCCGTGAACGGAGCGCTGCCCGGTGCGCTGTGGCACGCTTGGCAATCCGCGGCATGGGTCAGATATTCGCCGCGCGTCACCAGGTCGGCCTTCACAAGCTGTGCAGGAACGCCGGTAACACTGCTGGCCTCGTAGTCCTGCAGCGCCACGGTCGAACCGCCGGCAAAGGCCATCGGATTACGGCCGAGATACACCCAGCCAGCGGCTCCAAGCGCAACAACAACAATGAGGGCAACGACAATCCCGACGATTTTCTTCATCGTCAGGCCGCACCGGCGGCAGCATTTTTGATTGCTCGCCGGATGCGAATATAGGTCCCGCAGCGACAGAGATTGCCTGCCATGGCTGCGTCGATATCCGCATCGTCAGGGCGGGGGTTACCGTTCAGCAGTGCCGTGGCCGACATGATCTGGCCGGCTTGGCAATAGCCGCATTGCGGCACGGCAGCTTCGATCCAGGCCTGCCGGACCCGCGCGCCGTTGGGTGTGGCACCGACCCCTTCAATGGTGACGACGGCGCGGGTGCCGACATCGCCAACGGACAGTTGGCAGGAACGCACCGGCTTGCCGCCCACATGCACGGTGCAGACGCCACACTGGGCAACCCCGCAGCCGTATTTGGTGCCGACCAGATTGAGATGGTCGCGCAGCACCCACAGCAGCGGCATGTCCGCAGAAACGTCGACCTCGCGGGCTTGCCCGTTGATGGTCAAAGTGAACATTTTTTCATCCCTGCTTAACAACTGAGAGAGACACCATCGCTGACAGAATCCCTCCTTGACATCAAGGCGAAGCTGCGCCGGGAGCGACCTTCCACACAGGTTTCGGCACTTGCCCTATATGATGGGATCACTTTCAGGGAAGCAAGGTGGGCACGGCTGCCGGGTTAGCTCACATTCTGGATGTCGGCTTCATCGGCTCAAGTGCCTGAAGAGACTGCCGCTCCGGGCGAGAACCGGATATAAGCAAGTGTCTGGTTTCAGCCTCGAATACTCGAAAGCTGACGGAACGCTCACCACCCTGTGCTGCCGTTCCCAAGCGGCAGCTGTCGACCCAAGTCGGCCGATGGAATGGCCGATCGGCCGTTCCAGGAACCTGACATTCAGCACCTCAAGGCGCCGACCGCTGTGCGCCCGTTTGCGGCTGTTCAGACGAGCGGCACCGTTTCTCCGAAGCGGTCGTTCTGTGGGAGTAGCGGTAAATGGCTGGGTCGGTGAAGGTTTTCGGATGCCGTCAGGCGTCGGAAAACCTTCACCAAAGCGGTCCCTCGAGGACGGAGCGATACTCGCCAAAATGGGACGAGCGGATGTTGGGATCCGGGAAGAACGCTCGGGCGAACCCGTCAAAATGAGCATGCAGCTCTTCTCGAATACAATTGAAATCGCCCCGCTCCGGCAACAAACCCGGCATTATGGAGCAGTTGCCACCTATACCCACGCCGCGGGTCCAAGCGGTCAGTGCCGAAAACGATCCAGGATCTGCTGCCTGTGGTCTACGCCGCCGAAAAACGTAGCGAGTATTCTAACCTCTGATGACGGCTCATCGATCTCGAAGTAGAAGATAAAATTCTTGTTGGTCACGGTCCGAATGCCGGGCCTGATCTTCGTGTGTTCGGTGCCTCGGTGGGGATGGGCCGCGAATGTCCGCATGTAGGCCAGGGCCTCGTCGATGCGAGCGGCCGCTCGCTCCACCGCATTCTCCAGGTCGTCCCCGAATTCCTGGTAGACATGAACTAAATATTCCTCGATGAGGTCGAGGTCGCCCGTAACGTCTGCCGCGCGGCTGACCTTATATCGTCGCACGCGCTTTTCTCTTGCGCCCCAGCATCGCGCGGGTCTCCGCCTCACCCTCGTCGAGATCGACGAAAGCTCCGGCACGCCGCTGATCAATCAGTGACCGGAGGGCCTGGAGTTCCGCATCGTGCATCTCGGAATCGCGCCGCAGCATCTCCAGACCGCGCTGGAGAACCGCGCTGAGGCTCGGGTACTGCCCGCTCTCGACGAGCGTGCGCGCATAGGCTTCCTGATCGTCGGTCAGCGAAATCGACGTCTTCGCGGTCATGGCTACCTCCTATCGCCAAGTAATACTGAGTAGCACCGCCGTCAAGGCATCAGTCGTTATCGTCCCCAGTTCGGTGTGCCGCGACGGAACGGACGCCTCGTTCGGTAACTATAGCGCCACTAGGATAAAGGCCGGAGACAAGCACTGCACGCCGGAAAGGCGGTGCCGCGAGGGCGTTGCGAACAGAGGCTCAACGCTCGGCCGATGGCGGTTGTTACCAAATGCCGGAATTTCCCCCGGGACCGTTCCGTAACCATGGCTGGCCGGGTAAGTCGTTGCCGATGATGGAGCTTTCGGCCCCCGGATCATCCCTTGGGTGGCAACTGCTCCATAAGGCCGAACAAACCGGCGCGGAACTCATTCAAATCCGCCATACTCAGCCGGAGTAGCCGCCCCGCACCAAACGGCACCTCCGGGATCATCGTGGTCATGGCATCCCATCACCTCTGGCACCATTTGGTGCCGTTACTGTAGTCAATGCATCGGGCAGGCCACGCGAAATGGCCAGCCGCGATGCCGATCACCAGCAACGTGGCACAGGCCGCCGCCAGAATGGCCCAGGACCGAAACCGCGATGCCTCGACAACATGGTCGATCCGTGGTTCGGCGATCCGTTCGAGCGTGCGCCGCAGATCGCCACGCACCGCCCGCCACTGCACATCCGTGACCGGATGATGTGGCTGTGCGGCTGCTGTCGTCGTGCCATTCAGCAGTGCCCTGTTTGCCCGCAGCATGAGCGCCTGCATCGCGAAGTAGCCTGCCATCGGATCGCCGCTGGCCACCGCCTCCGTCTCCATTTTCTCCAACGCCGCCAGAGCTTCCGCGACCAGTTTGTCGACCTCGGGGCCGAGCGGGTTTGCCTCGGAACGGATGCCGAGGGCGCTCGTCACCAGGCTACTCCGGCAGCCAAGACTGCACCGGCGCGAATTCGTCACCCATCCGGCGAAGCCAGTTATGGACGGCACTCGCAGCAAATGGGCCACCTAAGTGTCGGACGTTCCGGTACTGCCACCCCTCCGCATCGCATCGATGTGCAACGTCGGGTGTTAGGATCGGCATCCAAAGCTGGACGCCGCCACGCCCGATCGCCGCCTGGAACGTCGGATGTACAAAGATGGGATCGAACTTCTCACGGCGACCCAGCCCCTCATTGAGCACAACGGCTGTCGCTTTAGGCTGAAAACCCTGGCTTTCCGTCAGAGCCAGCGGGGATAGGTCATGTTGGTCTGTTCCCACCACATGTACCGCGACAGGCTCAACGCCGTTTTCGGATAACATGCCGGCCAGATCGGGGGTCTCGCGAAGCAATGCCGACAACGCCGTGTCGCCACCTCCCAGGTCAATCAGGGCATTCAACTTGCCGTGTTCGACATGCTGCAACAAATCCCAGAGCCAGTCTTTGACTTCAGAGGGGTCGGCCGACGGGGGTTCAGCGACGCCTTCGACAAAGTTGCGTAACGTGCGGTTAACCGGATCGACCGCCGCAACGACGAGCTTTTCGACGCCCCGGCCCTCGATCGTTTCAACGAGCCATCGCGTCAGGGTTGTTTTGCCGATGCGGCCGCGACCAATGATAAACCAGACTTTGCGTTTGCCGGTCAGGTCCACCGCGGCGGGACGTTCAACGACTGTCGGTGTGCTTACGTCTGGCGCAAGCGCCAACTTCGCAGCAGGGAACGAGGGACGCGATGAGCGATTAAATTGGATGATCGACATTACGGCTTTTCCTCGGCGGGATGTTTCTTCAGGCTGGCAAGCTTGAACTCATAAGATGTCCTTCTCGGCGGCGCGGAAGTCTGGAACGAGGACGGCACTGGTTGCACGATGCCAGCAGCAGGCGGCCTGGGGTGGCCGATTTGCTTCTTTTTTCGTAACTTACGGGACTCGATCGCTTTGGTGACCCGCTCCCAGGTCGCCTTCGCCGTGGCGGCAGAGGGTGGGTTGCCGTTGGTGTCCGTGAGTCCTTCAGCCGCAAATCCAGCCGCGATGTCTTGCCACCGGAACAGGCCGTCGGCCTTGTCGATGACAGCCGCGAATTTCTGGTGATTGGCCAGCAGCCATCGGTATAGGGGCGAACGCCTGGCCAACGCCGAGTCTCGTATTCGAGCTATATCTGGTGTTCTTGCCGCCATGATACCCCTATATAGGGGACGGCACCCCAGGATCAACACGTCCTACCGAGCCAGGTATCATGAAGCAGGGTGTGGCGTATCGGTCATGGCTGGGCATCAACAAGGTGCTGAAAAACGACGCCGGGAAAGGGTTCGAAATTGAGTGACGAAGACACCCACGCAATCCAGGAATTGACGGGCGCAGTCGAGACTTTGACGGCCGGATTGTCTCAGCTCTGCCAAGTTCTGGCACACCACGGGTCGATGTTGTCTCAAATACTGTCAGCCGTCGCGGATCGCGAAGAGGACGGGGAGTCTCCTCTCATCACCGCGTTGACCGAACTCATCGGGCTCAGCGCCAGACATGCTCAATCGTTGGATCGGATCGAGGCCAGGCTAACGCGCATCGAGAAGCCGTCCACCTGAATGTTCCGATACCGGGTCGCTTATATGGGTTCCAAGGCCGCCGGGAGATCCATGGCGGAATACAAGGAGCAGGAGACCCTTGCGGTTGATACGCAAAACGAACTTGTAATATATTACTCATTCGAAACGGAGCCGTTATCTGCAATCGACCGGTTGGGCCATGCCGTTGCCACGGGTGAGATGACCTATTCCGAAGCGCTTGGCGAGATGATGCGTCAAGAGATCGGAATCGCGAATGGTGACACCGACCTGGACGAAGTCGAATGGCGGGCGGGCAGTGCGCTTGCCGATGCCGCCGGACGCGCCGAGATGCGGCAGTCGTTGGTTGCCGAGGGTGGGGCCGTCGCCGAAGTCCGTCCGGATATGTCGCCGGCAATGGCCGCATTGCTTGAGATCGACACCGCGCGTCCGCTGATGACCCATGAGGTCGCCAATCTGTTCAATGGCGAGACCGCGCAGGGAAACCAGATCGAGGGCCGCGTCCAACTGACCGCACGCCCGAGCATCGCCGAGATATTCGGCATAACCGACTTGAAGGCACCGCCATCTGGCGAGGCATTCGACAACATCATGCGCGGCCTTCGCGTTGACGGCGGTACGCCGATGCTGGCGGATGGTCCGGTGCAAGATCGGCGGATCGACGGCGCCCGTCGCTACCTTCTGACGGCCCTGCATGTGCAGAACAGCGCGGAACCGACCATCGAGGAGCTGGCGCGGCTGCGGGCCGGTCTCGCCGGAACGGATGGCATGGTGGTGAATGCCGCGGACTACAGCCGGACGATCCAAAACACCCACGCGCCGATTGCCTATCTCGACTGCGTTCTATCCCCGGACAAGAGCCTGTCGGTTGCATGGGCGCTGGCGCCGACCGGGGCAGAGCGGGCGTTGCTGCTTCGGGTCCACAAGGATGCCGTGGCCTCGACCATGGCGTATTTCGAGGAAACGATCGGCTTCAGGCAGCGCGGCGCGGCGGGCGAGAGGGCGTGGGAAGAGCGCGGCGAAATTACCTGGATCATGCACCACCACTACACCGCCAGACCGGCCGCCGAGATCGCGACGGTTGATAAGGACGGGGTCGCCTATACCGAGGTCAAAGAGGTTCCGACGCGGCAGGCAGACCCACATCTGCACACGCACATCGCGATCCCGTCCGTTGTGCTGACGCCGGACGGCGGGGTTGGGAAGCTCAACCTGGACCGCCTCGACGGCATGGTGAAGGAACTGGGCGCGGTCTATCACGCCTACATCGCCAAGTACGCGCGCCGCCATGGCGTGGACGTAGAACCGGGACCGACGGGCGAGGCGCGTTTGGTCGCCGTTCCCGAACGGGTCCGCGCTGACTTCAGCCGACGCACCCAGGAGGCCGAGCGGGCGGCAAAGGAAATGGCTGCCGAACAAGGGCTGGACTGGGACCAGATGACCGCTAAGCACAAGCTCGCATTGCTGGAGCGCGGGAAGGCGGAGACCAGGGAAGCCAAGCGCGAAGGCCCTTCTGACTTTGCCCGCTGGCGCGCTTACGCACGCGACACTCTCGGATATGACCACCACAGCGTCCTACGGCCCGATGATGTTATGCCCGAGCTGGTGCCGGGACAGCGCCACGAGACGGCATACAAGGCCTCGCTGCCATGGGTGGAGGAAGCATTCGACAAGCGCGCGACGATGCCCGCGGCCGAAGTGCGCGTGCTTGCAGCCCGAGGCCTGATCGTCGGCGGGATCGATGATCCGGCAAAGGACATTGCAGCCGTTACCAAGCACTATCGAGAACAGGGCATCAATCAGGGCGGTGGCAAGGTCGCACTGCTTTGGGCGAAGGCTGCACCGCACCGTCGGCAGGAACGTTGGGATGTTTCGACTGACCTGAACCTGGACCAAGAGCACCAGGTCTTGGAGCTGGCGCGGTCCGCGAGCGCCGATAGATCGGCAGCCTTGACGCCGGAACAGATTGACCACGCCGTGAGGACCTTCCTGGCAAAACGGCCCGAGATCGACCAGGACGCCCAGCAATGGCGAGACCAGCGGGCCATGTTGGAGCAGCTCGCCACAGGTGGCCGGTTGGCCGTCGGGATCGGCTCGGCGGGTAGTGGCAAAAGCACAATCCTTTCGCCTCTGGTGAATGCCTGGCAGTCTGACGGCCGCACGGTTTTTGGGGTGGCAGTCGCGTGGCGGCAGGCGGGTGGCCTGGGCGAAAGCGGCATCGCGAAAGAACACCTCGCTGCACTGGCCGCATTCGTCAGGCGCGTCGAGACGGGTCGGTACAAATTGGACAGCAATACGGTTGTTGTCATCGACGAAGTTTCGCTTGTCGGGACACGGCAAATGCTGAATCTGCTGAAATTGCGGGACCGATTGGGTTTCCAAGTGGTTGCCATTGGCGATCCGAAGCAGTGCCAGTCCATCGAGGCCGGTCCGGTAATGGACCTGACTGCGAAAGCCTTGCCCGGCGCGATCCCCGCGATCGTGACCAGCGTCCGGCAAAGGACGCAGCATGAGCGTAATATCGCCAATCTGTTTCGCGACGGCCGAACCGATGAAGCGTTGGCCATGAAGCGCGAAGATGGTCATGTCGCGTTGGTTGCTGGCGGCAAAGCCCCGACGGTTCAGCGCGCTGCTGCGCTATGGCGCGAGCGCGTGGAAGCCAACCAGGACGATCCCTCGTTCACGATATCGGTCTCCACGTCCACGCGGGCCGACGCGCGAGAGGTGTCCGCCGCGATCCGAGCGCAATTGCAGGACATGGGCCGGGTCGGGCCAGACCGCGTCACGGTTCAGTGCATGAACAACGAAGGCGAGCGATACGAACTTCCGATCGCGGTCGGCGATCTCGTCCGCCCCTTGCGCCGGATTTATCCTGGTAAGGTCAAGGATGGTATGATCGCCAATAATGGCGACGTGCTGCGAGTGTTGGACGTGTCGACCGAAGCCCTGACCGCCCGCAACGCTGAAGGCCGGCAAGCACGCCTCGGGTGGAAGGTACTTAGTGATAGCGGCGGCCCGCTGCGACTTGCGCCCGGATATGCCGCGACGATCGATTCACAACAAGGCATGACCTCGACGGAGCATATCAATGTCATCGCGTCTGGATCTTCTACGGTGCAAGGTTTCAAGAACTACGTCGCTGAATCGCGCCACCGGGTTGCCAGTTGGATGATCGTCAACGAAAGCGCCGAACGTCAGCAGATCAGAGATAAGCGTCCGGCCAACGATTGGACGAAAATCACCGGTGACGATGTCTGGGCGAACATCGCCAAAAACCTATCGCGCCAGCCGACGAAATCGCTGGCGATGGATTTCCTGTGCGGCGCCACGTCGGTCCACCGTGGGACGATCACCCAGCGGTTCGCAGGAAGGGTCCATCAGGAACTCGCGGCCGCGAAAGAAGCTTCCGACAAGCGAGGCCAACCGGTATGGACCGCCTCTGCAGACCTGGAACGCCGCCGAGTGTCGAGGGCGCCAGCATTGCGGCGCGTCGCGGAACAGGCTCGCGAGATCGCGTTGCAGGGCATCGAGAAACTACATCTCGAGGCGCGACAGGCACGCGGGCCGAGGCTCTAGTCGTACTATATCGTAAAGCTCCTGTACAATCTGGCGATTTGTGTGTCGCGCGACGATTTGGATGAGATGGGCTGGTTGTAATTGACGCTGTCGGCCGACGCTCGGCGGCCTCGGTTAACTGCTTGGCTGAAGCGGCGCTGGGACATCCGAACCACGTCTGCATCGTCTGACCCTCACATGGAGACTGGAGTCGTTGTGTGCATATCTCTGACTGCTGCACTACGCTGGCTTGCACCCCGTCAACGCGAGATAACCCGCCTCGCATGCCCCGTAGCCTCAGCCAAAAGCCGACACGTTTTCGGCTTCTCAGCCGAGCGCCGCTATGCGAAAGATCATCGATCTCGCGACGGATCAGCGCCGGCGCGCGCACTATATCTTCAGCATGCCCGTTTTTGGCGCGACGGATTCGCTGTCCGGAAATACCGTCGCCAACCCAGCCGCTGATATTCCGAACAGCGGCCCAAGCACACCCTTTGCAACAGCCCTGATATCGAGCGTTGGCTGAAGATCCCGGTTCTCGAACAACTGCCGCTGCCCCAGCCCCGGCCAGTCCACAAGCACCCGGCCGCCAGCGACCGCGCCACCCATCAGGAGGGCCACCGTTCCGGTTCCGTGGTCGGTGCCCGCGTTGCCGTTCACCCGAACGGTCCGGCCGAATTCGGTCAGGACGAGGATCGCGGTCTTCCCCCACACCTCCGCCATATCCGCGCGCATCACGGCGATGCCTTGGTCCAGCTTATGGAGTGACGCGGCAAGCGTGGGTGTCTGGACGGTATGCGTGTCCCAGCCATCGAGGTCCAGTTCAGCTATGCGGGGACCATCTGGCGCGGCCAGCAGTCTCGCGGCCGCGCGGGCCAGGCGCGGAAAGCCGTTATCTATACCATTGTAGGACGTACCAGCCAGGACATTGTCTAAATAGCGACGTTCGCGCAGTCCGTTGGCGATCTCGGCGCCGGTTTGCGGATCCGTTGCATGCATCGCCACGATGTTCTCGTAAAATCCGCCAGAAACCCGGGGCCGGCTTTGGAACGGATCCCAGGTGGCCGCCGAGGCTGGACCGTGCAGGATCAGCGGCGACATGGTGCCCACGGTAAAGGCCGTATCGCAGCGCGGATTCGCGGGCAACTGAGCCGCGATGCGGTTAAGCCAGCCGCTCGTCATCCGCTTTTCGGCGCCGATTTCCATCATGTCCTGGGCTTCGAAATGGCTGCGGCTGCGATCGGGACCGGCGACACATTGGATCGGCAGCAGATCGTTGTCGCTGTACAGCGCGTGCATGGCCTTCAGCGCCGGATGTAGTCCCCAGAAGCCACCGAGGTCAGCCAATCCGTTCGCGCGGCCAGGGTCAGGCGGCACCAGGCTTGGCCGCCATTGCCTCAAATTGGGATCGCCATAAGGCACGACGACATTAAGCCCGTCCATCGCGCCACGCAGGAAAATCAGGACGAACCGATTATCGGTCTCAGCCGCCCGGACCTGAAGCGAGGCGCCGCCAAGCGAAAGCGTGGCCGCCGAACCAAGGAGGAAGCCGCGTCGGGGGGATTGCATTGCCTATCTCCGCATGAATTCGGGGGAGGCGAACAGGGTCGCCAGCGCTTCGGTCGGAGTTGGGCAAGCCTTCATGGCCGCACGGGTGGATGGGGAGCAGTGGTCGCCAAGAGTAGTCTCTGCGACCCTTTCGGCAGCTGGAGCGCCGGGCCGGGAAGCCTGGGTCATCGCCCAGTCGGCGCGCTCCAAAAGGGCGCCGCCGGAAAGCCAGTCGTCAGCTGTCTCGGGCCAGCCATTGGGCAGGATCGGGCCCATGAATTTCTGTCCAAGCACGGCACTGGCACGAAACAGCGCGTTGTTTGGTTGTTCCGGCAGATCCAGGGCGCGTTGCACCGCGATGATGTGTTCCACCGGCGCTCGGAACTTCGTCAGCGGCACCCAAGCTTCATCCATATCAATGATGGCGAACATCGCCTGCTGCAGGTCGCCATCAGTGTCGTTCAGCACCTTTTCCACACGGGCGACACACGTTGGGGGAGGCACGTCGTTGACGTAGTGCCGCACCATTTGCGTGGCGATATGGCGACGCGTCGCGGGGTGCCTGGCGATCCATTCCAGTGCCGTCTCGCTACTTTCCAACCCTTCGGCATATTCGTGCCCCATGAACATCTTGGGGCCGGGTTCATGCATGTCCGCGCGGAACACGAAGCCGGCCGTATCTGGGTCCCAGCTCACCGTCCGGCCTGTCAGTATCTCCGAAAACGCGGTGACATCTCGCTGCGTATAGCCGGAACCCACGCCCAGGGTGTGCAGTTCGAGGCATTCTCGCCCCAGGTTTTCGTTGATACCCCGGTGCTCCTTGATGCCGACCGGGCTGTTGGGACCGACCGATGAGGCATTATCAAGGTAGTAGAGCATCGCCGGATGCCGCATGACAGCCTTGAGCATGTCGACAAATTTCCCCGTCACATGGGGGCGGATCGCGTCGCGAACATACGGGCCTATGAGGCCGAGTGGCCGATTTCCTGCTCTTTCGCTGACGGTGAAATGGTTACTCCAAAACCATACCAAACGTTCCCGCACGGGAAAGTCGGTGGTGACTGCGTGGCGCAGCAGCATGGTCGTATCTTCAAGAAAGAGGTCTGCCAAACCCTCGGTTGGCATTGCCGTCAGCTTACGCGCCGCCCAATGGTCCCGATCCACGCGCACGGCATTGCCGATGGTTGGGCCAGGTTCGGCCAACAATGGGTCCGGTTCACTGAGTTGTAACCTGAGCCATTGAGGCACATCGCTCGGAACGGGCTCCGTCCCGCGGCGGCCCAGCCCAAAACGCCGAAATGCATGCAGCGCGTCCGAACTTGCCATGCTGTATGCTACCATCTTTCCAATCCGCCGCTCAATCGAACCTGGTGCGCTGTGAAAGCATGACGTCCGCCCGCGACGGGCATGTCGAGAATATTACACGCCAATTTGACCCTGGCTAACCAAGCGGCTGTTCCGTAATCTGCCGCCGACAGGATGACCTCCCGTCATCGAAGAACAGAGGCGGCGAGCCGCCATGCCATGAGGCGCGAGACATGCTGACGACGGATATGATGGAATGGCCAGCGCCGGTATGGCCCCCTTCGCGGCTGGAAGAGTCTAAGCAAACGTTGGCGTCGGAACCTGATGGTGCGTTCCACGTCTCCCTGGCCTGGATCAGGATACTCTCCGCGGCGGGAGACCTGGAGGGTGCCAGGTTGAAACTTGCCACGCTCCGTACCGCTTCAGAGAGCCGGCGTTTCGGCGGCGGCGAGCTGCGCCAGGTCATCCCGCTCGCGTTGCTGGTCCATGATCAAGCCTCGGCGCAGCATTTTCTGGCCTCGGTGTTTCCCACCACTTTCGAAATTGATTTCGCCGTCGCCAAGACAACCCACCATTCCGTGGTATCGATGCGGGTCACGCATCGGTCGGTGACGTTCATCATGAGCGACTCACTGTTCAGTAACCAACACGGCGAAATTTTGTTGCAACGGTTGATCGACGTCTATCCGGTATTGGCATATTATTTTGAATCCTCCATGCGTACCGTCGGCACGGTCGCGATCAACCTGGGTGACGCCGGTGATAGGCCTGGCTTGGCGTTCTGCGACAACCGACCCGGCTATTTCCTGATACCGGACTCAATCTTCATGGATACGCGTGGTTACATTGGCATGCGTAAGCGTTTCGCCAAAGAGATCATACCGTGGGAAAAGCGGTCGCCGATCGCCTTCTGGCGCGGTACGACAACTGGCCAGCCGGCCGATGGGAAGCGGGGATGGCGCAGTCTTCCTCGGGTAACACTTTGCGAAATCGGCGCCGATAATCTGGACCTGATCGATGCTGGGATCACAAAGGTACTACAAATCGAGGATCCCATAGCCGAAGCCTGGATCGCTGAAGCGGGACTGCTTCGACCCTTCGTCGCGCCGGAGTCATTTCAACAATATAGATACCAGATCGATATTGACGGTAACACGACCTCTTGGCCTGGATTGTTTATGAAGCTGCTGACCGGCAGTGTCGTGCTGAAGGTTCCCCCGCGCGACGGTTTCGAGCAATGGTACTACCACCGCCTGAAGCCTTGGGTGAACTTTATTCCTCTTTTGTCAGATATGTCTGATCTGCCGGACAAGGTGCGGTGGCTGCGTGCCAATGATGCTGCCGCGCGGTCGATTGGCGAGGCCGGATATCGGCTTGCGGAGGAACTGACCTACGAGCGGGAGATCGGGCGCGCCGCACCGACGGTTGCCGCCGCGATGAGGGATGCGCGCGGAGCGCCATTGCTCGAATTCGACTTCGCCGTGGGTGGCGGAGGCACGGCATATCTGCGCGAGGGCTGGCTGCCGCCGGAGCGGGACGGGGTGTATGCGACCGGGTTCCAAAGCCGTATCGACCTGCCCCGTCCTTGTGGGATAGGCGGCTTTGTCGTGTGCCTGGACTTATCATCAGCGACGAGCGGGAACCAGCGCCTCTCAATCGTCCTGGATGGTGAAGTCATGGCGCAGCTGCATATTGGCCGCCGTACGACGGTTTACGTTCCACTGGCGCGCAAAATGCTTAAGAACAAGCCCTCGATTGCGTTGACTCTGCTTCACCCAGACGCCGTTCCAGCAGCCTCCGCGGCGTCGCCGGCGGATGCGCGGATGCTTGCTGTCCGGCTGCATCGCCTCGCCGTCGTCGGCTGTGGGCGGAACGATACTGATGCGCCACTTGGCCTTGGCGAAGCATTGTCCGAGCTCCGAGCAATGGACAGAGGGGACCAAGCACACGATCTGAACGGGCCCGCACCGTTGATCCCATCGCACGCGGACCTTCTGCCTCTCTATACGCATCATGGTACGTTGGCCTATGCGGATACCGATGCGAGTCGATTGCGGCACGGGCCAGCCGATGCGGTGCCTCATAACCTTTTCGTGGCCGTGGCAGATGGCGACGGCGTGTTGGTGCGGATGACTGCGACGGGGCAACGGAGGACAGTCCGCCTGCGACCTGAAGGCCGGTTCGCCGGAGATGTGGATCGCGTTGCTCTAAACGCGGAGGGACGTGCCGACCGATTTACATTGGTATCGGTCGAAAGTACCGCGGGCGCCGCCATCGCCCTTCGAGCAGCTGGGTTAGTCTTGTGCGCTGAGGGAGCTGGTAATCTGGAGCTCGGGCGGGTCAAAATTGGTCCATGGGAGCAGTTCCGATCGACATTCGCGGTTGCGTAGCGAATGCGCATGGGTCTCTTTGAATAGAGACGAAGAGCCCGATCCGAATTGCTCAAGGGTGACAATTGCCTTCGCCTCCGTCCCGGGCTCGTGGGCAAGTGACCGGGGTCCGGCTAGTGGTTGCCCTCAACAGGCTTTTGTGGCCGCGTCACGCGATCCATGCCCATCACCAAATCCTGTGTGGCAGCCACTCGGCCGATGATCCGACTGATCCCCATCTGCGACATGTGTGACGTGTCGCCGCCGCTCGGCCAAGTACAATCGGGGTCCCCGACCCCCCAAACCTCCCGATGCGTCAGTTGCGGCATGAACACATCCTTCTCGCCGATCCACATATCGACAACCTGCAACATTGTTGACGTCGCCGACCATATTTTGGGGACGAATGGTCCGCCCATGCGCTCAATCTCGCCTTGCCAGACGACTTCCTCATGGTTTCGCAGCCTGGTGCGGCAATCCATATCGTCCCGTCCGCCGCGGACGTAGCCAATGCGGGCGCGTGACCCCTGCACCCGCACGGTCAGGACTGCTCCCGTACCGAGGTCCCGTGTCACCGGGATAGGCTCATCATACGTAGGCTGTTGGGTAATGGCCCCCAGAAAGACCGTCCCCACAGTATTTTCCTGGATTTGGATTGGTGGCTTCTGCAGCTGCATGGCGCGATAATCACGGAAGCCGTCAGTGGCGCAGCGGGTCACTAGACTGCCGCGGCCCGTCAGCAAATGATCATCCGTGCCGGCACCGCCCACGATGCAGTCAGCGTTGGCCGAGGCGTCAGAGGTGACAAACATTTGTCCCCCCACGTGGAACGTCCGCGCGGGTAGCGCTGTCGCGTTACCATCGGACGCAAATATATTTTCGCTGTTGGTAAACGACTGGATCGTGGTTCGATAGTCCGTCCCCTGGAAGCCAATCGAAGGTATGAGCAGGCATTGTCCAACCATCTCGCCGTGAAAATGGCCATCGCTCGATATGCCGAATCCCGGAGCGGCGGTGCGAAGGGGAATGCCACGAAGCACGCCGCTTTCGTGACCGGCAGTCGTTAAACAGTTGGATGTCGGTTCGATTTTGTAGGACGTCTGTACCGGCATTCCCCACGATACGGCGCAGACTACCAGATTTCCGTCCGAATCCGGGCCCAGCCACAGTCTGTTGTCGCCTTTTTGCGAGAGGGAAATGGATAGGCAGCGATTCTGACTCCAAAACGACTCTGCGGTTTCGTCCGCGTCCCCGAGGCGGATTGCCATATAGAAATCGCGACAAAGATAGCGAGTGACGTAGGGTGTCGTTGGTGTTGCGGGCGCAGCCAGTAAGGGAGGCACCTGGCGCAGCGTCAGATGCTCTGTAGCCCACCCATCTGTGAGCAATCCCATCGCAGTCCCCAGATCGAACAGCCCGATTTTGTTACAACGCGCGAAGCTTCTGACAAACCCGGTCACATATTCAGCTGACAGATAGTATGCCTCGAGTCCGCCGCCGGGCGTAAAAAGTTCCACGTCCTTCGTGCCGCCGCACATCATGGCAATGTCGGGTGGGTGCCCGTTGACCCGGGGCCAACCTCGAATTTTCCCGATGACCGACGCCAAATCGTTGCGATGAATGGCACCACCCGGCGCAGAGTCATTGTTGCCGGTCATCAGGATCAAGACAAGATCCGGAGTCCTTGTCTCACCGTTGCCGAGTGTCACGGTCTCTATGTAGGAGAGCCATGGCGCCTCTGGGTCACTGTACCATGCCGGCAATGGCCCGCTCGGTTCTCGTCTACGATTGAGCCAGGCCCAGGCCGCCGCTCCGATCGCCCGGTTCACGACGCGTATCCGTTTTGCCGGGTTCTGGCGAATGAGTTCGTCGATGATGGGTACGGTATGGTCATTACCCGCATGGCCGCCGGAATTTGTCACTGCCCAGGAATCCCCGGTGACGACGACGACAATGTCGTCGAGGCTGGCACATCGCGGAAAGTGCTGCCGCGCGACGACGCCTTTGGCCGGTGCCGGCGCGGGCGACGCGTTCCATGGCACACCCCCTTTGCGAAACGAACTATCCTGGAAACCGCCACTATATTCGTTGCCGCGCTTACCACAGGCCGATAGAATCAGCAGTTCGCAATCAATGGTGATCCAATGGAGGGCGGCCATCGCGGCGCTTCCCGCGATCTCCGCGGGGTTGGCGGGCCCATGATTGGGGACCCAGTCGAACAGGCAGGCCAAACCGGTGGAATTGGGTCTTCCCGAACCCGTGAATCTCAGGGCTTTCAGACCAGCCGCCAAGGCTCGTCGTCCGAAACTTCGCACGGCAGACGAATTATCCGTGCCCCAAACAATCAGTGATCCAGGCTTATCCGATTGAGACAAGGCGGTAATCGGTTCGGCCAACTCCACGGAAAACGGGTTAACGACCCTGGCAATCGTGCCACGGAACGGTGTTATGGCGATCGGATTGCCGTGGCCTGCGTTTGGATGTGCGGCATTTGATATCCAGATGCGCTTGCCAATATCGGCGGGATCAAAGCAGGGGCAAGCGATCCGACACATCGTTTCATCAAGGCTTTCTGGCACGCAGCCCTCGAGTACCAAAGTCGCGAGGAAACGGCTCGCCGGATCATAAGTGAATTCGACGACTCGGCTGACAATGACCGTCGGATCGGGATCCATCGACGCGATCGCAATCAACCGGCCAACCCAGTCCGGCTTCGGACCGGTCGCCGATTCGATGGGGGGGATAAAACGAACCGCGGTGGCCGCCTTGCCGTCGGCCGTGGTCACCGGTGAGAAACGCATCGATGCAACGGCCGTAAACACTGAAAAAAGGGGCGTGCCTTGTTTCCATGAGGTCGAGCCGTAAGTTCTTACACCATCGTCTATGACGCGAAACAAGGGTTCCAGCTTCTGCGCGGAAGCATCCGCGAAACCATATCCATGCAAGGCAACGGGATCCGGCAACGTGAGGCTCCTATGGCAGTATATTCACCCATAGGCTTCAGCGATGAGCGCCTATGGAAAAAAATAGCTCCTGGGCATCATATACTACCGCCCCGCATGCGCGAAACTCCTCCGCTGACCGAGGTCATCCATGAAATGCGCGAAGCTTCCAGCTTGGAGTTGCCAACGCCAGAGCGAATGCCGAAGCACGCTACGGTCGTAGCGTGCTCGGTTTTCATTGGTCCCGCGGCCCACCATGAGTTAAACAACCGCACAAAGTTTATTTCATCAAATCGACAAATATATTGCCATCTTTCCAAGTTCTATCGGCGCCAGGCCGCCGGTCCTTAACCGCATAAGGTGAAGATCCTTCATTTTTCTCCGTGAAAATTACTTTACTATAACCGATCGCGTGTGCTAAATCCGAAATAAAGCCTTTGGTAAAGAGAGCAACATGCCCCCATTTGTCGAATTCCTCAAAATAGACACCTTTAATTCCTTTAGTAAATTCTGAGTTCACTCTCATGGATTCGGCAAGGCATGGCGTACTGACTCGATTAAAGCCCCCTGGTTTCAGCACGCGAAACGATTCGGCCAAAAACGCGACCTGGTTTTTCTGTGGTACATGCTCAATAAAATCTTCGCTATAAATGTAGTCAACTGATGCGTCCGCAATCGGCCACAGCTTCTGGGTGAAGTCAAATAAGAAATAGTCTTTCAACTTACCAAATGGCCCAAAAAATACAAAGTTATCGAGGTTTAGAAAACCCTCGATGAGTGTATTGGCACACCCAAAATGAAGGCGAACAGGCGCATTCTGACCGATCAATGATCGAACACGTGATCCCAATGCCTCTGCCCCGTCGCGGCCTTCCCTCACGTAGGCTTCTGCAGCCTCAGGAGACAAGTATTTGAAGGTTTCCCACGCACCGGGAATCTCTCGATTACAAATTACTGAAGGCCGATTTGGCTCAGCACACACAAATTTGTTGTTAAAAAGGTGGAAGGAACTGGGGACCTGTCCCTTGACATATTGGTATCCTGCCAGACAACCGTTCGTTATAGAGACACCGCATTCCCCGGGTGCTGGACGTTCCGCCTCAAGCCTCGCCACTTCATCTGGATGGATATCAACCAACTTTTGTCCCCCAGACGGGGTAAGATTCCGAACTTGCGATAAAGGCTCGCCGTTTTTACCGTATGCAAGCAGATCATAACCCCACGTTACGATATACATTGATCACCTCAGAATCTGCTCGATGTTAAGTGCGCCGTCGATATCCGGACTTGCCATGCGCTTCAGCAGCAAATAGGTCAAAACGATAACGCCATCAACATCCGCGCGTATTGTCCTGCCTCTACATAACACCCAATGTCAAAGGCCAACGGCTGCGCGCCGCACCCTGCCGGATCGGATGATCGAAAATTTGACAAGCATAGAATTTACGCAGATCGAATGTCGGTTTGGGATCAATCTTTCGCAGAATGCTGACCTCATTGAACTCCCGCACGGCCGCGGCCTCACCGCACCAAGCCGAATGTGACAAGCACGAGTCCGAGTCATCGAAGGTTGCCGGGACAACCGGCAGATAGCAGTTCGCCGGCATGTTCAATACCTGGAGAGCACGCTGGGTTGAACTATAAAGGTCGACATCGAAGCTGGAAAACGCAAGCGGAGCGTCGGTGAATTCTCTTTCCAGTTCAGGCATCGCGTCAGCAACGTCATCGATCAGCAATTTAGCAAATGGGGGAAGTTTCGCCCGGAGTATCGCAGGGTCCGGCAGCTTGAAGGCACCGGTGTGCCACAACTCTGGGTGGTCCATGTAGCCGACCAGCGGTGGCAGGCCCACAGCCGAATCGACACCATAGACCCGTATCTCGACCCCGGTTCGACGCATCCAATATTCAGCGATTTTGCAGAGTTCCAGCAACCCATTTCCCTGCCAGACACCAAATTCGACTATGCTGAACCGGTTGACGCCACAATGAATGGCGGTTCGTACACCGTGTGCGACGCCGATCGCGTAATGCCAACGCCCAAGATCGATCTCCCGATGCCGGATAGCTCGGGCGTAGGCATTGCACATCTCGCGCAGGCCGTTCTCGGTCAAGTCGGCGTAGTGAGTGGTCGTATCGTCAGGCGTTGCCATCGTCTGTCCCCCAATGTTCGGTCGTTGTACTCTGCCAGAGCTCGAGCAGCAATGATCCTCTCAATCAAAAGGTTTCTGTTAATATCAGTGTAATGCACGCGCAAATTTTCCGGCGGAGCGAGCATGGCCAGTACCAACAGCGATCACCACTCCGATTGCGTTTGCTGCCTTGAAGGCGTCGCCGTCCTTAACGTTGGCTCCAGGGTATCCTGTCCCGCTTACCGACATGTCTGAGCGGACGCATACTGACCGACGACACGCCGCTGAAGGTGACCTACCTCAATGGCTCATACTCGGTGAGTGTGCAATCGTTCCCGATTTAGGTCGGTCCATCCAACTTCTCCTCTCCCCCAAGCGACGCGCTCGATATTCCTCCTGAAGGGGGCATGCCGAATTCGATAATGTCACGTTAGTTTTTCAGATTCTGGCTAACCCAGATCTGTAGTCCACCAATGGGATTGCCTGACGCCGAAATGATGTCTTCACCATCTGACACTTCCATAAGATCGTCATGTCCCACAAAACGGCAGATTAGACGAACCGAATACTGCTTCTTCAACTCACTTCGTAACCGAACTGTTACACCTGTAATGAGTTTCGATTTCCCACGTGTACCGGCAAACTCACCAGTTTCTGACCAGTCGCTCCACGAGCGGTCAGGGCCGAATACTCGATATTGCAATAGTTCCTGGTCCAAATCAAATTGTAGCCCTTGAAATGCTTGGTTAGATCTGCCGTTGACAAATCCGGTAGTTCCGTAAACGTCACCTCTATCACTAATATGCGCCATTAGACTGACTCTTAAAGATGAATAGAGAACGCCATTCTCAACGAGAGGGTTACCCGGATCATCCATCTTTCTGAGGTGATGCTGATCGGTTAACTGCTTCTTTATTAGGCAAGCTCTACGGTAAAACGCCATAAAATAGATAGACCGCCCGTATGTCCGTAAAAATGGATCTTCAACACTTTTAAGGTCAGTTTGATTGTCAGAAACGCGTAAGTCAAGCCACTTCTTCAAATATTCGACACAACTTATACTCGATATACCCCTAAAATCTCCTTCCATAACTCCATAATTCGTTTGCAAGTCTTCAACAATATAGAGTCCGTTGTCTTTAATGAAGGGAAATAGCGTCCGCAGCGATGTGATCTGGTGTTCCCACAAATGTGCGCCGTCTTCAATGATAATGTCAAATGGCCCATGTTTAGTCGCCAATTGCGTGAGATGTTCGATATTAGACTGATCTAATATTTCGACAGCGACGCGGTCGCGAGCGAATCTTCTAGTTAGCCCATTAATATCTGCACCAACAACAGTCGAATTGGAAAAATATTCCTCCCACATCCGTAAGGATGCTCCATTGAATATCCCAATCTCTAGAATATTTAGTTTTTCTTCTCGTAACGGGGAAAGGAATTGTTCATAAAATCTGAGATAATCATGGTGAGACGACGCTTTGTCAGTGCCATATTTGAGACCTATCTCATCTAAAGACATCCTTTGCGACATTTTCTGGTTCCAATATGATGAGTGACGTGGGTCGAATAAATTGCTTTGGCACTCAACTCAAGCGCTTTTCGCAAATGTGGCGTGAAGGTTTCTGACATAGCCGCACCCGTTGAACCACCTGCTGCTCGCGCGGCGGCGCACCCAAGTTGGGCCCACTTCCATTCTTGCGATCCACACCCAGTCGAACAGCGTTTGCCGATCTATTTCCGAACTGCGCGCGCCGCCCTCCAACACCAAAGCCAGCACCAGGGCGCCGAGCCTACACCTTATCATCAGAGCAGGCCGCCTGCCTGCCTGAGGGGTGGACGCCAGGGGATCGCCATGTTCAGTTCTCGTTGCCCGAGTAGCTCTTCAATCGCATCTACCCGCGTCGCTCCTGATCACAAGGCGAGTCACCACTTCCGGCAGCTGATATAACTCCTCCTCGCCGCATCGCCATCGCCACCGTCATACCAACCTCCTGATCACCCTCAAACATGCCATTAAATCTTTTTCATTAATGCTGAAGCCACTACTCAAGTCACTCGTGTTATTGGTCCCGAAGAGGTATCCGGTCTTGTGGCCTAATACGTCTCCCATGCCGCTCTGAAGAAAGGCTGGGTGCCGGCCTGAACCTCGGATGGCGGTGACTACAAGCCCAGGTGGGCTAAACACTGAAAGATGCAACCCAGACCCATATTCGCCCGCTAAGTGCGACGTCTCTCCCATTAACCGCACTTGTTCGGCAAGCGGCATAAGCTCTGGGCTGACCAATTCAAAGCCATGGTCTTTTGCTAAGGTGTGCCATTTTTCGCGATCGCTCACAGCCCTGATATGGTTTGGCCGAACGATGAAGATCCGCCTACCACGCTGCCTTGGCGAAACATCAAACCTGGCCCGAATTCTGCTCATAAGGTAGTTTGCTGCGTCACGGAATAACGGAGAAAACCGCACGCCATCGTGCATAATGCTTGGTACGATGAGGGTCTCCAGCTTTAGCACTTCGTTGGCGACATCGTTGCGCGTAATCATGTGCTCTGAGATGCCAACAAGGGCGAGAAGGTTTGGCACAAACGATGGAGCGTCGCTCGGAATTATATATTTTATTCTGTCCACATCGAACCCCGCGCGCTCAAGAAGCCAAATCTTAGGGAGGTGTTCTACAAGCCAATGGCCAAAGATATTATATCCTGGCCCAGCAATGAGGGCATGAGGTTCACTTAAGGTAGTGATTTTATCGGCTGTATATTTGTCTAATAGCGTCGCGACATAAGCATCATGTATGTTGGAGTTAGCGCACGTAATTGGGATATCGTTTCTCATCATGAGATATCCGTTTGATACCTGAATTTCTCTGCCGACATGGCATCCAATCTCGCCAACCGATCCATGCCCAAAATAGCATTCAGTTAAATCGGACGACATGGGACCAAATATGAATCGAGGTGGCTCAGGAAGAACATATGAAGAATCTGATATTTTTAGAAATTCGGTATCCGGGACGTCACGAAAAGATAAAAAGTCAGACATTAAATTTTTCTTTCGATGCGTCGTGCGAAAGGTCTGCGATTTTTTGAGCCTGGTCCCGTGTATGTGACTGACTGCGGTTCCGGGCGCGAACAAGTGTTGCAAATCACGCGGACACCTGTTCCGTCCATCGGCTGAATGCACTGGCATTCAATCATCGCCAATCTCCTTATGGGCTTGGTTATATCCCACCCTTGCCGCTCGCTGGGTGTCAAGATCGTTGCCGCTTGGGTTATATAATCCTCGGTAAAGTTGTTCAATCAGCATATCCTAAACAGTCGTCATCAGCATTGACTCCTTCGGTTTCACCGAAGCTCGGCGTGCGCCCCTCGATGCACGCGGCAAGATCTACTTTGCTCCTGGCCCATTTCCCGTGGCATACGTTTAACCCCGCTGGGCCTTTCACCTCGACTTGATTAACGCCTCTCCGGGTGGCTGGCCGACCGTTAGCCAACTCATCCCCCATCTTCTGGACATTTTCCATCTTCAATGTCCAAGCATCCACGTCAAAGCCGAAGGCGACGTGTCCGGCATGTTGTTCAGCACCCAGTCGATGTAATGCGCACCACCAAAGGGCTGAATTATTATGTGATCAAGTGGCAGGCCAGAATTGAGTAACTGCTGCCGATACGTGATGAGACGGGCAATATATTGCGCTTGCGTCTCGCCTTTTATTTGAGCGGCGTCAATGAGTGCGCTCACCCCGACACCCGCCGCAGCAAAGGCGGGAAGTACCGTGTTGAGTGTGCCGGCTACACCGTTTGTTGTGTAGACAGGAACCGGCGGCTTTCGATTCCTGTCGATAACAAAATCTATATCTAGATCGGCATAGGAGACCGGAACACCGACGTGGGTAACAGGATTGATAACCTGCTTGGGAAACTCTTTGAAAAACTGCAAAGCATAGTCAACGAACTGATTATCGGGCCAGTCTGTTGGTCCTTGCTGAAAGTCAAATTGTACAGTGGGATAGAGCTTTAGAATTTGCTCCGCCGTGGGTACCATGAAACTCACAAGTCGAGGTATTGTAAAGCTGCACCGACCCACTCCGTTTGATATCGGCGTATCCATCAGTATGATGTCCACCCGGCCTCCCAAAGCTTTCCACTTCTTGAGAGGATTGATCCCAGCGGTATTAAAATCCCCTCTGGATTGAGAAAAATTTTGAAAAAAAGCCATGCCTTCTGCATTGGCAGCCAGTGGCGTGCCTTTAGGTGGATAATTCTGACCACCTTGGCTGACACAGCCTGAATCCGGGCCGAGCGCAATCAGGCCGTCGTTAAAGGCTATCTTTATGTTGGGATGCGCATTCGACCAGGCCACGATTGTGCTCGCCTTGGGGTTGAAAGAAATCTCGGTGAGATCCAGCACCAGAACCTGGATAGCCGACGGATTCCAACGTGCGCCTGGTTCGAACATGGCGTCGAAATCTCCCTGCAACGCATAACCAGGATGCCATAGACCGACCGTCTTGGGCGGGTTCGAGGCTGTATCTCGGTATGTTGCTTTTCCGGGTACGTCGTGCCTTGCGCTTGTCCGAGGGACCGAGCCTGAAACAGAGTTTGTCGCAGGACTTATGAGTGGACTTGGCGTTTTCGAAGTATCCACATAATCGCCCGTGGCGTCATCCACAATAACGTAAGGATACCATGTGCTGCCATAAAACCAGACCGGAAGAGGACGCTTCGCCTGGCTGCCGGTGGCATTGCTGGGAACTGGCGTCTCATGCCCATTGGCGGATCCGCCGGCGACAAGGCCGGTTTCACCGGGCGTTGCCCCGACCGCCGGATGGACCAAGCCGGCAAGCAGAATGAACAATGCAAACGACCTAAGGGCAATCACGGTAACCCTCCCAACTGTCGTAGCGCCGCGGTCGCAGCTGCGACAACGGCCTCTACCCCTGCGGTATTCGGATGCAGATTATCGTCGCTGTACCCGGGTGCATAATCCCAAGGCGCGTCTGCCGCGAGATGGCCGATAATGGCCGGCGCGTCGATCACCGGCGTGCCCGCCGTACAGCCAGCTGCCAGCAGATTATGCCGCATCGCCTTGAAGATCTCGATCTGCTGGGCATTCCCGTTCAACGATGAACAGGCCGGAATATTCCAAATCAATTCCGTTCCATAGGAAGACAGCGCATCCAGCAGCGCCAGCTTGCGCGCGATCAACATCTCGATGCTAGCGGTCGTGAACCCATCGTTGCGAGAAATCGGCTGCGCGGTCACGACACTCGGCCGCAGGCTCGCCGCATTATTCGTCAACAAAACATCATACACAGCCGTCCCGGTTCCAGCCCAGGCCATGTTACAGAACTCGATGGGCAGACGAGGCGACGACAGGTCGGCGGCTGCTCGCCAGACCGACGCGCTGCAACCATCGTTGCTCGGTCCCGAGGACAGTGAATCACCTATCTGCACGATCTGATAGCCGGGCGTCATCGTCAGATACTGCACCCAAAGCGCTGGGCAGAAGGGGGGCTCGCCCAGCGGGCTCCATCGGCTCCCCTCCGGATGGTCCGCGAAGTCCTTCCCCAATGTGCTGGCGCGCAAGCCGTAGAAGCACCGCCCACGGGCCGCGGTGGGGTCCTGGTTGAAAGCGAGAATCCCCGTCGGGCCGCCGACAAAATCGGTACCACCGAGCGTCACGTAGATGAAAAGCAATGGCGTCGCACTGCCATCCGCGCGGGGGATGGAGGTGCATGGGCAAAAGTCAGACCATGCGATCGTGTACGGCCCAGCCGCGTTGTCCCGGTTCGACGCAACACCCGGAAGTATGTGCGTACGCACGTTCGCCCGGCTGTTGATCGCCGCGACATCGAAACCATTGCCCAGTTCCCAGCCGATCCTCGTCCCAGGAGCCCCGCCGGTTGGCTTGACCGCAGTACCGGGTGTTGTCAGCGCGGTCGCGGCGTCGCTGTAACTGTCCGAGGGATAAACGCTGGCTTTAACGATTGTCTGCGTAAAGCCGTATGGATTTGCAAAGCCAAGCCTGACAGCGTGACAGGGTGCTTCGATCGGAACAATGAACAGCCACGTCGATAGCGCCGGATCATCAACGCCGATCCTGGGCGTCAACGTTCCAGACAGATTTCTGGTCAGCCGATAGCGCCGCGGAGCCAGGGGGCGGGTGCGTAAATGGTTGATCACTGCAGGTTTTCTACCAGAGGCCCTTTCCTATAGGGCATCATCTGTCCGGATTCAATTTATCTAAATCATTGGCTTTTCCGGCGCTCGCACCTAAAATGGGTCGGCTCAGGTTCGGGTTACTTCCATGGCTGGTCTCCTTGAAATTTGGCGAAATTGGCGAGAACGCCGGGAAATCCTGCGTGACCTCCGGCGCCAGCGGGGCGACGCACGCGAATGGGCCTTTTTTAGGTTCCAGGACGCAATGACCGAAGCGCTGGCCGCGCTGGAGATAGATGACGTGCGTCGTGCCGCCGAAATCTGGGCCGAGGCGGTCGAGCGATATCCCAACCAGACCTTGGACTCTCACCTCGCGGTTAATGTTCTGCTCGGTCTGCGCCGCTTCGACGAAGCCGATGCCTTGATGCAGGAGGGTCTCCGCAAAAGCCCTAACGATCAGCGGTGCGCGATAGGTTTGGCTCACGTCGCCCGCGTCAGGGGCGACCATGAATCCGCGGCCGAGCGGTGGGCAAAGGTCCGAAAGCAGTTTCCGAATGTGATGGATGGGTACGCGTTCGGCGTGATGGCATTACGTGGGCTTAATCGCCTGCCGGACGCCGAAGCCCTGACGCGGCAGACGATGGCGCGATTTCCGGACGAGGTTCTTGGATTCATGGAATATGGTCGCCTTGCCGACATCCAGCAGGATTGGGACCAGGCATTAGAGCGATGGACCGTCGTCCTAACCCGCTTCGACCACCTCAGCGGCTATACGGGCGCCGCTCAGGCCATGGTCAAGCTCGGCCGGTACGATGAGGCGGATGCCCTATTGGCGCGGGCCCGTGTTCGTTATCCAATAGACCCGAGTGTCGGTATTGGCCTCGCGATATCCGCGCAAACCAAGGGCGATATCCCGGAAGCGATTTCGCGTTGGAAGTACATGGTGCAACACTTTCCCATGCATATCGTCGCCGTTTTCAATGCAGCCGGCGCGTTGGACAAACTCGGTGCAACAGATGATGCCGAACAGGTGCTTCGCGACGCTGTCGATCACTTTCCTAGGGAACCGCGTCCTATGGCCGAGTTGGGAATGCTCCTGCTGCGTCGCCGCGACTTTTCCGGCGCCGCCAAGGCCTTTGCAACGCTTCGGGACGTCTTTCCTAATAACAAGGAGGCTTACCTTCGCGGCGCCGAAGCTTTGGACCAGGCGGGCCAGCTTGAAGAGGCCGAGCTTTTGCGCAAGGACTATCGCAACCGCTTCGGTGGATGATAGGCGTTGATCGCGGCTAGCTATACGAATGCGATGAGCGGCGCGTCGACGAGCGTCGCTGATGTGCGCCGAGCCCCGGAGTCAGATGACCGACCACATGGTCAATGCAGAGATCACGATCCCTCGCTTAAGGAACCTCTGAATAAGCCGATCCCGGCGGGGGTTGGAGCAACAACGAGCCTCGCCCGACAGTCACGGACTGACCATCCGCGACTTGCTGCATAAACCGGCAACCGAATTCGGCCCGTTCGAGGCTCGACAGACGCACGCCGCATGCACGGCTGCTGTCGGGCACGCAGCAGCAGATGGCGGACAACGAACAAATTGACCAGACCGCAGCTGACCCACAGCCGTTGCGTGTTCTTCGCCAGCCCGCGGTAGCGCACCTTGGCAAAGCCGAACACCCGCTTGATCGCCCCGAACGGGTGCTCGACCTTGGCGCGGACCCCGGATTTCGTGCGGTTCTTGCCGCGTTCCACCCCGTCAACCACGCCGCGGTGACGATAACGCCGGTTGGTGAAGTCCTTGGCATTCGGCGCACACGCACAGATCATCGTCGCCTGACCTCGATAGGCCTGGTCGCCATACACCCGTGTCTCGTTGCCATGCAGCAGATCGCCCAGCACCTTGGCATCATGGACATTCGCGGCTGTAGTCGTCATCGAGTGGATCAGCTTGGTCTTGCTGTCTACGCCGATGTGCAGCATCGGTTCGCTTCGCAACCCGATCCCGAAATACCATCGCTGGCCCTTGCGGGTTTGGTGCGTCTCCGGGTCCCGTGCCTTGGCTTCGTTCTTGGTCGAGCTCGGTGCTGTGATGATGGTGGCATCGGCGATGGTGCCGCCTGCCACCTTCAGCCCCTGGGAGGCAAGGTGTTCGTTCACACGCTCGAACAGGGCTTTGCCGAGATCGTGCCGCTCCAGCAGGTGGCGAAAGTTCAGGATCGTGGTTTCGTCGGGCACCGGTTCGCGGCCGAGGTCGATGCCAACGAAGCGACGCATGGAGGGAGTCATACAAGGCTTCCTCGAACATCGGATCGGATAGGTTGAACCAATGCTGCAGGACGTGCAGCCGCAGCATGCGCTCCAGGTCGACCGGTGGGCCGCCATTGCCGGGCTTGGGATAAAACGGCTCGATCAGCGCACAGAGTTCGCGCCATGGCATGATCTGATCCATCTCGGCCAGGAACTTCGCCCGACGGGTTTGCTTGCTGTGCTTGTCGAAGCTTACGTTTGCCAGGGTCAGTTGCCGCATCTCAGCCAACTCCGCCGTTGCAGCTATCCTCCTACAGATCGATCCGTGGCCGTGTCGAGAACGGCTTGTTCAGAGGTTCCTTAGCAACTGGTCGAAGTAGGCGATCGTTCGGCGCAACCCTTCCTCAAGCGGCACCTTGGGTTCCCATCCAAGTTCGCGCTTCGCCACGGTGATATCCGGACAGCGCTGCATCGGGTCGTCCTGCGGCAGGGGACGATGCACGATTTTCGACTTGGAGTTGATCAGAGCGATCACTCTCTCCGCCAATTCACGCACGGGTATTTCGTGCGGATTGCCGATGTTGATTGGACCGGTGATTTGCGATCCGGTTCCCATCAGGCGGATAAGTCCATCCACCAGGTCATCGACGTAGCAGAAGGCACGCGTCTGCATGCCATCGCCGTAAAGGGTGATATCCTCACCCTTCAAAGCCTGGACAATGAAGTTGGAGACAACCCGGCCGTCGTTGGGATGCATCCGCGGGCCGTAGGTGTTGAAAATTCGCGCCACCTTGATCTGGAGCCTGTGCTGGCGATGGTAGTCGAAAAACAGCGTCTCGGCGCAGCGTTTACCTTCATCATAACACGCACGGGGTCCGAGCGGATTGACATTCCCGCGGTAATCTTCGGTCTGTGGGTGGACGGCCGGGTCGCCATACACCTCGCTGGTGGATGACTGCAGGATCTTGGCACCGACCCGCTTGGCAAGGCCGAGCATGTTGATGGCGCCGATGACGCTGGTTTTGGTGGTCTGCACCGGGTCGAATTGATAATGGACCGGGGACGCTGGGCAGGCGAGGTTGTAGATTTCGTCTACTTCCACAAACAAAGGGAAGGTGACGTCGTGGCGGAACGCCTCGAAATTGTTGTCTCCGAGAAGCTGCGCGATGTTGTCCTTCCGGCCGGTGAAATAGTTATCTACGCAAAGGATATCATTTCCTTCAGCAAGAAGACGCTGGCACAAATGGGAGCCGAGAAAGCCCGCACCACCGGTAATAAGGATACGTTTGCGAATAATGGGCATCGTAAGCCTCTAGCGTGAAATGATCAGCGATCGTGAGGTAGCTACCGTGGTTTAAGAGCCAAGCGCAATACGGAATGTTAGTTTCTGAAAACAGCCGCCCTACGGCGGCAGCGCGCAGATGAGCATGATCACGCGCAGATGCGCATGGATCATTAAATGTGCCATCGTCTATTCACCGAGATCGTCCGACACCGTGATAGTCGAACCCGACCTCCCGCATCGCCACCGGATCATAGACGTTGCGCAAATCGACCATCACCGTGCCGCGCATCGCGTCGCGCAGCCGGATCGGCGCCAGGGCTCGGAATTCGTTCCATTCCGTAATCAGCACCAGGGCATCGGCGTCGGCTACCGCGTCGAGCGCATCGGCGCAGTAGTGCACCGATGCAGGGAGCAGGGGACGGGCCTGCTCCATACCTTCGGGGTCGAACGCGCGGATGACGGCGCCGTCGCCGGCCAGGCGGGACACGATCGCCAGGGACGGCGAATCGCGCATGT
>NZ_LMUJ01000033.1:0-18911 GCF_009765975.1 Acidisphaera sp. S103 | reverse complement strand
GGAACCGCCACAGGCGGCGATGACCCGCATCGCCATGCTGGATTTGCGGGCGTCGTTGACTGCGACGGTGGCCTCGACCAGGCGAGACGGGGCGCCGTAGTCCTGGGCGGTGCGGACAAGGGCCAGCGTGTCCTTGGGAAAGCACGATCCGCCGTAGCCGGGGCCGGGGTGCAGGAACTTGCGGCCGATGCGGCCGTCCAGGCCGATGCCGCGTGCCACGTCGTGCACGTCGGCGCCGACTTTCTCGCACAGATCGGCCATTTCGTTGATGAAGGTGACCTTCATCGCCAGGAAGGCGTTGGCGGCGTATTTGGTCAGTTCGGCGGTTTCGATGGCGGTGAAGACGATGGGGGCCTCGATCAGGTACAGCGGCCGGTAGAGGCGGCGCATCACCTCCCTGGCGCGATCGGATTCGGCACCGATGACCACACGGTCTGGGCGCATGAAGTCGCCGATCGCGTTGCCTTCGCGCAGGAATTCCGGGTTGGATGCGACGTCGAACCGCAGGTCCGGGCGGGTGGCGCTGACGATCTCCTGGATGCGGCGGCCGGTGCCTACGGGGACGGTGGATTTGGTGACGATCACCGCGTAGCCGGTCAGTGCCCGAGCTACTTGTTCCGCTGCCGCATAGACATAGGTCAGGTCGGCGTGGCCGTCACCGCGCCGTGTGGGCGTGCCGACGGCGATGAACACCGCCTCGGTGCCGTCGAGCGCCGCGGCCAGGTCGTTGGTGAACGCGAGCCGGCCGGCCTTGACGTTTTCCCGCACCAGTTGTTCCAGGCCGGGTTCGTAGATCGGCATCCGGCCTTCGCGCAGCGCGGCGAGCTTGACGACGTCGGTTTCCACCACCGTGACCTCGGTGCCGAATTCCGCGAAGCAGGCGCTGGACACCAGGCCGACATAGCCGCCGCCAATCATCGTTATACGCACCTGCCGGGTTCCTTGTGCCGCCGTGGGGCTGATTCAGCACAGGACGGGCGCCGTTTCCAGCGCCATTATGCACCGAAAATCCAGCCTTTCATGACGTTTGTAGTCCCCCAGCGCTCACTTGGCTCCTAAAGCGGGAAACAGAGGTCAACTCGATTCACCTGATCCGGTGGGGTTATCCACCGCGTCGCGCACGGCGATGGCCACCCCGGAAGGCACGAAAGACTTATTGACGATCTTGAGGCCGTCCGTGCAGCCGCGGCGCAGAATCGCGGCGATCATACCATAGCCCAGCGATTTCAATGCCTCGGCCGCATATGCCAAGGTGTCCACATCGTCCTCAACCAGAAGGAAGGTTTCCCTCTCCCAGGCCAGAGGCACCCCGGGGCGCAAAATCGTCGGGTCTCGATCCTCAATGCCGGTTCGTCTTCAATCGCGATTTATACAATTTGACAGCCTTCGACCAGACTGTCCGCAGCGGCCATGCGGGCTTTGCCTGCGTCCTCGCCAATCCTGCCCGCGCGCGGCCTGCCGCTTGGCCGGGCCGTCTCCGTGCCGGAGCTGAAGTGTTACGAACATTTACCCATCGGCGACAACAACAACACACCCAACCAGCTCTTGCATCTGCAGACCCAATACTCCAAGAATGGGCGTAGGCGAAGGAGGAGCTGTCTTCACCGCACAGGCATGCCACCGCCCCTGCATCATCTTACGGTCCAGGAACAGCTGCCTGGTTTCGATGGAAACCGTCGCTTGAAGCGCAATCAGGCTCTTGCCGCTGCCACCCTCGCCGACCGAGAACGCCACCGTAAATCTTGAAGGGCCATTTTGAGGCGATCAACGCACGGGTGATGTCCACAGACGCGCCCGTCGGCAACAACCGCCTCTCGACCGAACCGGCTTAACACCCGGTCCCGGGCCAGGGTTCAAATGTCGAACCTGTGTCGCACTTTATTGATTCTGGATCTAGCGCCTGAGTCGCCGCGTCATTCGTGGCGTTCCTGATGGCATGTTCGTTTGGGCGTCAGCGATGGCTTGTTTGTAACCGTTGCCGGAGGTCCTGCTGTTCTTCGTGGGAACGTCCTGCTGGACCTGCGGGACCTCCTGCTGACTGTGGCGAGCCACCTCCATTGTGACTTGCCAAAGATTCACCCGCTGCTGATCGGCGATCGCGTCGGGTTGTGAAACTACGTGCATGGACCCTCCTACGAGGTTTTGGCGAATCGATTGGCCGCCATCAGCCCGGCGAGATCCGGGTATCTGAAGAAAGGGGCCGTCACGCAGCGGATCGGATTGGCGAAGTTCCGGGCCAGGACGAACATTTCGTCCGCTGGCGCCCGCATGATCTCGTCTACTTTGACCAGCCGCCGACTGATCTCATGGATATTGACATTCGATCCGCGCGAGGCCGATCCGAGGGTAAGACCAAACGGTTTTGACTGGCCTTGATTGTCGCCTTCGCTGAAAGCCAACACGGCATGACTGCCGATGTCGCGGGAAAGTCGTTCTGCAATGTCGCCATCCTGGACAGCATTGTAGGAGCGCCATGCCGCCGAATCGCGAAGCGTCTTCGCGCCCTCCCGGCCGAATGTCTCCTCCAGCTGCGCTTCACTTTGGAATATTGCCGATATGCACCCACGATATTTTCGCGCGGTCGTATAACACAGCATGATTTCCTTCAGCGGCCCGAGGATTGCGGCTTCGTCTATCTGAAACAACACGCTGTTCGGGATCTTCCCGTCAGCACCGAAGAGCGCATTGAACAGGCTGCCGATGACCGCTCGGCCGACCGCTGGCGTCGCCAGGAGCGTCCGCAACGGGATCTGGACGAACACCACCGTGTTCGGATCCAGGATATCCATCGTCCTCATCGCATCACCGGACACGACGGAGGCATAGCTGGCCACGCCGAGCCAGTCCGTCCCCGCCTTGGCATTGGCGACGATACCAGAGAACGTCTCCGGCGCCCCCATCGCCATAAGTCCACCCGCGATGCCCCGCGCCATGCTGCTCGGCGATCCGGCATGGATACCCGCCAACAAGGTCTTCAGATCCGCCTCAGGAAGCGCGATTCCTTCGCGCAGCAGCGCGAGCGTCTTCGGGCCACTCGATTGATACATCAAGTGCGCCAAAAGGCAGGACACCAGCGAGCGCCCTTGAAGTTCCCAGAACGGATCGACATTGCCACGTGCGCCGCTTCGCCCGGCCCCGCCCGAATTCCACACATGGTCGACCACGGTACGGATGTGCGCGTCGCACTCGCCATCGGCTGGGTCGAGCCAGTCCAACGCATTCAGCCCGTTCCCATCCAGCCCGATCGACACCACGTTGCAGCCGTCGTCTTGCAGAGCCGCCGTCATCATTGGGCCGATCTCACAGGACGGATCGAACACGACGCGCGGACCGTTCCAGCGCCAGATGCGATGGACCGCCGTCATCGTCTTGTGCCCGCCTGGCCCGGCAAAGATCAGGCTATGACCAGGGCCGGCGTTGACATCATCGAACAACAACCTCGCTTTCGGGCCTCGGTCCACCGCACCGATCAGACAGCCCGGCGCGCTGAACCGCTCGGCGATCTGCCTTTTACCCGCCCAGGCCGCATGTCCGTGGTTGTCGGTTGTGCCCCGCTCCACCGCGCTCGTGGTGTCACACCCTGGCACCAAGCGGCGACGCTGCCGGTGGCGCCAACGCAGGCAGACAAAAAGGACGAAGAGAAGCATGCCGACGATGACGGTTGGCAGGATGGTGCTCACCGCGACCAGAAGCGTCGCATACCAGTTTGCCCCGAACCAGAGCGGTGCCAGCATCCACCACTGGTTGAATGGCCAGACGAAGAGATCATGCCGCTGGATCGCCCAGCACAACGACATCGACGCCAAGGCCGTCCAGCCCATGCCCGCCACCGCCAGCGACAGGATGATGACGGCCGCACGCTTCATTGGGCCACCGATGTCGGCGGCAAGTCATACGGCATCTCGCCGATACCGCCGGACTGAAGCGACTGCGCGCTGGCAGGATTGGCCAGCCACGCAAGGGCCGCCGCTGTTGCGATCATGCATTTCATGCCGCCAACGCCACTTTTTCCGCCGCCCTGAACCACACACTCGGGACCGAAAACCCGCCTTCGTCACGCCGACAGAACGCAACAACGTCGATGAAAGAGCGGAGAATGGTGTCCAACTTGTCATCGGGGATTTCCCGGCCTGCCCGGTTCTGCTTCGCCATCAAGGCCAGTGGCGTGAACGGGTCTCCGTCCTCGGCATGCCACGTCGTCAAGCCGCCTGGATGCCCGGCCGCGAGCAGCCGGACGTAGGCGAATGCCTCGGCGCCCCGTAGCTCCTGCATGGCCACGCGATCCGGCCGCATACGGAGACTGGTCTCGACCAGATGCTCAGCGGTCACATTCGCCGATCCGTAGAACAGCGCCACGCGATTCATGATCGGCAGCGGTCCGAATTCGTCAGTGTCTTCGATCGTGATGACCCGCTCCTCCGGCGGGATCGCCTGCATCAGCCGCCGCAGCAGGGTCGTCTTGCCCGACCCGGTTGAGCCCGTCGCAGCGATCGTTTTATGACTGCGCACCGCCAGGTCAAAAAACGCTGACCAGTCCTTGCTCTGGTAGAGACTGATCAATCGGTCATCTGTTGCGCTATGGCCGCGCTTGTGGTTCTCCGCGGCCCTCATCAAGTCGGTAAAGCTGGCATCGTGGATCGTATGCACCGCCTTGGACGGGATGCGGATCGTCATCGATATAGTGCCAGGGGACGTGACCGGCGGCCGAACGATGGTGCATCGCTGTCCGTCCGGCAGGGTCGTCATGCAGATGGGATGCGCCGGATCAAACGGCTTTGACAGCAGCGAACCGGCCAGAATGCCAATCGCGTCCAGCCGCTGCAGATCGAATTCCGCCACGCCATCGCGCCATTCCCACCGTCCTCCGCACTCGATCCCCACTTCATGTGGTCGCTGGATGACGATTTCAGTGATGGCCGGATCAGCCAGCAGATCCTGGATTGGCTCCAACAGGTGGCGCAGCGTCCGTTCGCCATGTCTCATGGATGGTTTCCTACAGTGCGAATTCGATAGCTGGCCGAGAAATCAACCGGTTGATCTATAAACAAGGCGATCGTCTCACCCTGATGCTTGGAAAATGTGGGCGGGATGTTGACTTGTGCCTGCAGGATTTGCTGGGCGAGACCCCCGACGCCACCACCGCTGTTGAGGTCCAGATACGTGTTGCCACCCTTGCTGACATCGGCCTGCAACACACCCATTGCGCTTTCGCCCAGAGACAGCAGGATCGCGACGCCGAATCGTTGGGCGAAATGGTTGTCGATCGCCCCATCCAGGCCGGTCCGGCCAAGATCGTCCGACAGCGGCGCGCCGGACAGCGGTACGAATATGCCGTGCGGGGTCACCGCATAGATCGATGTCGCCAGCAACCGGTTGCTGCCGCTCTTGCCGATCGATTCATACCGACCGATGACCTGCGTCCCGGCTTCCAGCAACAGAACACCCTTGCGCGAGTAAACGGGGCCAGGGGTATGCGCCAAGATGGGACCGGGCAAATCGCTCTCTATGGCGGTGTCGAGAACCAAGGGCAGCAATCCCGGCATCAAAAGATAGGTGTCGTCGATCGCGGGCGACGCCTTCGTGCCGGGAAGCCGCGCTGTCTTGAAATCGACCCCCGTCTCCGGCACCTCAGCGGGTGGGGCGGCAGGCTTCGGCCCGTCGGAATGCGGGACCGCGAAAGACAGCATGACCGGCCGGAGCGGCTCCGGCGCCCTTGGACCGGACAACGTGGGCAGAGGCGGCATGATAGGCGCAGGCGGGACGGCTGCAACTTCTGGCTCAGGGGTTGGAACTGGCCCCGCTGCCTTGACTGGCGCAGGTGGCACCGCTTCGGCCTTGGTCGCCTGATAGGGCACCACGACGCCAATATAATTGTCCGTCGCCTTCGCCTCGTCTGGCTTTGGCGGGGCTTTGCCGCGCGTGAAGAGGAACCCCAACACCACCAGGGCGACGACCGCGGCGAGTTGGACCCTGCCGCGTCTCCACAGCGGGGTTGGCTCAATCTCGTCATTCTCGTCTGGGTCAGACCGGGGTGCCATCATTGCTTCGCCTGGATCAGATCGCGTTGCACCGTCGGCGAAATTGTTCCCGTGTCCGGCGGCGATCCGGCCCGGCCAAAGTGGTCGTTGACGATGTCCAGGACGTCCGGGCCGAGGCGAAGACGGAAACGCCGGGCGATCTCCTCGACCACCACGAAATCACCGGACGCATGTTGCCGGGTAAGCCGTTCGTGGTCGTCGCCGGTGACCACATAGACCGCCGGCTTCTGCGACAGGCCAGGGAACCGCATCAGGGTCCATTGGCCATTGTCCATCGGACAGCGGGGCGTGATCGCGACGTCTTTTTTGCCCTGAGCATGGTAGCCACATCCGCCCGGCATCGTGTTGAACGCATCCGTGTGAAGCCGCTCCTCCGCTTGCGCCTGCCGACGCTTCCTGGCCGCCAACCCGGTCTTCCGAAGGTGGACGGTCGCAGATGCTGTCGTGATCTTGGCCAAGTCCGAGGCCTGCGACAGGATTGTTGCGGATGGGGACGGAGGGATGCCCTCACCCTTGAAAATAAGGTTCAGGACGATGCCGGGCGCCTCATCCGCACCCGGGCCGTCAGGCTTGGCCACCAGGTGGAACGGATAGACCCGCTGGACGCCCTCGGCCGACATGGTGATGACGCTCATCGTGCTTTCGCCCGGGCGGGACGGCCACAAGGGCAGGACGTTGCCAAGCGGCGTTTCCTTGACATCGGCCGCCGATGGCCCTTGCCATCCGGCATCCTGGATCGTGCCGTCCGCTGACGTCTTCCCACTCTGGACGATCCGATAGACGCTTTCGCCTTTTGGGAAGGTGATTGTCGTTGGTTCGCCAACAAGCCCGACAACCTCGGTTCGCCGAAGTGGCGAGTAGGCAACGACGCGAATACCCGTCGATGCCGCTGTTTCATCCGCCGAGGCTGGCTGGTAGAGCGGACCGAGCGGGACAGAGGCCAGCAGAACGGCCGTGAGAATGCGCATTATTGCCTCCGTGTGTCGGGGGTGTCGGACCTGGCGCTGTATGCGATCGCCTGGAAGCCTCCAGCATTGATGGTGCGGTCAGCCGGCAGCATCGGCAGCGTGGGATGCCATTGGAAATCGACCGTGGCGGACCATGGCTGCGTTGGGTCCTTGTTGGCGCCGCGCCAGACGGTGCGGTCGAACTGGACCAGATAGGACCGCGCTATCCCGTCCTTGCCGATCGCCAGCGGATGAAACCGGAAATTCCCGACCGTGATATGCCCGTCTTTGGCCAGCACCCTCGCCGGGCTGCTGGCGGCATTGCGGGCGTCCGCAATCCGCGCCTGTTCGGCTGGCGAGGACATGATCTTGGCGATGTGGTCGTTCTGCTCATCCAGCTCGGGCACCCAGCCTTCGCGGGCCTCGATGTAGCGACGGAGGTATTGCTGCTCGACCGCGGCACCGAAGAGCTTGGGTGCGTCTTGAAGGCCGACGGGCTGGCTGATGATGCCGGTCGACTTGTCCACCAGGTAAAATTTCACTTCGGTCGTCTTCAGCGGCAGGATCGTCATCCATCCGAAGATCGATGCGGCGAAGGTTATCACGCCAATCGAACCGATCACCCAACCCGTTACAATCGCCGAGCGGCCGAGGATGACACGCTCGGCGGACAGGTCCATGACGGCACGGAATTTCGCCGATTTTGTCGCATCGGTCAGAGGCTTGGCCGTCCATGGACTTATCTTGCTGATCCCGCTCACCGCGGCAGTGCTCCATATTCGAGATGATCGGGCGTCAGCGGCCAGGTCGGATCGTCCTTGCTGACCGTGGGGAGGCGCTTGTCCTGGATGTTGCCGCAAGCGGACAACAGGAATAGCGCGAACGCGAACAATATCCAGCGTGACATCAGAGTGTGCCTCCAGAGAGAGATCGACCGGCCGGGCTGGTCGCGCGCGCGACCGCCCCAGCTCCGATTTGCCGGGCTGCATTCGTTCCAACGGCGCCGGCGGCCCCTCTAGCGCCGCCAACCGCCGCTGCGCCCACGACGGTCGCAAGTCCGAACGTGGCCGAATGAGCGCCCTGGCTGCCGTGATAGACGCCGCCGGCGATTGCATGGGCAATGTCCGGAATTCGCTTCACGACCGCGCAGCAGAGCACCATCAGCAAGGCGCACTGGGCGAGGCCCCAGATCATGGCGATGGCGTTCGAACCACTGGCCGCGCTCGTCACGACGACCTGCTGGATCATCGTGATTTCGGACCGCGACACGAGTTGGATCACGGCCAGCACCAGCAACTGCGTGGTGCATCCGCCGACCAGGACAGCCAGCCAACCGGAGGTGAATTTGCGCGCAAATGGCAGCACACCGAGGGCCAGAAATACCGGGCCGATCAGGATGGCCGCAACGTTGACGATCGCCGAGATCATGTAGACCGCGAACGTATAGCCGACGGCGGCGAGATCGATGACCAGGAACACCAGGTCAAAAATCGCCAGCGGTATTGTCTTCAGGCTGTAGCTTGGTAACGCCTCATAGACCTTGAACGCAGAGGTGACGCTATTGTTGAGAACAGTATCGAGTACCGCGACCGGCGAAGTGTCCCCGCCAAGCGCTGAGCCGACCGTGTTCGGGACCGCCTGTAGAAAGAAGGTCGAAATGTATTGCCCGTACTGGCCAGCCTGAAGCGCACCGATCACCATGCCAGCGATGAAGAAATCTTTCATCGCCGCCTGGACGGTCTTGGTACTGTTCGCGATGTCGAAACCGACGAATCCAAGCCATACCGTCACCATCGCCAGCGCGACAGGCTGCATGGCGGCGCAAACGGCGCCGATCATGCCCTGCATCTGGTTCATGACCGGCTGGATGATGGTCGCGTAGATCCCCGCGAAGAGCGCCCAATTAGCCATCGATTACCGAACGCGCACGAAGAACAGGCAGTAGAACATGGCGACAAGCGCTACAAAGCCGACTGATATTGGGCCATGTTGAAATGCATAGAGAGCCACCAGAAGCATGATCAGGGCAACAGCCATGGAAATTGGAAATCCTCACGGGTTTGGCGTCGGTGAACTCGCCAGGAAGCCTTCGATATCCTGGTCCAGACGTTCGTTGTCTCGTTGCACAATGCTATCTTTCTGCGCTTGATAGGTCGCCGATACGGCTTGGAGCTGTGCGGCCTCGTTCACGTTCCACGCGGTTTCAATCTGAATCTGGCCGGTCGCATCGAGGACACTCTTTGTGTCCGTCGCGCCGAGCAGGTTGTCCCGCAGCGGCTGAAGGGCTGCCTGATGCGTACGGAGATCCGCATAGGCGCCCTGGGTGGCGCCTTGCTCACCAGCGATACCAGCCCCACGTGCGATAAGCTGCTGGGACGCCCACGATCCGTCTGTAGGCGTATAGATGTGCGCCGTCGTGTACGCGCTGTTGGCGAGCCCGTTCAGCGATCCAAGGATACCACTGATCGCGCCGAGGTTGAACCCGCCGTTCCCCATGTTCTGAAAGCCGTTGACCAGACTGAGAATAGCGTAGGGGCTGACCGGCATCTGATTCCTCAGACCAGCACCCATCAGGACGCCAAGCGCCGCTCCGAGCGACGGATTGTGGGAGAAATTCTCGAAAAGTTGTATTTCCTGCGCGTACTGCTGCAATTGCGTCGTGTATTGTGATACTTGTTTTGCATACTTCTCGGCCTGCAACGCATAGGCTTTGGCCTCATCAGCAAGCTGGGAGACCCATTCACCGAGCGCGGCCGTATCGATCACGGGTATCTCGGCATTCGCGCCGCGATCGACGGCAACCAGTAACGTGATCCCGGCGATGATTCCGAGCAGGATACATTTGGTCTTCGTCATGCCGCGCTCTCCCTTCCAATGGCGCTACCGATAATCGGAGCGGCAAGCCGTAGGTCCGCGCGCCGGATATCGTCTTCACGGGCCGACAAAACCCGGACGTATTCGGGCATGCCGCCAAGCGGGAGTTGCGCCACAACCGCCTTCGTGCCCTGGACGATCAGGAACATCCCCGTCCCACCCTGAAGGCTACGCAGCGCCTCGAACTGGCCCTCACTGATCTTCAGGCCCGCGACATAGTCCTCACGCGTGCCCCTGGGGTTCGCGCCATGAATTTGGGACGGACACATTTCGACCAAGATCCGAACAACGCCGCTGTCGATGATGTCGCGGGGCGATTGGGTGATGAACACCACCGCACCGCCTTTGCTGCGGATCGTCCGCAACTGCCGTTCGATGTTTGCCCGGAAGGTTTCATCGAGGAGCGCCCGCCAGCCCTCATCCATGGGCAGCAGCAACGGAGAGCCATCCAGCAGTGCCGCAATGCGATAAAACAGATACGCCATGGCTGGGCCGCGCGCCCTGGGGTTGTCCAGCAGTGCCGTGGTGTCCAATCCGGACAGATGGCCAAACCGGACAGTGTCGACCGGCGCGTCGATCACCCATCCCAGCTCATTGCCATAAATCCACTTTTCGAGGCGGACGCCCGCCCCTTCGGCCGCGTCATCGAAGAATGCCCGCAGCTCGCCGATGCCACGACTTTCCGGTGGCAGCGTCATGATCGATGACAGCCCGACTGCCAGTCGTCGGCCCTCTTCCTCGGTCATCATTCCGCCGATGCAGCCGCGCAGCAGATCGGTCAGGAATTCGAGGTTTCTTGGGGACGCGTCCAATGCCTTCAGCGGTGCGAAATGCGGTTCGCCAGCCCCCAGGACAGCATAGTCGCCACCCATGCGACGGATCAGGAGATCCCATCCGCGCTTGTGGTCCAAAGCCACGATGCGAGCCCGCCCCGCCGTCATGGCCAGCAGGAAGGCTACCAGGGTGGTCTTTCCGGCTCCGGTGGCGCCCGTCATCACCGTATTCCCGACATCGCTGCCGGGTGGCTGCCAGTGGAAGGCGAACGATGTCCCGGCCAATGTGCGGAATGTCGCGATCGGGCCGCCCCAATGACCCCGATCGTTGCCGGCTGGCCAGTTGTAGAGCGGTGCGAACGCCACGAAGTTGCTGGACTTCACAAAGCCCGGGCGGGGCCGCCAAGCGCCGCCGCCAGGCGCCATGCTCAGGAACGCCGCCTGCAGCGCTTTCGTCATCCGCGTCGCGACAAGACCGCACGCCGCAAGATCGCGCCAGGCCGCGTTGCCAACCTCATTCATCGCGCGGGGATTGTCCGCGAAGGCAATCAGCACCAGCGAGTGGTCGCCCAGGACCCATTTGCGCGAGATCAGCTCATCAGCCGCATCGGTCAGTCCGGCGATCTGGCTCACCCCCTTGTCGCCCGCCACCACCATGCGGTTTTGCTTCCGGGTGACCGCGGTCATGCCCGCCGCATTCGACAGGAACCGGAAAGACTGCATCAGCGTCAGCCGGTAGGGTGCCATGCCCAGGCCGTGGAACATCCCAGGCCAGGTCGTCGCCGGATGTTCCTTGAAGGCATATATCTCGGCGAAGGTCGGATCGCCCGCGCCGTGGAACTCCACACGCTTGCGCCTGAACCGGATGGCCTCGGAAAACATGGCATGGCTCAGCCGGCCCGTGCTGGCCGGGATCTGTCGCCATTTGCCGGTCATGGCGAGGACAATGGCCTCGGCGATCTCGGAAAAGATCACGTGGCCACGCTTGACATAGCCAAGCCGCCGGAGGCCGAAGACCCCGAGTTGCGTTTGAAGCAGCTGGCAGATCTCGTTCAGCCGCGTCATGCGCTCAGTGATCCCCGCCCGGGGATCGGCGGCGGCATCAGCGAAAAACTTTAGAATGCCTTGCGCGGCCGCGTTCGGCGCGTGGATCGTGATCGCCAGGAACAGCTTGTTCGAATAGAGCGATCCACGAAACAGGTTCTCTCGGTACGCAGCGGCGAGAGCGCGGGCAAACTCCGATGTGTGCGGACCGTCCTGACAGACGGATGGCTCAGCGTCGCCCCGGCATTGATAGACGGTAAGCTCGATATCCTCGGCCGCGACATTGCGCAGCGCGTTATGGAGTCGGTCGAACCAGCTCGCTGCGTCTGCCGCATCGGCCGTATCCGGAAACACCCCGCCGACAGCGAACATGGCGGTGACGCCCTGGTCGTGCATCAGGACGACATCGTTGCTGATGTGGGCCACCAGTGGGATCTTGTCGCCGATCAGGGCTTCGTGGACCTGGCTAACCACTGCTGGAGCACTCCCGCGCCGTCCGTGCCGCCTGGGTTGGCAGGCTTTCCAGCGTTGTGCGCCCGGTTCCGGTCGTCAGCGCCCAGAGCCGGATTGTCCGAAACCAGTGATAGTCCCAGCTTGTCAGTCGCTGCATGGCGAGGTGGATCGGGATCGCCGCCAGCCAGAACATGAACGGTGAGCGCCAGAGCGTCGGCGCCTGGAATTCGATGCCGCCGAAGAACGTGACAAACACATTCAACGCCAGTCCCTCGAAGGGCACGCCCCATACGAGCGTTGGACGGGTCAGGGCGAGATACAGGATCTCGCCCCTGTCGTGGTCGTGGGACATTAGCCGCCCATAAATGTCTGGACGGCCCAGGCCGACGACATCAGCACGCCACCGCCAGCAATGGCCGACCAGAAGTGACCCCAGTGCCCGTGGAGCGCTGCCCGCCCGCCTGCCACCGCAATAGCGATCGTGCAAAGCAGAATACCGAACTGCGATGTGATGAACTGACTGATATTTTGTGCGATCGTGAGCCAAGACATGGATTTACTTCCTTTCGACAGTGAACGCGATTTCGCGGTCAGTCCGCGATGGCTTTGTGAACGGATTGGACGGGATCGGCGGAGTAGGCCGCACTGACGCCGGACCGCTGGCCTGGGGGATGCCAGCCAGGACAGAGGCCGCGTAGATCATTTTGGAGACATCGGAGCCGTTGCCGTTGTAGCGTGCCAGGAGCACCCGAACGCCGCCGCGTAGGTTGGTGCAGGGGTCAAGGGCCTGCCGCAGCGAATGGATGCCTAACCACCCCCAGTTCGAGGAATTCACCTGGGCCAAGCCGGCGTCGATGGTGCCGTTGGCGTCGTGGTTGATCGCAGCGGTGTTCAGCCCCGACTCATGCCGTGCGATGCCCACGATGACGGGAACCACCGGTCGTGGAATGTTGCAGGACAAGGCCAGCGCGATCGCCGCCGGGACAGTGAGAATAGTCATATTCCCCGGCTCCTGATCGCCCGGCCGATGCACAGACAGACCTCAGGCCCAACCGCGAACCATCTATCCGCAAAGAGGAAGGGCGCCACCATGGGCGGCCACACAGCCCAAATGATTAGCAACGCGAGCGGGGTGCAGTACGCCGCCGTCACGACCCAAGCCGCGGCGTTTACCTGGGTGCTCGATGTCATGTTAAGATGCTCCTTCCCTTCCGAAGCATCGCCTCTACAACTGCCCTACGACTGGCCAGGGCGGCGACGGCCGCTGCGACCTCCGTTGGCGTCGACTCCGCTTTCGGATCCGCAATCGCGTTTACTTGTCGGCCTATACTTCTATTTGTAGGGTTGGTTGGTCTGCCAACGTGGCATTCGGTAGGATTAGGCACGCTGGGCGACAGTAAATAGGCATTGCTGGACTGCTCAACGCGCCAACCTTCTCTGACAAGCCGACGAACCCACGTGCACAGACCAAGCTGCTTCAAGGTCGCCAGCGCGCGCCGAACTGTCCGCACCGCGCAGCCCGCGTCAGCCGCGAGGGTGTCGTGGGATGGGTCACACTGACCATCGGCGCCAAGGCGCTTCAGGAGGGCCTCTGCTACCCATTGCGCCTTGGCGGAAAGCCGCCCACCTCGAGCATGTGCTCGGGCCAGAAAGCGAAACCGCGCCCGCTGCTCACGGTCGAGAGATCGACGGGGGCCAGGGCCGAAGATCGAATCATTGCGCCATCTGCGGGTCATGGCGATGCCACAGCTGCGATAACCCACAACAGGGCGCCGCCCAGGCCGGCCGCGCAGAAAGCCGCAGACGCATGCAGGAAACGCCTCGACAACAAGCGGCTGCGCCGCTGGACGGCGACCGGCACCAACAGGGGCGGCATGGGGATCGAAATCCCGTCGTCATGGGTGGGATCACCGGCAAAAAGCCACTGGATCGGGGCCAGTTTGGTGGGGGCGCTCACGCCTCCACCTCGTGCAAACCTGCGGGGACCATCTCAATGGCTCGCTGAAGCTGCGCGACCAACGCGCCGGCTTCGCCAAGCGTGAACTTCCCCATCCCATGCCCGGCGATCTGACCGGACATGGTAAAAATATCCAGCTCAACGGAGCTATCCCGGTTGGCCGTGACCTGCACGACGTTGCCGGCCGCTGTGGTGAAAATCTTGATCACGTCACCGCCCCCCGCTGCGCGGGGCATCGCTGTAGGTGGCGGGCGACCAAAGGGCGGTTTGTCTGGGGTCATCGATCGCGAGAACGGCCGAGATCGCGTCGCCCAAAACCATTTCGAGGCGGATCGCGTCGTCCAAACTCAGAGCGGCCGTCGCATGAGACAGGTGCCGATGGCCGGATACGTCATAGCTTGTTGCCTGGAGGTCCACGAGCAGATCGCGGGTTGATGCGACCAACTGGATCTCAGCGGTTGGAGTCGCTATGGAAAACAGCCCTCCGCTCGCCTTATATGGGTTCAGCCTCGACATGGAGTGCTTTCCTGTGTCTTGGGGTTAGGTCGGTTGGGGCGTTCGCAGCGCCCCTTCCGACTGTTTATCCGGCGTCGCCACCGGATAAGGTTCGGTATGGCTGCAACATCGCTGGCACCGGTATCCCAAGCACTTGCGAGACCTTAGCCATCGTCAAAAGTGTCAGATTCCGCTGCCCTAGTTCGATTACCGAAATCATCTTCTGATCGAGGCCCACGCGTTCCGCGAAGTCGCGCTGCGACAGATCCATGTCCTGACGCGCTCGCCTGGAATGCCGACCGAACGCTGCCCTTAACTCGGCCGCGTATGTCTCTACGTCTTTGCCCATCAGAGGAGAGCTCTCACGTTGACCCCTTGATCATCATCTAAATGATCACCTATATACCATCATAACGGATGTCAAGAAGGACTATGAGGCGTGATAGATTTTATCGACGGCGAGGACGGGGGGTCAGAAGCTCTAGAGCGGTCCGGTCGACATGTGGCGCTAGCGCCTCGATCGTGGCCAAGGTCGCGTTTCCGCCCTGCTCGATTAGACTGATGTGCTTCTGCGATATACCGGAAAGCTGCGCCAGCTCACGCTGCGACAATCGCAGTTCCGTCCGCGCGAGTCGCAAGTTGTCCCCGAAGGTTCGCGCCAGTTCACCAGGCGCGACGGGTTCGACCGAGCGACGCATAGGCGCGGCCGCGACGGCGCCTACACGCGGCGTCAACCTAACACGAGCCAGCTCCGCCTGCAGCCGTTCATTTTCCGCGCGGACTTCGTCCAGACGCTGCACCGCATCCGGTTCCGGCGTACTCCTCTGGGTTCTGCTGGGCTTCGGAGGCTTATCGTCACTCATTCGCGGAGTGTACTAAACCAGTGAGCAACCGCAAACCCCTCCCGTCTAAACACGTCAATCTGACGAATGGCCGCCTTCTTGGGCGAGATCGTCAAGGTCAAGGTGGCTCGTTGATCACCTGGACGCGGGTCGTCACGTGTTGCCTCCAATACCGGATCAACGGCAGCTCGCCATTTTTTGAATCTCGTCTGACGACAAGGTTTGTCTCCAATGACTGATCGAGCCCCGACGTCGGATGAAGCAATCGGCATGGTCTGGTGGAACAACCTGACCGAGGCTGACTGCGCTCTCTGGCTGCGCGTCGCCGGTTCGGCGGTGCCGGCAGATGCTTGGAAGGCTTATCGACATAGTTCAGAGATGAGCCGTGGCTGACTCGACGCCGACAACATGCGCTTGCCGGCAGAAAACCGAGGTATCAGGCGCATTGACTCGCTGCACCGCATGCGGCGCTGAATGGCGGCCTGGCCGAAACGACGCTGCCACCCCCAGGTCCAAGATACTACAAGGCGTTGTTGACTACGCTGCCGTCACGCACCCGCTGCGCGCCTTCGCCACGGACAAGGGGCTTTACGCGGTTTTCTTGAAGGGCGGAAAGTGGTTGTTCGGCACGACGCCGCCGAGAATGTTCTCAAAGGACCGACGGCCGGTGCCGCTTCAACCGGTGGCCGCAGGGTCGGTGGTCCGCATCAGCGTGGACGACGACAATTGGATGCAGGCGGTGCAGATTATCGAACTGGCCGATGATTGCCCCTTCGATCAGGTGGCGTAGACGATAGCCTTTTCCAGCCATTTTGCCCTCTGATCGATGGGCGTGAGGCCTGAATATAGGCCGAACGTTATGTCGAGCTTCTTGTGGCCTATGATGTCCTTGGCCACGCCCTCCGGGCACTCAGCCGTTTCCAGCATGTGGGTCACGGTTCGGCGTATCGAGTGAAAATTATGCTCTTCTCCGAAACCCAACCGGCTCTTTAGCAACGAAAAATCCTTCCCCAGCAGCGTTCCCCTGATCCCGTATTGGTTGTCGGCCTCGCTAGGTATCAAATACCCATCGGCGTCGGGTCGCTCCACCAAGCGGTCAATCAGAGGCGCCAGGGCTGCGTGTATCGGAACGTCCCGATCCCCGGCATCGGTCTTGCCCGTGGTGTGCATGAAGCGAACGCCGGTATCCGGGTCCACCTTGATGTCTGACACCTTCAAGCAGGCGATGCCTTCCCGCCGGCCGCCTGTGTAGGCCGCAATCTTGATCATGTTTGCCAGAGGTTCGTTGCCGCCGGTCTCGGCCGCTCGCCACAGGCGCACCACATCTTTCGGCAGATACCGCGCCAATTTGATGCTGACGTGACCGGTACGGTTCCTGACGTCGAGCTCATTGAAAATCTTCCGACCCCGCTCCACGGCGCCTCGCAGGCTCATATACCCCCAATAATTCCTCAGACCGCTCAGCTTCTTGTTGACGGTTTTCGCGTCAAGGCTATCGTCCTCATCCGCGCTGAATAGGCCATCGACCCAGTACTGGACGTCCGCCTGCGTCAGATCCTCGATCGGGCGGGCTACCCTGGCCGCGAACTCGCGAATCGCAGACTCGTATTCATCGCGCGTTTTCGGGCTGACCGTGACCGCAGCTTTCCAGGGTTCCAGATGCTCCAGGAACGGAGTGGCTTTGCCGGTGATAATCCGCACTCGACGGGCCACGTGTGTATCTTCGTTCGGGAACGCGACGTGGTTCTGAGGCAACAGCTCCGCAGCGTAGGCGTGCAACTCACGCCCCGTCTCCCGTAGGACGAATTTCACGACCTCGTCGAGCTTGAAGCGCTCGGCATCCGGCCCGCTCAGTTCGCGAAACCGCGCTGCCAAGGCTTCAGCCCGCATTTCGACTGGCGGCGCGGCGCCGGCCCGCGCATCGGCGATCGTCTGCTTGATCGCCGCAATGATCGGCGCGGCGACAAGCACGGCGCGATGGATGTCGGTCTCTTTCGTCGTCACCTTGTAGATGGATTTGTTCAACATGCCCCGGACGTCGGCGGGCACGACAATGCGAACAAACCAGACACGACGTTGCTGGATTAAATGAGGGTAATTCGGCACGTAAGCAAGCACCCAATGCGACCTGATGCCCCAACTAAGCATTGGTCAAAACGTTGGTCAAATCTCGCCGCGAGTCACCTTTTAACACATTGATATATAGTGATTTATGAAAGATGGCGTCCCGCAGGGAATCCGACATATGCCGACGCGATCCTGGATCGCCTCGTCAACAACGCGTATCGCCTCGAACTCAAGGCAAGTCGATGCGCGGCAACGGCGCCCGTCGGGCGGCGGCGGATCTGGCTGCGGATGAAATAGGCGCACAAAGTAAATATCTTAGGATATTTATCCACATTATTCACCTAATACACAGGTGGCAAAAATCACGACATCGACCACAGCAAGAGTATTCTAGTTGACGAATTCTCTTCTTGCCAGATAAAGTTGTTCGTCAACGGCAGTCCCGCCTCGCCTAACGGCTCGGTACCTGCGGCCAGCGGTGGCGGTTTCGACCGGCCTCAGGTGGCGAATTCGCCGGCCCGCGCAGGCGGACAAGGCCTACCACGCGGACAAGCGGGTGATCGAGCTGTCGCGATCCCCGTTTTGCCGCGAGAAACCGGGACGGGTAGTTGGTCGCTCATGTGAAAGCCCCGCGTTCGGCCAGTGCAGCGATATCTCGCGCGCCGTGAATGACGCGGACGATCACGACCGCCTCGGGTTGCGGTAGGTAGTAGATGGCGTAGGGGCTGTGGAACGTCACACGAAGGCCAGGGGCAAGCTGGTCACGCGCGGGACCGGAGAACGGAAAATACCGCAGGGGCTCGAAGGTCTTCTGGACCGCATCGACGAAGCGGGTTGCGATCGCCTCCGATGCTTCGAATGCGAGCGTCACCCAAATTTCGGCGAGATCGGATTCGGCCGCCTCGGTTAAGCGGAGGGGGAGCGGCCGGCTAATAGCTTCCTCCCTCGTTCGATAATCCGCGTCTTGTCAAAGTCCTGCACACGACCTTCAGCTAGGTCCGTCAGGCCTCGGTCGATGTCGGCCTTGAGAGATGCGAGTTCCTGAAGCTGGAGCGCACGCTTCATCTTCCAGTCGCGTAGTGCCTCACGCACAACTTCGCTGTTCGAAGCGTAGTCGCCGCCCTCGACCGCGCCTTTGACGACGGCGGCCATATCGGACGGCAAGGTGATCGTCAGTCGCTCGATCTCGGCCATGGCTGTCCTCCTGCAAAAGTTATCTGCATACTATATCATACTTTTGAGTATTTTCAACCGACCCCCGCCCTGAAATTGAGCCGATACCACCCATGATAAAGGACGTTGATCGGGATAGGGGGACGCCTCACTGCAGATTCCAATCCATCGCGGCCACCTGTTACGATTTGATCGCGGCCAGGCTACCGATTTGATGGCGGCCACCATTCCAATCTGATCCCGGCCAC
>NZ_LMUJ01000032.1:340284-347670 GCF_009765975.1 Acidisphaera sp. S103 | reverse complement strand
CCAAACGTCGGAAGCTGAGTAGAATCAATACCGTGCGGCTTGTACAGCGAAATATTGCGTTCAGGACTCAAAAATCGTGCCAGACAGCCGTGGGCGTGTCCCGGCCATCCGCGCTTCGTCCGTCAGTGCGAAGATGGCCGGAACACGTCCGGCCATGACGCTGAGAGCGTGCCGGCCGGCCTGACCTTTCTTCCCCCACATGGCTATCCTGACGCCGCCGGGCCATGACGGGGAGAGAATGACGATCGCCCCCTACTCCACCACCACCGGCTGTTCCTTCAGTTCCGGCACCGTGAACCACACCCACACCAGGTTCGCCGCCAGCAGCACCGTCGTCACTACGAACACCCAGCGGATCCCCAGCAGGGCCGCGACGCCGCCGCCGGTCAGCGGGCCCAGCGAGTTGCCCAGGAACGTCGCCGACGCCGTCATCCCGTAGATCGTGCCACGGTTCTCCCGTGACACGCTGCGGCCGATCAGCGCGTTCGCCGTCGGCAGGATGCCGCCGATGAACAGCCCGACGGCGAACCGCTCCGCCACAAAAGCCCAGTAGCTGCCGACGAAGATCTGAGGCGCGCTGGTCAACGTGGCGCCCAGCAGGCAGATCAGCAGCACCTTGCGATACCCAATGATGTCACTGCGCTTGCCCAGGAACGGAGACGACACCAGGTCGGCCAGACCCGTCACCGAAAACGCGATCCCGGACAGCGTGGCGATTTCCGGCGGCGACCCGACCAGGTCCTGCACGAACAGGGTCACCACCGGCTGTACCGTCCGAACGCTGAACTGCGCCATCAGCAACACCAGGAACAATGCCGACAACCCGGCTGTCCCGGTCAGCAGCCGCAAGTCGGGAAACAGCGATTTCGACCGACGGGTATTCGTCGGCGGCGTGAAATCCTCATGCACGATCGCCCAGACCAGGGCCAGCGCCGCCAGCGTGATCGCACCCGTGCAGAAGAACGGCACCCGGTAACTGCCGGTCGCGTCGGCCAAAAGGCCGCCCAGCACTGGGCCGAACAGCGATCCGACCAGTTGGCCGGTGCTCAGCCAGCCCAGCGCGTAGCCCAGCCGGCGCTCCGGCACCTGGCTGGCCACCAGGGCAATCGCCGACGACGAAAACCCAGCGAACGCCCCCATCACCGCTCGTGCCCCGAAAAACCACCAGACATTGGTGGCCAGGCCCATCACCGCGGTGAAAACGCCGATAGCCAGGCTGGACCGCACCAGCGACAGCTTCCTTCCGTGCTTGTCCGCGACCCGGCCCCAGATCGGCGAGGCGAACGCTGCCACGAACGACGTGGACCCGGTGATGATGCCGGCCCACAGATCGACCCCCTCGGTGGTGTTGACCCCCAGTTGCGGCAGCATCAGCGGGATGATGGGGCTGAGGAAGCTGATCGAGGCCGTCATGATGAACTGGATGCCGACCATCGCCCACAGCGTGCGCTGCCAGCCGGAGTCGCTTGCTCTGATCGTCGGGGGGTTATGATCCGGCGTTTCTGTCATCCGCGTGGATGCTACCGGAACGGCGGCGGATGGAAAGGGCGGCCGTGGCCCCCATTCGGTCCCTGTGGTACAAAACCCGCCTGTCGAGGAACCGCCATGAAAATCATTATCCCGGACGACTATCAGGACGTCGTCGACCGGCTGTCCTGCTTCGCTTTGCTGGCCGGCCATGATGTGGTTCGCTACCGCGAGCCCGCCGCCGACCTGGACGAGCTGGTCGAGCGCCTGCGTCCCGCCGAGGTGATCGTCGCGATCCGCGAACGTGTGAATTTTTCCCGAACGCTGATCGAGCGCCTGCCCAACCTGCGCCTGATCGCGCTGGTCGGGCGGGCGGCCACGACCATCGACTATGCCGCGTGCAAGGACCACAACGTGCTGGTGTCCACCGGCGCCAGCAATTCGCCGACCGCGCCGGCGGAACTGACCGTCGCGCTGATCGTCGCCGCCCGCCGCAACATCGCGCTGGAGGCGGAACGGATGCGCCGCGGCGAATGGCCCTGCACGCTGTCGCACCGCCTGGCCGGCAGCACGCTGGGCATCTTCGGCTTGGGCGCCATCGGATCGATCGTCGCCAAGGCCGGTGCCGGCATGGGCATGAACGTCCTGGCCTGGGGGCAGGAAACGTCGGCCCGCAAGGCGAAAGAGGCAGGGTATGATTTCGCCGCCAGCAAGGCAGACCTGTTCGAGCGGTCCGACGTGCTGTCGCTGCATGTCCGCCTGCGTCCGGATACGCGCGGCATCGTCGGGCCGGGTGACCTGGCGCGGATGAAACCGACCTCGCTGCTGGTCAACACATCCCGAGCGGAACTGATCCAGCCGGGGGCGCTGCTGGCTGGATTGCAGGCGGGGCGGCCCGGCTATGCCGCTGTGGATGTGTATGAGAAGGAGCCGATCACCAACGGCAACCATCCGTTCCTGTCGATGCCCAATGTCTTGTGCGTCCCCCATCTCGGCTGGGCGGAGTGGGACAATTTCGAGCTGTATTTCCGCGAATGCTTCGAACAGATCGTGGCCTACGCCCAGGGCACGCCAATGCGCCTGGCGGGCGCGCGCTGATGGCCGCGGAGACGATCGCGCAAACCGCGTTTCGAAAAATCATCTGGCGGCTGATGCCGCTGCTGACCGTCAGTTACATCTTGAACTACCTCGATCGCGGCAATATCGGCTTCGCCGCGTTGCAGATGAACCACCAGTTGGGTCTCAGCGCCGCGCAGTTCGGTGTCGGTGCGGGCATCCTGTCGCTGGGTTATTGCACCTTCGAAATCCCTAGCAACCTGGCGCTCTACCGTTTCGGTGCCAGGAAATGGATCGCGCGCATCATGATCACCTGGGGCTTCGTCGCCGCGGGGTGTGCGCTGATCCAGGGTCCGGCCAGCTTCTATTCGATACGCTTCCTCCTCGGCGTGACGGAGGCGGGGTTTTTCCCCGGCATCGCCTTCCTGTTGTCGCAATGGTTTCCCGCCGAATATCGCGCCCGCATGCTGGCGATCCTGCTGTTGGGGGTTCCGGTTTCCTCGGTCGTAGGCGGCCCCGTTTCGGGTGCGCTGCTGGGGCTTGACCAGATCGGCGGCCTCGCGGGCTGGCAATGGATGTTCATCATCGAGGGCCTGCCCACCATCGTGCTGGGGTTTGTCGTGCTGTGGGCTCTCGCGGACAGCCCGGCCACCGCATCGTGGCTAACGCCGGAGGAAAAAACCGCGGTGCAAGCTCAGATCGCCGCCGAACCACGACACAAGCCGGTGTCGCATCTGTGGACCGCGCTGAAGGACCCGCGCGTGCTGATCCTGGCGCTGATCCAGTTCGGGTTCACAACGGGTTCCTATGGCGTCGGCATCTGGCTGCCACAGATTATCAAGACGCATTTCCACGACAACCTGACGGTTGGTTTTGTCTCCGCCGGCCCCTACATCATCGCGTCCATCGCGATGCTGGTCTGGGCCGGCATCGTCGATCGCAGCGGCAAGCGCATCGGCAACCTGATCCTGACCTGCGGCCTGGCCACCGTCGGGCTTGTGCTGTCCGTCGTGTTCGCTGAATTCTGGCTTTCGTTTTTCTGGCTGACCGTGGCGTTGGTCGGCATCACCGCGGCCCGAGCGGTGTTCTGGACGGTGCCGGCGCGGTTTTTGACCGGGGTGGCGGCGGCCGGTGGGTTGGCGTTCATAAATTCCATAGGCACCATCGGTGGATTTGTCGGACCGGCGGCTGTCGGCTGGTTGAAAAGCGCGACCGGATCGTTCTCCGCCGGGCTGATCGGGATGGCGGGGTTCCTGCTGCTGTCCGCCGTCCTGGCCGTGGCACTGCGGCTGTTTGTGCCGCGGGAGTGATTGTCGTTCCGGGATATGATCGAAGAAAAGGTGAAACGCCAAGAACGCGTGCTTGTGGACATACCGATGCTTCGGGGCCGATGTCGCTGTAACAGTCTCCCTTGGCGGTTCTTGGTGTCTTGGCGTCGCGTCTTAACGGTCATCGCCGCACATGGTGTGCCGCCGCGAATGGCGGTCGCTTGAACCGCCGCCATCCGTCGCGCAGACTGGCCTTAGTCTCTGGAGGCACCGCGCATGGCCAGCACGCTCGAAATCCGTATCGACCACAGGCGTCCGTTCGCCGGCGGTCACGCATTCGGCGACGCCGGAGCATATGAACGCCTGACGGGCCGCGTGTTGTTCGCGGTCGACCCGTTGGCACCGGCGCAGGCGGATGTGGTGGACATCGACAAGGCGCCGCGCGACACAAACGGCCGGGTCCGGTTCGAGGCCGATGTCATGATCCTGCGGCCGCTGAACGGCGGCAACCGGCGGGTGTTCTTCGACTATGGCAACCGGGGCCACAAACGCGCGCTGCAATTCTTCAACGACGCGCCGCACAGCAACGATCCGCTGACCCTGGATCATGCCGGCAACGGTTACCTGATGCGCCGCGGCTATGCCGTCGCATTCCTGGCTTGGGAGGGCGATATCCTGCCCGGCGACGGCCGCATGGTGCTGGACGTTCCGATCGCCACCGACAACGGCCAGCCGATCACCGGTCGCGTCCGGTCGGAGATCATTGTCGACGCGTCCTGGACCGGCAGCATGCCGCTCAGCGGCCGCATTGCCGCCTGGTCCTATCCCGCCGTGTCCAAGGCATTCGCCACCCTGACCAGGCGTCGCTACCCCTATGATCCGCCGGAAAACATTCCGCCGTCGGAGTGGGATTTCGCGCTGGAGATCCATGGCGCCGGCGCGGAGTCAGGTGGAGCCGAAAGCGCGTTCACACCCGCCGATAATTTCATTCATTACAAATCCGGCTTCCAGCCCGGCTGGATCTACGAGCTGATCTATACCGCGCGCGATCCGAAATTGATGGGCCTCGGTCATCTCGCGGTGCGCGATTTCGTCAGTTTCCTGAAATACGACACCAGCGCTGGCAACCCGCTGGCCGGCGCGCGCATGGCGTATGGTTGGGGGCGTTCGCAGACCGGACGCTGCCTGCGCGACTTCGTCTATCGCGGCTACAACGCCGATGCCGAGGGTCGGCGCGTGTTCGACGGCGTCATGCCGCATGTCGCCGGGGCGGGGCGCAAATGGCTCAATCACCGTTTCGCCAGCCCGATCGTATCCGGCGGCCAGCAATACGAGGATCATTTCAATATCGCGGACTCCTTCCCGTTCAGCTACGCGCAGTCCGTCGATCACCTGACCGGCAAGGAAGATGCCATCCTGAAACGGCCGGAGACCGATCCGCTGGTGTTCCATACCCAGACCGCAACAGAATACTGGGTGCGGCGCGGGTCCCTGGTCCATACCGACACCGCCGGCCACGACCTGCCTCAGCCAGAGACGGTGCGGGTCTATTGCTGGTCCAGCTCCCAGCATTCCGCCAACCCGCTGCTGAAGGCACCGCCGAAAGGGATTGGACAGAATTTTTCGAACACAGTTGCGACATCGATGCTGTTCAGAGCGATGCTGGATGCGATGGATGCATGGGCGTCGCATGGGACGAAGCCGCCGGACAGCCAGATCCCGACGCGGGCGGATGGTACCCTGGTCGAATATGCGCGTTGGCGGCGGCAGTTTCCCGCGATCCCCAGCGTCATGCCGCTGGCCGAACCCAATGCCCTGCCGTTGCTGGACTTTGGTCCCGATGCCGACAAGGGCATCCTGCGTGAACCGCCGGTTATCGTGCACGGCCGTAACGACCCCGACGGCGGGCCGGGGTTACGATATACCGTGTTGGTGCCCTCGGTCGATGCCGATGGCAACGACGTCCCGGGTGTCAGGGCACCCATGGTCCAGGCGCCGCTGGGCACATACACCGGATGGAACCCGCGCATGCGCGGCCAGGGTTACGGCGTGCAATGGAAGTTCGAGGGCAGCTACATCCCCTTCCCCAACACGCCGTCCGAACGCAGCGTCATCGGCGATCCGCGCCGGTCGATCCTGGAACGCTACCCGGATTGGCAGGCCTATGTCGCCGCGATCACCGAGGCGGCGCAGAAACTGGTCACCGCCGGCCTGATGCTGGAGGAAGACGTCGAGCGCTGCGCGAAAGCGGCGGAACGGTGGAACCCGGCGCGCCACGCCGTCGAACTCTGACAGAGGAAGGAAACAAAATGATCAAGGTCCTGGGCCTGCTCACCCGCAAGGACGGCATCACGCATGAGGAATTCGTGCGTCACTGGTATGACATTCACGGCCCGCTCGCGTTGGCTGTGCCGGGCATCCGTCGCTATGTCCAGTCGCATATCACCGGCACGCGCACGCGGCCCGATATCCCGGAGACCGATGTGCAGGTCGATGGCATCGCTGAACTTTGGTACGACGATGCAGAAACCGCCGCCCGCGCCGCCGCGTCACCAGAGATGAAGATACTGACGGACGATGGGGCGCTGTTCATCGGTCAGATCAAGACGTTCGTGATCGAGGAACGGCAGATCATTCCGCAGGCCTGATGAAGGCGTGGACGGCCGGCCTGCGCCGGCCATGACGGTGTTGCGTGTGCGCGGTTCGTCCGGGCTACCGGCGCGGTTGGCGAGTACCGATCGTCATGGCGGGCTTGGTCCGCCATCCACGCCTTGCGATGGCGGTCTCGAAGAAGGCGTGGATAGCGGGCCTTCGCCCGCTATGACGGGGTGGGACGGCGCGCCGCCCCCGATGCCCCGCTATTCCGCCGCAGCCTGGCTGACTGTCACCGCCTCGTACGGGAAGCGTTTCACCTTCGCCATGTTCAGCCCCTCGATCCGCAGCAGGCGGGTGTCGCCCTTCCGCTCCGGCGAGTGCAGCACGCCCACGTCGTAAAGATAGGCATCGCCTGGCTTCATCACGTAGTCGTGGTTGAATTTGGCCTTGCCCGGCGCCGCATCGGTGGGGCGCTCGACCAGGTCCCACGCCGTCATGATCGTCTCGCCGGCGGCCTGGCCGTAGATCGCCCACGACGGGCCATGATCGTGCGGCTTGCTGCCCTTCGGCCCGACATAGCCATGCGCCAGGATGGCAAACCCGAGTTCGGCGTCCTCATACAGCACCTGCCGCTCCGGCGTGCCGGGCGGGATATAGGTCGCGACGAAATCCTTGTCGTGCAGCGCCTGCTCCACCAGCTTGCGCACCTGCTCCCGGCCGGCGGTGCCGGGCTGGGACTTGAGGGCGGCGTGGCAGTCTGTGGCGAACGTCTCCAACGTGATGGCCATGATAGTATCCTCCAACGGAAGCCTGTTTCAGAGTATGATTTATCCGGTCGAACCGCGATCAGGAAAGATCATGCTCTACCGACGGTAAGGGTAGCAACTGCCGCGATCGAGTGTGATGCCAAAATGGTCCGCCAGGGCCAGAATCGCATCGGCATGGTCGGCATAGGGGTCGACATTGCCGGGTCCGACAATGATGCAGCCGCCGTTTTGCT
>NZ_LMUJ01000032.1:265547-340110 GCF_009765975.1 Acidisphaera sp. S103 | reverse complement strand
CCGACGTGTTCGGGTGGAACGCATCGACCGCACGCTCCCTCTCCCGCCGGTAGTATTTTTCCACGGTGTGGCGCATTTCCAGCGATTCGGCCGCCGCTTCGCCTTCCGTCACGATCCGGAACCATGTCCGGTTGCGTGGTGCGTCGCAGACATATTCCATGCGCGATCCTCCCCGGCTTGGATTGGTCTGAGCCGCCAGCATAAGATGGAACCGGCCGGCGATCAAACAGTCGGCACAAACGGGGGACGGAAATGACGGATACGTTCGACTATGTCATTGTGGGCAGCGGCGCCGCGGGGTCGGTGCTGGCCAACCGCCTGACGGAGGATCCGGGTGTCACCGTCTGTGTCCTGGAATGCGGGCCGCCCGACCGGCATCCGTACATCCACATCCCGGCCGGCTTCATCAAGATGCTGTTCAACCCGACCTACACCTGGCAATTCCACACCGAACCGGGTGAGGGCATCAACGGCCGGAGCATCCCGACCACGCAGGGCCGCACCCTGGGCGGGTCGAGTTCGATCAACGGCATGATCTACAACCGTGGCCAGCGAGAGGATTTCGACCATTGGGCGCAGCGCGGCAACCGCGGCTGGGGTTACGTTGACATCCTGCCCTACTTCAAGCGTGGCGAACGCCGCCTGGGTGTCGGCGACGAGCGCATCCATGGCCGGGGCGGCCGGCTGCCGGTCACCGATAACGACTGGGACCATCCGGCGATGGAGGCGTTCATCGAGGGCGCCCAGGAACTCGGGATTCCCCGCTGCGTGGACTACAACAGCGGCGACAACCAGATGGGCGTCGGCTACTTCCAGCGCCTGATCCACAGGGGCTACCGCCATTCCGCCGCTCGTGTTTTTCTGCACCCAGCCCGAGCGACGGGGCGGTTGGAAGTGCGGACGAATGCGCGGGCCGCGCGGGTTCTGTTCGACGGGACCCGCGCGACTGGCGTGCGCTACGTCAACGACAAGGATGGTTCCGAACGTCACGAAGTCTTCGCTCGAAAAGAGGTGATCGTTTCGTCCGGCACCGCCAACACGGCGAAACTGTTGCAGATGTCCGGGGTCGGGCCGGCGTGGCTGCTGCGCGACCTCGGCGTCCCCGTCGTCGCCGACCTGCCGGTGGGCGAGAATTTCCGCGATCATTACTCGACGCGTATCGTGGCACGCGTGAAAAACATCCGCACGATGAACGAAATGTCGCGCGGCGCGGGCCTGATGGGCCAGATCGCTCGGTGGGCGATGGGAAAACCCAGCATCCTCGCCGTCTCCCCGTCGATCCTGCACTGGTTCTGGAAGACCGAGGACACGATGCAGCAGCCCGACATCCAGGGCGTGTTCAGTCCGGCGAGCTACAAGCAGGGGTTTGTCGGATTGCTGGACGACTACCCCGGGATGACCTGCGGCGTCTGGCAGCACCGGCCGGAGAGCATCGGCTATGTCAGGGCGCGGGGCACCGATCCGTTCGTCGATCCGATCATTCAGCCGAACTACCTGAAGGACCCGATGGACCAGCGCGTCCTGGTCAAAGGCATGCACTGGGCGCGCAAGCTGCTGCACACACAAGCCTTGGCACCCTATTTCGAGTCCGACACGCTGCCCGGACCCGACGTCCATACGGATGAGGAATGGCTGGGCTACGCGCGTCAATACGGCTCGACCGCGTATCATCTGATCGGCACTGCTCGTATGGGACCTGCAACGGACAAAACCGCGGTTGTGGACGATCAGTTACGCATCCATGGTTTGCAGGGCATTCGCGTGGTGGATGCGTCGATCATGCCCAGCATGCCGTCGGCCAACACCTACAGCTCGACGATGATGATCGCCGAAAAAGCATCCGACATGATCCGCGGCCGCACGCCACTGGCACCGGTGGAGGGCGTCGCGGCGTGATACCAGCGGCCGTTGATGACCCGTTGGCCATTGCCGAACAACCGTCACGGTGTGCGAAGGCACACTATCCACGCCTTTGCTCTTGCAGGCAAAGGCGTGGATGCCGATCTGCATCGGCATGACAGAGGACCGCTGCCGAAGAAGTCACATCTACGGCCGCTGGCATGAATCCGCCCCGCCCTCGGTGCTTTCACATAATGGTAACACATCAAAAATTATTGCATGTGTAAACCGACCCCCAAGGGGGCGCCACGCGCCGATGATCGGTGTGTCAGCGGCCCGTTCGGGTTGGAGAATATCTTATGTCTGCAATGTTCGGGAAACCGCGCCCTGTGGCGATCGGGTTGGCTGGATTGCTGTGCTCCGCCACGGGCGCCTGGGCGCAGGTGCCGCTCGCGGATTTCTCCACTTACAATCCCTCTGCCGCCGGCAGCGTCACGCCGGGAATTTTCTCCCTCTACGCCGTGCCGGTGGACAGCCTGGCCCCGACCCAGTTCAACGTCGGCGCCGCCGAGGTGGCGAAGAAGACCGCGGACTGGAACCTGGTGCCGGCGTCGCAATTGCAGACGACGCTGCTGGAATCGGTCGAGCCGGTGGTCATCGGTCCCGGCGGTCAACTGTATCAGGTGAACGGGCATCATAGTTTCGATTCGCTGGAACAATCGATCTACGGCGCCTCCGATCCCACGGTCTACGTCAATGTCGTTGCCAACTATTCGAACGACACGCCCGCGCAATTCCTCGCCGCGTTGCAGGCCAACGCCCAGGTCTACCCGCTGAACAACGGGATCCTGCAGACCCTGTCCCCGACATCGGGCAATCCGCTGTCGCCGATCCCCACCAGCCTGTCGGGCCTGACCAACGACCCGTATCGCGGGGTCGAGTTCCAGGCGCTGAAGAACAAGGGTTCGGCTGGCGTCGCGTTCGACAAGACGTCGGCGACGTTCTCCGATTTCGTCTGGGCCAATGCCTATCGCAACGCGACCACCGCCAACGGCACCGGGCTGCCGTACCTGACGCCGGCCGACGTCAACGCGGTCGCCGCCTGGTCGCAGGTCGGCACCAACCAGACCACCCTGCCCGGCCTCGGCGCAATCACCGTCAACAAGCTGCCGGGATACATCCTGCCGTCGGGCGGCAGCATCAACATCACCTCGACGATCAGCAACGCGACGCTCGCCAACGGCGCGCTGGACGGCAGCGTCACCGGCACCGTGACCGCCGCCCAAGCGTCGTTCAACGGCCTGAACGGCTATTCGATCGGTGCGGTCACCATCCAGTCGCAGATCCCCGGCTTCGTCATGCAGCTTGGCGCCGACAAAGGCAGCACGGTGACCTTGTCGGGCAACAACACCTATACCGGCGGCACCAACATCATCGCCGGCACCCTGGTCGCCGCCACGGACAACGCGCTGGGCGCCGCGCCGACCGGCGGGACGATCGATCCCAACAACATCGTCAGCTCCGTCCAGGCGTCCAACGGCATCGTCTTCAACAGCCTGTCGGAGGGCAACGGCACGCTGCGCTTCGGCACCACCACCGGCGGCACCTTCACCACCGCCCGCAACATCGCCATCGGCCAGGAGACGGCCAATTTCGATCCCAACGGCAACACCGTCACGCTGACCGGCAACATCGCGTCCTACGGCCTGGGCGAGGACGGCCTGGCGGCGCTGACCGTCAACGACAACACCGGCAAGGGCACGCTGATCCTGGCCCCGGCCAGCGGCAGCAACCCGCTGTTCTACGGCAACCTGGTGATTTCCAGCGGCACGCTGCAAGTCGCCAGCGACGCCGCGATGGGCGCCGTGACAAACCCCGGCGGCGCCAGCGTCGGCGGCAACACCACCTCGGAAGTCGGGCAAATCGACCTCGACGGCGGCACGTTCAAGGCCGGCGCTTCGTTTGCCTCGGTGCGCAGCCTGTTCCTGACCGGCAGCAGCACCTACGACACCAACGGTTTCGCGACGTCCTACGGCGGCACCCTGACCGACACGCAGCGCACTTTGTCGGTGATCAACTCCGGGTCCACTGCCGGTTCGGTCGCCTTCGGTGCGCTGGACATCAATGCCAACGCCACGCTGTCGCTGACCGCCGGATCGGGTTCGGGCGCCAACGCTGATACCACGGTGACCCTGACCAACGGCATCAGCCGCGGCGGCAACGCCACCCTGTTCCTGTCGCCATCCACCAGCGGCGCACTGGGCGGAGTCGACAAGGTCTTCTCCTCCGGCGCTTCGACCACGGTGACCAACGGCATCGTCGCGCCCTGGATCATCATCGACAACGGCGGCGGCGCGTCCGGCAATCCGTACAGCTTCGCCACCTATGGCGCCAACGGCTACACCGCCGCCACCGCGGGCAGCACCAGCATCAAGACCTCGACTGCCACGCAGATGGTGGTGCAGGGCGCCAACGCCACCCTGTCCGGTGCCGCCAACGCCTATGCGCTCGACTTGCAGGACGGGTTCAAGATCACCCTCGGCAGCAACACCCTGACCCTGGGCAACGGCGCGCCGGCCGCCGGCCTGATCATGGATGGCGGTTCGGCCACCATCACCGGCGGCACCCTGGCATTCGGCAGCAGTGAGGCGGTGATCGACGCCAAGGGCACCAACATCATCGCGTCGGGCATCACCGGCAGCGGCGGGTTGACCCTGTCTGGCTCCGGCTCGCTGCAATTGAACACCGCCTCGGCCGATACCGGCGCGACGGTGGTCAATTCCGGCACGCTGATCCTGAACCTGGCGAACGCGCTGACCGGCAACAGCAACGTGACGCTGGAGGACGTGAAGAGCAACCCGTCCGCCGCGATCCTGCAACTCAACGCCAGCAACGCGTTCTCCTCGCTGAACAGCGCCGGCAACAACAGCGCCGTCACCACCGGCACCGGGATCGTGCTGACCATCGGTGACAGCAACAACCTGTCCTCCACCCTGTCCAGCACCATCACCGACGGCGGTGCGGCGACCGGCACGGCGGGGGCGCTGACCAAGGACGGCACCGGGTTGCTGGATCTGTCCAACGGCAGCTCCAAGGCCGTGACGCTGAACGCCGCCAGCACCATCCTGGTCAACGGCGGCCAGTTGCGGATCGGCACCAACACCTTCGCCAACGCCAACGCCTTCTCCCTGGCCGGCGGCACCGAGTTGCAGTTCCTGCAAGGCGGCACCGGCGCGTTCGCCAGCAACATCACCGGCGGCGGCCTGGTCCACGTCGAATCCGGCATCCTGCAACTGACCGGCACCGGCAACAGCTACACCGGCGGCACGACGCTGGAGACCGGAACGACCCTGCTGGCCGGCACCGCCAACCTGTCGTCGGCCGCGGGCCAGACGATCACCAACGCCGGCGGTACGCTGGTGCTGGATCAGGCCACAACCGGCAACTTCACCGCGGTGATGACCGACGGCCAGGCCGCCGGCCAGGGGCCGACCCTGTCGGGCAGCCTGGTGAAGGCCGACAGCACCGGGTCCAACGGCGGCAACGTCACCATCACCCAGGCGCAGCAATACTCCGGCGCGACGACGGTGGAGGCCGGCACGCTGACCCTGGGCGCCACCAACGCGGTGGCCACCAGCAGCGGCGTTACCCTGGGCACTGTCGGCAGCGGCGGCGCCGCGAACCTGGCGCTGGGCGCCAACAACACGGTGCAGGGGCTGAACAGCGTCGCCGGCAACACCACCGGCGTGCAATTGAACGGCAAGACGCTGACGCTGCAGCAGGCGTCGGGCACGACGTCCAGCTTCGGCGGCAACATCACCGATACCGGCACCGGCAGCCTGGCCACGACCGGGACCGGCACCGTGGCCCTGAGCGGCAGCAACAGCATCGGCGGCAACCTGAGCGTCGGCACCGGCACGTTCAGCCAGACCGGCGGCAGCCTGACCGTCGGCGGCAACGTCACCAACAACGGCACCATGGCGGTCAACGGCACCACCGCGTCCTATGGCGGCACGTTCACCAACAACGGACTGCTGACCAGCGACCCCTCCACCCAGACGTTCAACAATCTATCGGTGACGCCAAGCGGCGCGATCCAGGCGGCGGTTGGAGATCTTTACAAAGTCGGAGGCAATTTCACCAATGCCAGCACGGCGAACACGATCTGGAACACGACAGGGGCGAGCCTGGAGTTCATCAACGGCGCGGGCACGAGCCATACGATGCAGCTTGCCGGCAGCGATCTCGGCGCCACCGCGGCCGGTTACCAGAGCAACTTCGCCTGGGGGTCGCTGACGATCGACTCCGGCAATACGTTGACGCTGACTAGCGGCGCTGGTTCAGCATTCTACACGGATGACATCATCGGCGTGCTGCTCAACGGCGACACCGTGACCAACATCGACGGTGACGGGCTCAACATCTACTACGATCCGTACGACGTGGCGACCGCCTACCTGGACGGGCTGGACTACGACCTGACGGATGGCGGCCAGCTTATCGCCGACGTGCCGGAACCCGCCTCCCTCGTGCTGCTGGTAACCGGCCTTACGGGGGGAATCGTGGTTCGCCGCCGCAAGCGGGGATAATGCGCGGGCTGTCACTGCCCAGCGACTTCAAATCCTGTTTTGTTGATGTTTGCCCATACGTGACGCCGTGTCCGTATGGGTTGAAACCGGGACGGGCGTTGCCCTTGCTCGGTGCGGCGATGAGTTCCTCGGCGTCGGCCGCTTGGAATCGACGGCGGCAACCCAGCGGAAGCTAAAAGCACCCCATGAAGTGGATAACCATCAGTGAATCCACAACATGTGGCGTATCCGAATCACATCTGCGCATCAGGCAGATATGTGCGCCACTCAGTGGCACTTAGAACCGCCGCGTGACAATGAGGTGATTGAGGTTTGCGGGGAATGTGGGTATAGGGTGTCCGTCATCCCCATCGGGGGTGCGCTGGACCCGTAGCTCAGTTGGATAGAGCGTCGCCCTCCGAAGGCGAAGGTCGCACGTTCGAATCGTGTCGGGTCCGCCAATTTTTCAATAAGTTGATATCTTGCCAAAGGGACGGCGAAAACAGCGCCCGTGCGCGTCACGCCCTCCAGAATCGCTCGCCTTATTCCGGCCGATCCCGACGAACTCCGGAAGGCCATTGCCGACGATCTTTACCAATGCAGACTGGCGATATCGACGCCAACCGGGGACGTCCCGTCCCCGATCTTGCCGCAGCATCGCGGGCGGACAGCGAACTGACAACGCCCGCTGCCGCGCCGCCCCTCAGGGTGTCGGCACCCCGATTGATTTCAACCGCGCATGGGCTCGGCCCGCGCGCACCTTCATCCCGTCCAGGTACGTGCTCACATCGTTCCCCGGCAGGTTCAGCACCCTGCACCCAAGCTGCCAATATTCCTCGATTTGCGCCTCGGTCTCCGCGGATCCCCGAGCGAGCTTGCCATGCGCATTGCACGCCGCCGCGATCCGCTGCACTGCCGCTTTGAACTTCGGGTGCTCAAGGTCGAGGTGAACCCCAAGCTGCGCACTCAGGTCCGAATGCCCGTACGCGATCATGTCGATCCCCTCGACCGCCGCGATCTCCTCGACGTTCTCCAGGCCTTCGAGCGACTCGATCGATGGGCATATGATGATGTTCTCGTTGGCCCATGGCGCGTATTCGGTGGCATGGCGGGCGCCGTAACTCTTGTATCCGGTGTGTGGCCCCTGGCCGGAGATGCCCCGGTTCCCGATCGGCGGATACTTCGCCAGACGGACGATCGCACACGCCTCCTGGGCGGTTTCGACCTCGGACACCTGAATGCCCATGATGCCCTGATCCAGTATGCCCGGGATGAGATGCGCGAACGACTTGTGGATACGAACGATGGCCGTGACGTTCGTGGCCTGGAACCAACTCGCAAGATTCGCGATCGTCTCCATATCGAACGCCCCGTGCTCGTGGTCGATCGCGCAGTAATCGAAACCGGCCGCTTCGATGATCCAGGGAATGCCGCGCGAGGCGAACTCCTTGAGCCCGGTGCCTAACGCCGCCCGTCCCTCGCGTACCGCCCGCCGTATGCTGTTTTCTTTCATGACTGGTTCCAAGCCTTCTTCGTCTTATGCCTTCATGATAGGGCCCGCACCGTGCAACGCAACGCGACCTGACCGCCGCAGGGGGCCCCCCAGAGGGTTTAGGGCCTGCAAGAGACGCGTCCGCAGGGCAACACATCCGGATTGGCTCGCTGGCAAAATGTCGAACCCACGATCAGGGAGCTGCGCCGAATCTATCCGGCACGCATCTAACCGCAGGATTTCCGACGCGCCCCCGGGTGCGGCCGTCACGTGCTGCATTCCCGCACCTTACCGGCAATAGTCTCGGAACCACCGACATATGGTACGAGATGAACCTGGGGACGGCCGCTATCGATTGCGCCACGGCCAGCCGACCCGCATAATTCAAATTCGTGTATGGATGGCGAAGGCGCAGGCGATGCAAACCTATCCCGACTTTCTCGATTCGACAGACCTTTTGGCTGACGGCCCGGCGCTGCGTGCCCGGCTGGCGCGTGACGGCTATCTGTTCGTCCGCGATCTTCTGCCGGCGCAGACCATTCTCGCCGTGCGCGAACGCCTGCTGACCAAGGCGGCAGCGGGTGGCTGGTTGGACCCTGACAGCCCGGTGCAGGCTGGCATCGCGAACCAGGCCGCGGCCTGCAAGGACCCGGAGGACCGCTATATGCGTGTGTTCCGCGGCCTGTGGATGGATGAGGAACTGCATCGGCTGCGTATTCATCCGGCCGTTATCGACCTGTTCAGCCGGGTCTTCGGCGAGCCGGCGCTGGCTCATCCGATGTTTGTACAGCGCAACATCTTTCCGCAGACCGGGAGTTTCGACTTCACCACCGGCAGCCATCAGGACCGCGTCCATATCGGCGGCGCCACCAGCTACGCGCTATGGATGCCGCTGGGTGATTGCCCACGCGAAAAAGGCGCGTTGGCGGTCGCCGCCGGTTCCCACACGCAGGGTATCCTGGACACCAAGGTCGGCTCCGGCGCCGGTGGCATGGACATCGCCGTGCCGATCCCCGGTCGCTGGGTAACAGGCGCGTTCAAGGCTGGCGATGGGCTGATTTTCCAGGACGTCACGGTGCATAAGGCGCTACCGAACCGGACCCGTGAAATCCGTATGTCGTTCGATGCTCGTTTCCAGCCGATGAGCCAGCCGATCGCCGACGTCAACATGGTCCCTTATTCCGGCTGCGGCACATGGGACGACGTCTATGCCGGGTGGGACCGGGCGGATGGCCGGTATTACTGGAAGGATTTGACGCTCGACGTCGTGCCGCTGGATCGCAGCTATTACGAACGGCGTGATGCGCAGGCTTTTGCAATGGCCGAACGGGGTGATCGGGATGCGAGAGACGCGATCCTGCGCATCATCCAGCGGGATGCGAACCAGGAGAAACGCACCCGAGCGGAAAAGCTGCTGGAGCGGCTTGACGCGGGATGATTGACGCGGTCACCAGGCTGTTGGGCCTCGACGATGGCGTGAAGCGTGCCAACGGCCTTGGTTCGGCCAGCGTCATACCCGGGTTGGCGATATCAACAAGGCCTTCAGGCCGGCTGGTCGCCATCACGTCGAAACGCGGGACTTGACCATCGTTCCCGATCCCAACCCAACCACGCGGTTGCGGTAACAAATTTGCCGACCGCTACCCCCGACCGCTTGGCAGAGAAGGTGACGCTCGTCGGCGAAGTCCTGCGTCTGCCCTGGCGCACCTGGAATCACAAGGCCCTGAGGCGCGCGGCGGTCAGGGTCGAATATCATGCGCTATCCGAACGGAAAGCCGAAGATCCCTCCGCAGGCCACCATCAACTTACGCGAGCTCGGATCACTGCTCCAGTATTTCGATTGCCCGCGCCAGCCTCCCGATCCTTGCGACATCTCTCGTTGACGCGATAGCTTTGGAGGCTACGGAACGGTCGGCGGCGAGTACCGCCCGGTCGATGGGACGCACCGCCGATTTCGGCCGTGCATCCTCAAGAGGGGGAATACACCATGCCAGATACACATGCCTTGGTGGAACCGTCGGCCGCGGACCAGGTCGCGACCTACGACGCGATCGTCGTCGGGGCGGGGATTTCCGGCATGTTCATGCTCTACCGGCTGCGCGAACTCGGGATGACGGCTCGGGTGTTCGAGGCCGGGACCAATGTCGGCGGCACCTGGTACTGGAACCGCTATCCCGGCGCGCGCTTCGATTCCGAGAGCTGGACCTACGGCTACTCCTTCTCGAAGGAGCTGATGCAGGAATGGGACTGGAAGGAGCATTTTTCGCCGCAGCCCGACACACTGGAATACCTGAACCATGTCGCCGACAAGTTCGACCTGCGGCGGGACATGCAGTTCCGCAGCACCGTCACCGCGGCGCATTGGGATGACGCGACGGGGCAATGGACCGTGACGCTCGAGGGCGGCCAGCAAGCTCGTTCGACGTTCCTGTGCACCGCCATCGGCATCCTGTCCGCCCACACCCTGCCGGCCATTCCCGGGCGGGACAGTTTCCAGGGACCGGCCTATCATCCGGCGCGCTGGCCGCACGCGCCGGTGGATTTTACCGGCAAGCGCGTGGGCATTATCGGCACCGGGGCGACCGCGATCCAGGCGATCCCGGAGATCGCCAAGCAGGCCAAGCAGCTCACCGTGTTCCAGCGGCGGCCGAACTGGGCCGCGCCGTTGCACAACGCCAAGATCGACAAGGCGGAGATGGAGGCGATCAAGGCTCGGTATGACGAGATCTACGCGCATTGTGCTTCCACCGCGATGTGGTTCATCCACCAGGCGGACCCGCGCAAGACGCTGGAGGTGCCGCCGGCGGAGCGGGAGGCGTTCTGGGAGAAGCTGTACGGCGAGCCGGGGTTCGGGATCTGGCTGGGCAATTTCCGCGATATCGGGGTGAACGAGAAAGCCAACGCGGCGATCAGCGACTTCATCGCCCGCAAGATCCGCCAGAGGGTGCATGACCCGAAGGTGGCGGAGAAGCTGATCCCCAAGGACCACGGTTTCGGCAGCCGGCGTGTGCCGATGGAGAGCGGATATTTCGAGGCCTTCAACCGCGACAACGTGACTCTGATCGACACGCTGGCGGATGAGCCGATCGAATGCATCACGCCGAAGGGGATCCGGACCACGAAGCAGGAGCATGAATTCGACGTCCTGATCTATGCCACCGGCTTCGATGGCGTGACCGGCGCGTTCGACCGGATCGACATTCGCGGTGCCAATGGCCTGCGGATGAAGGATGCCTGGGCCGACAGCCCGCGCACCTACCTCGGTATGCTCGCCGAGGGGTTCCCGAACATGATGATGGTGCTGGGGCCGCACACGGCCCGGGGCAATATCCCGCAGGCGATCGAGCACACGGTGCAGTTCCAGACCGGCATCCTGCGGTTCATGCGAGAGAACGGCTACACGCATGTGGAGACGCGGCCGGAGGAGGTGGAGGACTGGACGCGGACGGTGATCGAGGCGGCCGAAAAGCTGCTGTCGTCCAAGGTACCGTCCTGGCAGACCGGCGTGAACCGCAATGTCGAGGGCAGGAACGTGCCTCGGGTGCTGGGCTACAACGGCAACGGTGTGCACTTCCGGCGGAAGACTGACGACGTGGCCAAGGGCGGCTACAAGGAGTTCGTGTTCCGGTAGAGCCGCGAACCGCCACCGGCATGACGGACGGTGCCAACCGAAAAAACCGGTTCGAACTAGATGACCGGGTCTCGAACGGCTCCCCCAGAAAAACGCGGCCGCTGACGCAGCCGATCGATCAGCAGGTAAACGACCGGCGTCGTGTACAGAGTAAGCATCTGCGAAACGAGCAGGCCACCGACGATCGCGATGCCTAACGGCTGACGCAGCTCATGCCCGGCGCCGGTTCCCATCGCGAGGGGCAGCGCACTCAGCACGGCCACCAGCATTGTCATTGTAATCGGGCGCACTCGCAGCAAGGCCGCCCCGCGGATCGCATCCCCCGGCGTCAGCCCGTCGGCGCGTTCGGCCTCCAGCGCGAAATCGACCACCAGGATGGCGTTCTTCATTACCATCCCGACCACCAGAATACAGGCGATGGCGGTCATGATGCTGAACTCGGTGTGCGTCAGCCAAAGCGCCAGTAAAGCGCCGAACGAAGCGGCGGGCAGCGTCGAAAGGATGGTGAGCGGATGGGCGTAACTCTCGTAGAGCACGCCCAGCACGATGTAGACGGCGCAGACCGCACCCAGGAACAGCAGCAACTGCCGCGCGCCCGACGCGCTTGCCTCGCCTGCTTCGCCTGTGAACTCCGTCTTTACCTCGTCGGGGATGTTCAGCTTTGCCTGCGCGGCACGGATCGCGTCGATCGCCTGGCCGATCGAAACGCCAGGCTTGATATCGAACGACAAGGTCATGGTGGGGAATTGCTGGGCGTGGCGCACCCACATCGGCGCGTGCGCGCGCCAGGGTTTCGTGAGCTGCGCAAGCGGCACCTGAGCGCCGTTGCTGCCCGGAACATAGAGGCTTGCGAAACTCGATGGATCGCTTTGGTATTTCGGATCGACCTCCATCACCACCTTCGAATAGCTCAACGGCAGATAGATTAGCCCGATCTGACGCTGACCGAATGCATCGTAGAGCGTGTTGTCGACCGCCTGCGGTGTGATACCAAAGCGGCCGGCCTGCACGCGATCGACGGCAAGGCCGGCTTCCAGCCCGGCGCGTGTATCGATGTTCGTGATGACATCCATCAACTCGGGCAGATGGATCATGCGCTGGCGCAACGCCTCGCCGGCTTTGACCACTGCATCGACGTCGGTGCCGGTCAACCGGTACTGGTAGCGTGCCGATGTACTCCCCAGTCCGATATTCAGATCCTGCACCGGCAGCAGGAAGACGCGAATACCGGCAATCTTGCGCAACTGGGTGCGCAAGCGGTCGATCACCGTTTCGATCGGGACACCGCGCACATCCAACGGCTTGAGGCCGATCCACAAATTGCCGGTGCTCATCACACCACCGCCCATATACGAACTCAGCGCATCGATGGCCGGGTCGGCGAGCACCGTTTCATCAACGCGCTGCTGCAATTTCTCCATCTCGGCGAAGGAAATGCTGGGATTGGCGATGGTGATGATGTGCATGACGCCGGTGTCCTGCGTCGGCATAAAGCCCTTTGGCAGCGCGGCGTACAGGCCGTAGGTGCCTCCGGCGACCAGCACGGCGGCCACGAGGCAAACCGTGGTATGCCGCAGGCACCAGTCCAGGCTCCGCGTATACGCCGTCATCGGCAGGCCGGAGAGCCAGGTGAGCCAGCGTGGCGCCGGGGGGGGCGGGCGGTGCGTCAGCAGGCACGCGCACATCATCGGTGTCAGCGTCAGGGTGATCGCGGCGGACAGCGTGATCGCGGCGACCAGGGTCAGCCCGAATTCGCGGAAGTAGCGGCCGACGATATCAGGCATGAACAGCACCGGAATCATCGCAGCGATCAGGGCCGCGGTGATCGAAACGATCGTCGAACCCATCTGACCCAGGGCGCCGAGTGTCGCGGCGATGGCGGTCGCGCCGTGCTCCATGCGACGAATGACGTTCTCGATCACGATCACCGCGTCGTCCACAACGAAGCCGACGGCGATTGTCAGCGCCATCAGCGACAGATTATCCAGGCTGTAGCCAAGCAGCGCCATCGCGGCGAGCGTGCCGGCCAGCACGACGGGAATCGTCACGGCCGGAATGACCGTCGCCCAGAACCGTCGCACGAACAGCGCGATCACCAGCACCACCAGCACGATCGCGATCCCGATCGTGCGCTGCACGTCGGCGATCGAGGCTCTGATCAGCGTGGTACGGTCGAACACCACATGCACCTTGATCGAGGGCGGCATGAAATGCTTCAGCACCGGCAGCGTCGCCAGTATCTGATCTACCGTGGCGACGATGTTGGCATCGGGCTGGCGGAACACCAGCACCGAGACGGCCGGCTTGCGGTTGAACCAGCCCGCCTGCAGATCGTTCAGCACGCTGTCGCTGACCTCGGCGATGTCGCCCAGCAGCACTGGCGCGCCGTTGTTGTAGCTGACCACCACCCGGCGGAAGTCCTCGGCACGGAACAACTGATCGTTGGCGGCCAGGCCGAAACTCTGCTCGCCCTGGTCGATGCGGCCTTTGGGCATCTCCCGTGTGGCGGAATAGATCGCGGCACGCACCGTTTCCAAAGACAAACCCAGGCCGGCAAGCCGGCGCGGGTTGACACGCACCCGCACCGCCGCGCGTTCGGCGCCGTTGATCACCACGCGCGACACGCCGGCGATCTGCGACAGCTTCTGCGACACCACGCTGTCAGCAAAGTCGTAGACATCGCCCGGCGGCAGGATGTCGGAGGTCAGCGCCAGCACAATCATCGCGACGCCGCCGGGGTCGGCTTTGTAGTAGGTCGGCGGCTGCGGCAGGTCCCGCGGCAGGTTCGGCATCGCGGCATTGATCGCCGCCTGCACCGCGCCCGCCGCGCTGTCGATCGTCTTGTCCAGGGTGAACTGGATGTCGATCTCCTCGCCGTTGGACATGCTGATCGAGCCCATCTCGGCAATGCCAGGGATAATACCGAGCTGACGCTCCAACGGGGAGCCGACCGAAACCGCCATGGTTTCCGGACTCGCACCCGGCAGATTGGCAAACACGCTGATGGTGGGCCGATCGACGCTGGGCAGCGCGGCGATCGGCAGGTTCATGTAGGCCAGCATGCCCAGCAGCAGCACGCCCATCGTCAGCAGCGTCGTCGCCACCGGACGGCGGATGCACAGCCGGCTGATCATCGCGATGCGGCGGCGGCCTGCCGTACCCGGCGGCCCACGCCATGCTGCAAGCGGCTGAACGCAAGATAGATGACCGGCGTCGTGTAGAGCGTGAGAACCTGGGACACCAGCAGTCCGCCGACGATGGCGATGCCCAACGGCTGGCGCAATTCCGACCCGGTGCCGTGCCCGACCGCCAGCGGCAGCGCACCCAGCAGGGCCGCCATCGTCGTCATCATGATCGGGCGGAACCGCAGGATACACGCCCGATGGATCGCCCGTTCGGGCGGCATGCCGGCCTCACGTTCCGCCTCCAGCGCGAAATCGACCATCATGATCGCGTTCTTTTTGACGATGCCGATCAGCAGGATGATGCCGATCAGCGAGATCACATCCAGGTCGCGTCCGAACAGCATCAGTGCCAACAGCGCGCCGATACCGGCCGAAGGCAGCGTGGACAGGATCGTGATCGGATGGATGAAACTTTCGTAGAGCACGCCCAGCACGATGTAGACCGTCACGATGGCCGCCAGGATCAGCACCGGCTCGCTGGACAACGAATCAGAGAATGCGGCGGCGCTACCGACGAGATTTGTGGTGACGCTGTCCGGCATTCCGACCGAAGCTTCGGCCGCGTGCAATGCGGCCACCGCGGCACCGAGCGACACGCTGGGGGCGAGGTTGAACGACAGCGTGGTGGCGGGGAACAGACCCTGATGCGTGATCAGCAGCGGCGCGTTGCCACGTTCCATCCGCGCGAAAGCCGATAGTGGCACGGGCGCACCGGCCTGATGGAAGCCCGGGCCGATACCGGCAGATAGATCGTTGCCGATTGAAGTCTGTGCGGCAGAGGCCGTGACAAATAGTTTGTCCAACACACCGGGATCGCGGCGGAACACCGGATCGACTTCCATCACCACATGGTATTGCTCCGCCGAGGCATAGACGGTGGCGATCTGGCGCTGGCCGAATGCGTCGTAGAGCGTCTGGTCGATCGCTGCCAGCGTCACGCCGAAGCGCGCGGCAGCCTGGCGGTCGATCGTCAGCACAAGTTGCTGCCCATCGGCCTGTTCATCGGTGGCGACGTCGGCAAGCTCCGGTCGCGCGCGCATCGCCGTCAGCAGCCGGCCACTCCACAGATGCAGTTCCGCCGGGTCGAGATCCTGCAGGACATATTGGTATTGCGTGCGGGACGTGCGTGTCTCGATCTGGATATCCTGTGCGGGCTGCAAGTGCAGTGCGATGCCTTGCACGTTCGCCGTTGCCTGCTGCAACCGCGCCATCACCGCGGTCAGCGTGTCGCCGGGCGCGCGGCGGTCCGGCGCGCCGATGTTGATGTAAAGCCGCCCACTGTTCAGCGTCGGGTTGACCGAACCGGCGCCGACAAAACTGTCCACCGACACCACCGCCGGATCGCGCGCGACGATCGCCGCCACCGCGTTCTGCCGCGCCTGCATCGCCGGGAAGGAGATGTCCTGCGCCGCATCGGTGATGCCGATCAACAGGCCGGTGTCCTGCCGCGGCAGGAAGCCCTTGCTCACCATACCATACAGCATCACCGTCGCGACCAGCGTCAGCACGCTGAACGCCAGCGTCGCGGGCTGATGGCGCAGCACCCAGTTCAGACCCGCTTCATACGCCCACAACAGCCGCTCGAACCCCCGCTCGGTCCAACGGAACAGGGCGCCGGGCGGCGCTTCCTCGGCCTCGGCTCGCAGCAGCCTTGCGCACATCATCGGCGTCAGGGTCAGCGACACAACGCCGGAAATGACCACGGCCAGGGACAGCGTGATGGCGAATTCGCGGAACAGCCGGCCGACCACGCCGCCCATCAGCAACAGCGGGATGAACACCGCGATCAATGAAATGGTCAGCGAAACGATGGTGAAACCGATTTGCTTCGCGCCCTTCAGCGCCGCCTGCACCGGCGTTTCGCCCGCTTCGATGTAGCGGACGATATTCTCGATCATTACGATCGCATCGTCCACCACGAAGCCCGCCGCCACGGTCAGCGCCATCAGCGACAGGTTGTCGAGACTGAACCCGAGCAGGGCCATGCCGCCGAACGTGGCGATCAGTGAAACCGGCAGAGTGACGCTGGGAATGACGGTCGCCCACACTTTGCGCAGGAAAACGAAGATGACCATCACCACCAGCACGACTGTCAGCACCAGGGTGAATTGCACATCGGCGATGGCCGCTCGGATCGTCGTGGTGCGGTCGGTCACCACGTCGATTTTCAAAGACGGCGGCAAGGACGATTGCAGCTTCGGCAACAGCGCCTTGATGCTGTCCACGACGTCGATGATGTTCGCACCCGGCTGGCGCTGGATATCCAGGATGATCGCCGCCTTGCCCGCGCCGCCGTTGCCGCCGGTCGCGTACCAGCCGGCGAGTTCCGCGTCCTCGACGCCATCGACCGCCGTCCCGATATCGCGCAGCAATACCGGGGCATTATTACGGTACGCGATCACCGCATTTAGATAGGCGTCGGCGACGAACAGCTGATCGTTGGAACCGATCTGAAACGCCTGCCGGTCGCCGTTGAGGCTGCCCTTCGGCAAATCCGACGTGGTCGCGGCGACCGCATTGCGCACGTCCTCCATCGAAAGGCCGAGCCCCGCGAGCTTGGCGGGGTTGATCTCCAGCCGCACGGCTCGTCGCTGGCCGCCTTCCGTCGTCACCGCGCCGACGCCGTCGACCTGCGACAGCTTCTGCACCAGCACTGTCTCGGCATAGTCGTCGACCACATGCAGCGGCAGCGTGTCGGAAGTCAGCGCCAGGATCAGCACCGGCGTGTCGGCGGGGTTGACTTCACGATAGGTCGGCGGTGTGGGCAGTTGCGCGGTCGGAACCCAGTCGGCGGAGGCGTTGATCTGCGCCTGTACGTCCTGCGCCGCCGCGTCGATGCGGCGCGACAGGCTGAATTGCAGCGTAATCTGGCTGGTACCGTCCGAACTGGTGGAACTCATGGACGTCAGGCCGGCGATCTGCCCGAAATAATGCTCGAGCGGTGCCGTCACCGATGTCGCCATCACCTCGGGCGACGCACCCGGATAACCGGTCACCACCTGGATGGTCGGGAAATCGACTTCCGGCAGCGCCGCGACAGGCAACAACTGGTATCCGATCAGCCCCAGCAGCAGCACCGCCACAACCAGCAGCGTCGTCGCGATCGGCCGCAGGATGAACGGGCGGGAGAGTTCCACGTTCGGATCAATCGGCCGAGGCCGATCGGGCCGGTGGCCGGCGCGTGATCTCGACCTTGCTGCCTTCGTCCAGACGGTACTGGCCGTCCACGACGACCTCCGCACCTTGCGCGAGACCCTTCTCGATCAGCGTTCGATCGGCGAACGTCTGACCGACCGTGACGCAGCGTGTCGCCACGGTCTGATCGGGACGGACGATCCAGGTGAAGTCGCAGCGTGGACCATGACGCACCGCCTCCGACGGCACCGTGACGCCGTCATGGCGCGTATCGACGACCAGCCGGCCGTTGACGAAGTTGCCCGGCCAAAGCTTCAGTTTTTCATTGGGAAAATTGGCTTTCAGCTTGATCGTACCGGTTGTCTGGTCGACCATGTTGTCCACCACGGCAACCGATCCGCGATCCAGTTCCGTGGTGTCGTCCTTCGCCAGCGCGATCACCGGCACATGGGCGACCCCAAGGTCGAGCTTGCTGCGCTCGACCGCCTCGGCCGACACCGTGAAGATGACCGAGATCGGGCGTAACTGCGTGACCACCACGATCGTGGTGCCTTGCGCGGCGCGCACAAAATTGCCGACATCGACCTGCCTGATGCCGACGCGCCCATCGATCGGCGAGGCGATAGTGGTGAAGCCGAGTTGCGTCTGTGCATAGGCAATCTGCGCGGTGTCGTTCAGTACCGCGCCCTCATACTGACCGACCTGCGCCTGTTCCTGGTCGACCTGCTGCTGGGTGGCGTAATCCTTCTTCACCAGTTCCGTGTAACGGGCGAGATCGAGACGCGCGCCTTGCAGCAAGGCCTGATCGCGCATGCGGGCGGCGACCTGCTGCTGCAACTGCGCCTGATACGGTCGCCGATCGATGATCGCCAGCCTGTCGCCGGCTTTCACGTCCTGCCCCTCCTGGAACAGGATCTGGCTGATCTGCCCGTCCACCTGGGTCTGCACGTTGACGGTGTTGTAGGCCTGCACGGTGCCGATGCCGGACAGGTAGATCGGCACGTCCTGGGTGCGCGCGGCGGCGACGACCACGGGCACCGCGGCCGGTGGCGGGGGCGCGACGACAGCCGCCGGGTGCCAGACGCGCTGCATCTGATCCAGCGACAGCGCATGGAAATACACCAGCCCACCGATGACCAGGGCAATGATGCCGGTCAGGATCAGAACCACACGCATCGCCACTTTCGACCCCACCAGAGCGTGACTTGAGGTGCTTCACAGTGTCCGCTACGCTGCGTAGCACTACAGGCGATAGCAGGGCAATGACGGAAAATTCGACGGAACTCGGCGATCTTGAACGTGATGTGATGCAGTTGGTCTGGGCCGGCGGTCCGCTGACGTCGGAGGCAGTACGAGAACAACTGTCGCGGCCGCTGAAGGAATCCACGGTGCGCACCGTGCTGCGACGATTGGAGGACAAAGGTTTCGTGACGCATTCGGTGCAAGGCCGGACCTACGTGTTCGAGGCAGCCGAAGCGCGCCGCGCAGTGGCCGCTCGGGCGGTGCGGCGGATCGCCGACTGGCTGTGCAACGGATCGGTCGAGGAAGTGCTTGTCGGCATGGTCGACACCGACATGCTGGATTCGCGTGAACTGCAACAATTCGCCGCCAAGATCGCCAAGGCGAGGCAACGGAGGGGGTGATGCTGGAAATGCTGGTCGGAGCGGCGGTACGCTCGCTCTTGCTTGCGGCTGTGGTCGGTCTTGGTTTGAAGCTTTGCCGCACACGCAATCCGCATGTGTTGCTTGCCGCATGGACGCTGGTGCTGGGTGCATCGCTGCTCATGCCGGCGGCGACCAGGCTTGCGGCCGCGGCACTGCCCGGCATCGCGTTTCCCATGCCGCGGATCGCACCGATACTGGCCGCCCCCCAGCCCGAGGCGCAGGCGGCGGTCGTGCAGCCCAATCGATACGTCGTATCAGTTGATACGATTGCGCCTGCAAGCCAACATGCGGCCGCATCGCCGGCGGCGGCGCGAGGCCTCGTTGTGCTGCTTTACGCCGTGGTATCCGCCATGCTGATCCTGCGGCTGATCGTGGGACTCGCGCTGTCCTGGCGGATCATGCGGTCGGCGGCCCCGGTTCGCGAAAGCTGGACCGGCCGCCATGACGTGCGCGCCAGCCCGCGTGTCGCGGCCCCGGCGACGTTTGGGGCGGTCATCCTGTTGCCGGGCGACCATACAACGTGGTCACCAGCCAAGCGATCGGCGGTACTGGCGCACGAAGGCGCGCATGTCGCGCGCCGCGACTTTGCCGTCCAAATCGCCGCCAGCGTCAACCGCGCGATCTTCTGGTTCAATCCGCTCAGTTGGTGGCTGCAACGCCACCTTTCGGTGCTGGCCGAGGCGGCCAGTGACGATGCCGCCATCGTCGGTCTGGACGACCGGATCGGTTACGCGGAAATCCTGCTGGACGTTTCCACCCGCGGCCAGCGTCTTCCTGGCGCCGTGGCGATGGCGCGACCCGCAACGGTCGGCACTCGCATCGAGCGGATATTGAGCGAGACAACGGCGACCATGGGCATCAGCCGGCGCAGCCGTCTCCTGATTGCGGCCAGCATTCTGCCGTTGGCCGTGGCCGTGGCGGGACCGCTATCGGCAACCACGGCCGCCTCCGGCGGTGAGGAGGCCAGACTTCCGGATCGCCGCGCGCCGCACCAACGGATAACCGTTGATCCAAAGCTGCTCGAAGCAGACGAAGGCTTCTACGAGGACATGGCGACCGGATCGGTCATGACCGTGACGCGCGATGGCGACCACTTGCTGACGGGCCGCACCGGGATGCCGCAGGTCGCGGAATATCCGTATGCCGATCACGATTTCTTCCTGACGATATCAGCGGAGCAGAACACCTTCGTCGTCGACGAATCGGGCAAGGTCGATCATGTCATTCATTACAAGAACGGACTCGCGACGACCCTGGAACGCATCACTCCGGCATGCGCCAGTCAGTTGCAGGCAGACTATGAGCAGCGGGTCGCCGAGGAGTTGAAGCCGCGCACGCGGGTGTCAGTCGACCCCGACACGCTGGACAAGGATGTCGGGTATTACGCGCTGACGCCGACCTATATTTTTTCGGTCACCCGCGCGGGTGACCAGCTTTTCGTGCAGGGAACCGACCGCAAGAAGTTTCCCGTCTTTGCTTACAGCGACCACGATTTCTTTTACACCGTGGCGGCTGCCCAGTTGACCTTCCTTGCAACCGAAGGCAGGCCGGCGACGGCACTGGTCCTGCATCAGGATGGCCGGGACCGCACGGCTGAGCGCGTCAGCGCCGCGGTCGTGCAGCAATTGCAGCAGCGCCTGGATGACGAGCGAAAGCCACACGAGCCGACAACGATCGCCGCCCCCCTGCTCGATGATTATGTGGGGCGATATACCGGTCCCGCCCTGACGATGATCATCGGCCGGGACCACGATCACCTGTCCGCGCAAGTGACCGGATACAACGAATACCCAATCTACGCGTATACGGACCACGATTTCTTCGCCACCACTCTACCAGCGCAGATTAGTTTCGTGAAGGACGATACGGGGCAAGTGACGGGCCTGGTAAGGCATGAACACGGGGAGGATCTGACGCTGAACCGCATCGAGTAGTGGATACGAGCGGCCGGTCAAACCAGCCAGTGCTCTTCGACAACAAATCGCGCGGAGCGGGAATCGTCCAGCGTATCGACAGCGCATTCCAGGTCGACAAGGCTGTCATACCAGGTCTGAGTCACGGCGCCGGCGATAACAGACAGATGCGGAATGACACTATTCGGCGCGGCGCCTTGTTCCCGTACCCGGTAATGGACCGACCTCGGTGCGGGTGAAACATCCTCGGGCCAGATCTCGATCAGGCTGAAGCGTCCCGCATTCGACCGGGGATCGCCCGAGACGTCCGCGATGACGCGCGAGACGGCGCCGACGAATTGCCGTGAATCGACATTGCAGGCCGCCATTTCCGGTGAGCGATGCGCGCGGGTCCGATCCTGGTCGCTATCGAAATACAGGATCGGAAACCCATCGATCCGCATCGAACGGGCAGCCTCGTTCATCGCGGCGGACGCGACGACATGGCATTGCACGTAGCGCCGAAGCCCGGGAAACGCGCAGACCAGGGGACCATGTATATCGAGCCAGTGACGGCGGAACTGCGTCAGACTTTTGACGTCCTGACGCCGCATAAGGCTGATTGCCGCGATCATCTTGCCGTCACCGGCCCCATAGCCGATTCGAGGCAATGCGCGCCCCCTCGGCGGCGGCGGCGAGCTTCACCCAGACGATCTCGTCGGCCACGTATTCGCGGCCAGCGAACGTGCCAAAGCCGCAATCCGTTCCGGCGATCACACGTTCACGGTCCCCGACCACGGAGACGGCCTCCTCGAGCCGCCGAGCGACGATTTCCGGATGCTCGACAAAATTCGTGGTGGTGTCGAGAACACCGGGCATCAGCAGCATATGCGCGGGCAGCGGATTGTTACGCAGTGCACTGTATTCATGCTGATGCCTGGGATTGGCGAACTCGATCGACAGTGCGCCAACATTCGCTCTGTACAATTCCGAAAGGATGGCGGCCATCGCTATGTCATGGATATGCGGCCCGTCATTGTTACCCCAGCAGACGTGCAGACGGATACGATCGCGGGGAATGCCGTCAATGCCGAGATTAATCGCCGCGATATGAAGCTCGAGCTGCTTAAGGAACTCGGCGTCCGTCAGATGACCGAAAAACCGATGTCGTTCCATCGCCAGGTCCGGACTGTCGATCTGCAGGACCAGGCCGGCATCATGAATCGCGCGATATTCGTTGGCCAACGCTTTCGCCAGAGCCATCAGATAGGCCTCGTGGCTATCGTAATGCTGGTTGAGCATCGTCGTGGCAACGATACCCGGCGACGGCGCCGTCATGAAACATTCGCTAAAGCGACCCCCCATGCGCTTGAGCCGCGCCGCGTCTTCCTTGATCGGCGCGCTGTTGACATATCGCACCTCGGACAACGCCGCCGGCGCATTCGTTACGCGCGCCGAGTGCGGAAAACGCGAAGCCATCTGCCGGACATAACTCGGGAATTCCAACTGATCTCGAGCCGGCGGACGCTTGGATTCACCGCCGAAGCCGCACAGGCAGCGCGGCACATAGGTCTGGAAGCCAACGCGCGACTGTTCACCGTCGTTGCCCACGTCAACGCCGGCTTCGACCTGCTTGCCGATCACATGCGCGGTTGCCGTCTCCACCTGCCGGGCCAGTTCGGCGGCATCGATCGTCTCGCCGGCTTCCTGGCGGATCAGTAGATCGGACAATGTTTCGGCGCGCGGCAGACTGCCGACATGACTGACCAGGATCCGGTCGGTGCTCATCAACATGTGCGTTTTCCTGCTTCGTTGGACGATGGAGCATCATGCGGCAAACTATTGCGTGCGCGCAAACCGGCCGGGCCCGCGAGGCGTGTGCTGATCTTACTCGGATCCGATCCGAGCGCCTTTCTCCGCGACGGAGCGTTTCATCAGCAGCACAGCGAATACAAGCGCAACCATGACGACGGCCAGCACCCAGAACACATCGAAGTAGGCGAGCGACGATGCCTGTTGCTGGCGCAGGTTTGCCAGCGTCTGCAAGGCCTGTTGCTGCGCGGCGACCGGATCACCGCTCTGCTGCAGGAACGGTCCGGACGCCTGATCGAGGAAGGAACGCACCGCCGGATTGAAGGGATCGAGCCATTCGCCAAGGCGGAGGCTGTGGAACTGGTCACGGCGCTCCTGCACCGTCTGACCCAGCGAAGTTCCTACACTGCCACCCTCGTTGCGCAGGAGGCTCAACAGGCCGACCGCGGCCCCGCGCAGCGCGAGCGGCGTATAGAGATAAGCCGCCACGTTCGCAGGAGCGAAGCACATCGCAAGCCCGATGATCAGCACCACCCGCGGCCAGACGGCCTGCCCCGGACTGATGTCCAGGTTCATCTGCGACATCCAGTAACTCCCCACGGCCATGGTCAAGAGACCCGCGGCAAGCACCCACCGCGCATCGGTTCCACGACCGAGCGCGCGTCCGACGAACGGCATGGTGATGACGGCAAAGAAGCCGGCCGGCGACATGACAAGTCCGGCGCTCAAGGCATCGTAGCCGAACAGCGACTGCAACAAGGCAGGCAACGCGGTGCTGGACGCATATAGCACCGCGAAGGCGCAAAAGATGATGATGCAGCAGGCGACGAAATTCCGTTCTCGCAACGGACGGAAGTTCACGACCGGGCTCGGATGGCGCAGTTCCCAGATGATCAGCGCGACCAAGCCGACGGCGAACAAGATCATCAACGTCTGCACACGCCAGAACGGGTCGTCCAGCCAGTCCCATTCCTGGCCCTTGCTGAGCGTCACCTCCCAACAGACGACGACGATGACCAACAGCGACAGGCCAATGCCGTCAAAGCTGAATGGTTTCTTCCGCAACTCGGTGCGCTGTGCCGTGAGATAATCGGGATCCCGGAGTGTGATGGCACACGCACTCAAAGCCAGAAGACCAACGGGAATGTTGATCAGGAACACCCACCGCCAGGAATAGCTGTCGGTGATCCAGCCGCCGAGCGTAGGGCCGACGACGGGCGCGATCAGCGCGGCCAGGCCGAACAGCGTCATGGCCATGCCTTGCCGCTCGGGCGGGAAGGCGTCCAGCAGCACGCCCTGGCTCGACGGCTGAAGGCCACCACCCGCAAGACCCTGCAGCACGCGGAACAGGATCAACTGGCCGAGACTCGTGGCCATGCCGCACATCCCCGAGGCGAGGGTGAAGACGGCAATGGAAAGCAGGAAATAATTGCGGCGTCCAAGATGCGCGATCAGCCAGCCTGTGATGGGCAGGATGATCGCGTTGGCGGCAAGGTAGCTGGTGATGACCCATTCGCCGTCATCCACCGTGGCCGACAGCCCACCGGCGATATAGCGCAGCGCCACGACCGCGATGGTGGTGTCCAGCACCTCCATGAAGGTCGGCACCACGACGACAGCGGCGACGACCCAGGGGTTTATCGCCGGGCGGAGTCGGGCATTCAGGGGCGACGCCGACGCGACCGCACCGGTCATCGCCCAGTGCCCGACGCACGGGCGATTGGCGCGCCGGCAGCCGAACCAGCCCCCGAAGAAGGCGGCACAGAGGTCTGAAGGAACTTGCCAGCATCCGGGCCGGTCGGCTGCTTGTTGATGTAGACATCGGGAACGACCGAAGTGCCGATGAACAGAGGTTCCTGATCGGGGTCGTAATCGACAAGATCGATCCGGACCGGCAACCGCTGAACCACCTTGATGAAATTACCCGTGGCGTTCTCGGGCGGCAGCAATGCCAGGGTCGACCCGGTCCCCTCGGTAAAGCCGGATATCCGACCCTTGAAGACGTGCTTGCCGGCGTACATGTCGACGTGCAGATCGACCGGCAGCCCGATGCGCAGGTCGCGCAACTGCGTTTCTTTGAAGTTGGCGTCGACCCAGATCTCGCTAAGCGAGCGAACCGCCATCAAATTCTGGCCGACCTGGACGAAATTGCCCGGATTGACGTTGCGCCTGGTGACGACGCCGTTGATATCCGCCGTGATGTCGCAGTAACGAAGATTCAGTTGGGCCTGCGCGAGATCGCGCCTGGCGGCTTCGAGTTTCGCCTCGGCCTGCTTGACGGCCGGGGCGTTCGCCGCGTACTGGGCGAACGTGGTGTTGATGTCGCCCAATTTATAGAACTGGTCGAGCATCTCTTTCGGACCTTGATCGAACGAATGCACGACACCAAGCTGAGCAGCGCTCTGAATGAGCTCCGCCTGCGCCTCGAGAACGGACGAAAAGGTCTCGTCGAGATCGGGTGGCACCTGGCCGAGATCACCGTCCCCGGCCGGCTGGGCCGGCAGCCCCAGCGAGACGCGAATCTGGTAGACTTCGGCCAAGGTTTCGGCGAGTTCTGCGCCAGTCGTCGTCAGCTCCGCTTGCCGCTGGTCTAATACCTCGCGCGGCGTATCTCCCCGGGGGACCAGTTGCCGCGCCCGATCGAATTGAAGCTGCGCCAACACCAGTGCAGCCTTGCTCTTGGCGATGGTGGCGACCCGCGCGTGCAGCAGAGCGACCTGGCTGTCGACACCCTCCACAGCGTGTTGCAGGTTCCAGCGCTGACTCACTGCCTGCGCTTCGACCGCGCGCGCCGCCGCGGTGGCTGCTTGCAGGTCCGCTTTCGCGGTGTCGACCGCTGCCTGCTTCTCGGAGACCACAACCTGGTATGGCTCCTTGTCCAGTTCGGCGAGGAGATCGCCCTTGCGCACGCGGTTGTTGTCATCCACCAGAACGCGGGAAATCTGTCCCGCCACGCGGGGCGCAACAAACGTTACGTGCCCGTTCACGTAGGCGTCGTCCGTGGAGACGGTGCTGAGCATCGCCTTGACCCACGGGATGCCGAACACGAGGACAACCGCCAGGACAGCAACGCCGAGCACACCGAACAGAAGCTTTCGCTTCCGCGTAGCCTTTCGGGGCTCCTGCGGCACGGGGCCGGATTCCAGCGGTGTCTCCGCTGGTTTCGCGTCGTGGGCAGCCGAAGCATCTTCATTCACTGCTGGTTGCGCATTGATCGAACCTGTTTTGTCGCTTTGCTCGGTCATATCGGGCACCCGTTGCAAGTGGAACGAAACGGACTGTGTCGAAAGGCCACCATTCATCCAGGCCGGAAAGATACCTCGGCCGCCCTTAAGACACGGGGCTTCCGGCGGGCCTCCTCGAAGGAGCAATCAGGATCGCTCGGTGTGGGATCTCATGCAGGTAGTATGACGAACCTGTCGGCGCCCAAAACCGGCATGCGCCAGGTTCTCGGTCGTTGCAAGGCCACGTTCGCGGATTCAGGCAACCTGGACAACAACAAATCGCGTTTCGTCTACTCGGCGGACGCGGAGGAACCGGTCAATTGACTGTGCCGGGTGGCGAGAAACGCTGAGCTGCTTGAATCAGTCGCGTGACACGGCGAGCTCGGCCAGTTGGCCCCCTTCCCCTTGATTCAAATCTCCGATTTCAAAGCGCCCAATGCCGGAAGCGGATCGGCCGGAAGAAATTTGTAACTGAGCCCACAGGCTCCGCGGTCACAGGAAGCCGATCGAGAGCCAGGGCACCGCGACAACGATCGCGAGAGCCACCGCCAACGCCGCGAGATAAGGCCACATGCGTCCAAATGCGTCGTCGGGAGAGACACGTCCGATCGCGCATGCGCCATAGAACCCCACGCCGAATGGCGGCGCGAACAGGCCGATGCCCATCGCCAGGATGATCACCAATGCGTAATGGACCTCGTTTACGCCCATCGACTTGGCGACGGGGAACAGCAACGGGCCGAACAGCACAATGGCCGGAATACCTTCCAGCACACTGCCGAGAACCACGAACGTCACCGCCGTGATGGCGAGGAAGCCAAGCTTGCCGCCGGGCACAGACGCCATCACCACGACAAGCCACTGCGAAAAACCGGACTGCGTCAGTGCCCAGGCCATCGCCGTCGCGGTGCCGATGATCAGCATCACGGCGCCGGTCAACGAAACAGTATCGACGAGAATCGGATAGATCCGCCGCCAGTCGAACTGGCGGTAGACCAGCAGCCCGAGCATTGCGGTGTAGACGACGCCGACGGTGGAGACCTCGGTCGCGGTCGCCACGCCTTCGATCACCGCCGCTCGGATCACGAACGGCAAGGTGAGGCCGGGGACAGCGATGACAAATGTCAGCAGAATCTGTTTCAGCGGCGCGCGTTTTCCGCCGCCGGTATCCATGTGACGCGAGCGGAACCAGCACACCACAACGAGCGCGAGCGCCGCCACCGCCGCCGGCAGCAGGCCGCCGGTGAACAGCGCCGTGATCGAAACATTGGTCACCGATCCGATCGTGATCAACACCAGGCTGGGCGGGATTGTCTCCGACATCGCGCTGGAACTCGCCAGCAAGGCGGCGAGTTCGCCGGGGTGCGAACCGCGGGCCTGCATCTCGGGGAACAGCACCGGCGCGACCGCTGCCATGTCGGCGGCCTTCGACCCGGAAATGCCGGACACCAGATACATCGCCCCCAGCAGCACGTACGACAGGCCGCCTCGCACATGGCCCACCAGTGCGGCGAGGAACGCGACCATGACCCGCGCGATACCCGTCATTTCCATCAGCAGGCCGAGGAACACGAACATCGGCACCGAGAGCAGCAACAGGTTCGACATGCCCTCATCCATCCGGTTCACCACAACGGACAGCGGCAGGCTACTGGTCAGGCCCAGGTAGGACATCGTTGCTATACCGAATGCGAACGCAATCGGCACGCCGATGGCGACGCAGGCGGCGACGATGATAACGAAGAAGATGATCAGGCTGCCGAATCCCATGGTCAGCAGCACTGACTGGCCAGCCCACAACAAGGCCGCGATGCCCGCGACCGTGACCAGTGCGAGGCCAAAACTGCGCGGGGTCGTCGTTTCCAACAGCCGGAGCAGCGCGATGGTCGCGGCGAGCGTGGTGCCGACGAGTATGGCGACGACGCGGTAGCCATCGGAAATCTGCAACGAGATCAATTCTACGAAACGTTCCTGATCCCAGTACTGCGCCGCCGGCATCAGGACTTCCAGCACGAAGGCGATCACCACCAGGGCCGCAACGGCGGCGAACCAGTTCGCGATGTGCGCCGGCATCCAGTTGGCGAGCGTGGTCAGCCGCATATGCCCGTCGCGGCGTAGCGCCACCACGACGCCCAGCATGGATAGCCAAAGGAACAGAAAGTTCGCGAGTTCGTCGGTCCAGAACAACGGACTGTCGAGCAGATAGCGCGAGACGACGCCGGAGAAGAGGATGACGACCTCGGCCAGCACGAGTATCGCGCCAATCGTCTCACAGACAAAACCGATGCCCATGTCCAGCATGAACGCGACGCGGCGCAGGCGCGCCCAGGATGGCGCGTCCGCATGAACGATTGCCGGCGTGCCGAGGCTCATGACGTAAGTGGGCCGACGTATTTCTCGAGCAGCGACCAGGCCTTGTCGCCGGCGGTCTTCTTCATGTCGGGATAAAATCCGTTCTTCGCCAGGACGTCTCGAAACGGTTTGGTGTCAGGGGAATTGAAGGTGAGACCCTTGGCGGTCAGGTTCTTCTCCTCATTCGCTGTCATCGTCACGAAGTCCTGGCGTTCCGCCAGGGCCGCCGCGGTGAAGTTGCGATGCACGATCTCCTGCAGGTCCGGCGGTAGCTTCTTCCACGCGGGGACGCTGAAGGAGACATGGAAGCCGGCCCAGACGTGGTTGGTGAGGCTGCAGTATTTCTGCACCTCATACAGTTTGGCGGTATCGATCAGGACGAGCGGATTTTCCTGGCCATCCACGATCCCGGTCTGCAGGGCGCTGTACACCTCATTGAAGTTGATGGCGGTCGGCGATGCGCCGAGGTGCCTGAACAGGGAAATCAGGTAGGGTGCGACCGGCAGGCGGATCTTGAAGCCGCGCAGATCGTCCGGGCCGGTGATCGGTTTGCTGCGCGTGGTGATCTGACGGAAACCGTGGTCATAGCCTTTGTCGAGGCAATACAGCCCGATCTGTTCGGCAACGCTGCGCAACAGATTCCCGAGGTCGCCGTCCATGGCGGCCCAAACGTGATTGTAGTCCGGGAAGGCGAAGCCGACGCCGGGAATTCCGCAGACCGGATTGCGCGGGGCCAGCAGATCGATCGGCAGAATATACATTTCCAACGCGCCGGAGATCGCCTGTGCGATCATCGCCGTATCGCCGCCTAGAACGCTGTTGGGGTATATGGTGATCTCCATACGCCCGTTGCTTTGCTCTTTGATCTTGTCGGCGGCATCCTTCGAATGCGCCATCGCCGGATGCTCCATCGGCGAGGAACTACCCAGCTTGTAGCTGAATTCCGCGGCGTTGGCCGGCCAGTGCAGGATGGTGGCGGTACTGACCCCAGCCGCTCCCGCGATGACATGCCTGCGTGACAGCTTATTGCGCTGCATTGGGCGTTCCTCCCTTTTTATGCCTCGGCCACTGTAGGCGTCGGTTTTTAGGAACACTGCCGGAGGCAAGGCGGATTAGTCAAGCTGGCCGGATTCTGATGATGCAGTCGCGGTTGGGCGCGCGGTGTGAGCCGCGTCCCTAACGCGATTGGGCGACCTCGCGATCGAAGTGGCGCCCCTCGAACAGTTCATCCAAACTCAGCAACCCAGCCCTCTTACCGCCTTCAACCCGTCGGGACGCCGAAAGATAGGAAGGATGCTGAATTGAAACAGAGGCCCTACGTCCTCGGCAAGCGCGACACTGGACGCCGGATGCGTGCAAGCCCATTGAGAAATGTGGTTGGCTTAGAGCTTGAAGCTGTCCTTGACAGGAGCCGCTTGCATGGCGAGCGTCGTTCGCCTTTTGGCACGGATCGCCGATGCGCTCGCATCCATCCGTGGGCTGGTTCGGCTGCGTGCGGATTGGCGTCGGCGGTTGGCTAAGCGAATGGCGCTCGGCCGCTCTCCTGCGCGCTGGCGCCGAAGTGGCTTTCTGCTGAGCTGCATGGTCCTAATTGCGATCACTGTCGTCGGCGATGTCCTGGCAGCGTGGCGGCACGATGCCGCACTTGTCGGATTTGCGACCGCCTGTCTGGCTGCCGAATTCGTCATTCTATTGCAAATGATTGGCCGGCAGTTTGGGCGCCTCGCGGACCAAAACACGCTTTTGCAGCGGACAGCGGCAGCCCTTCGCGACACTGAAGATCACGCGGCCGAGAAGTCGCGAATCTTCGAAGCGGCCCTGGAGCACATGGACCAGGGCCTGATCGTGATTGACAGCGTACGTGTAGTGGCGATCTGCAACAGGCGTGCCGTCGAACTGCTTGACCTGCCGCCCGACCTGATGGCGGGCCACCCGAAATTCGAGGATGTTCTTGCCTACCAACTGGAGCAGCAGGAGTTCGTCTCGAGCGATGAGGAGTTCCGTTCTTTCGTGCAGCGCGCGGCGCTGCTGGACGGGCCCGTTATCTATGAGCGCCGGCGTCCGAATGGCCGGGTGTTGGAAGTGCGTACAACCCATTTGCCAGAGGGGGAGGCCGTGCGCACGTTCACCGACGTGACAGAACGCCGAAACGCCCTGGAAGCACTCGCCATCGCGAAAGAGTTCGCCGAGGACGCAAACCGAGCCAAGTCAGAGTTTCTGGCGAACATGAGCCATGAGTTGCGGACACCGCTGAACGGGATCATCGGCTTCTCGGAATTGATACGCGACCAGACAGCCGGCCCGATTGACGCCAAGTACATCTCGTACGCCGAGGATATCAATGCCGGGGGCAGGCATCTGCTGGGACTTGTCAACGACCTTCTCGACATATCCAAGATTGAGGCCGGTCACTATGACCTAGTCGAGGAACCGGTGAACCTCGGTACGCTGTTGCGCGCCTGTCAACGCATGATGACGCCGCAGGCCGAAGCCGGAAACGTGAAGATCATCTACGATCTGAGCCTCGCCGGCGTGACGCTTCAGATCGACCAGCGCGCCGTGCTTCAGGTGCTGCTGAATTTGCTCGCCAACGCGGTCAAATTCAGTCCCGTCGGCGGGACCACGATCGTGCGGGCAGAGGCGGTAGCGGACGGCGACCTGGCCGTTCTGATCAGCGATACCGGCATTGGCATCGATCCAGCGGCAAAGCCATTTCTGTTCGAACCCTTTCGCCAGGTGGACTCTTCGACCAGCCGTAAGTTCGGCGGCACAGGCCTGGGCCTGGCAATCAGCCGCAAACTGATGATGTTGCATGGAGGAACCCTGGAGATCATCAGCAGTTCCGAAGCGGGGACGACGGTCCAGGCGACATTCCCGGCCGCACGGGTGGTTCACCCCGCGCCCTCCGGGTCATGAGGGTAAAATTCTATCACCGAGGGTAAGCCAATAGCCAACCACGACGGGAAGGCTTTGGCCATGAGGGCGTTGGCACGACCGTGGCCTGAACGCAGGGTTCGGGACGGGAGCGGCTACCGCTTCAGCACCTCGACCATCGTACTGCCGAGTGCGGCGGGGCTGTCGGCGACGTGGATGCCGGCGCTGCGCATGGCCTCCATTTTCGCCGCGGCGGTATCTTTGCCGCCGCTGATGACCGCACCGGCGTGACCCATGCGGCGGCCTGGAGGGGCCGCGGCGCCGGCGATGAAGCCGACCACGGGTTTCTTGACCTTGTTGTGGGCCAGGAAATCGGCGGCTTCGGTTTCACTTTGGCCGCCGATTTCGCCGATCATGACGATCTGCTTGGTTTCGGGGTCGGCCAGGAACATCTCCAGGACCTCGATGAAGTCGGTGCCCTTGACCGGGTCGCCGCCGATGCCGACGCAGCTTGTCTGGCCCATGCCGGTCGCCGTGGTCTGCGCGACAGCCTCGTAGGTCAGCGTGCCGGAGCGGGAGACGATACCAACGGTGCCGCGCTTGTGGATATGGCCGGGCATGATGCCGATCTTGCACTCGTCGGGGGTAATCACACCGGGACAGTTCGGTCCGATCAGGCGGGATTTGGAGCCACTTAGGGCACGTTTCACACGGACCATGTCCAGCACCGGAATCCCCTCGGTGATGCAGATGATCAGGGGGAATTCGGCGTCGATCGCCTCCAGAATCGCGTCGGCGGCGAAGGGGGGCGGCACGTAGATCACGGTGGCATCGGCGCCGGTCTTTTCCCGGCAGTCCCACACCGTGTCGAACACCGGCAGGTTGAGGTGCATCGTGCCCCCCTTCCCCGGCGTCACGCCGCCGACCATTTTCGTGCCGTAGGCGATCGCCTGTTCGGAGTGGTAGGTGCCCTGGGCACCGGTAAAACCCTGGCAGATGACCTTGGTGTTGGCGTTGACCAGAACGGACATCTATGCAGCCTCCCGCACGGCTTTGACGATTTTCTCGGCTGCATCTTCCAGATTGTCGGCGGCGACGATGGGAAGATTCGACTTGGCGAGAATCTGCTTGCCCAGATCGACGTTGGTGCCGGCCAGGCGCACCACCAGAGGCACGGATAGCTGGACGTCCCGCGCGGCGGAGACCACGCCCTCGGCGATCACGTCGCAGCGCATGATGCCGCCGAAGATATTGACCAGAATGCCTTCGACGTTGGGATCGGACAGAATGATCTTGAACGCCGCCGTCACGCGTTCCTTGGTCGCGCCGCCGCCGACGTCGAGGAAGTTGGCCGGCGCCATGCCGTAGAGCTTGATGATGTCCATGGTTGCCATGGCCAGGCCGGCGCCGTTGACCATGCAGCCGATATTGCCGTCCAGCGCGACGTAGTTCAGTTCGAACTTGGCGGCTTCCAGCTCTTTCGGGTCCTCTTCCGCCTCGTCGCGCAGCTTTTCCAGTTCCGGGTGACGGAACAGGGCGCTGTCGTCGAAGCTTACCTTGGCATCCAGGGCAACGACGTCGCCGGCGCCGGTGACGACCAGGGGGTTGATCTCGATCACCGCGCAATCCAGGGCGGTGAAGGCCTGATACATGGCGGCGACGAACTTGCCGAAAGAGGATGCCTGCTTGCCGCTGAGGCCAAGGCCGGCTGCCAATCGGCGGCCGTGAAAGCCGGAAATGCCGGACGCGGGATCGATACCAACGCGGAGAATCTTTTCGGGATGATGGGCGGCGACGTCCTCGATCTCCATGCCGCCTTCGGTGGAGGCAATGATGGTCACGCGGCCGGTGATCCGATCCACCAGCAGGGAGACGTAGAGTTCGCGGGCGATGTCACAACCAGCCTCGACGTAGACGCGACGCACCGGTTTGCCGTGTTCGCCGGTCTGCTTGGTGACCAGGGTGTGGCCGATCATCGCCTCGGCGGCGGCGCGGACCTCGGCGGAGGAACGGGCCAGGCGGACGCCGCCCTTGCCGTTCGGGTCGTCTGCGAAGCGACCGGCGCCGCGGCCGCCCGCATGGATCTGCGACTTGACCACGTATACCGGGCCAGGAAGCTTGGCGGTGGCCGCCTCGGCCTCTTCCGGTGTCCAGGCGACATAGCCGTCAAGAACTGTCACGCCGTAGCGCTTCAACAGTTCCTTGCCCTGATATTCGTGGATGTTCATGGCGGGCTCCTTAAACCATCCTCAGAGCAGGCTGAGGATGGTTGTTTGATTGACGGACCCTGGACGTTCCCGGCCGACGCGACGGCGCTTCAACCGATCAGTTTGCGGGATGCGTCGATCAGCTCCCGCACCGCACCACAGGACTTTTCGAAAGCGGCCTTCTCGGTGGGGTTCAGTTCGATTTCCACGATCTTCTCCACGCCGCCGGCGCCGATGACAACGGGGACGCCGACATACATGTCGTTGATGCCGTACTGGCCGGTCAGGTACGCGGCGCAGGGCAGGACACGCTTCTTGTCCTTCAGATAGGCCTCGGCCATGGCGATCGCGGAGGCGGCGGGCGCGTAGAAGGCGCTGCCACGCTCCAGCAGCTTGACGATTTCGCCGCCGCCGTTGGCGGTGCGTTCGACGATGGCATCGATCTTCGCCTGCGTGCTCCAGCCCATCTTGATCAGGTCAGGCACCGGGATGCCGGCGACTGTCGAGTAGCGGGTCAGCGGCACCATGGTGTCGCCGTGGCCGCCGAGGACAAAGGCCCGCACGTCCTGCACCGACACGCCGAATTCCTGGGCGAGGAACAACTGGAAGCGGGAGCTGTCGAGCACGCCGGCCATGCCGATGACCTTGTTGGCGGGCAGACCGGATTTCTCCTTCATCACCCATACCATCGCGTCGAGCGGGTTGGTGATGCAGATGACGAACGCATTCGGACAGTTGGTCTTGATGCCCTCGGCGACCTGGGCGATGACGCCGGCGTTCTTGCCGATCAGGTCGTCGCGCGACATGCCGGGGGTGCGCGGGAAGCCGGCGGTGACGATCACCACGTCGGCATCCTTGATGGCGGCGTAATCGGACCCGCCGGACATGGCGGAGTCGAACCCATCGACCGGGCCGGATTGCATGATGTCCAGCGCCTTGCCTGCCGCGACCCCGCCGAACACGTCGAACAATACGACGTCTCCAAGTTCCTTCAGGCCGATCAGGTGGGCGAGCGTGCCGCCGATATTACCGGCGCCGATCAGGGCGATCTTGTTGCGGGCCATGGGCGAATCCTTATCGGGGCGCAATCGCGGCGCCGGGTGACATGAAACGGAGCCTGCCGGGCCTGTAGCCGGGAAATGGCCGCCCGGAAGGTGGCGCGTAGCTAGCCCATCAGGCGAAGCCCGGCAAGACGGTGCGGTGCAGCAAGATAGAGGTCCGCCACAACCGGCTGCCGGCGGACGTCAGTCATCGCGCCGCGGCACTGCTCGCGTGGCGTCAAGCAGCATCTGGCGAAACAGGCCTAACAGCTTCATGTCCAAATGCGACGTCATGTCGTCGGCCATCAGTTTGAGGGCGGTCTCGGCCGCCATCTCCCGCTTATAGACGCGGCGATCCGTCAACGCCGTGAATACATCGATGATCGACGCCATCCGGGCCAGTCGATTGAGCTTGTTTCCCGCCAGTCCCAATGGATAGCCGGTGCCATCCAGCTTCTCGTGATGCTGAGAGGCTATGATGCCGATACCCTTTGGCAGATCGGGACAACCCTGCAGATAGGTCACGGACGCAGCGACATGTCCTTTCATCACCTCAAATTCCGCCACGTTGAGGCGGCCGGGCTTGTTCAAAACCTCATGCGGAATGGACATCTTGCCAACATCATGCAGCAGGCCGCCACTGGCCAGAATGACCTGTTCGTTCTTTGGCAGCCGGAGATTGAAGCCGAACAACGCGAGATATGTCGCGACCCGCATCGAATGGGCATACGTATAATTGTCGTGATTTCTCACGCCTTTGAGGATGTCGACGAAGTCATCGTTGCCAACCGCTTCGACCAGCGGCTGGCAAGCCTCGCTGACGGCTTGATACGGGATCGGCTCACCGTTGCCGATTCCATTCGCGATCCCGTTGAACAAGTTCAGCGTATTGGTCAACGCCTGTCGCTGTGGCAGCTGCAACGTTTGCCACTTATCCTCGACACGACGGTTCAGCAGGCCGGATATCATGTTGATCAGCGTGCTTCGGGGGTATGGATCGACGATGAAACTCTCGGCGCCGCATCGCACCACCCGGTCGCGCGTCGCCTCATCGTCCGTGTCGACCACCATCACGACCGGAACCGTCTTCAGGTTGGGATCGTTGCGCAGCATACGGACAAAGTCGCAGCCGGTGTTCATGGACAATTCCTCGCTGACCAGGGCGAGGCGAGGCACATGTGTTCGGCAACCGGCGATGGCTTGCGAAATATCCGGGTATTCCACAAATCGATAAAACGACATCAGGCAGTTCGTCACCCGGGATCGCAGCACGCCATTGCCGACGGCGATGGCAATGTAGGGTTTGCCGGTTCGATCAGGCTTCTGGGCGTCCATCCCCGATGATGTTTCCTGAATTGTCGGTTCATGTGTCGCTATCGGCGCCCACAATAACGCAAAGCCGCGAACATGGCCCGCTTTATTCTCCTTATGGTTGTAATTTGGTAGGTTGCGCAACAAAGCGTTGCGGGTCACCCGCTTGACCCGGGACATCGGCAACGTCGCGGACCGATCCACGACGGCGTGTCAGGAAGCGCCGGCTATATCATTTCTTCTCAGGCTGGTATCGGACGGCGGCGCTTCGATCAACCGCCCGATCCCGCTGCCATGCCGCCTCTATTGGCCGCTGGTTGCCGGTTGCACGCGGCCACCGTCGTTCACTTCATCGGGCAGATTGATCGCCACGCGCTGTCCGATCGTCGCACCTTCCGCAAGCAGGGCATGGATTCCGTCGGTATCCGCCACCTTTACCGGCCGCAGGTGCACGGTCTGATCGCTGTCGAGATCGGCGATCATCGTGCGGGTGCCACGCACGATCAGCCCGGCGACCGGAACCTCGGGATAGCTGTGAACCGGGACATGCAGCGCCACGTAGGCGAAACTGCCGGGCACCAGGAAGTGGTTTGCATTGTCCACGTCGAGTTCCACGAACAACGTCCGGGTGCGTGGGTCGAGTTCGTCGGAGGTGCGGGAAATCCGCGCGGTTATCTTGCGATCGGAATTGGCGCCGTCGGCGACGTCGGCGAGATCGCCGACATGCACGAACGGCACGTCGCGTTGTTCCACATACACATCGACCCGCAGCCGGCTTTCATCCGCGATCGTCAGCACCGGTTGGTTGCTGGTCTTGTTGGTGGTCGAATTCTGCACCAGCGCGCCGACGTCGACGAACCGAGCGGTCACGACGCCATCGAATGCCGCCCTGATCTGCTCGTACGATTTCAGCGTCGCGTTCTGCGCCACCGTCGCGGTCGCCATGGTAAAGTCGGTTTGGGCCTGGTCCGCCGCCTGATGCGACGTCCAGCCATGTGCCACCAGATCCTTGGCCCGTTCCCAGTTGCGCTTTTTGTTTTCCAGATCGCGCTGCGAGGACTCGTACTGCTGGTCGGTCTCCACCGAGGCGACCGTCGCCAGCAGGTCCCCGGCCTTGACGCGGTCGCCACGATCGACCGCGATCGATGTCACATAGCCGCTGACCTTGCTGTACAAGGTCGCCGTTTGATAGGGCCGTGCCTCGCCGAGAAGATTAATCAGACGCTCCTTGGGTCCCTCTTTCACCTGCACGACCTGCACCACTGGTCCACGGGCGACGCCCTCGGCCAGTGCTTCGCGAGACGCCGATAGCGCCATGCCCTTATCGTATCGCATGCGCCACGCGCCGAACGCCGCGCCGCCAATCACCAGTACGCCGATCAGGTACAGCAGGAATGTGCCAAAAAGACCACGTCTAGCCATGTGAGGCTTCTCCGGTGTTTTCCGCGCCGGCCGCCTCGGCGGCGAAGCGGACATCGAGTGTATGCAGGGTGGGGGGCTTCCGTCGCAGCAAAGTATAGAAGATCGGAACGATGAACAGCGTCGCGAGGGTTGCCATGATCAGTCCGCCGATCACGGCGCGACCGAGCGGCGCGTTCTGCTCGCCGGCGTCGCCAAGACCGAGCGCCATGGGAAGCATGCCGATGATCATGGCAAGCGCGGTCATCAGCACCGGCCGCAACCGGATCGTGCAGGCGGTGACCGCCGCGGCGAACGGCGTCATCTCACCACGCGCACGCAGGTCGTTGGCGAAACTTACCACCAGGATCGAATTCGACACCGAGATGCCGATCGTCATGATCGAACCCATCAGCGATTCGACGTTAATCGTGGTGCCGGTCAACGCCAGCATCCAGATGATCCCCAGCAGGCCACCTGGCACCGCCATCATGATGATGAATGGATCGACCCATGACTGGAACAAGATCACCAGCAGCGCATAGACCAGGATCACCGCCAGGATCATTCCCAGTCCCAGGCTGCGAAAAGACGCCTGCATGACCTCATTCTGACCTCGGATGTCGATATGCGTGGTGATCGGCAGCCCTTTGCTGATGTCGTTGATCGCTGTCTGAATGTCGGCCGCGGTCGCACCCAGATCGCGTCCATCTACATTGGCTGCGATGTCGAGTTCGCGCTGCACCGTGTAGTGGTTCACCGATTCCAGGCTGGAGCGCGGATAGATCGTGGCGATGTCGCCCAGCCGCATCACCGGTGACGCAGGCAGCGCGGCCGGATCCACCGATGTCGGATCCGGGGCGGGCGCACTCACAGATGTACTCAATAGGTCAGCGGCGCTGTTGATCTTCTCGATCGGGGTCTGCACCGCCACCGAATAGTTCACGTTATTCTGCGGATTGAGGAAGAAGTTCGGCGACACCAGCACGGACGACGATAGCGACGTCAGCATGTTGTTGGCCACGTCGCGCTGGGATATCCGGAGCTTCGCGGCGCGCAGCCGGTCCACGTCGATTTGCAGCGCCGGATAGTTCAGTACCTGGACAACGTGCGCGTCGGCGACACCCGGGATCGTCTTCATCCGCTGCACGAGTTGCTGTGCCAAGCCGTAGGAGCGGTCGAAATTCACATCCTGGATCTGCACGTCGATTGGGGCCGGCAAGCCGAAATTCAGCACCTGACTGACGATATCGGCGGTCTGGAAATAAAAGACACTTCCGGGGAACTGGGGCGGCAGGGTCTGCCGAATCTTGCGGACGTAATCAATCGTCGGATGGTGACCACTTTTCAGGGAGATCAGAATCTCCGCATCCATGTCACCGACATTGTCGCTCGGCACGAACGCCAGGTTGAAGGATGACGGCACGCCGACCGTGTCGTTGATGGTATCCAATTCCTGGCCCGGGATAATTTTCCGGACCGCATCCTCCACCTTCAGCACCAGCCGTTCGGTGTCCTCGATGCGTGTCCCGGCCGGCGCGCGGTAATGCAGCTTGATCAGGCCGACGTCGGCGCTGGGGAAGAAATCCAGCCCGATGGTCGTGGCAACGACGCCCGTGACCCCCAGCAGCGCGACAAACAGAAGCAGCACGAAGCCCCGGTGCCGTAGCGCGCCTTCGAGCATCAGGCCGTAGCCGCCGCGGAACCGCTCGAACGCGCGATCGAACATGCCGAAAAAACCCGTCGACGGGCCGTGATGATCGCTGTCCGACGCCAGTAGAAGCCGGCCGAAGCTCGGCACCACGGTAAAGCTCAGCGCGTAGGATGCGAGCATGCAGAACACGACCGTGGCGGCCAGCGGGATGAACAGATAGCGCGCCACGCCGAACAACATCACCACGGGAAAGAACACGATACAGATCGCCAGGGTCGCGACGGTCAAAGGCTGGATCACCTCGCCGGCGCCGTCGAGGATCGCCACCGTCAACTTCTTACCGAGTGTCAAGTTTCGATGGATATTTTCGATGACCACGGTCGCGTTGTCGACCAACAACCCAATCGCCAGCGCCAAACCGCCCAACGTCATCAGGTTGATGCTGTTGCCGGTCAGAAATAGCCCGATGATGCCGGCGAACACCGACAACGGAATGGAAGCCGAAACGATCACCGTGTTCCGCCAGCTTCCCAGGAACACCAGGATCAACACTGAGACCAGGATGGAGGAAATAATCGCCTCACGCACCACGTTCTCCACCGCAGCACGCACGAATACCGATTGATCGAAATCAAGTTTCAATTCCAGACCATTCGGCGCGGCCGCCTGGATCTCCGGCAATGCTGCTCGGGTTGCATCGACCACGGCGAGAGTCGATGCATCGGCATGTTTGAGGATCGCCAGATAGACGGCACGCTTGCCGTTGACATGCACGATATTGGTTTGGGTGGCAAAACTGTCGCTAACGTGGCCGACGTCACCGATCGTCACTGGCACGCCGTTGAATACGCCGATCGGCAGGGCGTTGAAGCGATCCACGGCCGAGGGACTGGAATTAAGCTCCACATTGTAGGTGCGGTCGCCAATCCGCGCGGTACCGGCGGGCACGATCACGTTCGACGCCTGCAGCGCGTTGACGACGTCCGTCAACGCAAAGCCTTTGGCTGCCAATAGCCCCGGATCGACGTCGACATTCATCTGCCGCTGCTTGCCGCCGAACGGCCCGGGCGTGGAAAGGCCGGGAATGGTAAACAGCTTTATTCGGATAAAATTCAAGCTGTAGTCGTAGATCTGCTGCTCCGTCAGCGTCTTCGACGTCATCGTCAATTGCACAACCGGAACGTTGGACGCGTTGAACTGAATCACCGCCGGTGGCTGCATACCGGGCGGTGCGTTACGAAGAATCGTGTTATTCACTGACGATATTTGCGCGATGGCACCACCGATGTCGGTGCCTGCCTGGAAATAGACCTTCAGTATCCCAGTGCCCGGAATCGACTGCGATTCGATACGGGAGATACCATTGACCGTCGTGGAATAGGCACGTTCAGTGATGAAAACGACGCGCCGTTCCATGTCTTCGGTTGTCAGGCCTGGATAATTCCAAACGACAAGAACCACGGGAATGTCGATGACGGGGAAAATGTCGACGATCATTCGTGTGATCGACAACGCACCCAGAAGAACAACAAGCATGGCCGCGATGGCAGACGTGTAAGGCCGGCGCAGTGAGAGGCGCACCAGACCGATCATTCATTATCTCCCTTAGACGGCCGAACCGGCCTCACCTGAGGGTAGTATTGCCGGACGGCAACGGCTTGCCAAGCTTCGAATGTCTCATAGACTGAGAATCTGGTGTGTAATGTCGCGATGTGGGGATATTTTATCGGATCACTACAGTGAAATCGTAGACAAACGCACTCGAACGTAAATTGTAATTTATGTTAGATGCGCCAGACAGAGCCAATCTTCGCTTTGCATCTCGTCGAGACGGGATGCGGTGCGTTCGAACATCTTCGCATTTTCGCCGTGCTGATACAGTTGGTCCGGAGTCGCATCGGCCGAGGCCACCAACTTCACGTGCTGATCGTACAAAGTATCAATCAACACGATGAACCGCCGCGCCTGATCGTAATTGTCGGGCGACAGGCGGGGAATGTCGTCCAGGATCAGCGTGTGAAAAGTCGTCGCGATCGCCAGATAGTCGCCGGCTCCCAATGCGGCGTTGCACAGACTGTCGAAATCGAAACGCGCAACGCCATCGGCGGCCTGGGGGACGACCAGTGCGCGCCCCATCACCGTCAGGGTTATCGGCCTGGTCGCTGAACCGCCGGTCAGCCTCAGGAATGCCTTATCCAGTTCCCGGCGAGACATCGCGTCCGCCGGCACCAGCCAGGTGCGCAGACCACGCATGCGCTCCCGCCGATAGTCGCGGCCGCCGTCCATTACCAGCAATTCCAGACGCTGTTTGATCAGCGCGATAAACGGCAGGAAGGCATCTCGGCCGGGCTGTCCCTTGAACAGGTCGTCCGGCGCGGTGTTCGAGGTGGTCACCACGACGACACCACGATCGAACAGCGCCTGGAACAACCGCCCCAGGATCATCGCGTCGGCGATGTCGTTCACCTGGAACTCATCGAAGCACAGCAGCGCCGAATCGGCCGCGATCTGATCCGCCAACGGCGGGATCGGATCGGACACGTCCGGATGCGCTTTCTTCCACGTGTGGATACGCGTGTGGACGTTCTGGATGAACCGATGGAAATGGATGCGCTGCTTGCGTCCGACATCGGCGGTGTCGAAGAACAGGTCCATCAGCATGGATTTCCCGCGGCCGACCTCACCCACCAGATACAGGCCTGTCGGCACATATTCCTCGGTGTGGCGCAGGCGCATCAGACGGGCCAGCAGACCGCCACCGGCTTCGGGAACCGGCCTTGGATCGTAGCCACGCAGCCGCTCCCACAAATCCTGCAGGCGATTGATCGCGGTCGCCTGAGCCGGGTCGGCCGCCAGCGATCCATTGGCGATCATGGCCTGGTAGGCGGGCAGCGGGCCGGTGTGCTGCAACGGGGCGGTGAGTTTATCCATGGCGGGCGGACGTGGAGATAGCGTGTCCCGGCGCGAACGCCTAGACTCCTTGGTCCCATGACGACAACAACCCTGCCCCCGATTCTGCCGGCCGTGATCGACCTTGTGAAACAGGCCGGGACTTGGCTCGCCGCCGAATTCGCCCGGCCGGACGGGCCGCGCTTCAGCGATACCGACACCTCGCCGATCGACACCGAGATCGAACTGTTTCTTCGCGAACGATTGACCGCGCTGCTGGCGGCCCGATTCGTCGGCGAGGAAGAAGGTGTGCTGGCCGCCGAGGCGAACGGCTATTGCTGGGTGGTCGACCCGCATGACGGCACCCGGGCGTTCCTGGAGGGGCGGCGAGGCAGTGCGATCTCGGTGGCGCTGCTACGCCGGGGCACGCCGGTGCTGGGCGTGGTCTATGCCCCCACCAGCCCGGATCGCGGCCCCGACCTGATCGCCTGGGCGGAAGGCGGCAGCATTTCCCGCAATGGCGTGCCAGTGGATGTCGACCTGAGCCGGCGTGAATTGACCGCCACCGACGTGGTGTTCCTGAACCACGGGGCCGGCCAGCGGCCGGTCTGGAGCAGCGTGGCTTGCGCACCCGCGCGCTTCACGCCGCTGCCGTCCATCGCCTATCGCCTGGCTCGGGTCGCGGTGGGCGACGGCATCGCCACCGTTACGCTGCGTCCGGTCAATGCGCACGATATCGCGGCCGGGCATGCGTTGTTGACGGCCGCGGGCGGCGTTCTGGTGGCCGAGGACGGCGTGCCGGTCACTTACGGTGAGGATGGCGACAGCCGCCCTTTCGCCTGCTTCGGCGGCGCGCCGGCCGCGGTCGCGACCCTGCGGTCGCGCAAATGGCGTGGCAGCACGGAACCTCGGCGGGAGGCGAAGTTCGCACTGACCTGGCCTCGGGTGGCGGAGGGCCAGCGGTTCGACCGTGCCCTGGGCTGCATGTTGGGGATGGTGATCGGCGACAGCCTGGGTTCGCAGGTAGAATTCCAGGCAGCGGAGACGATCCAGGCCGCCTACCCGGACGGCGTGCGCGAGCTGGCGGACAGCCCAGTGTGGAAGACGCTGGCAGGGCAGCCGACGGATGACGCCGAACTAGGGCTGACATTGGCACACAGCCTGGTTCGGTGCGGCCGTTACGATATTGAAGACGCCGCTGCTGCTTACGGGCGCTGGTTCACCAGCGAACCATTCGACTGCGGTCATACCACGGGTTTGGCGTTTGGCGCGGCGGCGGGGATTTTGGCGGACAAAGCCTCGGCTGCCCGACGCGCAGCCGACAGGAACAGCCAAAGCAACGGGTCCCTGATGCGGATCGCGCCGATCGGGGTCTGGGCTCGTGATCCAGCGGAAGCAGCTCTTGTGGCGAGTGAGGATTCGTCGCTGTCGCATCCGCCCCCGATCTGCCGCACCGCCTGTGCCGCCTTCGCCGCCGCCATCGCAGCCGCACTGGCGGGGGCGGACCGAGGCGGGATGATCGAAACAGCGGTACACGTCGCCGATGCGGCGGGGGCGGAAGCCGCGCCGGTCGCCACCGCGCTGCGCCAGGCTGCCGCCGGGGTGGCGCCCGGAGATTTCCAGCACCATATGGGCTGGGTGTTGATCGCCCTGCAGAACGCATTCTACCATCTGGCGGCTGGAACGGCGTTTCGACCGGCCCTGATCGCAACCGTCGGACAGGGCGGCGACACCGATACCAATGGGGCTGTCACCGGTGCCCTCCTTGGCGCGGCAGACGGCCGGTCGTCTTTGCCGTCGCAATGGGTGATGCCTGTGCTGACCTGCCGTCCCGATCCAGCGCTGCACCCGACGCGGCCCAGGCCCGACGAGTACTGGCCCGACGATATCCTCGACCTGACCGAGGCTTTGCTGCTAAGGCGCACGCCATCATGATCGAACTCGATTACGCCGGGCTGGCCGCCACGCCGGTCGCAACCGATCCGTTCCCGCATGTCGTGGTGCCGGGATTCGTGCCGCCCGCAAGCCTGCACGCCGTGCTGGCGGACCTGCCGTCACTTGGCAAGCGCGGGTCGTTTCCCGTGGACGCGGTTCGGCTCGGACCCGCCGCCACCGCCCTGATGACGGCGATAGAGGGCCCCGAACTGCGGGCCTCGATCGAGCGGCTGTTCGGGCTGGATCTGCATGATTCGCCGACCATGGTGACGCTGCGGGGATGGACCAGTGAGCGGGATGGGCGGATTCACTGTGATTCGCTGGCCAAGCGGGTGACAGTGCTGCTGTATCTGAACCGGCAAACCGATGCCTGGACCCGTCAGGAGGGCTGCCTGCGGCTGCTGCGCGGCCCGAACGACCTGGAGGATTTCGCTGTCGAGGTGCCTCCCGTAAATGGAACCCTGCTGGTGTTCCCCAACGGCCCGACGACATGGCATGGGCACCGGACGTTCGTCGGGCAGCGATATGGCGTGCAACTCAACTATATGACGACGGACGACAAGGCCCGCAGCGAGATGCGCCGGCACCGGATTTCCGCCTTCGTGAAGCGGCTGACCCGAGCCGCGTAAAATCGCGTGGAGGACCGGCGATGCTCGTTCTGGAAACAGAGAGATTGCTGATCCGGGATACCGGTGTTGCCGATCTCCAGGGCTTTTTCGATTACATGTGCCGGGAGGATTACTGGCACCATGTTCCTGTCGACCCGGTGACGTTCGATTCAGTCAGTGCGATGATCCAGCGCGCGCTGCTTGATCAGTCGCAGGATCCTCGGGCCGGCTATTTCCTGGCGGTCGTGGAAAAGCAATCGAACGAGCTTGTCGGCGAAGCGATCCTGCATGTCCGCAGCGCGCGGTAGCGGCAAGGCGAAATTGGATGGGGCGTCAGCCAGGATCGCGTCGGCAACGGCCTGGCCACAGAGATCGGCTTCGCGATGATGCGTCTGGCGTTCGACCGACTGCGGCTGCATCGGGTTTATGCCCAGTGCCGTGTTGAAAACGCGGCATCATGCCGGATCATGACAAAGCTTGGGATGCGGCAGGAAGGCGTTTTGCGGGAAAACGTCCTGGCACGCGGCGAATGGTGGTCGTCGGTGCAATGCGCGATCCTGTCCTCGGAGTGGAGCGGCTGACGCTCGAAGCAGCCTAAGAAGCGCCTCGCTTGCGGGCCGCTTTCGGTTTGGCGCGCGCCGCGACAGCCGCCACCTCGATCGCCTGGCGCGCCCACGCCTGGAATGTCTCCGCGTCGTCCAGCAACTCGGGCGGACAATGCCAATATGACCCGAGGGTGTGGGTTCCCAACTTCGTATCGTAGCTGAATGGTGCCTCGCCGGCGGCCTCGTACGCCGGCCGGTTGGCGTCACCGACCTTGAAGTACAGCTCTTCCCGGGCGATCAGCCCAAACATCGTGCCGCCATGGAACAATCCGACGCCGCCAAACATCCGCCGCGCCGAAATCGGACCGAGCGGGGCAAGCAGTTCCAGCAGGTAAGTGGTGAGTTTCTCCGGAGCGCGCATATACGCACGCTACACCAGATGGATGACCGCGGGAGAGGATTTCCGACTGCCCCAACGCGGCGGCGAAAGCGGAAGCCATCATCATTGTGAGAGGCCGGCAGACGACACAATCTCCCAGCCCGTGCCATATTCGAGGGGGAATCACCGCCCATATGCTCAAGCCGGGTTCGAGGCGCCACCGCACAAAGGATCACGACATTGGCCTCACATCCCAGGCGCACGCCGATCTTTGATCCCGATCTGGTCTCCCGCCTCCACGGCCGTGCCGCCTTGCTCACGCCCGACCAAATGGCACAAGCGGATCAGGCTGCCGCACAACATGGCCACGCCGGTCCCGTCCTGATGGAGGCAGCCGGGCGTGCGGTCGCCCGCGCCATCCAGCGTCGCATTAAGCGTGGCCGCGTTCTGGTCCTTGCCGGCCCCGGCAACAATGGCGGCGATGGCTACGTTGTCGCCCGACTGCTGGCGCAGGACGGCTGGCCTGTTCGCGTCGCGGCCCTCGCGCCTCCCCGTCCGCACGCCGACGCAGCGGGTGCCGCCCACCTGTGGCGTGGCCCCATCGTACCGTTCAACCCGGCGGAAGCCGCCCGATCGGACGTTGTCATCGACGCGGTATTCGGCGCCGGATTGACCCGTCCCCTGACCGATCTTGTCGCCGACACGCTGCGAGCCGCCAAACGGGTCGTCGCCATCGACGTCCCTTCCGGCCTAGACGGCGCCACCGGCCAACCGCTCGGTTACGCCCCGACCGCCGAACTGACCGTGACGTTCTTTCGCCTGAAGCCCGGCCACCTGCTGCTGCCCGGCCGCAATCTGTGCGGCCACATCGAACTCGCCGATATCGGCATCCCTGACATCGTTCTCGAAACCGTTGCGCCCAACACCTTTGCCGGCTTGCCCAGCTTGTGGCGCTTGCCGTCGCTGACGGCAGAATCCCACAAATACACCCGCGGCCATGTCACTGTCGTGGGTGGTGCCGCTATGACCGGTGCCGCCCGTCTCGCCGCCGAAGCCGCCCGCCGAGCGGGGGCCGGCATGGTGACCATCGCGGCGCGCGGCGCGGCGGAGACCTACCGGTCGAGTGAACCTGGCCTGCTGGTCACCGAAGCCCCCATAACCGAACTTCTGAAGGACGATCGCCGTAAGGTCTGGGTATGCGGGCCCGGCCTTGGGCCGGACGAAGCCCGAACCATCTTCCCTGCCCTGATCGCCGCGAACCGGATCGTGGTGGGCGACGCGGATGTGTTCTCGGCCTTCGCCGGCGACCCCGATGCGTTGACGGGTGCCGCCGTCCTGACGCCCCATGCCGGAGAGTTCGCCCGTGTTTTCGGCGCTCCGAACGACGATCGTCTCGCCGCCGTTCGAAATGCCGCCGCGCGAACTGGCGCGGTCGTGCTGCTGAAAGGTGCCGACACGATCATTGCGTCGCCGGATGGCAGGGCGGCGATCAATCTCTCGGCACCGCCCTGGCTGGCGACGGCGGGCGCCGGAGACGTACTTTCCGGCATCATCGGTGGCCTGCTGGCACAGGGCATGGCGGCGTGGGACGCCGCCGCCGCGGGTGCCTACCTGCACGGGCGGGCCGCTGCGCTCGCCGGCCCCGGCCTGGTGGTCGAGGACCTGTTACCGGCACTTAATGATGCCCTTGCCATCGAAACATCAGGCGCCATTTCCGTGTCACGCAGGCTATGATCCGTCCATCGTCGTCCGAATGAGGCCCGCATGAGCGAAGCTGTTTCCACTGGTCTGCTGGACCGCGCCATCAAGCGCATCACCGAGGTCTGGCGCGACATGGCCTCCAGCGTCACAGGCGAGCCGGACGAGACCCTCGAAGCACAGATGCAAACCTGCCTGGCCGGACGAGGTGGCGAGGTCAGCGCGCGAAACCGGGCGGCCAAGCTGGCGCAGACTTATCTGTCGCAGGATGAAGCCGGCCGAACGGCATTCCTGCGCACGCTGGCGGGTTTCGATTCGGACCCGGACGCGGTTGCCGCCGCCTACACCAAGGTGCAGGCAGCCGCCGACCCGGCAGAGCGTGCGACGGCGAAGGCCGCGCTACGCCGGGCGCTGGAACCGCCACGGCTGAAGCTGCTGACGCAGTTCACCTCTATTCCCGACGGACGGAAATTCCTGGTCGATCTGCGGGGTTCACTGTTGAAGCTGCGTGGGACGGACAAACTGCTCACCGCGCTGGATGCCGACCTGCGCGGGTTGTTGGCGGCGTGGTTCGACATCGGCTTCCTGGAACTGCAACGGATCGACTGGAACAGTTCCGCCGCGCTGCTGGAAAAACTGGTCGATTACGAAGCGGTACATGCCATCCGGTCGTGGCGGGATCTGAAGAACCGGCTGGATTCGGACCGTCGCTGCTACGCGTTCTTTCATCCTCGCATGCCCCGGGAGCCGCTGATCTTCGTCGAGGTCGCACTGGTAAAGGGATTGGCCGGCAGCGTGCAGGCTTTGCTGGACGAGAAAGCCCCCGTGCAGGACCCCGCCCAGGCAGATGCCGCGATCTTCTACTCGATTAGTAACTGCCAGTCGGGCCTGGCCGGAATCAGTTTCGGCAATTTCCTTATCAAGCGCGTGGTCGAGGAACTGTCCAATGAGTTCCGCAATCTGAAGGCATTCGCGACATTGTCACCCATTCCGGGCTTTCGCCACTGGCTGGACCCTTTGTTGGCCAAGGATGAACCGAAGCTGCTGAGCGACGATGAGTCCGCCAGCCTGGCCTCCGCCTTTCCGGCGGAGACCGGAAGCGCCGCACTCGCCGGAATCCTCGGCAAGCGCCATTGGTGGCGCGAAATCGCGTTGCGCAAAACCGCCGAACCCGTGTTGGTACGACTGGCCGCTCGCTACCTTCTCATTGAAGCGAACGGCAAGCGCGCCCGCGATCCCGTCGCCCATTTCCACCTGTCCAACGGCGCTCGGGTTGAACGGCTGAACATGGTCGGTGACACGTCGGACAAAGGCGCGAAGGAAAGCGCGACCCTGATGGTCAACTACCTGTACGATCCGGCGAAGATCGAGGATTGGCACGAAGATTACGCCGGTGAAGGGAAGCGCAACGCGTCCACGGCGGTGCGGAAGCTGGCGCGGGGTTGGAGCTGAACGTCCGATCGGGGTGATGACGCGGTTTCGTCGCGGCCGGGACCGCGGCGAAACCGTATGTCACATCGTCCTCAGTCGCAGCGCGCGGTCATGCCGCCGTCCACGATGATTTCGGTGCCGGTGATGAAACGTGCCTCATCCGAGGCCAGGAATAGCACGGCGTTTGCGATGTCGCGTCCGTCGCCCATGAATCCCAGCGGAATGCGTGCCTCGCGGCTTCTCAGCAACGCCGCCACATCGCCGCCGGACCGCTGTCCCGCGAGCCGAGCTTCCACCATCGGCGTATGCATCTGCCCGGGGATCACGGTGTTCACCCGGATACGCTTCGGCGCGTATTCGACGGCGGTTACCCGGCCGAACTGAATCACCGCGGCTTTTGAAGAGGCATATCCGACCTGCGCCGAACCGGTCCAACGTACCCCAGAGGCCGAGGACATATTGACGATCGCACCGCCGCCGGCGGCTTCCATCACGGGGATGACGTGCTTGCAACCCAGAAACACCGACTTCAGATTGAAGTCCATCTGCCGGTCCCAGTCATCTTCCGACAATTCCACCACGCCGCCTTTGGTCGACCCGCCAATGTTGTTGACCAGGATATCGACGCGACCGAATGCGGTAACGCAGGCCTGCACCATCGCCCGAACCTGGTCGCTGACGGTGACGTCGCAGGTATAGGTGCGGATTTCGCCACCGGCGGACGCCGCCTCGGTCGCGCGTTCCACAGTCTCGGCCATCGCGTCTGCATTACGATCAACCGCAAATACGCGCGCACCTTCCCGCGCGAAGGCCACGGCGGCGGCCCGCCCGTTACCCCACCCGGGGCCAATGCATCCCGCGCCACTGATGATCGCGACCTTGCCTTCAAGCCGTCCAGCCATCCACATTCTCCTTGAAACGCCAGGACCCGTCGGGTCCTGTCACGGTTTCAGTTCGCCCTACAGTCCAGCGCGCGAACGGGCAACACCGGACCGGCAACAATGGAGGAATCCGCCGGCTGGTTCTGGGGATCGAACAGGATTTCTAAATACGGATGCGCGGTTATCGCCGCGGCGCGACGTTCCAGGTTTGGATGGCGATGGCCGGGAAACCACCCTGGCCACCACCAGGCCTCACCGTCACCGAATCGGCGGTGCGTACTGCAAGCCACCCTTCGTCCAGATATTGTTGATCCCCCGGGTCACACCCATCGGAGTGATATTCCGGTCCCAAACCTCCCCGAGGTTCCCGACCTGCTTGATCACGTTGTAGGCCCACTTGTTATCCAGCCCCAACGCCTTGCCCATGTCCCCTTCCAGCCCAAGCAGCCGCCGGATATCCGGGTCCGCGCTGTTCATGAACGTATCCACGTTCGCACTGGTGATTCCCTTCTCTTCGGCCGTGATCATCGCGATAAACGTCCAGCGTACGACATCGAACCACTTATCGTCGCCCTTACGGACCATCACGCCCAGCGGTTCCTTGCTGATGATCTCAGGCAGCAAGACCAGATCGGCCGCCTTTGGTCCCTGGCTAAACCGGAACGTCGCCAGCGCGGACGAATCCGTCGAGTACGCATCGCAACGACCCGACAGGAACGCACCTTGTATCTCCGGCAGGTCCTGGATCAGAATTGGCGTGAACTTCATCTTGTTCAGCCGGAAGTAGTCGTTGATGGCGAGTTCCGTGCTCGTGCCGGGTTGCACGCAAATCGTCGCACCGTCCATGTCTTTCGCCGACTTTACGCCGGATGACGTCTTCACCAGGAATCCGGTGCCGTCATAGTAATTGACCCAGGCGAACTCCAACCCCAGGTTGGCCTCGCGCCCGAGCGTCCAGGTCGTGCTGCGGGATAACACGTCGACTTCACCCGATTGCAGCGCGGTGAAGCGGTTCTGCGTCGTGGTCGCGACGAACTTCGCCTTGCCGGCATCGCCCAGCGCCGCCGCCGCGACCGCCCGACAGGAATCCGCATCCAGTCCCCGCATGACGCCCTGACTGTCGGGCAGCGAAAATCCTGGCACCTGACCCGACAACCCGCACAGCACCTGTCCACGCGCGATGGCCGCGTCCAATGTCGCCGACCCCGATCCCTCCGCCATCGCCGGCCGGCCCCAAACCGCGCACATCAGTGCCCCAGTCAGCAGCGCGAGACCACGGATCCTACCAATTCGTGTCATTTCCCAGTTTTCCCCTGCTATACGACCCATCCAGCATCGTAACGGGACTGTGCGGTGCCTCAACCACAAGATCAATGACAGAATGCTCGATCGCCAGGGTCGCCGTGCCCAGCGGTCCGTTTCGCTCGCGCAGCCCCGCCAGCCGGAGACCTTCGGCATAGCGGGCAATATCCTCGGGACGCTTCAGCGGCGACCGCACCACCGCCGCCTCGATCGAAAAGCCTGGCTCAAGGGCCAGCAACCGGTCCAGCACCTCCCGCGCCTCACGCGGGCGACGTATCCACCCCAGGGCGGCAAGATATCCTTTGTATGCCGACGAAAATAATGGATTGAGTTCGATCGCCCGCCGCCCGGCTTCGACCGCGCTCGCGCAATCGCCGCGCATCAGGTGCGGCATGATCAGGGCCATGTCGAAAAAGAAAACATGCGGATCGGACGGCGACAGGTGGATCGCCTGGTTGATACGCCGCAGCGCTTCTTCGTGACGGCCCATGTAAAAATGCGCAAGGCCGGAGAAACACCACGCGATCGCCAGGTTGGGATTGAGCGCGATGGCCCGTTCGTGCAGGGCGCTAGCCTCTTCCGGGTGTTTACCCAGGAAGCCGCGCACATGCCCCGCCAAGGTCAGTGCTCGCGCATCCCCCGGATCGAGCATCACCGCCCGTTCCGCCAGACGTGCGGCCTCGGCGGCGGATTCCCCCGGATCGGTCGCCCAGCCCTGCCCGACATACAGCAGGTTCCAATAGGCCAGCCATCCATGCGCCACCGAATTGCCTGGGTCCACGCGCAGCGAAGCCTCCAGCAAACGGCGGGCATCGACGTAGCCGACCCGTTCCAGCCGATAGAGCGCGGGCAGAGCCTGCAACAACAGGTCCTGCGCCGTCATATCATGCAATCGTCCGCCCGCGGTTCGCCGACCCTCATGCTTCATCAACTCGGGATCGACCTGGGCGACGATCGCGGCCCCCAACTCGTCCTGCATGCTCAGCGGATCGGCTATCGAACGATCGAACCGCCCGGCCCAGGCGATCTCTCCATCCGCCCGCATGTCGATCAGCCGGACGATGATCCGAACCCGGCCGGCGCCATATTGAATTGTGCCGTCCAGGACAAGGTCCGCTTCCAACGCGACCAGGCCGCCCGCTGAAGCATCGCCACCGGCCGGCATGCCTGGCCAGAAGCTGCCGGGCACGCATGATATCCAACGGAATCGTGACAGACCGGCGGAGATTTCCTCGGCCAACCCCAGGGCCAGCCCGTCATCATGCTCTGTGCCAATCGTCCGCAAGGGCGCCACGCGCAGGCGCAACGTCGATCTGTCGCGGCGGGGAGTGGGCCGAGGTGGCGTGTAGAAGGCCTGGTCTTCCGCCATGCCGCGACCGGGATTGGGCTGGCCCGAAAGCCGCCCCGCACTGGCCTGCGCACGAATGCGCCCGATCAGATCCTCGGTTTCGGGCGAAGGACGGCCATCCAAATTCTCGGCCAGGATGCCGCGACAGCGCTCATAGGACGTCGCCGCCGCCCCCAGGTCGCCGCGTTCGGCATGGCTGCGCATGATCGTGCGCCACGCCCCCTCATGCGTTCGATCGATGGCCAACAACTGTTCGGCCGCACCGATCGCGGCGATCGGATCCTCACATTTGGCCAGCAGGCTTTCGCCGATCGCCCGGCCGATCCGCCGAAACCTGGCTCGCTCATCATCCAGCCAGCGGTCGAATGCGGGGTCGAGACCGTTGAGGTCCTCCAGCAGCACATCCTCGAACTGACCGAGGATTTCCACCGAGATCGCGGCGGGCTGCGCCAGCGACAGGACATCGATCTCCATGGCTGCGCCGCGAAGTGACAGATAATGTCGATCGGTGACGAACAGATGGCTCCATGCCGGACCCAGCGCGTCCTGCAGCTCATGCACGCTCTGCCGCAGGGAGCCACGGGCCTGCTCCTGCTCGCGGCGGCTCCAAAGCAATGAGGCCAATTGCTGGCGCAGCACCGGCCTTGGGCTCGCCATTGCCAGGACGGCCAGAAGGGCTCGGGTTTTTCGTGTCCGCGGCAGATAGGTTCGGCCCTTCGAATCGTCCACCGCCATGTGACCGAAGAGGCGCAGGCGGAGCGTGGCCGCATGATCCGGAGCCGCCGGCGTGTCTTGGGAGCGTGAGGGTTGCCGGCGAATGGCGACAACCTTCTCAGGCGACTGCTAAATTCATTGAGCTTCCACAACTTGAACGGGAGTATTGTATCGATACGTACTGAATTACGCGACAAACAGCAATACTCCTCGCGCTGAAACATCACGAAATCGTGAAAAATGATGAATCTCGTTTGAATGAATTGGCTAAAACTTTCTGCCCTTACCCGCTAATTCGCGAGAATTTTTTATACGGCGTCTGATTGGTGACAGATGTTCGTTCATACGCCAATATCTCGCGTCGCTAAGTGACGGAGAATGAAGTGGCGGTTCAAGGCCTGACGATGCAGACGCAATCCAAGATAGCGACACAGGCGTGGTTGCGTCGCGGTCTTGGCCTGCTCCTATGCATTTGTATCGCCGCGCTGGCCGAAGTCGGCGGATCCTTTGCACCGCTGATCGGTGCCCCTTTGTTCGCGATCGCCATCGGCGTGTTGCTCGCGAACGCGGCCCCATCCATCGCACGGCAAAAATCCCTGGGGATTTCAGAAACCAGCAAGCTGTGCCTGAAGGGTGGCATCATCCTGCTGGGTGCCAGCCTCAACCTCGGCGACATCGCCAGAACCGGCCTCGGATCATTACCGCTGCTCGCGGTCACCATGACGTCGGGCCTCCTCTGCGCCTTGTGGCTGGGCAAATCGCTCGGTATCGACTGGCGGATGCGTTGCCTGATCGGCATCGGCACTACGATCTGCGGCGGGTCGGCCATCGCTGCCCTCGCGCCGGTGATCCGCGCGAAAGCCGAGGAGATCGCGTATTCGATCACTGTCGTGTTCTTCTTCAACATGGTCGCCGTGTTCACCTTCCCGGCGCTGGGCCACCTGCTTCGCCTCAGCGACAACGGCTTCGGGATTTGGGCCGGGACCGCGATCAATGACACCTCGGCCGTGGTCGCCGCCGGGTTCGCCTTCAGCCAGGCAGCGGGCACCATCGCGACGATCGTCAAACTGACCCGCACGACAATGATCATTCCGCTGGTGCTGGGCTTCGGTCTGGCAATGCCCCTGCTGGCGAAGGATGAGAACGCCGCCTCGCAGTCGCTGGCCAGGCGCGTCTACGCCGCGGTGCCGGCCTTCATCATCTTGTTCGTGCTCGCGGCGGCGGCCAACACCGCTGGCCTGATCGGTTCGCACGCGATGGAGGTGCAGATGCTGGGCCGTGTCGTGATGGTCGTCGCCTTGGCTGCTGTCGGACTGCAAGGCCATTGGCGCGCCTTCGTCGGCGCCGGCAGCCGGCCACTCGTTCTGGGCCTGGTAACCTGGTTCGTGGTCGCCGCGTCGAGCCTCGCCGTGCAGAGCTGGACCCACGTGCTGTAGAACGTGATCCCGCCGGGCGGGATGCAGCCCCCTCGCCAATTGGCCGGATTATCGTCGCGAGGAGCGAGTCTCATCCGAACCCACGGCCGTGATCAGACCCCCCGTGGCGAAAGCTGCCGCGGAGGGTGCGATTTGTGCCCAATCCGGAACCCTCCTTCATTCGCAAAGGACTAATTTCATGGAAAAGCGTCATATTAGGAATATATAGCTTGACAACGGCTTATGATCCAGCTAACTTCAGCGCGTCAACGGAACAGCTATGTCTTGAATCCCAAGGGCTGTATCGCTTCAACATGACTTCGAAAAGGCGTGCGATACCTAGGGTCCTGTAAGTTTTAGGAACGATTATCGAGACGATTTCGATCAGGGCGGTCGGCCACGGGCTGACTGCCCTGATCCTGTTGGCGTGTTTCATCAAGGCAAGGAAATCCGAATGTTGGTTTACAGCAAAAGCGCCGCCGAAGTCGTTACGTCAGCTTCCACCGCCGACGCAGGCAAGATTCGCCTGGGTGGCGGCTACCGTCTGCCAGCGAACACCGCTGACGCCGGCAAGATCCGCCTGGGCGGCGGCTACCGCCTGCCGATCCTGGGTGCCTGATCGGATAACCGATCGCGGCGACACGTCCGTGGCACGTCGATCTCGTCGTGCCACGGACGAATGTGCGTATTTGATGCACAAGGAAATCCAGGCGTAGCGCCGCCTTCAGGCCTGCCTCATGTTCGAAGCAGGCCACCGCGACGCCGATTTCGGCCCTGGGGGGCCTTCCTCCCGCCGCAAAGGTAGCCCTTATCATGACCGGCAGCAGCGATCCCATCGTCCGCTTTTATCAACTCACCAGCCACGGCAGGGCGCCTATGCGGGCAGACCGATCCGCGTGCGGCACCCTGCCAGTAAGAGCCGTGCGGTATTGTGAGGCGCTGACCAGCGCTACCGCGTTCGGATGGTGGCTGTTTCCACCCATCGACCTCGAGCTGCTCTGGGACGGTTCTGATGTATTCTGGCGCTGCGACGCCGCACCAGACTGGATGCCGCTGCTGCCTTCGGCACAGCTTCCCGACTACGCGGCGGAATTCGATTCCTTGGCGCCCGAGACTCTGAAGGGCTGCTCGCCACCGTTTCTAACGGCATTGCCCGAGCCTGGAACCTTGCAACTTTGGACCGGATTGATCGCGCAGACCGCGCCGGATTGGCATCTGCTCGTGCGATCTCCCGCCAACATGCCCCAGGTCGGCGGGCTTTGCCTGTTCGAGGGCATTGTCGAAACGGACCGCTGGTTCGGTCCCCTGTTCACCAACATGCGATTCACCCGCAGCCACATGCCGATTCGCCTGCGCGCCGATTTTCCGCTGGTCCAGGCCCAACCAGTGCCGCGCCACAGCTACAGCAACGACACGCTCAACCGGATGGACGTCACGCCGGGGCCTTCCGAACTGACGGATGAGCATTGGGATGCTTATCACGCGTCGATCGTAGAGCCGAACAGCCGGCCGAACCGCTCATTCGGTGCCTATGCGACAACCACGCGCAGGACGCGGCATCAATGCAGCCGGCAGCAAGAAGCAGCGACCGGATAACAGCCGCCAAATGGACCGGTATCAGATCGGCACCAGCCGCATGCCGCCGGTCCGCCGGCCGGCGCCGAACAGAAAAGCGACAAGCTGGCCCGCCATGGGAAAACCACTCGTGCGGGTGACCGACGTAAGGCCCCACATATCCTGCACCGCGTCCGCGGCGCCCATCAGCACCGAGTCGCCGCCCGTCAGCAGCATGATCGGCAGGTCGCGGTTGTAACGCGCGATCACCTTCATGGTGTGAAAACCATCCTGCTCCTCGCCGTCCACATCGCTGATCACCGCCATCGGGCGATGCTCCCGCAGAGCCTGGGTCAAGTCCACGCCGGCCGAAACGACTTCCACACGCAGTTCAAGGAATTCACAGACCGGCGCGACCTTCCCGATCGTCCCCGGATCGTCACTGACGATGACGACGACACCCTGCAGCGCCACGGTCATCGTGCCTGGAAAGTCGTGATCCTGAGTTAGAGGCCTGGAAGCGATCATATTCATTGCTTTTCTGCCTTCTGCGAACGAACCCGGCGTTTGGCTGGGCTAACGATCGCAGTCTGGTATTTAGGCTCGGATCAGGGTAGCCACGCGACAGGTAGTTTTGCGTTTCATTACGGCATTTTTCCGTGAAAGACCGTTAATTTCGAAAAAATCGTTTCCAGCATGGCCGCCACAAGGTCGCACCGATCAAGGATTGATCGCCTCGCCCGGAAGTGCCCCCCAGAACTGATCCCGCCGCAGGTATCCACGATACGATCCAGTCTGCACATCGCACCAGTCGGACGCGGGCTTGCACGACCGGATACGGCCGATTACCCCGGGCTTCAGGATGGCGACCGCCGAGGCAGTCTCGCTGGCATCCGCCCGCAGAGTCGCGTCGACCTTCTGCACGATGAAACTGCGCCGCCCCATCAGCGTCGCCTCATGCACCCATCCCTGGATGCCGTCGGCATCGCGCACCCACCGCCAAACCTCAAATTGCCGCTCGATTTCCATCGGCAGATCGCGCCGCTTGTAAACCCATTCGATAGGATATTGGGTCCCCGGTCCCACCCGCATGTTGACGTCGTCAGAACGGAGGGAAACGAACCGAGGCAGTTTCGCGGCAGCGCCCTCGGGCGTTTCAGGATCGGGCAGCTTTTCGGCCGGGGCAGCCTTGGTTTCAACTGAAGGCTGAGTCGGAACGACGGGCGACGCGACCCGGGGCGGCACCGGTTTTCCGGATTCCACGGCGGCAACCGCCTTTTGCGGACGTGTCGGGCCGTGCGGCGGCACGACCGGTGTTTTGGTCCCCTCCGTCTTACGGACCGGCCGTCTCGGCGCCGCAACGGGCGGTTTCACGGGCTGAGCGCGCGATGGATGCGACGGAACCCGAAGTGTGTCAGACGGCGTCGTGCTCTGCGCTCGGACCAGACCGCCGCCAATCGCCGGAAGCAACACCAACGCCAGAAGAACCCGTACGGGAAAACGCATGGATTATTCCTGCCAAGCCGCGCCGAATTGGGTCAAGCACATGCTTGCCCATGACTCAGATCGTGATGAATTGTCCAGCCCCGACGGCGGACAGAAAAGTTGCGATACCAGCTACCTCGACCTGGGGCAGCAGCAGCGAAGTGTCCAGCGCCTCGGCCCGCAATCCCGCCTCACAGGCGATCATCCGGACGTCCATCTCCAGACTGGCCTCCCGCAGTGTGTCCAGGCCGGCAACGCCGCGGGCCTGGATCGCCGCATCCCGCCCCGCATCCGACAGGCCGGACCAGTCCTGGCACAGCGCCAGACACCCCTTGTTGGTCGCGAACAGCACGACCGTCCGGCCCAGCGCGGCCGCCCCCGATGCGACGACGAAAGCATAGTGCGCACGATCATGTGACCCCGACAGCAGCAGCACCCCCAGCGTCGGATCAGATGGCACAGGCCGGTCCTTCCGGGATGCCGTGCGCACTCAGGTCCTTGATCGTCGCATCCGGCCCGCACAGGGCACAGGTCGGGTCAGGTCGCAGCTTGATGGTCCGGAATCGAGTCGCCAACGCATCCCAAACCAGCAGCCGCCCGGACAGCGTCTCGCCGATCCCCAGGATTTCCTTCAGCACCTCGGTTGCCTGCAACGTGCCCATGACCCCGGTCACCGCGCCCAGCACCCCGGCCTCGCTGCAACTCGGCACCATGCCCGCCGGCGGAGGCTCCGGATACAAGCAGCGGTAGCATGGGCCGCCTTCATGCGGCTTGAAGACCGAAAGCTGGCCGTCGAACCGCAGCACGGCGGCGGATACCAGCGTCCGCTTCGCCAGCGCACAGGCGTCGGCCACCAGAAAGCGCGTGTCGAAATTGTCGGTGCCGTCGCACACGATGTCGTAGCGACCGATCAGGTCCAGGGCGTTGTCTGCGCTCAGCCGCGTTTCGTACGCCTCCACGCGCAGATCAGGGTTGATCGCCGTCGCAGCCCGAGCGGCGGAGGCGACCTTGGCGGTTCCAATGCGGTCGGTCGTGTGTGCGACCTGCCGTTGCAGATTGGACAGATCGACCACGTCGTCATCGACCACGCCGATCGTCCCGATCCCAGCCGCCGCCAGATACAGCATCAGCGGCGAGCCCAGCCCGCCCGCGCCCACCACCAGCACCCGCGCCGCTTTCAGCTTCGCCTGGCCGATGCCACCGACCTCCTGCAACAGGATGTGGCGGGAGTAGCGCTGGATTTCGTCTTCCGTGAAATCGACGTCCATGCTTCTGATGATAGGATGACACGCCGGCAGATGACAGGGGGACAGATGATGCGCCATGGCCTGCCCACGCGAACGCCCGTCGCGGTGAAGACGGATCGGGTCGAGGATTCTGCCCTGGTGCTTTTCTCCGGCGGACAGGATTCTTCCACCTGCCTTGCCTGGGCACTGACCCGCTACTCCCACGTCGAAACCGTCGGCTTCCACTACGGCCAACGTCACGGTGTGGAGATGGACTGCCGTGAGCCCGTCCGTCAGGCCCTTGCCTCACCGCGCCTTGGCGTCGATCACATCGTCGACCTGACCGCGACGATCGCCGGTCTCGGTCAAACCGCGATGACCGCAGACATCGCGATCGAGATGGACCAAGGCGGTCTGCCCAACACCTTCGTCCCGGGCCGCAACCTGCTGTTCCTGACCTGTGCCGCCGCCATTGCCTATCGCCGCGGCCTGCGCCGCATCGTCACCGGCGTGTGCGAGACCGACTACTCCGGCTACCCCGATTGCCGTGACGACACGGTCAAGGCGATGCAACTCGCGCTGAACCTGGGGATGCAGCGCCGCTTCGTGCTGGAGACGCCGCTGATGTGGCGGGACAAGGCCGCGACCTGGGCGTTGGCGTTCGACCTCGGCGGACAGCCTCTCGTGGAGGTCATTCGCGAACGCACCCATACCTGCTATTTGGGCGACCGCACCAATCGTCACGCCTGGGGATTCGGCTGCGGGACCTGTCCGGCCTGTCTGTTACGCGCCCAGGGATGGGAGCGTTGGATGGATGCCGGCGGCCCGTCATCTGATCCAAGGCACGACTTTTCCTGATGGGAGATACCGCATGAGACATTTGTTCGTAGCCGCATTCCTGGCAGCCGGCCTGGCCACGGCAGGCGCCCAAGCGGCACAGCAACTGCCGATCCGTACCAACACGGCGGGCGAACTGGCCGACGTTTGCGGCGTCGCCCCGCACTCACCCGGGGCCGATGAAAAGATCAACTTCTGTCACGGCTTTGCCCAGGGCGCGATCAACGTCGAACTCAGCCACGCCGGCGACAAGAAGCCGTTCTGCTTCCCGAAACCGTCCCCCAGCCGCGAGGAGACGATGAACCAGTTCGTAAATTGGGTGCGCGCAATGCCCGACCGCCGCTCGATCCCGTCAACCGAGGGATTGTTCCGCTTCCTGGGCGAGCGCTTCCCCTGCAAGTGATGGAGCGTCGTGTTGACTGGACACAGCGGCCCCATCACGGGGCGGCTGTGTTTCTCGTCACTGTGACGCCATTTTAACCGCTCTCGACCAAATGCACGAAAGCCAGCAACTGGGCGGCCTCCACATCTGATACGGCAACGTAGGACAGGCCGCCCGTCCGCCACCGGACGACATTGAAGCCATCCCTTGTGTCCAGCCGCAGCGGCGCGTCCGAACGATCGTTCGCCACGAACGCGAACAGGTTGATCACATGCTTGTCGCGCCGGTAGACGATCGCCGCCGCTCTGTGGCCATCGACGTAATCCAGCCGGCCGCCGATCAAGGGATACCCCTCGGCGACGAAGTCCTTGACCACCGGTGATAGATCCAGGCGCGCGGACAACCATGGCTTGACCGTATGCTGATCGCTGGTCGGGACGTCGGTCAGGTGGTCCGCCATCATCGAGCGCACGTGGTCGGCCACTACGTCGGCGACCAACGGGTCTGCCGGCGGCACCACACGCGTCACAGCCAGGGTCAGTGCAACGCCAGCGAGTCCGCCGGCCAGCGAGCCACCTGCGAAACCGAAGTGAAGCCTCTGCCGCGGGATAGGCGGTGCCATCTCGCGCGGCAGCGCTGACGCGATCCGTGCCGCCAGTGCCGGCGGGGCGCGGTGCATCGGCAGATTTGTGCGCAATGCCGAACGCGTCGCCTGGATCGTCTCCAATTCAGCCAGGCACGATGGGCAACCGGTCACGTGCCGACGCAGGAAGAAGCGTCGCATGATACCGATCTGGCGATCCGCGTAGGCGTAAAGCAGATGCTTGGCGCGGTCGTGGTTCATGGCCTCTTCTCGTTGCTGATCCATGCCTTCCGCAACGCCAGCCGAGCGCGGGACAGGCGCGACATCACCGTGCCGGACGGAATACCCGTCACCGAGGCGATGTCCTTGTAAGAAAGGTCTTCGATTTCGCGCAGGATCAGCACCTCCCGATATTCCGCGGGGAGTTGTGCCACCAGTGCGCTAAGCGTTTCGCTATCGACGCGGTCGAGCAGCAACGCTTCCGGACTCGGGTTTGGATCGGTCCATTCCAGGTCGGCGGGGGCAGGCTGAAATAGCTGACGTCCCGAGCGGTTGTCCTTCAGCCAGTCCAGAAAGCTGTTGCGAACGATGGTCAGCAGCCACACCCGGAAATTTTCACCGCGGAACGTATCCAGATAGCGGAAGGCGCGCAGATAGGCGTCCTGCACCACGTCCTCGGCGTCCGCCGTGTTGCCGGTCAGCCAACGGGCGAGATTGAACGCCGCATCCAGATGCGGCATCGCCAGCAGTTCGAATCGTCGGTTGCGAGCATCGATCGCCAAAGCATCCATCCATGCGAAGCAGAGATCATACCGGCGAACCGTGCCCATTATTCCCGGCCATAAATCTTTTTTTCACGCGGAATAACGGCGAGGCGGTCTCGGTAATGCGTTCGGATCAACCAAGGAGCGCGAACATGACGACCGACCTACACAACCCCGACCGGCGCGGGTTTTTGAAATGCATGACCTGGGCCGGCAGCGCCATGGTCTGGACCGTCGCGGGCGGCATCCCCCGATCCCACGTCATCGGCCAGGCCGAGGCAGCGGAGACCGGCTTCTCCTTCGCCCAGGTCAGCGACAGCCATCTGGGGTTCGACAAACCGGTGAACGCCAACGTCGCCGGCACGTTCCAGGAGGCACTGGGTCACGTGACCTCCATGGCGGATAAGCCCGCCTTCCTGATCCACACCGGCGACATCACCCATCTTTCGACGGCCGAACAGTTCGACACCGGCGCCCAATTGCTGACGGCAACGAAATTGCAGACCTACACCGTGCCCGGCGAGCACGACATCTTGGAAGACAACGGCAAGAGCTACCTCAACCGCTACGGCAAGGGTACGCACGGCGACGGCTGGTACAGCTTCAACGCCCAAGGCGTCCACTTCATCGGGCTGGTCAATGTCGTCAACCTGCAAGGCAACGGCCTGGGCGATTTGGGAAACGCGCAGCTTGAATGGCTGGAGAAGGACGTGAAGGGCCTGCCCTCCAGCACCCCGATCGTGGTGTTCGCTCATGTGCCGCTGTGGATCGTCTATCAGGACTGGGGCTGGGGCACGAAAGATGGCGGCCAGGCGCTGTCCTACCTGAAGCGCTTCGGCTCCGTCACCGTGCTGAACGGCCACATCCATCAGGTGATGCAGAAGATCGAGGGGCAGGTCGCCTTCCACACCGCCCGCTCCACCGCCTTCCCGCAGGGTGTGCCCGGCGTCGCCAAGGGCCCCGGCCCATATCCCGTACCAGCCGGCGAACTGAAGAATTTCCTTGGCACCGCTCGGATCAGCCTGGTGTCGACGAAGTCGCCGCTTGCCATCGTCGATACACCACTGGCGGGTTGAGGGAGTCGTTCAAATGAAAACCTTGCGTTCCCTCCTCAACGGCCGGCGCGATCTGCTGCAATCCCGAGCTGTTCGTTCGGGACTGTTGCTCGCTTGCCTGCTACTTCCGGCTATCGCGCGATCCGATGACTCGGCTCAGCTCAAGATCGACAACTTCAAGTTCGGACCGGAAAAACTGACCATCACCAAGGGCACCCAAGTCACCTGGACCAATCAGGACGACATCCCACACAGCATTGTTCTCAACGCGCTCGGAGTTCGGTCCAAGGCGCTGGATACCGACAAGACGTTCTCGTATCAGTTCGATAAAGCCGGAACGTTCGCCTATATCTGCGGCCTGCATCCGTTCATGCACGGCCAGGTCGTGGTGAAATAACTTATCCCCAGGCCACCGGTAGTTCGGTCAAGCCACGCAAGGTGAAGCTGGACCGCCATTTAGGTTGGTCCGGCTTCTCCAACCGAAGGTCCGGCAAGCGGCGCAGAACAGTCTCGAACACCACTGCCGCCTCGATACGCGCCAATTGGGCACCGAGGCAGAAATGAATCCCGCCGCCGAAGGATAGCGGGCGAATATCCTCGCGAGTGATATCGAACCGATCGGGATTCCCGAATACGGCGGGATCCCGGTTGGCCGCGCCGATCAGCGCCACGACGATGGCGGGCGGCTCCAAAACGACGCCGCTCAGTTCGACCGGCTCCGCCACCGTGCGCGCGACCGCCTGAACAGGGGATTCGAAGCGCAGGATCTCCTCGATCGCATTCGAGATCAGCGAGGGGTTGTCGCGCAGCAACCGCCATTGCTCCGGATGGCGCAGCAGCGACAGGAACCCGTTGCCGATCAGGTTCACCGTCGTTTCATGCCCGGCGGCAAACAGCAGGTTGACGTTGGCCCGCAACTCCGCCGTCGTCAGTCGGTCCCCAGCTTCTTCGGCCTGCACCAGTTGGGTGACCAGGTCGTCGCGAGGATCCCGCCGCCGCTGCTCGAACAGTGCTTCGAAATAGGCACCGGATTCCAGGGAGCCACGGTTCGCATCATCCAGTTCGGTTCGGGAGGGCGGTGTCGGGTTCAACAGCGCCGCGCCGGTGCTGGAGCCAGTGACGAAGCGGACCTGATCCTCCTCCGGAATACCCAGCAATTCGCAGATCACCAGCACCGGCAATGGAAATGCCAGATCGCGGATCATATCCATGCGACCGAGGGGGATGACTTTGTCGAGCAGGCGGTCGGTCAGGTCCTGAACGCGCGCGCGCATGGCCTCGATCCGGCGGGCGGTGAACGCCTTCACGACAAGGCCGCGCAGCCGTGTGTGATCGGGAGGATCGCGCATCAACATCATGTGTGTCAGTTCGACCACCGCCGGTTCCTGCAAGGCGGTTGGGCCGAAACGGCGCATCAGCGCGTCCGGGTCGGCGTAGTCCTTGCCGAAGCGGCGATCGCGCAGAAGTTGGGCGACGTCGTCGTAGCGGGTGATGAACCAACGACCCAATGGCGCCCGGTAGACCGGGGCGCTGGTGCGCAGCCGGTGGAATACCGGATACGGATTCGCCAGAAAGGCCGGATCACGGACGTCGAATGGCGGAGCCTCGGTCGCCGACATGAAAAGGTCCTGTTGTGGATGTCTGATGTCCGAGGATACCACGTTTCCCGGCAAAATCGCGCATTGGCGGAAAGATGCGGCTTGACGGGCGCGATCGGAATAATTAGGTTAGTCTGGTCTGGCTAAGGAAGTCGATCGTGCCGATATTTAACATGCTGGAAGCCAAATCAAACCTTTCCCGCCTTGTGGAAGCGGTCGAGACCGGCGTGGAAACCGAGATCGTCATTGCCCGTAACGGCCGACCCGCCGCTCGCCTGGTGCCGATCCGGCCTTCCGTCGGGGGCAAGCGTATCGGCGTCGCCAAGGGCAAATTTCGGGTGCCTGAAGACATTGACACAGAGAACGCTGCCGTCGCGGCGATGTTCGACGGTACCAGTGTATGAGGCTGTTGCTTGATACGCATATCGCGATCTGGGCCATCGCCGATCATCCCAATCTTTCGGTCAAAGCGCGAAATCTCATCAATGATCCTGACAACGCGATCGTCGTCAGCGCCGCCACGATCTGGGAAATCGCCATCAAGCACGCATTGGCTCGGGGCAGCGTGAACGACATGCCGATCTCCGGTGATGAAGCATTGGGTTTTTTCCGGGAGGCGGGCTTCGAAATGCTGGACATCTCGCCGGCCCACGCTGCCGCGGTCGAAACCCTGACGCCACTGCACGGTGATCCGTTCGACCGCCTACTCGTTGCCCAGGCCATGGCAGTCCCGTTGCGGCTTGTCACCCATGACCAAAAAATTGCCGCCTACAGCGACTCAATCATCCTGGTGTGAGCAGCCACACCGCCTATTCCGTCGGAATATCCCGGAAATAGGGTTCGACCGTGCCGCTGGCCTTCATGGTCAACGGCTTGCCCCGGCGGTCGAGGGTTTTGCCGACAGCGACGCGGACCCAGCCCTCGCTGACGCAATATTCCTCGACATTGGTCTTTTCCACACCCTTGAAGCGGATGCCGATGCCGCGGCGCAAGGCATCCTCATCATAGAATTTGCTCGTGGGGTCGTTGGACAGGCGGTCGGGCGGGACATCGGGCATGAGGAAACCTCCAGGCGATCAAGCGACGCCCGATACCGATCCCGGACGCGGCTGTCCATGTCCACATTCCATAGGCTGGTCGATCCCCGGGTCCGCAGCGATCAACGACGAGTGGCGTCTGCTGCCGTCCTGTGCTGATCTCGGGCCAAGAATGAGGGGGAGAAAACGCACATGGCGACTTATGTCCTGCTGCACGGCGCCTACCAGGGCGGATGGATCTGGCAGCACGTGGCGCCGCATCTGCGCGCCGCCGGCCATACGGTCTTCACACCGACGTTGGACGGCTGTGGGGAACGCCGTCATGCGCTGCGGCCGGGGATCGATACCGAAACCCAGGCGGCGGAAATTTCGGAGATGCTATTCTTCGAGGATCTGCATGACATCGTTCTGGTTGGCACAAGCTGCGGCGGCATGGTCGCCGCCCGTGTCGCCGAGACTGCCCGCGATCGGATCGGCCGCATCGTCCTCGCCGATGCATTGGCGCTGTTCAATGGGGAAACCGTCGCAGACCACGTAAAACGGCCGACTGCGGTGACCACCGATGTCGGAACCGGCCCATCCTATGAGGACGCCGCCAACCGGATGTTCGTCTCGCTGGACGGCCCAACGAAGGAATGGGCGCTGGCCCGTTATACCCCACACCCGATCGCCGCGATGGCGTCGCCGGTAAAGCTGGACAGTTTCTGGCAGCAGACCTGGAATGCTTCGGTCATCTGGTGCCGCCAGAGCGTCAATCCGCCGGTCAGCCATCAGAAGCGGGCCGCGGACACCTTGAAGGCAAGATGGCATGAACTCGACACCGGTCACTACCCCATGCTGACCGAACCAAAGGCCCTGGCGGGGCTGATCATGATTGAGTAGCGAACCGCGTTGAGACCGACACACCGGCGGTGCCCTCCACGTCATGCCCTGCCTTCGCCGAAGCGAAGCCTGCCTACATTGCGGCGACGCCCGACAACAAACGAGTCGGGCGGCGCACCGTCTTTACGTCACAGCCCGGACTGTGTCCCGCCGCATGCACACATCTTCATCATGGCGATTAATCGTTTGGGCGGCGGCGACTACGTGAACCATCTTCAGTTTACCGCTTCTGCATGGATCGTCGGAACCATGGTTGAATCGGGTACCGTTTGTGCTGGGATTTCCTCCTCCCTAAACGCAGAGAACACTGAGCGGGGCGCAGAGCGCGCTGACAAGAATTTTGGGCCTTTGAGCCGGGGGTATCTTTTGCCTGTTCGGACTGTCACACACATCGATCGTGCCCCCACCGATTCCTTTCCTCGGTCTCTGCGATCTCTGCGTTGACAATCCGTGGAAAAGACGAATACGGGCCGAGAGGCGCCCACGAACGTTGATCGCAAGCAATAAGTCCTCACCCAATGATGTCCGGAGCCGCAACCCGAGATCCGTGAAGCCGGCAGGGACTGCGCTGGGCCGTGACGGCCTGGGCGTGGCAACGACCTGGAGCGGTTATAATTAGGCATCGCCTGGCCAGGCTCTTCCGGCCCCACGACCGTCAATCCGGTAGACACAAAAATGGGCCGCTATCCGCACGAATCGATCATTGTTTAGTGTAGCCAGTGTATGCTGCCCGTCACGTTCAGCATCTTGAGTGGTTTGGCCAACAGACAATACAATCAATGTTAAAGCCAGATCGATCCAACGCACGATATTATTACACTTGACAATTCATTTTGTACCAGATTACATGCCATCGAGGCGATCAGAAGCTTCATCTTGGATGTTTGATTTGCCAAGTCATAAAGGCCGATTCAAGCGTCTAATATTTAGGTAAGAAAGAGGGTAGAAAATGAAAATCGCGAACGTTCTTGCTAACACTCTCATGATTTGTACCGTGGCTTTGCCACTAGCTGGTTGCGGCGGAAGCCAGATGGGCTCCAGTGCAGTTGCCGACCCCAATAAGCAGGCGCAAATTCAGAAAGGCGTGTCCAGAGAAGCCGACATCCAGATGCTGTTTGGTGCCCCGAATGGCAAATCATTTACCGAGAATGGCGATGAGGTTTGGACCTATAGTTACAGTAAAACTCAGGTGAATGCAGCGACTTATGTTCCTGTTGTGGGAATGTTTGCTGGAGGCGCCCAATCGGATACCAGCGTGCTTACCGTAACCTTCGACAGAAACGGAGTCGTTAAGGCATACGGAACGGAAAACGCTCACGCCGCCTCGCGGATATAGAGGAGAGGACCAGCCATATAGATATAGTTGCTATTGCACAAACGAATGAAAGCGATGGCCGGCTCTGCTGCATATTGTACCAAACCTGAATAGGCGCGAGCCGGCCGGCCCGCCGAAATCGGACTAACGAATCACATCAATGGGCCAAGGCACATTATCGAAAATAATTTTGATATCCATCCCGACCGATCCTAAATGTCCATCGGCCCGCCAACCGCACGCTGATGACCGAATCTCCGCAGCCTCGCCATATCTCCCCCAATCCGCTAATCTTCCATGCCAGATTCAGAGGAAGGAACCACCATGACCGAAGCCTGTATCGTTGGTTGGGCCCACTCGCCATTCGGCAAGCTGGAAGACCCCGATATCGAATCCCTGATCGGCCGCGTCGCCGGTGCCGCGATCGCCGATGCCGGTATCGCGCCGCATGAGATCGATTCGACCTTCCTCAGCCTGTTCAACAACGGGTTCTCGGCTCAGGATTTTCCGGCGTCGCTGGTCCTGCAGCACGTGCCGGACCTCCGGTTCAAGCCGATCACGCGGTTCGAGAATGCGTGTGCCTCCGGCTCCGCCGCGGTCTATGGCGCTCGGGATTTCCTGCTGTCGGGCCGGGGTAAGATCGCGCTGGTGATCGGCGTGGAGAAGATGACCGCGACCCCAGGCAAGGAAGTCGGGGATATCCTGCTGAAAGCTAGCTACCAGAAGGAGGAAGCCGACATCCCGGCCGGTTTTGCCGGGGTGTTCGGACGGATCGCGGACACGTATTTCCAACGCTATGGCGATCAGTCGGACGCTCTGGCGGCGATCGCCGCGAAGAACCACAAGAACGGCGTGGACAACCCGTTCGCGCAGATGCGCAAGGACCTCGGCTACGATTTCTGCCGCAACGTCAGCGAGAAGAACCCGTATGTGGCGCCGCCGCTGAAGCGGACGGATTGCTCACTGGTGTCCGACGGCGCCGTGGCACTGATCATGGCCGATGAGGAAACCGCGCGCGCCATGGGCAAGGCGGTCCGCTTCAAGGCCGCGGTGCAGGTCAACGACTTCCTGCCGATCAGCAAGCGCGACATCACGCAGTTCGAGGGTGCGGCGCAGGCCTGGGCGCGCGCCTTGGAATCCGCCGACATCGGACTGACCGACCTGTCCTTCGTCGAATCGCATGACTGTTTCACAATCGCCGAGTTGCTGGAATATGAGGCGATGGGGCTGACTCCGGCCGGCAAAGGTGCCCGCGCGGTGCTGGAGGGGTGGACGGCGAAGGATGGGCGGTTGCCGATCAATCCGTCGGGCGGGTTGAAGGCCAAGGGACATCCGATCGGCGCCACCGGCGTGTCGATGCACGCCATCACCGCCATGCAACTGGTCGGTGAGGCGCCAGCCGGTATGCAGTTGCCCAAGGCCGACCTCGGTGCGGTGTTCAACATGGGCGGTGCGGCCGTGGCCAACTACGTCTCGATCCTGGAACCGCTCCGCTGATCCCGACCACCAACCTCGCGGCGCTGCTGATCCAGACCGCTCGGCGATTCCCCGAACGGCCTGCGATCGTCTGGCGTGAGAACACCTGGACCTGGGCGTCGTTTCGCGACCGGGTCCAGGCGGCGGCGGCGGCACTGGCAGCGCGGGGCGTGCGGCATAGCGACCGCGTGCTGCTGCATGCAAGGAACTCCAACGCCGTGCTGGAAACCATGTTTTCGGCATGGATGCTGGGCGCGGTCTGGGTGCCGACGAATTTCCGCCTGACGCCGCCGGAGGTCGCATATCTGGCGCAATCCTCCGGTGCCACTGTCCATATCTTCGACAGCGCGTTTCCGGATCATGCCGTGGCCGCACGTGCGGAAAACGCGGCCTGCCGGCTGGAAATCTCGATCGGCGGCCATGGTGCGGACGACTGGGAGGCCTTTGCCGGTTTCGCCGGCCGCGTGACCCAGCCGGCCGATGTGGACCGCGACCATCCGGCATGGTTCTTCTATACGTCAGGCACTACCGGGCGGCCGAAGGCGGGTGTGCTGACCCATGGGCAGATGGATTATGTCGTCTGCAACCATTTGTGCGACCTGATGCCGGGGACGACGGAACAGGATGCCTCGCTGGTCGTCGCGCCGCTGTCGCATGGCGCCGGGGTTCATGCCCTGCCGCAGATCGCACGCGGCGCCGCCACCATCCTGCTATCCGGAGAACGGCTGGACTGCGAGGAAGCCTGGAGCCTGGTCGAACGCCACCGCGTCACCAACATGTTCACCGTGCCGACGATCCTGACCATGCTGACGCGGCACGATTCGGTGGACCGTTACGACCATAGTTCCCTGCGCTACGTCATCTATGCCGGTGCGCCGATGTACCGTGCCGATCAGGTGTATGCGCTGCGCAAGCTTGGCCGCGTGCTGGTGCAGTATTTCGGCATGGGCGAGGTCACCGGCAACATCACCGTGCTGCCGCCGGCGCTGCACAGTGAAAACGACGACGAGATGCCGGTAGGAAGCTGCGGGTACCCGCGCATCGGGATGGATATCGCGATCCTGGATGACAACGGGAAGCCGGCCGAGACCGGCGAAATCTGCGTGCGTGGACCGGGCGTGTTCCTGGGCTATCACAACAATCCGGAGGCGACCGCCAAGGCCACGGCGCACGGCTGGTTCCACACCGGCGACCTGGGGCACACGGATGCTCGGGGGTTCGTCTACATCACCGGGCGTGCGTCTGACATGTATATTTCCGGCGGGTCGAATGTGTATCCGCGGGAAATCGAGGAAGCGCTGTTGCTGCACCCGGCGGTCGCCGAGGCCTGCGTGGTCGGCATGCCGCACGAGAAATGGGGTGAATCCGGGGTGGCCGTGCTGGTGCTGGAGGCCGGGTCACAGGCTTCGCCGGGGGACCTGCTGGCGCATCTGGACGGTAGGCTGGCAAAATACAAATGGCCAGCGGAATTCGTTTTCTGGCCGGAATTGCCGAAATCCGGCTATGGCAAGGTTACCAAGCGCGATGTGAAACATCTGTTGCGAAAGGACGCATGATGCCCACCACACCGATCGAATCCGCTCGCATCACCGACTACCACATCCATGTCTATTATGACGCGGACAGCCGCGACCGAGCGGCACAGTTGCGAGAGTGGGTGGAGGAACGGTTTGCCGTGCGCATGGGGCGCTGGCACGACGTGCCGGTTGGCCCGCATGTGCAGGCGATGTATCAGATCCAGTTCGTGCCAGACCTGTTCCCCACCCTGGTGCCGTTCGTGATGATGAACCGCATGGGACTGACGGTCCTGCTGCATCCCCAATCCGGCCGCCCGCGCGACGACCACACGATCAACGCGACGTGGATGGGCGCGGTGCTGCCGGTCAAGACCGAGGTGCTGCGGGAAAGCGACTGATCACAGTGGGCGCCAGCCGTAGCTGTCGAAGGCGAAGCCACGCTCCCGGGCATCGTGGAATTCGGTACCGGGGTCGCCTGATTCCAGCGTCTCATCGAGATCGATCTCCAACCGGATGAAGTCGCGGGTGGAGTAGGTGTCGACTGTCAGCACGTCGGCGTAATCGTCGGCGACTCCGAAGTAATGCGGAACAGACCGCCCATCGACACGCACACGAAGCTGGTCGCGCTGACGGGCGTCGACGTAGCCGCGTATCCAGACAATGAGCGACAGTGGCATGTTCGCCGGCGTCGGCATGTAAAGTGTCGTGCGGGTGTCCGGGCCGGTCCAGACTGCGCAGGACGCCATGCCGCCGCCGTCCCGTCCGTGGTAGCCCGACCCGACGATCGGCGCCCGCACCGAATAGCGGGTCGCGCCGTCGCTGACGGACCCACGCGCTTCGGCGAGCAGCCTGGCGGCGTGGTGGCTCTCAAACATATCGATTTCGTAAGACTGTGCCGCCAACCTGTGCCGCCGGTCGAACAACTGCCGGGCCCGATCGTAGACCACGCGATCGACACGCGTCAGGCTTTTCAGGATGTCGCGCGCGCCACGCAATTCCTTATCGTTCTGAAAGACCGAGCGCGTGATGTTGATGGTCGGGATTTGCCGTGCCGGCGGCAATCCCACCATCGAACACATGGCGTTGCGGCTCAGGTCCAGATGTTCGGTCAGCCCGACAAGGTCATAGTCTTTTTCCAGGCTCAGCAGCGCGGCTTCACACAAACGATCCGCATCGATCGTATCGTCGATCAGGTTGCCGATGCGCCCGGCGACCAAAGCCCGTGTCATGTAGTTGTCGAGGTATCTGCGGCCGCCACGTTGTCCGTGTTTTTCCAGGAAATCGCGCAAGGGCAGATGGCGGCTGTCCTCGACACATTCCTGTACCGCCGCCGGACTGTTGACGATATCAATGCTGCGCAGGCGACGAAAATCCAGAAACTGCGAAATGAGGCGCTGTACCGGATCCCTGAGCATCGTCAGGCAAAACGTGTCGTCCGGCGCATACATGCGCAGCGGTCCGTGGCTGTGCACCACGTCGCTCCAATGAAACACCGCTTTCGCAAGCGACGGGATGACCATCTCCTGCATCGTTCCCACGCTGTCCGGCCTGAAGTCCACGACCGAATAGCCCTTGCAGCCCGCGAGTGCATGGGTGCGTTCATCGAACGTCAGGGTGTCAAGCCAATGATTGAATGTCGATCCCCCGCATTTCTTCATGTGATAGTGAAATATTCGCCTGTATAGTCCAGTCAGCATCTCGGTCCCAGCCCGTAATGTTTTTGAAATCGCTTTCTATCGCCGCCGCAGCACCGCACAGATATCCAGCCCGCTCGCCGGGTCCTTGAGCACCGTCACGACATCGCAGAGGGCACCCAGAAGGTCCCGTGCCGGCGCGGTGGACGCCCAGTTGACGTCGTCGAACACGACGATGCCGCCGCTGCGGACCTTGCGGGCGTACAGGATGACGTCCTCAGCGGCGTTCACCATGGAGTGGGAGCCGTCGATGTGGAGGAAATCGATCGTATCGAACAGCCCGGCCGCACGTCCGGACGGCGCCTCTATCAGCCGCACGTGCGGCGTCAGGTTGGTCGCGGCGGCGAAGCGGTAGAATTCCCGCTTGATGCCGGCGAAGTCGATCTTGGACCACCAATCGTCGTTGGCCTCGTTCGTCGCGTTCTCAATCGCGACGTTCGGGCTCCACGCCTCGATCCCATAAATTTCCCCACCGCCGTTGTGGCGGAGGGCGGCGGCGCAGGGCATGAGCGAGCGGCCGCCGAAGACGCCGATCTCGACGCAGGTCTTCGGACGCTCTTCCAGGACGATGCGGGCGATCGTCAATGCCTTTTCCCGCGAGCACCAGCCGGCGAGCTTCGCTTCCGCTTCCAGGATCAGGGTGTAGACGTCAGCGGGAACGCCTTCCGGCAGTTGTTCCGGCCGGCTCCGCACGCTTTGCTGAAGAACCAGACTGATGTTGACCAATGCATCAGCGACGATCTGCGGATGGGTGGTGAAATCGCCGCCGCCGAGGACCACCGACGGATCACAGCCGGCCTTGTCGGCGAGGTAATCGACGTGGAGCATGACGGTTTCGACCGGCTCGACCTCACCGGATTCGCCCAATGCCGCCAACACCCGGTCCAGGGTCCGGAAGTATGCGAATACATTGGGGTCCGCCGGAGCCACGACCTGGAAGTCCGACAGCGTCTCCCAGGCATCGGCCAGGGGGCCGCACACCGGCTGATCCGAACCGACGGCGTCGGAAACGACATCAATATCCATGGGAAAATACCTCATTTTATATTGCTCAGTCGATATGGTCGCGAATACCGTGATACAGAAGTTGCAGCAGGCACCAGGCCACGAAACTCAGCAATGCCGTCTCTGTCATGATCCGCCAGCGAACCGGATACATCGATTCCTGCGGCAAGGCGGGGCGCACGAAAGCCGACAGATAGACGCTTTGCTGACTAGCCGCGTTCCTCGCATCCTGCAATGCCATCAGGGCCCGTTCATAGACCTTGGCGGCGATCTCCTGATCGAGATGGAGAACGTCATATTCCGACATCACCGAAGCCAGTGACGCATCCGATGCGCCACCGGCACCAGCTTGCGCCATGCGGCCGTGAACGTCCCGCAATGCCGTCTCCATGGCCGCGATCCGATTTCCCAGCATCCGCATCTGCATCGAATCGGCGGAAACACCCACGGCGAGTTGCGCATTGAACGCGGTCTTCGCCTCGATCAGGTTTTCCCACACCTTGCCTTCGACGGATGTGTCCGACGTCGCCTGCATCTCCGGAAACAGGACCGCATGACGATTGCGGAATGATGTGAGCGTATCCTGTGTGGCCTTCAATTTTGCCTCGCTCGTCCCGACCTCACGGGTCGCGTATGTCAGCACGTCGTCATGGGCGCGGCTTGCCATGTTGTTGACCAGCTTCTCGGCCAACCGCAGTGCCGTGGCGGCGATAATTTGGGCATCGGTGGGGTTGAAGGCACGCACCTGCACCGAAACGATACCCGTCGACATGTCGAAGAACGGATCGATCATCCCCCGCCAGTAACGCAAACGCTCCTCCGCCGAAGCGTGGGGCTTAAGATGCGCCAGGAAATCCTTGTCGTTCCGCGCATAGATCGCATCGAGATCCACGCCGGATGCGACAATATCATCGATCACCTGCCGGCTTTTGAGATACTGAATGACGACCTGGGAATCGGTGATCACAGCCAGAGGCGAAGTCGATCCACCCAGCGCTGCCGGCAGCGTGCTGCTCGCGGTCGCATCCATCCGCAATGGCGCTTCGTGCCGCACGCTGAAGCGGAATTCAGTCACATACTGATCGTCGGCATAGCGATACAGATAAATACCGGCCAAGGCCGTCGGCAGCACAACGGCCAGCAGCAGCGAGACCATGCGCCAACGCCGTTTTCTAGCGCGCGGCCTGACCGGCCCCACCTGCAGCCGAACGTCCAACGGCACCACCGGAGTCGCACGTTCCGTGGCATCCAGGCGATAGCCCGAGGAGGCGATGTTGGTGTTCATGCTATCTCCATGGTGCTGTTCGGACTGGTCGACATGGTGCGAGCGTACTGATCGATTGCGACTTCCAGGTCGTCGAAGAGCGTCAGCGTGCCATTGCGGAGCACGGCGCCGATGTCGCAATAGGCGCGCATCGTTTCGTAATCATGCGTGACCATGATGACGTCCGCTTGGTCCATCCGTTGCCGAAATGCATCCAGGCATTTGGCTCGGAACCGCGCGTCGCCGACCGACGTGACCTCATCGATCAGGTAGACATCGAATTGGATCGCCAGGCACGCGCCGAACGCCAGCCTGGCGCGCATACCGCCCGAATACGTGCCGACCGGCATCCGGAAATACGTGCCCAGTTCGGCGAATTCCTCGACATAGGCGGCGGCTTCACGCTCATCGACGCCGTAGAGCCGAGCCAGGAAGGTGACGTTTTCTAACCCGCTGAGCCGCGGGT